>NZ_RKME01000035.1 GCF_003797825.1 Gordonia sp. OPL2
AGGGCTCGGGGACAGTCAGCGGCTGGGTTGCCAGCGGGGGCAGCAGGGCAGGCTCGGGTGCGGCGTGCCGGCCGTCCTCGCCGGGCCCCGTCATCGGTTCGGTCGCGAGGGACGGCGCCACGATGTCGCGGAGGAACGCGATCTGCCCGGCCGGATTGCGCAGGGCGATCCACTCGCTCAGGAATTCCGAACGCTCCGAACGCAGTTGACGTAGCGCCATCAGGGTGCGGATGTCGTCGTCGGACCACGCGACCACATGCCCGCCGCGTGCGTGCATCTCGTCGACCATCTGGGTGGTCTTCGCTCCCGACGGCCACGGCGTGCGGCGCAGGACGATCAGGGTGCGCCGCTTGCCGCCGAGACTGAGTCCGGCGGCAGTGGTGGCGTTGGCGAGGCGGGATTGAACAGATCGGTAGTGGGTCGCTGCGATTGCCCGAAAGCTCCACGATTGTTCAGAATCGGTCTCGAGGTCCACGATTCGGCGCAATGTCCCGTGGAGGTTGGCTTTGGGGCTGGGCTTCGGATCTTGCTGGAACCGGTCGCCGTCTTCGGGTAGGGCTTCGATCCACGATGCGAGACCTGCGTGGAGCAGCGGCGGAACGACGGTATCTTCCTGCTCGGCCGATGTGGCTGCAGTAATGTCGGCGGTGGACTTGAGCTGTTCGAATCGCCGGTCTAGTTGGGCCAATTCGGGGTTGTCCTCGGAGGCGCGGCCGTTGTCGGTCACGCTCGTTCGACCGAGGCTGCGCATCTCGGTGAAGGTGTCGGAGCGCACGGATGCCGCGATGTGGCGATCAACAGCGCGCATCAGCTCGCGCGGAGTGTAGTCGCGTCCCTCGGCGAGGGCCTCTTCGGTGACAGGCCAGGTTGCGTACGGCGGTGAGAAACCTGCCTCGGCGAAGCACGGAGCGAAGCGTTTCGCGAGGAGGGTCCGCCCGAACTCCACCGTCGTCGGTCGCTGCAAGATCGGCGGTTGGCGGAATCTGTCGACCACTGACCTCATGACGTGGCTCTCGAGGTATTCCCAGGCAGCCGTGATGCAGGAGACGACGGCGACGGTGCGGCTCATCGTCTCCCTGACGGACATGAGTCCGTGAGCCACCTTCTCGACCGAGTTCTCGTCCTCACGTCGTTCCGACTTGGCGGCCTCGATGAGGGTGTCGATCTGATCGATCGCCAGAACCGCGGCATTGTCGAACGCGATGATCCGCGAGATGTTCTCGACGATCTCCTGGTATCCGAGCCGGGCGTTCCGGATGCCCCAGGCCGATAGATCTTCAGCATCGTCGATGTCGAGATGGAGGAACGACTCGCCGAGATCCTTGACGGCGAAGTCATCGGACTCGGTCAGTACGAGCGCGCGCAGGATGTGCTGCGATCGTCGGCGGTGGCGAGAGTGCCTGGTGTAGACACCTCGGATGAACTGGTCGAGGTGGTCGGGTGACAGTTCGGCCTCGCCCGAGACGGCGGCGATGATCTCGTCGGGCAGGCCCGCCTCACGACCCAGACGATCGAGAAGTTGGGTGAGTTGCGAACGGTGCGTCGGGGTCGGACGACTCAGGTCCTCCAACAGGCCGACCAGAATCGATCTCCAGAAGTCCTCACCGTCAAGGAGTTTCACCAGAAAGAAGTACCCGCCGCGGGAGTGGACCTGTTCGCGGACCTGACCGAAGAGGTGTGTCTTCCCCGATCCGGCGGGACCGCGGACAGCGACGCCGAGTGGACTTGCGGAGGTGCTGCGGGCCGCGTCGCCGAAGGCGCGGAGGATCTCGTCGACGATGCTGTCGTGCAATCCCGGAACGTGCAGTGGTGCCTGTGGCCCCCAGACATCGTCCGGTGTGGTCGCCCAGTCGAGACGGATGGCCTCGAGCGCTCGTCTGGTCTGGGTGTCCATCAGACCTCCTCGATGGCAAAGAGGTGGCAATCCTGTGTGCCGACTCGGACGGACGCCTTCCGCCCGTCATCGGTCAGCAGCATCTGGTCCTCCTGCGGGATGAGGCTGACTCCCGGTTCTCGCTGGAGAGCGACCAGCGCAGTGTCCAACTCCGAGCGATCGATGCCGGCGAGCGCCTGACGCAGTGCGAGGACACCGACCCACCGTCCAGGGCCGGACGTCACGGCGTTATACGTGGCCCTGATTCTCCGCTCGAGCGGAACCGCATCCGCCGGCGGCTCTGCGGAGGGTTCCGCGTCTGCCGCCGATCCACCCCCGACCACCCCGAACACCTCGTGCAACCGCAGATCGCTCGCCTCCAGGTAGCGACCGACCCCTGCCATGACCGCGTAGAGCGCGCGGATCGGGGGCAATGACTTCGGCGGGGGCGCGGCGCTGAGTTCCTGGGCACACCATGCCCATCCACGATCGGTCAGCGAATGGCTGAAGGCGTTGCGAGCGCCCTTGCGTGATTCGATCAGACCCAACCGGTTCAGCTTGTCCCGGCTGGACTTCTTCAGCTCGGGCGCGAGTGCCGCCAGGTCAGGGTTGCGTACCTCGCGCGCCTGCGCCATCAGCACGAAGAGCACGGCACTCTCCGACGGTGTCAGCTGCGGATGATCCATCTCAACTCTCCTCGGGACGTTCGACGGTGGTGGCGAATGAGGTTGCGGCAGAAAGAATATGGGTCTCTGAACGCAAACGGAGCGTCGTTCGGAGTTCGTCGACGACGAGCCCGACGTCGGAGAGCACCTGCTGATTGGTGTAGCGCAGGACCATGCACCCCTGGCGTTGCAACATGTTGTCGCGGGCGCGGTCGGCCGCGTATTTGTCCGGCCGACGATGGTCGTCGCCGTCGACCTCGACGACGAGCCGGGCGTGCGGCCAGAACACGTCGACGATCGCCATGGGGAGCATGGGGTCGAGATCGTCGATCCTACGGTTCCATCGTCGGCCGTCGGCCCAGATCGTCCTCGACAAAGCGCGTTCGAGTGCCTGTTCCGCTGCGCTGTGTGGCGACGGCAGTCCCTCGCATCGCGAGATGGTGAGGACCGGAGGATCGTCGGTGTCGTCGGAGCGAGGTGTCGGGTGATCTGCCTGCTGAGCTGGTGCACCCATTCGATCGGGCCGGCCTCTCACGTGGGTGCAGCGCGTCACCTCCGGCATCACCCCTGCCGGCAACCAGACGGTGAGCCGACCGTGGTGGGCGAGCCACGTGAGGGCTTCCGACACCGCGTTCTGAACGTCCGCACCGGAAACCTCGTCGGCCCCGACGGCCACCGCGATCGACTCTCTGCCATAACCGCGTCGGATCAGCCGGGCGAGCCCGCGTATGCGAATCTCCGTGGAGAACTGTGATCGTGGCGCCGTCCCGGCCGCAGCGGCACGCGCCAGCTCGACGACGAACGGTCGATAATCCTCGTTGCCCGAGCACAGCTCGCGTGCCAGCTGCTCTGCGGTCGCGGTATCGACCGTCGGGCCGAGATCGTCGTCGGTGAGCCATACGGGAAACAGGCGCATCGCAATGTCGGTCATCGCGTCGGCGATCTCGTCGACGACTCCGCGCGCACTGTTCAGACCGGTGCGCCAGTACGCGAGGATCACCGGGATGTCCGAGCGGATATCGGTGAGGAGGTCGTCGAGATCCTGCGGCGTGACGTCGACGAGTCGGAGTACACGGCCGGGCCGCACGACGTGACTCGACCATGCGTCATTCGGGCCGCCCACGTCGCTGTTCTCCATCGCTGGTGCGGTGCTCGCAGGCCCGCACGGATTCGTCGAAGAGCAATATAACCGGCGACCTGGACGGTCGCTGATCGGTGGTGTGGACGGTCAGGTGGGATGACCCTCTCGCCGCTTGATCCCGAAGATGGTGAACACCAGGGCGAAGCACGCGGTGATCACCAACAGGACGAGGCCGACCGTGTAGCTGTGCGCCGCGGCGTCGTAGGTCGCTCCCATCACGAGCGGCGGGAAGAACCCGCCGAGACCTCCGGCCGCGCCGACGATGCCGGTGACCGAGCCGACTCGGGCCGCCGGGGCGTCCCGGGCCACCCAACTGAACACCGATCCCGATCCGAGTCCCATGCACACCGCCATCAGGACGAAGTCCAGACCTGCGGGGATCTCGAGCGGCGGCTGGGTGATCATCCAGACCGCGAGGAGTGCCGCGCCGGCGGTGGAGACCGCCGTGATGATGCGCGGCCCGAAACGATCGGACAGGATGCCGCCGAGGGGGCGCGCGATGACCGCGGCGACGGCGAAACCGGCGGTGCGTGTCCCGGCCGCCTGCAGGTCGAAGTCGTAGATGTCCTTGAGATAGGTCGGCAGGTACGTGGAGAAGGCGACGAACCCACCGAAGGTCGCCGCGTACAGGAAGCCCATCTGCCAGGTGATCGGGAGTTTGGCCGCCGCAATCAGTTTGGGTGCCACGGCATCGCGGTTCGGACGCCATTGCGGCGCGTCGTGCATGAACATCCAGACGATGACCGCGACGGCCACCAGCGCGACGGCGATGATGACGTGGGTCGTCACGTAGCCGAACCAGCTCACGAATCGCGGCGTGAAGAACGCCGACAGCGCGGTGCCGCCCATCCCGGCGCCGAACACGCCGGTCGCGAATCCGCGTTTCGACGGGTCGTACCACGCGTTCACGAAGGGGATCCCGACCGCGAACGTGGTACCGCCGATACCGAGGAAGAACCCCATGACGAGGAGCATCGGGTAGGAACCGATCTCCCCGGCGACCGCGACGAGGACTACGAACGGCGCGGTCGCCACCAGCAGCACCGGGAACATGAGGCGACCACCGAAGCGGTCGGTCAGCGCGCCGGTCAGGATGCGGCCGAGCGAGCCGACGATGATCGGGATGGCGACCAGCACCGACTTCTGCGTCGACGAGAGATCGAGGATGTCCGAATACCGGACTCCCAGCGGTGCGATGAGATTCCACGCCCAGAAACTGATGCAGAAGGCGAGGGTGGCGAGGAAGAGGTTCAGTCCCTGACCGGCTCTGAGCGCTGCGGGATCTGCGGTGGGTGCGGTCATCGATCCCGATCCTTTGCTCCGACCGGAGCCCACCCCCGCCGGGCCGGTTGGTTGCCCGGGGCGGTGCGCTGATCACGGCTGCGATAGACGATGTAGGGGCGGAAGAGGTAGTGCAGTGGCGCGGTGAACATGTGTACCAGGCGGGTGAACGGCACGAGGCAGAACAGCAACATGCCGATCAGGACGTGAACGTGGAAACGCAACGGAGCGGCGTTCATGGCGTCGATGTCGGGCCGTAACAGGAATATCGACCGGAACCACGGCGAAACGGTCTGCCGGTAGTTGACGCCCGGTCCGTGTGGGTCGATGGTGCCGATCAGGGTGATGAACGTGCCCGCGACGAGAGCGGTGACGAGTACCGCGTACATCACTTTGTCGTTGCGGGTGGTTGCCATGAAGACGGGGCCGGTCGTCCTGCGCCGGTAGATCAGCAACGCGATCCCGACGAGCGTGGCCACCGCCGCGATGATGCCGAACAGCCCGGCACCGTAGTGATACAGCGTTTCGGACACCCCTAGTGCGTCGGTCCAGGATTCGGGGATCACCAGGCCGATCGCGTGTCCGACGATGACCACCAGGATGCCGTAATGAAACATCGGCGACGCGACCCGGAGCAGCCGCGACTCGTAGAGCTCGGACGATCGCGTGGTCCACCCGAACTTGTCGTATCGGTACCGCCACACGGTCCCGCCGATGAGCAGCCCGAGCGTCACGTACGGCAGGACGCCCCACAAGAAGATGTCCACGGCTCACCTCACAATCACGTCGGGTTGATCGGCAGGAGCCGCGGGTCGAAGGGCTCGAGACCGACGGACTCCATCGGTATCGGCGCGCGCAGTGCCATCGCCGACTCGCGGTCGGCGGGTGCCGGCCCGGGCAACGTCGCGCAGACCGCGGCGAGGACATCGGCGTGGTGGCTGCCCCGCTCTGCCAGCGCCAGTCGGATCAACTCCAGTGCAGGGCGGTACTTCTCGAGGACCTCGCGGCCCCGACGCGGATCCGCTCGAGCGCTGAACTCGAGCACGATGGGGAGATGGTCCGGTAGTTCGCCGCCCAGATCGACGAGGAAACCGCTGTCGCGGTAGAGCTGTTTGAACTCGCCGAGCGTCGCCCCTCGACGACGGGTGTCGCCGTCCGTCCAATACGACAGGTAGAGAGTGTGTTTGCGGGACAGGTCGAAGACATCGATGTAGTCGCGGCGGAGCCCGTCGGGGTCTGCGGTGTCGAGATGATCGACGAATCCGCGCAGCAGCGTGACCTGCCGCACCGGCGGTTGTTCGTCGAGTGCGTCGCGCAGCAGGTCGAGCCGGCCGAGTAGCACGTCATCGGGATATCCGAGGCACCAGGACGCCACCTGATGGATCACCCGGTCGTCCGGACCGGTATGCCTGCGGCGCAGCGATCTCACGGTTGCCCACCCCGTTCGGGAAACATCCCGGGGGGAACGCCGTTGCCGTCCCAGTTGAGCAGATTCGTCCGGCCGGCGAGCGCACGGTCGCCGGCGGCGACATCGCCGGTCTGCCGCTGCTTGAGCGCGTGGAAGGTCTCGACCGACACCGGGGCCGGCCGACCACTCGCCTCCCCGAAGGCCGACGAGTCGAACATGCCGGGGCCGTCCTCGTAGTCGAGCGAGCAGGCCATCTCGTCCAGCTTCTCCGCCTGCTCCAGGTGCGCCGTCGGGATCACGTATCGCTCTTCGTACTTCGCGATGGCCATGAGGCGGTACATGGTGTACACCTCTTCCTCCGTCAGGCCCACCGATGCCGGGATGTCCGCATCGGGCTCACGGCCGAGGGTGACGTCGCGCATGTACGCCCGCATCGCCGCGAGACGTCGCAGCACCGAGTCGATGACCGCCGTGTCGCCGGCGGTGAAGAGTTCGGCGAGGTACTCGACGGGAATCCGCAGGGCGTCGATCGCGCCGAACAGCGTGCGGTGACTCTCGGCGTCATGTCCCTGCTCCGACAGCAGGTCGACGATGGGGGACAGCGGCGGTACGTACCAGACCGTCGGCATCGTCCGATATTCCGGATGCAGCGGCAACGCGACCCGGTATTTCTTCGCGAGTGCGTACACCGGTGAACGGCGGGCCGCGTCGAGCCAGTCCTCGGGGATGTTGGCGGCCCGCGCCGCGGCGATCACGGCCGGATCGTTCGGGTCGAGGATCAGATCGAGTTGCGCCTCATACAGATCGCGCTCGTCGGCGACCGACGCGGCGTCGGTGACCGCATCGGCGTCATAGAGGAAGATGCCCAGGTATCGCAGGCGTCCCACGCACGTCTCGGAACACACCGTCGGCTGCCCCACCTCGATGCGGGGATAACACAGGGTGCATTTCTCGGCCTTGCCCGACTTGTGATTGAAATAGATCTTCTTGTACGGACACCCCGTGATGCATTGGCGCCAACCGCGGCAGCGGTCCTGGTCGACCAGCACGATCCCGTCCTCGCTGCGCTTGTAGATGGCGCCGGACGGACACGACGCCATGCACGACGGGTTGAGGCAGTGTTCGCAGATGCGAGGGAGATAGAACATGAACGTCTGCTCGAAGCTGAACTTGACGGCGTCTTCACAGTCTCGGCGCAGCTTGGCGACGATCGGATCCAGATCACCCATCTCGGTGGCGCCGCCGAGATTGTCATCCCAGTTCGCCGACCACGTCACCGTGGTGTCCTCGCCGGTCAGCAACGATTTCGGCCGGGCCACCGGAAAGTCGTCGCCCAGCGGGGCGTCCACCAGCGTCTGGTAGTCGTAGGTCCACGGCTCGTAGTAGTCGGAGATCGTCGGTTGCACCGGGCTGGCGAAGAGCGTCAGCAACTTCTGCAGGCGACCGCCGGTACGCAGCCGAAGCTTGCCCTTCTTGTTCAGATGCCATCCGCCACGCCAGCGTTCCTGATCCTCATACCGCCGGGGATAGCCCTGTCCGGGACGCGTTTCCACATTGTTGAACCACACGTACTCGGTGCCCGACCGGTTGGTCCACGCCTGCTTGCAGGTGACCGAACACGTATGACAGCCGATGCATTTGTCGAGGTTCATCACCATTCCGACCTGCGCCATGACACGCATCAGTACGTCACCTCCTGGCTGCGCTTGCGGATGGTGGAGACCATGTCGCGCTGGTTGCCGGCAGGCCCGAGATAGTTGAACGCGTAGGAGAGTTGCGCATATCCACCGATGAGGTGAGATGGCTTGACCAGCAGGCGCGTCGCCGAGTTGTGGATTCCGCCGCGGCGGCCCGTCGCCTCCGATTTCGGCACGTCGATGGTCCGCTCCTGCGCGTGATAGACGTACGCGACACCCTCGGGCATCCGATGGCTGACGATGGCCCGGCAGACGACGACCCCGTTGGTGTTCACGCATTCGATCCAGTCGTTGTCGTGGACATCGATCGCGGCCGCATCCTGCGGGCTGAGCCAGGCGGTCGGACCGCCCCGCGACAACGACAGCATGAACAGATTGTCCTGATACTCGGAGTGGATGGACCACTTCGAGTGCGGTGTCAGATAGCGGACCGTGATCTGCTGCTCGCCGTCGGGACCGAGCTTGGGCTCCCCGAAGAGTCGGTGCATGTCCAGCGGTGGCCGATAGGTCGGGAGGGACTCGCCGAGGTCGATCATCCAGTCGTGATCGAGGTAGAAGTGCATCCGGCCGGTGAGGGTGTGGAACGGCTTGAGCCGCTCGATGTTCACCGTGAACGGCGCATATCGCCGACCGCCGGTCTCCGATCCGGACCACTCGGGTGAGGTGATCACCGGAACGGGAGCCCGTTGGGTGTCGGCGAAGGTGATGCGTTTCTCCTCGGCACCGGCCGCCAGGTCGACGAGCGGTTTGCCGACACGTTTCTGCAGTTTCTCGAATCCGTTGACCGCCAAGGCCCCGTTGGTCGTACCGGACAGACCGAGGATCGCCTCGGCGAGCTTGGCGTCGGTGTCGATGGCGGGACGCCCGTCGCCGGCGCCGCCGAGCATGACGCCGTTCGACGCGGCGAGCCGGCTCGTCTCGTCGGTGAGGTCGAAGGTGACGTTCTTGACGGTGAACCCGAGCGTGTCCGCCAGCGGCCCGATGGCGGCGAGCTTGTCGGCGATGGCGGTGTAGTCACGTTCGACGACAACGAAATTGGGCATGTTCCGGCCAGGCCGTCCGGGGGCGTCACCGTCCCGCCAGTCCACGACCCGACCGTGCGGTTGCGCGGTCTCACCGGGCGTGTCGTGCTGGAGCGGCACGCTGACGAGATCCTTGCGCACACCCAGGTGCGTTCGGGCCTGCCGCGAGAGTTCCTGCGCCAGCAGGTGGAACAGATCGAAGTCGGACTTGGCCTCCCACGGCGGATCGATGGCCGGGGAGAACGCGTGCACGAAGGGATGCATGTCGGTCGACGAGAGATCGTGCTTCTCGTACCAGGTCGCCGCCGGCAGCACCACGTCGGAGAGCAGCGTGGTCGACGTCATCCGGAAGTCGGCCGACATCAGCATGTCGAGCTTTCCCTCCGGGGCCTCGTCGTGCCACACGACGTCGCTGGGACGTGGGCTGTCGGGTTGTTCGGAGCCCAGGACGTTGTGATGCGTACCGAGGAGGTGCCGAAGGAAGTACTCGTTCCCCTTGGCCGACGACCCCATCAGGTTCGATCGCCAGAGGACGAGGGTCCGCGGCCAGTTCTCGGGGGCGTCGACGTCGGTGATCGCCGGGGTGAGGCTACCGTCGCCCAGTTGCGCCGCCACGAAGGTCGCCGCATCCGGTGCCGCTCCGGCGTCCACCGCGGCCGTCGCCTGGTCGGCGATCTCGAGCGGATTGCGATCGAACTGAGGGTAGAACGGCATCCAGCCGAGCCGGGCGGACTGCGCGATGGCGTCGGCCGTGTGCTCGTGGGTCAGCGTGCCCCGCGACAGCGGCGATGCGAGCGACGCCGTCGAATATCCGTCGTTGCGCCACTGATCGGTGTGCATGTACCAGTACGACGTCCCGGTCATCGTCCGGGGCGGACGAGACCAGTCGAGCGCGTTGGCCAACGAGATCCAGCCCGTGATGGGCCGGCACTTCTCCTGCCCGACGTAGTGGGCCCAGCCGCCGCCGTTGCGCCCCATACAACCGGTGAGAATGAGCAGGGAGAGGATCGCGCGGTAGGTGGCGTCGCCGTGAAACCACTGGCAGATCCCGGCGCCCATGATGATCATCGATCGGCCGTCGGACTCGATCGCGTTCGCCGCGAACTCGCGTGCGACGCGGATCGCGGCCTCGGCGGGGACGCTGGTGATCTCGGCCTGCCACGCGGGTGTGTACGGCGTCGAGGCGTCGTCGTACCCCGACGGCCAGTCCCCGGGCAGATCGTCGCGCCGCACCCCGTACTGGGCGAGCATCAGGTCGAACACCGTAGTGACGAGGTTGCCGTCGACGCGGATGGCCGGGACACCCCGTCGCAGGACGGAACCGCTCCCGTCCGGCGCGTCGAAGGCGGGCAAGGAGACCGCGATCGATTCGGCGCCGGTGCGGCCGAGCAACGTCAGTGCGGGGGTGATGCCCTCGAGGTCGAGGTTCCACCGGCCCTCCCCGGACGCGGAGTATCGAAATCCCATGGACCCGTTGGGGACGATCGGTGTCCCGGTCGCGTCGTCGAGCACGACCGTCTTCCATGCATCGTCGGCATCGGGGTCCGAATGCGACGGTCCGAGATCCTCGGCGGTGACGAACTTGCCCGGCACGTGACCTGTTTCGTGTTCCTCCAGGTGCACGAGGAACGGCAGATCGCTGTACGTGCGCACGAAGTCGTCGAAGAAGGGGGTCCGCTTCTGGACGAAGTACTCCGTGAGGATCACGTGGCCCATGGCCATCGCCAGCGCCGCGTCCGTGCCGGCCTGGGCCGGAAGCCATTCGTCGGCGAACTTGGTGTTGTCGGCGTAGTCGGGGCTGACGGTCACCACCTTGGTCCCGCGATAACGGACCTCGGCCATCCAATGCGCGTCCGGGGTGCGGGTGACGGGGACGTTGGACCCCCACATCATCAGGTACGTCGCGTCCCACCAGTCGCCCGATTCGGGGACGTCGGTCTGATCTCCGAACACCTGCGGGCTGGCGACGGGCAGGTCGGCATACCAGTCGTAGAACGATGTCATCACCCCACCGATGAGCTGGATGAAACGTGTGCCGACACAGTGCGACACCATCGACATCGCCGGGATGGGGGAGAAGCCCGCGCAGCGGTCCGGCCCATAGGTCTTGATCGTGTGGACGTGGGCGGCGGCGACCATCTCGATGGCCTCGTCCCACGTCACCCGGACGAGGCCGCCCTTGCCGCGCGCCTGCTGGTACGACCGGCGGCGGATCGGGTCTCCGACGACATCGGCCCACGCGAGCACCGGGTCGCCGAGACGTGCCTTCGCCGCCCGGAACATCTCGACCAGCACACCTCGGGCGTAGGGATGACGCACTCGGGTGGGGGAGTAGGTGTACCAGGAGAACGCCGCGCCGCGCGGACACCCGCGGGGCTCGTATTCGGGCCGATCCGGTCCGACCGAGGGGTAGTCGGTTTCCTGTGTCTCCCAGGTGATGATGCCGTCCTTGACATACACCTTCCAGGAGCAGGAGCCCGTGCAGTTCACCCCGTGCGTGGACCGGACGATCTTGTCGTGGCTCCATCGATCCCGGTAGAAGATGTCTCCGGCGCGTCCACCCTCCCGGAAAACGGCTCGGCCGTCATCGGTCTCGTCCCATCGCGTGAAGAATCTGCCGATGTCGAGAAGAGCGGCTGCTGCGTCGCCCTGTACTCCAGAAGACCGGGCCATGTGGTCACTGTAGGGGTGTTTGCATCCCGTTGCCGGGTTTATCGGCGATCAGGTCTGTCGGCATTCGTGATTGTCTGCCTGCCGCGACATCGCCGAAACATGTGGCGCCCGATAGGTTTCAGCGCTGTTGAGGCGATCGGCGAAAAGTATGGGGACACAGGATGTTTCCGAAAAGTACCCGGTAAGTCGACGCGCGGTCCATAAGCTCTCAGTGCACAGAACCACGTGTGAGATCTCTTTCTTTCGCGTATACCTTCCATTCACGACGAGGTCGGTCGCCGCAAAGGTGAGGCAATCCTTTTTTCGTCGTCCTGACGAGAACGGATCGCGTCAATGGAACACTGAGACCTGTGACCGGGGACGCCGCAGACGTCGGGGACGCCGAGCTGGAGGGTGCGCGGGCGCGACGTCTACCGCAGGCCCGACCCGGCCAGTTCACCTTCGTCATGGCCACCGGGATCGTGTCGACCGCGCTGCACAACACCGGAGCGCACGGGCTGTCCGACGTCCTCCTGGTCCTCGCGGTGACCGGATACGTCGTACTCGCCGCTCTGGTCGGCGTGCGGTGGGCGACCGAGCGTTCCGCCCCACGGGACGATCTCCACACGGGTACGTTCACCGTGTTCGCGTTCACCGCCGCGAGTGGGGTCCTCGCCGCGCGATTCGCGGCGATGGCGATCGACGGGGCCGCGATCACCCTGACAGCGATCGCTGCGGTCACGTGGTTCGTCCTCGGCTACGTCGTGATCGGTGTTGTCGTGCGTGACAACGGGACTCGTGGTCTGTCCCGGGTCGACGGCACCTGGTTCCTGGTCGTCGTCGCGACCCAATCGGTGGCGGTGTCGTCGGGAGCCCTCGCCGACGCCGGACATCGCGAGGGCTTCGCAGTCCTGGCCGCCATCTGCTGGTCGGTGGGCCTGGTGCAGTTGATCCTGATCGCCGCACTGATGGCGGCCCGGCTGCTCACCGTGCCGCTCCGCGTCGACGACGAGGTCGCTCCGTTCTGGGTGTTCATGGGCGCGGGCGCGATCTCCGTGCTGGCCGGTGCCGAGATCCTGGGTGCGGCGGCCGATCAGACGTTGCTAGACGACGAGGTCGTCGCGTCGGTGAGCACGGCGCTGTGGGCGTTCGCGACGTGGCTCATACCCCTGCTGATCGCGCTGACGGTGTGGCACGCGCGACGGCCCGGGGCCGTCACCGGATTTCGAACAGCGCTGTGGTCCATGGTGTTTCCCATCGGCATGTACGGCGAGGCCAGTCATCAGCTCGGGGTCTTCCGATCGAGACCGTGGCTGGAATCGCTGGGGGCGTGGGAATCGTGGGTGGCCCTGTCGGTGTGGGCTGTGGTGTTCGTCGGGATGCTCGTCTGGTGGACGCGATGGCTGGGTCGTCGACGAGGGGGTGGGGTCAGGGTTGCTGCGGACCGGTGATCACCGTCAGCAGGATGACCGAATCATCCTGTGCGAGCAGACTGTGTCGGGTGTCGGGCACCGCGGCGAGATCGCCCACGACACCGTCCCAGCGATCGTCGCCGGCCACCAGGGTGACGCGACCCGTCAGCACCTGGAGCGTGGCCTCGCCGGGGCTGTTGTGTTCGGAGAGGGAGTGTCCCGCGGCCAGGGCGATGACGGTCTGTCGGAGGTGATGAGCCGAGTTCCCGTACAACGTGTGTGCGGCCCGGCCACTGTGCGCCTCCCGCGCGGCGGCCAGCAGTTCGTCGACGAGATCGGGCAGATGCGTGACGTCCATGATTCCATGGTGCTCCGATCGGCATCGGTTGTGTCCGGACTCGCGGGTAAACGTGACTGCCATGTCATCGAACTGGTTCAACGGCTGCGATTGCGACGCCGGTTCACGACAGCGGGATCCGCAGGATCCGGTCGTCCCCGTCGCCGGGCAGCCCACGGCCGTCGGTGTTGCTGGTCCCGATCCACAGAGACCCGTCCGGCGCGGCCGCGACCGCTCGAATGCGGCCGTACTCGTCGGTGAAGCGCGCCATCGGTGTCCCGCCGGAGGTGCCCCGCAGCGGGACCTCCCACAGCCTGCGACCGCGCAGAGCGCCGACGTAGGCGCGGTCTCCGACGATGGCGAGTCCTGCGGGCGACGCCTCCCCGGTGGACCACGTCGTGACCGGTGGGATCCATCGCGGGTCGTCGGACTCGCCCTCGACCTCGGGCCAACCGTAGTTGCCGCCGCGGCGGATGAGATTGAGTTCGTCCCGGTCGTTCTGTCCGAACTCGGTCGCCCAGAGCCGGCCGGCGCCGTCGAACGCGAGCCCCTCGACGTTGCGATGCCCATAGGACCACACCTCGTTGCCGAAGGGGTTTCCCGGCGCAGGTCGCCCGTCCCGGGTGATCCGCAGGATCTTGCCGTTGCGTGCCCGGATGTCCTGGGCGACCTCGGGCTGCGCCGCATCACCGACGGCGACGAACAGGGTGCCGTCGCGGTCGAACAGCATCGCACCGCCGTGGTGATTGAACGCGGTGTCGAGTCCGGTGACGACCGGCCGGGGTGTGCCGAGCCGTGCGCCGTCGAAATCCATTCGGACGACGCGATTGTCGTCGGCCGTGGTGTAGTAGGCGAACACCGTTCCGGGGTCGTCGGCGGCGACGGCGAGACCCTGCAGCCCGCCCTCGCCACGTGGCGCGACGTCGGCGACATCGCCGACGGTCCGCACAATGCCGTCCGGCCTGATCTGTGAAATCCGGGCGTCGTCGCGCTGGGACACCAGCGCACTGCGATCGGGCAGGAACACGATGGACCACGGGACGTTCAGGCCGGCCGCGATCACCTCGGGCGCACCGGCGGGCGCGGGCATTCCCGGACTGCCACCATCGGACGGCTCGACGGGTCCGCGGGATGACGACGAGCACGCACCCGCGACCAGGGTGGTGGCCGTCGCGCCGGCCACGGACAGGAATTGTCGTCGGTTCACTCTTCCGATGGTCCACGAAATCGGACATCTGCGACGGCGGTGCACCTCACGGCGAGGTCAACGGTGTGTGTCAGCGACCTGTCTCGACGGGGAAACCGCGCAGGCGAAGCGCTGCCTCGAGTGACGTGCGCTTGCGCAGGAACTCGCCGGTGCGGATCGAGTCCTGCGCGAGATACAGACCACGGAGGAAGGTCGCGCCCCGGTTGTCGCGGTGGCCACCGTCGGCGCCCGCGCGGATGAGCAACAGACAATGGTCGACGTTCTGTACGCCCGCCGCGGTGAACAGCGGTGTCTGGCCGGACAACGGCTGAACCGAATCGAGATCGGCTCCGGCGTCGATGAGCTTTCGGACACTGTCGTCGCGACCGTGGCGCACCGCCGTGTGCAGGGCATTGCCACCGAGCCGATCCTCGGCATCCGCCAGTGTCGGATCGAAGGCGAGGAGCGCGTCGACCGATGCCGGCCGATCGCGCAGCAGGGCGTAGGTCATCGCGTTGTAGCTGCTCCCGCGGGTCAGCCGGGCGTCGGCGCCGACCTCCAGCAACGTCGTCACGGTGCGCGGGCTCTCGAACTCGACGGCTAACTGCAGGGGCGACAGCGCCGTGCGGCGGGGGTCGTGGTCGTTGCCGCGGGCGTCGACGTCGACGCCGTCGGCGATCAGATCGCGAGCTCTGTCCGCATCGCCGGCCCTGGCGGCCTCGATCAGGGCGACGGTGCGACTGTCGAAGTACTCCGCGGCGTCGGCGCCACCGATCACCTTGCGAACCGAGTCACACCCCGACACCGCCAACGCGATGACAATCGAGGCCAGCGCGATGAGGCGGCCACCCCCGCGCAGAGGTCCCGGCGATGTCGACATGAGATCCCCTCGATGATGGACGATCCGAAATTTCGCCACGGGTGGGCAGAAGTATCCATCGGCGGCGACGAGACCTCCATATGCTTCCCGAATGACGGAGGCGGACGAACGGCCGACGGCCGACGGGCGACGGGGGAGACGATGCCGAAAGTGATGATCGCGCTGCGGGGTGCGCTGGGCGCGACCCCGGACATCGGGGTCCTGGCGCCGGGGCTGCGCACGGCCGGGGCGACGCGCGTGCAGCTCAACGTCTCCGACGACGTGGTCGCCGACGCGATGCGGATCACCGAACTCGATCCGCCGATCATGGCGGTGGTGAGCGTATGGCTCGACGATCCGGTGGCGGCGGTCGACGTCGTCGCGGCGCTGGTGCCGGATATCGACGCCTGGCGGGTCGCCGAGCGGACACCACTCGAAGCGGTCGTGTGCGGCGACGGATCTCGCGTGGACGCGTTGTCGAATCTGGCCTTTCTCCGACGACCCGCCGACCTCGACCGCGCCGAATGGCTCCATCGTTGGCTCGACGACCACACCCGGGTCGCGATCGACACGCAGGCGACCTTCGGCTACACCCAGAACATCGTCGAGAAGACCCTGACGGACACGACCCCGCCGGTGGACGCCATCGTCGAGGAGCTCTTCCCGATGGCCGCGGTGCACGACATCCACGCGTTCTACGGCAGCGGTGGAGACCAGGCCGAACTCGAGCGTCGGATGACCGCCATGCTGGAGAGTGTGCAGCGTTTCGGCGCCGACCGGCACCTCGACGTGGTGCCGACCTCGCGCCACGACGTGTCGTGGTGAACGCCGCGATTTGGGTCTGGCCAGCGACTTCTCTACACTAGAACGGTTGCCTGCGCTCTGCGGTCTTCCCCGGGGCGCGCACGCCACAACCGAATAGTCTCCGGTGCCGGTGAAAAACCGAGGGCATCGGCGGCGAGAACCTTATTGACAACTATCCACTTCGTGGAAGGCCCACCGCAGGTCAGGGATCATTTCCCGGCGATCGGCGCTGTATGGGAACCGCTACGAGAAAGGTTGACGGTCAACCATGACCATGACTGACCCGATCGCAGACTTCTTGACACGTCTGCGTAACGCCAACTCGGCGTTCCACGACGAGGTGACACTCCCGTCGTCGAAGATCAAGGTGAACATCGCCGAGATCCTCAAGCGCGAGGGCTACATCACCGACTACCGCATCGAAGATGCCGAGGTCGGCAAGAGCCTCATCGTCACCCTGAAGTACGGCCCGAGCCGCGAGCGCAGCATCGCCGGCCTGCGCCGCGTCTCCAAGCCGGGACTCCGGGTGTATGCAAAGTCCACCAACCTGCCCAAGGTTCTGGGCGGCCTCGGCGTGGCCATCATTTCCACGTCATCCGGCCTGCTCACCGACCGCCAGGCAGCCAACCAGGGCGTGGGCGGCGAAGTCCTCGCCTACGTCTGGTAGGGGAGCCTCACCATGTCGCGTATCGGTAAGAATCCCATCGAGATCCCCGCAGGTGTCGACGTCACCGTCGACGGCCAGAACGTGAAGGTCAAGGGCCCCAAGGGTGAGCTCTCCGTCACCGTGTCGGAGCCGATCTCGGTTGCCAAGGAAGACAACTGCATCGTTGTCACCCGGCCGAATGACGAGCGTCGCAGCCGTGCACTGCACGGACTGAGCCGTTCACTGGTGAACAACCTCGTCGTCGGCGTCACGCAGGGCTACACCACGAAGATGGAGATCTTCGGTGTCGGCTACCGCGTGCAGGCCAAGGGCAAGGACCTCGAGTTCGCCCTCGGCTACAGCCACCCCGTGCCGATCGAGGCTCCCGAAGGCATCAGCTTCGCCGTGGAGTCCCCGACCAAGTTCTCGGTCTCGGGTATCGACAAGCAGCAAGTCGGCCAGATCTCGGCGAACATCCGCCGCCTGCGTCGTCCGGACCCCTACAAGGGCAAGGGCATTCGCTACGAGGGTGAGCAGATCCGTCGCAAGGTCGGAAAGACGGGTAAGTAAGCCATGAGTGATACAGCAACCAAGACCGTTCGCAAGCCCCTGGGCAAGGACGTGTCGACCCGTCGTCGCACCGCGACCACGAGTCGTCACTTCCGTCTCCGCAAGAAGGTCAGCGGAACGCCGCAGCGTCCGCGTCTCGCCGTCAAGCGCAGCTCGCGTCATATCCACGTGCAGCTGATCGACGACCTGGCCGGCAAGACCATCGCCGCGGCGTCCTCGATCGAGGCCGACGTGCGTGCCGCCGGTGGCGACAAGTCCGCGCAGGCCGCCAAGGTCGGCGAACTGATCGCCGCTCGCGCCAAGGCCGCCGGTGTCGACACCGTCGTGTTCGACCGCGGCGGCAAGGACTACCACGGTCGGATCGCGGCACTCGCCGACGCCGCCCGCGAGGGAGGGCTTGCCTTCTAATGAGCACGAGTCTGAAGACCATCTACACAAGCACGACAGTCAACACCGGAGGGGACCTCTGATGCCCGGACGTCAGCGTGACGGCGGAAACGGACCCGCCGGAAACGACAACAACCAGAATGCAGCCGGCGGCAACGACCGCCGTGGCGGCGGCCGTGGCCGTCGTGACGACCGCGGAGGTCGCGACCGCGAGGATCGCAACCAGCTCGAGCGGGTCGTCGCCATCAACCGTGTGTCCAAGGTGGTCAAGGGTGGACGTCGGTTCTCCTTCACCGCTCTCGTCGTCGTCGGCGACGGTCAGGGCATGGTCGGCGTCGGCTACGGCAAGGCCAAGGAAGTCCCGGCCGCGATCCAGAAGGGCGTCGAGGAGGCTCGCAAGAACTTCTTCCGCGTGCCGCTGATCGCCGGCACCGTGACCCACCCGGTTCAGGGTGAGGCCGCGGCCGGTGTCGTGATGTTGCGTCCGGCCAGCCCCGGTACCGGTGTCATCGCCGGTGGCGCGGTGCGTGCCGTGCTGGAGTGCGCGGGCGTCCACGACGTCCTCGCCAAGAGCCTCGGCAGCGACAACGCGATCAACGTGGTCCATGCCACCGTTGCCGCGCTGAAGATGCTGCAGCGTCCGGAAGAGGTCGCCGCACGTCGTGGTCTGCCGATCGAAGATGTCGCACCCGCGGGCATGTTGCGTGCCCGCGCCGGCCAGGGAGTCTGATCGACATGGCAGAACTCAAGATCACCCAGATCAAGGGCACCATCGGTACCAAGCAGAACCAGCGTGACAGTCTGCGGACCCTCGGACTGAAGGGCATCCGCAAGTCGGTCACCCGCGAGGACACCCCGATCAACCGCGGCCTCATCAACGTGGTTCGGCACCTCGTGACAGTTGAAGAGGTCAAGTAATGACAATCAAGCTCCATCATCTTCGCCCCGCTCCGGGCGCGAAGACCGAGAAGACCCGCGTGGGTCGCGGCGAGG
Source organism: Gordonia sp. OPL2 (assembly GCF_003797825.1). GTDB lineage: Bacteria > Actinomycetota > Actinomycetes > Mycobacteriales > Mycobacteriaceae > Gordonia. Next base: position 18,934 of record NZ_RKME01000035.1, read on the forward strand.
GCTCCAAGGGTAAAACCGCGGGCCGTGGCACCAAGGGCACCAAGGCACGTAAGAACGTGCCCGCTGCCTTCGAGGGTGGCCAGATGCCGATCCACATGCGGCTGCCGAAGCTCAAGGGCTTCACCAACCGCAACCGGGTCGAGTATCAGGTCGTCAATGTCGGCGACATCGCCAAGCTGTTCCCGCAGGGCGGCACCATCGGCGTCGACGAGCTCGTCGCGGCCGGCGCGGTCCGCAAGAACCAGTTGGTGAAGGTCCTCGGCGACGGCGACCTCGGCGTCAAGGTCGACGTCACCGCCAACAAGTTCACGGCTTCGGCCAAGGAGAAGATCGCCGCTGCCGGTGGCAGCGTCACCGAGCTCTGAATCGAGTCCGTCACCGTCGGCGGTCGGCAATGACATCCAGCGGATACATTGCCGACCTGCCGGCGGTCTCGCTGTTCGAGGGGCCACCGACAGGTGATCGCCCGGACAAGGCGGACATCGGCCCGTCGCGCTGACAAGGGCCGATGGCGTGACTGTTAGAGTTCAAGCGTTGTCTTGACGCTTCGATCACCGTCGATTGCCGAGCACGTGGGGGGACGTTCGAGTCCATCCGCGTGGTCGTTCCTAGGAGGAGTTAGTGTTTTCCCCCCTCGTCGCGGCCTTCCGGACGCCCGATCTGAGGAAGAAGATCCTCTTCGTCATCGGCATCATCGTGCTGTATCGACTGGGTGCGACCATTCCTTCCCCCGGCGTCGACTACAAGGCCGTCCATGCGTGTCTCGACGAGGTCTCGCGCGGCGACTCGGCCAACATCTATTCGCTGATCAGCATGTTCTCCGGCGGCGCACTCCTGCAGCTGTCGGTGTTCGCGATCGGCATCATGCCCTACATCACGGCGAGCATCATCGTCCAGCTGTTGACCGTGGTGATCCCGCGTTTCGAGCAGTTGCGCAAGGAGGGGCAGTCCGGCCAGGCGAAGATGACGCAGTACACGCGTTATCTCACTGTCGCACTGGCATTGCTGCAGTCGACCGGCATCGTGGCGCTGGCCGACCGCGGTCAGCTGCTGCAGGATTGCTCGACAGGCGATCAGATCCTCAACGACCAGTCCATCTTCGGACTCGCGATCATCGTGCTCGTCATGACCGCCGGTGCCTGTGTCGTCATGTGGTTCGGTGAGCTGATCACCGAGCGGGGCGTGGGCAACGGCATGTCCCTGCTGATCTTCGCCGGTATCGCGGCCCGAATCCCGGCCGAGGGCAAGACGATTCTCGACACCCGCGGCGGACTGGTCTTCGGCCTCGTCTGCGTCGCCGCCCTGTTGATCGTGGCGGGCGTGGTCTTCATCGAGCAGGGCCAGCGCCGAATCCCGGTGCAGTACGCCAAGCGCATGGTCGGCCGCAAGATGTACGGCGGATCGTCGACGTATCTGCCGCTCAAGGTGAATCAGGCCGGCGTCATCCCGGTGATCTTCGCCTCATCGCTGCTGTATCTCCCGCAGCTGATCCTGCAGTTGACGCAGGGCTCGAGCGGCGAGCAGTCGACCTGGCAGCGCTACATCAGCCAGTACCTGACGGATCCCAGCAGCTGGGTGTACATCCTCGTGTACTTCCTGATGATCATCTTCTTCACGTACTTCTACGTCGCGGTCACGTTCAATCCCGAAGAGCGCGCCGACGACATGAAGAAGTACGGCGGCTTCATCCCGGGTATCCGCCCGGGCACACCGACGGCGGACTACCTCGGCTATGTGTTGAGCCGCATCACACTGCCGGGTTCGATCTACCTGGGTATCATCGCCGTACTGCCAAACCTGTTCCTCGAGATCGGTAACAGCGGTGGTGTGCAGAACCTGCCATTTGGGGGCACGGCCGTGTTGATCATGGTCGGCGTGGGTCTGGACACGATGAAGCAAATCAACAGTCAATTGATGCAACGCAAGTACGAAGGGTTCCTCAAGTGAGACTCGTGATTCTCGGCCCCCCCGGCGCAGGTAAAGGCACTCAGGCGGAACTTCTGTCCGAGGCACTGGGCATTCCGCACATCTCCACGGGAGACCTGTTCCGCGCCAACATCTCCGAGGGCACGGCCGTCGGTATCGAGGCCAAGCGCTACCTCGACGCCGGTGATCTGGTCCCGTCCGAGATCACTGTCGACATGGTTCGTGCCCGCGTCGGCGAGCCCGATGCCGCAAAGGGATTCATCCTCGACGGCTTCCCCCGCTCGACCGAGCAGGCCGACGCACTCAAGGACATCCTCGCCAAGCTGGACACCGGCCTCGACGCCGTGCTGTCGTTCGTGGTGGACACCGACGTCGTCGTCGAGCGCATGATGGCCCGTGGGCGCGCCGACGACACCGAAGAGGTCATCCGTAACCGGATGGCGGTGTACACCAAGGAAACCGCGCCGCTCCTCGAGTACTACGGCGACGAGGTCAAGACCATCGACGCCGTCGGTGACGTGCAGGACGTGCATCAGCGCGTGCTGAGCGCCCTCGGCGCCGGCGTTTCCTGATCCCGGCGATCACCACAGAGATCGGTCGCGCCCATGGCATTTCGCAAACCCAAACCGGTTCCGTTCCGGAGCGCCGGTGAGGTCGATGCCATGGCTGCGGCCGGTGCCGTCGTCGGCAACGCGCTCGTGGCCGTTCGCGCGGCGGCGGTGGCCGGCGCGACCACACTCGACCTCGACGAGGTCGCCGAGACCGTGATCCGCGAGGCGGGTGCGGTCCCGTCGTTCAAGGGCTACCACGGATTCCCGGGCTCCATCTGCAGCTCGGTGAACGAGGTCGTCGTCCACGGGATCCCGACGTCGGACACCGTGCTCTGCGAGGGAGACCTCGTGTCGATCGACTGTGGAGCCATCCTCGACGGCTGGCACGGAGACTCCGCGTGGACCTTCGGTGTCGGCGAACTGTCCGACGCCGACGCAGACCTGTCGGAGGCGACACGTCTGTCGATGGAGGCCGGGATCGCGGCCATGGTCGAAGGTGCACGCCTGACCGACATCTCGCACGCGATCGAGACCGGCACCCGCGCGGCGGAACAGAAGTTCGGCAGGTCGTTCGGGATCGTGTCCGGGTACGGGGGACACGGCATCGGACGCGAGATGCACATGGAGCCCTTCCTCGCGAACGAGGGCAAACCCAATCGCGGTCCGGTACTCGTCATCGGCTCCACTCTCGCCATCGAGCCGATGCTCACACTCGGTACCACCGAGACCAGCGTCGCCGACGACGACTGGACCGTCGTCACCGACGACGGGTCCCGCGCCGCGCACTGGGAGCACACGGTCGTCGTGACCGGTGACGGCCCGCGGATTCTGACGACCCGACCGAGCTGATCTCCGGTCGCTGTCACCGTCGGAGATCGCCGGTGAACAGAAGTTGTCGAATATGCTGCGCGATGTCGATGTGTGCATTACGCTTTCGCTATCTCGCAAGAGAGCGAGGGGGATGCGCCGGTTGGGGTGCCCTTGATACGTTCGATCCGTATGTCCTCCACTGACGGCTTGGTGCCGGTGGTCTGACACCGTTTCGCGTGATCCGGCTGTCTCCACCTCGGGATTCACCGGTTGCGGCCGGCCCCCGAAGTCCATTGCGGCGGAGGGTGGAGATGGGACTTTCCTCGTCACTGTCGATCGTCGGTGGTTGGGTTCCGGTCAGCGTCACCATTCTCGGTATTCTCGGATTCCTCTGGTTGATCGTGTATCCCAGCGTCCGTTACCTGCTCGTCGTGGTGCCCGTGTCGATCGCCGTCGCGGTGGTCGGCACGATCGCGATCCGTTACATCATCGAGGACGTCTGGCATCCCTTTCCCGAGCCGATCCAGACGAAGGTCTACATATCGGGCGGTGTGGCCGTGCTCGCCGCGATCCTCATGGTGGCGCGATTCATCGTGGGACGCGGCGTCGCGCAGAAGCTTGTCACGATCGTCGCGGGACTGTTGGCCATCACGATGGGGCTGTCGCAGATCAACATCAGTTTCGCCGCCTACCCGACCGTCGGTGCACTCATGGGCGACGTCGGTGCGAGTTCGGTGTCGCTCTCCCAACTCGACGATCACAGTCTGCGGGTCGTACCGATCGACGAGTGGCACGAGCCCGCCGGGATGACCGGCGGCGGGCGGATTCTGACGGCCACGATCCCGGGCACCAAGTCCGGCTTCCAGACGCGGCCGGCCAAGATCTACCTGCCGCCCGCCACGTTCACCACGCCCACGCCACGGCTCCCGGTGCTCGTGCTGATGGCCGGACAGCCCGGTTCCCCGGACGACTGGCTGCTCGGTGGCCAACTCGTGAGCACGATGGACGAGTTCGCCCGCACCCATCACGGCCTGACACCGATCGTCGTGGTCGCCGACGCGACCGGAACCGAACTGGGCAACCCGATCTGCGTCGACTCTAAGCTCGGCAACGTCGCCACCTACCTCACCCAGGACGTACCCGATTGGGTCGGAGAGAATCTGCGTAACGCCGACACGGCGCGGACGAAATGGGCGGCGTCGGGACTGTCCTACGGCGGTACCTGCTCGTTGCAGCTGGCGACGAACTATCCCGAGTTGTACCCGACGTTCCTCGACATCTCCGGCCAGCTCGAACCCACCCTGGGATCTCGACAGCGCACGATCGATGTGGCCTTCGGCGGCGACGCCGCCGCCTTCCGCGCCGTGAACCCGATGGACCTGATGGCCACCCGGCAGTATCCGGATTCGGCCGGTGCGTTCGTCGTCGGATCGGGCGACACGGAGTACAAATCGGGCGTGCAAGCCACCTATGAGGCCGCCAAACGTGCTGGGATGGACGTGCACTACTCCGAGGTGCCGGGCGCCCACACGTTCGCGGTGTGGTCGGCCGGCCTGCGTCAGCAGATGCCATGGCTGGCCAAGCGATTGGGGATACCCGAATGAGCGCACCCACCGTCGAGAACGTCGATGAGGCGCCGAGCGCCCTCGTCACACGAATCCGGGCGATCGCGACCGCCCTTGTGCGACTGCCCTTCACCCTGACGCTGTGGGTGCTGGTCTTCGTCCTCGGCCTCGTCACCGGGTCGCTGTGGGATCACGCGAGTCACAAGTCCTGGTATCACGACGTCGCTTTCGGCCTTCCCGCCGTCGAGGAGGGCAAGTGGTGGACACTGCTCACCTCGTCGGTGTTCGAGCCCAGTCCCGGAAAGTACGCCATTGCGCTGGTCCTGATCGCCGTCGGGATCGGCTGGGCCGAATGGCGTCTCGGGACGGCGCGCGTCGCCATCGTGGCGATCGGCGGCAAGATCGTCGCGGAGCTGTTGACGGTGCTGCTGGTGTGGCTGTTCAGCCGCGACTTCACATCGTGGCAGTGGATCGACCACCTGGCGGATTCCCGCGGAACCGGGGTGATCACGATGGTGGTGGCCGCGGTCGCGGTCGCGTCGGCGACGTTGCGATCACCGTGGCGCCTTCGGATCCGTGTCCTGCTGGGTGCCGTCGTGGCGATCACCTTCCTGTTCGAGGGCACCTTCGGCACAGTCCAATACGTTCTGGCCACGATCATCCTGCTGCCCATCGGTGAGCGGTACTTCAGCACCGCCGAACACGGCTACCTGCCCCGGACCCGCCGCGAGGTCCGGATGCTGGGATGCGCGGGTGTGCTGCTCATCGCGGCGGCCAACCTGCTCGTGTTCTTCTTCCCCGGCAGCGGACCGCTCGGGCCGACCGACTCCGGCGACGAGTCCACCTTCTCGATGCTGATCATCCTGGTGATCAACCTGCTGATCGCCGATCAGTTGCGCCGAGGCCGACGATGGGCCTGGTGGGTGGCGATCGTGATCGGTCTCCTCAACGTCGTCGTCACCGTCCTTGTGGTCGCCTTGGTGGCACTGTCGGATTTCGAGGCGGAGGGTGGCGTCACTGTCGGCACGACACTGCTGTGGTGTGTGGTTCTCGCCGTGCTCATCCCGGGCCGATTCGCCTTCCGGGTGCCGTGGCGTACCAAGCGGGTGGGCGCGGGCGAAGGCGATCCCGTCGTTGACGTGAAGGATCTGCTGCACGAGCACGGCGGCGGAACGATGTCGTGGATGATCACATGGCCCGGCAACGAATACCTCTTCACCGACGACGGTGCCGGTGCCGTCGCATATCAGCGGCACATGGGAACGCTGCTCGCGCTGGCGGATCCCGTCTGCGATCCCGCGGGACGTCGGGAGGCGGTCCGGGCTTTCATCGACCTCGCCGAGCGCAGTGGCAAGACACCGTGCTGGTTCTCGGTCGGAGCCGAGACCGCGCAGATCGCCGACGAACTCGGATGGCGCAGTCTGCAGATCGCCGAGGACACCATCGTCGACCTGCCCGAACTGGCATTCAAGGGCAAGCCGTGGCAGCACGTCCGGTCGGCCATGAACAAGGCGAAGAAGGAGAACATCACCTTCCGCTCGGTGGTCCTCGCCGACGAGTCGTTCTCGATCAAGTCGCAGGTGCGGGCGATCTCCGAGGAATGGGTGGGCGACAAAGGGCTGCCCGAGATGGGATTCACGCTCGGCAGCGTCGACGAGGCGATGGATCCCGAAGTGCGCGTGGCACTCGCGCTCGACGACACCGGCAGCGTCCATGGGGTGCTGTCATGGCTGCCCGTGTACGGACCCGCCGGTGGCGACGGGGAGCAGACCGAGCACGGCACCGTCCGCGGCTGGACCCTCGACGTCATGCGCAGGCGCACCGACGGGTTCGGTCCGGTCATCGAGTATCTGATCGCGTCGTCGGCGATGGCGTTCAAAGAGGAGGGGGCGCAGTTCATCTCGCTGTCGGGTGCGCCGCTTGCCCGCAGCGCGGATGCCGCGGAGGAGGAGGGCATGGATCGTCTGCTCGACAGCCTCGGCGCTGCCATGGAGCCGTTCTACGGATTCCGCTCGCTGCACGCCTTCAAGAAGAAGTTCAGTCCCCGCTACGAGCCGGTCTTCCTCGCCTTCCGCGACGAGAGTGACCTCCCGCGAATCGGATTGGCGATCTCCCGCGCCTACCTTCCCGACGCCACACCCGGACAGCTGGTCCGCCTCGCCGCGTCGGGGAAGGGGGACTGACCCTTCGTGGCTTCGTCGCTACGCTCCTCGCACCTCAGGGAGCGGACGTGGCCGTACGCTACGCTCCTCGCACCTCAGGGGGCGGATGATGAGAGGCACACGGTCGTTGATCCCTGAGGAGCGAGCGTGCGAGCGTCACGAAGGGTCCCCGGACCCGACTACTCGTGCGCTCCGAGCTTGGTGGCCGCCTGCGACCTCCGGCGCTGCTCCTCACGGCGGCCGTCGAATTCGGCCCGCCAGTCGGTCGACAGGACCAGACCCTGACGCTGCGCCTCCTCGGTGCTCAGCTCGACCGGAAACCCGAATGTGTCACTGAGCGTGAAGAAGTCGTCGCCGGTGATCGGGCGGTCCTCCTTGGCGATGTGGCGGAGTTCACGCAGGCCCTTGTTGAGGGTGCGGCGGAAGGCGCGTTCCTCCTTCTGGAGGACCTTGACGATGGTCTCGCGTTTGTCACCGACCTCCGGATAGGCGTCGGCGTATATGTCGGCGACGACGTCGACGAGAGGTGCCAGCACGTTGTTCTCCACACCGAGCTCGGTCGCGAACCGGATCGCGCGGCGCAGCAGACGCCGCATCACGTAGCCGGCCTCCCGGTTGCTCGGTGTCACGCCGTCGGCCGCGAGGAAGACGGCGCCGCGCACGTGGTCGGTGACGATCCGCATCGCGTGGGTCTCGTCGTCGTATGACTTCCCGGACAGCTCCTGGAGTTTCTCGATGATCGGCCAGAGCAGGCTGACCCGGAAGACGTCCGGACTGTCGATCGCCGCTGCTGCGATCCGCTCGAGACCGCCGCCGTAGTCGACGTTGCGGTGGGGTAGTTCGGCGAAGCCTGCGCCGTCGTCCCCGACGGTCCGGCGGTACTGCATGAACACCGAGTTGCCGATCTCCAGGTACTGCCCACCGTCGGAGTTCTGGTGGGGGAAGCGACCATACGCGGTATCGTGGGTGACCTGAGGGAAGTAGTAGAAGACCTCCGAGTCCGGTCCGCCCGGGTCACCGACGGGCATCTCGTTCGGTCCGCCGGCCCGCGACCACCAGTTCTTGTCCTGGTAGAAGGCGATCCGGGCGCCTTGATTGCCGACGTCGTTGCCGTGTTCCTCGGTGATCAGGTCGACGCGATCGGCCGAGACGCCGGCGTTCTGGAACAGCTCGGTCCATATGTCGGCACTCTCCTCGTCGCGGGGAATGCCGTGTTCGGTGTCGCCGGAGAACACACTGACGTAGATCCGATTCGGGTCGAGCCCGACGACGTCGACGAGGAACGAGAAGAACATCGGAATCTGTTCGGCCTTGAAATAGTCACCGAGACTCCAGTTGCCGAGCATCTCGAAGAAGGTGGTGTGCCGGTTGTCGCCGACCTCCTCGATGTCCTGTGCGCGAACACAGGGTTGGACGTCGGCGAGGCGGTTCCCGGCGGGATGCGGTTCGCCGAGGAGGAAACGCAGCAGCGGCTGCATGCCGCTTCCAGTGAACAGTGTCGTCGGATCGTCGTGGGGAACCAGCGATGCCCGATCGATGATCGTGTGGCCGCGTTCGGCCATCATCGCGAGGTAGGCGGCCCGGATCTGCTGTGCATCCATGACACGATTCTCCGACTCTAGGGGATGAAACCGGGTGGAACCGGACCACTCCGATGGTTGCGGTCGCTGTCCTAGGAGGCAGCGTAATCGGACAAATGCCGAAAAGTGTGGCGAATGTTGACTGTGGTGAATCAGCTCGGCGACCGGACGGCCGGGAGCCTCAGGACGACCGGGCCGACAACGGCGCCGGTGTGGCGTCGACCCGGTCGGCGTGGGTGTAGACGACCATCGAGTCCCCGCGCGAGAACCCGATGAGCGTGATGCGGCGTTCGTCGGCGAGTTCGGCGGCGAGCGAGGACGGCGCGGAGACGGCCGACAGGACCGGGATCCCGGCCATCGCCGCCTTCTGCACGAGTTCGAAACTGGCACGTCCGGAGACCTGGAGGACTGTGTTGTGCAGGGGGAGTCGCTGCTGGGTGGTCGCCCAGCCGACGACCTTGTCGACCGCGTTGTGGCGGCCGACGTCCTCGCGGACGGCCAACAGTTCGCCGGTCGTCGCATCGAACAGACCCGCCGCGTGCAGCCCGCCGGTTTTGTCGAAGACCTTCTGTTCATCGCGTAACCGGTCGGGGAGGGCCAGCAGCAGTTCGGCGTCGATCGGCGTCGTCAGGGTGCCGACGTCGAACGCCGATCGGGTCGTGACCGATTCGATGCTGTCCTTGCCGCACACGCCGCAGGCACTGGTGATGGGCAGATCGCGGGCGCGAAGCGTCACGGGGATCGTGACGTCCGGTGCGAGGGCGATGTCGAGGACGTTGTAGGTGTTGGCGCCGTCGTCGTCGGTGCCCGCGCAGTACCGCGCCGTCATGACGGCATCCGCGGTGGTGACGACGCCCTCGGACACGAGGAATCCGATCGCGAGCTCGACGTCGTTGCCGGGGGTGCGCATGGTGACGGCGAACCGATCGCCGTCGAGGCGGATCTCCAACGGCTCCTCGACGGCGAGGACGTCGGCACGCGCCGTCGGCGCGATGCCGCGGCGAATCCTGGTCACCCGTCGTCGGGAGGTGATACGTCCCACGAGGTCGACAGTACTGCGCGGAGTGCGACCGTGCCCTCGGTCAGGTGTCGAGGATGAGCGTGACCGGGCCGTCGTTGACGAGGTGGACGTGCATGTGGGCGCCGAATCGGCCGGTCGCGACGTTCGCCCCGGCATTGCGCAACGCCCCGATGACCCGCTCGACGAGCGGTTCGGCGATCGGACCGGGAGCCGCCGCATTCCACGAGGGACGCCGACCCTTCACAGTGTTGGCGTACAGCGTGAACTGGCTGATCACCAGGATCGGGGCGCCGACATCGGAGGCGGACCGCTCACGACCGGCGTCGTCGGTGTCGAGGATGCGCAGCCGCCAGATCTTGTCGGCCAGCCGTACGGCCTGCTCGTCGGTGTCGTCGTGGGTCACCCCGATCAGGGCGACCAGACCGAGGCGGCCGTCGGCGAGGTCGAGCGCACCGACCGTCTTGCCGTCGACGACCACGGAGGCCTCGGAGACACGTTGGACGACTGCTCGCATGCGCACCAGGCTGCCACGTCACGCGATGACAACGACGCGAGGGCCCGGCCGGGGGTCCGTTCAACCTGCGTGCGATGCGACACGCCCGTCGGCGAATCGGCTCACCGGACGGGGTAGACCGAAATGTTCACGCAGCGTGGTGCCCGTGTATTCGGTCCGAAAGAGGCCGCGTTGTCGCAGCAGCGGGACGACGGTCTCGGTGAATGCCTCGAGCCCACCCGGATAGAACGGTGGCATCACGTTGAAACCGTCTGCGGCACCGTGGGTGAACCAGTCGGAGATGGTGTCGGCGATCTGCTCCGGCGTTCCGGCCACCACGCGGTGTCCGCGAGCCCCGGCGAGACGGTGCAGGAGCCCCCGGACCGTCGGCTTCTCACGCGCCACGATCCCCGCGACCACCTGTTTGCGGCTGCGGGTGTTGTCGGTGACATCCCCGGCGTCGCCGAAGATGTCGGGTGGGACAGGGCCGTCGAGATCGAGAGAGGACAGATCGACCTCGGTGATCCCGCGCAACTGATAGAGCCCGTACGCCGGGACGGTGAGTTCGTCGAACTCCCGCTCGAGAGCCCTCGCCTCCCGCTCGGTCCCGCCGATGAAAGGACTGATGCCCGGCAGGATCTTGATGTGATCGGGGTTGCGGCCCAACGACTCTGCACGTGTTCGGATGTCGGCGTAGAAGGCCTGGGCGTGCTCTTTGAGCTGATGGGCGGTGAAGATGGCCTCGGCGTACTGCGCAGCGAACGCGCGTCCGTCGTTCGACGCCCCCGCCTGGACGAGGACCGGATGACCCTGCGGTGAGCGCGGTGCGTTGAACGGGCCACGGACCGCAAGGTGCGTGCCGATGAACTCGGCGCGGTGGATCTTGTCGGTGTCGGCGTAGATCCCTGAGTCGCGGTCGAGGACGACGGCATCGTCCTCCCAGCTGTCCCAGAGTCGAATGGTGGCGTCGACGAACTCGCGTGCCCGCTCGTAGCGGATCGCCGGGTCGGGATGGGCCGGCAGACCGAAGTTCTCGGCTGCCGCCTCACTCGAGGTCGTGACGATGTTCCAGCCTGCCCGTCCCTTGGACAGGAAGTCGAGGCTCGAGAACAGGCGCGCCAGGTTGTACGGCTCGTAATAGGTGGTGGATGCGGTGGCGATCAGGCCGATGCGTTCGGTGGCCGCCGCGATGCTGGTCAGCAGGGTGACCGGCTCGAGTCGCCCGGCGGTGCTGTAGCGGGCTTCCGAGCGCAGGGCCGGGCCGTCTGCGAGAAACACGGCGTCGAAGCGGGCGGCCTCGGCCGTGCGTCCGATCTGCTGGTAGTAGTCGGCGTCGAAAATCCGCTCGGGTTGCGAGGACGGATGCCGCCACGCAGCCTCGTGATGTCCCGCGGGGTAGATGAACGCGTTGAGGTGGAGTTGACGTTTCTGCTCGGCAGGCATGAGTTCCTATCCGTTCGTTGTGGTCTCGACACCGAGCGCCTCGAGGAGCGCTTCGCGGTGTGCGACGAATGCGGGATCGCGCAGTGAGCGGTGCGTTCTGAGGTCGGTGAGGTCACGGTCGGCGACGAATCTGCCGTCGTCGAGGACGAGGACACGGTCGGCGAGGGTCACCGCCTCGTCGACGTCGTGGGTGACGAGCAGCACCCCGGGCCGATACTTGTCGCAGAGCCGACGGAGCAGGGTGTGCATCCGTAACCGTGTCAGTGCGTCGAGCGCGCCGAACGGCTCGTCGGCGAGCAGGAGATCCGGTCGACGTACCAGCGACCGGGCCAGCGCGGCTCGCTGCTGTTCGCCGCCGGAAAGCTCGTTCGGCCAGGCGTTCTCGCGTCCGCCCAGTCCGACGTCGTCGAGTGCGCCCTGTCCGGCCGCCCGGGCATCGCGGCCGGAGAGTCCCAGGATGACATTGGGCAGCACTCGCGCCCACGGCAGCAGTCGCGAATCCTGGAAGACCACCGAGGTCTCCTGCGCCACATCGAGTTCGCCGGTGCCGTCAACGCCGGCGTCCAGACCCGCGACCGCACGCAGCAGGGTGCTCTTGCCGCTGCCGCTGCGTCCGAGCAGTGCCACGAACTCGCCCGACACGATGGTCAGATCGATGCCGTCGAGGACCGCCCGGTCCCCGTAGCGGCGGGTGAGATCGCGTGCGGCGAGCACTGTTCCGTGTCCCGCCTCATCGACGGACGGGCGGTTCAGCCCAGCGACCTGCGCCATGACAGTGCCCTCCTCTCGATCGCACGGACGATGACGTCACCGACGAGACCGAACACGGCGTAGACGACCAGTCCGACGACGACGATGTCGAGCTGTCCGTACACGCGGGCCTGGTTCATGAGATAGCCGACCCCCTGCGTCGCGTTGACCTGCTCGACGACGACCAGGGCGAGCCAGGAGATGGTCACGGCCAGGCGGAGTCCGGTGAAGAACCCGGGAACGGCGCCGGGCAGCGCGACGCGTCGGATGAACTGCCACTGGGAGAGTTTCACGGTCTGAGCGAGCTCGACATAGCGGACGTCGACGCCGCGCAGTTGGGCATGGGTATTGATGTAGACCGGTATCAGCACGCTGGTCGCGATGATGATGATCTTCATCTGGTCGCCGATCCCGAACCAGAGGATCGCCAGTGGGATGATGGCCAGCGTCGGGATGGCACGTTTGATCTGGATGGGTCCGTCGACGATCGCCTCGCCCACCCGGCTCAAGCCGGCGATCAAGGCCAGGACGACTCCGAGAACGACGCCGATGACCAGCGAGATCGACGCGAGACGCAGGGACGCCAGGATGTTCTCCGGCAGCCGGCCGTCGGCCCAGAGTTCCGCCGTCGTCGCGGCGATCGTCCCCGGAGCGGGCAGTGTTCGTGCGTCGATGACACCCGTTGCGGAGCCGACGATCCAGATGAGCAGCAGCAGTGCCGGTCCGACGAGCCATCCGCCCGGGATGCGGCGACCGGGACCGAGGCGACGGCGAGCGTTGCCGTGACGGCGCTCGAGGACCGGAGCCGCGGCCTCGCCAGGCGTCGGGATTCCGGTGGCGGAGTGACGGATCGTCGCCGTTGTCATCGGGCCACGTCTTCCGGTCGGCGGGTTGCGCCGTACTTGCGGACGGCGTCGTCGACCACCGGCGCGAAGCGGAGATCGAAGAGGTCGGCGGACGTCACCGGTTCAGGCAGGGCGTCGGCCTTGTCGAGCAGGTCGATGGTTCCCTGCTGACGTGCGACGAGTGCGCCGTCGAGCGCCGGGATCGCCGTTGTGCCGTTGCTCTGCAGGATCTTCCAGCCGTCGGCCTCGGACACCTTCTGATCGTCGACGTAGTAGGCGTTGATCCATTCCACCGGATGGGTGTTCGTCCAGTGGAAGGCCTGCACGAGTGTGGTGGTGAGGGCCCGCAGTGCAGCGGCCTTCGCGGGCTCGGCCAGCGACTCGCCGCGCGCATACACGTAGCTGAGGCCCTCACTGATCTTTCCGGCGACGGCCGGGTCCACGATGGATGCGCCGTCGCGTCCGTGGTCGCGCAGGTAGCGGGTCAGGCGTGGCTCGTTGAGTGGCGCGACGTCGACCTCACCGGCGCCGAGCGCCTCGGAGAACTCGGCGAGTTGCAGTCGGGTCAGCTCGACGTCGTCGGTCGACAGTCCCGCATTCTGCAGAGCACGGAGGACGACGACCTGCTGGGCCGTACCTTCGGCGTAGGCGATCTTCTTTCCCCGCAGATCGTGGAGGGAGCGGATCGTCGTGCCCGGGCTCGTCGCCAGCGACATGCTCGACGGTTTGACCTCGCGGGCGAGGATGATCGGGACCTGCTGTCCGGTCGCGGCCGCGTGCACAGGTGGTACGTCGCCGACCGGTGCGACGTCGGCGGTGCCGGCGCGAAACGCCTCGAGCACGGCCGGGCCGCCGACGAAGTTGGCGTATTCGACGGCGAACGGAAGTGTCTTCTCGAGTCCGCTGGCCTGCAGCAGAGTCCGGATCTGATTCTGCTGGTCGGCGACGACCAGCGTGGTGCCCGCCGGAATCTCGGTGGGAAGCGGTGTGTCGGTGTTCAATTCCGGCCCAGCGCTCGACGAGCAGGCGGACAGCGTTGTCGCGACGGCGACGAGTGTGACCAGCCAGGCGGATCTGCGTCGTCGAAAGCCGCGCGCGGCCAAAGACATTGATGTGGACGATGCGGTCACGTCTGGAGTACCCCCGGGATGTCAGTCGTCGGTGTGATGTCGATGGATCACCATCACCCGGCGCCTCCGACGTTCCAACCGTTAGACCCCCGCTGGTCTTTTTGTCTGTTTCGTCATCGGAGAGGATTCGGGTGCGGAATCGCCGGGCGGAACCGTGTGGAATCTTCTGCGTGCCCCGTGTCGTTGACCCCGACATGACCAGTGACATCAGCACGAGCACCGCAGAGCACGGCGAGGATTCCGACAAGGCCGCGCACATCGCGCGATTCGGCACGCACGGCACATGGGGATGGCACGGTCGGTTCTCGGCCGACGAGGCACGCCGGATCGAGGAACTCGGACTCGGCACCATCTGGCTCGGCGGCTCGCCCAAGGATCTCCAGCCGGTCCGAGAGGTTCTCGCGGCGACCGATCACATCACCGTCGCCACCGGCATCGTCAACATCTGGAACACCGACGCAGCGGTCATCGCCGACGAGTTCCACGCGCTGGAGACCGATTTCCCCGGACGCTTCTATCTCGGTGTCGGCGCCGGACATCCCGAGGCCACCGCCGAGTACCGCAAGCCGTACGACGCGGTCAGCGCCTACCTCGATGTGCTGGACGAAAAGTCGGTACCGGTGAACCGACGACTGCTCGCCGCGCTCGGGCCCCGGATGCTGCGGTTGTCGGCCGACCGCGCCCTCGGCGCTCATCCGTACCTCACACCACCGGCCCACACGACGGTGGCTCGCGACGAACTGGGAGCCGGCGTGCTCCTCGCTCCCGAGCACAAGGTCGTCGTCGAGACGAATGCCGTCGCGGCGCGGGCCGTGGGCCGTCCGCCGGTGGACCAGCCCTACCTGCATCTGCAGAACTACACGGCGAACCTGAAGCGGCTGGGCTACACCGATGCCGACATCGCCGACGGTGGCAGTGACGAGCTGATCGACGCATTGGTCGCGCATGGTGACGCGGCGTCGGTGCGGCGCCAGGTCGATGCGCACCTGGACGCCGGCGCCGATCACGTCGCCATCCAGGTCCTCGGATCCGAGACTCCCGTCGACGAACTCGCCGCGATCATCGGGGCGTGACCCCACCCGGCCCGGTTGTTTGACGATCGCTGAGGAGCGAGGCGCCGGCTCGTCTGCTTGACGATCCCTGAGGAGCGGGCGAGCCGTCCTGTCCGTGGGTCAGGTCAGCGCGTAGGTGACGGTCACCGAGAAGGTGAGCGTCTGCTGGCCGGGCTCGACGGGGACAGGCGCGGCCGCCACGGACGAATCCCGTTGCAGGGGAGCGGGTTGCTCTTGCCCGCTGGTCGTCTCGGCGATCTTCTGCACCTTGCCGAGCGAGTCGCCGGCGAGGGATGCGTATTGATCGGCCCGCGATCGGGCGTCGTCGAAGGCGGCCTCCCGGGCCTGCTTCATCAACTCGGCGTCGTCGTCGATCGCGAAGGTGACGTTGCTGATCCGGGTGTTGTCGCCGCCGGCGGTGGCGGCCGCCGCGAGGACGGCGGATGCCTTCGCGATGTCGCGGATCGTCACGCGGATCGTGTTGGTCGCCTGATATCCCGAGATCTCACTCGATCCACCGGGTAGCGCGTTCGCGTAGCGGGGACTCAGATCGACCTGTTGGGTCGCCACGTCCTTGCGGTCGACGCCCTGGGCGACGACGGCATCGGTGACCTTCGCGACCTGCTCGCTCGATTCGTTCAGTGCGCTCGAGACGTCCGCGGCGGTCGCCTCGACCCCGATGTCGGCGCGCAGGGTGTCCGGTACACCGGTCACCTTGCCGCTGCCGACGACGGTCACCGTGCGCGGATCGTCACCACCGCCGTCACTTCCGCACGCACTCAGTCCCAGCGCGGCGATGACGGCGACGGCGACGGCGAGTGCGGCCGGCCGGGCCGCGCGGCGCCCGTGCCTCACACCGGTTCCTTGAGCAGCAATGCGAGGGCCCACCCCACGATGGAGATCACGATCGCACCCAGGATCGCCGACCAGAAGAAGCTGTCGACCTCGAGTCCCCAATGGGTGGTGTTGCGGGTGATCCACGCGGTGATCTCCAGCATGAAGGCGTTGATGACGATGTGGATCAGCCCCAACGTCAGGATGTAGAGGGGGATCGAGAGCAACTGCACGATCGGTTTGATGATCGCGTTCACGGCGCCGAAGATCAGTGCCACCACGACGACGATCCCGACCTTCTCCCACGTCGTCGATCCTCCGACGAAGTCGAGACCGGGCACGATGAGGGTGGCGATCCAGAGGGCGAAGCCGGTGAACGCGGAGCGAATCAGGAACGCGGACATGGGCACAGTGTGCCAGGAGAGTCGCCGAACACCCAGCACACGCGTGTCCCGTGCGGGAAGATCGTGGACTTTCGCGGGCCGGTTCGGTGGCGGCCATCGCAGCGGGCATCGTGCTTGCGTGGGTGGCCCTGATCGAAGTGTTGCGCTGACGGCGCCCGGTCCGGATCGGCTCAGATCTGGTCGCGCCGAGCCGTGACCAGGATGCGGATGGCGTCGGCGGGTGGGGGAGCCGACGGCTGGAATCGGATCGTGCCCTTCTCCGTGTCGAAGCCGTCGAGCCGCGGTGCCGCGGCCGCCACCGCGTCCGCGCTGAACGGATAGATGCCGATGTGCTTCTTGGTGCGCATCACCGACAACAGCGGCTTACCGCGGTAGGTGAGGGCCGGCATCCCGTAACCCTTGCCCTGTTCGGCATCCGGCACGACCTCGCGGGCGATCGCGTAGATGGCCTCGACCGCATCGCGATCGGCGGGTTCGAGTCCGGCCAGATAGTCGTCGACGGTGCCCATGTCCTCATTCTCCCGCGTCCACGCGGGTCCGGTGCCGTTCCGTGAGCTCTGACATCGAGTCGAGTAGTTCGCCGAGTGCATCCAACTCGGCGATCGTCCGGTCGTCGAACAGATTCTGCCCTTCGGAGACCATCGGTCCATATGCGGACCAGACCTGCTGCTGTCCGTCCTCGGTGAGCTCGACGAGAACCTTGCGCCGGTCGGTCGGTGCCGCGGTCCGTCGGACGAACCCCTTGTCGACCAGTCGATCGATGAGCGCGGTGGTCGCTGCCGGACGCAATCCGGTGGCCGCGGCGATCTCGCCGGCCGTGCACGGTCTCTCCGACAGCCAGTCCAGACATCGCATGTCGGCCGGTCCCACACCCAGCCTGCGCGCGACAGCGTCGTCGAATGACTGGACCGTCCGCTGGTATCGCTGCATCGCGCGGCCGACGTCGGCCATCGCTGCTTGACGGGTGCGCGCCACCGTGGTTTCCTTTCGAAATACGAAACATTCGAAAATCGAATCATACGATCTTCGTACGAAGGGATGATGTCATGCGAGCTGTGGTGGTGGGCGGGGGAATCGCCGGACCCGCGGTCGCTCTGGCGCTGCAGAAGGTCGGGATCGAACCGTCGGTGGTGGAGGCGCGACCTGCGGACGCCCGCGCGGCGGGTTCCTGGTTCACCATCTCGCCGAACGGTCTGGCCGCGCTGGCCGAGGTGGATGCGCTGCAGCGGGTACGGGCGCTGGGCGTCCCGACGCGCCGAAATGTGATGACCGGCGCCACCGGACGCACACTGGGAACGCTGTCGCTGGGTGCACCGCTCGACGACGGCACCCCCGCGTTGTCGTTCCACCGGCCGCGGCTGGCGTCGGCGTTGCTCGACGAGGTCGCCGAGCGCGGCATCCGGGTGTACGAGGGGACACGTGTCGAGGCGGTCTCCGAATCGGGAGACGTCGTGGTCGTCGACCTCGCCGACGGCCGCCGGCTGACCGCGGACGTCGTCATCGGCGCCGACGGAATCCACTCGGCGGTCCGCGCCTGCATCGATCCCACCGGTCCGGCCGGGCGATATGTCGGACTGACGAACTTCGGCGGCATCACCCGGAACACGCCGCTGTCCGCGGCGCTGGCAGCGGAGTCGTGGACCTTCGTCTTCGGTCGGCGAGCATTCTTTGGCGCGCTGCCCACGCCGGCGGGTGACGTCGTGTGGTTCGCCAACGTCCCGCGCGAGCCGATCTCGCCGGCCGAGCGCGCGGCGACGACCCTCGGCGATTGGCGATCTCAGTTGGTCGAACTGGCCGACGCCGACGACGGTCCGGTGGCCGCGTTGATCCGTGACGGTGAGCTCGAGCTGGCGGGTGACAACACCTTCGACCTGCCAACGGTGCCGATATGGCATCGCGGGCGGATCGGGCTGATCGGCGACGCCGTGCACGCACCCGCGCCCAGCTCGGGTCAGGGGGCGTCGATGGCGCTCGAGGACGCAGTGGTCATGGCGTCGAGCCTGGGCCGCGCCGACACGGTGCAGGAGGGATTGCGTGCATTCGAACACTTACGGCGGCAGCGGGTGGAGAAGATCGTCGCCATGGGCGCCAGGGCGAGCAGCACCAAGACGCCCCGCGGTCTGCGTCGGGTGCTCAACGACACCGCGATGCGCCTGGTGTTCCGGTACGTCGTCACCGAGCGGTCGCAGGAGTGGGTGTTCGCCCATCGGGTGCGGATCGAGACCCCGGCGGGCACCGGCGACCGCGATGCGGGTGGGCGCTGAGTGCGGTCGTCGTTCTGGCGGTTTGGACTGTTCTGCCAGTTCGCGTAACATAGAACGTCGGTGTGCGTCGCATGCCGGTCCTTGCGTGTCCTCGGCCCTGTGGCCGGGGGACATCCGGGTCCGGCGGTGATCACCCTGATGGGATCGATCACCCGATCCGGTGCCATCACCCTAACGGATATACATTGATTCAACCCGGCTTCGCGTCCCGGTTCCGCTCCTGCGGCCACCGAGTTCGCCGAGCCAGGATCGCGGAGGACATGGCGAAAAAAGACGGGGCCATCGAGGTCGAGGGACGAGTCATCGAACCCCTGCCCAATGCGATGTTTCGCATTGAGCTGGAGAACGGTCACAAGGTCCTCGCCCACATCAGCGGCAAGATGCGGCAGCACTACATCCGCATCCTGCCCGAGGACCGGGTCGTCGTGGAACTCTCGCCCTACGACCTCGGTCGTGGGCGCATCGTTTATCGGTACAAGTAAGACTTTCCCCAGACAGGGGTGAGGACAGATCAGGCGCGGCTTCGTCGTGCCTGGACCATCGAGGAGAAGCGGACGTGAAGGTTCAGCCGAGCGTCAAGCCGATCTGCGAGAAGTGCAAGGTGATCCGCCGTAACGGTCGGGTCATGGTGATCTGCGAGAACCTGCGTCACAAGCAGCGTCAGGGCTGATCATCGGCACCCCTCGGGGTCGCTTGAGACGTCGCGCCGGGAGCGAAGCGAGCGGGCGACAGAGTTACAGACAACTGAATACACCTACAGAGCTGAACAGATTCTTGTGAAGCCCTCCTGGCACCAGCACCGACATACGGGTCGGCGCCCACCTCCGGTTCAGAGGCCGGAGCCCTCCGCAGAGAGAGGGGCGGACCAGGAGCAGACCTCTGAGAAGTGAAGGAAACCGCCACATGGCACGTGTTGCTGGTGTGGATCTCCCCCGCGAGAAGCGGCTGGAGATCGCACTGACCTACATCTACGGAGTTGGTCGTACCACCTCCAAGGAGATCCTCGACGGAACCGGGCTCAGCCCCGACCTCCGTGCGAAGGATCTGACCGACGCAGACGTCGCGAAGCTGCGTGAGTACATCGAGAACTCGGTGAAGGTCGAGGGTGACCTGCGTCGCGAGGTTCAGGCCGACATCCGTCGCAAGATCGAGATCGGCTGCTACCAGGGTCTGCGCCACCGTCGTGGCCTGCCCGTCCGTGGACAGCGCACCAAGACCAATGCCCGCACTCGCAAGGGCCCGAAGAAGACGATCGCCGGGAAGAAGAAGTAATGCCACCCAAGTCACGTAGCGCAGGCCCCAAGAAGGGCACCCGCCGTCGCGATAAGAAGAACGTCCCGCACGGCAACGCACACATCAAGTCGACGTTCAACAACACCATCGTGTCGATCACCGATCCCAACGGCGCCGTCATCAGCTGGGCGTCCTCGGGTCATGTCGGCTTCAAGGGCTCGCGCAAGAGCACCCCGTTCGCGGCTCAGCTCGCGGCCGAGAACGCTGCGCGCAAGGCACAGGAGCACGGCGTCAAGAAGGTCGACGTGTTCGTCAAGGGACCGGGCTCGGGTCGTGAGACCGCCATCCGGTCGCTGCAGGCCGCCGGTCTCGAGGTCGGCACCATCTCCGATGTCACCCCGCAGCCGCACAACGGTTGCCGTCCGCCCAAGCGGCGCCGGGTCTAGCGGGAAAGGGAGGACTAGAAAACCATGGCTCGTTATACCGGCCCCGCAACAAAGAAGTCCCGTCGTCTGCGCGTCGATCTGATCGGCGGAGACCAGGCGTTCGAGCGTCGCCCCTACCCGCCCGGCCAGCACGGCCGCTCGCGGATCAAGGAGAGCGAGTACCTGCAGCAGCTGCAGGAGAAGCAGAAGGCCCGCTTCACCTACGGAGTGATGGAGAAGCAGTTCCGTCGCTACTACGAAGAGGCCAACCGTCGCAACGGCAAGACCGGTGACGAACTGCTGAAGATCCTCGAGACCCGCCTCGACAACGTCGTCTACCGGGCCGGCCTGGCCCGGACCCGTCGTCAGGCCCGTCAGATGGTCACGCACGGCCACTTCACCGTCAACGGTGTGAATGTCGATGTGCCCAGCTACCGGGTCAGCCAGTACGACATCATCGACGTCCGTCCGAAGTCGCTGCAGACCGTGCCGTTCCAGATCGCCAAGGAGATCCAGGGCGACCGTCCGGTCCCGGGCTGGCTGCAGGTGGTCCCGTCGACGCTGCGCATCCTCGTGCACCAGGTGCCCGAGCGCGCGCAGATCGATGTGCCGCTGACCGAACAGCTCATCGTCGAGTTCTACTCGAAGTAATACGCCCTGCAGCACAACGCTGCTCGGTTCACCCTCGAGGCCGTCAAATAGCGGTCGGCCAAAGGAGAAACACGAAATGCTCATCTCACAGCGACCCACCCTGACCGAGGAGATCATCGCCGACGACCGGTCGAAGTTCGTCATCGAACCTCTCGAGCCCGGCTTCGGCTACACCCTCGGCAACTCGCTGCGTCGTACCCTGCTCTCGTCGATCCCCGGAGCTGCGATCACCAGCATCCGCATCGACGGTGTCCTGCACGAGTTCACCACCGTCCCCGGGGTGAAGGAGGATGTCACCGACATCATCCTGAACCTCAAGGGCCTCGTGGTGAGCTCCGAGGAGGACGAGCCGGTCACCATGTACGTGCGCAAGCAGGGTCCGGGCACCGTCACCGGCGCCGACATCGTCCCTCCGGCCGGTGTCACCGTGCACAACCCCGACCTGCACATCGCCACCCTGAACGACAAGGGCAAGCTCGAGATCGAGCTCGTCGTCGAGCGGGGTCGCGGCTACGTGCCGGCCGTGCAGAACAAGGCGTCGGGTGCCGAGATCGGCCGTATCCCGGTCGACTCGATCTACTCGCCCGTGCTCAAGGTGACCTACAAGGTCGAGGCCACCCGTGTCGAGCAGCGCACCGACTTCGATCGTCTGGTGCTCGATGTCGAGACCAAGAACTCGATCAGCGCCCGCGACGCCCTGGCGTCGGCCGGCAAGACCCTGGTCGAGCTGTTCGGTCTGGCACGCGAGCTCAACGTCGAGGCGGAGGGTATCGAGATCGGGCCGTCGCCGGCCGAGGCCGACCACATCGCGTCGTTCAGCCTGCCGATCGAGGATCTCGAGCTGACCGTCCGGTCCTACAACTGCCTGAAGCGCGAGGGTGTCCACACCGTCGGCGAGCTGGTGGCACGGACCGAGTCGGATCTGCTCGACATCCGCAACTTCGGGCAGAAGTCGATCGACGAGGTCAAGGTCAAGCTGCACGCTCTGGGACTGTCGCTCAAGGACAGCCCGGCCAGCTTCGACCCGTCCCAGGTCGCCGGTTACGACCCGGCAACCGGAACGTGGTCGGATGACGCGTCGTTCGACGCCGACTCCGGTGAGGATTTCGCTGAAACCGAGCAGCTGTAAGGCTGTCGCCCAACCCTGACTTCCGCATCACTGCGATCGGGAGTTTCTTCTAGGAGAAGAGAAATGCCCAAGCCCACCAAGGGTGCCCGCCTCGGCGGGTCGGCCAGCCACCAGAAGGCGATGTTGGCGAACCTCGCCACCTCGCTCTTCGAGCACGGCCGGATCACCACCACCGAAGCGAAGGCGAAGCGGCTGCGCCCGTACGCCGAGAAGCTGATCACCCACGCCAAGGCCGGTTCGCTGGCCAATCGGCGTGAGGTGATGAAGGACATCCGTGACAAGGATGTCGTGCACACCCTGTTCGCCGAGATCGGTCCGTTCTTCGCAGACCGTCCGGGCGGCTACACCCGCATCATCAAGACGCTGCCGCGCAAGGGCGACAACGCCCCCATGGCCGTGATCGAGCTGGTGCGCGAGTCGACCGCGTCGAGCGAGGCCAGCCGGGCCACGCGCGTCGCCGCCTCGAAGAAGGCCGCCGAGGACAAGCTCTCGGAGACCGAAGACGTCGTCGCGACCGAGGGTGACACCTCGGCCGCCGACGCGGAGAACCCGGTGCAGGCCGTCGAGGCCGACGCCAGCGACGCTCAGGTCGAGAACGCCGAGGCCGTGGCCGAGGCCGTTGACGACGAGTCCAGCGCGGCGACCGCCCCCGATGCCGAGGCAGCGGGCGCGGACGTCGACGGCGACAAGAAGTAGTCGGCTGAGTTCAGCAGAATCGTCGGAACCCGCCGTCACCGATCCCGGTGACGGCGGGTTCTCTCGTACCGCGGGTGGTTCGTCGGTCCGGCTCCGCCTCGACATCTCCTACGACGGCACCGATTTCGCCGGCTGGGCGCCCCAGATCGGTCAACGGACGGTGTGCGGACTGCTCGACGACACGCTCGGGACGATCCTCCGGGTGCCGGTCCGGCTCACCGTCGCCGGGCGCACGGATGCCGGGGTCCATGCGACCGGGCAGGTCGCGCACACCGACATCCCCGCGTCGTCGCTGGACACGCGATCGATCGACGGGGATCCATCGCGTCTGGTCGGCCGGCTGGCGAAGATGCTGCCCGACGATGTGCGGGTCCGACGGATCGCCGCCGTGAGTGCGGACTTCGATGCGCGCTTCTCGGCGCTCCGGCGCCACTACGTCTACCGTCTGACCGACACGGTGTGGGGCGCCGAACCGATCGTCGCCCGCACGACGGCGACCTGGCGTCGGCCACTCGACGTCGACGCGATGAACGATGCCGCACGCTCCCTGATCGGTCTCAACGACTTCGCGGCGTTCTGCCGACGGCGGGAGGGCGCGACGACGATTCGGGACCTGCAGCGCTTCGAATGGATCGCCGATCCCGAGGGGGTCCTGATCGGGCGGGTCAGTGCCGATGCCTTCTGCTGGTCGATGGTCCGGTCCCTGGTCGGCGCCGTCGCCAGCGTCGGTGACGGTCGGCGCGACGTCGACTGGTGTCGCGGGCTACTGGCGGAACGGTCGCGCGGCAGCACGGTGCCGGTCGCGGAGGCCAAGGGCCTGTGCCTCGTCGGCGTCGACTATCCGTCCGACGCGGAATTGGCTGCGCGCAACGAGATCACCCGCGACGTGCGGTCACCCAAGGGTTGCTGCGGGGACTAGAGCTCCGGCCTGCCGCTCGGCGGGTCGCCTTCGTCGCCGCCGTCGTCGAGGTCGGTCAGGTAGGCGACGATCATGTCGCCCAACATCTTTCGCTGAGTCGATCGTTGGTCGGCTGCGGTCAGGTCGCGACCGAACAGCGTCTTGAACGTGTAGCGGTTGGCGACCCTGAAGAAGCAGAAGCTGCTGATCGCGAGATGGACGTCGAGTGCGTCGACGTCGGTGCGGAAGATTCCGCGCTCACGCCCGATCTCGAGGATTCGGCCGAGGATGTCCACGGCCGGGCTGCCGAGCTCGTGGACCGCTGTGGCGTTCTTGATGTGCGCACCCTTGAGGATGTTCTCGCCCGCGACGATCCGGATGAAGTCCGGGTTGCGGTCGTGATGATCGAAGGTGATCTCCGCAATTCGCCGGATGGCCGCGACCGGGTCGTCCTCGGACTCGGTGACACGCTGCTCCAGGCGGCGGATCCTGCCGTACGAGGCCTCCAGCACCGCCTGATACAGGCCATCCTTGTCGCCGTAGTAGTAGTAGATCATCCGTTTGGTGGTGTGGGTCTTCGCGGCGATCTCGTCGACCCGCGCGCCCGCGTAGCCTTTGTTGGCGAACTCTTTGGTGGCCACCGCGACGATGTTCGCCCTGGTTCGCTCACTGTCGCGCCGGCGGACTGTCTCGGTGGTCACCCCATGAACTCTATCGTTCGTTCATCGCACGGGTCCGGACGACGATCACGCGCTGCGCGGGACGCCGAGGTCCTCGGCCGCGATCAGCTCGCGGATGTGCTGCGTCATGCGCTCGGCGTCGGGTTCGAGACCGCTGAAGAGCCGAAGTGCGTCGACAGCCTGGTGGACCGCCATGCCGTCGCCGGTGAGGGTCCGTGCGCCGACGGCGCGGGCGGTGGCGATCAATTCGGTCACCACCGGTCGGTACACGACCTCGGCGATCCAGAGATCGGGACGCAGAGTGCCGGCGGAGACGGCCATTCCGGGATGGGCGGCCATCCCCACGGGGGTGGCGTGCACCACTCCGTCGGCCGTGGCGATCGCCGCGTGCGCATCCGCGGTGCTGCCGGAGGTCACCGACGCGGCGCCGAAGATCGCGCCCAGCAGTGTGGCGAGATCCTCCGAACGCCGCGGGTCGGCGTCGACGATGTGCAGGTGCGCCGTGCCGCGGGAGAGCATCGCGTACGCGACCGCGGCACCGGCTCCGCCCGCCCCGAGCTGGATGACCGAGGTCGTGCGCACCGGATCGGCGCTGTCGACGCCGAACCCGAGATCGAAGTTCCGGGCGAAGCCGGACCAGTCGGTGTTGTGCCCGATCCGGCGGCCGTCGGAGAACACGACGGTGTTGACCGCTCCGAGGCGCGCGGCGTCCGGCGACAGATCGTCCAGATGGGCGAGGACGCGTTGCTTGAATGGATGCGTCACGTTCAGCCCCCGCATACCGACGTCCGCCGCGCGGTCGAGCAGACCGCCGAGGTCGAGGTCCGCGGTCCGTGCCGCCGGGACGTCGAACACCAGATAGGCGTAGTCGACACCCTGCTCGGCGGCCTCGCGGTCGTGCATCGGCGGGGTGAGCGACTGCGAGATCCCTTGCCCGACCAGGGCGCACACCATCGCTCCGTCGTCGATCCGGCGGGTGGCGGTGGCGAACTCTGCTGCGAACATGTGCGGTGACTCCTGGTCGGGCCGGGGATCGGGATCGGACGAAATGGTGATCAGGCGGGGCTGCCGTTGAGCACCCGGTGCTCGGCGTCGGTCGCCGGGTCGCGTGGCTTCTCGCCGAGGAGCATCGTGTCGGTCTTGTTGGTCTCGATCGCGGTCGAGGCGGCGGCGGCAGCGATGAGCGAGCAGACGGCGACGACGATGGCGACCGGGACCCAGCCCATCCGGCCCTCGCCGAGGATGGCGGCGGCGACGAGCGGAAGGAAACCGCTGCTCATGAACCCGATCTGCGTGCCGATCGCCACGCCCGAGTACCGGACCCGTGCCGGGAACATCTCGGAGTAGAACGACGGCCAGGTCGCATTCGCCGCCGCGTAGACGACGGACTGGATGATCACGGTGGAGATGAGGATGATCCAGAACGATCCGGTGGTGATCAGGAACAGGTACGGGAAGGCGAGGACCGCGCAACCCAGCGCGGCTCCGATGAACACCGGCTTGCGGCCGATGCGGTCGGCGGCCATTCCCCACAGCGGCTGGCTGAACAGCATGATCAGGTTGGCGACGACGCTGACGAGCAGCATGGAGCTCTTGGTCACCTCGAAGTCGTCGGTCGCGTACTTCAGGGCGAATGTCGAGAACAGGGTGCTCATCACCGAGATCAGGGCGCAGGCGATCACGCGGACCAGGGCCCGCCAGTGGAACCGGAGAAGTGCCAGCAGTGGGATGTCGGAGACACCGTCGGAGTCCTTGACCTTCTCGAAGACGGGTGTCTCGGGCATGGAGCGGCGGATCAGGTAGGCGACGATCATCACGACGGCGCTGAACAGGAACGGGATGCGCCAGCCCCAGCTGAGCAGGATGTCCTCCGGAAGGGCGGCGACGGGGATGAAGACCAGCGTTCCGACCAGCAACCCGGCCTGGGTGCCGTTGAGTGTCCAGCTGGCGTAGAAGGCGCGCTTGCCCGAGTCCGCGTGCTCCACGGTCAGCGAACTCGCACCCGACTGTTCACCCGCGGCCGAGAGGCCCTGCAGCAGACGCAGGGTCACGAGCGCGATCGGCGCGGCGATCCCGATGGTGTGGTAATCGGGCAGGCACCCAATGAGGAAGGTCGCGATACCCATCAGCAGCAGCGTGAAGACGAGCACGCGCTGACGTCCGATCCGGTCACCGAAGTGCCCCAGGATCACCGCACCGACGGGGCGGGCCACGTAGGCGACGCCGAACGTGGCGAAGGCTGCGAGAGTTCCTGCGCCCGAACTGAACTCGGGGAAGAAAATCTTGTTGAACACCAACGCGGATGCGGTGCCGAAGATGAAGAAGTCGTAGTACTCGACCAGGCTGCCCATGAAGCTGGCCAGTGCGGCCTTGCGCGGCGCGGGCGCCGGCAGGTCGTGGTGGGTGGTGGTCATCGGTCCTCCTGATGTGGTGGCCGCCACCACGTAGGCGGCGTGTGACTGAGACTACAAACCGGGTGGCACCACGTCAAGACAACTAACCAGATAGTTCATTGAAACCGCTATTCGTGCACGTCACCGCCTATTCAAAGTTCCCCTCATGTGGTCGGCGATGGACTCGATAATGAACTATTTGGTACATTCGCTGGGCATCGTGTCCCAGATCACCATCGGAGGTTTGACGATGTCCACAGCCTCGACCTCGACGGCCGCGTCCCCGTTCCCCGTGGCGGGCACCGACGGTCTTCCGCGGACCTCGATCGCGACGGTGTGTCTGTCGGGGACTCTCGACGAGAAGCTCGACGCCGCTGCCGCCGCCGGCTTCGACGGCGTCGAGATCTTCGAGCCCGACCTCGTCGCGGAGCCGTCCGGACCCGCCGAGATCGCCCGCGCCGCGCAACGGCGGGGGCTGTCGGTCGATCTGTATCAGCCCTTCCGGGACCTCGACAGCATCGACGAGGACCGCTTCGAGCGGAATCTCGTGCGGTTGGACCGCAAGTTCGACCTGATGGACGAACTCGAGTGCGATCTGCTCCTGGTCTGTTCGTCCCCGCTGGCGGGCGCGGTCACCGACGACGTGCGACTCGGGGAGCAGCTCGCCCGCGCCGCGGAGCGGGCCGAGACGCGGGGCAAACGGCTCGCCTATGAGGCGCTGGCCTGGGGCACCCACGTCAACGATTACCGCCATGCGGCCGAACTCGTTGCCGCGGTGGGAAACCCTGCGCTCGGCACCTGTCTGGACAGCTTCCACGTGCTGTCCCGCGGCGACGATCCGTCGGCCATCGCGAACCTCCCGGCGGAATCCATCTTCTTCCTGCAGCTCGCCGATGCGCCGACGATGCGCATGGACATCCTCCAGTGGAGTCGGCACCACCGCTGCCTACCCGGTCAGGGCAACTTCGATCTGGGGGGGTTCATCCGGGCGGTCATCGCATCCGGCTACCGCGGTCCGTGGTCGCTCGAGGTGTTCAGCGACATCTATCGCCACGCGGATCCCGGACGGACGGCGCGCGACGCGCACCGGTCGTTGCGCTACCTCGCCGAACTCGGTGCAGGCGAGGGTGATCCGGCGGGCCTCGCCACACCGATCGGCTCGCGATCGGTCGCGTCACGGCCGGGCCTGGCAGCCGGTGACGTCGTCTCGGTGCGCGTGGCCGCCGGCCCGGTGATGGCGCCGAAGGTTGCAGAGACCCTGTCCCACATCGGCTTCGATCTCCAGGGTGTCGACAGCGTGACCGGACTCCGGTTGTACCGGGACGCCGACCTCGCCGTCGTGGTCGATGCCACCGCCGGCACCGTGTGGACGGCGCCCGGTGTGCCCGCCGACATGCCGACCATCGCGCAGATAGGTCTGCGCAGTGACGCGCCCCTGGCCTGGGCCGAGCGTGCCGCGGCGTTCGACGTGCCGGTGGCAGCGGTGTCGGCGCCGGGTAGCCCCGACGGATCATCCGTGGCCGACGAGGTGGTCCGGCTCGAGGTGACCGACACCCTGGCCATCGACCTGCGTGCGACCGCATCCGCCGGGGGTTGGCAGCAGCGATTCGACCTCGTGCCCCGTCGACCCGAGGTGCCGTCGAGCCTGTTCACCGAGGTCGATCACGTCGGCATCGGGATCGCCAACGCCGAGTGGGAGGGCGCCATGTTGTTGTTGCGGTCGGTGTTCGGAATGCGTGTCGACGACGGCCTCGACGTCCCGGACGCCGTCGGCACGATGCGTAGTCAGGCACTGACACTGCCCACCGCCTCGGGCTCGGCGGTCCGGGTCGTCGCGTCGATGGTCCCGACCCAGCTCGATGCGCATGGTCCGCTGCGTCGACGGGGTGGGCTGACCCATGCGGCGTTCGGTTGTGACGACATCGTCGTCGCGGCACGGGAGTGTCGCGCGCGGGGCCTGCGCGCTCTGCCGATCCCCGACAACTACTACGACGACCTGCGCGCCCGGTATGACCTGTCCGACGCGGTCGTCGAGGAGATGCGAGAGCTCGACATCCTCTACGACGCCGACGGCCACGGCGGTGAGTTCTTCCACTTCTTCACACCGACCATCGGCGAGGACCTGTTCTTCGAGATCGTCGACCGTCGGAACGGCTATCGCGGATACGGAGAGGTCAACTCGCCCGTGCGGGTGGCTGCCGAACTGCACCGTCGGGCGGGCCAGACCGCCACGTGAGGAACCGACGGCACGGCTGTCACCGGGGGTCAGGACCGAAGCGGCAGCCCGTTGCGGTCGCGCACGCTCCCGGTGAGCATCATGATGCCGTCGATCAACGCCCAGAGTCCGACGCCCATCAAGATGAACAGACCGACGATGAACACCACCGTGATCCAGCCGAGAATGGTCAGGCCGAGCTGGATTCCACCGGTCTGGTTGTCGCCCAGGTAGAAACGACCCACACCGAACGTGCCGAGAAAGATCTGCAGGAGTCCGGCGACGATCTTGGACTTGTCCGAGTAGGGCAGCCCCGACATCGGATCGCGCCCGAAGGGTGCCGAGGGATCCATTCCCGGTGCCCCACCGTACGGATTGCCGTAGTTGGCATAGGGCTGGCCACCGTAGGGCTGGTTGACATAGGGCTGGCCACCGTAGGGCTGGCCGCCCTGGGGCACCCCGTAGGGCTGACCGGTCGGGCCGTACCCGGCGGGGTTGCCGTAGGGATCGCCGTACGGATTCGGCTGCGAGTAGGGAGTCGCCTGACCGTATGGATCACCGGACGTGCCTGCGCGGGGGTCGCGGTACGGATCGTCGGAGGAGTGGCCGGGATAGCTCATCGGCACATCATCGCACGATCACCTGTCGTACCGCGGCACACGTCATACGGCCGGATGACCGGCTGGATTCGCCGCGATCAGGTCGCGCTGCGGCCGTCCTCGATCGCCTCCAGCACGGCCTCGACCGTCTCGTCGTCTCCGACGAACTCCTCGGGACGCTGTCCTTCGCTCATCAGGTGACGCCAGTTGACGGGGTCAAACACCACCGCGTCGTGTCGGTCGATGAAGTCGATGACGAGTTTGGCGAATCTCTCCGGATCGGATCGGAAGGGGAAATGGCCACAGCCCGTGAAGGTTTCGAGTTCGGAATGTGGGATCGCCGAATGGGCGAGCAGCGCGTGCTGGTAGGGGATCACGGTGTCCTCGTCACCCCAGATCAACAGCACGGGCAGACGCTCGGTCAGGTAGCACCGATCCATCATGGTGACCACCTGGCCGCGCCAGTCGACCACGGCACGCAAGGTCCGCAGGAACGCCGACGATGCCGTCGGATCGGTCAGGTCGCCGAGGACGCGGACCAGATCCTCGTGGTCGTTGAGCAGCCGGCGTGGCGAGACCGCGTTCGGCACACCGGGGATCCGCGGCGCTGCGGCGAGGGTGCGCGCACCCAGGCGCAGCGCGGGCACGACGCCGGGCAGGCGGAGCATCGTGAGGATCTCATGGGCGACCGGGGTGGAGACGAGACGTAGCGCGGGGTTCACATCACGCGTCACGCCGCCGGCCGCCACCAATACCAGGCGCTCGGCGAACCGTGGGAACTGGTAGCAGAACTGCATGGCCACGCCACCGCCGAGGGAGTGCCCGACGACGGTCACCTTCGAATGCCCCAGCACGACCAGCAGGTCGCGCATCCCGTTGGCGAAGGCCGGGACCGAGTAGTCGGCGCGGGGTTTGTCGGACAGGCCGTGACCCAGCAGGTCGGGCGCGATGACCGTGTAGTGCTGTGCCAGCGTGGGAATCACCTCGTCCCAGGTGGACGAGTTGTCGCCGATGCCGTGGATCAGCAACAGCGCGGGCCCGCTCCCGGCGATGCGGTAGGCCCGACGATATCCGTGGATCGTGTGATATTCGATGCGGACGTCGGTGTCGAGAACCGGGCGCAACGATGGGGCCTTCGGCGACGTCGCACGCGGTCGCCCGCGGACGCCCCCGGAGGGCGGGTGAGTGGTTCCGGACACGGTGGCTCCTCGTGCATTCACGTCTCTGGTGCGCGCTCGTCTCGCGGTGCTGCCGCGGCGGCGTCCTGACCCCCGAGTAAACCCTACGTTGGCACATTCTGCCCAGGATGTTGCATCGAGTTAACGTCGGTTGAACGCTGGTGCGCGGTCTGCCGTCGCAGCGGTCGGGTGGGATGCCTGCCTGACTAGGCTGGAGGCGATGAATCCGTTCGATGTCGACAGCTTCCTGGCCACCGGCGGGCTGATCGGTCTCTGCGTTCTGATCTTCGTCGAGACGGGGCTGCTGATCGGCTTCGTCTTTCCCGGTGACTCGGTCCTGTTCACCGCGGGCGTGCTTGCTGCGCAACCGGATCCGTTTGCGCCATGGTGGCTCCTGTGCCTCGCGGTTCCGGCCGCGGCGATCATCGGCGATCAGCTGGGCTATCTCATCGGCCGACGCCTGGGGTCGGGTGTGGTCGAGGGGCGGGTCATGCGGATGATCGGTCCGGAGCCCCTGGCGAAGACGCATCGGTACTTCGAGCGATTCGGTGCCGCGACGGTGTTCTTCGCCCGGTTCATCGGGATCGTGCGGACCCTGACGCCGGTCGTCGCCGGCTTCACCGGCATGTCCTATCGGGTGTTCACGCTGTTCAGCGTTCTCGGCAGTATCGCCTGGGCGGCAGGGCTGATCATGCTCGGATACTGGCTCGGCCAGGTGGCGATCATCCGCGATCACCTCGAGTTGTTCATCATCGCGTCGGTGCTGACGGTCGTGGTCCCGACTGCGATCCACTTCGGGCGCCGGTGGCGTGCGACGCGGTCGGTGCCCGACGACGATCCGGCCGCATGACAAGGACCGAGTCCCGGCGACCGGTGATCAGATGATGGCGACCGTATCGCTGACCGTCACGTTCCCCGTCATCCACATGCGATCCGCGAGCTACTGGTAGAACGGCTCGTCGCGGTCGGATCCCGACGAGAAGTCGTCGGCGATCGTCGCGGCGAGCTCGGCGAACGCCCGACGGGTGTTCTTGCCGACCAGTTCGAGGTCGACGTCGGCGCCTTCGGAGAGATGATCGTCGAACGGGATCTTGTGCACGGCCCGGCATCGGGTGAGGAAGTGCTGGCCGAGCTGATCGGTGTCGATCGTCGACGCGCCGGGCCGGGACGAACTGAGGACCACGACGGCCCGCGACACCAGGTGACCGTAACCGTGGGCCTCCAGCCAGTCGAGGGTTGCGCCCGCGCTGCGCGCACCGTCCATCGCCGGTGAACTGACCAGGATGATCGCGTTCGCCATGTCGAGGACGCCGTTCATCGCCGAGTGACTCAGTCCGGTGCCGCAGTCGGTGATGATGATGTTGTAGAAGCGCTGCAGGATGCGCATGACCCCGCGGTACTCCTCGTCGCTGAACGCCTCGGCCATGGCCGGATCACGTTCGGACGCAAGCACTTCGAGCCGACTCGGCGCCTGCGACGTGTGTGCGCGGACGTCGGAGTACCGGTACACGTTCTCATCGGCCAGCAGATCCCGGACCGTCGAGCGGGTCTGTTGCGGTACCCGCTGGGCGAGGGTGCCAAGATCCGGATTCGCATCCACCGCGATGACGCGATCACCACGCAGAGAGGCGAAGGTCGAGCCCAGACCCACCGTCGTGGTCGTCTTGCCCACGCCGCCCTTGAGGGACAGGACCGCGATCCGGTAGTCGCCGCGGACGGGACGATTGACGCGCTCGAGGAGATGCTTGTACTCGATATCCGCCTGGGATTCACCGGGATTGATCGCACCGGCGGACATGGTGTGCACGGCACGGCGCCAGCCGCGGCTGGGCGCGCGCCGGGCCTTGCGGATCAGCGCCACCTCGTCGAGCGCCGGCCCGGCATGGGGATCCCCGTAGCCGGGGGGAGTCATCGGATAGCCGTTGCCGTACGGCGCGCCCGGGCCCATCGGAGGCGCCATCGGTCCAGGGGCCGGCGGCGGTGCCTGCGTGGGATGCGGCTGTTGGTGCTGCTGCTGCGCAGGTGCGGTCGGGGGCGGACCCGGCTGGTACGGCGGTGCCGGGTACGAGGCCGGAGGGGTGGGGGGTGGCGAGTACGCGGCAGGCGGCGCCTCGAAGGCCTGGTCGACGGCAGGCCGTGGTCCCATCGGGTGCGGCGGGCGTGCTGGCTCGCTGTTCGCGCCGGTGCTGGTGGGCCCGGTGCTGGTCGGACCGCTTGCCGGACCGGTGCCGGTGGGATCGCCACTGCCCGGCGCGAAAGGCTGGGCGGGCGCGGGTGGCCCGGTGAGGTCGGCACGCGAGACCCCGGGCGGAGGCGGACTGGGTTGTGTCCGTTCCGGATGCGGGCCGGTCGTCGGAGACGGACGCTGTTCACGCGACGGCGGTGCGGACTCGGGCGCCTCGAGCGACTCCGGATCGGCGAACTGGAGCCACGGCGGGGGCGCCGGCACGCCGGAATTGTCGAAACTCCCGGAGTTGTCGTACGTCATTCGGATGAATCCCCCTGTGAACGGTTCGATGGTGTGAATTCCATCGTTCGCGGAGAGTCTACCGAAGACGGGTCGGTCCGCTGCATGGCGTCAACGGTCGCCCGAGCGGCTGACCAGCCACGTTGCCGACTTCGTCGCGTCGGTCACCCAGGGTCATCGGTTCAGATGACCCGCTGCTCGATCAGGGACGACATGGTGGCGTCGTCGACGCCGAGCAGGCCCCGGTAGATCTCGTCGTTGTGGGAGCCGGGGCGGGGAGGGCCGGCCGACCGGACATGGCCGGGTGACTCCGACAGTTTCGGCACGATCCCCGGTCCGAGCACATCCCGGCCGAGTCGCTCGTCGTGGTGCGGCACGAGCATGTCGCGTGCGAGTATCTGTGGATCGCGGACCACCTCGGCGACGGTGTTGACCGGACCGACGACCACACCGGCCGCGCCGAGGATCTCGATCAGTTCGTCACTGCTGTGGGCGATCGCCCAGTCCGCGATGATGCCGTCGAGCTCGTCCTGGTTCTCCCCGCGCGCCCGGTGGTCGGCGAACCGCGGGTCCGTCGCGAGGTCGGGCCGGTTCATGGCCCCGCAGAGCCTGCGGAAGACCGTGTCCTGGTTCGCCGCGATCACCAGTCGCAAGCCGTCGGAGGCGAGATACAGGTTCGACGGCGCGATCCCGTCGAGACGGGTGCCCGACGGTCCGCGGACCACCCCGCCGAGGTCGTAGTCGGCGATCGTGGACTCCTGGACGGCCAGACACGCCTCGGTCAGGGCGGTGTCGACGACCTGGCCGCGGCCGGTCACCGTGCGCCGGTGCAACGCCGCGAGGGCGCCCTGGACCGCGAACATGCCGGCGAGGGTGTCGCCGAGCGACAGCGCGAGCCGTGGCGGTGCCTCACCCGGATAGCCGTTGAGGTAGCGCAGACCGCTCTCGGCCTCGGCGACCGAGGCGTATCCGGCACGACCCGCCGCCGGCCCGGTCTGGCCGTAGCCGGACACCCGCACCAGGATCAGGCCCGGATTCCGTCCGGCCAGTACGTCGTAGCCGAGATCCCAGCGTTCGAGGGTGCCCGGGCGGAAGTTCTCGACGATGACGTCGGCATGGTCGACCAGTCGCAGGAACAGGTCGCGCCCGGCCGGTGCCCGCAGGTCGAGAGTGATGGCCTTCTTGTTGCGCGCGTGGACCGTCCAGTAGACCCGCTCGCCGTCCGCCTCGGCCTGACCCCAGGTGCGGATCGGGTCCGGGGCACCGGGCGCCTCGATCTTGATGACCTCGGCGCCCATGTCGCCGAGCAGCCGGCCCGCGAACGGACCCGCGATCAGCGTGCCCAGCTCGAGGACGCGGAGACCGTCCAGTGCTCCCTGCGGAGAAACCTCGGAGTGCGTCACCTTGTCAGCATCGCCGATGCCCGGCCGTGGGTGGTGCCCGGGTGCCGAATGGCGTCGGGGCCCGACGGGGTGCGGGGT
>NZ_RKME01000036.1 GCF_003797825.1 Gordonia sp. OPL2
GAGACAGGGCAGGGGGCAGATCACTCCGCGGGTGCGTCGTCGAGCCACCACCCGCGCACCATGCCGGGCGGGCGGCCGGGCTCGATGTAGTGCTCGGTGCCGAACGCGAACGGGAATGCCTCGACGGGGATCTCGAGGATCTGCCGGACGTCGGTCTGGCTGGCGTGGCAGGCGAGCGCCTCGCGTTTGGTCATCACGTCGTCGCCCAGGTCGACGGCCCAGTGCAATTCGGCCTCCGGTGTACCGATCGGATTGCCGTCGTCGCCGTTGGTGTCCGGGTCGTAACCCTCCATGCCCATCTCGGTCATGGCCACGAACAGCTGCCGCATCAGATCACGGTTCATGGTGACCTCCAGGTACCGCGGTCGGCGGGCCGCGATGTCGACCGCGGCGAGGGTCGTCCGGTGCAACATGATGTGATCCGGGTGGCCGTATCCGCCATGCCAGTCGTAGCCGACGACGACGTCGGCGTCCTCCTCGTCGAACAGATCGGCCAGTCGGCGGGCCGCCTCGTCGGAATCGGCGCGCGAGAAGATGCCGTCGGCGTGGTTGCGGGCCCACCCCGTCATCCCGGAGTCCGAGTAGCCCAGCCAGGCCACGCGCGCCGTCCCGGTGATCAGCGCGGAGGCCTCGGCCTCTGCGCGCCGTCGACTCGCGACCGTCTCGCCGGGCGCCAGATCGTCGGGCACGTCGCCCGGGTCACCGTCGGTGCAGTAGACGACGACCACCCGGTGCCCTTCGCGCGATGCGCGGATCATGCTGCCCGCCGTGCCCGTCCCCTCGTCGTCCGGATGGGCATGGACGAAAACGATTGTGCTCACGCCGTCGATCATGTCATCGGTCGCGGAGTCGACGCTCCTCGTGGCCGTGAATGTTCCCGGAGTCCGCCACCGAAACGATCGGCCACATGAACGATCCCGTGACCGCGACGGGATCGCTACCGTCATCCGCAGATGACCGGCGACGGACCGGTCTCCGGGGCGGCTCACATCGAAAGTGATTCCGCCACGACGATTTCCGGCTGACAGGTGGTGCTCGATGACTCGTCGTGCAGTTCTGGCCCTCTGTGTTCTCGCGGGTCTGCTGTTCTCCGGCGCGCCGACGATCGCGGCGGTCGCCGACGCCGCGCCGTCCTCGTCGTGTGCGGCGCAGGCGCGCTCCATCCAGGCCAGGATCCAGGCGCACAACGCCAAGCCCCACGTGTTCCGGGTGCCGCAGCAGCAGGCGCAGGCGAATGCGTACAACGCGGAGGCGGCGGCCTTGCGTGCCGAGCAAGCCCAGTGGAGGGCGCGCTGTCGGGCGGTCGCTCCACCGCCGCAGCGACCGGCGTTGCCGCCGGCGGCCCCGAAACAGATCACCGGATACACCGACCACGGCCAGCAGAACCGGCTGAACCGCAACGGACACGGCGTCAACGACGCTGCACTCCGCGATGCCGTCCACCATCCGACCCGAGTGGTCCGGCAATCCGGGCAGTACGGCACGACGTTCCGCTACGAGGGCCGCAACGCGACGGTGGTGCTGAACGGTCAGGGCAAGGTCGTGACATGCTGGCCCCGTAACCGGGCGGGATGGAGGCACTGATGAGATTCCTGGACCCTTTCACCGACGAGCAACGGACGCGCATCCGCGCGAGCGTGCTGGCACATGCCGGTGCAGATGCGGCTGATGACCTCGAGACGCGATCCGACCCCGATCAGGCGTACGCGGAACGCATCATCGACCTTCTCGGGAACGACGTCACGGTGCGTCCGGACGGTACGCCGGAGGGCGCCGCCGACGACGTGATCGCCACGATCGAGGCGATCACCGAGCACTGGACCTGAACACCACCAGCCCCATGCCGACGAGCACCAGCACACCGACATAGCTCGCCACACCCACCCATCCGAGCGATGAGAAGGCCAGTCCGCCAAGCGCTCCCACGACGGAGCTGCCGAGATAGTAGTGGAGAAGGTAGAGCGACGACGCCTCCGCGCGATGATCCGTCGCACGAGCCGAGACCCAGCCACTGGCCACGGAGTGGGCCGCGAAGAAGCCGGCGGTGAACAGGAACATGCCGACGAGAACCGTCGGCAACCAGTCCGGAACGGTCAGCCCGAGGCCGGCGAGCATGATCAGCACCGCCGCGACGAGCACGCCCCGTCGGCCCATCCGGTCGGCGAGCCGACCAGCGTACGTCGCGGAGAATGTGCCGGCGAGGTACATGAGGAAGACGGTGGCGACGACGGCCTCGCTGAGGTCGAACGGATGCTGCAGGAGGCGGTAGCCGAGGAAGTTGTAGACGGTGACGAACCCGCCCATGAGCACGAACGCGATGATGAACAGCGGCAGCAACGCAGGATCGCGCAGGTGATTCCGGAGATTGCGGAGCGTCGTCGCCGGCGACACGTGCTGGGGTGTGAAGAACCTCGACGGTGGCACCGTCCGCCAGAACACGAGAGCGAACCCGAGGGAGACCAGGCACGCGATCTCCAGGGCCCATTGCCAGGACACCAGATCGACGGCGAATCCTGGGATCAGACGTCCGGTCAGACCGCCGATCGTCGTGCCTGCGACGTATCGGCCCATCGCGGTGCCGAGTGAGCGTCCGTCGACCTCCTCGGCGAGATAGGCCATCGCCACCGCGGGGACACCGGCACAGAGAACGCCCTGCAGCGCCCGTCCGGCGAGCATCACCTCGATCGTCGGTGCCCAGGGCAGCAGGATGCCGACGACGGACGCGGCGACCGCGGAGATCACCATCACGCGTACACGCCCGAACCGTTCGGAGAGGACGCTCGCCGGGATGATCGCGACTGCCAGGAAACCGGTCGTCAACGACACCGCGAGCGCGGACGTCGTCGGCGAGATGCCGAAATGGTCGGAGAGCTGCGGCAACAACGCCTGCACGTAATACAGCGCCATGAAGGTCGTCATGCCTGCGGCGAACAGGGCGATCGTGGCGCGCCGATACCCGGCCGAACCTGGGAGGTGGCGTGCCGCGGGGGTGGGGGTGGCCGTCGTCGTCATCGTGATCCAGCGTCACACCCGAGCGCTGTTGCTCAAAATGAATCGTTGCGGGACTGCTCATTCAAATCTGTATAACAGCAGCTAGACTAGCATGCGTGCATCACGAACTCGACTGGTTCATCGCCATCGCGGAGGCGGAGAACCTGACCGCGGCGGGCGAGCAGGTGCGGGTGTCGCAACCGACGCTGTCCCGGTTCGTCGGACGTCTGGAGGTCGATCTCGGGGTCGAGCTCTTCGACCGGCGCGGACGCAGGCTGGTGCTCAACCGATTCGGACAGGTCTACCTCGAGCGTGCTCGCCGTGCCCGCGTACAACTCGATACGGCCCGCCGTGAGATCGAGGAGTTGCGCCGCCCGACTCGGGGCGCGGTGCGGCTCGCGTTCCTCCACTCGTTCGGGGTGCTGCTCGTGCCGGATCTCATCCGCGGATTCCGGGACGCGAACCCCGGTGCGCGGTTCACGCTCACCCAGGATGCGGCGGCAACGGTCGTCGATCACGTGGTCAACGGGGACGCGGATCTTGCGATCGTCTCACCGCGGCCCATGCGGACCGACATGGCGTGGCACCCGATCGCCGAACAGACTCTCGCCCTGGTGGTTCCGCGGAGTCATCGTTTCGCCGGCCGTGTCACCATCGGTCTCGCCGAGGCGGCCGACGAGGAGTTCATCGTCATGGAACGAGGCTTCGGCATGCGGAGGATCTTCGACGAACTGTGTGCCGCCGCCGACATCGCGCCGACCATCACGTTCGAATCGGCGGAACTGGCCACCATCACCGGACTCGTCGGGGCGGGCCTCGGCATCGGGGTGGTACCCGTCGACGACCCGGGCCCGCGCCGCGGCGTCGCTCCCGATGTCGCCCTGATTCCGCTGTCCGGCGAATCCCGGGAGATCGGGCTCACCTGGTTCCGACCCCGTCCGTTGCCCGAGGCCTCGGAACGGTTCAGGGAGTTCGTGGTGCGGAGAAGTGCCACGCCGTAAGCGAATTCACTTACGCAATCGGAGGATTCGCCATCCTGAGTTCTACGCGAAAAGGGTGGATACGCGCGTACTCACTTGTTAGCGTGCGGAAGCTGTGTCCGAGAACGAACTCCTACAACGATGTCTTGGAGGCAAGAACCGAATGCGACGAAATCTGACACGCGCAATTGTCGGCGGAATGGCATTGGGAGCTGCGACATTCGCTCTTCCGGGAGTTGCGACCGCGGCACCGACGGCGAGCTTCTCCTGCGCGGAGACGGCGACACCCACCAGCCCGAACGGGTGGGGAAACTCGTTTGGTGACGAGCGTGGGCAAGCAGGGAAGATTACGGCTACGAATGTTCAGGACCAAGACGGTTCACTCGAGTTCGTGACGTCTCCGACGACCCCGCGGCAGGCCTCGTATCATCCCGCCGGGAAGACACCGTTGGCGGATGTCGTGAACAAGCCGTTCACCTTCGAGAAGTCCGAAGGAAACGCGAATTGGCAGATCCGCGTGACCGGTGCCAACACCGGATCAGGAGACGGATTCGCGACGCTCGTCTGGTCCGCGCCTGACAAGGCAGGGAAGACGGCCGACGCGGCGTCGTCGGATCAATGGTGGGCCACCCGCGACCTGCCCGGTATCACCAAGGGCCAGAACGCGACGCTCGCGCAGCTCGTCACCGCTGCCAACAGCGAAGGCAAGACGACCGTCGTGGACGACTACGGCATCTCCAGCCAGCCGAATTCAGGCAATGGCAAGGTGAACGTCGACAACGTCAGCTTCAACGGCTGCACGACGAACTTCGCCGCGACCGGTGCGGGTGGCGCCTTCGGTTCACTGGAGTCGCTCATTCCCTGAGGTCATCGACCTGATCCAGACGTAGCGGGAATCGTCTCTATACGACGATTCCCGCTACGTTTGTGTGCGCGGAGCGCGGCCGACGTCACCGATCGATCCCACTCGGTAGCATCCGAACATGCCCATCACACTCGAGAACGTCGGTATCGCGGTCCGTGACCTCGACGAGGCGATCGCCTTCTTCACCGACCTCGGTCTGACGGTCCTCGGGCGCGACACTGTGAGCGGTGAGTGGACCGACACGGCCGTCGGTCTCGACGGCAACCACGCGAAGATCGCGATGCTCCAGACCCCCGACGGTGGCGGCCGGCTCGAGCTCTTCGAGTACATCCATCCGTCGGCGATCGAGTCGGAGCCCATGCGCCCCAACGTGATCGGCATGCACCGGGTGGCGTTCAAGGTCGACGACATAGACGCTGCGCTCGAGATCGCGGCACGGCACGGCTGCCATCCGCTCCGTGGGGTGGCGACGTATGAGGACGTCTACAAGCTCAGCTACATCCGCGGGCCGAGCGGCATCATCGTGATGCTCGCCGAGGAGCTGACGACGGGCGATCCCGCGTCCGCGTGACGCCGGAGAGCGTGGGGCCTTCGTCATCGACGGCCTCTTCGCGGCGCGCGTGGCGGATCGATGTGTACGATGCCGCATCAGATATTCACTATGGACAATGGGGAGGGCGTTCGCGGTGGTGAAAGTGGAACGTGTGGAGATCATCGACGACGTCGACGGGAAGGTCATCGATCCTGATGACCTCAACCGGGTCGAGATCGAGGTCAAGTTGCCCGGGCGGAAGGCCGCGCGCTATCGCCTCGACCTGCGCACGACCAATGTCGCGCGGCTGGAGAAAGACCTGGCCAAGTACATTCGAAACGCTGATCAGGTCAGGACGAGCGGGGGAGCCGGGACGAACGCCGCACCGGCTCCGAACTCGGTGAAGCAGGCGCACAACCGTGCGGTGCGCGAATGGGCGCGGGAGAACGGCTACGACGTGTCGTCGCGCGGACGGCTCCCGGTCGACGTCATCGAGGCGTTCGACAACGCGCACTGAGCGGTGAAAGCACGATTCCCCGCCCGGGAGGTGGGCGGGGAATCGTTCGGGGGTGCTCGTATTCGGTTGTGGTCACGATTCGTTTCGAGGAAGTCTCCTTTCGTCGGTCCGCTCTTTGACTTCGCGTTCTCTGACGCGGGTTCTACGGCGCCGGGTCCTCGACGACGCGGAGGTGGCGCTCACCACTGATCGAAGCCGACGTTGACGTTCGGGTAGCGGCTGCTGATCGTGTTGTTCATCCAGTACTGCTGCGAGTGCGGGCCCCAGATCCCGCTCATCGCCGTGTTCACGTTGCCCTTCATGTTCTCGATCTCGTAGTTGGCGGTCGGCCCGGCGGCACCGATCTTGTACTGCGCGTTGACGGTCAGGTAGTTCGAGAACGGCGCGACGGCGGTGATCGTTTCGCTGGCCCCGGGGTACAGGACGCGCTGCGGTGCATTGACCCACTGCCCGGACTGTCCCGCGGTCGAGCCGATCAGGTATTCGGGCTTGTCGGTGTGGTTGGTGATCGTCATCGCGATGGTCGGTTCGCCGGGGCGGGTGACCGGCAGGGTGCCGGCGTTGGCGACGCCGGTCCCGATCAGGCCGATCCCGACGACGGCGGCGACGGCGGCGACTCCGGCGGTGGCGGCTGCGATGCGGCGGGTGGTGATGTTCATGAGCGGGTCTCCTCGAGTGGGGTGCCGGGGCGCTGATCGTTCCGGCGACACCCATGACTCTGCTCGGTGGGCGGCGATCCCGGACTCCGCCGACCAGGCGATCAGCCGGTTGACCGGGATGTCCACCGATCGGTGGACACGGTCGGGTTGACTGGGGTCATGACCGAGACACCGATGGACACGATCACCGTCGACGCCCCGGCGGGGACGATCGTCGGCCGACGCGACGGCGACGTCATCCGGGCGACCGGCATCCGGTACGCCCGGGCCGCCCGCTTCGCGGTGCCGACCGCGGAACCGCCGTCGTCGGAGACCATCGACGCGACCGAATGGTCGCCGGCAGCCCCGCAGAATGTCACCGACGATCTGCTGCGGGGCCGATTCGGACCGGCCGCCTTCGGCGACCTCCGCGAGGACGAGGACTGTCTCCGGGTGTCGGTGACGCTGCCTGCCGACCGGACGCCTGACGAGACCCTCCCGGTGATGGTGTGGATTCACGGTGGGTCCTATGTGCTGGGCGCCGCCGATGCGCCCTGCCACGATCCGGCCCGGCTGGTCGCCGAGCAGCGGGTCATCGTCGTGGGGGTCACCTACCGGCTGGGCCTGCTCGGCTTCGTCGGCGACGGCATCGATCGACCAGCGAATCTGGGACTGCTGGACATGATCGAGGCCCTGCGCTGGGTTGCGCGCAACATCGGCGCCTTCGGTGGCGACCCGGCCGGTGTCACCGTGTTCGGGGAGTCGGCCGGCGCGGACGCGGCCGCCCATCTGATGATCGCCGACGGCACCACCGGTCTGTTCCGGCGCGTCATCTTGCAGAGCGCACCGCTGGGATTGGCCTCGCGACGCGCGGGGATGTACGACGCGATGGTCGCGGCCACCAGGGACCTCGACGCCGACACCCCCATCGACGACGTGCTCCGCGCACAGCGCAGGCTCGCCCGCGGCGGCGAACTGCTGGTGCGGCACGGGCTCCGCGCGACGATGGCGTTCGGCACGCAGTACGGTCATGCCCCACTTCCGCCGGAAGAGGACATCGACGCTGCGTGGGCGCACGCCGCGGCCCGTATCGAGGTCCTCATCGGATGGAACGAGCGCGAAGCCGCCTTCTTCACCTCCGCCGTCCCCGGCCTCGCCGCTCTGCCTCGGGTGCCGGTCGTCGGAAACCGGTTGTACGAGTTCATCAGTGGACGTATCACGCGCGCCGTCTACGCGAACGCCGGCGCCCACTTCCTGCGTCGGCACCGCCGCGCGGGCGGACATGCGACGGGCTACATCCTCGAATGGGGGGTGCCCGGCCATCCACTGCGGGCGAGCCATACCGTCGACATCCCGTTGCTCTTCGGCGATCGCCGGACCTGGCACGAAGCGCCGATCCTGGTGGGGCACAGCTGGTCCGCCGTCGAGAAGAACGGACGCCGCCTGCGGCAGATCTGGGCCGACGTCGCGAGGGACGGGGTGTCGGCGCCGGAGGATGTGCGCGGACTGATCCGGTTCGACCGACCGTGACCCGTCGCGCCGACCACCCGTCTGCGGCGCTCAGCTCACCTTGACCAGGTCATCGGGCCGCCATGTCTGGTCGTAGAAGGCCACCTCGGTGCCGTACAGCCGAAACGCCACGAGAAAGTCCCTTCCCGGAACGGTTTTGACGAACGCGGAGTCCGCGACGCCGTCCGGCTGCTGCGGTCCGAAGAAGATGTCGATCGATCCGTCCTGATTGGTCGGGATGTCGTAGTAGCCGT
Source organism: Gordonia sp. OPL2 (assembly GCF_003797825.1). GTDB lineage: Bacteria > Actinomycetota > Actinomycetes > Mycobacteriales > Mycobacteriaceae > Gordonia. Next base: position 8,287 of record NZ_RKME01000036.1, read on the forward strand.
TGGTGGAGGGAAGGAGCTGATCGGTCTCGGGCATGGTTCCGTCGGTCACGTTGTATGCGGTGGTGGCCCAGAACAGGCCGGCGGGCACATTCGGCGGGAGGTGTAGTCGGTAGGTATTGCTGCCGCGCAGGATGTCGCCGTCGGCGTCACGGTAGGTGAACGGGTACTTCGACCCTGCTCCGGTCGAGTGGATGTTCATCGCGGGCGCCGACGAGTACGCGTACTGGAAAAAGCGTGCCCGCGTGTTGATGTCGAGGTAGCTCTCCTGCATCCACTCGGCGGTGCCGCCCGCCCACGCGACCTGCCACTGACGGTCGTCGTAATAGTAGTTGCGGTCGTCGTCCCTTCCGAGCTGGGCGAGCGCGAGGATCATCCGCGGTGCATCGGTCACGGCACGGTCGAGTTGTGTCCGCTGCCAGTCGGCCAGCTCGAACGGGTGTCCCTTGATGATCCCGATCGAGGCGAGTACCCCGCGGAGTTCCGGGTCGATCGCGGAGACCGGCTCGTGGTCGACGAACTTCTTCAGAGTTGTCCAATACGAGAAATCGGTGGGGTACATCATGTTCAGGCGTTGACCGCTGGCGTTGGGGAACTCCATGGCGGGCACGTCCTTCTCCGGTGTCCAGAGCGGGAAGACCCGGGTGCGTTCGGCGATCGCGACCCCGGCCGCGGGGTCCGGTCGGCCGTCCCCCTGACCCATCACCGTGCGGAAGAACAAGAAGACGTTGTAGGTCGACGATGTGACGGTGTAATAGCCGCCGGGCACGTGGCCGTCGTAGTTGGGCGGCAGGAGAAGGTACAGGCCACCCCGCGCCCGATCCGGACCGATCGCACCGACATCGGTGAGGGTGCGCTGGAAGAAGTCGGTGAACATGCCGATGACGTTCGGCGGAGCGTCGACGACGAGGGGACCGGTCTCCTTGAGATCCAGGTAGCTCATCGCGTAGATGACGTCGGCGTTCGGGGTGGGAATCCAGGTGCGGCTGTCCATCCGGTCCTTCCAGATGGGCAGGACGTGATACCCGCGACCGAACACCTTCTCCGACCCGTCGCGCATGCCGATCACGTTGAGGGCCGGCTGCATCGTCATGTATGCGTGGATCGCGCGCTGATAGTACAACTCGGCCCGCAGACCTTCGGCTTCGTCCTGTGCCAACCAGTTCCCGCCATTGATCTGGCGAACCAGCGGTGGTACCGATTCCGGCCCGACGTTCTGGTTGGTCGTCTTCTCAGACATGGCAAAGCCTTTCACGTGTGGCGGTTCGGTCGGAGCTGGGACACCCGGCAGCGAGACCGAGTCCACCGCGGCGGCGGGTCCCACTGAGATGGTAGTCATCGGGACTCGGATCGCGGCTGGATGCGTCGACCAACGTCGCGACGAAACCTTGTGTCGCGGCCACGAGCGACAGGGGACTGAGCTCTCTAGAGTTCGCGCCATGAGTACCACAGCAGTCATCACCGGAGCCGGTCGTGGGATCGGGCTCGCCGTCGCCCACCGACTCGCCGATGCCGGACATCGTGTCATCGTCACCGACATCGACGGCGACGCGGCCGAGCGTGCCGCCGCCGAGATCGGTCGCGGCGCGGTCGGTTTCGCCCATGACGTCCGCGACATCGCGGCTCACCGCAAGATCGCCGAAGAAGCCACTGCTCGTGGTGAACTGCGTGTGTGGGTCAACAACGCCGGAGTGCTGTACGCCGGCGACGCCTGGACCCATTCCGACGAAGAGATCGCCACCATCCTCGAGGTCAACGTCCGGGGTGTCATGGCGGGATCCGCGGCAGCGGTCGCGGCCATGGGTGCGGGCGGCGGCGTGATCCTCAACATCTCATCCATTTCCGCACTCACCCCGGTGCCGGGACTCGCGCTCTATGCGGCGACCAAGGCTGCGGTGCTGTCGTACACCACGTCGCTGCAGGGCGATCTCGCCCATGCGGGCCGTCCGATCCGGGCCAGGGCGTTGTGCCCGGACGTCGTCGGCACCCGGATGGTCACCTCGCACGCGACGGATCCGGGTGCCGCCATGTTGTTCTCCGGCCCGAAGCCGCTCGACGAGGACAACGTCGCCCGGGCCGCGATGGCCCTGATCGAGAGTCGCCAGATCTTCCGGGTGCTCCCCCGGTGGCGCGGGATCCTGGTGCGCGGGATCGACGTCGCGCCCAGCATCGGGCTGCCTGCGCTGAAGGTTATGCGGATGCTGGGCGACCGCCGTCAGGCGCGTGCCTGACGGGTGGACCGGGGAAGGACGGCCCGGCCCAGCCAGTGGCATGCCGTCAGCGCGAGTTCGAGGGTGAGTCGGTCGTCGTCGAGCGGTCTGCCGCGCGCGTCGATCGCCTTGTCGACGCGATATTTCACCGTGTTCTTGTGGAGGTGGACCACTTCGGCCGCCGCGACGTAGCTGCTCCCGGCCTGTAGGAACGCCAGGAGTGTCGCTCGCAGCAACGCCATGTTCTCGTCGTCGACGGCCAGTCCACCGAGCGAGAACGCGACGAGATCCTTCGTCGCGTCGAGGTCGCGTGCGAGGATCGAGCACAGCTGGACGCCGGCGTCGTCGAAGTCGGTGACCTGGCGGTCACCGGCGATCGAGGCGACGACGTGAGCGCGCTGAGCCTCCTGATGGCTCATCCGGAAGCCGTCGGTCGCCGCGTGCGGTCGACCGAGAGCGACACGGACGGATGAGCCTGCCGCGGCGGCCAGGTCGTCGATCACCCGCCGATCGATGCGGTGCCCTTCTCGGCTGCGCCCCAGGGGAATCCAGCACCATGCGAGGCCGCGGTCCTGCGGCAGGAACAGTGCGGGCCCGTCGGCGGCGACGGCGTCGCCGATCGCGGCGACGAGCGACTCCATCCGACGTAGTTCGCTCGGCACACCGTGGTCATCGGATGTCGAGATCACCACACCGAGGTGGTGCTGGCGCAGGCGGTAACCCAGGGCCGACTCGGCAGTACCCAGATCGTGGTCCCGGCCGGACAGGATGGTGGTGAGCATCGCGGTGCGGACCGTGTTGCGGTTGGCGAGCCAACGCTCACGCTCGGCCTCGTATTCGGCGACGACCTGCTCGGCAACCCGGTCGACGTAGGCGAAGGTGGTCGTGCGAAAGATCTGGGACGCGGCGAACGCGACCTCCCGATCGGGTTCGGTGGCGGCGACCTGGTCGACAACCCAGTCGAGGACCCGATTCTGTCCGATGCGGTATGCGCGTAGCAGTGCGTTCGCGGAGATGGCGCGCTGTGCCAGTCGATGTGCGTACTCGGTCGCGGCCGACGGTGGACGCACGTCCTCGATGCGGATGTCGTGTTGGGCGACGTGAAGGAACGTTTCGACGTTGCTCTCCGTGCTTGCCCGCAGCAACTCGAGGATGACGTCATCGCCACGCAACTCGGGTATCGCATCGGCGATCTCGGTGTGCAGGGTACGGCCCAGATTCGGCAACTCGGCCCCCATCGTCTTGGCCACCTCGGCGACTCGTGCCGCTGCCCGCCGGCGCAGCTCCACACCCGCGTCACCGCTCATCGGTCACTCCTTCGATTCGACGGTTTGTACTCCGAAACCAAGAGCATGCTGCCACCTATGGTGGCGGCCGCCGGAAGTGTGGCGCCGATGTGAACCATGCCACAACGAACGGGAGAAAGTTCGTGTCCTGAGAACAATCCTTCGCCGGTGTGCGCTCTCTACGCTCATCGCAGCTCACACCCCTCAAGCGAAGGAAGAACCCATGGCACCCGATCTCTCTGGGAAGACCGCGATCGTCACCGGAGCAGCGCACGGCATCGGACTGGAGATCGCCCGCCAACTGTCGTCGGCCGGCGCCAATGTCGTCGTCTCCGACATCGACGAGGCCGCGGCGAAGGACGCGGCGGGACAACTGCAGAACGCCACCGCGATCGCGTGCGACGTCCGCGACGAAGAGCAGATGAAGAGTCTCGTCGAGGCGACTGTTGCGACGTACGGCGGGCTGCAGGTGATGATCCCGAACGCCGGCATCGCATCGGTGGCGCCCATCGTGGAGATGGATCTCGCCGCGTGGCGGAAGGTCACCTCGATCAATCTCGACGGAGTCTTCCTCTCCATCCGCCATGCCGCGCCCGCCATCATCGCCAGCGGTGGTGGCAGCATCGTCACGATCGGCTCGGTGACCGCTCTCGCCGGGACGCCGCTGGTGTCCTCGTACGCAGCCGCCAAGGCCGGCGTCGTCAACCTCACCAAGACCGCCGCCATCGAGCTGCGCGCGCACGGGGTTCGGGTGAACGCGGTTCTGCCGGGATTCGTCGCGACCCAGCTCGTGACCGATCAGGTACAGGGCTTCGAGGCGGCGCTCGGACTCCCGGCGGGTGGGTTCGACGGTCTCATCGAGCAGAAGCAGGGCCGCTACGGAACGGTCGAGGAGATCGCGAAGTCGGTGCTGTTCCTGTCCGGCGACGATTCGTCGTTCTGCTCGGGTTCCGGTCTCGTTCTCGACGGCGGCCTCGACGCCGGACTGTTCTGAGGGCCCGCACCATGGACATGACGTATCTTCCCTGGCACCAACCGGATTCACGCGCGAACCGACCGTGCGTGGGTGATGAGCGGATCACCTTGACCTACGGCGAGTTCGGCACCAGGGTCGACGGTGCCGCAGAACAGTTCGCCGATCACGGCGTCGGCCCGGGATCGGTCGTCGCGGTGATGTTGACCAACCGCGTGGAGCTGCTCGTCTGCCTTGCCGCCGCGTGGCGTGTCGGTGCCGCCGTGACACCGATCAACCCGGTGTTCACTGCGTCCGAGGCCGAGTATCAGATATCCGATGCCGATGCCCGACTGGTTGTACGGGCATCCCCGGAAGCGCCCGACGGTGGGCGGCGCAGCCTGCTCGTGGACGACCTGCGTCGCGCACCGATCCGGCATCTGGCGCCCCCCGTCACCACCGCAGGCGATCTCGCGTTGCTCGTCTACACGAGTGGATCGACCGGGCGGCCGAAGGGAGTCGAGCTCGACCACGGCAACATCGCGGCGATGGCCGGCTCGATGGTCGAGGCCTTGCGCCTGACCGCCGACGACCACTGCCTGCTGGTACTGCCGCTGTTCCACGTCAACGCGATCTGTGTCAGTTACCTGGCGACGATGATCGCCGGCGGCCGGCTCACTGTGCTCGCCCGGTTCCAGCCCGTCGACTTCCTCCGGGCGATCGAGCGTCACCGGCCGACGTTCTTCTCCGCGGTCCCGACAATCTACGCCCACCTGGTGTCGCTTCCCGCCGAGGTCTCGGCCGACACCTCGTCGGTTCGGTTCGCGATCTGTGGCGCGGCGCCCGCGTCGCGCGAACTGCTCCGGGCGACCGAAGAGCGTTTCGGGTTCCCGTTGGTCGAAGGTTATGGACTCACCGAGGGAACGTGCGCGTCGACCGCGAACCCGGTCGACGGACCACGCAGGTTCGGCACGGTCGGGGTGGCGCTGCCCGGACAGGTGGTGGCCATCATGGGCGGCGACGGCGCACTGCTGCCCGCCGGTGAGCGCGGTGAGGTGGTCATCAAGGGCCCCAACGTGATGCGGGGCTATCGTCGGCGTCCGGAGGAGACCGCCGACGCACTGGGCGACGGCTGGTTGCACACCGGTGACGTCGGAATCCTCGACGAGGACGGCTACCTCCGTCTCGTCGACCGGATCAAGGACATCGTCATCCGCGGAGGCGAGAACGTCTACCCCAAGGAGATCGAGGCCGTCCTGCACGGCCATCCGGGGGTCCTCGAGGCGGCCGTCGTCGGAGCGCCGCACGCGGTGTACGGCGAGGTGCCCGTCGCCTACGTCGCGCTCCATCCCGAACGAACGGCCACGGAAGACGAACTCCGCGGCGTGTGCACCGCACACCTGACCAAGATCAAGATCCCGGTCTCGATCACCATCGTGGGCGCGCTGCCCAAGAACCCGGTCGGCAAGATCGACAAGCCCGCCCTGCGCGCACAGCTCGTCGCCGACCCTGCACCACAAGGAGTCTGAGATGGGATTCATCTCACCGTCCACCCAACCGGTCGAGCCCTCGCAGTTCGTCCGGCTCCCCCTGCGCGAGCGGATGCGAATCCTCAGTACCCATTGGGCCGACGACGGGTTCGGGACGCCACGCATGCTGCACGTCGTCTACATCGTCAAGATGCTCGGCCTGTACTTCGCTGTCGGACTGGCCATCACGGCGTGGACCACGCAGTATGTGCACTTCACCGACCCGGCGTCGTGGTTCGACAACATCGTCGTCTATCAGAAGCTCGCGATCTGGCTGATGCTGCTGGAGGTCATCGGTCTCGCCGGTGCGTTCGGCCCACTGTGCGGTCACTTCGTGCCGATGCTCGGCAACATCCGGTATTGGCTTCGGCCCGGAACGATTCGGATGGCTCCGTGGGGCCGGCATGTACCGGGTACCGCCGGTGACACCCGCACGGCCGTCGACGTCGTCCTCTTCGTGGCAGTGCTCGCGAGCCTCGTCTACCCACTGGTGATCAGTGCCCAGCAGGTGGATTCGCTGCCCGGCGGAACAGGGCCGCAGGAGTTGGTGCCCCCCGCCGCGTTCATCCCCATCCTCATCACGATGCCGCTGATGGGACTGCGGGACAAGGTCATCTTCCTCGCCGCCCGCTCGGAGCAGTATCTGCCGATCATGTTGTTCTCGGCGGTCTTCGGTGCATTGGCGCTGAACGGTGGAGCGGCGCAGTTCGTCGATCTCGTCGTCGTGTTCAAGATCATCATCTGTGTGGTCTGGATCGGCGCCGGGGTGTCCAAACTCGGCGAGCACTTCATCAACGTGGTACCGCCGATGGTGTCCAACAGCCCCGGCCAGCCCCGCGTCGTCAAGCGGCTCTTCTACCGCAACGCTCCCGACGACCTCCGTCCGAGCAAGTTCGCCTGGTTCATGGCGCACATCGCCGGCACCACCGTCGAGATCGGCATCCCGCTCGTGCTGTTGCTCACCACCAACACGACCATCGCGGTGATCGGCGCCGTGATCATCGTGGCGTTCCACATCTACATCACCTCGACGTTCCCCCTCGCGGTGCCGCTGGAATGGAATGTGTACTTCGGGTACATCGCGGTCGTCCTGTGGGTGGGTTTCGACACCTCCGTCTACAACATCTGGAACTTCTCGCAGCCGTGGCTGCTGATCCCGGTCTTCGCGATCCTGTGTTTCGGCCCCGTGCTCGGCAATCTGCGACCCGACCTGGTCTCGTTCCTGCCGTCGATGCGGCAGTACGCGGGCAACTGGGCGTCGGCGGTCTGGTCGATGAAACCGGGCGTCGAGGAGCGGCTGAACGCACTTCCGTTGGTGGAGAACCAGATCGATCAGTTGCAGCGGATGGTGCCCACGCCGTACGAGCGTGACGATGCGGACATGACCCTGCAGAAGGCGGTCGCCTGGCGGTCGATGCACAGTCAGGGGCGAGGTCTGTTCTCGGTCCTGTACGAACACCTCGACGACATCGACTCGCGGACGACCCGCGAAGGAGAGTTCATGTGCAACACCATCCTGGGGTGGAACTTCGGTGACGGACACCTGCACGACGAGCGACTCATCGCCGCGATCCAGCGGCGCCTGGGCCTGGCGCCGGGCGACCTCGTCGTCGCCTACTGCGAATCGCAACCCACCCCCTGGCGGAACCCGCCGCAGGAGTACCGGGTCATCGACGCCGCACTGGGGATCGTCGAACGCGGGACGTGGAACGTCAGCGACTGCGTGAAGGAGCAGCCGTGGCTGCCCAACGGGCCGGTGCCGCTGTCGGTGTCGTGGACCGCGGAGGGCTATCGCCGTCAGGACACCCTCACCCGGGGCACAGGAGCGGTGGCGTGACCTCCGCCGTCGTGGTGGGCAGCGGGCCCAACGGGCTCGCTGCCGCCATCCGGCTGGCGCAGGTCGGCCTCGAGGTGACCGTCGTCGAGGCCCATGACCGCCCCGGCGGGGGCACGCGGACAAGCGAACTCACCGTCCCCGGTCTGCTGCACGACGAGTGTGCGGCCTTCCACCCCACCGGCGTCGCGTCGCCGTTCTTCGCGTCGCTGCGGCTCGAACGGCACGGGCTGTCCTGGCGGTGGCCGGAGATCGACCTGGCCCATCCGCTCGACGACGGACGGGCCGGCATCGCCGCACGTGATCGCACCGAGACGGCCCGCTCGCTCGGTGTCGATGCCGCTGCCTGGGACAAGCTCTTCGCCGGTTCCACGGAACATTTCGACGCCCTCGTCGGGGAGGTGTTCCGGCCACTGGCGCACCTGCCGCGTCATCCGGTCGTACTCGCCGGCTTCGGAGTCCGAGCGGTCCAACCATCGACGTGGATCGCCGGCAGGTTCTCCGACGACCCGGCGCGGGCATTGTTCACCGGCGTCGCCGCACACGCGTTCAGCCGGTTGGACACACCACTGAGCAGTTCCGTCGGCATGTTGCTGACCACCGCGGCCCATGCCGTCGGGTGGCCCGTCGCGGAGGGCGGGTCGGAACGGATCACCGACGCACTGCTCGCGGAGTTGGCATCACTGGGCGGCAAGGTCGTCACCGGCACCACCGTCACCTCGCTCGACCAACTGCGCGATCTCACCGGCCGGCGGCCGGACGCCGTCCTCCTCGACACGTCGCCGCAGGCCGCGGTGACGATCGTCGGTGACGTGATGCCGGGACGGGTCCGGCGGGCCCTCGACCGATATCGCCATGGACCGGCCGCCTTCAAGGTCGACTTCGCCATCGATGGTGAGATCCCGTGGACCAATCCCGACTGTGCGCGGGCCGGCACTGTGCATCTCGGCGGTACCGCCGAGGAGATCGCCGCCACCGAGAAGGACACGGTCCGGGGCCGGATGCCCGCGAGACCGTTCGTGCTCCTGGGACAACAGTTCCTGGCCGATCCGCGACGTTCGAGCGGATCGGTGAACCCGGTCTACGCGTACGCCCATGTGCCCCATGGATACCCCGGAGATGCGACCGATGCGATCATCGGCCAGATCGAGCGCTTTGCCCCGGGCTTTCGCGACCGGATCGTGGCGACCTCCATCCGGACGCCGGCCGCACTCGAGGAGTACAACCCGAACTACATCTGCGGTGACATCAGTACGGGCGCCAACACGGCACGCCAGATCGTGTTCCGCCCGCGGGCGACGGTGAATCCGTACTCACTCGGCGTGCCCGGGGTGTTCCTCTGTTCCTCGGCCACACCGCCGGGAGCAGGTGTGCACGGTATGGGCGGCTTTCGTGCTGCGGAGGCCGCGCTGACCTCGCTGCGCTGACCTCGAAGCGCTGACCTCGAAGCGCTGACGGCACCGACCGCGCACGAGCGCTCAGGGCCGCCCGCTCGGCAGCGGGACCTCGGCGATCGCCACGGTCCCGCCCGCCGGATGGCGCCGGATGACGAGAGCGCCGCCTTGCCCTTCGAGTCGGACTCGGCGGGAGGCGAGTCCGATGTGCCCGCCGGCGACACGGCTGCGGAGATGCTCCTCGTCGACGCCCACGCCGTCGTCGATCACGACGACCCGCGCACGCCCCTCGTCGACCTCGGCGGTGAGTTGTACGGTCATCGCCCGAGCATGTTTCACCACGTTGGTCAGCAGCTCCCGCGCCGTGGCGAACAGGGCCGAGTCGACCGTCGTGCGCAGGTCGTCGGGCCAGCCGACGGTGTCGACGGAGATCGCGAATGCACCGCGCTGCTCGAAGGATTCGGCGAGGTCGGCGAGGGCGACGGCGAGTCCCGCCTGTTCCAGCACCGCCGGGTGGAGTTCACCGAGGGTCGAGCGCAGCAGGCGCGCCGACTCCCGGAGTGCCTCGTCGATACGGGTGACGACGGCGGGATCGGGCGCACCGTCGGCGAGCGCAGCCAGTTCCTGGCGCGCACCCAGCACGTATTGCAGCGCACCGTCGTGGAGGTGCTCGGCGAGATCGCGGCGTTCACGCTGCTCGATCTGCATGACCTCGTCGAGCAGCCGGCTGCGTTCGGCGGCCAGCGATCCGATGGTGACCACGCGCGAACGCTGCAACCGGGAGAGCAGGACCGCGCCGAGCGCGAGGGACGCCATCACCAGGGTGCTCAACACGATGACCGACCACGGCCGGCCGTTCGGGACCCGGGCGATGACGTTCGCCACGAAGTAGACCGCCACGGTCGGCACCACGACGGCGGCGCACACGGCCGGCCGCATGCTGATGGCGGCGATCATCGGCACGATCGCGAACCCGACCACCAGAACGTCTGCGGTCCAACTGATTTGATCCGACTGGCTGGCCACGGCGGTGACCGCGACGAGAGCGAGGAGATCTACGAACAGGGCGAGCCACGAGAACCGGATGGCGAGCACGCCGCTGCGGGGAGCCAGTACCGCGCCGACGACGCACCATGCGACGTAGGCCGCGGCGATCGCGATGCAGATCCCGGCCGAGTAGACGGGCGGTTCGAGCACCACCGACAGGATGACGAACACCGACAGCAGCAGCCGCAACAGCACCTGAATCCGGATGCCCTGCAAGGCGTGATCGATCAGGATCGTGTCGATGCGCTGTTCGTCGGCGAGTTCGGCCAACCCCAGCAGTGGCGCCGGGCTACTCGAGGAGGCCACGGCGCATCGCCTCGGCGACCGCGGCCGCCCGATCGGAGACACCAAGCTTCTCGTAGAGCCGCTGGGTGTGGGTCTTGACGGTCGACGCCCCGATGTACAGCTCGGCGGCCAGCTGCGGGATGGAGAGCCCGCGGGCGAAGCCGTTCAGCACCTGACGTTCCCGTTCACTGAGGACCGGCGCATCCGGCTGCGAGCGCATCCGGATCTCGCCCACGAGACCCGCGGCCAGCTGGGGTGGGACGACTGTCTCGCCCTTGGCGACCCGGGTCACCGCCCCGACGATCTCGTCGCGGTCGGCGTCCTTGGACAGATAGCCGGATGCGCCCTCCTCCAGCGCCCTGAACACGATCGGTCCGTCGGTCACCGCCGACAGCAACAGCACCTTGGTGGCCAGGCCGTCCCGGGCGACGGCGTGGGCTACCTCCACGCCCGTCATGCCCGGCATCTGATAGTCGACGACGGCGACATCGGGGCCTTCGCGGCGGATCACCTCCAATCCGCTTGCACCGTCACCGGCTTCGCCGACGACACGCACCCGGCCGCTCTGCGTGAGTCCGCGCGACACCCCGTCACGGAAGAAGGGATGATCGTCGACGACGACCACGGTCACCAGGGGATCCATCGGCTCAGGATATGCGCCGATGCCCACGCGGGCGGGGCATATCGCAGTAGGGTCACACCATGGCGCGGTGGTTCGATCACACGATCGTGGAGACGGGCCGCCTGCCGCTGTTCTTCCTGCTCGTCGCCTTCGTGCTGACCTTCCTGTTCATCCGGTTCAGCGTGCGGATGATCCGCGCCGAGGTCAGCTGGTGGCCGGGCAACGTGACACCCGGTGGCGTGCACATGCATCACGAGTTCTTCGGCGTGCTGCTGATGCTCATCTCGGGGTTCTCGTTCGTGGCCCTCGCGAACTACGAGACCCCGATCGCCAACTGTGTGCTCGCGTCGGTGTTCGGTATCGGTTGCGCGCTGGTGCTCGACGAGTTCGCGTTGATCCTGCATCTGCGCGACGTGTACTGGGAAGAGGAAGGCCGGTCGTCGATCGACGCGGTGTTCGTCGCCATCGGTATCGGGCTGCTGTTCCTGATGGGCCTGCGCCCGATCGGATTCGGTGAGTTCGACGAATATCGCGATGCCGGCGACAACCTCACCCGCGTGGTGGTGCTCGTCGCTCTCGCGATCGTCGTTGCGCTGGCCATCATCACGATGCTGAAGGGCAAGCTCTGGACCGGGCTCGTCGGACTGTTCATCACCCCGCTGCTGTTCTTCGGTGCCCTCCGGATCGCGCGTCCGCACTCGCCGTGGGCGAGATGGCGATACGCGACCAGGCCGGCGAAGATGGCGAAGGCGCGGCGGCGTGAACAGCGCTATCGAGAGCCGGTGGTGCGCTGGAAGATCGTCGTCCAAGAGCTCGTCGCCGGCCGGTTCGGAGTGCCGGAGCCGACGTCGCCGTCGCGGGCCGTGACCGAGGTCGCCACCGCCGCGGTCAGCGAGTCGGGTGCGGTCTCGCCGAGTGCACCGGGCCGGATCGCGGCGGCGGTGCGGTGGCGACGCACGCGCCGGGAACTGCGGCGAGAGCCACCGTGGCGACTGCCCACCGCGATGGTCGTGGTGGCGGTCGTCGCGGGGCTCGTCGCCGTGGCGCTCGACGACTCGTTCGGCACCTACGACCTCGACGCGGGGACGACGGCGACCCTTCTCGGCGTGATCGCCGGTGCCATGGCCACCCTCACCGGTCTGGTGTTCACCGCGGTGACGCTCGCCATGCAGTTCGGGGCCTCGCAGATCTCGGTCCGGGTGATCCCGATGCTGCAACAGGACCGGGTGATGCGTGCCGCGATCGGCCTCTTCCTGTCGACCTTCGCATTCACCGTCATCGTCGCCGTCGACCTCGCGACCGTCGCGGATCAGGAGGCGGCACCTGTCATCTCCACCACGATCGCGATCATGCTGACGCTGATCAGCACGTTCATGTTCATCGTCCTCGTCGGCAAGGTCGGCAGCATCCTGAACTCCTCCCAACTGCTGCGCTGGATCGAATCGGAGGGCCGTGCCGCGGTCTACCGCCTCTACCCGGACGACGACGTGGCGGGGCCCGTCCGCCATGCCGTCGGCGACGGCGCCGACGACGACGCGCGGCCGGTGAGCCTGGTGGTGACGTTGCGCGACACCCCCACCCGCGGTCGTGTCCTGCTCGCCATCGACCTGGCCCGAATCCAGCGGTTGGCCATCCGCTGGCAGGTCCGTGTGGATCTGCTTGTCGGGATCGGCGATTACGTGCCGCACAACGCCGGCGTCTTCGAGATCGTCGGCGACCACCGCGACGTCCGAGTCCACCAGCTGTTGTCGTGTCTGCTGTTCGGTGACACGCACCGGCCGTCGGTGAGCCCGGCGGCAGCGCTTCAGGCGATCTCCGACATCGCGCTGAAAGCCCTGTCGCCGGCGATCAACGACCCGAGTCGCGCGGTGCAGGCGCTCGATCACTGCGAGGACCTGTTGCTGCTGCTCGCGCCGCGGGTCCGCGCCGACGAACAGAACAGCGCACTCACGCTGATCGGCGGGTATCGACGCACGTGGGGTGACTACGTCGGCATCGGCACCGATCAGATCCGCCAGTACGGCGAGGGATCCATGCAGGTGCAGCGACGGCTTCGCGCACTGCTGCAGACGCTGTCGGAGCAGTGCCCGGAGGATCAGCAGGAACCGTTGCGCGAGCGGCTGACCGCGCTCGATGTCGCGCGCGATCGGGAGTGGGTCACCCCGCTGGACCGCCGGCTCGCCGAGGCAGCGGACCGCCAGGGCTACGGATCCGAGGCCGGACGCATCCGCCACCGGCGACTGCGCATCAACACGCAGGCGACCGACTGACCCCGGGATCCGGCAGAGCCCGCATGAAACCGGTGGCCTCGCGCAGGGCGAGGCGGGACTCGTCGGAGAACAGCGGGAACATCTGGAACACATGCCCCTGGCCCGGCCATTCCTGCAGCCGGACAACGCCTCCCGCATCCCGCAGGACACGTTCGACGGCGCGTGCGTCGTCGCCCATGACCTCGAGGCCGCCCACCTGGATCAGGGTGGGCGGCAACGACATCCCCGCCGGCAGGTGCACCCTCATCCGGGGATGATCAGGCTCGGCGTCTCTCGTGTAGAGCTGCAGGATGCGTTGTGCGGAAACAGCATCGATCAGCGGGTCCCGCACGCCGCGGCGCTGGCTGGCGACGGCGAGATCGAACGACGGGTCGTAGAGCGGGGAGAACATCACGACGCCGCGCGGCTGTGCGACGCCGCGGCGATGGTTGTCGGCGAGGAGGTCGAGGGCCATGTGCCCGCCCGCGGAATCGCCGGCGACGACGATCTGATCCGCGCGGTGGCCTCGATCGAGGAGCCAGTGGTATCCGCGGATGGCGTCGTCGCCCGCTGCCGGGAACCGGTACTCCGGCCCGAGCCGATAGTCGAGGCTGAACGCGGACCATCCGGTGCGTCGCGACAGGCGTGCCACCAGACCGCGATGGGTCCGCGGTGAACAGATGACGTATCCGCTGCCATGCAGGTAGTAGAGGATCGTCTGATCCGTCGACGCGGGCCGGGCGGGGCCGGCGTGGGCGCTCACCCATTCACCGCGGACCTGCCCGTCGTCGACGACGTCACGCACCTGCTCCACCCGGGTGCCCGACGGCACCGGCGACAACGCCGACAGCGACCTGTTGACTCCCGGCCGCATCGCACTGATCATCCGCGCCGAGGGGCCGTTCCGGCCCATCCCGGCGGCCATCATCGGGTGCGACACCCGGGTGAGATAGCCGTTCACGGCACGCGACCGGAATGAACCCCGGCCGACAGGTCTCCAGAGCACGTCGGTATCGGACACAGCCATGGTCCCGACGCTAGACGATCGACCCCCGTCCAAGGGGGCGTTTACGGCGCGTACGCTGCGGAATCATCACGATTGTGCTATCCGGATTTCGATACTGGGCACCCCGCGTGAGAAAATGACCCACAATGCTTTCGCGAGAGCAGGGTGGTGCCGGGAAGAGCAGTCGACCCGGGTGCGCCGTCAGCAACGACGCTGGCAGGGACACCGCCACGTGGGCGAAGAGGACCTCCCAGGTCAGCCCAAGGATTCGGGGGGTCATACAGCACGTCCGCGGTCGGCGTCCCCCATGGACACACGTGACGTGTCCTGAGTGGATACACGAAGGACACACGAGGGTGAATGCGTGCGCAGCGTCGCGCACAGAGTGAGGCGAACTTATGAAGCATGCTCCAGGCCCCACGGGGCTGTATGACCCGGCCAACGAGCACGACTCCTGCGGCGTTGCATTCGTCGTTGACATGCACGGACGGCGCAGTCGCGACATCGTCGACAAGGCCATCACCGCGCTGGTCAACCTGGAACACCGGGGAGCCGCCGGTGCCGAGCCGAACACCGGCGACGGGGCGGGCATCCTGATCCAGGTGCCGGACCGCTTCCTGCGTGAGACGGTCGACTTCGAGCTGCCCGAGGCGGGTTCCTACGCCACCGGCATCGCATTCCTGCCCCAGGGCTCCGAGGACGCTCGGGTCGCGACCGAGGGTGTCGAGAAGATCATCGAGGCCGAGGGGCTGACACTTCTCGGCTGGCGCGAGGTCCCCACCAACGAGACCTCGCTCGGCGCCCTGGCCCGCGACGCGATGCCGACGTTCCGGCAGGTGTTCATCTCCGGTGCATCGGGCATGGACCTCGAGCGCAAGGCGTTCGTCGTGCGCAAGCGCGTGCAGGCCGAGCTCGGCACGAAGGGTGCGGGCGCCGACGGACCGGGCCGCGAGACCGTCTACTTCCCGAGCCTGTCCGGTGAGACCTTCGTCTACAAGGGCATGCTGACCACCCCGCAGCTGCGCGAGTTCTATCTCGACCTGCAGGACTCCCGCGTCGAGAGCGCGCTGGGACTCGTGCACTCGCGCTTCTCCACCAACACGTTCCCGTCGTGGCCCCTGGCCCACCCGTTCCGGAGGGTCGCGCACAACGGCGAGATCAACACAGTCACCGGCAACGAGAACTGGATGCGCGCCCGCGAGGCGCTCATCGACGCGTCGGCGTTCGGTACCGATTCGGATGTCGCGCAGAAGATCTTCCCGACCTGCACCCCGGGTGCGTCGGACACCGCGCGGTTCGACGAGGTGCTCGAACTGCTGCACCTCGGCGGACGCAGCCTGCCGCACGCCGTGCTGATGATGATCCCCGAGGCGTGGGAGCGGCACGAGTCGATGAAGCCCGAGCACCGGGCGTTCTACGAGTACCACTCGGCACTCATGGAGCCCTGGGACGGACCGGCGTCGGTGTGCTTCACCGACGGCACCGTCGTCGGCGCGGTCCTCGACCGTAACGGCCTGCGCCCCAGTCGTATCTGGGTCACCAAGGACGGCCTCGTCGTCATGGCCTCGGAGGTCGGTGTCCTCGACATCGACCATTCCGACGTCGTGCAGAAGCTGCGTCTGCAGCCGGGCCGCATGTTCCTCGTCGACACGGCCGCGGGCCGCATCGTCGACGACGAGGAGATCAAGGACGAGCTCGCCGCCGAGCACCCGTACCAGGAGTGGCTGGACTCCGGACTCGTGCACATCGACTCGGTCGAGGCGCTGCCGCACGTGCACATGGCCCACGACCGGGTCGCGTTGCGCCAGCAGGTCTTCGGCTACACCACCGAGGAACTCAACCTCCTGGTCGCACCGATGGCCAAGACCGGCGCCGAGGCGATCGGCTCGATGGGCACCGACACCCCGATCGCGGTGTTGTCGGCGCGTCCGCGCATGCTGTTCGACTACTTCCAGCAGATGTTCGCGCAGGTGACCAACCCGCCGCTGGACGCGATCCGCGAAGAGGTCGTCACCAGCATCGGTGGCACCATCGGCGCCGAGGCCGATCTGCTGCACCCGGGTCCGGAGTCGTGCCGGCAGATCGTGCTCCCGCAGCCGGTCCTCGACAACGACACCCTCGCCAAGCTGGTCAACATCGGCGACAACGCCGACCTGCCCGACTACCGCAGCGCGCACATCCACGGGCTGTACGAGGTGTCGGAGGGTGGTGCCGGTCTGCGTCGTGCCCTCGACGAGATCCGCACGAAGGTCAGCAACGCCATCGACGACGGTGTGTCGATCATCGTGCTGTCCGACCGCGAATCCGACGAGAAGCTGGCGCCGATCCCGTCGCTGCTGCTCACCTCCGCGGTCCACCACCATCTCGTGCGCGAGCGCAAGCGGACCCGCGTGGGCCTCATCGTCGAGTCCGGCGACTGCCGCGAGGTGCACCACGTCGCCGCTCTCGTCGGTTTCGGTGCGGCCGCGGTCAACCCGTACATGGCCTTCGAGTCGATCGAGGACATGGTCGAGCGTGGCGCACTGGGCGACATCGACTTCCCGACGGCGCGCAAGAACTACATCAAGGCCGCCGGCAAGGGCGTGCTCAAGGTGATGAGCAAGATGGGCATCTCGACCCTCGCCTCGTACACCGGTGCGCAGCTCTTCCAGGTCATCGGCATCTCGCAGGACACGGTCGACGAGTTCTTCACCGGACTCAACAGCCAGCTCGACGGCATCGGCCTCGACGAGATCGCCGCCGACGTCGCGCGCCGCCATGCACTGGCGTTCACCGAGCGGCCCACCGAGCGTGCGCACCGCGAACTCGAGGTCGGCGGCGAATACCAGTGGCGTCGTGAAGGCGAGTACCACCTGTTCAACCCGGACACGGTGTTCAAGCTCCAGCACTCCACCCGGACCGGTCAGTACAAGGTCTTCAAGGAGTACACGAAGCTCGTCGACGACCAGTCGTCGAAGATGGCCTCACTGCGCGGCCTGTTCGACTTCAACTTCGGTGACCGCGACCCGATCCCGATCGAGAAGGTCGAGCCCGCGAGCGAGATCGTCAAGCGGTTCTCCACCGGCGCGATGAGCTTCGGCTCGATCTCCGCCGAGGCGCACGAGACGCTCGCGATCGCGATGAACCGGCTCGGCGGCCGCTCGAACTCCGGTGAGGGCGGCGAGGATCCGCGCCGCTTCCATCACGACGAGAACGGCGACTGGCGGCGCAGCGCGATCAAGCAGGTGGCGTCGGGCCGTTTCGGCGTGACGTCGCACTACCTGACCAACTGCACGGACATCCAGATCAAGATGGCGCAGGGCGCGAAACCCGGTGAGGGCGGGCAGCTCCCGCCGCACAAGGTGTACCCGTGGGTTGCCGAGGTGCGCGGTTCGACGCCGGGTGTCGGCCTCATCTCGCCGCCACCGCATCACGACATCTACTCGATCGAGGATCTCGCACAGCTGATCCACGATCTGAAGAACGCCAACCCGCAGGCCCGCATCCACGTGAAGCTGGTCTCCGAGGTCGGCGTCGGTACGGTCGCGGCCGGCGTGTCGAAGGCGCACGCCGACGTCGTGCTCATCTCCGGTCACGACGGTGGCACCGGTGCCACCCCGCTCACCTCGATGAAGCACGCAGGCGCACCGTGGGAGATCGGCCTGGCCGAGACCCAGCAGACGTTGCTGCTCAACGGTCTTCGTGACCGCATCGTCGTGCAGGTCGACGGGCAGCTGAAGACCGGACGTGACGTCGTGGTCGCGGCTCTGCTCGGTGCGGAGGAGTTCGGCTTCGCGACCGCTCCGCTGGTGGTCTCGGGCTGCATCATGATGCGTGTCTGCCACCTCGACACCTGCCCGGTGGGTGTGGCGACGCAGAACCCGCTGCTGCGCGAGCGATTCACCGGCAAGCCGGAGTTCGTCGAGAACTTCTTCATGTTCATCGCCGAAGAGGTCCGGGAGCTGTTGGCCCGCCTCGGGTTCCGGACGCTGCAGGAAGCCGTCGGCCACGTCGACGCGCTCGACACCGCCAAGGCGCTGGCCCACTGGGGTTCGGCCAAGGCCGGCAAGCTCGACCTGTCGTCGGTGTTGTCGACGCCGGAGTCGCCGTTCATGAACCAGGACCTGTACTGCTCGGGCGTCCAGGATCATTCGCTGGACAAGGCGCTCGACCAGCAGCTGATCGCGCAGAGCCGCGAGGCGATCGATCACGGTACGCGCGTGTCCTTCAGCTCGAAGATCACGAACGTGAACCGGACCGTCGGCACCATGCTGGGTCACGAGGTCACCAAGACCTATGGGGCGCAGGGGCTGCCGGACGGCACGATCATGATCGACTTCACCGGTTCGGCGGGCAACAGCTTCGGCGCGTTCGTGCCGAAGGGGATCACGTTGCGCCTCGAGGGCGATGCCAACGACTTCGTCGGCAAGGGCCTCTCCGGCGGTCGACTCGTGGTCCGTCCGGCGCGCAACGCACCGGAAGGCTTTGTCGCGGAGAAGAACATCATCGCCGGCAACGTCATCGGCTTCGGTGCGACCAGCGGGAAGATCTTCCTGCGCGGTGTCGTCGGCGAGCGGTTCTGTGTCCGCAACTCGGGCGTGACCGCCGTCGTCGAAGGCGTGGGTGACCACGGCTGTGAGTACATGACGGGTGGCCGGGTCGTCGTGCTCGGCGACACCGGACGCAACTTCGCCGCCGGTATGTCGGGCGGTATCGCCTTCGTCTACGACCCCGATCGCAAGCTCGCCGACAACCTGAACGACGAGCTCGTCGCGATCGAGGAGCTCGAGGTCGAGGATGTCGAGTTCCTCGCCGCTGTGATCGAAGAGCACCGCGCCGAGACGGATTCGCCTGTCGCCGCGGCAGTCCTGGACAACTGGGACGAGGCGCAGGGGCAGTTCGCGAAGGTCATGCCGCGCGATTTCAAGCGCGTACTCCTGGCGATCGAATCCGCCGAACGCGATGGACGAGATGTGAACGAAGCGATCATGGAGGCCGCACGTGGCTGATCCCAGAGGTTTTCTCAAGCACACCGAGCGGGAGCTGCCCGACCGTCGACCGGTCGAACTGCGGCTGCTCGACTGGAAAGAGGTCTACACCGACTTCGACAAGAAGGAGTTGAAGACCCAGGCCAGCCGATGCATGGACTGCGGTATCCCGTTCTGTCACAACGGGTGCCCGCTGGGCAACCTGATCCCGGAATGGAACGACCTGGTCTACAAGGACCGGTGGCGCGAGGGCATCGAACGGCTGCATGCCACCAACAACTTCCCGGAGTTCACCGGGCGGCTCTGCCCGGCGCCGTGTGAGTCGTCGTGCGTGCTGGGGATCAACCAGCCTGCGGTCACCATCAAGCAGGTCGAGGTCGAGCTGATCGACAACGCCTTCGAGAACGGTTGGGTCACACCGGTCCTGCCGGTCGAGAAGACCGGCAAGTCCGTGGCCGTCGTCGGTTCGGGTCCGGCCGGACTCGCTGCCGCGCAGCAGCTCACCCGCGCCGGACATGACGTGACGCTGTTCGAGCGGGCCGACCGGATCGGCGGACTGCTGCGCTACGGCATCCCCGAGTTCAAGATGGAGAAGCGCCACATCGACCGCCGGATGGCGCAGATGGAGGCCGAGGGCACCCGGTTCCGCACCGGCGTGAACGTCGGCGTCGACATCACCGTCGAGCAGTTGCGGTCCGACTTCGACGCGGTGGTCCTCGCCAACGGTTCGACCATCGGTCGCGATCTGCCGATCCCCGGGCGTGAGCTCGAGGGCATCTACCAGGCGATGGAGTTCCTCCCGCAGGCCAATCGTGTCCAGTTGGGCGACGAGGTGGCGGGACAGGTCACCGCGAAGGGCAAGAAGGTCGTCATCATCGGCGGTGGCGACACGGGCGCCGACTGCCTGGGTACGTCGCTGCGTCAGGGCGCCGACGTCGTGCACCAGTTCGAGATCATGCCCAAGCCCCCGATCGAGCGCGCCGAGTCGACCCCGTGGCCGACCTACCCGCTGATGTATCGCGTGTCGTCGGCGCACGAAGAGGGCGGCGAGCGCGTCTACTCGGTCAACACCGAGCAGTTCGTCGGCGAGAACGGCAAGGTCACCGCGCTCAAGGCGCACGAGGTGGTCATGCGCGAGGGACGGTTCGAGAAGGTCGAGGGCAGCGACTTCGAGCTCGAGTGCGATCTCGTCCTGCTCGCGATGGGCTTCGTCGGACCCGAGCGCGAGGACTTCCTCGACAAGCTCGGCGTCGAGTACGACCAGCGCGGCAACATCAAGCGCGACGACAACTTCGGGGCCATCGGCCAGGAGGGCGTCTTCGTCGCCGGAGATGCCGGTCGTGGACAGTCGCTCATCGTGTGGGCGATCGCCGAGGGACGTTCGGCCGCAGCCGCTGCCGACGCCTACCTCGCGGGTGCCTCCGATCTGCCCGCACCGATCTACCCGACGCAGGTCGCCCAGCGCTGAGCGTTCGCACGTAGACGGAGAGTCACGACTGCGCCCTCCCCTGCATCGGGGGAGGGCGCAGTCGTGTTCGGCGTACGACGACGGTGGAAGCCGCCACCGATAGCACGAGAGCGATCGACAGCGCCACGAGCGAGGACGCGGAATCGGCAGCCGCGATCAACGCCCCCGCCGCCAGGCCCGTCTGCTGGGCCGCACCCAGGGCCGCGGCACGACGGAGTGGTCGCATTCCGGCCGTCGCCAGGCTGCCGTCGTTGACGAGAGGGAACACGAGTCCCACGCCGAGTCCTGCGGGAAGCAGCGCGAGGATCAACGTCGTCGGAGCGGACGGTGCCGCTGCCATTACTGCACAACCTGCGGCGAGGACGACGACGCCGACGGTCAGGAGGCGGCCGGCCCCGATCAGGCCCGCTCCGCGGGCGACAACGAGTGCACCGACCGCCGCAGCCACGTTGAGGGGGAGGAAACCGAGGCCGGTCGCCAGTGGCGACCAACCGTGGTCCTGTTGGAGCGCGAAACTCGCGGTGATGACCGTCGCCGCCAAGGCGGCGTTGGCACCCACAACGGCCGCGAAGTTCACGATGGTCTCCACCCTGCGGATGTGACGCGGCGTACCAAGACCGACCGGCCCGTCGTCGGACCCGTGATGTTGCGGTCTGCGCGCCCGCGACATCACGACCGCCCACGCCGCCGTCCCCAGCAGCGCAGCTGCCGCGACGGCCCAGAAGCACCAACGCCAGGACGTGTTCGCGAGCGGTGCCGCGAGGATCAGGGCGGCGACGGCTCCCGAGCCGGACACCAGAGAGAAGACGGCGAAATGACGGCTCCGACGGGGATCGGACCGCGTGAGCAGATGCAGAGCCGCAAGAACACAGGTCGCCGTGACCGCGCCCGCCGCGCCCTGGGCGGCCCGTGTCATCACGAGCATCGCCGGCGAGTCGGCCAGCGCGCCGCCGGCGGCGGCAGCAGCGAAGGCGACGGTCGCCGGTATCAGGGCACGCCGTGGATCGAGCTGACGGAGAAGGATCCCCGCCACCGGCAGTGCACAGACGAATCCCGCGGCGAACGGCGTCACCAGGAGCTGCCGTGCGCTGTCCCCGAGACCGAGATCCTGGGCCACAGCCGGACCCAGTAGTGACACCGTGGTCTCGTCGACGATGACGACGAACTGCACGAACGCCAGGACGATCACGGCATATCGCCCGGCGTCACCGATCGTCGGTGTCGGGGCCATCACGGCGCGTCCTGGACAAGTGACCCAATCGTCACGAAGGCCGGCTCCGCATGTGCCTACTATGACAGAGCTCGGCATCACCGCCCCCGAGCTCTGCGCCGAAACCCGGGAGCAACGTCATGCATCGCAATCCGCACATCGCCTTCTCTCGTCTCGGTCATCTGCTGCTTGCCGTGGCGGTGATCGCGGGGACGATCATGGCAGGTACGTCGACCGCCTCCGCCGATACCTTGCGGGGCGTGCGGTACGCACATGCCAGTGCAGCCTTGCCTTACCGTGAGACGCCGTTGTCGCCAAGGAGATTCGTCGCATCGGTGTGGTCCAGATCGATGGGTACCCAGGTGCCCGTGCTCGTGCAGTCGCCCGCGAACCGGAATCCCGGTGCTCCCGTGATGTATCTCTTGAACGGCTCCACGGGCGGTGAGGAGGATGACGACTGGACCCATGCAACCGATGCCAACGCGTTCTACGCCCGCAAGAACGTGTGGACCGTGACCCCCATCGGCGGGGCGGCCAGCTACTACGCCGACTGGCGACACGTCGACCCGGCTGCCAACTTCAGGTTCGGGGTCACGAGCGTGCGCCCACTGCGGTGGGAGACCTTTCTGACCTCGGAACTGCCCGCCGCATTCGAGAACGCGCACGGCAGTTCGGGTCCCGGCCGCGCTCGTGGGATCGCCGGAATCTCCATGTCGGGTACCGCAGTCGTGCGACTGGCGGAGAACCACCCCGGTCTCTACCGCGCCGTCGGTGCCTACTCGGGGTGCGCGGACACCACATCCAGCCAGGGTCAACTGATCCTGCGCATCATCACGGGAATCCCGGGTGGCGCCGACGCCAGCAACATGTACGGTCCGCCCGGCGATCCGCAGTGGGCGGCGCAGGATCCGATCGTCAACGCGCACAAACTGGCCCGCCGGACACCGGCGCTGTGGATCAGCGCCGCGACCGGTCTGCCCGGTGCCCATGACACCCTCGCCGATCGTCGGATCGCCGGGAACGGTGTCGAACTCGCCCGCCAGGTGGCCATCGGCGGACTCGACGAGGCGGTCGCCAGGTCCTGCACCGTGGCGCTCGGACAGCGACTGGCACAGCTGAGGATTCCCGCCACCGTGCGCCTACCCGCCACCGGTACGCATTCGTGGGGGTATTGGGAGGACCAGATGCACCAGTCGTGGCCCATGTTCGCACGAGCCCTCGGAGTCTGAGTCCTGGCCGCGGCGACACACTCTCAGCGTCCTTTCAACTTCCCGGGGCTACCGTCGCGGCGTGAACACGATAAACGGACTTCCCGCGCATCCGCTGCTCGTGCACATCGTCGTGGTCTTCGTGCCGCTCGCTGCCCTGATGACCGTACTGACGGTGTTGTGGCCGACGGCGCGGCGTCGTCTGGGATGGTTGACACCGCTCTTTGCGCTTGTCGCACTCATCGCCGTGCCCATGGCCACCAGCGCGGGCGAAGCCCTCGAGAAGCGGGTTGCACAGACGGACGCGGTCGAACGCCACACCCATCTGGGCGAGCAGATGATCTACTGGGCCGGACCACTGTTCGCGCTCGCATTTCTGTGGTGGGCGCTGCACGAAGACCGGGTGCGCGAGTATCTGGCCACCCGTTGGCACGCATCCACGCGGACCCAGCGGATCGTCGACCTCGTGGTGGGGGCGTCGACACTGCTCGTGGCCGCGGGAGCGATGGTGACGGTGTACCGCATCGGCGACAGCGGGTCGCGGGCGGTGTGGCAGTGACCGATCGCGCCGGCCGGGAACTGAGCGGGCCAGGAATGGTGCAGCGCGGGTTGGGTACTCGGTACAGGTGACCGCGACCAGACGAGCCCTGTGGCTCGCCCAACTCCTACGACCCGACGTGCCCCACGTCGTGGCGTTCGGTGTCACTCTGACCGGGTCGCTCGACGTGGACCGGCTCGCCGTATCCGTCGATGAGGTCCTGACGCATGTCGGCTGGAACGACGTGCACATCCCGGCGCACATCGCGCCCTCGGAGCCCGGCATCATCCAGCCGTTGCGGTCCGCGCACTCGGGTTGTGATCGGATGACGGTCGTCGACCTTACCGGACCGGCGGAGTGCCCGATGGCGGAGAGTGACCGTCGGACCGAGGAATTCGTCGACTCGCGCGATGGGGCCGACCTCACGGCGCCACTGTGGCGTAGTGAGCTGTACGCGCTGGCACCCGAGCATCATCGCTGGGTGATCCGCACACATCACGTCCTGACCGACGGAGCGGGCGCACTGCGCGTGATGGCACACATCGCGCAGGTGTACGCAGGAACCGCGAGTCCGTCGGATCTCGATGTCGCGGCCGACGACGAACTCGAGACGTCCGAACACGATTACGTCGAGTCGCGCAGGCACCGGATCGACGCCGAGCACTGGACCAGCACGCTCGACACCCACCGCCCGTCACTGCTCGGCGGAATTCGCCCGTCGGAACCCACATCTCGGGTCATCCGCGTCACCCGACCGATCCCCGGCACCCGGACGCCGTCGTCCGACGAGACCGTCGCCGCGTTCGCCGCGTTCTGTGCACGCATGCTCGACACCGACGACGTCGGCCTCGCACTGCCCGTGGCCGCCCGAACGTCGGCGATCCGGAGGCGGGCGGTGCAACCGCTGTCGAACGTCGTACCGCTCACGCTGGACGGTATCGGGTCATGCCGCCCGGCTGAGGCCGTCCGGAGGGTCCGCAGCGCCATCGTCGGAGCACTGCGGCATCAGCTCCTGCATCGGGAGGAGATGGTGCGGGGCCGCGACGATCTCGCCGACTTCGGCGCCGTGGTCAATCTGCTTCCCGCCCTCCATCCACCCGAGGTCCCCGGACTCGTGTGGGAGGTGGACGTATTGCGCACCGGTCCGGTCACCGACGTCGCGATGACCGTGCATCCGGCCGATGAGCACGGCCGTCGAGCCATCACGTGGGAGGCCCCCGCCGACCGATTCGACGGACCCGCGATGGACGACCTCGCCACGCGCTTCGAGCGGCTCCTGTGCGCGACACTCGACGAACTGGACGGGGGCCCCGCGGTGCCCGCCGACGCGGTGTTCCTGCCGGGCGAATGGCAGGCGTTCCATCGCCGATCAGGACCTCCCGCTCCGCCGTTCACCGCCACGGCATCGCTCCTCGACACATTCCGTCATGTGCGACCCACCGCCGTCGCCCTGGTGGCCGGCGATCTCCGGCTGTCCCGGGCGGACCTGGCGGCCCTCGCCGATCGGTGGGCGCACGTCCTCATCGAAGCGGGTGTGCGGACAGGCGATCCGGTCGCCGTGTGTGTCGAAAGGTCGGCCGCCTCGGTCGTCGCTTTCTGGTCGGTCATCCGGGCCGGCGCCGTCTGGCTGCCGCTCGATCCCGCCGCACCTGTGGCGAGGACGCGGGACATGGTGGCACATGCCGGTGCGAGCGTGGGTCTCGCCACCGCCGGCGGGCCTGAGATCGATTCGGTGCGCTGGATCGAGATCGAGGTGGACGGACCTGACCCGACCGTCGGGGACATCGACGCACGTGCACTGCCCGGCGTGGAACGCGGACCCGACGATCGTGCTTACATCCTGTTCACCTCCGGATCGACGGGTGAACCGAAGGGTGTCGACATGCCGCATCGCGGGATTCCCGCGCTGGTGGCGGAGATCCGGAAGTCGTACGCACTCACGCCGGACTCTCGCATGCTCCACGTGTCCTCGCCCACGTTCGACTCGGGCCTCGTCGAGATGCTGTCCGCGTGCGCGACCGGGGCCGCCCTCGTGGTGTCGCCGGTCTCTGTCAACGCCGGCCTCCCGCTCGCCGAACTCATCGAGGAACACGGTGTCACCCACATCATCGTCACGCCATCGGTGCTGGACACACTTCCGCTCGACGTTGCGGGGCGGCTTCGGCAGGTGGTGCTCGGCGGCGAGAGCGTGCCGCAGTGGTTGGTCGATCGTTGGGGTGACCGGGTGCCGCTACGAAATGCATATGGCCCCACGGAAACCCGTTGCAGCATCAACTTCTCCCGCCCGCTGCGGGCGGGCGTACCGGTGGTCGTCGGACCACCGATGATCGGTGTCACGGAGGCGATTCTGGATCGGAAGGGCCGCGCACAGCCCCCTGGCGCGATCGGAATCCTGCACACTGCCGGCCCCCAGGTCGCCGACGGGTACATCGCCGCGCCACGCCTGACCCGCGATGCCTTTCTCGACTGCACGATCTCGGACGATCCGGTGATGTATCGGACCGGTGACCTGGCCACCTGGACACCATCAGGTGAAGTCCAGGTGTTCGGCCGCCGCGACGGACAGGTGAACCTCCGCGGACTGCGTATCGAGCTCGGTGAGGTCGACACGGCGCTCACCCATATCGACGGGGTTCGCCAATGCGCCACGATCATGCGCGATCTGCCATCCGGTCGACCTGGACTGACCGCCTTCGTGGTGGCCGAACCCGTTGCGGCCCAGACCTCCGCGGTGGCCCTGCGCTCGGCCGCCGACCTGCGACACAGGCTGGCCGAGGTCCTTCCCACCTACATGGTCCCGTCGGTCATCACGTTCTGCGACGAGCTGCCCCGCACCTCCAACGGAAAACTCGATGTCGCCGCGCTCGTGAGGCTTCCGATCGCCGTGGAGCGGCATCCACGCCCACCCACCGGACCTCGAGAGGCATTGCTGCTCCGTCTCGTCGGGCAGACCCTCGGTCTGGAAGCGGTGGATCCGGAGTCCGGGTTCCTGGAACAGGGCGGTGACTCGCTCGCGGTGATCCGGGTCGTGCAGCAGCTCGCCGAGGCGGGGCACCCGGAGATCCGGCCCGACGATCTGCTGAGGGCGGTCGATCTGGCCTCGATCGCCGAACGGATGGGCCGGTCGGTAGCACCCCCGACTCGATCCGCAGGCGCCGGTCTCAGTCGTGATACGTTGCCGCTCAACGCTGCCCAGCGCACCGTCGGCCGCGCTCCGGGCGATCCCGCAGCCCAGTGGATTCGAGTGGCATGGCTGCCCTCGCCGGCGACGGTGCCGACGCTCGACGAGGTGACCGGGATCGTCGGCGCACTGATGAACCGACATCCGGCGCTGCGATCGGTCTTTCCCGACGCCGCGTGCGGACCGATTCGCCGTGCGCTGTCCGGTGTCGCGGCCGGGGCGATCGTCGACACCGTCTGCGTCGATACTGTTCCCGACCCGGACACCTTGGAATCCACTGCACGCGAGTCGACCGATCGCCTCGACGTCCGGGTGGCGCCACCGCTCGCGGTGACTGCGTTCGTCGACGATGCCGGGTCGGTGCTCGCCCTCGTGGTCGGCGTGCATCACATCGCGGTCGACGGCCACTCACTCGGACTGCTCGCATCCGAGATCGACCAGTTGCGGTGCGGTGGCACGCTTCCCGTCCTCGACGTACCCGATCCGATGGTCGGTGCCCCCGTGTCGGAGGAGAGTCTGGACCGCGGGTTCTGGATCGACGAACTCGGAACGCAACCGGACACCGCGTGGACCCTCGGCGGGATCCTCCCGACCGAGGTCGAGGACCGACGCGCCATGCGGCGTTCGGCAGAGATCGACGCACGGCATCTCCGCGCGTTCGGCTCACGAGCCGCCGAGTCCGGGGTGACGGTAGTCGAGGCCTTCCGCTTCGAGGTGACCGAAGCTCTCGCCGAGGTCACCGGCGACGGAGTGATGATGTCGGCGACGCCGGTGTCGCGGAGACCATGGGGCGCCGACGGCGTCGTCGGCGACTTCGTCGTCAGCGCCGTCGTACCGCTCGTAGCCGGTTCGTCACGGCGATGCTCGGCCGAGCGCGCGCGTCGCTGCATCGAATCTGCGAGGACCTCGATGGAGGACGTGCTCGAGGTGGTCGGTCGGCCGGTGACCGGTCACGGGACCTTTCCAGTCCCGGTGATGATCGGCTGGTCGCCGGCGATCGACGTCCCCTCCGATATCGGTGACGTCGTCGCCTTCTGGCCGACACACACACGGTGGCTCCTGCAGATCGAGGGCTCGCCGAGCCCCGACGGGCGGCTCGGTGTCACCGTGACCGGCATGGCCGGGGGACTGGATGCCGACACCGTGGACAGAATTCTGGACACCATCACCCGCCGAGTGGAAGGACGTTGACGCCCATGTCATTCCCCCCGGATCGCCGCCCTACCGATGGCGTGACTGCCATCGCAATACGGCTGGATCGTCGAACGGCCGCACCGACAGAGCGCCACCGTCGCGCGATGCCGCGGAATCGGCTCACCGTCGGCATCCACGAGCTCGACGTCGCCACGGACCACAAGAGGTCCGCCGGGCGTCACGGTGATGCGCGCCGACCCGTGACCGGTGGGGCGCGACCGACGTTGCGGTGGTGTGTCCATCACTCCATGGTGCGCGACACCTCGCCCCGACGGGAGACCCACGCACACGGAGAGCCCTCATGACCACGATCGAGGGGCCGCCGAAGCGGTGTCCGTTGCTGGCAGGACATGGACCGGTCGGGCGTCTTGTTGTCGAGTTGCTCACCGGTCACGCGGACGACATCGATGCCTGCGTCCGCGGCGTGCAGACCACGATCGACGCTGCGCCACGTGATCGCGCCCTGCTCGCGGACCTCGACGTGCAGCGGGCCTGGTTCGTCGTGGCCGAACTGGACGGTCGCGGTGTGGACGGTGTCGATGATCGGTGGAACGACCATCCGGCGGTGTCGGCGATACGTCAGACACTCGGGGACGCACTGGAAGCCGCGGTCCGCGATCGTGTCGGCGCGGTCGACGGATGTTCGGCGGCCGAACTCCCCGCGCGGGTCCGTCGTGAGCTCGCCGAGATCGACGCGCCTGCGATGTCCACACACCTCCAGGACAGCGGCACGATAGAGAACTATCGCGACCTGTTGCGGCATCGGTCGCTGTACCACCTGCGTGAGGCAGATCCGCACACGACCGCGATCCCGCGGCTCGCGGGCCGGGCAAAGGCCGGACTCGTCGAGATCCAGAGCGACGAGTACGGCGGAGGTCGCGAGGAGGACATGCATTCGACGCTGTTCGCCAGGTCGATGCGGGCGATCGGACTGAACAGCGATTACGGCGCGTACGCGGGTGATCTGCCCGCGGTCACGCTGGCGTGGTCGAACGCCTTGACGCTCTTCGCCTCTCGCCGACGACTCCGGGCGGCGGTGGTCGGTCATCTGCTCGCGTTGGAATGCACGTCGTCGCTCCCGAACAAGCGGTATGCGAAGGGGCTGAGACGTCTGGGATACGACGCGGACGCCACCCGCTTCTTCGACGAACATGTCGAGGCCGATGCCGTGCACGAGCAGATCGCCCTTTACGACATGGCGGTCCCGTTGCTCGACCAGGAGCCGGAGTTGGCGTGCGATCTCCTCATCGGATTCCGGGCCGCGCTGGTACTGGATGCCGACGTCGGGCGCCATCTTCTCGAGACCTGGCAGGACACGAGCACGCACGGGCATACTGAGGGTCCACCCTGACAGGACACCCATGACGACTGCTCCCGCGGATGGTCCTGCCCGGCGCGCCCGGCCGAAGGACCGCAAGCAGCGCATCCTCACGACCGCGGCCGAACTCTTCCGCACCGATGGGTACCACGCGGTCAGCATGAGCGACATCGCCGAGCGGGTGGGCATCGTCCCGAGCGCGCTGTATCGGCACTATCGCAACAAGAACGAGCTGCTGGTGGCGGCGTTCGACGAGGCGCTGAGTCGATACGAGGAGGAGATCGAGGGTGTCGCGGATCCGGTGGAGGCGACGCGACGGATCGTCCACGTCACCACGGGGTCGCGTGCCCTCGACTCGCTGTGGAGCCGCGACCAGGGTCACCTCCGCCCCGAGGAGCGCGCCGTGCTGTTGCGCCGTATCCGCACGGTGGCGTCGGGTTTCGCGTCATTGATCGATGCCGCGTCCGAACCGGGATGTGTGCCCGCCGACGTCACGTCCTGGGCGGTGTTCGCCGTCGTCAACTGGCCGGGCCATCGCGAACTACCGGTACCGGTGGCCGATCAGCCGCGCATGCTGATGGAGGCTGCGCGGGCCGTCGTCGCCGCCGGGTTGGACCCCAATCGGCCGCAGCCCGAAACGATGTCGGTGGGCCCTGCGCAGATCGACGCCGGTGCCCGCATGCTCCCGGCCTCGCGACGCGAGGCCCTGCTGACGACCGCGATCACCATGTTCGCCGCCCGCGGATACCCGAATGTGAGTCTCGACGACATCGGCGACGCGGTCGGCATCGCCGGCCCCAGCGTCTACAACCACTTCAGCAGCAAACGCGACATCCTCGTCTGCGGAATCCGCCGGTCCTTCGACGCCCTGTGGCTGGAGCTCGGCCGTGTCCTCGGCCAGACCACCGACCCGCAGGTCGCGCTCGATCAGCTGCTGGCCGGCTACACCCGGTTCGCCTACGGCCACTGGGACCTGATCGCGGTCTGCCTTTCGCACACCGCGCTGCTCGACGGCGACGAGCTCGCTTCGCTCACCCGCACCTACCTCGACTATGTGGGGGAGTGGCGTCGTCTCGTGCACATGTGTCGTCCGGAGCTGACCGCCGACGAGGCGCAGACCCTCGTCGACCTCACGCTCGCCGTGGTCAACGGGGTGGTCCGGGTCGAGGTGTTGCGCACGCCCACGCTCCCCGACGATGCGCGATGGCTGGCCGCGGCGGTGTTGTCGGCGCCGCTTCCGCTGGTCGAATAGCGCCGCCGTCCCCACCCCGGTCCCTGAGGAACCGAGCGCCGGTGTCCCCACGCCTGGTCCCTGAGGAACGGAGCGTTAGCGGAGTGTCTCGAAGGGCCGCCCCTCGAGACACCCGCAATCTCGTTCCCCAGGCGCCCGACCTGGCCGCTCAGCGCTTCTCGAGCACCGTCGTCATCTGTTTCGGCACGGAGTCGGCGAGGCGGTTGAACGCCAGTTGTGCGACCGGGTCGGCGAGCTTCGCGGCGCCGTTGAACTCGACGTGCGCGTGGTAGGTGATGATCGTCGAGTCACCGTCGCCGCGACCGAAGGTGAGATCGTCGAATGTCGAGGCGGTCTTGTTGGTGCCGGTGAACTTGAGGTGATCGGGCTCGTCAACGGTCAGTTCATAGACGAGTTCGGTGGAGATGCCGAACAGCTTCGACTCGTTGTGCCAGCGCGTTCCGAGAGCCACCGGGTCGGCCCCGATGCGTTCGCACTTCTGCGTGCCGGGATCCCAGTCGACCGCGTTGGCGAAATCGCGCAGATAGGCGACGACCTCGTCGAGGGGGCGGCGAACGGTGAAGGTCCGGGAAACGTCGACCACGTCAGCTCCTCTGTGGTGGGGTGAATGCTCGCGGGCGATTCGGCGCGGCTCGTTGATCGGATGGGTCCGCCGTCTGGGGTCGCGATCGATACACTCGTCAGCGGTACCGGATATCGGGAATCTGGAGGGGACGACGATGCGTCTGCGCGCGTTGGTCGCCGGTGTGGTGGCCTTTCTGGTGGCAATCGGGACGACGGTGTCCCTCGGGGCGCCGGCAGCCGCGGCCCCTGCGGGCTGTCCGAAGATCTATGTGCTCGCAGTGCCGGGCACCTGGGCCAACGGCGTGAGCCCCGGCATCCTGGGCGAGATCACGTCGGGCCTCGGAGCCGAGACCCGAGTCCAGTTCGTCGGCTACGACGCGACCGCTTTCCCGTGGGAGAAGGCCATCTACGGCAAGTCGAAGGCGCAGGCCGTCGCCAACACCAAGGGCCTGGCGCTGACGATGCTGCGCAAGTGCCCGGGCACCAAGATCGCACTGACCGGCTACAGCCAGGGCGCCGACGCCGCCGGAGACGTCGCCTCCGAGATCGGGAGCGGTCGCGCGGAGATCCGTCCCGGACAGGTGGCAGGCGTCGTCCTGATATCCGACCCCCGTCGGTCCAAGCGCGACAATCTGATCGGGCCACCCCTTGGCGGCGAGGGCAGCGGCGGTCCGCGACTCGACGGCATGGGCTGGGTTCTTCCGCGTGCGTTCACCATCTGCGAGCCCGCCGATCTCTACTGCAACGTCCCGCGCGACTACTTCATCACGCGAATCGTCGGCTACCTCGCCGAGACGAGCGATCCGACCCCGAGCCAGATCGGGCAGTACCAGGCCGAGGCCGGGGCGATCGTCGCCGAACTGTTGACCCTCGGCGGCCCGGGGCAGATCGTGGAAGAGCTCAGCAACAGGCGAGCGCGGGAGCAGATCACCGAGTTCAACCGATTCCTGCAGTCCGGCTCGCACGGCAACTACGCCGCCTTCCAGGTTCGCCCCGGCGTCACCGCCGTCCAGTGGGCGCACCGATACCTCGCCGGACTCGCCTGATCCACATCCAAGGCCTGTCGCTACCGGAGATGTAACGCCGCAGGTGGCAGTATCGATGTACCGGATGGCATGCGAGCAGTGCGGTCAGGCCGGTCACAGCGACGGTTCCGATGTGACGGAGACGTATTCGTCCGCGGGGCGAAATGACTTGGGTACTCACCGCCGACCGACTACAGTAAGCCGAAGATCGAGTCCGTCGTAGTAAACCAGGGAAGTGATTGGTCATGAGGTTGGCTAATTCATACTCCGTCCCCCGCCGCAGCTCACGGTTGAGCTCGATCACTGGCCGTCTCGGCCGATCTCGCGGCGCGCGCATGTTCCCGGCCGAAGCCGAACGTCTCGCCACCCCGGCGGAATTGCGTCGGCTGCAGTCCTGATCTCGGTCAGTGCCCGGTCATTCGCTGACGACGCGGGCCGACTGCCCACCGATTTCCACCACATCGCCCGGCGACAACTGTCGTCCGCGTCTCGTGTCCACCTCGCCGTTGACCGACACCATGCCGTCGGCGATGACACCCTTCGCCTCGGCGCCGGACTCGATGAGGTTGGCCAGCTTCAGGAATTGACCCAGGCGGATCGAATCATCGCGAATCGGTACGTCATCCATCGCCATCATCTTGCCCAACGTTGCAGTACAA
The DNA here is from genome assembly GCF_003797825.1 of Gordonia sp. OPL2. Lineage (GTDB taxonomy): Bacteria > Actinomycetota > Actinomycetes > Mycobacteriales > Mycobacteriaceae > Gordonia. Next base: position 41,282 of record NZ_RKME01000036.1, read on the forward strand.
GGCGAGTCCGGACGGCTAACGTTCTCCTATGACGTTGGAAGCCCCGCGCCCCACGCTCCCCCGCGAAGACATCGCCGACGACGACGTCGACCATCCACATCATCCGGAGACGGCCGCCGAACGTCGGTCCAAGGATCTCATCGACCGCATCCGGACGCCGCGTGGTTTCGGGCGCCACGCTCCGCGCATCGCGGGAACCGTCGTCGGCGTCATCGCGGCGATCGCGCTGTTGTCGAGTGTCTTCCCGTTCTTCCGGCACCTCATCCATGTGCCGCGTGACTATGTGGACACCTTCATCATCACGTTGCCCGACACCAGCTTCGCGTGGGCGTTCGTCCTCGCGCTGCTCGCGTTCGCGCTGTCGATGCGCAAACGCATCGCCTGGTGGATCGCCGTCGTCTATCTGCTGCTGTACACGATCGGGAACGCGCTCTACCTGATCCCGGCGCTCGCCGACGAACTGTCGGTGACCGACAACGACCGCATCAACCTCTGGATCGGCCTCGTCATCGATGTGGCGGCTCTCGTGTTCCTGCTCGCGACGCGGCGGCAGTTCTACACCCGTGTCCGCCGCGGCGCCCTCTGGCGTGCGCTGGGTGTTCTCATCGCCGGTCTCGTGGTCGGCAGTCTGCTCGGATGGGCGCTGGTGTGGGCGTTCCCGCACACCCTCACGCGTGCCGACCGGCTGCCGTACGCGGTCAACCGCGTCGTGGCGTTCGGCTCGGTCGATCCCGAGGCGACGTTCGACGGCCGCCACGCCTACGCCCCGGTCAACGGGCTGCTCGGCCTGTTCGGGGCGCTGGCACTGATCGCCGCTGCACTCGTGCTGTTCCGGTCGGTGCGGCTACGCGCGCTGATCACCGCCGACGACGAGCGTCTGATCCGCGCGCAGATCGCCTGCTTCAACGACGACGACTCGCTGGCCTACTTCTCCACCCGACGCGACAAGGCGGTCGTCTTCTCGCCGGACGGTCGCGCGGCCCTGACCTACCGGGTGGAGGTCGGCGTCGCGCTCGCGGGCGGTGATCCCATCGGCGACCCCGAGTCCTGGGGCGACGCGATCGCCGAGTTCCTCACCCTGTGCGAGCGCTATGGCTGGCACCCGGCGGCGATGGGACCGAGCGCACGGGGCGCCGCTGCCTACGATGCCGCCGGATTCGGATCGCTCAACATCGGCGACGAGGCGATCATCCACACCCGCGGCTACAGCATCAACGGGCCGGCGATGAAGGGTGTGCGGCAGGCGGTGACCCGCACCAAGCGAGCCGGGATCACGGTGCGCATCCGCCGGCACGGCGAGCTGTCGGAGGAGGGCATCGCCGAGATGGTGGCCCGCGCCGACGCCTGGCGCGACACCGACGAAGAGCGTGGCTTCGCGATGGCGCTCGGACGCCTCGGCGACCCACAGGACGGCGACTGCCTGCTCGTCGAGGCGGTCGAGAACGAGGGCGCCGACGACGAGAAGGTCGTCGGGATGCTGTCGTTCGTCCCGTGGGGCCGTACCGGGGTGTCCCTGGATGTCATGCGGCGCGACCGGGGCTCGGTCAACGGCATCGTCGAGACGATGGTCACCGAATTGGCCAAGGAATCCGAGCAGTACGGCATCACCGAGGTGTCGCTGAACTTCGCGACCTTCCGGGCATTCTTCGAGCACGGCGCCGACATCGGGGCCGGGCCGGCGATGCGGGCGACCTATTCGGTGCTGATGTTCGGGTCACGGTTCTTCCAGATGGAATCGCTGTACAAGTCGAACGCGAAATACCGGCCCGATTGGCAGCCGAGATACCTGTGCTTCGAGGACAACGCCGTGATGCCGCGGGTCGGTCTCGCAGCCATCGTCACTGAGGGCTTCGTCCGGTTGCCGCGCTTCGGCCGCGCCCGCCACTACACCGAGGGGCAGTCCGCCATCCCGGCCGGTGTCGACGTCGACGCCCTCATCGCCGAGTTCGAGGCAGAAGCCGACCAGACCGCGGTCGAGGTCCATCGGCCCGAGCAGGTCCGGGTCCGGTTGGCGAAGATGGAACGCCTGATCGCCGACGGCATCGACCCCTACCCACCGGCCGACCCGCCCACGCACACGATCGCCGAGGCGGCCGCGGCGCCGGCCGGTACGACCGTGCGGGTCGCGGGGCGTGTCACGCGTCTGCGTGATTTCGGCAAGGTCGTGTTCGCGCAGATGCACGACTGGTCGGGGGAGATCCAGGTGCTCGTCGAGGCGTCACGGCTCGATCCCGCGGCCCCGGATTTCGCCGGCGATGTCGACCTCGGCGACCTGATCGAGATCACCGGAGAGATGGGGACCAGCCGAAAGGGCGAGTTGTCGGTGCTCGCGAGCACCTGGCGGATGCTCGGCAAATGCCTGCGGCCGTTGCCGGACAAGTGGAGCGGACTCACCGACCCGGAGGCGCGGGTGCGGCAGCGCTATGTCGACCTCGCGATCAACGCGAACACCCGGGATCTGCTCGCCACCCGCAGTCTGGTGGTGAAGTCGCTGCGCGACTTCCTCTCCGCCCGCGGTTACCTCGAGGTCGAGACGCCGATCCTCCAGCAGATCCACGGGGGCGCCAACGCCACCCCGTTCCAGACCCACATCAACGCCTACGACCTCGACCTGTACCTGCGCATCGCGCCCGAGCTCTACCTCAAGCGGCTGTGCGTGGGCGGTGTCGAGAAGGTCTTCGAGATCGGGCGGAACTTCCGCAACGAAGGCGTCGACTTCAGCCACAACCCGGAGTTCACCAGCCTGGAAGCCTATGAGGCGCACAGCGATTACCTGAAGATGCTCGACCTCACCCGCGAGATGATCCAGCACGCCGCGACCGTCGCGTACGGCGAGCCGGTCATCATCCGCACCGACGACGAGGGCAACACCGAGCGCATCGACATCTCCGGTCCGTGGCCGGTGAAGACCGTGCACGAGGTGGTGTCCGAAGGCGCCGGCGAGGAGGTGACGCCGGCGACCCCCGTCGAGACGCTGCGCGCGATCTGCGACCGACTCGACATCGCCTACCGTCACGACTGGGACGCCGGGGCCGTGATCCTCGAACTGTATGAACACCTCGGTGAGGACCGGACCACCTTCCCGACCTTCTACACCAACTTCCCGACGTCGACGTCGCCGCTGACCCGGGCGCATCGCACCATTCCCGGTGTCGCCGAACGGTGGGACCTCGTCGCGTGGGGCGTCGAGCTCGGCACCGCCTACACCGAGCTCACCGACCCCGTCGAGCAGCGCAAGCGGCTGACCGCCCAGTCGGTGCTCGCGGCGGGTGGCGATCCCGAGGCGATGGAGCTCGACGAGGACTTCCTGCAGGCCCTGGAATACGCGATGCCGCCGACCGGTGGCCTGGGCGTGGGCGTCGACCGTGTGGTCATGCTGATCACCGGGCAGTCGATCCGCGAATCCCTGGCCTTCCCGCTGGCGAAACCGCAGGAGGGGTGAGCGGTCGGGTCACCTACACAGATGCGTCGAGACCGAGGAGTCGTGGGTCGGGACGATCCGCATCCGGTGGCGGGCGAGATGCAGACGATGCAGCGTCGCGAACGCGGCGTCGCGGTCGGCGTCGACGAACTCGCCGGGGAAGGCCGGCTTCTGTCGGAGCCGATCGACCTGCTCGTGATGCCACGCGGCATCGCCGGCCAGCAGCACCCAGCCGCGGGCGGTCCTCGCGAGGATGCCGACGCTTCCCGGCGTGTGCCCGGCGAGATCGACCACCAGCACCGACCCGTCGTCGAAAAGGTCGTGACTTGCCGTGAACGTGGACACCGGTGGGCCGTCGAGGCCGTAGGTGCGAACCGGCCTGCCGTCGGTCAGCGCCGGCCGGACACCGCCGGCGACGGGTCGTTCGCCGTCGAGGATCCACGCTTGCTCGGTGTCCCGCAGGAGCACCGGCAGGCCGGGGAGGTCCAGGAGGCCGCACACGTGGTCCCAGTGGGCATGGGTCGGCAGCGCGAAGTCCGGTTGTCGGATCGGCGGGCGGGTGGTGAGTCCGTCGACGGTGCTGACCGTCGTCCTCGGTGGGGTCACGAGCAGCCGGGTCAGGAACGGCAGTTCGGTCAGGACACGGTCGCGTGCCTGCCGGCAGAAACCGGGATCCACCAGGAATGTCGCGGCGGGATGCTCGACGACGAACGTGGTCATCGCCGATTCCAGTCTCCGGACGGGTGCCGCCCCCTCGACGATCCCCGTCGCCGGGACGCGCCGCGTGACCTGTGGCAATGCTCGGACCGTCACGGTGCGATCGCCTGCCGGCAGTCCGGCATCCGCGATCGACGCCATCAGCCGGGCGTCCGGAGGTCTCGGCCGCACCGTCCCGCGCGCCAGGTGACCGAGGGCGGTCAGCACCTCGCCGGGCCCGGGACTGCGCTCTCGTGGATTCGGCACCTCTGGGGGCTCCTTCGACGGACATCTCGGACCGGGGTGACGCGAGCACGACGCTACCGCGCGAACCCGGTGGTGCATCGGCTGCAGAGGAAGATGCGCTTCATCAGCCGACACCCGGGGCAGGAGGTGACGATGCGGTGAGCCCACCACCTCCCGGCCTGCTGATCGACCTCGACGGCGTATCGGTACATGTTCTCGACGAGGGCACGGGCCCGCCCCTGCTGGTGCTGGCCGCGCTGGGCAGCAACTGGTTCGATCTCGATCCGTTGACCGATCGGCTGCGCGGGTCGTGGCGGGTCATCCGGTATGACCGTCCTGGATACGGAATGTCGGAACCGCTTGCGCCACTGGATCATCCGTCGCTCGACGGCGAGGTGGAGAGGATGTGCGCGGTCCTCGACGCGGTGGGAATCGACGGACCGGTCACGGTCGTCGCGCACTCGATGGCCTCGCTCTACGCCGAGGGATTCGCCCGGCGGTGTCCGGACCGGACCGCGGGTGTCGTCATGATCGACGGTTCTTATGTGATGGTGCCGTGGCGAATGTTGCCGACGCGTGCCCGGACCTTCATCGCGCGCCGCCTCGACAGCGTCGTCGAGGTCGTGAGCCGAGGTCTCGGTCTGCGGCGGCGAAGCGCCGATCTGCGGCCGCGTCTGCTGCCGGTGCCGCCCGAGGGCGTCGACGACGCGCAGCGCCAGTGGGCGGCGGCGGTGTTCGGAACGCGGTCGATGGTCCGCGCGACACTGATCGAGCACGCGACGTTTCCGACGGTCAACGCCGACCTGCGGGACCTTCGGCGGCGATGTCCGATGCCCACCGTGCCCCGTGTCGTCGTCGGTGCGGTGCACGGGATCCGGCCGTGGCGGCGGTACTGGGCGTGGAAGCAGGCGCGCTACGCCCAGATGCTCGGGGCATCGCTGGTGCTCGTCGTCGGACATCACTTCCTGGTCCTCGACCGCCCGGACGAGGTGGCCGCGGCGATCGCCGCGATCCGTCCAGGAGCGGCAGATGCCGGGGGATAGCTGTACCCGCCGGTAACATTTACCGACGGATCGGCTTAAACTCGTCGTCATGACCGAGTTGACCTTCACACCGACCGCCGATCTGGTCGACGAGATCGGGGACCTCGTCCGTAGCTGCGACACCCAGTTCACGCAGTACGGCGGCCGCCGCGAGTTCGTCGGGCGCGCGACCACGGTCAAGTGCTTCCAGGACAACGCGCTGCTCAAGTCGATCCTGTCGGAGCCCAATCCAGGTGGGGTGCTGGTGATCGACGGTGCCGAGTCGGTGCACACCGCGCTCGTCGGGGACATCATCGCCGAACTCGGCCGGTCCAACGGCTGGGTCGGGGTCATCGTGAACGGGGCGATCCGCGACGCGGCGACCATCGGCGGGATGGACATCGGGGTGAAGGCCTTGGGCACGAATCCGCGCAAGTCCACCAAGACCGGCGTCGGCGATCGTGACATCCCGCTGACCATCGGCGGCGAGACCGTCAACCCGGGCGACATCGTCTACTCCGACGACGACGGGATCGTCCTCGTCGCCGCGTCCGACGACGCGCCTGAGTCCGCTGACGCCGCTGCCGCTGACACCGCTGCCGCTGACTCCTCGGAGTCCGCTGACTCCCGCGAACCCGCCGACACCGCAGAACCCACCACCGAGAGCTGAGGAACCCACCGCCATGCCGAAGCCCACGCCCGAGTACTTCCGCCGCCTGTCCGGACTGATCGCCATCGACGACGCGGACGCCCGTCCGACGCGACCGGTGCTCGAGGCGTTCAGCGGCGTCGAGATGGCCACCATCCCGATCGGTACCGCCGAGGACCTCGAGACCGCCGTGTCGCGGGCCCGCGTCGCTCAGGAGGGCTGGGCCCAGCGCACGCCGGCGCAACGTGCCGAGGTGTTGTCGGCGTTCTCGGAACTGGTGCACCGCAACGCCGCCGAACTGATGGACATCGCGCAGGCGGAGACCGGCAAGGCGCGGATCTACGCACAGGAAGAAGTCATCGACGTCGCGCTGACCGCGCGGTACTACGCGACGACGGGCCCGAAGACGTTGGCGGAACACAAGGTTCGCGGCATGCTTCCGGGCGCCACCAGTGTGCGGGTGCGGTATCAGCCCAAGGGCGTCATCGGTGTGATCAGTCCGTGGAACTATCCCCTCACCCTTGCGGTGTCCGACGCGGTCGCGGCTCTGCTGGCCGGCAACGGTGTGGTGATCAAGCCGGACAGCCAGACTCCGTACTGCGCGCTCGCCCTCGCCGAACTGCTGTACGAGGCAGGGCTGCCGCGTGAACTGTTCGCCGTGGTGCCGGGGCCGGGTGGCGTCGTCGGGCAGGCGATCGTCGCCACCACCGACTACGTGATGTTCACCGGGTCGTCGGCGACCGGCGCGACGCTCGCCGAGCAGGCGGGCCGTCGGCTGATCGGCTTCTCCGCCGAACTCGGCGGCAAGAATCCGATGATCGTCAGCGCCAAGGCCGACATCGACCGCGCCGTCGAGGGTGCCGCCCGCGCCTGCTTCTCCAACTCCGGTCAGCTGTGCATCTCGATCGAGCGGCTCTACGTCGACAAGGCGATCGCCGACGAGTTCACCGCGAAGTTCTCGGCGTTCGTGTCGGCGATGACGCTCGACGCCACCTATGACTTCACCGCCGACATGGGGTCGCTGGCGTCGGCGGCGCAGGTCGACACCGCCGAGGAGCATGTGAAGGACGCGGTCGCCAAGGGGGCGAAGGTGCTCGCGGGCGGTCGTCGTCGCGCAGACCTCGGCCCGTTCTTCTTCGAGCCGACCGTGCTCACCGACGTCACCGACGAGATGACGTGCTATGCCGAGGAGACCTTCGGGCCCGTCGTCTCGATCTATCCCGTCGACTCCACCGACGAGGCGATCAAGCTGGCCAATGCGACCCGCTACGGCCTCAACGCGAGTGTCTTCGCCGGGAGCAGCTCGGAGGCCAACGCGATTGCCGACCAGCTACGTGCCGGCACCGTCAACATCAACGAGGGCTACGCGGCCGCGTGGGCGTCGACGGCCGCCCCGATGGGTGGCATGGGGATCTCGGGCGTCGGCCGACGACACGGCGAGGAGGGGCTGCTCAAGTACACCGAGCCGCAGACCGTCGCCGAGCAGCGATTCATCGGCATCGATCGCGCTCCCGGCATCCCCAAGGGTGTCTATCGTGCCGTGACGCCGTACGCGATCCGCGCGCTGAAGTACCTGCCGGGTCGCTGACGGGGGAATCTTCCCCGGGAATGTGCCCACGGAAAAGCGCCCACGAAAAGCGCCCTACGCAGAGCTGCCGTCGACGATATGTCGACGCCTCCGCTGCTGAGGGTGCTTTTCGGGGGCGCTTTCCGGAGCTCGGCAAGGGAGCGGGTCGTGTGCCTGCCGGCGCGCCCGGCCCTGGAATTCGGACACGATCCCGGCGAGATGCCGCGGTCGTCGACGGACCCGGGTTACCGTACCCACGTGAACGGACTTCGATCCCGGACTGTGCCCACCCGTGCCCTCGCCAAGCGCGCCGCAGCTGTCGGCCTGACCGTCGGGGCCCTCGTCGCCGGCCTGTGCACCGCGGGAACCGCCCACGCCGCGCCCAATCTGTCGGTCTCGACGGTCGCCTCCGGGCTCGACCATCCGTGGGACATGGTCGTCGCGCCCGACGGCGTGATCCTCACCGGTGAGCGCGCGGGCCGATTCGTCGCCGTGATGCCCGGTGGGCAGAAGAAGTCGGTCAAGGCCGATCTGTCGAAGATCTTCGCGGTGAAAGAGGCCGGCCTGATGGGTCTCGCGATCGATCCGAGATTCGAGCAGACGCGCCGCGTGTACTCGTGCCAGGCGGAGTCGACGAACGGTGCGGCGGTGAGCGTGCCCGGGTCGGTCGCGAATCTGCCGCTTCCGTGGCCGAACACCGGCCAGGTCGTGAACGTGGTGTCGTGGCGTGTCGGCGCGGACTGGTCGACGATGGTCCGCGAGCGGAACGTGCTCAGCGGCATCCCCCTGACGGCGACGGGCCGCCACGCCGGGTGTGGTCTCACGGCGGGAGCCGACGGCACCCTCTGGGTGGGTACCGGCGACAACGCGATCCCCACCAACCCCCAGGACCGCAACTCGCTGGGCGGCAAGGTCCTCCACATCAACGCCAACGGCACCCCGGCGGCCGGCAATCCGAATCCGTCGAGCCCCATCTACACGCTCGGGCACCGCAACGTCCAGGGCGTGGAATTGCACAACGGCCGCGTCTACGTCATCGAACAGGGCACCGACTCCGACGACGAGCTGAATCTTCTTCGCGCGGGCGCCAATTACGGCTACAAGCCCGACCGCACGCCCTTCATCTACGACGAATCCGTACCGATGACCGATCCGGTCCGCGTGCCCGGTGCCGTCGACGCCATCTGGAAGACAGGCAAGCCGACGATGGCGACGCCCGCCCTGCAGTTCCTCCCGTCGTCCGGCTGGGGTGACCTGAACGGGGCGGTCGCGATCACCGCGCAGAAGGGCAAGCACCTGCAGTTCGTCACCTTGAACGAGCAGGGCACCCAGGTGGTCCGAACCACCGACGCCCTGCAGGACACCTACGGCCGACTGCGCGGACTCGGCGTGGACCGCGACGGCTCGCTCCTGCTGACGACAGACAACGGCGGTTCCGATCGCATCCTGCGAGTGAAGCCGGCCTGACCGGCCGCACAGGGGGAGGCGACATGTGCGACGACGATGTGGTGCGGCATGCCCACGAGGAAGCGCGTCGGTTCTCACGGCGCACCGCACTGCGGATGACGGGCGGAGTCGCGGCAGGCGTGGTCGGGGTGGCCGCGGCAACAGCGGGCGAGGCCGGTGCGTCACCCGGGCGTGGTCGCGTCGTCGACCTCACTCATGTTCTCTCCCATGACTTCCCGCTGTGGCCGGGCAGCGCTCCGGTCGTGGCGGTCCCGACGTCGAGGGTCGGGCCGGGCAATCAGGGTTTTGCGACGCGGTGGATGTCGTTCTCCGAGCATTCGGGCACGCACGTCGACGCCCCCGCCCACAAGATCGGCAACGGGATCACGGTGGACCGGATCCCCGCCGCCGACCTCGTCGCACCACTGGTGGTGATCAGTATCGCCGGCCGCGCACGGCGCGACCGGCGGGCCCGGCTGACGGAGCGTGACGTCGGGGTCCATGAGTCCCGGCACGGGCGTATCCCAAGGGGTGCGCTGGTGGCGTTGCACAGCGGATGGCAGCCGAGCACAGGTGGCGCCGACGCTGCCGGATTCGATCCCGCCGCCGTCACGATGCTGGTGCGTGAACGGGGTGTCGTCGCCATCGGCACCGACACCCTCAGCGTCGACATCCGCGATGCCGTCGGTGCGCACACCGCGATCCTCGGTGCCGGTCGCTATGCCGTCGAGGCGATGGCGAACCTGTCGTCGGTGCCTGCTGTCGGGGCGCGGGTCGTCGTCGGAGCGCCGCGGTTCGCGGGTG
>NZ_RKME01000037.1 GCF_003797825.1 Gordonia sp. OPL2
TCCGCGTGCTCGTAGCAACAATCCACGATTCCCGTGGTAGGCCCCGCACCCCACACTGAGGAACTGGCTCACTGACACAAGGGAAGCGTCCGGGGACGGCCACGATCCACCCATCAATGATCCCCCCACCGACCCCAGGTGGCCAGCATCCACTCTTCGCTCCCCACCACGGCCGCCACCGGCGGCCTCAGACACTGAGGAGCGAGCTCGCGAGCGTCACGAAGGGACGCAACCGCCCCTACCCTCGCCGATGCGGCCGGAACCGCCGCAACCGCAGGCTGTTGGCGACGACGAACACCGACGACAACGCCATCGCGGCACCGGCGAGCATCGGATTCAGCAGACCGGCCGCGGCCACCGGAATCGCGGCCACGTTGTAGGCGAATGCCCAGAACAGGTTGCCCTTGATGGTTCCGAGGGTGCGCCGGGCCAACCGGATGGCGTCGACGACGGCCCACAGGTCGCCGCTCACGACGGTGAGATCGCTCGCCTCGATCGCGACGTCGGTACCCGTCCCCATCGCGAGCCCGAGGTCGGCGCGGGCCAGCGCACCTGCGTCGTTCACGCCGTCGCCGGCCATGGCCACCGAATGTCCTTGCCGCTGGAGCTCGGCGATCGCGTCGACCTTCCCCGCCGGGGAGACCTCCGAGATGACGGTGTCGATGCCGACCTCACGCGCGACGTGTTCCGCCGCCCCTGCGTTGTCGCCGGTCAGCAACACCGGCGTCAGGCCCATCCGTCGCAGCTGTCCGATCGCCGCGCGTGACGTCGGCTTCACGCGGTCGCCGACCGCGATGACACCGACCGGATCGCCGTCGAACGAGACCACCACTGCGGTCGCGCCGTTCGCCTGAGCAGCGCTCACCGCCTCGGAAAGCTGTTCCGGCAGTGGATGGTCGACCCGCGACGGATTGGTCACCTCGACACGGACGTCGCCGACGGCGCCGACGACACCGGTCGCGTCGACGGTCCGGAACTCGCGCATCGCAAGTCCGATCGGCCCGTATCTCGCACGGGCGCCCTGGACGATCGCCGCCCCGATCGGATGCTCGGAGGCCTCCTCCACCGCCGCCGCGTACGTGAGAACCGTTTGCTCATCGGGACTCTCGCCGACGACGGTGACCGCATCGAGGGTCATCTCGCCGGTCGTCACGGTTCCGGTCTTGTCGAGGACGATGGTGTCGACCCGACGCGTCGACTCCAAGACCTCGGGTCCCTTCAGCAGGATGCCGAGCTGGGCTCCGCGACCGGTACCGACCATCAGCGCTGTCGGCGTCGCCAGGCCGAGGGCGCACGGACACGCGATGATCAGCACCGCGACCGCGGCGGTGAAGGCGAAAGTGATACCACCGGTCCCGTCTTCGGCGGCAGTGCCAACACTCGCGGCACCGATCAGATCCGGCCCGCTCGCGATGCTCCCGGCGCCGAGCCAGAACCCCAGCGTCGCAACAGCAATGGCGATGACGCCGGGCACGAAGAACGCCGAGATACGATCGGCCAGGCGTTGCGCCTGCGCCTTGCCCGCCTGTGCGTCGGCGACCATCGTAGCCATCTGCGCGAGCGCGGTGTCGGCGCCGACCCGGCCGGCGCGGACGACGAGCCGGCCGCTGGTGTTGACCGTCGCACCGATGACCTCGTCGCCCTCGGTGACCTCCACCGGCACCGATTCTCCGGTGATCATCGACGCGTCGACCGCCGATGCGCCGCGCACGACAACACCGTCCGTGGCGATTTTCTCACCGGGCCGGACAACGAACTCGTCACCGACGGCGAGCTCCCCCACCGGGATTCGTCGCTCTGCCCCGTCGACGAGCACGGCGACGTCCTTGGCGCCCATCTCGAGCAGCGCGCGGAGCGCGTCCCCCGCGCGTCGCTTGGAGCGCTTCTCGAAGTATCGGCCCGCCAGCAGGAACGTGGTCACCCCCGCGGCCGCCTCCAGATAGATCATCGAGGCGCCCTCGCCTCGCGACGCGATGAGATCGAAGCCGTGCCGCATGCCGGGTTCGCCTGCGGTGCCGAAGAACAGCGCATACAGCGACCAGCCGAAGGCGGCCAGGGTGCCGACCGACACCAGGGTGTCCATCGTCGTCGAACCGTGACGCAGGTTGACCCACGCAGCGCGATGGAACGGATAGGCGCCCCACACGACCACGGGAGCGGCCAGCGTAAGCGACATCCACTGCCAGTAGGTGAACTGCAGCGCAGGCACCATCGCCAGCAGCACCACCGGCACGGTGAGGACGGCCGACACGACGAGACGCTGCCGCAGGGCGTCGAGTTCACGATCCGCTCGGTCGCCGACGGCAGGCCCGCCCGCGGCGTCGTCGGACGGCTCTGTTGCCCCCGGCACCTGCGTGGCGCCGTAGCCGGCATCACGCACGACGGCGATGAGGTCGTCGGCGCCGAGGCCGGCAGGGAACTCGACGTGGGCCTGCTCGGTCGCGTAGTTGACCGACGCACTCACCCCGTCGAGCTTGTTGAGTTTGCGTTCGATCCGATTGGCGCACGACGCGCAGGTCATGCCGTCGATGTCGAAGTCGACCCGTTCGACGCTGGTCATCGATTCACTCCGTGTGCTGCTGATGGACCGACGGTTGCTGCGGAGGCTCACCGATCCCGGGGTCCACCGCACGCCCGATTCCGAAGGCGAGACCGAACACCGCCACCATCGCGATCAGGAAGCCGCCGATTCGATAGGCGGGGTTCATGCCAGTGCGTAACCGGCCTCGGCGACGGCCGCCTCGACCTCGGTGCGGGCGAGTTCACGGTCGCTGGTGATCTCCACGGCGCCGCTGTCGAGGGCGACGTCAACCTGCACGACACCACTGATGTCGGCGACCTCCTCGCGAACCGACGCGACACAATGTCCGCAGGTCATACCGGTGACGGTGTAGGTTGCGGTGGTCATGGCTTCCTCCCTGAAGTCGATGGTCTGGTTATCCGAAAATGCTTGTTGGCCAATACTTTCGGCGTGATGCCGGTCAGGACTTCACGAGCCGGGCGATCGCCTGCATCGCCTCGTCGACCTTCTCCCGCCCGGCCGAGTCACTCTCTTGAGCGGCATGGACGACGCAGTGGTTCATGTGCTCCTCGAGCAGCCCGAGGCCGACGGCCTGCAGCGCCTTGGTCATCGCGGATACCTGCGTGAGGATGTCGATGCAGTAGGCCTCGTCGTCGACCATCCGCTGCAGACCGCGGGCCTGGCCCTCGATCCGCCGGAGCCGGCGCAGATAGTCGTCCTTGCGGCCGATGTAGCCGTGTTGCGCATGCTCCATGTCGCAGATCCTCCGTGTAGCCCGTGGCGTCCTGGTCAATACCCCCACCAGGTATACCAGGTTCGCGCACATACCGGTACCCCCATGGGGTATACGTCGCGCAACGGATTGCGGCCGCAGATCCGACGACACAGCCAGGAAGATACCCCGAATCCACAACACCACCCGTCTTGTTTTCAGGGTGGTGTTGTGGATTCGGGGTGGATCGGTTCGGCGGTGGATCGGTTCAGCAGGCGACCGGGCCCGACTGCAGATCGTGGCGAAAATTCCCCGACTACCGCATCGCGGCGGCGAGCCGTTCGAGCGCGGCGGCGACGTCACGCAGCGCCGCGGCGATCTCCGCGTCCGATCGTCCGGCCGACGAGGCGGCATTTGCAGTCGGACCTGCGGTCGACGATCCGGGAGGTGCGGCGGGTGGTGGGGTAATCGGTTGCGAGCGGGCCGGCTGCGGGCTCGGCGGTGTCGCCGGGGCTTCGGACTGCGACTCCTGGTCGTCGGCGTCCGGCAATCGATGACGGCTGCCGGCGCGCGCAGCAGTGGTAGGCGGCTCGGCGCCCGTCGACCGACGGCCCGGACGGTAGCCGTCGTGATGACCGCCGGAGGCATGCGCACCGGCCGCGACCGGCGGGCGTCCCATGGACGCCTGCGGCATGACCTGCGACGACTCCTGGGTGGCGGTCGCAGAGGCCGGTTCTGCACGACGTCTGGCCGCGGGCGGTGCCGACGACGGCGTCATCGGGGTCGGCGACTCCGGAGGTGGCGGCGCAGGGCGATTCATCGGGGGCGGAGGCTGGTGCGGCGGCAGTGGCGGTTGCATCGGACCCGACTGGTGACCGGGCCCCTGTTGGGGCGGCATCGGCGGCGGCCCCGGCGGGATCAGGCCGGACTGTGGTGCCTGCCCCGGTTGCTGGACCGGACCCTGCCCCGGCATGGCGCCGCTCTGCGGACCTCGCGCGGGAGCGGGGGCATGACCGTTCGACGGCGCGAAGAAGTGCGTGCCGCCGTGACCCTCGAAGTAGAGGCAGGCCGCGCCGTGCTGCGAGCGAAAGGAACACGGGTTGCGTTCGATCAGCGACTGGGCGTGGTCGTCGAAGTCGTTCCACTCGAGCCACAGACGTCGGTCAGTACGCGGACGCACACTCGCGTCCGATGCGTGATTACCGCGGTGGCCGGCGGCGAGCCGGCAGTGCAGCAACCACTCCGATTGTCCCGTCAAACCCAGCGCCCCGCGTTCCGCGGGCGTGCAGACGACCGTCGACCAGCAGCCTTCGCCGTTCATCCGGCCTCTCCTTCGCGCTCACCGCGCACACGCAATCGGTCAAACGGTCTGCTCCCTGCGCTCGCGTTCGTGGCACGGGACATGGGGACGTCCTGGCACGCCGTCAACACGCGACACCGATTCTCTCCCCCGGCGGTCAGTGTACGAATAATCGGACCCTCCCCGCCATAGACGCGGCGCAAATATGTGCCGCCGATGCGCCGGCGGTCCGGCCGCGGGCTATCTGCGCGCACGGATGAAGTCGAGGACGACACCGGTGAACGCGTCGTTGTCGTCGGCGGCCGCGGTGTGTGCGGCATCCGAGAGTTCGACGACCTCGGCCTTCGGGACGACCGCGCGGAAGCCCTCGACGGCGTCGGCCGGGACGACGTCGGACAGCTTGCCGCGGATGAGCAGGATCGGCACCGACAGCGAGGCCAGTTGCTCCTCGAGATGTTCGGCTCGCACGAACCGGTCGTCGCCCGGTTTCGAGCGCACGAACGCCGGGTCCCAGTGCCAGTACCAGCGGCCGTCGTCTCCCTGACGCAGATTGCGTTTGAGCCCTTCCGGATTGAAGATCTTGTCGCGGTGCGGGAGATAGGAGGAGATCGCGTCGGCGGCGTCGTGCAGCGTGTCGAATCCGTCGACGTTGCCGGTCATGAAGTCGCGGATGCGGGCGCTGCCCTGCTGATCGAACCGCGGTACGACGTCGACGAGGACGAGTGCTTCGACGATGTCCGGCCCGAGCGTCGCGGCGGCCCCGATGCTGCTGAGCCCGCCCATGCTGGCTCCGACGAGCGTGACGGGCCGGCCGATCTGCCGGACGACCTCGACGACATCTGCGGTGAACAGGTCGAGGCTGTAGTGACCGTCGGGCGACCAGTCGCTGCGGCCGTGTCCCCGTGTGTCGAGCGAGAAGACCCGGGCACCCGCGTCGGCGAGGAGATGGCCCGTCTTCTTCCAGGAATGCCGGGTCTGACCGCCGCCGTGCAGCAGCAGGATCGTCGGTCCGGTCGGCCCGTCGGTGTCGGTGGCACTGCTGCCGACGCTGCCGGTGTCGTCAGAGGGCGGACGCCATTCGTCGGCGCGCGATGTGATGCCGCCGACGCCGGTGAAGTCGATCTCGTCGGGCGGCGTCGTCGAGGTCGGCATGGATCCGATTGTGCGCCCGTGCCCGCACCGGACTGTCCCCGGGTGTGCGATCAGGTGTCGGCGAGGAATCCGCGGATCGCGGAGTGCACTGCGGCGGGGTCGTCGAGGTGCGCGAAGTGTCCGGCATCGGCCACGCGCACGACGCCACTGCCCGCGGGGAGCAGCTCCTCGAGCCCGTCGGTGAAGGCGACCTGCATGCACCCGTCGGCGATCCCGTGCACATACAGCAGTGGCACGCGCGGTGGGTTCAGCCACGAGGTGGCGTCGTGGGCGTAACGATCGGCGACGCGCGGTCGCAGCATGGCCCGGTAGTAGCCGACGACGGCGGCCCGGTGGGCGGTGGTCGGCACCGCGGCGAGAGCGTTGTCGATGTCGACGGCGTCCGGCCGCGGCCCCCATCGTCGCCACAACAGTGGGATCAGCCACCCGAGACTGCGCTCGGCGAGCACCGGCACCTGGTTGAAGGCCATGTACCAGCTCATGACCATCTGCCGCGGCAGCAGCCGCAACTGTGTGCGCACCGACGTCCCGCCCTGCCGCAACGCGGCGATCGGCGGGACGGCCATCGCGACCACCCGCCGGAACGGGTTGTCGACGCGGGACGCGATGCCATGGACGGTGAGGGCTCCCCAGTCGTGGCCGATGAGAACGGCGTCGTCGCCGCCGCCGAGCGCGCGGTGCACCGCGAGTGCGTCGTCCACCAGTGCTGCGACGTGATAATCGCCGTCGGCAGGAAGCGCTGACGGGGCGTAGCCCCGCGTGAACGGTGCGACGACCCGATAACCGGCCTCCGCCAGCACCGGCCCGAGATGGCGCCACGTCCACGCCGAATCGGGGAAACCGTGGAGACACAGGGCGAGCGGTGCGGACTCCTCACCCCAGGTCAGCGCATGCAGCCGGATGTGGCCGAGGTCGACGTCGATACGGCCGGGCGCGGTCATGATCGCCGACGTTACCGCGTGCGGGTACTCGCGGTCAGCACCCGATATCAACACCCGATGTCAGAGTGCGACGGCGTCGATCGCCACGATCGACTCGGCTCCCTCGCAGTCGGAGATCTCGCCGTCGATCAACCCGAAGCACCTGCTGCGCGCGACCGGATCGGTCGTGGGGTGATCGGTCCGCGAGTGGCACCCGCGAGACTCGGTTCGTGCCGCTGCCGCCGCCACCACGACCCGTGCGGTGAGGGTCAGTGCGGCGTCCTCGACATCGCAATCGGTGACGTGCTGCCGAATCGGGGCGTGCTCGAGAAGCGCGGCCAGGCGACCCAGCCCCTCGGCGTCGCGTCGCAATGCCACCGATCGGGACATGTTGTCCTGCAACAGATATCGATCCACAGCGGGCTCTCCGCGAACATCCGACGGTGTGGCGTCGACGACCGGTCGGCCGACGCGGGCCACCGCGACCGCAGCAGCCCGCCGACCCATGACGAGTCCTTCGAGGAGACTGTTGGACGCCAGCCGGTTGCCGCCATGCAGGCCGGTCCGCGCGACCTCGCCCGCCGCGAGCAGACCGGGGATCGCCGTCCGGCCGTCGACGTCGGTGAGGACGCCGCCGCAGAGGTAGTGCGCACCGGGGACGACCGGGATGAGGCCGGCATCGGGGTCGAGCCCGGCGGCGGCGACACCGGCGGTGACCGTCGGAAAACGGGTCGCGAAGTCGGGGATGCTGCGCACGTCGAGGAACACGCATGGATCGCCCGTCTCGGTCAGTCGGGTCTCGACGGCGTTGGCGACCACATCACGCGGTGCCAGGTCGCCCAGGGGATGAACGCCGTCGGTCACCGGGCGACCGGCGGCATCGACGAGCCGACCGCCCTCGCCGCGCACCGCCTCGCTGATCAGCGTGCGACGTCCGCGCGCGCCGTCGACATACAGCATGGTCGGGTGGAACTGGATGAACTCCATGTCGGCGACGACCGCACCGGCACGAAGGGCGAGCGCGATGCCGTCGGCGGTCGCGCCGGCCGGGTTGGTGGTGTCCGCGTACAGGTGCCCGCTCCCACCGGTGGCCAGCAGGACGCTGGGAGCACGCACGACGTGGCGGCGTCCGGCCGACCGGAACACGACGCCCGCGGTCTGCCCGTCGGCGCGCAGGATCTCGGTCGCCACGGCGTCGTCGTGGCATGTGATCGCCAGATGTCGCGACGCATCATGCAGCCGAGCGCCGAGGGCGCGCTGCACCTGGGCGCCGGTGGCGTCACCGCCGGCGTGGATGATGCGGCGGACCGAGTGACCGCCCTCGCGGGTCCGCGCCGGCAAGCCGACGGCGTCGCGATCGAACTCGGCACCCCGCGCTATCAGTTCACTCACGGCCGACCACCCGTCGCCGAGGATCGGGCGGGTCGTCAGCGGATCGGTGAGGCCGGCGCCGGCGGCGACGGTGTCCGCGACGTGCAGGTCGACGGAGTCGCCGGGGACATCGGGCATGACGACGGCGATGCCGCCCTGCGCGTAGTAGGTCGCCGTCGGCTGCTCCGCATCCGACCGAAGGGCCGAGTCCGGCCAGACGCGACCCTTGGTGAGGACGATGACGCGCAACCCGGCCTCGGCGGCGGTGAGCGCGGCGGTGAGGCCGGCGACCCCCGCGCCGACCACGACCAGGTCGGCGCGCGACTCACCGCCGACGGTGTTCCGATCTGCTCGCGTATCGGTCATGTCACACCTCTCCGGGACGGGTTTCGTTGACCTGGTCAACGACGACACCGGCGTTTTCGATTCCCAGTCGAAAACTCTACCCGTCAGAGGGTCGTCAATGCACGGACAGATCCGCCCGGCGAAGGAGTTGGGCGTTCAGCGCGACGATCACCGTCGACGCCGACATGAGGATCGCACCGATCGCCATCGGCAAGACGAATCCGATCGGCGCCAGCACACCGGCGGCCAGCGGCACGGAGATCAGGTTGTAGCCGGCGGCCCACCACAGGTTCTGGGTCATCTTCCGGTAGGCCTGCGCCGACAGGTCCATCGCCGACACCACCGTCCGCGGATCGTCGCCCGCGAGCACCACGCCCGCCGAGCCGATCGCGACATCGGTTCCCGCGCCGATTGCCACACCGACGTCCGCGCGGGCCAGCGCGGGTGCGTCGTTGACACCGTCCCCGACCATCACGACGGTATTGCCCTCACTCTGAAGGTCGGCGACGATCGATTCCTTGTCCTCGGGACGCACTCCGGCGTAGACCCGTTCGATGCCGAGTTCGGCGGCCACCCGTTCGGCCACGTCGCGTGCGTCGCCGGTGGCCATCACGGCCTCGACCCCACGCCGGCCCAGCGCCCGCACGGCCTCCGCCGACTCCGGACGCACCTCGTCGGCGAGCGCCAGCGCACCGACGACCCGGCCGTCGACGACGACGTGCAGGACCGTGTTGCCGTTGCCGACGAGGCGGTCGGCGGCACCGATGGCGTCCAGTCGCCGATCCTCGAGCAACCGCGGTCCGCCGACGGCGACCTCGAGCCCGTTCACCACGGCCCGCACCCCGACTGCCGCGCTCGACGAGAAGTCCTGGGCAACAGGGATGTTGAGGCCACGCTCACGGGCCGCGCGCACCACGGCGGCGCCGAGCGGATGCTCGCTGTCGGACTCCGCGGCAGCCGCCAGGGCCAGCACCTCGCCGCCGGACATAGCACCGGTTTCGGAATCCGCCACCACGTCGACCACGGCGGGCTCACCCCTGGTGAGTGTCCCGGTCTTGTCGAACAGGACGACGTCGGCAAGGCGCAGTGTCTCCAGCGCGATCCGGTCGGTCACCAGGACACCCATCTTCGCCGCGCGTTCGGTCGCGATTGCGACGACCAACGGGATCGCGAGGCCGAGCGCGTGCGGGCAGGCGATGACGAGTACGGTGATCGTCCGGATCACCGCGTTGTCGGGCTGCCCTACCGCCGTCCACACGACCGCGGTGAGCACGGCGGCGCCGAGGGCGAACCAGAACAGCCAGCCTGCCGCGCGATCGGCCAGGCGTTGTGCACGGCTCGACGAGTTCTGCGCCTCGGCGACGAGGCGCTGAATGCCGGCGAGGGTGGTGTCGTCGCCGACGGCGGTGACCCGTACCCGGATGGCGGTGTCGGCGCTGACCGTGCCGGCGACGACCTTGTCGCCGACCGTGCGTGTCACCAACGCCGATTCGCCGGTGATCATCGACTCGTCGACATCTGCTGTGCCGGAGACGATCTCGCCGTCGGCGGGGACACGGCCACCCGGTCGCACGATCACGGTGTCCCCCGCCCGCAACTCCGACGGCGGGACCGTCGTCACCTCGTCGCCGACGACGCGTTCGGCCTCGTCGGGCAGTAGTGCGGCCAGTGATTGCAGCGCCGAGGTCGTCTGGGCGATCGAACGCATCTCGATCCAGTGGCCGAGCAGCATGATGACGATCAGCAGTGCGAGTTCCCACCAGAAGTCCAGTTCGTGGTGCAGCACCCCGAGCGACGCACCCCACGACGCGACGAACGCCACCGAGATGGCGAGCGCGATGAGCGTCATCATCCCCGGTGCGCGAGATCGCAACTCGCCCACCGCCCCAGCGAGGAAGGGGCGGCCGCCCCATACGAGCATGACCGTTCCCAGGACCGGCGAGATCCAGTCGACGATCCCCCATGACGGCAGCGAGTACCCGACCAGGTCGGCGAACATCGGACTGGCGATCACCACCGGGACCGCGAGGACCGTCATGGCCCAGAACAGTCGGCGGAACAAGGCGACGTGATCGCCGTGGCCGGCGTGACCGTCATGGGCGCCATGACCGCCGTGACCCGCATGGTCATGATGCGCGTCGGCGTCCTCGTGATGCGTTGCGGCGTGGCCGTGGCGGCTACGGGGCGATCCGGCCACAGTGTTCTTCTCCATTCCCCCGTTTTATACCCCTAGGGGGTATGCGTCAAGGGCCCGGGACCACGCAGAGTGCGAGAAATGACGCGCCGGGTGGACGCCGCGCGATCTCAACGCGTGGTCGTCGGTGCGCCGTCCAGGAACTCCACCACTTTCCTCGGCCACCGACGCAGCTCGGCGGGTGTCGCCGCCACATCGAGTTGCGCATCCGGTAAGGCGTCGGCGAGCAGCCGCCCGCTGCTCACCGGATGCGTGTCGTCGCCGGTCCAGCTGAGAATCAGCACCGGAAGGTCCAGGGCGGCAAGTTCTTCCGGCGGCGGCAGATCCGAGATCGCCGATCCGCGCAACACCCAGGGATAGATCGACGAGCGAACGGCAACCGGGCTGACGAACCGCTTGGCGTCGGCGAGCGCCGGTGATGCCGGGGCGTCCACGGACAGTCGTTCCAGCGCGGCGAGTCCGTGGCGTTCGATCAGGTCCGCGGACGCGATCCGGATGGGGATCTGGACACGACGCGTCTCCCAGATCGTCGGCGGGGTGGTCAATACGAGGCGGGTGAACCGATCCGGTTGCGCCAGGGCGGCATAGAGGATCGAGGCGGCACCCATCGACGAGCCGATCGCACCGACACGTTCGCCCGGCGCGGCGACGTCGAGCAGCGCGGTCAGGTCACGGCCCAGCTCGGGCCACGTGAACTCCTGTTCAGATCGGCCACCCGACGACCGCCCGTGCCCACGGGCGTCGTAGCGGATCAGCCGATGCGCCGACGACACCGCGCGCCAATCGAATTGGCCGGAGGACTCCTGCCGGTAGGCGCTCGAACTCATCCCGTGCGCCCACACCACCGCGGGGCCCCGACCGGTCTGGTTCCACGCGATCCGCGCCCCGCGGATCTCGGCGAACCGGAAGGCCGGGGTCATGTCACCCCATCACAGGGTGGCCGTGTCGATGACGAACCGGTAGCGCACGTCGCTCGCGACCACACGGTCGTAGGCCTCGTTGATCTTGTCCGCGCCGATGACCTCGATCTCGGAACCGATGCCGTGCTCGGCGCAGAAGTCGAGCATCTCCTGGGTCTCGGCGATACCGCCGATCATCGACCCGGCGAAGCTGCGCCGATTCGCGGTGACGGCGAACGCCGGGATCTCGATGGGATGCTCCGGAAGACCCAACTCGACCAGGGTGCCGTTGATCGCGAGCATGCCGAGGTACTTGTGGATCGGGAGATTCGCCGACACCGTGTTGATGATCAGGTCGAACTCGTTGCGCAACGTGTCGAAGGTGTCGGGATCGCTGGTGGCGTAATAGTGGTCGGCACCCAGACGCAGTCCGTCCTCCATCTTCTTGAGTGATTGCGAGAGCACGGTCACCTCGGCGCCCATCGCATGCGCGATCTTGACACCCATGTGCCCGAGACCGCCGAGTCCGACGATCGCGACCTTCTTGCCCGGCCCGGCATTCCAGTGGCGCAACGGCGAGAACAGGGTGATCCCGGCGCACAGCAGCGGTGCGGCCTCGTCGAGTCCGATGCCTTCGGGGATGCCGCAGACATAGTTCTCGTCGACGACGATGGCCGTGCTGTAGCCACCGTGGGTGGGCTGTCCATCACGGTCGACGGCGTTGTAGGTGCCAGTCATGCCCCGCTCGCAGTACTGCTCGTCGCCGGCCTTACACGGCTCGCATTCGCGACACGAGTCGACGAAGCATCCGACGCCGACGCGGTCACCGACGGAGTAGCGGGTGACGTCGGATCCGACGGACGAGACGATGCCGGCGATCTCATGACCGGGCACGACCGGGAATGCGGTCCGGCCCCATTCGCTGCGGGCAGTGTGGATGTCGGAGTGACAGATGCCCGCGTAGGCGATGTCGATGACGACGTCGTGCGGCTTCGGGTCGCGACGCTCGATGGTGGCCGCCTCGAGTGGCTGATCGGAGGCGGTGGCGATGTAGGCGTTGACGGTGGTGGGCATGAGTGCTCCCTCGGATCGACGTCAGATGCGCGGGTCGGGATCGTGGTCGCCGACGCTCGCTGCGGGTCTCCCCGCACCCACTCCAGTGTTGCGGAGATCCGTGGTCACGTGGGACGTCGGGCGAATAGATCACATTCAGGAATATTTATGTGCGCATATGCGCACTCATATCTACCATCGAGCTGTGGCCGCACTCTTCCGCATCCCGACGTTCCGTCGACTGTTCGCCGCGCAGGTCGCCTCCCTGCTGGGAACGGGCCTGATGACGGTCGCTCTCGGCCTGCTGGCCTTCGACCTCGCGGGTTCGGATGCCGGGACCGTGCTCGGTACCGCGCTCGCGATCAAGATGGTCGCGTACGTGGTGATGGCCCCGGTGATGCGCGCGGTCTGCGCACGGTGGTCGGCGCGTTCGGTGATGGTGGGCGCCGACGTCATCCGCATCGCCATGGCTGCCGCGCTGCCCGTCGTCGGCGAGGTCTGGCAGATCTATGTCCTCGTCTTCGCCCTACAGTCTGCGTCGGCGACGTTCACACCCACCTTTCCAATCCGTCATCCCGACGGTGGTGACCGACCGCGACGTCTACACCCGGGCGGTGTCGGCGTCGCGGATCGCCTACGACCTCGAGTCAGTGGTCAGTCCGATGATCGCGGCCGCGCTGCTCGGTGTGGTCGGCTACTCGTTCTTGTTCGTGGGGACCGCGGTGGGTTTCGCCGCCTCGGCCGCCCTCGTGGCGAGGTCCGGGCCGCGGATCCCGTCGCAGCGCGCGGACTCCGTCGGTGACTTCTGGTCGCGGACCACCGCAGGTTTACGGATCATGCTGTCCCGTCCGGTCTTCCGCGGCATTCTGTGGGCGAACATCGCCACCGCCGCGGCGACGTCCGTCGTGGTGGTCGGTTCGGTGGTCTATGTCCGCGCCGAACTCAGTCTGGGTGACTCGGTGCTCGCGGTTGCGCTGGGTGTCTTCGGGACCGGATCGATCGTGGCGGCGGTGGCGTTGCCGTGGTTGCTGCGCAGGGTCGCCGCGGGGCGGGTCGTCGGCGGAGGTGCGCTGGGATGTGCGGCCGCTCTCGCGGGTGTGGGACTGATGACGGCGATCGCACCGACGATCGGTGCAGTTCTCGTCCTGTGGTTCGTCTTCGGGGTAGCGACGTCGCTGGTGAACACCGCATCCACCCGAATGCTCCGCGACCACAGCGCCGCCGACGACCGTGACGCGGTGTTCACCGCACAGTTCTCGCTGTCGCACGCGGCATTCCTCGTGACCTATCCGGCAGCGGGGTGGGGGCCTACCCTCGTCGGACCGTGGGCGACCCCCGTGATCCTCGCCGTCCTGGCCGCGGCGGCCGCGATCGCCGCGCGGCGGACGTGGTCGCGGGCGGCGTCGTCGAGACCGGTTCGCGCACACCGACCGCCTACCATGACTGCAACGGCACCGACCGGCTGAGCTCGTCGAGCACGCGGGCCGCCGGTACCGCGAGGAGGTCTGTCGACGATGGACGAGATGGCGTCACCGCGCGACCCCGTCAGTCTCCACCACGCCGTCGAGCCCGATCCGGCCCTGCTCAGCGCAGCGACGTCCGTGTTCGCGATGCTCGCCGACCCCACCCGGCTGCACATCGTGTGGCTGCTCTCCGACGGCGAAGCCGACGTCACCGCGCTGACCGAGGCCACCGGCGCGTCCCGGACCGCGGTCAGCCAGCACCTCGCGAAGCTTCGCTTCACCGGGCTCGTCGACACCCGTCGCGACGGCAGGCGGATGATCTATCGCCTCCGCGACGGGCACCTGAGCCGCCTCATCGAGGAGGCGCTGAATCATGCCGATCATCGGCTGACCGGGGAGCCGGTCCACGAGTGAGGCCGGTGCGCTCGGGCCGTCGGGCAGAGCTCGGCACACCTGACCTGATGACGGTGAACGTAATGCTGAGCGTGACGATCGCCGTCATCTGTGTGCAAGCACCGAGAAACGCGGCTCATGCGAACTGAATTTTGGCACCGCTAACTTGCAAGTTCGGGTGACCGAACTTAGAGTTGGCGCATGTCAGCAGCCCGCCGACCCGCGATCGCGCTCCTCGCCGTGGCCGTGATGCTGGTTGTCGGCGCATGCACTGCCGAACCCGCGCGGGACCGCCCCAAGGTCCTCACCACTTTCACCGTGCTCGCCGATGTCGCCCGGAATGTGGCCGGTGAGAACGCCGACGTCGTCTCGCTCACGAAGTTCGGCGCCGAGATCCACGGTTACGAACCCACCCCCGGAGACCTCCACAAGGCCGTCGACGCCTCACTGGTGGTCGTCAACGGACTCCATCTCGACGACTGGTTCGAGCGCTTCCTCACCGACATCGACGTCCCCCGCATCGTCGCGTCCGACGGCGTCGAGCCGATGCACATCACCGACATCCCGGGCGCGGCCGGACAACCGGGCAGCGCAGCGCCACCGAACCCCCATGCGTGGATGTCGCCGACGGCGGTGAAGACCTACGCCGACAACATCTCTCGCGCGCTGGCGACGATCGATCCAGAGCACGCCGACGCCTACCGCGACAACGCCGCCTCCTACGGGGCGCAACTCGATGCCGAACAGCGGCGGCTGACGTCGGCGGTCGCCGCACTCCCACCGAACGAGCGCGCGTTGGTCAGCTGCGAGGGCGCCTTCAGCTACCTCGCCCGCGACACGGGGCTCACCGAGTTCTACATCTGGCCGGTGAACTCCGAGCAGGAGGCGACCCCGCAGCAGATGCGCCGCACGGTGGACTTCGTCCGGGATCGCAAGGTGCCGGCCGTGTTCTGCGAATCCACCGTCAACGACGCACCCATGCGACAGGTGCAGCGGGCCACCGGCGCACGTTTCGGCGGAACGCTCTACGTCGACTCGCTCTCCGAACCCGACGGCCCGGTTCCCACCTACCTCGACCTGCTCCGCCACGACATCACCACCGTCGTCGACGGACTCACCGGAACGGAGGCCGATCATGCCTGACGACCCCGAGCACCCCGACCGCACGGCCGGGGAAACCGCCGACGTCCCCGCACTCGACATCGCCGACCTCACCGTCCGATACGGCTCGGTCACGGCGTTGCGCGACGTGTCGCTGACACTGCAGCCCGGCCGGATCTGCGGGCTCATCGGCATGAACGGATCGGGCAAATCCACGCTCTTCAAGTCGATCATGGGCCTGGTCCGGCCGGCGTCGGGGCACGTCCGGATCGGCGGACGCAGTCCGAATCAGGCGCGAGCGCGAGGGCTGGTCTCCTACGTTCCGCAGGCCGAGGCCGTCGACTGGGAGTTCCCGATCTCCGTCCGCGAGGTCGCGATGACCGGACGCTACGGACGTCAGAACATCTTCCGCCGCGCGAGCGCACGCGATCGCGCCGCTGTCGACGACGCCCTCGAGAAGGTGGGCCTGACCGATCTCGCCGACCGTCAGATCGGGAAACTCTCCGGCGGACAACGCAAGCGGGCGTTCGTTGCCCGGGGCATCGCGCAGGGCGCCGAGATCCTGCTGCTCGACGAACCGTTCGCGGGCGTCGACAAACGTTCGGAAGCAACGATCATCGACCTCCTCGTCGACCTCGCCGCAGACGGGCGGACCATCCTCATCTCCACCCACGATCTGTCGACGTTGCCGTCCTTCGCCACCGAGGCAGTCCTGCTGATGCAACGCGTCCTCATCCACGGCACACCCGAGGAGGCGTTGCGGCCGGAGAACCTGGCGCTCGCGTTCGGCCTCGACGTCCTCGGCGCGGGACGCACCGAAGACGTTGCGCAACAGGATGTCCGGAACTCGGAGGTGGCGTCGTGATCGACTTCCTCGTCGAACCGTGGACCCTGACATTCATGCGGGATGCGTTCGTCGCCAGCGCGATCGCGGCCGCCGTGTGCGCACTGATCAGCTGCTGGATCGTGCTGATCGGATGGTCGCTGATGGGCGATGCGGTCTCGCACGCCGTCCTTCCGGGTGTGGTCCTGTCTTACATCGTCGGAGTGCCGTTCGCGATCGGCGCGGTCGTCTTCGGCTTCCTCGCGGTGACCCTCATCGGGACGATCCGCGACACCAGCCGGGTGAAGGAGGACGCGGCGATCGGCATCGTGTTCACCACGCTGTTCGCACTCGGCCTCGTCCTCGTCTCGGCCACGCCGAGCCAGACCGACCTCAACCACATCCTGTTCGGCAACGTGCTCGGCGTGTCCGGCGCCGACCTGTGGCAGCTGGTGATCCTCGGAGCGGTAGTCGCGCTCGTGCTCATCGTCCGTCGCCGCGACCTGACACTGTTCGCCTTCGACCCCGTCCACGCACACGCGATCGGGCTGTCGCGTCGGCGACTCGGCGCCCTGCTCCTCGGGCTGCTCGCGCTGACCTGTGTGGTCGCGCTGCAGGTCGTCGGAGTGATCCTCGTCGTCGCGATGCTGATCATCCCCGGAGCGGCCGCACATCTGCTGACCGACCGCTTCGGTCACATGCTTCTCATCGCGCCCGCGCTGGCGGTCGGCGCGACCGTAGTCGGCGTCTACATCAGCTACGGCGCCGACGTCTCACCCGGCGGAATGGTCGTCCTCACCCAAGGTGTGATGTTCGCGCTGATCTATTTGTTCGCACCCCGAAATGGCCTCCTGACCAGCTGGTTGACCCATCGGCGCAGCTCGCTCACACCGGCCTGACGCCGCGTCGGGCTGGGATCCGCGCACCGCAGATCGTTACACTTGCCGATGGTGACGATGCAGAACTCTGTCGACGACGGCCCCTCCGCGGCCCAGCCGACCGACCTCCGCGCACAGCTGCCCCGCGTGTCGACGATGGCCGAGATCTCCCGATTCGGCACGGCGACCGCACATGCTGCGGCGGGCGTCGGGCGATTCGTGCTCCACACCGTCGGAGATGCCGTCCACGGGAAACCACCGACCGCGCAGCGTGTCGCGCACGAGATCCGCTCCACCTTCGAACACCTCGGGCCGACGTATGTGAAGCTGGGCCAGCTCATCGCGTCGAGCCCCGGCGTCTTCAGCGAGACGCTGTCGAACGAGTTCGAGTCCCTGCTCGACCGGGTGTCCCCCGCCGATCCCGCCCTCATCCGCGCACTGTTCATCGAGGAGATCGGCCGCCCGCCGGAGGAGGTGTTCGCCGCTTTCGACGTCGTCCCGATCGCGTCGGCCTCGATCGCGCAGGTCCACACCGCGACCCTGCATTCGGGCGAGGAGGTCGTCGTCAAGATCCAGCGGCCGGGGATCACCGACCGGCTCGCACCCGACGTCGCGCTGCTCGAACGTGTCGCGGGTCTGGCCGAGATCTCGGAGTACGGACGCATGCTCAGCGCCCGGCACGTCGTCGAAGATTTCGCCGACGGTCTCGCCGCCGAACTCGACTTCCGCAACGAGGCGAACACCATGCGGGAGTGGTACGAGTGTCTGCGCCCCGGACCGTTCGGCGACCGCGTGCGCGTCCCGAAGGTCTACGACGACTTCACGACGTCGCGCGTCCTCACGATGGAGCGCATCTACGCCATCCGGATCGACGATGCGACAGCAGTCCGGGCGGCCGGTCACGACGGCGTCGCACTGTGCCGCAATCTGCTGCTGTCGCTGCTCGAGTCCGCGTTCCACGGTGGTCTGTTTCACGGCGACCTGCATGCGGGGAACGTGCTCGTCGATGCCGACGGCACGCTGGTGCTCCTCGACTTCGGCATCGTCGGCCGGTTCACCAAGCGGACCCGGCGCATTCTGCGCCAGCTCGTCGTCGACCTGCTCGTGCGTGGCGACTACGAGTCGGCCGGGCGGGCGATCTTCCTGCTCGGTGCCGTGCACAAGCCGGGCTCGACGAGCGAGGGCGCCGACGACATCCGCAAGGTCACCATGCCGTTGTCGACGACCGACCTCGGCTCGATGTCGTACACGGACCTCGGACGGCAACTCGCCGCCGTCGCGAAGGCCCACGACGCGCGCCTGCCCCGCGAACTGGTCCTCGTCGGCAAGCAACTCCTCTACGTGGAGAAGTACATGAAGCTCCTGGCTCCACGCTGGAAGGCCATGTCGGACAAGGAGATATACGCCTACATGGCCGGCATCATGAAGGAGGCCGAGCGGGATCGGCGTGCCGATCGCGACCGGCTGGGCGGATAGCGGATCGCACCATCACTGTCGTGAATGCCCGAGTGTCCTTCGGCTCTCGGTGGGGCGCAGTTAGGGTTGGGGCGTTGAGCCCGGATAACAGGAGTGGAGAATGAGACGACTTTGGCTGGCGCTGCCGGCGTTCCTCGGCGCCGCGTGCATTGCTGCCGCCATAGCCATACCGCTGTTCCTCGTGCCACAGCTCCGGGTGGTGCCACTGGACCTCGACATCACGTCGGTGGCGAACACGGTGCCCGAGGACGGCTCGACCGGGGAACGTTTCCCGGCCGAGATCTTCGACCGCTGTTCGGTGAGTCAGCGCAAGGCGCGGGTCGTCGACGCGAATCTGACGCAGCAGCGTCGTTCGGTGATCATCGAGCCGTCGGACCGCCGGCAGGCGACCGTGCAGTCGGCGCAGACGGTGCAGATCGACCGCTACCGCGATGCGCAGGGGAACGAGACCGACCCGTCGATGGCTGCGGCAGACGCGGAACGCAAGTGCGACGACGGGCTGCTCACCGCGAACATCGACCGGGTGTCGGTGAACCGCAAGACCTCGGTGCCCAACGGGACGGTGAGCTCGCTGCAGCTCGAGGCCGCGCCGGAGGGTGTGGACGCCAAGGACGTGTCGGTGGATCTCCCCGACCGCAAAGGCTTCCAGTACAAGTTCGGTTTCGATGTGAAGAAGCGGTCGTACCTCTACTACGACACGAACACCCGCCAGGACATCCCGGTGAACTTCGTCGCCGAGAAGACCATCAACGGGGTGAAGACCTACGAGTTCGTCGGTGAGGTCCCCGAGACCGACGTGTCGGGCCTGCCGAATGCCCAGGGCGAGGCCGCCCTCGGCACCATGCTGACGATGCCCGCCAGCTGGTGGGGCATCTCCGGCCGTGGGGTGCAGCCCAACGACAAGATCACTATGCACCGCTACGCGACGGCCACGCGGCACGTCTTCGTCGAGCCGGAGACCGGCACCATCGTCGACGGCCTCGAGGACCAGCATCAGTACTTCCGTTCGCCGGACCAGAGTTCGGACACGCCCGCACCGGTCCGCGACTTCCGGATGGACGTGCTCAAGGCGCGGTTCAAGTGGTCGGATCAGACCGTCAGCAACCAGACCGCGAAGGCCGACCACTATGTCGGCCTCCTGAAGCTCGGCGGGTTCTGGCTGCCGCTGATCCTCGGTATCGTCGGCGTCCTGCTGCTCGCGGTCTGGGCATTCCTGTTCTGGCGCACGCGCCGTCAGGGTGCCGACGACACACCGCCGCCCGACGACGACTCGACGTCGTGGCTCGGTGACCGGGCCGGAGATCCGACACCGCCCACCACGGCGACCGCCGCGGGTGCCGGTGCGGCAGGCGCCGCCGGTGGCGCCGCTGCGGCCGGGTCGTCGGCGTCGGTCGATCCCTGGGACCGGCCGACCGAGCAGATCCCCGTCGTCCGGGATCCTGCCCAGGCACCCGCCGACGACAGCGCCACACGGTCGTTCACACCGCCGCCCGCCGACGACAGCGCGACACGATCGTTCACACCGCCGCCCGACGATGGAGAGACGCAGACGTTCCGTCGCCCGCCGGCGGAGTAGCCGCGCGTTCGTATTCGCAGAGCCGACCGCCGTCGGCCGCACCACCATCACCGCTGGTGGGTCGATGATTGGATAATCCAGTCATCCGCCCGTCAGCGGTGATGCTCATGCCAGGCCTCAACGGGCACTCCCGACCCGCAACCGACGACGAGCCCGCTCGGCCGCTCAGCCCGGGTATCAGACCGCCCGCCGTCGCCCGCTCGGCGCTCGGGCTCGGGTATCAAACCGCCCGCCGTCGCCCGCATGACGATCACCTGAGCGCTCCGGAAAGTGGATTATCCACTCGTCGACGCGCTGTGGTGACCTTCATGCGGCGACCCCTCATGCGGAACCGCCGCACCCGCCCCTCTGCGAGGCCGATCGGCACCACATCGGTGTGGCCGTGCGGCCGTGCAGCTACCGACACGACAACGGCGGCCGGTGACCCGAAGGTCACCGGCCGCCGCCGTGAGAGTTACTCGTTCAGCCGATCAGATTCAGCCGATCAGAAGAACGCCGGCCGGAACGTGGTGGCCCACGACTGCTTGAAGTCGTTCTGCCAGTAGTCCCACCAGTGGACGCCGTCCGGGGTCACCTTGGTGGTGAGCTTGACGCCGGGGACGACCGCGACGCGCGGGATGTAGAGCTGGGTGCTGACCGATGCGGCGGTCTCCAGCGGAACCATCTGCGAGAACTTGACCGGGTCGAAGTTGCCGCTGGTCGGGTTGACCGAGCTGTCGTACTTGCTGCCCAGGCCGGTGCCCGAGGACAGGTAGACATGCTTGCCCGCCAGGTTGTTGGCGCTCAGGAACGGGTCGTTGGCGAACCACTCACCGGCCGGGAAGAAGCCCCACATGTTGGTGGCGTTGCCACCGGTCTGCGCGACCGCGACCTGGATGCCCTGGGTGAAGCCGGGGGCGGTGACGGTCGGGTAGCCGCTGTAGGAGGCGACGGCGTCGTAGAAGCCGGGATGGCGCGACGCGAGGTTCAGGGCCGAGGTGCCCGACATCGACAGACCGGCGATGCCGTTGCGACGGTTGTCGCTGTTGTGGCGGGCCTTCATGTACGCGGGAAGCTCGCGGGTCAGGAAGGTCTCCCACTTGTTGACGCCCAGCTTCGGGTCGGCGCGCTCCCAGTCGGTGTAGAAGCTGCCGGCGCCGCCGAACGGCATCGCGACGTTGGTGCCCTTGCCGACCATGAAGTCGTCGACGTCGGTGTTGATCAGCCAGCCGCTGTTGTTGTTCGGCGCACGCAGACCGTCCAGGACATACAAGGTGGGCTTCGGCCCGCCCCCGCCGCCGTCGACGATGCGCACCGGGATGCTGCGATGCATCGCCGCCGAGTAGACGTACTCGGTGGTTCCGGCTGCCTGGGCGGTGGGCGCAGCAACCAGGGTCGCACCCGAGACGGCCATGAGGGCCACGAGTCCGGCGACCAGGCGCTTACGGGCGCGAGTCAGCATTCACTTTGTCCTTATCGGTATTGACCTCGAGATGGGCCAGGTCATTCTCACTGGGGTCATTCTCACGGGATTCTATGGCTCGCAGGCCCCCGAGATACCCGTCGTCACGCAGTGTAACGGCTCTATAACACTCCGGCAAAGCCAGAGGACGAGGCCCCTGACCGGCGCGAATGCGACATCCACCCCTCCCTATGTGGCCCCACCTGCATAAACACCCCGGTGCGCGAATGGTCCCGGCCAGTCCGTTCCTGGGACGATCGTCCAGCTCAACCTGGCCGTTATCGGTTTGCTGGACCAACGGTGACAAACCGTCCGACGACGGGGATCGAAGGTCGGGGATCGCAGGTCGCAAGTCTTCCTCCGTCGTCTGCCGCGTCGTAGTGTGGCCGGGTGAAGCCGAGCGAGTACCTGAGCCACGACGCGACCGACCTCGCCCGCCTCGTCGCCGCCGGCGAGGTGACCCCCGCCGAACTCCTCACCCTGGCCCGACAACGCGCCGATCAGGTGAATCCCCGACTGAACGCGATCGTCCGGCGTATGGACGACGCCGCCGACGGCCGCATCGCCGCCGACGACCTCACCGGGCCGTTCGCCGGCGTCCCGTTCCTCATCAAGGATCTCGCCCAGGAGTACCGCGGCTACCCGACGTCGTCGGGCTCGCGCTCCCTGTCGCGGTATGTGGCGGGCGAACACTCCAACGTCGTGCGCCGGTTCCTCGACGCCGGACTGGTGATCTTCGGCAAGACCAACACCCCCGAGTTCGGCGCGAAAGGCGTCACCGAACCCGATCTCTGGGGTCCGGCGCGCAATCCGTGGAACACCGACCACACGCCCGGCGGGTCGTCGGGCGGTTCGGGTGCCGCGGTGGCCGCCGGGATCGTGCCCGCCGCGGGCGCCAACGACGGCGGCGGATCGATCCGCATCCCGGCGGCGTGCAACGGGCTCGTCGGACTGAAGCCGACGCGCGGTCTGGCGCCCTACGGTCCCGCGACCGGTGAGTCGATGTTCGGGATGGCCGTGCAGGGTGTCGTCTCGCGGACCGTCCGCGACGCCGCCGCCCTCTACGACGCCATCGTCGGCCCCACCGCCGGATCGGTGTACCCGATCGCCACCCCCGACACCCCGTTCACCGCCCGCATCGCCACGCCGCCGACAGGGCTTCGGATCGGGTATTCATCGGAGTCCTCGATCAACCCGAATCCCGACCCGGAGGCGGTCGCCGCCGTGGAGCACGCGGCCAGGGTGCTCACCGATCTCGGCCACCACGTCGAGGAGGTCCCGCAGCCCTACGACGACGCGGCCCTCGCCCGCGACTTCCTGACCATCTGGTTCGCGGTGCTGGCGACCGAGGTCGACGAGGCCCGGGCCCTGACCGGCGCCTCCGACCGCGACTTCGAGGCGGACACCCTCGCCATCGCCGAGCTCGGACGGTCGGCCGGGGTCGTCGCGGCGCTGACCGCGCTCGGCAAGGTCAACGACTACGTCCTGTCCCTCGAGCGGTTCCATCAGCGGTTCGACCTGCTCCTCACCCCGACGCTCGCCACACCACCGCTGCCCGTCGGCGCCACCTCCACCCCGCCGCTGCTGCAGGGCGCATCGCGGGTCATCGCGAAGGTGCATGGCGGAAACCTGCTCGCACGCACCGGAATCCTCGACGATCTGATCGAACAGAGCCTCGGCTGGGTCCCCTACACCCAGCTCGCGAACCTCACCGGCCGGCCCGCCATCAGCGTGCCGCTGCACTGGACGGCGACCGGTCTGCCACTCGGGGTGCAGTTCGTCGGACGCCTCGGCAGCGACGGTGATCTCCTCGCCCTCGCCGCCCAGCTCGAACAGGCGGCGCCGTGGGTGCATCGGTACGCCGACATCGCGCTCTGAGCGGACCTCGCGGGCGCTAAGGTCGACGTCAACACAGGCGAATGAGGAGGGGCGCGTGAGCGAGCAGCAGGCCGATGCGGTGGTCGTCGGTGCGGGGTTGGCGGGGTTGGTCGCGACCTACGAGCTCACCCGCGCGGGCCGCAAGGTCATCGTGGTCGATCAGGAGAACCGGGCCAATCTCGGTGGGCAGGCCTTCTGGTCACTCGGCGGTCTGTTCCTCGTCGACACCCCGGAGCAGCGCCGGCTCGGCATCCACGACTCCGCCGAACTCGCCCTGCAGGACTGGATGGGATCGGCCGGCTTCGACCGCGACGACGAGGACTTCTGGCCGCGGCAGTGGGCACGCGCCTATGTCGACTTCGCCTCCACCATCAAGCGCCAGTATCTGCACGACCTCGGTCTGCGCATCACCCCCATCGTCGGCTGGGCCGAGCGCGGCGGCGGATTCGCCGACGGTCACGGCAACTCGGTTCCGCGGTTCCACCTCACCTGGGGCACCGGGCCCGAGGTGGTGCGGGTGTTCGCCGAGCCGGTGCTCGAGGCCGAGAAGAACGGGCTCGTGGAGTTCCGCTTCCGCCATCGCGTCGACGACCTCGTCGTCGAGGACGGCGCCGCGGTGGGCGTGCGCGGTGCGGTGCTCGCGCCGACGGACCTCGATCGTGGCGTCGCGTCGTCGCGCGATGTCGTCGGCGACTTCGAGATCCGCGCCGGCGCGGTCATCATCACGTCGGGCGGCATCGGCCACAACCACGACATGATCCGCCGGAACTGGCCGACCGAACGACTGGGTCCGGCCCCGAAGACGATGATCTCCGGTGTGCCCGCGTACGTCGACGGCCGGATGCTGGGGATCGCCGAGGAGTCCGGGGCCAGCCTCGTCAACCGCGACCGCATGTGGCATTACACCGAGGGCATCCACAACTGGGACCCGATCTGGCCCGATCACGCGATCCGCATCATCCCCGGGCCGTCGTCCCTCTGGCTCGACGCCGACGGAAACCGGCTGGCGCCGCCCAACTTCCCGGGATTCGACACCAACTCGACGATGAAGGCGATCCTGTCGACCGGGCACGACTACTCGTGGTTCATCCTCACGCAGAGCATCATCGAGAAGGAGTTCGCCCTCTCCGGTTCCGAACAGAATCCCGACATCACCAGCAAGGACCTCAAGTTCGCGGCCAAGAGCAGGCTGGCCAAGGGCGCACCCGGACCCGTCGACGCCTTCACCAAGCACGGGGTGGACTTCGTGGTGCGCGACAACCTCTCCGAGCTGGTGGCCGGAATGAACGAGATCTCGCGGGGACCGAAACTCGACCTGCAGCACATCGAGCGGGTGATCTCGGCCCGCGACGCCGAGATCGACAACAAGTTCTCCAAGGACGCCCAGCTGATGGCGATCACCAATGCCCGCCAGTACCGCGGCGACAAGATCGTGCGGGTGGCCAAGCCGCATCGTCTGCTCGACCCCGAACACGGACCACTCATCGCCGTCCGGCTGAACATCTTGACGCGAAAGACGTTGGGCGGCTTGGAGACCAATCTCGAGTCGCAGGTACTGCGGCCCGACGGCACCGCCTTCGACGGGCTGTTCGCGGCCGGCGAGGTGGCCGGGTTCGGCGGCGGCGGCGTGCACGGGTACAACGCGCTCGAGGGCACGTTCCTCGGCGGCTGCATCTTCTCCGGGCGCGCGGCGGGCCGTGCCATCGCCCGCGGCTGACCCGTTCCCGATGCCCTCACCTGGCCGAAAAGGTATGCCTCACCTGCCCATTCGACCGACGACGACCGTCGGGCGTCGATGCGCCCGTCGCGTACAGTGAACGCCGTGCCGGTCCCGCAGACGATCCTCACACGCAAGACGAAACAGGCCCTGTTCCTCGTCCTGACCATCGACGACGGTGGGGAATCCGCGGTCCGCGACCTGCTGTCGGATCTGCCGACGCTGACCCGTGCCGTGTCGTCGCGCGCACCCGAGGCCGCACTCGCCGCCATCGTGTCGGTCGGCTCGGATGCCTGGGACCGCCTCTTCGCCGGCGCCCGCCCCCGTGGGCTGCGGCCGTTCGTCCCCTACGAGGGTGAGGTGCACACGGCGCCCGCGACCCCCGGTGACCTGCTGCTGCACATCAAGGCCGATCAGATGGACCTCTGCTTCGAGGTCGGTCGGCTCGCGATGGACGCCCTGGGCGATGCGGTCACCGTCGTCGACGAGGTGCACGGATTCCGCTACTTCGACCTGCGTGACCTCATCGGCTTCGTCGACGGCACCGAGAACCCGGTCGGTCAGGCCGCGATCGACGCGATCACCGTCGGCGACGACGACCCCGCATTCGCCGGCGGCAGTTACGTGGCGATCCAGCGTTACGTCACCGACCTCGGCGCGTGGGGCTCGCTCACCGTCGAGGAGCAGGAGGCCGCGATCGGGCGCACCAAGACCGACAACGTCGAGATGTCCGACGACGTCAAGCCGTCGAACTCGCACATCGCGCTCAACGTCGTCGAGGACGCCGACGGCGAGGAGATCGACGTCGTCCGCGACAACATGCCCTATGGGGACGTCTCCGGCACCGGCGAGCTCGGCACCTTCTACATCGCCTACTCGGCGGGTCCCGATGTCACCGAGGAGATGCTGCGGAAGATGTTCATCGGGGATCCGCCCGGCAATTACGACCGCCTCCTCGACTTCACCACCGCCGTCACCGGCTCCCAGTTCTTCACCCCGACCGTCGACTTCCTCGAAGACCTGCCCGACCCGCCGTCCGCCGCGAGCGACAGCGACGCCTCCTCCGCGACGAGCGATTCCCCCGCTGGTCGAGTAGCGGCGAGCGAGCCCCTCTCCGCTGGTCGAGTAGCGGCGAGCGAGCCCCTCTCCGCTGGTCGAGTAGCGGCGAGCGAGCGAAGCGAGCCCGACGCGTATCGAGACCACGACGCACACTCAGACTCCCGCCCCACCGACGGCTCTCTCGGCATCGGCTCCCTGCACTAACCACCCGCTCTCTCACCGACAACGACACCCCCGACGACCCGACCCACCACCAGGAGGCCACCATGAGCAATCTGCATCGCGAACTCGCACCGATATCCGAGGCCGCCTGGGCCGAGATCGACGAGGAGGCGACCCGCTCGTTCAAACGCAACAGCGCGGCGCGCCGCCTGGTCGACGTCAAAGGTCCGCTGGGCAACGACGCCGCCGCCGTCACCCTCGGTCACCGCGCCAAGATCGATGCGCCCGCCGACGGCATCATCGCGTTCACCCGCAAGGCCCAGCCGCTGATCGAGCTGAAGGTGCCGTTCACGCTCACCCGCGAGGCCATCGACGACGTCGAACGCGGTTCGCAGGACTCCGACTGGGATCCCGTCCGCGACGCGGCAGCCGAACTCGCCCGTGCCGAGGACCGCGCGATCTTCGAGGGCTATGCCGCCGGCGGCATCACGGGCCTGCGGTCCGAGGCATCGGCGACCCCCATCGAACTGCCCGCCGACGTCCGCGACTATCCCGAGGCATTGACGCGGGCCACCACCGCGCTGCGACTCGCGTCGGTCGAGGGGCCGTACTCGCTGGCGCTGTCGGCCGACGTCTACACGTTGGTCAACGAGACCTCCAACCACGGCGTGCCGATCCGCGATCATCTGCAGCGACTGCTCGTCGCCGGCGGCGACATCGTGTGGGCACCCGCGATCTCCGGGGCCTTCCTGCTCAGCACCCGCGGCGGTGACTTCGAGATGAGCATCGGCCAGGACGTCTCGATCGGGTACGACCACCACGACGCCGACTCGGTGACGCTCTATTTCCAGGAGACCTTCACCTACCTCACCTACACCCCGGAGGCCGTCGTCCCGTTCACCTTCAGCGAGGTGTGACCATCGGGCGGCGTGCTGTCGATACCCACCGGGCGGTGAGGACGGCGTCGATATCACATCGCGACCCCCACCGGTGTGTTGCTAGCGTCGTACAAGTGATCTCGCCATGCTGACCCGTCTCATCCGCATGTACCTGGCGCGCTACAGCTCGTACATGACGGCTGTCGTGGCGCTGCAGCTCGTCGCCACCGGCGCGATGTTGTACCTGCCCACACTCAACGCCGACATCATCGACAACGGTGTCGCACGCGGTGACACCGGCTACATCCTCAGCACCGGCGGGTGGATGTTGGTGGTGACGGTCGTCCAGGTCGTCGTCACCGTCGTCGCCCAGTACTTCGGTGGCCGCGCCGTCCTCGGCGCCGGCCGCGACATCCGCCACGACCTGGTCCATCGCGTCAACAGTTTCTCCGCCCGCGAGATCGGCACCTTCGGTGCGCCGTCGCTCATCACCCGCACCACCAACGACGTGCAGCAGGTCCAGCTGATGATCGTGATGAGCACGACCATCCTGGTGATGGCGCCGATCATGTGCATCGGTGGCGTCGCGATGGGCATCCACGTAGCACCGAGCCTGTCCTGGTTGCTCGCCGTCGCGGTGCCGGTGCTCGCGATCACCGTCGCCATCCTGATCAGCCGGATGGTGCCCGCCTTCCGCGCCATGCAGGAACGCATCGACATGGTCAACCGCATCCTGCGCGAACAGATCACCGGCATCCGCGTCGTCCGCGCTTTCGTGCGCGAACGTCACGAGATCACCCGATTCTCGGGCGCCAACGACTCGCTGTCCGACGCCACCTACCGGGTCGGCAAGATCATGGCGCTCGCGCTGCCGCTCGTCATGCTCATCACCAACCTGACGATCGTCGCGATCATCTGGTTCGGCGGGCACGCCGTCGCCGACGGCACCGTCGAGATCGGCGCGCTGACCGCGATGATCAGCTACGTCATGCAGATCATGATGTCGGTGATGATGGCATCGTTCCTGGCGATGATGGCGCCGCGTGCCGCCGTCTGCGCCGAACGGATCTGCGAGGTGCTCGACACCGAGACGTCGGTCCGCCCGCCGACGACACCGGCCGATTTCGCCGACGACCCATCCCGCATCGAGTTCCGCGCCGCCGAGTTCCGCTACCCCGGCGCCGACGACCCGGTGTTGCGCGACATCACCTTCCGCGTGGAGCCGGGTACGACGACGGCCATCGTCGGGTCCACCGGGTCGGGCAAGACGACGGTCACCAGCCTGGTGCCGCGACTCATCGACGCCACCGACGGTGCCGTGTTCGTCGGCGGCACCGACGTGCGACACCTCGATCCGGACACCCTGCGCGGCGTCATCGGACTGGTGCCGCAGCGGCCGTACCTGTTCTTCGGCACCGTCGCATCGAACATCCGGCACGGCAAACCCGACGCCACCGACGAGGAGATCTGGGAGGCGCTGCGGATCGCCCAGGCCGAGGATTTCGTCACACGCATGCCGCAGGGTCTCGAGACGCCGATCGCGCAGGGCGGCACCACGGTGTCGGGCGGTCAGCGGCAGCGACTCGCCATCGCCCGGGCCATCGTCCGGCGCCCGTCGATCTACGTCTTCGACGACTCGTTCTCCGCCCTCGACCTCGCGACCGACGCCCGGCTGCGTGCGGCGCTGCGGCCGGCCACCCGCGACGCCGCGGTCATCGTGGTGGCACAGCGGATCTCCACCATCGTCGACGCCGACCAGATCGTCGTCCTCGACCGCGGACGGATCGTCGGGCTCGGTCGGCACGACGACCTGCTGTCGACGTGCACGACGTATGCGGAGATCGTCGAGTCCCAGCTGGCGATCGCGGAGGCATCATGACGCGCGGGGGCGGGCCGCCGATGCGGCCGGACGGGCCGGTCGAGAAGCCGCGGTCGTTCGGGCCGTCGGTGAAGCGGCTCGTGCGACTTCTCCTCGGGCACCGCTGGTCGATGCTCACGATCCTCGGGTCGACCCTGGTGGGCGTGGCCCTCACCGCCGTCGGACCCCTCATCCTCGGTCACGCGACCAACCTCGTCTTCGACGGCGTCATCGGCGGCATGCTGCCGGATGGTCAGTCCAAGTCCGAGGCCGTCGCACAGCTGCGGGCGGACGGGCAGAACACCTTCGCCGACATGGTCAACTCGATGGACGTGACGCCCGGCACCGGTGTCGACTTCGGCGATGTGGCGCAGGTCCTGCTGTTCGCCGTCCTGCTCTACGCGATCGCATCGGCACTGTCCTGGGTGGCTGCCTACCTGCTCAACAACGTCGTCGTCGGCACCATCCAGGGACTGCGCGCCGAGGTCGAGCACAAGATCCACCGTCTGCCACTGCGCTACTACGACGCCTCGGCACGCGGTGATCTGCTCAGTCGCGTCACCAACGACCTCGACAACCTCACGCAGAGCCTGCAGCAGACGATCTCCCAGCTGCTCAACTCGGTGCTGATGGTCATCGCGCTGCTGATCGCGATGATCTGGGTGTCGCCGCTGCTGGCGCTGATCGCCATCGCGACCGTCCCCCTGGCCATCATCGCGACGACGCTGATCGCGAAACGGTCCAAGCCGCACTTCATCGCGCAGTGGTCGTCGACCGGCGCCCTCAACGCCCAGATCGAGGAGGCGTTCACCGGCCACGAACTGGTGAAGGCGTTCGGCCGGCAGGCCGAGGTCGAGGCCACTTTCGACGAACGCAACGAGAAGCTCTACCAGTCGAGCTGGCGGGCCCAGTTCATCTCCGGGATCATCATGCCGACCGTGATGTTCCTCGGGAACCTCAACTACGTGGCGGTCGCCGTCGTCGGTGGTCTGCGCGTCGCATCGGGATCGCTGAGTCTCGGTGAGGTGCAGGCGTTCATCCAGTACTCACGACAGTTCACCCAGCCGCTGACCCAGATCGGGTCGATGTTCAACCTGATGCAGAGCGGTGTCGCGTCTGCGGAACGCATCTTCGACGTCCTCGACGCCGACGAGGAGTCGAGCGATCCGGCCGATCCGGTGTCCCCGGCCGACGACCACGGTCGCATCGTCTTCGACGACGTGTCCTTCCGCTATCTGCCCGACAAGCCGCTCATCGAACGCCTGTCGCTGGTGGCGCAGCCCGGCCACATGGTCGCCATCGTCGGCCCCACCGGCGCCGGCAAGACGACGCTGGTCAACCTGATCATGCGGTTCTACGACGTCGATTCCGGCGCGATCCTCGTCGACGGCGTCGATTCTCGGCAGATGACCCGGGACGATCTGCGCGAACGGACCGGCATGGTGCTGCAGGATTCGTGGCTGTTCGGCGGGACCATCTACGACAACATCGCCTACGGCGACCCGACCGCGTCGCGCGAGGAGGTCATGCAGGCCGCCGAACTCAGCCACGTCGACCACTTCGTGCGGACGCTGCCCGACGGCTACGACACCGTCCTCGACGAAGAGGGCGGCGGGGTGAGTGCCGGTGAGCGACAGCTGATCACGATCGCGCGTGCGTTCCTCGCCAAGCCGACGATCCTCATCCTCGACGAGGCGACCAGCTCCGTCGACACCCGCACCGAGTTGCTCATCCAGCAGGCGATGGCCAACCTGCGGACCGACCGGACGAGTTTCGTGATCGCACACCGGTTGTCGACGGTCCGCGACGCCGACGTCATCGTCGTGATGGAGGACGGACACATCGTCGAGCAGGGCACGCACGACGAACTGCTCGCAGCCCAGGGCGCGTACTGCCGCCTCTACAACAGCCAGTTCGCCGGGCCGGTCGATGCCGAACCCGTCGATCCCGAACATCCCGACCGCGTCGACGAGCCGGTCGGTCCGTAGTCGCCGGTCGCCGGTCTCGGCCGCCGTCACCAGAGCGGCGCCACCGGTGGGCCGCGACAACAGTTGTCGCGAGCGGTCGCTCACGACGCGGCTGTATACGGTCTCAGTCGCGGCGAGGCTCGAGCGCCGCGGCGATCCGACTCTCGAGTTGCTCGCTCGCCGCGGGTGGCACGGCGATCAACCCGTCGAGTTCGGAGCGGGCCCTGCGGTAGGCGGCCTGCCGCTCCGCCGGGGTCGCGGCGTCGTCGGCAGCGATGGCGACCAGTCGGCGGGCACGTTCGAGCCGCTCGCGTTCGACGGGTGAGAAGTCGGACTGCCGCCGACGACGCGCCTCGCGCTCGGCCGCGTCGAAGGACGTCGCATACTCGCCGACGGCATCGCGATACTCCGCGAACGCGGCCGGGTCGAGGAGCTCGTCGGGATCGGTGGGGCGCAGATCGTCGGCGCGCAGTTTCGCCCGGTGGAAGGCGAGCGTCAGCGGCTCACGGAGGTCGGTCATCATCGGATAGTCGATGAGGGTGGCCAGGTCGACCTCGTAGCCGAACCAGCGTTCGTTGACGCCGTCGTGGCGGGCGAACGCCTTCTGGATCGCGGTCTTGCTCGTCTGCGTGATGCGTGTCTGCTCGGTCTGGGCCGACGCCTTGATCCGGGCGAGTTCGATCTTGTCGCGCCGCCGCTTCTCGTTGTAGGCGCCGACCCGCGTGGCCCACCCACCGGCGACGCCGCCGATCGGGAAGATCAGCCACCAGTAGTCCTTGGCGAAGTCGAGCACCTCGTTCACGAGTTCGATCGTACCGACGAGGACCGCCTCAGCGCCTACCCTGGTCAGGTGGCCGACCCGAACGCGGAGCATCTGCATCCCGAGTCCCTCGACGAGTGGCGCGCGTGGTTGCGCGACCATCACGCGGACTCCGCCGGTGTCTGGCTTGTGTTCTGGCGCAAGGAATCCGGCAAAACGCCGCTCGACTACGACCAGACCGTGCGGGAGGCGCTGTGCTGGGGGTGGGTCGACGGGCACACCCGCACCATCGACGACGACCGGCGCGGCATGTGGTTCACCCGCCGTGGCCGCACGAGCGCGTGGGCGGCGTCGAACAAGGCCCGCGTCGCCGATCTCCTCGCCGAGGGCCGGATGCAGCCCGCCGGGCAGGCCGTCATCGACGACGCCAAGGAACGCGGACTGTGGAATCTGCTCGACGACGCCGAGGCACTCATCGAGTCGTCGGAACTCGCCGCCGCTCTCGATGCCGACCCGCAGGCCCGCACGCACTGGGACGCCTGGCCGCCCAGCGTGCGGAAGTTCGCACTCAGTCAGATCGCGTTCGCCAAACAGCCTGCGACCAAGACCAAGAGGATCGCGACGATCGTGGAGAAGGCTGCTCGCGACGAGCGTCCGTGACCCCCCGCCACCCTTCGTGACGTTCCTCCGCAAGCTCCGGAACCCTCAGGGACCGAGGGCAGGTCGTCACCCCGACCCCTGAGGAGACCGCGAGGAACGAGCGGTCGTCACGAAGGGTCTACAGATCCGGGATCGGCAGATCGAGATTCGGCGCGATGATGCCGCCGTCGACCTCGAGGATCTTGCCGGTGACATAGGCACCCGCGGGTGAGGCCAGGTAGAGCGCGGCTGCAGCGATGTCGTCCGGGTCGCCGAGCCTGTGCAACGGCGTCGCCGACTCGACCGCGGACCGCATCCCGTCGTCGGAGGCGACGATGTCGAGCGCGGAGGTCAGGATCGCCCCGGGCGCGATGCCGTTGACGCGGATGCGCGGGTTCAGGTCCATCGCCGCGATCCGGGTGTAGTGGGCAAGCGCCGCCTTCGCGGTGCCGTAGGCGGCATAGGCGCGACCCGGCAGCCGTCCGACCGCCGACGTCACGTTGATGATCGAGCCGGTCTGCCCGTCGTCGGCGAGCATGTGCGGCACGGCCGCCGTGACCAGCGCATGCGCATTGGTGACATTGAAGTCGAAGGCCTGCGCGAGGTGTTTGGGCTTCGTGTCGAGCAAGGGCCGGGG
The DNA here is from genome assembly GCF_003797825.1 of Gordonia sp. OPL2. GTDB lineage: Bacteria > Actinomycetota > Actinomycetes > Mycobacteriales > Mycobacteriaceae > Gordonia. Next base: position 33,174 of record NZ_RKME01000037.1, read on the forward strand.
CAGCGCACCGCCGACGTTGTTCACGAGTATGTCGAGGCGTCCGAAGGTGTCGACGGCCCGCTGGGCGAGCGCCGCCGCGGCATCCGGATCGCTCAGATCGGCGACGACCACCTCGGCCCGTCGACCGACCTCGGCCACCCGGGCCGCCACCTTGTCGAGTTCGGTCTCACTGCGTGCGGAGATCACCACGTCCGCGCCCGCCTCGGCGAAGGCGACGGCGATCGCCGCCCCCAGCCCGCGGCCGGCGCCCGTGATGATCGCAACCTTGTCGTCGATACGGAATCTGTCGAGGATCACGCCACTGAGGATGCCACCGAATCAGCGAAACTGGAACACGTTCTAGAATTTGATCGGGCGGCGCAGGGTGTGCGCGCCTCGTCTGGTCCCGCTCCGACTCGATCGGGCGCGGGACGCGCGAATCGGCGCAGGAACTCCGGAGCGGTCGGCTAGTAGGCGCTGTCGGGGTCGACGCGCGCCAGCATGTCCTCGCCGGCGAGGTAGCGACGGATGTTCTCGGCGAGCCACGGCGCCATCGTCCGCGTCAGCCCCGACGACGGGTTCGCGACGTGCGGCGTGATGATCACGTTCGGCAGCGACCAGAGCGGATCGTCGTCGGCGGGCGGTTCGGGATCTGTGACGTCGAGGGCGGCCCCGGCGATCTGTCCGTCGCGCAGCGCTGTGACCAGCGCATCCTGGTCGACGAGCGGTCCGCGCGCGACGTTGACCACCCAGGCGTGCGACGGGAGGGCGGCGAGCGACTCTGCGTTGATCAGGTGACGCGTCTCGGCGGTGGCCGGCGCGGCGAGCACCACGTGGTCGGTCTGACCCCACACCTCGGCCGTGCGCTCGGACGGCAGGGTCACCGCAGCGCCCTCGACGGGCCTGCCCGACCGGTTCACCGCGATCACGCGTGCCCCCGACGCGGTCAGTCGTGGGATCAGAGATGCCGCGATCCCGCCGGCACCGATGATCGCGACCGTCGAACCGTGCAGTGAGCGGACGGCGGTGTCGATCGGCTGTTTGTCCCAGTGCCGCACGACGGCTGTGTTGATCTGACGCAGACCGGCGAGCAACAGGGCGAGGGCGTGCTCGGCGACGTTGTCGGCGTAGAAACCGGAGGCGTTGGTCCACAGCCGACGGTCGTCGAGGGTTCCGGCGCCGACGTACTCCTCGATGCCCGCGGTCTTCAGGGCGACCCATTCGATGTGGTCGGGCAGCTCGGGAAACGCGTCGACGGTACCGATCCACACCAGCACACGCGCCTCGTCGAGGCCGACGACCCGTCCGCCCGCCTGCTCGACCGCGGCGACCAGGTGCTCGTCGGGCTCGGGCTCGACCGCGACGGTCAGTTGTCGCGCATCCCCACGATCGCTCATCGGGCGTCCGCGATCTGTCGGGCGGCCGACGTGGCGAGCTCGTCGGCGATCTCGTTGTAGTGATCGCCCGCGTGGCCCTTCACCCACTTCCAGGTGACCTCGTGCCGCTTCTCCTCGTCGACGAGGCGTCGCCACAGATCGGCGTTCTTCACCGGCTTCTTGTCGGAGGTCTTCCAGCCGTTGCGTTGCCACCCGGCCACCCACTTGGTGATGCCGTTGCGGACATAACTGGAGTCGGTGTAGAGCACGACGGTCGACGGCCGGGTCAGCGCGGCCAGTGCCTCGATGGCACCGGTGAGTTCCATCTTGTTGTTCGTGGTGGCGGGATCGGCTCCGGAGATGCGCTTCTCCTTGCCCCGGTAGCGCAGGATCGCACCCCACCCCCCGGGCCCGGGATTGCCCAGGCACGCACCGTCGGTGGAGATCTCGACAACATCGGTCGGATCCGATGACCCTCGGCCGTCGGAGGGATCGAGGGTCTCGAGTCGGGGGTCGTCGAACACTGCGTCGGTCACGCAAGGAAGGGTACCCCCACCCCGATCCGACACCCGGTGCTCGGCCGCCGGCAACCTTCGACCCCTGCCGAGTGGCTGTCCGAAACACTAGGGTGGGTTCATGCAGACGTGGGATCCGGATCGCTACCTCCAGTTCGCCGACGACCGCGCACGGCCCTACCTCGATCTCATCGCACAGATTCCGACGGCGCCGTCGACGATCATCGATCTCGGTTGTGGTCCAGGCCATCTCACCCGTCACCTGCGCGCGATGTGGCCGGACGCGCAGGTTCTCGGCATCGATTCGTCACCGACGATGATCGATCAGGCGATTCGCGAGAACACCGACGCGCACGCCAACTACGACATCGCCGACGCCTCCGAGTGGACACCGGATCAGCCCGTCGACCTCATCATCTCCAACGCGATGTTCCAGTGGGTGCCCGATCAGTTCGCGGCAATCGACCGTCTCCTCGCCTATCTGACCGAGGGCGGAGTGTTCGCGTTGCAGGTGCCCGACAACAGCGACTCGCCCACGCATCGCAGCCTCGCCGAGCTCGCCGACGACCCGCGTTTCGCCGATCGCCTGGGTGGTGTCCGACGACTGCCCGCGTTCGATCCGGCGCAGTATCTGGAGTTCTTCACCGACCGGGGCTTCTTCACCAACGCGTGGTCGACGACGTACATGCACGTGCTGCACGGCACCGACCCGGTCTACGACTGGATCTCCGGAACCGCCGCGCGACCGTATCTGCTGGCACTCGACGACGGTGACCGCGAGACGTTCGTCGCCGAGCTGAAAGAGCGCCTGCGCGAGGCCTATCCGCCGAAGTCGTGGGGCACGGTGTTGCCGTTCCGTCGCACGTTCGCGGTGGCCGGACCGCCGTCCTGATCCGCTGCTCCATCTCGACGCGGCCGCAGCAGTGACGGGACGACGCCGTCGACGACCTTGAACGCCGCGGCGAGGATCAGGCCGAGGATGACGACGAGGATCGCGTTCACGACCGCACGCAGGTAGCCGACGTCGGTGACGTCGAGGAACGGGTACGGGTACCAGTCGGTGAACGCGCCCTGGGTGAAGATGTAGATCAGCCAGATCACCGGCAGGATGAACGCGCCCGGGATCGTCGACCACCGGAACGCCGGCCGCGGACCGAAGAGCAGCCAGCCCAGGACGAACGCCCACGGCGCAATGTAGTGGAAGCCGATCGTGGCGACCAGCGCGCCACCGGTGAGGTGCACGTCGGGGGCGAGCACGATGTCGAACACGAGACCGGTGATGGTGATCGCCAGCAGCGCGTTCAACCTCGCCACCGACCACCACGTCCCGTGCCGTAGCGGATCGAGAACGAGGAGCACGCTCACCACGAGGACGACGATGTTGCTGTCGATGGTGAAGTAGCTGAACATCCGCCACAGCCGGACCGGCATGCTCACCGCCTCGCCGGTGTCGCCGGAGTTCGCGTCCGCGCCGCCGGAGAAGATCAGCCACAGTTGCAGGATCAGCGAGCCGACGATGACGGCGGCGAGGATCGCATGCCACCACCGACTCGCCGCGATGCGTCCGGACTGCTCCGGGTCAGAGGTCATCCTCTCATTGTTCGTGACGACCGCCCGAGCACAACGTGACACGCGCGATACCCGACCGACCGTCACACCTTCCCCCTTCCCCGTCCCCTGTTCGCAGACGTAGCGAAAATCGTCGCTGGACGACGGTTCCCGCTATGTCTGCGGAGGGAATGGCGGAGAGGCGCCGGGCCGTACTCCGGTGTAGACACCCTCGGGGCGGAACCGCAGTCGGCGCTCGCCGTACTCCTCGAGGGCGTGGGCGGTCCAGCCCACCATCCGGGCGAGACCGAAGATCGTCTCGGCCGCGTCCGGCGTCATCCGGTGACGCAGCGCGAGCGCCGCGAGCGCGAAGTCAGAGTTGACGAAGGTGCCGTCGGGAAGCTGCCGACGGATGTCGTCGACGGCGGGCATGACGCGTCGGTCACCTCCGCCGGACGTGCGCAGCAGTTCGATGAGGATCTCGGCACGCGGGTCACGGTGGCGATAGACGACGTGCCCGGTCCCCGGCACCGGCCTGCCCAGGTAGAGCTGCTCCGACAGCGCGGCGGCCGGGTCGTCGAGGGCATCGGCGAGGAAGCGATGGGCCAATGTCGTCGCGCCACCGTGGACCGGACCGTCGAAGGCTCCGAGCCCCGCCCCGAGCACCGCGTAGATGCTGCCGCGCGCGCTCGCCGCGACCCGCGCCGCGATTGTCCCCGCGGCGAGATCGTGATCGGCGAGCAGGATCAGCGCGGCGTCGAGGGCGTCGATCTTGCGCCGCGTCGGTCGTTCGTCGGTGAGACACGGCCAGAGTCGTGCGGCGATAGTTCCCGCCGGTTCCGTCGCACAAGTCCCGTCGGGGTCGAGCACATCCACGCACGCGCCGATGATGCGTGCGGCGGTATCCGCCACCGCCGACGACTCGCGACGATGACGGCCGGGGTCGCGGGCGCCGAGGACATCGACGGTCAGGCGGATGAGGTCGAGGCCGCGCGCGTTGGGGCCACCGGCAGCCCGGATCACCGAACGGAGGCCACCACGGTCGACAGCGTGCGACGACTTCCAGTCGACATCGTTGTCCCACAACAGATTCGCGACGTCTTCGAATCGTTCCGTGGCGACGAGCTCGGCGACGTCGCGTCCGCGATAGAACAGCTGGTCGCCGTTCAGCAGGGTGAGTCGGGTCTGGATGCGTTCGACGACGCCGGCAGGTGCGCGACCACGCCGACCGGAGACGAGATTCTCGATCTCCTCGACGGCGAACACGCTGCCATCGACCCCGTCGATCCGCGCACTCGTGAGGCGCCCTCGGCTGACGTAGGCGTACACGGTGGGCACCTTCACCCCGAGCAACCGCGCTACCTGCCCGGTGGTGAGGTAGTCGCGCCCGTCGTGGTGGATCGGCGTCGGGAAACGCCGTGTGTGCATACGGTTCACATGTTGATCAAATCAACATTGACGATGATCATCAACACCGCCCATCGTGAGAGGTGCCGTCGCGGAACCTGCTGCGGCCGTGGATGAGCGGAGGTCGGAGATGGAACAACTGATCGCACCGGAGGGGCTGGCGAACGTCGTCGTGGCCGACACCGAGATCGGCGACGTACGCGGCGACGAGGGCTTCTATCACTATCGTGAGCATTCGGCGGTCGACCTCGCCCGCACCCGGTCCTTCGAGGACGTGTGGTACCTCTTCGTGCACGGTGAGCTTCCCGGCCCCGCGGACCTCGACGACTTCCGCGCGGCGACGACGGCCCTGCGCGACATCCCGGATGAGCTCACCGGATTGCTCCGGACGGCCGCGCTGCTCGGCGACGATCGTGACACCCTCGCGGGATTGCGGACGGTGTTGTCGGCGGCGGGCCCGGCCGCCCATGCCGGACCGCTCTGGGACGCCGATCCCGACACCATCCGGCACGACACGATGCGGGTGGCCGCACTGACGCCGACGGTGCTCGCGGCGCTCCACCGCATCCGTGTGGGTGAGGAGCCGATCGCCCCCGATCCGGCGCTGTCGGTGGCGGCGAACTGGCTGTATCAGGTGACCGGACGACGACCGGCACCCGAGCATGTGCGCGCCGTCGAGCAGTACCTCATCGCGACCGTCGACCACGGCTTCAACGCGTCGACGTTCACCGCCAGGGTCATCGCATCGACCGGCGCGGATGTCTATGCCGCGGTGTGCGGTGCGCTCGGCGCATTCTCGGGTCCGCTGCACGGCGGCGCTCCTGACCGCGCCCTCGACTCCCTCGACGAGATCGCCCGCCACGGTGACGCCACCGCGTGGGCGCGCGAGCAGGTGGCGGCACGTCGACGGATCATGGGATTCGGCCATGCCGTCTACCGAACCGTCGACCCGCGCTCGGAGTTGTTGCGCGACATCGCCGTCGACCTGGGCGGGCCCACGGTCGATGCGGCCGTCGACGTGGAGAGGCGTGTCGTCGAGGTGCTGCGCGAGGCGCATCCCGATCAGCCGCGCTATGCCAACGTCGAGTTCTACGCCGGCGTCGTGATGGACGCCTGTGGCATACCGCGATCGATGTTCACGCCGACATTTGCGGTGAGTCGGGTGGTCGGCTGGTGCGCCAACATCGCCGAGCAGGCGCGCTCACGCAAGATCATCCGGCCACGGGCCCGCTACATCGGGCCGGCCCCCACACCGTCGGCCGGGTCCTGAACTGCCGATGACGCTGCCGATAACGCCTACGTCTCGGTTCGGACCACGATCTGTGGAGATCCCCTGAGTTCTGCAACACTGGCACCATCAGTCACCAGTCCGCAGGGGGTCGTCCATGTCCAGATGGCGTCTGCTCATCGTCGGAACGTCCGCCGCGCTGGCGATCACGGGTCTCGCGACGGTCTCCTCACCTGCGCAGGCCTCGATCTGCAGTGCGGTCGGCTTCCATGGCGGCGACGTCGGCAGCACCGGGAGCAGCGGATCGAGCGACATCGGTCTCGGCAGCATGGACTTCGGCAGCTACCGGGCCAACGGCAAGAAGCCGCAGGGACCTCTGGTGAAGCTCAAGGGCGCCAGCCGCGCGGTGCAGTGGGTGACCGGACCGCGCAGTCCCAACCGCACCGATCAGCGGTTCTCGATCACCTCGACCGACGTGGGCGTGCCGTGGGACAACGGGTCCGGCCAGGTGCTCATGGCCTTCGGCGACACCTGGGGCGAGTGCGCCGGCCAGATGGTGTGGCGCCACAACACGATGCTGCGCAGCAACGGCAATGCCGACCTCGACAAGGGCATCACGTTCCCGAACGCGATCCCCGGGTCCGTCCGGTCCGGCGCCTCGGTGACACCGGCACATCCGACGTTCGCCCAGCCGATGCTGAACGCGATCGGGGTGCGCAACACCGAGGTCGGCAAGATCCCGACGGGTGGCATCGCGATCGGCGGCACACAGTTCATGAGCTACATGTCGATCCACCGCTGGGTCGGCCCCGGTCGCTGGGAGACCAACTATTCGGCGATCGCCGTCTCCCGCGACAACGGGCAGACGTGGACGACCGACAACAGCACCATCCGCGCGAATCTCGACCTGACCGTGCCGGGCGTCAGTCAGGTCGCCCAGGGGCATGGGCGATTCCAGATGGGGGCGTTCCTGCGGTCCGGCGGCTACGTCTACCAGTACGGGACCCCGAACGGCCGCTTCGGCGCCGCCTTCGTGTCCCGTGTCCGTCCAGCCGACATCCTGAACCTCGATCGTTACGAGTACTACCGGGGTGGCACATGGTCACCGCGTCCGGCCGACGCCGTCCCGATCGTGCGACAACCGGTGAGCGAGATGTCGGTCGCCTGGAACAGCTATCTCGGCCGGTTCGTGATGCTCTCGGAGCAGGCCGGGTCCATCCTGCTACGGACCTCGCCCACCCCGGTCGGCCCGTGGAGCGGACCGAAGGTGATCGTGCCGGCCGCGCAGACCCAGGGTCTCTATGCGCCCTACATCCATCCGCGGGCGACCGGACAGATGCTGTACTTCGTCGCATCCCGGTGGGATGACTACAACGTCATGCTCATCAAGACCGATCTCGCCAAACTCCGCTGACCTCGCTGCGGAGGCGCGTCGCCGGCACCGATGACTTTGCGTTGCGACCCGAGTCTGACCCGACGAATCATCGACCGCAGGAGGACCAATGCCACGAGTCACGGCCGACATCGCCATCTCCCTCGACGGATACGGCGCCGGGCCCGGCCAGACCGAGGACGCCCCCATGGGCACCGGGTTCGAGCAGGCGCACCGCTGGATGTTCGACGCTGCCGAGGAGAACACCGCCGAGATCGAGGCGATCCTGGGACACGGTGCATACATCATGGGGCGCAACATGTTCGGTCCGATCCGAGGAGACTGGCCGGACGACGCCTGGAAAGGGTGGTGGGGTCCCGAGCCGCCGTATCACGCCCCGGTCTTCGTGCTCACCCATCACGCGCGTGAGCCGCTGGAGATGGACGGCGGCACCGTGTTTCACTTCGTCACCGGCGGCATCGAGGATGCCTTCGCGCGGGCCGTCGACGTCGTGGGCGACGACGGTTCGATCTCGATCGCCGGCGGCACCGACACGTTGCGCCAGTATCTTCTCGCCGGCTTCGTCGACGAATTGCGGTTGCACGTCGCACCGTTCGTCAGCGGTGCCGGCGAGAACCTCTTCGACGGCCTCGAGGACGTGACGCTCACCCCGACGTCGGCGCGCGCCACCTCGCTGGTGACACATCTGACGTATGACGTGGCCGGACCACGATCCTCGGCGTAACGTCGGGCAGGTGGGCCGATCCCACAACCGACGAGCACCCGTCGTCGTTCTCCCCTCAGTGAGGAGTGATCATGGGCCAGCCAGTCCCTCCCCCGCAGCCGCCGCCTGATCCGATGCCGGCACCGGAGCCGGTCCCCGAGCCACCGCCGGAGCCGCCCATCCCGACTCCCCCACCGCCGGACCCGGGAACACCGAATCCCGGCCCTCCGCAGCCGGATCCGCCGCCGCGTCCGACGGTGATCTGACCCGTCCCGACCGAGGAGGACCATGTCGCGTCGCGTGGTGCTGATCCGCGCGGTCAACGTCGGTGGCGCCAAGCTCCCCATGGCCGATCTGCGTGCCATGGCCGAAGAGCTCGGCGCCACCAACGTCTCGACCTACATCGCGTCGGGAAACCTGCTGTGCGAACCACCCGGTGCGGCAGCGACTTTCGATCGCGCACTGGAGAAGGCGATCACCGAGCGATTCGGATACTCCCGCGAGGTCATCAGCCGCTCCCGTGACGAGCTGGCCGCGGCGCTGCAGGCGCATCCCTTCGAGGTGTCGGAGCCGAAGTTCTCCTACGTCTACTGTCTGACCGGTGTGCCGGCCGCCGACAAGGTGGCGGCCTTCGCCGAGCGGCAGTTCGGCTCCGACGAATTCACCGTCATCGGCAACGATCTGCACATCCGGTACGTCGAGGGCGCCGGCGTCTCCAAGCTCACCGCGCCCGTCATCGCCAAGGGGCTGGGCGTCCAGGGCACGGGCCGCAATCTGAAGACCGTCCAGAAGCTGATCGACCTGGCAGATCAGGACGCCTGAAGTTCCGGTCCCTGAGGAGCGATCCCGCAAACCCGGTCCCTGAGGAGCGAGCTTGCGAGCGTCACGAAGGGCCGTCGCTACCCCGACCCCTGACCAGCGAGCCCGCCCAACCCGGTCCCTGAGGAGCGAGCTTGCGAGCATCACGAAGGGCCGGCCACACCACCCCGCGCACCCCCGACCCCACGCTCGAGCATCCGCACCCGCAGGGCGTCGTAGATCGGCGGTGAACGCAGCAGCGACGCGATCACCACCGCCATCGCACCGGAGACGAGCATCGGGATCGTCACCGAGGTCACCGCGGTCATCTCGATCACCAGCACCAGCCCGGTGAACGGCGCCCGGACGATCGCCGCGAACAGCGTGGACATCCCGACGAGCGCGAACGCGATGGTCAGATCCTGATCGAGGCCGGGCACCACGACTTCGGTGATGCGGCCGGCGACCACACCCATGAGGGCGCCCAACGCGAGGATCGGGGCGAAGATGCCACCCGGTGTACCGGCGGCATAGGAGATGGGCCCCAGGACGAAACGCACCGCGACATAGAGGATCACCGCCGGCAGCGCGAAGTGCTGCCCGGTCAGGATCAGATGTGCGAGAACGTCTCCGCCGCCGACGACATCGGGTTCGGCGAACAGCAGTATTCCGACGACCCCACCGATGACGCCCGCCTTCACCACCGCGGGTATCCGGCCGATGCTGTCGAATATGTCCATGCAGGACAGGATCAGCCGGTTGTAGACGACGCCGAGCAGACCGACGGCGAGGCCGAAGACGACGAAGATCGGCACCGTCGTGAGCGAAGGCGCGGAGACGTTCCCGACGTGCGGGAAGTCCGGTTGGTCACCGAGGACGAGTCGACTGGCCCCGACCCCGATGGCGACCGCCACCATCGTCACGACCGCCTCGCGCAGCCGGAACTTCTTGGCGACCTCTTCGAAGATGAAGAAGACCGCGCTGATCGGTGCGTTGAACGCGACCGCGAGTCCGGTGCCCGACAGCACGGTCTGCAGCAAACGGATCTCGTCGATCGCGAGTCGTGCCCATCGCCCGGCTGCCGCACCGATCGCCGCCGCCATGTGCACCGTGGGTCCCTCCCGACCGAGGACCATTCCCGCGGCACCGATGGACAGCAGACCACCGACGAACCTCGCGGGAACCACCGACAGCGGCGGCGGATCGGCCTCACCGCGGTCGACGGCCTCCACGTGCTGGATGCCGCTGCCCGCCGACAACGGCTGCCATCGGGCGATCGCGGCCGCGGCGGCCGCCGCAACAGCGGAGACGGCGACCGGCACCAACCACGCCCAGGTCGCGTGTCCGTGCGACCAGTCGACGAGGTCGCCGCGCCAGGCGTCGATGTGTTCGAGCAGCCAACGGAACGCGCCACCGAGGAAACCCGCGACGGCGCCGGCGATCAGGGCCAGCAGCAGGATGACCCACAGTGTGCGACCGGTGAGGAGATCGTCGTCGACGCCGGCGTCGCCGGCCGGTTCGTCGTGGCCGTGGGAGTCGTCGACCATCAGCGGGCCCGCGTGCCCGCCGGGTAGCCGTGCCCGGTCATGCGCGGGCGAGTGCTGCGGTCACCTTCTCGAGATCGGTGAGCTGGGTGTCTTTCGGTGCCTCCCACAGCTTCTTCGGGAGCTCCTCGAGGACGACGACGGCCGACTCGGCCGACGACAACCGGGCGCGCTTGTCGTCGTCGTCGGACAGTTCGGCGGCGGCGATGAGTTTGTCGTCGAGGTCGAAGACGGCGTCGTCGAGACGGTCTCGCGCCGCGACCAGGTCGGCGTCGTGCGGGATCGCCGGATTCGCATGCACATCGGCGATCGCGTATCGGATTCGCTGATGCAGCAATGCTTCCGTCGAAGTCGCCGATGTCCAGTCCTCCGGGGCGCGTCCGGGTTTGCCGGGGACCAGGTCGGTGGAGCGCGCGAACGTCTTGACCCGCTTGTCGGAGTCCCAGGCGAACCACACCGCGCCGCCGAGGATGAACAGCGCGACCACGATGGTGATCACGATGACGACGATTGCGATCGTTCCCATGGGTCGACCATAGTCCTCGACGCCGGCGAGTCCTCGGAGGTCCGGGTGCGGGTCAGCGACGCGGCATCTGGCAGTATCGCTGCACCGGCAGCCACGGACCCAGCGAGCCGAAATCCGGCGCGCCGCTCTGGGTGGTCAGGTAGCGGTTCTGCACGGCCAGGGTCGCACCGATCAATCCACCACGCAGACCCCAGAATTCGACCAGGTGTCCGACCTCGAGTCGGGCACGGACCTTTCCGGTCCAGACGTATCCGCCGCGGAATTGGACCGGCTTGGCGGGCAGGACCTGTTGCCAGCCCGACCAGCGTGTACCCGGCATCTGCACCGCCTTGCCGTCGATGATGCGAACCACCTTGGTGCGGACGTTCGCGCCCGTCGTGCGTCCGGGGGCGAGGACGGTGAACTGCGCGTCCCGGGCGGTCAGTCCGTTCGGTGACAGGCGGCAGTCCGCCTGTTTGGCCAGCATGACCGCGCCGGTCTGGCCGCGTTTGATGTCGATCTGGGCGTTCGCCGGCGCGGCGAGAGCACCGACTCCGAGGATCACCGCAAGTACTGCGCCGACCGTGATCGATCGGGCACGACCGCGCGAACGAGGGAAGGGAGAAGAGGTCATGATCCGCCTCCTTGGGGCGATCGACGACACCTTCCTCGACGCTAGCACCGCGCGCTCACGCCCACAGCCCGTTGCCGGCACCGCACCCCGACCGCACGCTCAGCGCGAATCCGCACGCACCGCCGCCGCATTGACCCGGGTGAGGACGGAATGCAGTTCTTCCAGATCGGCCAGGTCGACCCCGAGGGCGTCGACGACGGCCGGCGGGATGTCGAGCGCCTGCCGACGCAGGGCACGACCCGGTTCGGTCAGCGCGATGTCGACGTTGCGCTCATCGTCACCGCGACGCTGCCGGACGACGAGGCCGGCGGTCTCGAGTCGCTTCAGCAACGGCGACAGTGTCGCCGAATCCAGTTGCAGCACTTGACCGATGTCCTTGACTGCGCGCGGCGACTGCTCCCACAGCGCGAGCATGACCAGGTACTGCGGATGAGTGAGCCCGAGCGGCTCGAGCAGTCGCCGGTAGATCTTGAGGACCGACCGGTTGGCGACGGCGAGCGCGAAACACACCTGCCGCTCGAGCAGGAGCGGATTGTCGCCGAGTGCGGGGTCGTCGACGATCGGGTCGTCGGTCACCTTGCCCGTCATCGTTCGCACACCCCTCGTCGTCGGTCGTGACGTCGAGTCTACAACTTTGATCGTGCGCGATTGATTGGTGCGCCATCGGTGCGCTCGGTGGTCAGGAGGTGGGGGTCTGGAACTCCGGCTGATCGATGATGCGCACCCACGAGCCGTCGTCCTGCCGGGCGACGACCTGCGCGCGTGCACCGGCGCCGTCGCGTGGCGGAGTGGAGGTGAGGGCCAGGTCATCACCGAAATACAGTGTCGGGAGCGGTGTCTCGGGGGTGAATGTGGGGCGGTGTTCGAGCACCGACGCCCACAGCTCGCGGATGGCCGACCGACCGCGGGTCACCTGCCCCGGCGGGTACGCCATCACGGCATCCGGGTGGTAGAGCGACGCGACGGCATCGGCGTCGCCGGCGTTCGAGAACTCCACGAACAGGCGGGTGATCTCCTCGGGCGTGGTCGCCACGGGTACGGACTTCTTGTCGGTCATGACGTCTCCTTCGGTCGGTTCCCGCGTCGGCGGGGCTTGTGTGTTCTCCATCGACAATGCCGACGACGGCACGAGAAGTCCAACTGATTCAGACGATGAAAAGTATCATCATCAGTTATGGACTTGCGTCAACTCGAGTACTTCGTCGCGGTGGCGACCGACGCCAACTTCACCAGCGCCGCCACTCGCGTCCACACCACCCAGCCCAACATCAGCGCGCAGATCCGCGGACTCGAACGGGAGCTCGGGGCGCCGCTGTTCGATCGCGCCGGGCGACGGGTCGCACTCACCGACGCCGGACGTGCGGCACTCCCGGCAGCTCGGGACGCGCTCGCCGCCGCAGACTCGGTGCGGCAGGCGGTTGCCGATGTGAATCAGTTGCTCCGCGGGAACCTGGCCGTCGGCATGGTCGACGGATGCACGGTGCGGCCGCTGTTCGCCGCGCTCGGCGAGTTCCGGACAACGCATCCCGGCGTCGGGCTGTCGCTGACGGAGGCCGCGTCCGATCTGCTCGTCGAAAGGGTCATGCGCGGCGAGCTCGACGTCGCGCTCGCCGGGTACGCGGGCGATCTGCCCGACGGCATCGAGGAGTTCGCCGTCGTCCGCGAGCGGGTCGTCGCGGTTGTCCCGCATGGACACCCACTCGCGACGCGCACCGCGGTGTCGTTGCGGGATCTGCGCGACGCCACCGTCGTCGGGCTGCCGCGCGGCGCCGGCATCCGGGCCGCCTTCGACCGCGACAGCGGTGATGTGCGGATCACGCTGGAGGCGTCGTCGCCCGACGCCGTCGTCGAACTCGTCGCCTGCGGCCTCGGTGTGGGAATCCTGAGCGAGTCGATCGCGGCCGACCGCGCGGATGTCGTGGTGGGCAAGCCGATCCGCGGCGTCGACGATCGCGCGTCTCTCGGATTCGTGTGGCGTGCCACCGCCGGACCCGCGGTCCGGGCATTCATGGACCTGGCCCGGGCGGCGTTCGGACCCGGTGGATCTCAGGCGGCAGCGGCGGGTTGAGCCTCCTGGCCGTCGTCGGTCGGGCGGCCGGCGACGAGGTCCTCGACGTCGAGACCCCAGGAGCCGTAACGCTTGTCGAAGGCCTCGGCACGCACTCGTGCTCGCTCACGCTTCTCGGTCGAATAGCGTTTGCGCGCCCACCGGGACCGCGGTCGGGCGAGCCGGATGGCCCCGATCCAGGCGACCGGCGCGATGAACGCGCCGATGGCCGCGGTCGAGTACTTCCCCTTGGCCACGCAGATCAGGAGACAGCCGATCGTGATCGGCAGATTCAGCGAGAGCGCGATGGGTCCGATCGTCACCGTGTCGTCGGCGTCGGAGCGCAGGGGATTCAGTCCCAGCACGGACAGACCGAGCCCGGCCATCGTCAGACACACCACCTGCACCGACAGCTGTCCCTCGCGCGACCAGTAGACGTCCTCGAGATGCAGGATGAGCGCGAACTCGTCGAGCACCAGCGAGGTCCCGATGCCGATCATGACCGCGCTGATCTCCGCGCCGGGCCGCGCACCGTCGACGGCCACCGAGACGAATGCACCGGCGACGGTCAGGATGATGCCGGGCACCGCGTGGTGGATGTGCACCCCGCCCCGCACATTGTTCTTGAAGGGCCCCTTGCCCGCACGGATGAGGCGGGTGATCAACCGCGTCGTCAGGAAGGTGATCACGAACGACAGGAAGAGCAGGAACAGCGGGAGTCGGTCGCCGGTGATGTCGGCGGTCTCGAAATGCACGGGTCGTGTCCCCGATCAGCTCGTGACGCGGGCGGGTCGGGAGTCAGGCCGTCGGAGCGGTGAGGCCGGTCCGACGCTGTTCGATGATCAGGCAGCGGTCCTCGACGTAGCTCAGGCCGGCCTCCTCGGCGATCGCACGCGCTTCGGGCGACCGGATCCCCAGTTGCAGCCAGAGCGCGGAGGCGCCGGCGGCGACGGCCTGTCGCGCGACCTCGGCGGCATCCTCCGACGGGCGGAAGACGTCGACCAGACCGACCTGCTCGGGGATGTCGGCGAGGGTGCGGTACACCTTCTGTCCGACGATCTCGTCGGCGTGCGGGTTGACCGGGATGATCCGCCAGCCGTGCTCGGCCATGTAGGCCGGGACCTCGTTGGCCGCCTTCGACGGATTGGCGCTCGCACCGACGACCGTGATCGTGTCGTAGGTGCTCAGGATCTGTTCGACGACCTCGTCAGTGCTGCTCATGTTTCGAGCTTAGGGCGTCGTCGGCGAATCGTCCGGCAGAGTGCGACCGATCCGACGGGGACCCCGCTGATCCGGCCGCGGGCAACGACGGGCACCCTCGACAGGTGACGACCTGGGAACTGCTCGCCGTCCTGCTCGCCGGAGTCGGGGCGGGCGCGATCAATGCCGTGGTGGGCAGCGGGACACTGATCACGTTCCCGACGCTGGTCGCCTTCGGGGTGCCGCCGGTGACCGCGACCATGTCCAACGCCATCGGTCTCGTCGCGGGTGGTGTGTCAGGGACGTGGGGCTACCGTCGTGAGCTCGAGGGACAGTGGCCGCAGCTGCGCTGGCAGATACCGGCGTCGTTCACCGGCGCGGTGGTCGGCTGCTGGCTGCTGCTGCACCTGCCCGAGACGGTGTTCGAGGCGATCGTGCCGGTCCTACTGGTCGCGGCCCTGATCCTCGTCGTCGCGCAGCCCAGAATCCAGAAGTGGGTGGGCCTGCGATCGGTCGGCCCCGGGCACGACGCACCGGCGCTGAGCGGCACCCGGATCGCGCTGATGGTGATCGGCACCTTCGCGGTCGGGATCTACGGCGGCTATTTCACCGCCGCCCAGGGCATTCTGCTGATGGGGGTGCTCGGCGTGGTCGTACCGGATCACCTGCAGCGGATGAACGCCGCGAAGAACCTGCTGTCCCTGGTCGTCAATGTCGTGGCCGCCGTCGTGTACACCGCGGTCGCCTTCGACCGGATCGACTGGGCGGCAGCCGGTGTGATCGCCGTCGGCTCGCTCGCCGGCGGCGTGATCGGAGCCCGCTACGGGCGACGACTGTCCCCCGGCGCACTCCGCGCGATCATCGTCGTCGTCGGCTTGATCGGGCTGTGGCGACTGCTTGCCTGACCCGCTCGGCCATCGGACTCAGAACGGTGTCGGGATCTGGGTGACCGCCAGATGGGGACTGACGTAGTCGCTGCGCTTGCGTTCGGGCAGTTCGATGTCCGGTGCCTCGAGCGGCGTGTACGGGATCTGGTCGAGCAGATGCGTGATGATGTTCAGCCGACCACGCTTCTTGTCGTCGGTGCGCGCGACATACCAGGGCGCCCATCCGGTGTCGGTGTATCGGAACATGTCGTCACGGGCGCGGGTGTAATCGTCCCAGTGGGTGTAGGACTTCACGTCCATCGGCGACAGCTTCCAGTACTTGCGCGGATCCTCGATGCGACTCTGCAACCGGAGGGTCTGCTGCTCCTGGCTCACCTCGAGCCAGTACTTGATCAGGATGACACCCGAACGCACGACCGCCCGCTCGAACTCCGGGCAGTCGGCAAGGAACTGTTCGGACTGTTCCTCGGTGCAGAATCCCATCACCCGTTCCACACCCGTGCGGTTGTACCAACTGCGATCGAAGATCACGACCTCACCGGCAGCCGGCAGGTGCGGGACGTAGCGCTGCAGGAACATCTGCGACTTCTCACGCTCGGTCGGGGTCGGCAGCGCCACGACGCGGAACACGCGCGGACTGACCCGCTCGGTGATCGCCTTGATCGTGCCGCCCTTGCCCGCGGTGTCGCGACCCTCGAAGATCACACAGACCTTGGCGCCGGTGGACTTCACCCACTCCTGCATCGCGACCAGCTCCGCATGCAGCTCCTTCAGCTGCTTGCGGTACTCCTTGTTCTTCATCGGAGGTGCTGTTGCAGAGTCGTTCTCACCGGCCGTCGTACCGACGACGTCCTGACCGGACCGCCCGTGCCCGTGCTTCTTCGGATGCGACTTCGCCGACTTCTTCGACTTCTTGCCCATGCGCGGAGATGCTACGGCAGCCCGAGCGAGGGGATGGTCAGAAGCTGAGGCTGCCGGTGCCCCCGCCGCCCCCGCCACCGGTGGTGGTCGTGACGTCGATCGACTCGCTGGCGACGCCGCCGAGGCCGGTACAGGTCACGGTGACCGTGTAGTCGGTCGTCGGGCTCACTGGAGCGATCCGCACGCCCGTGGTCCCGTTGGGTCCGACGAGCGTCGGGTTGCTCGGGATGGAGACGTTCACGCCGTCCGGCAGGCCTTGCTGCTTGGCCACGCCGATGCAGACGTACGGCCCGCCGGCGGAGTCGTCGCGGGTCACGTTCACGGTCAGCGAGGTACCGCCGACCGCCCCTTCCGACAGTTCGAAGGGAGGAAGTGCAGCACTCGCCGTGCCGGCCCCGACGAATCCGAGCCCGGCAGCCGCACCGATGACAGGTATGAGACCGAGAAGATTCTTTCGCATAGTGCAGACCGTACAGTACGGAACGCGCCATGTCAGCGCCTCAAAGCTTTTGTCCCTGTTGGCTTCTCGTTGCAACGGGTGTTGTGCGGCGGGGCGTTCCACACCCCGCGACCGTGTCCTGCTTTTCGCCGACCGTGCCCTCGATTTCGCCGACCGTGTCCTCGATTTCGCCGATCGGGTCCACGCGGACACGCTCGACGACACCCGGGCACGCTCGGCGATTTGTGAGACACAGTCGGCGAAAAACTGGACACGGTCGGCGGCCGCTGGGCCGACTCGGGATGGGCGTGGTCGGCGGGTCCGACATGAGCGTCACCGCTGGTGTGCGCATGTCTGGACTATCCAGTTATCCACCCACCTGCGGTGATGCTGGTGTCGGGTTGGCCGGGAGCGGTCGGCGGGTCCGGCGTGAGCGTCACCGCTGGTGTGCGCATGTCCGGAGTGGACCCCCGACCCCTGACCCCTGACC
>NZ_RKME01000038.1 GCF_003797825.1 Gordonia sp. OPL2
CATCGGATTCAGTCTCAGCAGAGAAGGACACCCCCCACACTCTGACTGCGACCACCGACAAGCGTGAGACGTCAACGATGTCCCGACGACACGACGTCAAGCATGTCCCGAGCCCTTACACGTCACACGTCGGCAACCCACCGGTGGCGGGTGGAGCCGTCGTGCTGGTACTCCGTCTCCAACTCTTGAAAGAACTCAGTGATGTACATGCTGGAGCGATACGGGAAGTACCGAACTTCGTCGACGTTCTGGGCATCGTCGCGTCCGAGGTTGCCCACGACGAGGTTTCCAAGAGCTTCGAGGTTGCGGCGACGGAACTTCACATGGGCATTGTTGCAAGCGACGCCGACGAATGCCCACACCTCGCGCGACCCTGCGGGCGATGCCCGATCAAGACCGAGGCGTTCGACTACCAGTTCGTCGGACCATCCGGGTAGCGTGTCGCAAGGGTCGGTTCCGAACTCGGCGGCCATGCCGTCGGCGGCAGGGAGATTGCACGCCCTGGTGGTTCTCGATCAATTTCCCACGGTGTATAGCGTGGACTTGCGGCGTTGAAGGTGTGCTGCAGGAGGATTTCCATCAGTGAGTTGAGTTGCCCGACTCCTTTGAGCCCGTGGCGTCGGTATGACTCATTCGCCTCGTAGACATCTGCGCGGCACATGTGCTGATCCGCCTCAAGCGTTCCGCGGTAGAGTGAGGGCATTCTCGAAGCCACTGACGAGCGCGAGTCAGATCTGTTGCCGGAGTGTCCTGTCTGCACGTAGCTCCTTCAAGGTGGGCGCCATTCAAGTGGCTCCTCGCCGAATCCCAGGTCAGGCAACAGGCTGTTTGATCGGATTGTGGACCACTGCTCGCGTACCAGGTTGCGCGCCGAGCTGAGATCGCCGTCGTTGGAATCCTCAGAGTAGAGCGATTCTGTCGCGAACTCGGCGGCCCCGCCGGTGTAGACCTCCCAAATCGCGACGGCTAGCGCGTGTGGAGTCACTGCTCTGAACGTGCGGCTCGTGCTAAGAATTCTCGCAATGGAGATCGTGAGATCTGGATTGGCAAGTTGAAGCCGCCGGCGGTGGTAATCGATAGGAGGCGGGCCGGTGAGCAGTTCCCGGGTCTGGTTCTCGATCTGATCCAGGGTGTCGGTCCAATCGCCGCTGCGCTTGATCTGGCGGATGAGTAGTGGTGGGTAGCGCGAGAATTCGTGAGGCAGTCCTAGCGCGAAAGCGATATGGCCCCAAGGTCTCGCGGTCCCAGACCGTGCAAGGAGCATGGAAAGGACGGCGCGATCCTTCGCAGTCGTGTAGTCGCGGAATCCCGTCCAGTGAACTTGAGGTATCGACGAGAGAGGAATGTGGTTGCCCGGGATCTCGTGGGCCGTCGGATAACGGGCACACCCACTAGCAACTCGAAACGTCAGTTGTGCCGTCGGCGATAGCTTTTCGGCGAGCGGGGTGATGGCGAGGTGGCCGATAACCGCATTCGTCCGACTACGGGGCAAATCTCGGCCGTCCCTGAGAAGCCAGGTTCCTGGAGTAAGGACGCTCTGCTCTACGGCGAGCGAATGAGCCGCATGAACGTCCTCCTCGCAGAGGATGGACTTTACCTTGAGGAGTTGCTCGAGGCACGCGGCGTCAGGGTCGCTTGCTGCCTGACAGCTCATAATGGGCTTGCCCAGCGTCAGAGCCGCGTCGAAGTATTCGCGTGTACTGAACCGCTGACCGCCAAAGCTGTTCGTCGAAGGCTCTGATGCACCGCGTGCGAGTTCGAGAATCCAAACCTGAGCTTCAACGATCTCGGGGGCAACCCTACGGAACTCGACGTCGCGCAAGTCGTGGCCGCAGTATGCGTGTCGAGTTCTTGGTGTTCGGGGGCGATTGTCGCGCTGCGGACAGGCCCAGTTGGGGTCGGTGCTATTGGGCCAACTCGTGCCCGCCCACGGCGTCTCGGCGCACCGAGGGCAGTTGGTAGGCATCAAGATCGCATGTTCGACACAGACGCGGTGTAGCGGCAGTGACCATGTCGAGTTCCAGTATCCTTGCTGAGCAAGGCATTCGGGACAGTAGGAAGGGTCGAGGGGCATCGATTCCGAAGACTTACCGTACCGTTCCCAGTGCGTGCGAAATGCGGAAACAGCCTCGGATATGAGTCCTGCCCGGAGGTATCGGGCTCGTTCGTCCGGTAGCCCCACCGTATCCACAATCAAATCACTGTGCTCAGCGATATGCGCAGAGACTCGTGTGGGGGACCAGGCACTCGTTGGAATCCCGAGTTCTCGGAGTAGCGCGCGTGCGGTGAGTCCGTAGCGGTGGCCGAAACGGCGCAGCCAACTCGGTGCGGTCTCATCGTCCCTGGGGGCGACGAGTATGGGAAGCCGCCGCGGGTTGTACCCGTCTGGTATCGCAATTGCGGAGGGTAGTTGCTCCGCGTCGGTTCTCTCACCTCTTGGGAGTGGTGAGCCGCTGAGCGGCATTGTCAACGACGACCTCCTCCAGGATGCTCGCAGTAATTTGCTCGGTGCCCGTCTTAATAGCCAGATAGGCGGCCCGATCGAGCAGGTTCGTCAGTGAACCGATGTGCCCTTGCGTTCGGCGGAAGAGTTCCTTGCCGAAATCGGATAGTGTCCCAGGCGTTTGCGCGGCGAGCATTAGGTGCAATTCGAGGGCGTTGAGAAGCGAGATCCAGGCGACGTTGCTGGCATCGGAGTCGGTGTTGAACGGCGCGACGCGTGCACGTGTGGCACGGCGGGCAGTCTGTGCGTACACGGCACCGTCATCGCCTCCCAGGCCCTCGTCGAAGAACTTCTTCTCTGTGAGGCGTACACCGACGTAAATGAACGTGACCGCCATTTCGTTGGCCAAGCCCTTCAGATGATTGCTTACTTCGCGACCGTGACGGTCTCGAAAGTCGATGAAGTGAAGGTCATCGATGACAATTATCTGAGTCTCGCAGCTCCGTACGCAGTCGACCGCGAGCGCACCCAAACCAGAAGTATTCGCACCAGCTACCCCCAGATGGCCATAGAAGGCGAGGATCTTTCTGTTCAGGCCCTTGAGGGTGATTCCAGCATCGAGCGGGATGAAGGCGACCGGAATACGCTGATCGCCTGCGGCGGTCTCGCTGCTGAGGCGGCGAATTGCAGTTCGATGGAACTGCCTTGCGTAGCGGATGGCGATGGTGGTCTTACCGAGACCTGGCGGGGCGTCGATCACGACCGATCCGCGGAGGCGGTCGCCATCGCGACGGTTGGACGCCATGACTTGATCGATGACAGCGAAGGCGTGCGTGAGTTGAGCTGTCTTGACAGTCGGGAGGTTGGCATTCCATACAAAGCGAGCTTCGTTGTAGTCTTCGCGCTCGTCGTCGCTGAGCGCTGCGATCTGTCCCTTCGTGAGGAGTTCCAGGCTCGCGCGCGGCGGCGAATGCACGAAGTCGTGCCAGCCCACTTTTGACGCCAGGTTGTAGCGATGCGGTTGATTGTTTCGAAGCCATAGTGCCCATGGGTTACTCATTCGTCGAATACCTCATAGCTCGAATCGTCTGCACCTTGGTACTTCTCAAACACATCGAGGTCATCGTCCAAATCCCAACCTGGAGGGCGACGTTCTGCTCTCCTCGCGAGAAGGTCGATAACTCCTGGCAGTGATGCAATCTCGTCGTCAGGTTGGCCATCGCCAGTATCGCTTGCCGTGGAACGGGTGCTGGCCAGGCGTCGTGCGAGGGCGCGGTCGCGCTTGGATTTGGTGTTGCCTTTGGACCACTCATCGAGGAGGTTGCGGACGGCGTCCTGTGGGTCGACATGCCGGTTTTCGCGGACGGCCAGAAGCTTGGTGTAGTCGGCGGCGTCCGAGGAGAAGGGCTGGTCGAGTCCACCTGCGTGCTCCCAGACCAGAGGCGACCATTTGCCAGATGAGGGGTCGCGGAAGTACACGCGTCGAACATCGCCGCTGTCTATGTGGATTGGCCATTTTCTAGCCTTCGGACCACCGAAGTTGGACTTGCTATTCCGGTAAGGGTTGAGCGCCGCGCCATCGTATCGGCGCCCATCCACTTCTATGCCATAGTGCTGGATCGTGCGCCACTCCACATTGAGAAACTCGTACGCAAGGTCCGGTGAGGACGGGATGGTGAGTCCACCGGCGCGAGCCAGGCCGATCTCGTACATTTCGAGCGGTGATAGTTCGAGGCCGGGCGTCTCAGGGAGACACAAGCCTTCGTGTTTCGACCGGTGGTACACCCGAGCTGTCCACTCGCGAATTATCGACTCAAGCTCGGCGACGTAGTAGAACGCTTGACTCTCAATGTCTTCACCGCGGTGATAGACGTCGGGTCCCTTGTAGCCCGGCAGTTGCTGAAGCAGGCCGAGCCGAATGGTCTTGAAGAAGCGTTCGACAGTTGGCTTGTCTGACGCCTTCTTTACGATCGCAGGCTGAATCGAGATTCCGAGTCGCGCACAGGCGGATCTGACATGGTGCGAGAGGTAGATCTTGCCATGGTCAACAACGATTGACTCGGGTAGGCAGCCTGGGATGCTCGGAGTGGCATCGTCTGCGGTCGGGTCGTCGCGTTCGATTGCGATCGAACTAGGCACGCCGTGAAACGGCCACGCTCCGTCGTCGACCGGTTCTTGGGGCGTCACCGACTGGTGTAACACATTGGCCACGTCGATTGCCTTGGTTGAAATCGGGGTCAGGCGCAGACCGACAATGCAGCGTGTATAGAGGTCTTGCGCCACAGTGAGTTCGACCGGCACCCAACGCAGCGTGATCGGCTCCATCGCGAACACGTCGAGGCGCGTTGTGTCGAGTACGAAGTACTCTCCGGGGCGCGTGGCGCGCAAACGGCCATACGGGGCCTCCGGCCGGTCGGCGGCGATTCGCCGTGCCTTTCCGCTGCCAAATGAATAGCGACCCTTGGAGAGCTCGTCCAGCCAGCGGTAGGCGGTCGCATTGGATGGGGTGGGCGCCAGATCGGCGCCACACCGCTCGGTCAGCAGATTGTTGGCCTGGTCGATTACTATGTTTCTGCTGGGTGTGGATTCGCGTGTGTACCGATTGAGTACGTCGAGGCACGCCTCCCGCCAGAGTGGGTCGATCGGCGAGCGCTGCTTCCTTGCTTCGACGAGGCCGGCTGGTCCTGACTCTTGATACGCCTTCACCCAGCGTTTGACGGTGCGGTCAGACATGTTGTGTGCGAGAGCGACCGTTTCGGAGCTGCGACCGATAGAGTCGCCGCTGTTGTGATGCATCTCCAGTACTGCTTCGACGACGGCGAGCCGTGCGTTGTAAGTCTCTTGCTGTTTCTTCGTAAGATTCGAAAGCAGTTGTCCGGACGTCTCGCAGGGCCTGCGAGGTGCGTCGAGCGGCTGAGAAGACCTCACGAGGTGTGGAGTGCTCACCGCTCGTGTGCCGCGATCCGATTCGACTATCGACCGACTGTCGCTGATCTCGACTATGCGGACCACGGATCCGTCGATCCACACCCGATCGCCAACAGCAAGTCGATAAGTGTTGCTCATACGGCCTCGGCTCGATGGATCAAGGTGTTGTCGCCGAATGGCCGGGTGAGATCGGCCGTGAAGGTGCCCGTCCACAGAAGCTCGAGGACGATGTGTCGAGGCCGTGCAATCCGCTCGGCTGCGAGTGTGGCTTCAGCGTGCGCGATTGAGAGCTCCTCTGGAAATCGTTCGAGCACCGTCTGGAACAGGGCCGCGCGCGACTCGCGGCGAGCCTGAGAAGCGAATCTGATGTTGTTGATCAACGCCGAGTCCTCGCCGGTCCAAACCTCATAATCGGCGGAGAGGCGCTTGGACACCACCTTGGTCCACGTGAACACGGCCTTGACCTCGTCTTTCTGCGCGATTCGTGGATTCTTGACGTCCACGACCAAATATGACCCATCAGCCCGCGTCAGTAGGAGATCGGGACAGTGGCGTCGGCCGGTACCTCTGTCGTCGCCGGTGATCCAGAAAGGTTGCGCCGTGATCCAAACGACTTCGGGATCGAAGTCGGCAAGCAAGATGCGGTCGCGTTCGAGAAGGCTTTCGTAAACCACGTGGTCGGCTGTTGTACGGGTCCAAAAAAGACCTGGATAGTGGCGTTGGCCGGCGTGGGACGGTGGCAGGCGCACTGGCTGGGCTCGGGCCATCGAGCTGATCGAGTGATCCCTGACCTGACTGATGGTCTCGTCACCGGCTTCGGTAACGAAGCGAATCTCGGTCGCACCGATCTGATCAGGCATTTTGCTATCGTGCCGCATGACAGCCCGATGAGAACGATGACACGCCTATGACAAGCCGATGAGAAAATGACACGTTCGGTGAGAAGCTACACAACGATTCCGCCCCTGGCGAAATATCCCCGGGAACAAACATTCCGCCACCAGGGTTGAGTCGGTCAGACTGAACTTTGGAGGTTACATGTCACAGACATACTCGGTGCCCGTCCTGTTCGTTCCTGACCTGGTCGTCCTGCCCGGCATGGTTGTGCCGATTCCGCTCGACGATGCCGCTCAGGCGACGGTGGACGCCGCCCGGTCCAGTGAGTCCGGGAAACTGCTGGTCGCGCCGCGACTGGACGACCGTTACCCCACCTATGGCGTGATCGCCTCGATCGTGCAGGTCGGACGTATCCCCGGTGGCCAGACTGCCGCTGTCGTCAAGGGCGAGAAGCGCGCCCACATCGGTACCGGTACCCCGGGCAACGGTGCGGGCCTGTGGGTCGAGGTGACCGAGGTCGACGATCCCGAGGTCACCGCCGAGGTGAAGGCGCAGGCGGCCGAGTACAAGAAGCTCGTGCTGGCCATGCTGCAACGTCGCGAGGCGTGGCAGATCATCGACGCCGTCAACAAGATGACCGACCCGTCCGACCTGGCCGACACATCTGGCTATTCGTCCTGGCTCGACGATGTCCAGAAGCGACAGCTGCTCGAGACGCCGGACATCGGCGAACGCCTCGGGCTTCTGATCGATTGGACCAGTGAGCATCTCGCCGAGACCGAGGTCAGCGACAAGATCGCCGACGACGTCCGCAACGGGATGGAGAAGCAGCAGAAGGAATTCCTGCTGCGCCAACAGCTCGCCGCGATCCGCAAGGAACTCGGCGAGGACGAACCCGAGGGCGCCGACGACTACCGCGGTCGTGTGGAGGCCGCCGACCTACCCGAGAAGGTGCGCGAGGCCGCGCTGCGTGAGGTCGGCAAGCTCGAACGCGCCAGCGACCAGTCGCCGGAGACCGGGTGGATTCGCACCTGGCTGGACACCGTCCTCGACCTGCCGTGGAACGAGCGCACCGAGGATTCGGCGGACATCAAGGGTGCCCGCGAGATCCTCGACGCCGATCATCACGGGCTCGACGACGTCAAGGATCGGATCGTCGAGTACCTGGCCGTGCGCGCCCGGCGTGCCGGTCGCGGCCTGCAGGTCGTCGGCGGCCGTGGCTCCGGTGCCGTGATGGTGCTGGCCGGCCCTCCCGGCGTCGGCAAGACGTCACTCGGTGAGAGCGTCGCGCGAGCTCTCGGACGAAAGTTCGTGCGCGTCGCCCTGGGCGGCGTCCGCGACGAGGCGGAGATCCGTGGTCACCGACGCACCTACGTCGGCGCCCTGCCGGGTCGTATCGTGCGTGCCATCGGTGAAGCGGGATCGATGAATCCCGTTGTGCTGCTGGACGAGATCGACAAGGTCGGCTCCGACTACCGCGGTGATCCCGCGGCGGCGCTGCTCGAGGTGCTCGATCCGGCGCAGAACCACACGTTCCGCGATCACTACCTGGACCTGGATCTCGATCTGTCCGACGTCCTGTTCCTGGCCACCGCCAACGTCGTCGAGAACATCCCGTCGGCGCTGTTGGACCGGATGGAGCTGGTGACCATCGACGGCTACACCGAGGACGACAAGGTGGCCATCGCGCGGGACTACCTGCTGCCGCGCCAGGCCGAGCGTGCGGCGCTGAGGTCCGACGAGGCCTCCGTCAGTGACGGAGCGCTCCGTGAGATCGCGGCGAACTACACGCGGGAACCCGGTGTGCGACAGTTCGAACGGCTGCTGGCCAAGCTGCTCCGCAAGGCGGCGACCAACCTCGAGTCCGGAAAGGCGCAGGCGCCCATCGAGATCGGCGAGTCCGACCTCACCGACTACCTCGGGCGGCCACGCTTCACCCCGGAGTCCGAGGAGCGCACGGCGGTGCCCGGTGTCGCAACGGGACTGGCGGTCACCGGCATGGGCGGCGACGTCCTGTTCATCGAGACCAACGCGGTCGACGGTGAGCCCGGACTCAAGCTCACCGGTCAGTTGGGTGACGTCATGAAGGAATCTGCGCAGATCGCCCTGTCCTACGTGCGGGCGCACGCCGAGCAACTCGGTGTCGATCCCGCGGCGTTGAACAAGACGATCCACGTGCACGTCCCCGCGGGCGCCGTGCCCAAGGACGGTCCGAGCGCGGGTGTGACGATGGTGACGGCGCTGGTGTCGATGATCACCGGTCGCAAGGTGCGCGCCGACGTCGGCATGACCGGTGAGGTCACGCTGAACGGACGGGTGCTGCCGATCGGTGGGGTCAAGCAGAAACTGCTTGCCGCGCAACGCAACGGGCTGTCGACGGTGTTCATCCCGCAACGCAACGAGCCCGATCTCGACGATGTCCCGGCCGAGGTGCTCGACGCGCTCGAGGTGAAGCCGATGGTCGACGTCGCCGACATCATTGCCGAGGCGCTGGAACCGGCCGTCGAACAGGCGGCCTCAGCGGCCTGATCCGAGATCGGGGGCGACGTGAACGGGCCGCGGCGACAATGATTGTCGCCGCGGCCCGATGCGTTGTTCGGGGTGCGGTGTGCGGGCCGTCAGAAGTGCGACGGACGCGAGAAGCCGGCCTGATCCGACCACTGCGACGACTCGCTACCGATCGTGCAGATGTGCGACATCGCCATGTACACCATGGGACGGGTCACCGTGTCGAGCCTGCCGAGGACGAGTTGCTGGATGAGGCCGTCCATCAGTGCGACGACCAGGTTCGCCGCGTCCTCGGGACGTTCCGGCCGGAAGGCGGCACCGACGGCGACCGAGAGCTGTACGAGCTCGTTGCGGTGCTCGTTGATCATGTCCGCGAGTTCGGGATAGAACTGCGCTTCGACGAGCAGCGCGTGCCGTGCCGTCACGACGTTGCGGCCCTGATGGCGCGACGTCTCCACGAAGACGGTTCCGCACTCGACGACCTCGTCGGGGGAGTGAGGACCCGGAGCCATGAGCGGTCCGAACGCCTCCATCGCGATGTTGCGCAACTGTGCGTGGACGGTCTCGAGGGCGAGCGCGAGAAGGCGGCTGCGCGTCGAGGCGTAATAGTTGACCGATCCCGGTGCGAACCCGGCGGTCTCGTCGACGGTCCGGTGGGTGAGGGCGCGGATGCCCTGGGTCGCGATGATCTCCACCGCTGCCTCACCGAACTTGCTCCGACGCTCACCCCGACGCTGCTTGGGGAGATCCATGGCGCTCCTCTCTACCTGTTGCACTTCGCCCGGCCCCGACTATCCGTTACTGGGTGCGCGGTAGACGCCCGCCTACTTGAGCGTCCCTCATGTTACGAGCGTTCGCCCGGCCACGGCAGGTCTCTGCGACCGCTGTCACGTTCGTCATGCAGTGTGACCGTCACCACGATCATGGACGATTGTCCAGAAAAATATGTGCGGGCGGGAACATTTGCCGAACATCCCCCGTTGACCCCAATGAGAAACTTGAGTCTGATCGGCTCAACCCGGTTGACTCCGGCGACATGTTTGATTAGAACATGAGTCGGATGCACTGAAGTTCGGGCCCTACCAGGTTTCGACGAACATCCAGGCTCGCGCAGAACGTGGCGCGGGCCCGGCCACGCACTTGGGTGCAGACCCATGAACTAGGAGGAACACACATGTCTCGTGCTGTTGGAATCGACCTCGGCACCACCAACTCGGTGGTCTCCGTGCTCGAAGGCGGCGAGCCCGCCGTCATCGCCAACGCCGAAGGCTCCCGCACGACCCCGTCGGTCGTCGCGTTTGCGCGCAACGGCGAGGTGCTTGTCGGGCAGCCGGCGAAGAACCAGGCGGTCACCAACGTCGACCGCACCATCCGGTCCGTCAAGCGCCACATGGGCGAGGGCGACTGGTCCGTCGAGATCGACGACAAGAAGTACACCCCGCAGGAGATCAGCGCGCGCACGCTCATGAAGCTCAAGCGTGACGCCGAGTCGTACCTTGGTGAGGACGTCACCGACGCGGTCATCACCGTGCCGGCGTACTTCAACGACGCCCAGCGTCAGGCCACCAAGGAAGCCGGACAGATCGCAGGCCTCAACGTCCTGCGCATCGTCAACGAGCCGACCGCGGCCGCACTGGCCTACGGCCTGGACAAGGGCGAGAAGGAACAGACCATCCTGGTCTTCGACCTCGGTGGCGGTACGTTCGACGTCTCGCTGCTCGAGATCGGCGACGGTGTCGTCGAGGTCCGTGCCACCTCGGGTGACAACAACCTCGGTGGTGACGACTGGGATCAGCGGATCGTCGACTGGCTCGTCGACAAGTTCAAGAGCCAGAACGGCATCGACCTGACCAAGGACAAGATGGCGATGCAGCGTCTGCGTGAGGCTGCGGAGAAGGCCAAGATCGAACTGTCTGCCTCGCAGAGCACCTCGATCAACCTCCCCTACATCACCGTCGACGCCGAGAAGAACCCGCTGTTCCTCGACGAGCAGCTGTCGCGCAGTGAGTTCCAGAAGATCACCTCGGACCTGCTCGAGCGCACCCGGTCGCCGTTCCAGGCGGTCATCAAGGACGCCGGCATCTCCGTGGGCGACATCGACCACGTGGTGCTGGTCGGCGGTTCGACCCGTATGCCCGCGGTCACCGAGCTCGTCAAGGAACTGACCGGTGGTCAGGAGCCCAACAAGGGCGTGAACCCGGACGAGGTCGTCGCGGTCGGCGCAGCCCTGCAGGCCGGTGTCCTACGTGGCGAGGTCAAGGACGTGCTGCTGCTCGACGTCACCCCGCTGTCCCTCGGCATCGAGACCAAGGGTGGCGTGATGCACAAACTCATCGAGCGCAACACCACCATCCCGACCAAGCGGTCGGAGACCTACACCACCGCCGAGGACAATCAGCCGTCGGTGCAGATCCAGGTCTATCAGGGTGAGCGCGAGATCGCCTCGCACAACAAGCTGCTCGGTTCGTTCGAGCTCGGTGGAATCGCTCCCGCGCCGCAGGGTGTCCCGCAGATCGAGGTGACCTTCGACATCGATGCCAACGGCATCGTGCACGTCACCGCGAAGGACAAGGGCACCGGCAAGGAGAACTCGATCCGCATCCAGGACGGTTCCGGCCTGAGCAAGGACGAGATCGACCGGATGATCAAGGACGCCGAGGCGCACGCCGACGAGGATCGCAAGCGTCGCGAGGAGGCCGAGACCCGCAACCAGGCGGAGTCGCTGGTCAACCAGACCGAGAAGTTCCTCAAGGAGTCCGACGACAAGGTCCCGGCCGAGCTGAAGACCAAGGTCGAGGGTTCGATCGAGGGTGTCCGCGAGGCGCTCAAGGGAACCGACATCGGTGCGATCAAGACGGCCGTGGAGACGCTGACCACCGACTCGCAGGAGCTGGGTCAGGCGATCTACGCGGCATCGGCTGCCGAGTCGCCCAACGGTGAGGCCGCCGAGGGCGGCGCCGCCGGCGACAGCGACAACGATGTCGTCGACGCCGAGGTCGTGGACGAGCCCTCCAACTCCGGAGACAACAAGTGACCGCTGGTGGGCCGGAAGGCGCACACGCCGACGAGCCGGTGACGGTGACCGATCGTCGTCGTATCGACCCGGAAACGGGTGAGGTACGCGACGATCCGGCCGCCGGCCCGGGTCCGGCGGAAGCCGAACCGGTCGTCGACGACGTACCTGCCGCAGGTTCCGTCGACCCCGAGGTCGCGGAACTGACCGCGGCCCTGCAACGCGAGCGTGCGCAGTTCGCCAACTTCAAACGGCGTGCCGCCGAGGAGAAGCAGGGCTCGGTCGCCTACGGCAAGCAACTGCTGATCGACAAGCTGCTGCCCGTGCTCGACGATCTCGACCGTGCCCGTGAGCACGGCGACCTCGAGAGCGGTCCGCTGCGTGGCGTTGCCGACAAGTTGGCGGCCGCGCTCAGCAGTGAGGGACTCGCCAAGTTCGGCGAGTCGGGCGACGCGTTCGACCCGGAGCTCCACGAAGCCGTCCAGCACGACGGCGACGGGGCGACTCCGGTGATCGGCGCGGTGTACCGGGCCGGCTATCGGCTCGGCGAGAGGGTGATCCGCACCGCGATGGTGACCGTCACCGACCCGGCCGAAACTGGTGCACAATAAGCCAACTCCCATCGGTCCCTGAGGAGCGAGGAGCGCTAGCGACGAGCGTCACGAAGGGCCGCCCCTTCGTGACGCTCGCAGGCTCGCTCCTCAGGGGGCGGGTGAGGCCGGCAGGCTCGCTCCTCAGGGAACGGGTGAGGCTGGCAGGCTCGCTCCTCAGGGAGCGGAGAACAACTACATCCAGACAACTGATACATCGAAGGAGGTGACGTCTGGTGGCTCCACAACGGGAGTGGTTGGAACAAGACTTCTACAAGGACCTGGGCGTTGCTTCTGACGCTTCGGCTGAAGAGATCAAGAAGGCCTATCGCAAGCTCGCTCGCGAGCTGCACCCGGACGCGAATCCGGGCGATGCGGCGGCCGAGGAGCGCTTCAAGCGGGTGTCCGAAGCCCACAGCGTGCTGGCCGATCCCGAGAAGCGCAAAGAGTACGACGAGACCCGCGCGATGTTCGCCGGTGGGCGATTCCGCGGCGGGGGCAACGGATTTCCCGGGGGATTCCCCGGCGGTGGGGGAACGACCTATACAACGACCGGCGGTGGCGATTTCGACCTCGGCGACCTGTTCGGCAACGCCGGCGGCAGCGCCGGATCGGCGGGCGGCGGAGGTTTCGGCGACCTGTTCGAGGGGCTGTTCAACCGGGGCGGCCAGCGGTCGTCGACGGCCACCCGGCCCAAGCGCGGCAACGACCTCGAGACCGAGACCACACTCAGCTTCAAGGATGCGGCGCAGGGCACCACGGTTCCGCTGCGGGTGACGAGCCCGTCGCCGTGCACCACATGTCACGGCAGCGGTGCCAAGCCCGGCACGAGTCCGCGGGTCTGCCCGAACTGCAACGGTTCCGGATTCGTCAGTCGCAACCAGGGCGCCTTCGGCTTCAGCGAGCCGTGCCAGGACTGCCAGGGCACCGGATCGCGGATCGACGATCCGTGCACCGACTGCGACGGCAGCGGCGTCAAGGTCCGGGCCCGCACCATCAACGTCCGCATCCCGGCGGGCGTCGAGGACGGGCAGCGCATCCGGCTGGCCGGTCAGGGTGAGGCGGGACGTCGGGGAGCGCCGTCCGGCGATCTCTATGTCGTCGTCCACGTGACCGCCGACAAGGTGTTCACACGTAGCGGCAACGACCTCAAAGTGCAGCTGCCGGTGAGCATCTCCGAGCTGGTGCTCGGGGCGACGGTCTCCGTGCCCACGCTCGACGGCAGCGTCGGCGTCAAGATCCCGGCGAACACCACCGACGGCCGGACCCTTCGGGTCCGCGGACGTGGTGTGCCCAAGCGATCCGGTGGTGCGGGTGATCTGCTGGTCACCGTCAAGGTGGCCGTCCCGCCGACACTCGACGACGCCGCGGTCGAGGCCATGCGCCGGTACGCCGAGGCAGAGAAGGCGAGCGGTTTCGATCCTCGCGCCGGGTGGGGGCGGTGATGATGGCCGCCAACTACGAGAAGGACTCGGCCGCGACCTTCATGATCTCGGTCGCCGCCGAACTCGCCGGCATGCACGCCCAGACCCTGCGGACCTACGACCGGTTGGGTCTGGTGACGCCGCAGCGCACGAGTGGCGGCGGGCGCCGCTACTCGTCGCGTGACGTCGAACTGCTCCGCGAGATCCAACGGCTCTCCCAGGAGGAGGGCGTCAACCTGGCCGGGATCAAGCGGATCATCGACCTCAGCAACCAGGTCGACGCACTGCAGCAGCGCGTCCGTGAACTGCAGGCCGACGTCGAGAACGCCGCCGCGCGGCGCGGGGGCGAGCTCGTCCCGGTGCCACGGACCAGCGCCCTGGTCGTGTGGCAGCCGCGCCGCAAGCGCAACGCCGACTGATCGCTCGTCCCGGGCACCCGCTACCCTGACTCGGGACAAAACCCGACCGCCGGCGCGTGACAGGCGGGCCGGGACGCCCGGAGACCGAACGGCCCCAACCCGGCGAGACTCCCGGGCGAGCACAGCCGGGTGTGCACAGCCGGGGACAGGGCAGACGGGACAGGACATGGCCGACACGACGAGCGACCGCACGGCGGCTGGTGGCTCTCCGACGGCCGGTTCGATCCTCGGGATCTCGGTCGTCGAGGACCAGGTCTCCTCGGTCGTCCGAAGCGCCGACGGTGACATCGTCGCCAGCAACCTCGTCGACCTGCCCGACCCATCCGCGCAGAGCGCCGAGTCGGCCATCCACGAGCTCGTCGATTCCGTGCCCTATGAGATCGACCGGATCGGCATCGCCTGCGCCCGGCCGGCCACCCAGAGCTACCTGCAGACGGCGATGTCACCGGGCACGTCGCGGCCCGGCTGGTACGACAAGGTCGTCGTGACCGATCTGCCCGCCGCGCTCGCCGAGGTCGCCCGCTCCGTCCCGACCAACAAGGGCATCATCGCCGTCATCGATCTCGATCGCTCGGCGGTCCCGTCACCCGGCTCATCGGTGGTGACGCTCGACTCGGCGACCGGCGAGATCCTCGGCACCGCCGAGTTCGCCTATGGATCCCCCGGGCCGGTCACCGACCCCGCGCACGCGAGTGCGGTTGCCGATGCGGTCATCGCCGCGCCCGGCGGATCCTCGGTCACCTCCGTGATCTGCACCGGACCCGGCGCCGAGGTGCCCGGCGCGGTGGCCGCACTCGGATATGCGCTGGCACGACCCGTGACGGTCGTCGACCAGCCGGCATTGGCTGCGGCGGTCGGCGCCGCGACGATCGCGTCGCGTCCCGGCGGTGTGCACCGCGGGGCGTCGTCGAGCCGCCGTTGGTGGATGATCGGCGCTGCCATGGTCGGTGCGCTGGTGCTCGGGGCGATCGCCGCGTCGGCCGTCTTCGCCGGCGTCGACGCCGCCGAGGAGCGCTCGGCCCCCACCTCGACGGTCACCCAGACCCCGCCCGCCGTCACCGTCACCAAGACAGCCGAGCCGGTCACCGAGACCCGCACCGACGTCGACACCACGACCGTGACCCGACCCCGCCAGACGGTCACCCGGACGACGACGGAGACACAGACCGAAACCGAGACGGCGACCGATGGTTCCACGGTGACGGTCACCGAGACCCAGACGTCGACGGTGACAGCGCTGCCCGACGGCGGCCCGGGCGGCGGCGGACAGCAATAGGTCGACGACCGGCGGCGCCGGACGGTTCGACGCTCAGACCGGATCGTGCTGGATGCGGCTCGCGCGCACCCCGGAGATGATGAGCCGCCGACGGGTCGCCTCGATCATGGCCGCCGACCCCGCCAGCAACACCTGATGCTCGTTCCACGGCCCGGCCGCACTGACCGCGTCGGCCAGGGTGCCGATGTGATGGGAGATCCCGAGCGACTCGGGTGTCGCCATCGACGTGATCCACCACGGGTCGGACGTCTCCTCGGACACCGCGGTGATCGTCAACCACGGATTGGTCGTCGCGATCCGTCGCAGGACCGCCAGATCGTAGAGCTCGCCGGGATACCGGGCGCCGTAGAAGATGTGGGTCGGCGGCGAGTCAGCGCGTTTGGACATCTCGATGAGCAATGCGCGCAACGGGGCGAGCCCCGTCCCGCCGGCCAGCATCAGCACCGGCGACGACCGTTCGACGTGCAGCGTTCCGTGGCCCTGCGCGAAGAACCACACGTCGCCGACCCGCGTCTCGCCGACGATCGCCGAACTCACGGTCCCGCCCTGCACCGCCCGCACGTGGAACTCGAGTTCCCCGGCCGGGTTCGGCGGGATCGCCGGGGACAGGTCACGCCAGGTCTTGGGTCGCTGGGGGATCTGCACCTCGAGATACTGGCCCGGCTCGAACCGCAACGGCGATGTGGCGAGCAGGCGCACGACGGCGAGGTCGCGGGTGATGCGGAACTTCTCCACCACCTCCGCCGACCACAGGGCCGGGTGCGGGGCCGTCTCCGCGGCGCCCCGCATGACACCGGTGGTCAGCATCATCGCCTGGGTCACCGTCTGCGCCGCCTCGTCGTCCCAATAATCACCGAGCAGGTTCGCGAATTCGGAGATCAGCGCCTGGTACATGATGCCGTAGTGCGCGGGAAGGACGCCGAACTTGCGATGATCGCGACCGAGTTGCGCGAGGAACTCGATCAGTTCGGCATGCCCGGTGTCGCTCGGGATGACGTCGAGAACATGATCGATGACCCGATAGAAGGCGTCTCGCTGGCCCGCCATGACCGCCGGGAACAGTTCGCGCAGATCGGGATCGATCGAGAACATCCGGGTGTAGACGTTCGCGGCGAAACGGTCGGGATCGCGGTTGATGAGGTCGCGGAGATGATGCAACGTATGTCGTGAGTGACTCGGCACGACCCGGACACCTCCCCTCGTCGTCGGACACGGATTCCCCGCCCAAGGGTAATCAGACTAGCGGTGGATCGACGACGACTTACGATCGATCATTCGATGTCGGATTCGCGGGCACTGTGGCAGGGTCGAGTACGTGAGCACGCTCGATGGTGTGATTACGGGCATTGTCGATGCCCATCTGCACCAGTGGAATCCGCGGAGCACACCGTGGGCGGCGAATCGCCTGTCCAAGCTTTATCGTTTCGTGCCCGCATTCGGTGACCGGGTGTTCTCGATGGCCGTGTCGCAGGCCGACCGCGAGTACGTCCTCACCCCCAGCACGGTCGCCCGTGTCTACGAACCGATGCAGTATCTCGGCGATGCGTCGGCGGTCACCACGATCGCCGGCGTCCCGATCGACACCGTCGTGCACATGGAGTCGCACTGGCGCAGTGACGAGACAGCTGGTCGAGCGGAATCGCCGGCCGGGCGCTCGGCCGTCGAGGAGACCCGCTACGTGATGGGTCTGCCGTTCGGCGTCGGCCAGTCGCCGCGGCTCGGTGCGATCGTCGCGCATGCCGACCCGCGCTCGGAGCGATTCGGCGAACTCCTCGACGAGCACAGCGTACTGACCGACCGGCTGCGGGGCATCCGGTGGATCACCACCCGCCATCCCGACCCGAAGATCCGCAACGGCGCCGACGTCGACGGCATCCTCGCCTCGACGGCCTTCCTGAAGGGGTTCGCCGAGGTCGCCGAGCGGGGCCTCGTCTTCGACGCCTTCGTGTACTCGCATCAGCTCTACGACGTGGTGACCCTGGCCCGGGAGTATCCGGAGGTGACGATCGTCGTCGACCACATGGGTGCACCGGTGGGAGTGTTCGGTCCGGTGGGTGCCCGTACGGGTGCGACCGCAGGGGCCCGCGCGGACATCCTGCGACTCTGGCGCGAACGGATGGTGACCCTCGCCGCGTGCCCGAACGTGATGGTGAAGATGTCCGGTCTCGGGCTGCCCGTGCTCGGCTACGGACGAGAGCGGTGGGGCAACATCGGCAGTCGGGGCACACTCGCCGAGATGGTCGGCCCGCTCGTCGAGCATGTGGTTGGACATTTCGGCGCCGACCGCGTCATGTTCGGTTCCAACTTCCCCATCGACAAACCCAACGCTGCGCTCGACATGATCATCGGCGCACTCGTCGACCTCCTCGCCCCGCGCGGTGACTACGTCCTGGCGAGGGCGTTCCGCGACAACGCGATGCGGGTGTACGGGATCGAGTGAGGTCTCGTGGGTCGTGGTTTCGATACGCGTCCGGCGCTCCTTCTGCTGGTCGAGTAGCCGTGCGAGCGTAGCGAGCCCGGCATATCGAGACCACGGGTGGCACGCGCATGTGTTTGTCTGTGGGGTGTGGTTTCGATACCCGTCGGACTCGCTGCGCTCGTGCGTCGCTACTCAACCATCGGTGGAAGCCCCTGTGAGCGTAGCGAGCCCGGCGTTTGTTGTGGTGGTCGAGTAGCCGAGCGAGCGTAGCGAGCCCGGCGTCTGTTCTGCTGGTCGAGTAGCCGTGCGAGCGTAGCGAGCCCGGCGTATCGAGACCACCCGCCCTCTTGCCGTCAGTCCTCGTCATCCTCGGTGTGGTGGTGCGGGTGCGGGCCCTCCGGAACCGGCGGTTGCGGCACCACCGGGTACTCGCCGGTGTAACCCTGACGCTGCGCCGCCATCGTCATCACCTTGCCCCGCACCGCATACCACCCGCCGACCAGCAGAGGGATCAGCACGACGATCGCGATCAGATTCCAGATGTTCTCGTAACACATGAGTCCGACGACGGCGGCCAGGAAGACCAGGGTCGCGTAGCTCGTGTACGGCGTGCCGGGCAGCCGAAACGACGGTCGCGACAGGATTCCCCGTTGTTCCCACCGGTAGAGCTGGATCTGACAGGCCATGATCATCGCCCACGTCGAGATGATGCCCAGTGCTGACAGATCGAGCGCGATGTTGAACGCGTCCTCGGGGACGAACAGGTTCAAGATGATGCCGAGCAGGGTCAGCGCGCCGGTGAGGGCGATACCTCCGAACGGGACACCGTTGCGGTTCATCTTGCCGGTGAAGGCCGGTCCGCTGCCGTTCATCGCCATCGACCGCAGGATTCGTCCGGTCGAGTAGAGGCCGGCGTTGAGGCTCGACATCGCCGCGGTCAGGACCACCAGGTTCATGATCCCGCCCGCCGCGGGGACCCCGATCTTGGAGAAGAACGTGACGAACGGGCTCTCGCCCTCCTTGAACTCGGTATAGGGCAAGAGCAACGCCAGCAGCAGGAGCGACCCCACGTAGAAGACGGCGATCCGCAGGATGACTGAATTGATCGCGCGTGGCATCACCTTCGGCGGATCCTCGGTCTCGCCGGCCGCGATACCGACGAGTTCGACTGCCGCGTAGGCGAAGATGACACCGGAGGTGACGATGCAGAGCGGGAAGAGCCCGACGGGGAACATGCCGCCGTTGTCGGCGATCACCGAGATCCCGGTCGGTTGCCCGTCGATCTCGAAGCGTCCGGCCAGGAACACGATGCCGACGACCAGGAAGGTCACGAGTGCGGTGACCTTGATGATTGACGCCCAGAATTCCATCTCGCCGAACAGCTTCACGGAGATGACGTTCATCGTCAGGACGATGCCGAGTGCGATCAGGGCTATCAGCCACTGCGGAATGGCCTCGAACATGCCCCAGTAGTGGACGTAGAGGGCCACCGCCGTGACGTCGACGATCGCCGTCGCCGCCCAGTTGAAGAAGTACAGCCAACCGGTGACGAATGCTGTCTTCTCCCCGAAGAATTCGCGGGCGTACGACACGAAGGAGCCCGACGACGGGCGGTGCAGAACGAGTTCGCCGAGGGCGCGCAGGATGAAGAACACAAAGACGCCGCAGAATGCGTACACGATGAACAGGCCCGGCCCGGCGTCGTGCAGGCGGCTGCCGGCGCCCATGAACAGGCCGGTGCCGATCGCCCCACCGATCGCGATCATCTGGATCTGTCTCGGCTTGAGGCTCTTGTGATAGCCCTCGTCCTCGTGCGCGAGTGCCGAGGTGTCGTAGGACGTCGGTGATTCGGCCGTCATGGTCTTCCCCCTGAGGTCGGGTGGTGCAGGGCATGCAGGATTCCGATCACGTGACCCCCTGCCGCGATTCACGGTCCAACGTCAGCCGACGTTATCGATCACATATGAAACGGACTTGCCGCTGATGTAAACAATCGAGCGGACATTTCGGGCACCATCCCAGGTCTGATGCGGCAATACTGCTGCAACAGAATCGATTCGGAGCCATGTCCGAGTTTACTTCGCTAGACGACGTGACGTCGGCGCCACAGTCGTCGTCGAGGGGGTGCGTCCGGGGTCGGGACGTCGCGCAGTGCGCGCCTCACGATCTCGGTGAACTCGGTGCAGGTCTCGTACCGTTCACCCGGGTTCTTCGCGAGAGCCCTCGCGAACACGGAGTTCAGGGCGGATGGCAGCCACGGTCGCATCCGGGTGAGTTTCGGTAGGGGATCGTGGATGTGTGCGTAGGTGATGGCGAAGGCGGTGGCCCGTGGGAAGGGCGGTTCCCCGGTGAGCAGTTCGAACATGCTCGCCGCCAGCGCATACAGATCAGTGGCAGGTGAAAGTCGTTGCGCGGTCAACAGCTCCGGAGCGGCATAGGCGATCGACCCCTGCACGCGCCCGTTGCGAGCGAGCGGGCGGGCGTCGTCGAGCAGCTGGGCGATCCCGAAATCCGTCAGTACGGACCGTGACCCGATGCCATTCCGCCCCACCATGATGTTGGCTGGCTTCACATCGCGGTGCAGGACGTCACAGGAATGGGCGTAGTCCAGTGCGGCCGCGATCTGGCCGCCGATCTCCACGACGGTCGCCGTGTCGGGCTCGGCACCACGTTCCGGGATCAGTTCCATGGCCGACGTCCCGGCGATGAACTCCATCGCCATCCACAACACCGTTGCATCGGAACGGTTCTCGCGGCCCACCGTGTCCGCGTCGATCTCGCCGCGCGCATACATGCCGACGATGTGCCGATGGTGCAGGCGTGCGGCGATGGAGAACTCGCGTTCGAACCGTTCGCGCACGCGTTGTCGGTCGTTCGGCCGGGTGTGCAGCACCTTGAGCGCAATGGGATCGTCGGAGGAGTCCCGGTGCACGCGATAGACCTCGGCGCTGCTGCCGCTGCCGAGGAACTCGTCGATGGTGTAGCCGGCCACCACCTCGCCCGCGCCGAACACCACGTCAGCGTATCCGTGAACCGTGCCGGGGGCGCGCTGTCCGCTCGAGGCCACCGCTACCACCGTCGCAGCGCCGGGGCGGCGATCAGCGGGTCGGCGACGGCTCTCACCCGTCTCATTCTGCACGTGTCGACAGCGATCGTGACGCAGAACACTAGAGTGGAAACCATGGTCGACGTCATCTCGCCGGCGGATCTCGCCGCCTCGCTGCCCGACGGGATGGTGGTCACCGATCCCGACATCCTCGCCGCGTACCGCCAGGACCGCGCACAGGACCCGGACGCCGGCACCCCGTTGGCGCTCATCCGTCCGACCACCACCGAGCAGGTGCAGACAGTCGTGCGCTGGTGCGCCGAGCACAAGATCCCGATCATCACGCGCGGCGCCGGGACGAGCCTGTCCGGCGGCTCCACCGCGGTCAACGGCGCGGTGATGCTCTCGACGGAGAAGATGCGTGAGCTGACCATCGACACCACCACCCGCACCGCCGTCACCCAGCCCGGATTGTTCAACGCCGAGGTCAAGGCGGCCGCCGCCGCCCACGGACTCTGGTATCCGCCGGACCCGTCGTCGTTCGAGATCTGCTCGATCGGTGGCAACGTCGCCACCAATGCGGGTGGGTTGTGCTGTGTGAAGTACGGCGTGACCACCGACTATGTACTCGGTTTGCAGGTGGTGCTGGCCGATGGCCGCGCGGTGCGACTCGGCGGCAAACAACTCAAGGACTCGGCCGGACTGCCCCTGACCAAACTGTTCGTCGGCAGCGAGGGACTCCTCGGGATCATCACCGAGGTGACGTTGCGCCTCCTGCCGCCGCAGGCGCCCGCGTGTACCGTCGTCGGCGCCTTCTCCTCGGTGCACGACGCCAGTCAGGCCGTCCTGGCCATCACCTCGCAGATTCGGCCGGCCATGCTCGAGTTCATGGATTCGGTCTCCATCAACGCCGTCGAGGACATGCTGCGGATGGGCCTCGACCGAGAGGCCGGTGCTCTGCTCGTGGCCCAGTCCGACGCCCCGGGGCCGGCTGGTGCCGCCGAGGTCGCGATCATCCGGGAGGCGTTCGAAACGCATGGGGCGAGCGAGGTGTTCGATACCGACGATCCGGCCGAGGGTGAGGCGTTCACGGCGGCTCGGCGAGCGGCGATTCCCGCGGTCGAGAAGATCGGATCGTTGCTCCTCGAGGACGTCGGAGTGCCGTTGCCACAGTTGCCGACCCTCATCGACGGCGTCGCCGCGATCGCCGATGACAATCAGGTGATGATCTCGGTCATCGCGCACGCCGGCGACGGCAACACCCACCCACTCATCGTGTTCGACCCCACCGACGACGACGAGGCGGCCCGTGCGCAGCGGGCGTTCGGTCAGATCATGGATCTCGCGATCTCGTTGGGCGGCACCATCACCGGTGAGCACGGCGTGGGGCGGCTGAAGAAGGGGTGGCTGCCCGATCAGGTCGGCCCCGACGTCATGGACCTCACCGCGACCATCAAGAACGCACTCGACCCGCACGGGCTGCTCAATCCGGGGGTCATCCTCTAGGCCCTTCGCGACGCTCGCAAGCTCGCTCCTCAGGGACCAGTTGATCGGGCGCGGACGAGACTTCGGTCCTGAGGATCATTTGATCTGGCGGACGAACTTCGGTCCCTGAGGAGCCCGGAGCCTGCGAAGGGCGTCACGAAGGTCGGCACCATCGTCTGAGTGAGACTCCGCTCAGGCCCCCGACGGCCAGCCCTCGGTGATCATCTCGGTCATCTCGTCCACCCAGGCGTCGTCGAGCGCGGCGTCCCGGCGGATGAGGATGCGAAAGATCGCGGTGCCGGCGACCACCTCGGCGAGCATCGGCAACTGATCGTCGTCGCGGCGACCCCGGCCGAAGCGGGTCTCGAACGCGGTCAGATTGCCGGCCAGTCGGGTGATCATCATGCTGTGGACGTCGGGGTCGGCGACGGTGTCCGCGATCAGGCCGGGTAGTGCCATCCGCACTTCCGGACTGTCGAACATCACGCGAACCGTGTCGACCAGCGCCCGGATGTCGGCACGGATGTCGGCGGGGCCGTCCGGCGCGGGCAGCATCTCGGCAGACAGCACGGCCTCGTGGACGAGTTGCGCCTTGCCCGACCACCGCCGGTAGATGGCGGCGGTGGTGGTGCCGGCGCGTGCCGCGATCGCCGACAACGACAACGCGGAGTAGCCCGTCTCGAGGATCAACTCGCGGGTGGCGGTGATGATGGCCGCATCGATCCTGCCGTCACGCGGCCGCCCCGGCGGCGGGGACTGCCTCTTGCCTTCGTCGGGGCTTTCTGCTGTCATGACCTGAGCATAGTTCCAATACAGTGTGCATCGTATTAGAGGGAGCGTTTGTGAAGCTGAGCCCGCTCGACGAGTACCCGATTCATCAGACGCCGGCGCCGGTGAGCTGGCCCGCCACGTCGGATCGCAATTTCTACGATCGCTCCTACTTCAACGTGCTCGACCGTGCCGGCCGGTTCATGGCGCTCACCGGAATCGGCTACTACCCGCGGCTCGGGGTGAAGGACGCCTACTTCGTCGTCCGCCGCGGCGACACCCAGACCGCAGTACATCTGAGCGATGCCATCGACGACGATCGGTTGAACCAGCACGTCGGGGGCTATCGACTCGACGTCGTCGAGCCGTTGCAGGAGATGCACCTGACGTTGGCCGACACCGAGGGCATCGCCGCGGACCTGACCTGGCGCGGCCTGTTCCCGGCGGCCCTCGAGAAGCCGCACGATATGCTGACCGATCGTCGAGTGACGTTGCAGGCGAGTCGCTTTGCGCAGGTCGGGACGTGGGAAGGGTGGATCGACGTCGACGGGGAACGGCTCACCGTCGATCACGATTCCAGTGTCGCGAGTCGTGACCGATCGTGGGGAATCCGGCCGGTCGGAGAGGCCGAGCCGCCCGGGCGGCCGGATGCAGCGTTCCGCGGGATGTGGTGGCTCTACCTCCCGCTGGCCTTCGACGACTTCCACCTGTTCCTGATCCTGCAGGAGGATCCCGACGGACACCGGAGTCTCTACGACTGCACTCGACGTTGGCGCGACGGACGCGTCGAGCAACTCGACGGGGTGCGGGTCACCGTCCACTACACGCCCGGCACGCGGATTCCGGACGGCGCGCAGATCGACTTCCTGAACCGTGCCGGCGATCGGATACATCTCGAGGTTCAGTCGAAGCTGTTCGCGCCCATCGCGTTCGGAGCGGGCTATGGTGGCGACTCAACCTGGGCGCACGGCACGTGGAAGGGAGGTCCGTTCACCGAGCGCGTGAGCTTCGATCTGACCGACCCCGACGTGATGGCGGGGGCCGCGTTCAGCCTGATCGACCACGTCTGTTCCGCGGTGTGCACGGAGCCCGATGGACAACGACGCGACGGCGCAGGGTTGTTCGAGCACGGCGTGATCGGTCCGCATCACCCGTCGGGCTTCACCGAGTGGACCGATGTCGCGGCAACCCCCGCCGACCGTGCCCAGGAATCCGCCGATCGCGCCCAGCCATCCGCCGATCGTGCCCAGCCATCCGCCGAGGAGCAGGCGAGTCCGGCATGAAGGTCTCGACGGCGCTGTTCGGACCCACCGACGCCCTGGAACGCGCGACAGCCCTCCGAGAGGCAGGCGCGTCGGGTGTGTTCACCTTCGAGGGGCCGTTCGACGTGTTCACCCCGCTCGTACTGGCGTCGTCGGTGCCGGACCTCGACATCATGTCCAATGTCGCGATTGCGCTTCCCCGCAATCCGATTCAGCTCGCTCATCAGGCCAACGACCTCCAGTTGTTATCGGAGGGCCGCTTCATCCTCGGCCTGGGCACGCAGGTGCGCGCGCAGATCGAGAAGCGTTACGGCGCCGATTTCGATCGCCCGGTCGCGCGGATGAAGGACATGGTCGGTGCGCTGCGGGCGATCTTCGCCACCTGGAATGACGGTGAACGGCTGGACTATCGCGGCAAGTATCACCGCCATACCCTGATGACGCCGACCTTCGTCCCCGGCCCGAACCCGTTCGGGCCGCCACCGATCTATCTCGGAGCGTTGGGCCCGCGGATGACGCGCGCGACCGCGGAGGTGGCCGACGGACTGCTGGTCATGCCGTTCGGCTCGAAACGATTCCTGCACGACACGACGATGCCCTGTGTGCGAGAGGGATTGACGACTGCCGGACGGTCCGAGGACGACTTCGACGTCGTACCCGAGATCATCGTCTCGGTCGGCGACGACCACACCTCGACGCGAATGCTATTGGCGTTCTATGGTTCGACCCCGGCGTACCGGCCTGTTCTCGACGCCCACGGATGGGGTGATCTGCAACCGGAACTCAATGCGATGTCCAAGCAGGGTCGCTGGCAGGAGATGGCCGGCCTGATCGACGACGACATTTTGCACACTATCGCCGCGTGCGGCTCCGCGCAGGAGATCGCCGCACACATCCGTGATCGGGTCGACGGTGTGTCCGACCGGATCTGCCTGTACCAGCCCGGTCCGATCGGCGTCGACGCGCTGGCCGAGATCGTCGACGAGTTGAGCTGAGCGACATGGCGCCGACAACCGTCGAACTCGACGACATCACCGACGACCGCTACGGCGGTAAGGCCGCCGGACTCGCGCGCCTGCGGGGTCTCGGGCTTTCCGTTCCCAGCGGATTCGTCATCGTCGACGCGTCGGCGAATGAGGTAGCCGTCGACGCGTCGGCGAAGGAGGTAACCGTCGACGCGTCGGCGACTGATGCGGGCAATGCTGCGTTGGAACGGTTTTCGCAGATGCGTGCCGCCGGGATGACTCCGGTCGCGGTGCGGTCGTCGGCGGTCGGGGAGGACGGGGTCGACCAGTCGTTCGCCGGTCAGTACGACACCGTCCTCGGGGTCGACTCCGCCGACGACTTCGCCGCGGCGGTACAGACGTGTATCGCCTCCGTGCACTCTCGTCGGGCCGAATCCTACGGTGGGGGCGAGGGTGCCACGATGCATGTGGTGGTCCAGACGATGGTCGACGCCTGTGCCGCGGGCGTCGTCTTCACCGCCGACCCGACCAGCGGTCGACGCGATCTGATGGTGATCGACGCCGTCGCCGGACTCGGGGACTCACTCGTCGACGGGACAGCGTCGCCGGACCACATCGTGCTGGATGCCCAGGGCGATCGGGTGGTGGAGTCGATCGGCGAGCGGGCGGTGTTGTCGGCGGAGCAGATCGCGGAGGTCCGTTCGGGTGCACTGC
Source organism: Gordonia sp. OPL2 (assembly GCF_003797825.1). Classification (GTDB taxonomy): domain Bacteria; phylum Actinomycetota; class Actinomycetes; order Mycobacteriales; family Mycobacteriaceae; genus Gordonia. The sequence continues at coordinate 26,098 of NZ_RKME01000038.1, forward strand.
GGGCGGAGCATCATTGGGGCAGGCCGATGGACCTCGAGTGGGCGATCGACCGGTCCGGGAAACTGTGGTGGTTGCAGGCGCGGCCGATCACCACGTTGCCCGGCGATCTCAACGAGATGGACTCGCCGTTGGCGGGTGCCGATCATGTGTACACACGCTGCAACATCGGCGAGATGATGCCGGGTGCGTTCTGCCCGTTGACCGCGGCGGTGTCGGGATATGCGATCGACTACGCGATGCAGATGACGCAGGTGGTGGCGCGGGCACAGGATCGCTACGCCACACCGTGGCTGCAGGTCGGCTACTTCTACGGTCACATGTTTCTCGACATGACCGAGGGCACCGGCCTGAGTTCCGGCATCCTCGGCAACTCGCTCGAGCAGTTCTCCATGTCGATCTGCGGTCGGGTGATCGACGAGCTCACTCCCAAGCCCCCACAACCGTTCCGCCGCAAGCTCGGCAACACCATCCGGCTCTCCACATATGCGCTGTCCGTCGGACCGAAGATCCGCCGCCTCGATGGACAGATCGCCGGATTCCGAATACCGAGCACCGATGATGCGCAACTACTGTTGCGGGCGTTGGAATCCGGTGTCGAACAGTACTGTGACGTCACGCTGACCCACGTGCGGTCGTCCTCACGCGCCGCGGTGGCCGCCAACATCCTGGAGAGCGTGCTGATCCGGCGGGCGATCGCCGACGGCCGTGGCGAGGACGACGGGCGCGCCGAGGCGATGCGCCTGATGGCCGGGGCCGCCGACGTCGAGAGTGCGCTCATGCTCGGCGAACTCGACTCGGTGGTACGGGCCATCGTCGCCGATGCGACGGCCGCCGAGGAGTTTCTCTCGGCCACACCGGAGCAGGCGGTCAGCGCGCTGCAGGTCGCCGACGGTGCCTGCGGTACTGCGTTGCGGCACTTCCTGAATCGTCACGGACACCGCGGATATCGCGAGTTGTGCATGCGTGACCCGTCGTGGGCCGAGGATCCCGCCGGGCTGGGCGCGATGATGCAGGTCATGGTGCGCGCCGCCCTCGACCCCGAGGAAGCCCCGCGACCGTCGACCGAATCGGCGTCGTCGACGTCGGCATCCATCCGCGCACTGGCCGGACTGGCCCAGCGAGGGGCGCGCGGTCGGGAGTTGACGAAGTCGAAGATGGCCCTCATGGCGCACCGGCTCAAGCGAGGCTATCGCCGGCTGGGCGAGGTGCTCGCCGCATCGGGTCGGCTGCCCGATGCGGATCTCGTCTTCTTCTTCGACCGAGCGGAATTGGCTCGGGTTGTCGGCGTCGACGACATCGGCGACCTCGTGTTCGCGGCATCGCAGCGTCGAGAAGCCCTGGCGTATCAGGAGACGTTGGAGTTCGACGATGTGTCGGTGGGGCGCCCGACTCCGCGCGTCGTCACCGCTGAGCACGACCTCGACGGCCAAGAGATCGTCGGCCGTCCGGCGGGCCGTGGAGTCGTGGAAGGCGTTGTCCGCGTGGCGAGAACGGTTGCCGATGCCCGTTCGGTGCAACCCGGTGAGATCTTGGTCGCGCCGGTCACCGACGTCGGGTGGACACCCTATTTCTCGGTCATCGCCGCACTCGTCACCGATATCGGCAGTTCCGTGTCGCACGGCGCCGTGGTGGCCCGCGAATACGGTCTGCCCTGCGTGGTGAACACGCTGGCCGCCACCCATGTGCTCCGGACCGGTGACCATGTCCGGGTCGACGGTGACCGGGGACTGGTCACGCGATTGGGCCTCGATCCCTGAGGATCGGAGCGCCAGCGGGGTGTCTTCTCGATCCCTGAGGAACGGAGCGCCAGCGGAGTGTCGTCTCGATCCCTGAGGAACGGAGCGCCAGCGGAGTGTCACGAGGGGCACTGACCCGACGAAACCAGCGTGGAAGCGATCCGAAACGTGTTCCGCCCCGCCTTCTTCGCGTCGAACAGTGCCCGATCGGCGGCGAGGATCGATTCGGTCACGATCGCGTCGGCCGAACGGCGGGAACCGGTACGCGCCCGCTCGTCGTGCACCACCGCACCCGTGCTCATCGTGATGCGACGCCCATCAAGGGGTTCGATGTCATGGTCGCGGATCCGCTCGGCGAGATCGATCATGGCCTCGCGATCGATCGAGGCCCCTATGGCGAACTCGTCGCCGCCCAGTCTCCCGACCACGCCGTCGGTGCCCACGACGTCGACGAGCATTGCCGCAACCCGTGCGAGGACGGCGTCCCCGGTGGCGTGGCCGTACTGGTCGTTGATCTGTTTGTAATTGTCGATGTCGACGACCGCGGTCGCGTAGGTCGAGCTGTTGCGGCGCACCGCCGACGTCGCCCGATACCGGAAGCCGCGGCGGTTGAGCACGCCGGTCAGCGGATCGGTGTTGGCCGATTCCAGCTGGATGCGTAGGGCCCGCTGTGACTCTGTGGAGTAGATGCACAAGAGCCCCAGGATGCCGTTCGCGGCCGCCAGTGAGATCAGGGTGGAGTAGAGCGCACTGGACCAGCTGAGTCCGATCGCCCAGGTCGCGATCCCGCATCCGATGATCACGACCGTGGTGAAGATGCCGTGGTAGATCGCTGTCCGCGCGCGGACGAAGTGTGCGACGTATCCGCCGATGACTGCGAACAGGGCGGTTCCGTGCAGCGCCATCGCGGGATTCTGGAAGGTGCACAGTGCAGCGGTCACGCCGACGTCGGCGTACACGACGAACGCCGTGTTGATCCCCCGGATCGCCGCTTTCTTCGACCACCACATCGACGACAGATTGACCCGCGCCACGACGATGGCGACCGGGATGGTCGTCGCGCTGATCGCGACGATCGCCGCGATCCGCAGCGGGCTACCCGCGGAACCGTCGGGCGACAACGTGCTGAGCAATCCCATCAGCCCGAATGCCAAGGTCAGACCGGCGATGCCGTAGCGAGGTAGCCGCTCGGAGATCTCGATCTGCCCGAGCACGTGGTCTGGTTCGTCGTAGGCCTGCGACGACGCGATGCGGACGTCTCCTCGGAGATTGCCCGCACCCACCGCCTGATATTCGTCGAGGTACACCGCTCGCGTCCCGCCCCTAGTTGCTGACGTGCTGAACGCGGCTCCGCCGCCCCGACCCAGGGTGACGCGCTCTGATACGCCATCCTAAACAGGTGTTGTAATTTCTGCGAGGTGAGCGGCATGAGCTGCGATGATGTGCTTTGCGAGCGTCAGTTAGATCCCTGAGAGCGACCCTGCGAGCGTCACCCAGGTGCCTGAGGAGCGAGCTTGCGAGCGTCACCACCAGGTCCCTGAGGAGCGAGCTTGCGAGCGTCACCACCAGATCCCTGAGGATCGAGCGTGCGTCACCGCCGGTCCCTGAGGAGCGAGCTTGCGAGCGTCACGAAGGGCCCGAACCCTCAGTGCCGCTCCAGAATCCCCGCCAGGTCTGCACCATCGGGCAGCGCGCCGTACTCAAACGCCCGATCCTCACCCAGGCGCGCCGCGACAAACGCATCCGACACTGCCGCAGGCGAATACCGCACCAGAAGCGATGCCTGGAGTGCCAGCGCCATCGACTCGACCACTCCGCGCGCTCGTCGGTGCGCCGAGGCGGCATCCATCCGGGCGAGTTCGCCGAGTTGATCGCGCAGCCTCTCGAGGTGCAGATCGAGCGTGCGGTTGGCGCCGAGCGCGGTGCTGATCTCGGCGTCGAACGCCGCGATCGACTCCGGTTCGCGAGTCATCGCCCGCAAGACGTCGAGCGCGATGACGTTGCCCGATCCTTCCCACACTGCCATCACTGGTTGTTCGCGGTAGCGCATCGCGAGGGGGAAGTCCTCGGTGTATCCGTTGCCGCCCAGGCATTCGAGGGCCTCGTAGGAGTGATGGGGGCCGCGTTTGCAGATCCAGTACTTCGCGACTGCGGTGGCGAGACGACGGAACGCGCGCTCCTGATCGCTCGCGTCCTCGTCGTGCGCCCGCGCGAGTCGGATCGCCGTGACCGTCGCGGCCTCGGATTCCAATGCGAGATCGGCCAATACGGCTGTCATGGCCGGCTGATCGGCCAGGGTGGCGCCGAATGCGTCGCGGTGACGCGCATGCCAGACGGCCTCGGCGACCGACTGCCTCATCCCGGCCGTGCTGCCGAGGACGCAGTCGAGTCGTGTCTGTGCCACCATCTCGATGATCGTGCGGACACCGCGCCCGGGCTCGCCGACCATCACCGCGACGGTCCCGTCGAGCTCGATCTCCGACGATGCGTTCGACTTGTTGCCGAGCTTGTCCTTGAGTCGTTGGATGCGGAAGACGTTGCGGGTGCCGTCGGGTAGGATACGGGGAAGCAGGAAGCAGGAGAGTCCTTCTCCGCCGGGTCCTTTCGCCTGGGCGAGCACGAGAAATGCATCGGACATCGGTGCGGAACAGAACCACTTGTGTCCGGTCAGCAGGTACTCGGCGCCAGGTCCGCCGGAGCCGACCGGTGTAGCGATCGTTGTGTTGGCGCGAACGTCGGAGCCGCCCTGCTTCTCGGTCATGGACATACCGAAGATGGCGGAGGCCTTGTCTGCGCCGAGATCGGGGGAGTAGCTGCGGGACAACGCCTTCGGAACCCATTGGGCGGCCACATCGGGTTGCAGTTCCAGGGAGGGGATCACGGCGTGGGTCATCGAGACGGGGCAGGCGTGACCGGGTTCGATCTGACCGAACAGCATGAAGCTCGCGGCGCGGACGACGTGGGAGCCGGGCTGCGGGTCGGCCCAGCATCGGGTGTGGCTGCCGTGCGCGACCGACGCCGAGATGATCCGATGGTAAGCAGGGTGATACTCGACCTCGTCGATCCGGTTGCCCCACCGGTCATGGGTGTGCAGTTCCGGCGTGATGGTGTTGGCGAGATGGGCATCGTGCTGGAACTGTGCGCTCCCGACCAGTTCGCCGATCTCGCGGAGTTCGTCGTCGGCCCAACTGCCGTCATGTCGCGCAACCGATTCACGCAGAACGGTGTTCAGCTCGTACTCGTTGACGTCCACGCGCGGCGTCGACTGGTTGAACACCGTGTGGGTCGTGTGCGGCTTCGGATGCGTGGAGGTCTCAGTGGAGTGGGTCATGAGTTGCCTTTCAAAACGTCTGTTCCGCTGGTGAGGATTGCTGCATCCCGTTGGTCGAGTGGCCGCGTGCGTGCGCGGCGGGCGCGTGTCTCGCTGGTCGAGTAGCCACGAGCGAGCGCAGCGAGCGCGAGGCGTATCGAGACCACCGCCACTCCATCAAATCGCATGTTGCAGCACCTGTTCCGGGATCTGGAGGTTGGTGAACACGATCGCGACGGCGTCCTCGAGACTGTAGTCGAGCTCGTCGGACGCGGCCGCCTGCTGGATGACGAGCCCGAAGATCGCGGACCAGAACGCCTTTGCCTCGACGTCGATCGGTGCGCGCAACTCCCAACCGGTTCGCACCAGCGTGCGCATCAGGGCCTCCGCCCCCCGACGATGCAGATCGGACAGTACCTCGGCGATCTGCGGCCGGAGTTCGGGGCGCCGCGACGCCATCGACATCGCCGTGGTGAACAGTTCGACGTTGCGTGCCTGCCCGCCGAGGAGGGTGGAGATCAATGCGTGCGTGTACTCGCCGACGGTCGTCGTCGCCGATGCGGCTTCCTCGGCATGACGGCCGGCGCGCAGCACGGCGGCACACGCGACCTCGACGAACAGGTGCTCCTTGGAGCCGAAGTAATAGGTGACCTGATTCGGGTAGGCGTTGGCGTTGCGGCAGATCTGGGCAACCGATGCCGTCTCCCCGAGCTCCTCGAACACCTCGGTGGCCGCACGCAGAAGTGTCTGGCGCGTCGCTTTGCCGGCCTCGCGGGTCCCCCGTCCGGAAGTGGTCATGGGAGCACGGTGCCACACCCTTGTTTGTATGGCAAACAATATGCCGCGGGGTTGAGGAGCGAACGGTCTGGACCACTGTCGCGTTCAGATCAGCAGGGTGTGGCGGCCGGTCGTATGTGACAGCCGCTCGCGCGTCGCCGCGCCTCGCCCACGAGTCGATCGCGGTAGTGCCATATGGGAACGGTCTCGCATCCTTTGTATGACAACAAGAATGTGGCGTGCCTGCACCGTGAATCGCCGCGTGCTCAAACCATCGAGTGGAGAAGCTCCCGCCGTATGGGGATCACCCGCATCAGGATCACCCCCGCATCAGGATCACCCCCGCATCAGGATCCCCACAGCGCCGAGGAAAGTGGATAATCCACTTTGCTCGGCGCTGAGGTGACCTTCATGCGGATGCCCGTGGCCGATCGACCCTCACGACCTCGCCGAATCCCGCCCCGTCCCCAGCCCGATGTCTGCGGTGTTGCGTTGTCCGGCAACGATGCTGACCTGCACGGCAGCCGGTTCGTACATGCTCGCGACGACGGTGAATCGTCCGTCGGTGAGGCCTTCGATGCGGTATCGGCCGTCCGCGTCGGTGGTGGCCGACGCGACGATCGTCTGATCCGGGCCGATCGCCGACACGGTGGCGCCTTCGAGTGCGGTGCCATCGGGGGTGCGGACCGAGCCGTGTAGTCCGCTGTTGGCGACCAGCACGATGTCGAGCGGGTCCGCGTATCCGGTCGGTGTGTTGACGGTGACCAGCTGACTGGCCGGTTGGCAGCCGGGTGCAGATGCGGTGACGGCCACGGTGTCGCCGTCGGACAGTCCGGTGATCGCGAACAGTCCGTCGTCGTCGGCTTCGGTCTGTGTCACGACGGCACCCGACTGGTCGGTGACGATCAACTGTGCGGCGACCGGGCCGTGGGCATTGCGCACTCGTCCGCGAACCGTGGCACCGCCGGCGAGTGCGAAGTCGCGGCGGAAGACCGCCTCGCCGACGACCGAGACGGTCATCGCCCTCGGCGAGCGGCCGGGCGCGGTGGCGATGACGGTGTAGGTGCCGTCGGCGATCCCGTACACGGCGTAGGAGCCGTCCGGATCGACCGCGGTCGCCCCGGTCTGGCGGCCGCGAAGGTCGGTGACGGTGATGGCAGCACGGTCCAGTGCTGTGCCGTCGGCGGCGGTGATCCGACCGGCGACACGCGGCCGCGGACCGTGTGAGGGGTCGGCCATCTGAGTGAGTTCCGCGTCGGTCGATCTGGTCGGGACGGCCTGAGTCTGCTCGGCCTCCTCGTCGGCAAGTGATTCGGGAAGCGACGATTCGACCGATTCCGTCGGGTCGCCTCCGGCATCGGGCCCGGTGACGTTGCCTGCCCGCCGACGAGCGATGGGGATGCACAACGTGATCGCGACACCGACGAACGCGGCGATCGCCCCGATCAGGAAGCACCACCGGAACGCGGAATGGCTCGGCACGTCGACCGGCCCATAGGAGACGGTGGAACTGGTCAGGACCAGCGCCATGACCGCCGACGCACTGGTGGTGCCGATCGACCGCATCAGGCCGTTGAGCCCGACGGCAGCACCTGCTTCGGTCATGGGCACAGCCCCCATGATCAGGGTCGGCATCGCCGCATAGCCGATGCCGACACCGGCCGAGCAGATCACCGACGCCAGCGCCAACTGCCACGGTGCATTCATCAGCAGGAACGCGCCGAGGTAACCCAGTCCGAGGACGGTCGCGCCGATCGCCAGCGTGTACTTGGCACCGATGGTGTTGATGAGCGTGCCCGAGACGGGTGCGAACACCAGCATCATCAACCCGCCGGGCGCCATCCACAGGCCGGCCGCGAGCAGAGTCTGTCCGAGACCGCCCATGGCCGTGGGAATCTCGAGCAGTTGGGGCACGACGATCGTCTGCGCCATCATGCCGAACCCGATCGCGATGGCGCCGATGTTGGTGAGCAGCACCGCGGGACGCGCCGTGGTCCGCAGGTCCACCAACGGTGCGCGGTGGCGCAGTTCGAACATGCCCCAAACGATCAGTACGGCGAGCCCGCCGAACAGCAGGCCGAGGGTGGTGCCGGTGCCCCATCCCCAGTCGTTGCCCTTGGAGACGGCGATGAGTACGCCCGACAGGCCGATCGCCAGGCCGATGGCTCCGATGACGTCGAATCGCTTCTCGCCCGTGCTGTCGTCGATGTGCGGGACGACGAACGCGACGAGCACTGTGACGACGACGGCGAGACCGGTCGACACCCAGAACAGCGCATGCCAATCCCATTGCTGGGCAACCCAGGCCGACAGTGGCAGGCCGATCGCGCCGCCGACGCCCATCGTCGCGCTCATCGCCGACACCGCCATCGAGGTCAGGCGTGGCGGGGTCACCTCCCGCATCAGGCTGATGCCGAGCGGGATGAATCCCATCGCCAGACCCTGGATCGCGCGTCCGACGATCATCGGGATCAGTGCCGAACTCAGCGCGCACACGAGCGATCCGGCGATCAACAGGATCGAGCTCGCCAGGATGATGCGCTTCTTGCCGAACATGTCACCCAGGCGGCCTGCGATCGGCATCGCGACGGCCGCGGCGAGCAGCGTGGCGGTGACGACCCATGACGCATTCGAGATCGATGTGCCGAGCAATTTCGGCAGTTCCGGCTGGATCGGGATGATCAACGTCTGCATCAGAGACGCGACCAGGCCGCCGAAGCACAGCACGGCGACCACGGCGAGCGCGGCTCCGGTGTGCTTGTCGTCGGTCAGTTCGCTGTCCACCGGCACGGTGTCTTCCCGGGCCGGTGCATCGCCGGTCGGCGTAGTGGTCATGTAGGCACCCTCCTCGGGTTGTGTACCCTACATATGTATCGTGCACATGCCAAGCCCGGCGACGGTGCGGCTAACTCAGCAGCCCTTCCACGAACTGGGCGGAGCCACCCCCGAACGACCAGTCCTCTTTGGTGTTGGGCACGACAGAGATGATGAGGTCGTCGGGCCGCACCAATCCTCGAGCGTCGAGTTCGGTTGCGAGCGAGCGGTATGCGGCCTGCTTGTGGGTGACCGTGCGACCTTGCTGATAGATCTGGATGACGACGATGTCGTCCGTGCGTTCGAATCCGAGTCCGGTGTCCTCGGCGATGATGTGGCCCGGGCGGTGCTCGGTGATGAGTTGGTAGCGATCGCGATCGGGGGCGTCGAAGTGATCGAGCATCACGGTCTGGACGGCGTCGGCCAGTTCGCGCAGACGTGACGGAGGCCGTCGTCCGTCGATGACATGGATGTGGACCAGGGGCATGGTGGGAACTTTCGTTGATGGACGGCGACGGCGCGGGGACGATCTCGTCCCCGCGCCGCTATTGTGTTGTCGGTCCGGACGCTCAGGCGTTCTGGGGGAAGCCCAGGTTCAGACCACCGTGCGACGGGTCCAGCCAGCGGCTGGTGATGGCCTTGCCACGGGTGAAGAAGTTGACGCCGTCCATCCCGTGCGCGTGGGTGTCGCCGAACAGTGAGTTCTTCCAGCCGCCGAAACTGTAGTAGGCCATTGGGACCGGGATGGGCACGTTGATCCCGACCATGCCGACCTCGACCTCGTTCTGGAAGCGTCGGGCTGCGCCGCCGTCGTTGGTGAAGATGGCGGTGCCGTTGCCGTACTCGTTGGAGTTGATGAGTTCCAGGGCCTCGTCGTAGGTGTCGACGCGCAGGACGGACAGGACCGGGCCGAAGATCTCGTCGGTGTACACGCTCATGTCGGTCGTGACGTTGTCGAGCAGCGTCGGACCCAGCCAGAACCCGTCGGCAGATCCATCTGCCTCGACGGCGCGGCCGTCGACAACGATGGTGGCGCCGTCCCTCTCGCCGGCGTCGACGTACGACCTGACCTTGTCGCGGTGGGCGGCGGTGACCAGCGGTCCCATGTCGGCGTTCGTGGTGCCGTCACCGGTGGTGATCGTCTTGGCGCGCTCGGTGATCTTGGCGACGAGGTCGTCGGCGATCGGTCCGACCGCGACGCAGGCCGAGATGGCCATGCAGCGCTCGCCTGCCGAGCCGAAGCCGGCGTTGACCATCGCGTCGGCCGCGAGGTCGAGATCGGCGTCGGGCAGGACGATGGCGTGGTTCTTGGCGCCACCCAATGCCTGGACCCGTTTGCCGGCGGCGGTACCTGTGGCATAGACGTACTGGGCGATCGGCGTCGACCCGACGAAGCTGATCGATTTGATTGCCCTGTTGGTGAGCAGTTCGTCGACGGCGGTCTTGTCACCCTGCAGGACGTTGAACACGCCCTCGGGCAGGCCGGCTTCTTTCCACAGTTCGGCCAACCACAGCGAGGCCGACGGGTCCTTCTCAGACGGCTTGAGCACCACGGTGTTGCCGGCGGCGATGGCGATGGGGAAGAACCACATCGGCACCATGGCGGGGAAGTTGAAGGGACTGATGATGCCGATCGGGCCGAGTGGCTGACGAATGGAGAAGACGTCGACCTTGGTGGAGGCGTTCTCGGTGAATCCTCCCTTGAGGAGATGCGGGATGCCGCAGGCGAACTCGGCGACCTCCTGGCCCCGGCTGATCTCGCCGAGGGCGTCGGAGAGGACTTTGCCGTGTTCGGCGGTGATGATGGCGGCGAGTTCGGGTTTGCGGGCCTCGAGAAGTTCACGGAAGCGGAACAGGATGGCGGTGCGTTTGGCCAGGCTGGTGTCACGCCAGGCCGGAAACGCCGCGGTGGCGGCGTCGATCACGGCGCGGGCATCTTCGACGTTGGCCAGGGCCACCTCGCCGGTCACCGCACCCGTGGCGGGGTTGGTCACCGGCGCCGTCGCGCTCGAGGTACCGGGATAGGCCTTGTTGTTGACCCAATGGGAAATGGTCGTGGGCATGGTGATTCTCCAGAATGGTTGTCGAGGAATGGGTTCGATTCAGAAGATCGAGTAGGCCTTGCGGATTGTCTCGGTCACGTCCCACCGGCCCGACCAACCCGGTGGCAGGGTGACGAAGTCTCCTGCGCTGATCTCGGTGACCTGGCCTGTGGCGTCATCGGTGAGGGTGGCGCGGCCGGAGATGATGTAGCAAGTCTCGGTGTTCGGGCGGTCGATGACCGGCCATCCCCCGGGTTCGCATTCCCAGATACCGACTTGCGCTTCTGTTCCCGATTCGATCGGGAGCGTGCGCAGTTGGGGGTCGCCGCTGTCCGCGCCGGGCCGCTGACCGGAGGGAGTGAGCTCACCGCGAACAGTGAGCGAGTCGAGATGGATGAGTGAGGTCATGGTCGTCTCCTCGTGATCAAGGGGGATGTGCGAATCAGTGTGCGCCGGTGAGCTTCTCGAGCATGGCCGAGATCCTCGAGGGTTTGTGGGTGGTGCGCTCCTCGACGTCGGCGGCGGAAGCCGCCTGCAACCCGGCGTTGACCCCCAGCCAGCGGAAGGGTTCGACCTCCCACTTCTTCGACTGGTGGTTCACGATCGGAAGGCTGTTGAGGTCGTCGGGACGGTCCAGGACGAGATTCCGTACGATGCGTCCGGCGAGATTGCTCGTCGCGACCCCGTCGCCGACATACGGCCCTGCCCATGCCAACTTGGTGCGCCGGTCGTAGCCAACGGAGGGGAACCAGTCGCGTGGTACGCCGAGCGGCCCGCCCCAGCGGTGAGTGATCGGGATATCGCGCAGCTGCGGGAAGAAGTCGTGCATCGTCGAGATGATCTTGGTGTGGATCTTGTCGTCGACGTCGAAAGACGAGTGCACCTTGGAATTGAAATGGTAAGGCGCGCCCCGCCCACCGAATACCAGTCGCCCATCGGCCGTGGGGTGAGCATAGATTCGCAGATTGCGCATGTCGTTGAATGCTGTGCGCCCATCGAGACCGAGACTCTCGCGAACATCGGCGGGGATCGGGGCGGTCGCGACCACCAGCGAGTACAGCGGAGCGACATTGCGGCGGTAGGCGGCGAACTCCGGCGTGAACGCCTCGGTGGCCCGTACGACTGCGGTCGCGGTGACGCGACCGCGATCGGTCGTCACCACTCCGTCGTCGATCGATGTGACCGCGGTCTGCTCGTAGATCACCCCGCCGTGATCTTCCACCCAGTCGGCGAGCCCACGGACCAGTCGGTCGGGCTGGAGTAGTGCACAGTGCTCGGTGAAGATCCCACCGCGCACATCTGTGGCAGCGATGGTGCCCTGGGCCTCCGCCTGAGACAGCAGGCTCCACTGCCCGCGCGTGCCGAATGCGTCCGAGCCGGCGACGGTGGCCGCTGCGCGGGCGAGTTGCGCATCATTGCGTGCCAGGGACACGAAGCCGTCGCGAGCGTAATCGCACTCGATGCCCTGTGCGGTGACGACGTCACCGATCTCGGTCACGGTGTCGTTCATCGCGGCCTGAAGGTTGAGCGCCGACTGGTGGTCGTAGAGCTTGGCCACGTGCGCGAGTGAGACCGGGAAGATCGACGATGCCCACCCGCCGTTGCGCCCGGATGCTCCGAAGCCGGCGTACTCACGTTCGAGAAGTGCCACCCGTAGCGACGGGTCTGCCTCGAGCAGGTAGTAGGCGGTCCACAGTCCGGTGAAGCCTGCGCCCACGATCGCGATGTCGACATCGATGTCGCCGTTTAACGCCGGTCGGATGCCACCGACGCGGTCCTCACTCCACAGCGAGATCCCGACGCTGCTCGACGCGCCGTGGGGCGCGTGTACGTCGCGAACCACCATTGTTTCCTCCAACGTTCGATGATTGATCGTGACCCAGTCTGGGCGGGAACTGTGACCGGTGACATACGCGAACCCGATAGTCTTGGCCTCGGGGGTCATACTTTTGTATGAAGGGAGGTCGCGCCATGATCTCGGTCGATCAGCTGGCGGCGGTTCCGTCGCTGGGACTGCGTTATCTCGCGGGTGAGCGAGGCGGATCTCGGCTTGTCACGTGGGCACACGCGTGTGACCTCGACGATCCATGGTCGTGGTTCGAAACCGGCGATCTCGTGATGACCACCGGTGGTGGGCTCCCGGCCGAGGAAATCGAACAGCGCGAATGGATCTCGAAGCTGATCGACAGCAGGGTGAGCGGTCTCGTCGTCGCACCCAGTCCGACTGCTCCTGACGTGACCCCCGGCATGCTCGCCGTCGCCGAGGACAGAGGCTTCCCCGTTCTCGGTGCGGATTTCGACCTCCAGTTCGTCTCATTGGCCCGCACGGTCATCGAGAGCGCGATCGAGTCGGAGCGCCAGCGGGTGGCGGCGATCAAACGCCTGTACGACGTCTACTGGCAGTCCCTGCATCGTCGAGGGACATTGGGGGAGCGGCTGTCGGCCCTGGAGCGGTCCACCGGATGGACACTTCAGGTGCGCGATCTGGTCGCCGGCGAGGCGGTCGCGGTGGGCCGGCGCGCCTTCGACCGCGGCGACCAGACCTCCGGCGGTGGCGCGGAGGTCGAGATGCCCGGGGTGGGTCGTCTGGTCCTCACCGCTGGTGCGGATGCCGCGGAGGTGACCGACCGGCCGCTCCTCGAGCATGTCGGTGGCCTCGTTGCGCTGGAGCTCGAACATGCTGCGGTGCAGCGTGATCGGATGCGCGCATCCGGCGAGGCGTTGCTGAACGGCCTGCTCGACGAATCGATCACCCTGTCCGCGGTATGGCCCGAACTGAAGCACCGCGGCATGAGTGGAGGTGTCGCGGTGGCCTGTTGGGAGACCCCGGACGGATCTCCGCTCGATCACCTCGGCGTACACCACCAGCTGTGTCTGCAGAACTGTGCACCATTGATCATCCCCCGCGAGAACATGCTGATCGGTGTGGTCCCGTTCGATGTCCAGCTGTTGGAGCAGGTGAGTGTCGCACTGGCGCCGAACTGTGCTGTCGGAGTGTCGATTCCGCTGGCGCTGAACTCCCAGGTCCCGGAGGCGGCGCGTCAGGCGCACCTCGCGGTGGTGCGGGCTCACGACCGCGGCGTGTCGGCGGTCGCCTACGGTGAGGAGGAGACGAGTGCGGACGTCCTGCCTGGCAGCGTCGACGACATCCGACGGCTGGTTCGTCGGGTACTGGGCCCGCTCATCGACCATGATGCGAGCAACGACGGGGAACTCGTCGAGTCCGTGCGGGTGTTTCTCGACAATGACGGCGTCTGGCAGAAGTCGGCCGACGCGCTCAACATCCATCGCCAGACGCTGGTCTATCGCCTCAAGAAGGTCGAACAACTCACGGGCCTGAAGCCGACCTCGACCGAAGGATCGGCACTCCTGTGGCTCGCGTTCACCGGTGCGGACCGTGCCGGGGTCACATTGTCGGACGGCGGGTTCTGACCTGCGGCCGCCGGATCGCACCGAACGCTCCGACGACGCGCACCCGCCTCCCGTGGCCGTCGGCCATGCGGGAGGCGGGTGCGGTCTGGCGAAAGGTGGGTCGTCAGCGCGTGCGCGGTGGTGTCTCGGACGGTGAGCTGGTCCGGACGTCGGCGTGGGGGATCGGATCGACGGATCCCACACCTGTCGCGATCTCGAACTCCGCCGAATGCGGAGCATCAGGGACGTCGGTCGCGGAATCAGAACCAGAGGGACGCAACCGCTTCCGGATGAAGTAGATCACGACCAGTGCCGCCCAGACGGCCACGCCCTGGATCAGCTCCACGCGGTTCTGGTCGCGGATTCCCATGCTGACCAGCACCGTGACGATGGCGAGGGTGACGAGGATCGGCAGACCCGGGTAGAGCCACATCCGGAACTGCAGGATTCCCGGGTTCTCGCGCTCCCACTGTCGGCGAAGCTTGAGTTCGGAGATGCAGATCATGAAGTAGACGAACAGGAAGACTGCACCGGAGGCGTTGATCAGGAACAGGAAGACGGTGTCCGGCCAGAGTGCCGACAGGACAACGCATCCGTATCCGACGACCGTGCACGACAGGATGCCCTTGACCGGCACACCTCGCTTGTTGGTCGCGCTCATCCACCGCGGTGCGTCTCCCCGGGCTCCCATGACGAAGAGCAGGCGCGAGGAGGTGTAGAGGCCAGAGTTCAGCACGGACAACACCGCGACCAGGATCACCAGGGTCAGCAGATCGGCCGCACCCGGGATGCCCACCCGGTCGAGCGCGGTCACGAACGGCGACTCCCCAGGGACCACGGTGTTCCACGGGACGATGATCGCGATCAGGAACGTGGAGATGACGAAGAACGCGAGGATGCGGAAGACCACCGAGTTGACCGCTTTGCGGATCGCCTTCGCGGGTTCGGCCGACTCGGCCGCGGCGACGGTCACCACCTCGACCCCGGTCATCGAGAAGATGACCACCACGACGCCGACGAACAGGGTCGAGATCCCATTGGGGAACAGCCCGTCGTGTGCGGTCAGGTTCGAGAAGTCGATGTCGGCGCCCGGCCACAATCCGAGCACGAAGAGCAGCGAGATCGAGATGAACGCGACGATCGCGACGACCTTGATCCCGGCGAACCAGTACTCGGCCTCCCCGAACGCGCCGACCGACATCAGGTTGATCAGAGTCATGATCACCATCAGACCGAGGGCGATGGCCCAGACCGGGAGCGCCGGAATCCACTTGTTGATGATCTGTCCGCCGACGACGGCTTCGAATCCGACGACGATCACCCAGAAATACCAGTACAGCCAGCCGGTGGTGAAGCCGGCGAGAGGTCCGAATGCCATCCGCGCATAGTCGGTGAACGACCCCGTCGATGGTTTGGCTGCCGCCATCTCACCCAGCATCCGCATCACGAGCAGCACGATGAGCCCGGTGATCGCATAGGTGATGCAGGCGAGTGGTCCGGCCTCGGCGATGATGGCGCTGGACCCGACGAACAGTCCTGCGCCGATCACTCCGCCCAGGGAGAGCATGGTCAGGTGCCGCTGTTTCAAGCCCTTTTTCAGCTGGCTGGTGTCTGGAGCAGGTGCGATTCCCATGAGACCTCTTCCTTCCCGCTCGACAACCGAGGTGGCTGATCGATCGAGTTGTTTGTGATGGGAGTCACCTTCCAGGGTTCGGTGCGCACACACCATTCGCAATACCGACAGGATGACGGCGGGCGTTCATACAGGTGTACGAGCGGTGGGTGAATCGCCTAGGTGAGGACCGTGAACAGCTTGGCGATCTTCCCGCCCTCGATGAGGGCGACATCAAAGCCGGACGCGATCACCTCGTCGGAGCCGGGTGCTACCACATGCCACGCGAGGTGACCCATTCCCGGAACCTGGTGAATCGGACCGGCTTTGACGAAGTGCATGCCGGCAAGAGGGCCGTCGAGGAGCGCGGCGACCTTCGCGGAGATCTGCTCGTGTCCCGTCACGGTGCCCTCCGCGTCGGTGAACACGACATCGGGTGAGTAGGTGCGTGAGATCGCGTCGCGCCGACGGTCGGGATCGCGCTCGTCGAACACCTCGAGCAGGTTGGCTTCCATCAGGCGGGTGATGTCGTCGGTCACTTGTCCTCCAGTCGGCGGTCTGGAGCGAAGGTTAGTCCAGGTGGGAGGGGTGTGCACCCGGGTCCGGCGATCTATGCGGCGCCGCTGTTGGCCCTTCGTCCTTCGCCGACCGTGCCCAAGTTTTCGCCGACCGTGCACGACGATCAGCACGTCGCCGCGGCGGGGCGATCGATAGAACACGGTCGACGAAAAACAGGACACGGTCGGCGAAAATCAGGGCACGGTCGGCGAACTGTCGGACCCGGCAGGACCGCGGCCGGACTAGTCTGATCCCGTGACCGCATCTGTCGCCGAGTACATCACGATCAACCATCCGACGCCGGATACCCGTGTATGGCACGAGATCCACGGGGACGGCCGGCCCGTCGTCTTGCTGCACGGCGCGTTCTCGGGCGCGTCGTCGTGGGGCGGTCAGGTCCCCGCCCTGGTGGACGCCGGCTGGAAGGTCTACGTTCCCGAGCGCCACGGGCACGGGCACAGTCCCGACGTGACCGACGAGTTCCACTATGCGGACATGGCCGAGGAGACCATCGCGTATCTCGACGAGGTCGTCGGCGGTCCCGCCGAGATCGTCGGCTGGAGCGATGGGGCGGTGGTAGGCGTGCTGGTCGCGCTGCGTCGTCCCGATCTGGTCCGTCATCTGGTGCTGATCGGCCAGTACTACAACAGTTCGGGGCGCGCCGTCGGCGGTATCCTGGACGCGCTCGATACCGCCGACGACGAGATGATGGGTTTCTTCGCCGCGGAGTACGCATCCGAATCCCCGGACGGGGCAGATCATTTCCCGGTCATCTTCGACAAGACGATGGCGATGATCAACTCCGAACCCGAGATCGATCTGGCCGATTTGTCGGCGATCACGGCGCCGACGCTGGTGATGCAGGGCGACCGGGACGAGGTGACCCTCGAACACACCCGCGGGGTCGTCGACGCGATCACCGGAGCGCGTCTGTGTGTCCTGCCCGGCTCCCACCTCATCCCGATCGAGACGCCGGCGGCGGTCAACGCGGTGATCGTGCAGTTCCTGGGTTCCGACCACTGATCCGGCTTCCCCCGCGCTCACCCCGCCGACTGCGCGAACTGCTTGCGGTACACGGTCGGTGAGATCCCGTATGCCACTGCGAACTTCTGTCGCAGCGTGACGGCGCTGCCGAATCCGCTCGCGGTCGCTACCACGTCCACCGGCCAGTCCGTGGTCTCCAGCAATGCGCGGGCCCGATCGAGTCGTCGGTCGAGAACCCAACGCGCAGGGGTGGTCCCGGTGGCGTCACGGAAGTGCCGCACGAAGCTTCGCCGGCTCATGCTTGCCCGGTCGGCAAGGGTGCCGATGTCGAGTGTCTCGTCCAGATGTGCCAAGGCCCAGTCGAGGATCTCGGCCATCATGCCGTCGTGCGCCGGCCTCGGCAGTGGCCGCTCGATGTACTGGGCCTGGCCGCCCTCACGATGTGGTGCGACGACCAGCGACCGCGCCACTCGAGATGCGGCCGCGGACCCGAGGTGTGTGCGCACCAGATGGACACACGCGTCGATCGCGGATGCCGTACCGGCCGAGGTGAGCACGTCACCGTGGTCGATGTAGAGCACCGTGGAGTTCACCCGCGGTCCCGGCCGGCGCTGCGCGAGACGATCGATCGCCTCCCAGTGGGTGACCGCGTCGCGGCCGTCGAGCAACCCGGCATCGGCGACGGGAAACGCGCCGAGGCACAGTCCGACGACGGTGGCGCCGCGATCGTGCGCGTCGGTGATGATCCGCCGCAATCGTGGGTCGAGCTCGGGCAACGACATCGGCCAGGAGGGCATGATCACGATGTCGGCATCCCGGGTGACCTCAGGTCCACGGACCTCGGCGATGGGGTAACCCTCCGCGGTGCGGATCGATCCGGCACGATCCGACCACAGCTCGGTCGTCCAGTCCGCGGCGATGTCCAGACGCCCCACCTCGCCGAACACCATCAACGGTGCGGCCAGGTGGAACATCGTGATCCCGTCGAAGGCGTGGACGGCGATGCGCATGAACACTCCTGACGGTCGGGCGACAGCGTTGGCCTGAACTCATCGAAAGTATGCATTCATGCCACTCGTGCGGCAAGGCCGTCTCCCGAAGAATCGATGACGGAGCACATCCGCCATGACAACCCGAGGAGCCACCTCATGACCGCACCTCGCCGCGCACTCATCGTCGTCGATGTTCAGCAGGAGTACTTCGACGGTCCGTTGCAGATCCAATACCCGCCCCACGAGGACTCGCTGACCAATATCGTCACCGCTGTCGAAGCAGCCACGGCGCAGCGTGTCCCGGTGGTGGTGGTCCAGCATCAGATGCCCGCCGGAGCACCGGTCTTCGTCGAGGGCACCGACGGTTGGGATCTCCATCCGGAGATCGAGAAGCGCATCGATGCGTCGACGAAGCGGGTCCACAAGATCCACGGAAGTGTCTTCGCCGGCACCGATGTCGCCGAGTGGCTGCGCCAGAACGACATCGACACCATCACGATCGTCGGGCACATGGCCAACAACTGCGACCTCGCGACCGCGGTCGAGGCCGAAGGTCTCGGGTTCGCCGCCGAGATCCTCTCCGATGCCACCGGTGCGATCAACCTGTCGAACGACCGGGGTTCGGTGTCCGCACGTGACCTGCACGAGACATTGATGGTGCTGCTGCACTCGAACTTCGCGGCGGTGACCACCACGCGCGGATGGATCGAGGCGCTGGATTCCGGCGAACCGCTCGAGAAGAGCAACCTGGTCGTGTCGGCGATGTCGGGTCGGGAGGCGGCAGCCTCGGTGTGAAAAAGGTTGTACGGCAATGTGATAAGAGCTACTCGGTTCCGCCGATGGGCGGCGCACCCCGATTCTGCAACAGCACCTTGGTTGTGACGGTATTTGTCAACCTGTCTGAGACAGGACCTGGTTCTGTTTCTGTTTGTTGTTGATGCCGACGATGCTGGGGACTTCAGGTGCCCGGGGTGGGTGCCGGTAGCGCTGCGGGTTGGCTGCGTAGAGG
>NZ_RKME01000039.1 GCF_003797825.1 Gordonia sp. OPL2
CGGTCTCGTGGGCTCGGAGATGTTTATAAGAGACAGCTCCCTGAGGAGCGACCGAGCTTGCGAGGGAGCGTCACGAAGGGCCGCACCTCCACCCGCTGGTCGATTAGCCAGCGAGCCGCCAGGCGAGCCGGCGTATCGAGACCACCCCCGCACCATCTCCACGTCGAGCGCCTCACCCCCGAACACCACCGTCCGCACCGACGACAACGCATCCGGATCGACGAGCGTCGGATCAGTGAGCGCGGCGAAAGCCGTGGGGGTCTGCGACAACACGGTCACACCGTGTCGATCGATCACCTCGGCGAGGCGTCGCGGATCACGCACCGTCGCCTTGTCGACGGCGACAACGCTGCCGCCCGAGGCGAGTGCCGCGAAGATCTCCCACACCGAGAAGTCGAAGGTGTAGGAGTGCACCCAGCTCCACACGTCCTCCGGTGCGGTGTCCACCACCGCGAGGCCTGCGCCCAGCAGTGCCGCGAGGTTGTCGCGTGTGACGACGACGCCCTTCGGCTGTCCGGTCGAGCCCGAGGTGTGAATGATGTAGGCCCCGCCGGGAATCGGATCGGCGACACCGAGACCCGGGCCTGCCGACACCAGCAGCCCGTCCTCGACCACTGCGGCCGGTTCGGTGGCATCGATCAGCAAATCGATGCGTGACTGAGGATTTTCCGGGTCGATCGGGACGTAGACACCGTCGATCAGGAAAGTCGCGACCATCGCAACGACAGCGTCGGAGCCCTCCCGCACCAGCAAGGCCACCCGGTCGCCAGGACGTACGCCGACCTCCCGCAGATGGTCTCCCAGGAGTCGAGCGCGACTCACCAAATCTGAGTAGGTGATCTCCTTGACGCCGCCGACGACCGCCGTCGCATCCGGCCGGGTATCGGCGTACCGGAGGATCTCGGTGATGGGATCGATCAGCGGGGTGGTCCGCGGACGACGCTGCGGCGCGGCGGTCTTGGGTGCCAGGTCGACGACCAATGCATCGTCGTCGGCGTCGGCCATCGTCGCCACCACGGCGACGAACCGGTCGAGAAGATGCTCGGCTGCAACGACATCGACGTGGTGCTCGGCGACGGTGAGGGTGATCGCCAGACCCTCGGGTCCGTCGACGATGCTGAACTCGAGTGCGGTCCGCGCCCGATACGTCGGAAGTGTCTCGCCCGAGTCGATCACGTCCGCCCCGGACACGTCGGGTTGGTCGGCGTGGTAGGCGACGATGACGTCGGCGAGTCCGGTCGGCGCCGACGCCGCGTGCTTCATCGCGTCGGAGACGGACTTGCCGACGCGCGAGAGCGCGCCCGCGACCGGCAGATTCCGCACACCCTTGATGCGCAACGGCACGGTCTGCACATACATGCCGACCTGGTGCAGTTCGTCACTCGTCTCGCGGCCGGCGACGGGCATCGAGACCATGATGTCGTCGGAGCCGGTGTAGTCGCCCAGCGTCGTCGAGAGGGCAAGGCAGAGCGCGGAGTTGATGGTGGTGTCGGCAACGCGAGCTCGCGCCGCTGCCGCGTCGCGGGTGGCTGCGTCGACGGTGCGGCGCAGGTACACGGCTGAACCGCGGGTCAGCCCCGGGGTGTGCGGGTCGGCGGGCGCCGGCAGGGGCAGTTGCTCGGGAGCTCGACGCAGAGCGCGTGTCCAGTACAGCTTGCCGCCCGACGCTTGTGACTGGTCACGCGCGGCGAGGGTCGCGCTGAATTCGATCGGCTCGGTGTCCCAGGCGGGCGCGTGACCGGCGGCGCGGGCCTGTACGGCCTCCGAGAAGTCGTGCAGAATGATCGGCGTCGACCACTCATCGATGGCGATGTGGTGCGCGACGAGTACGAGTTCGACGGTGTCATCCGACGAGTCGATGACGGCACGCCACGGTGCGGCGACCGTGAGGTCGAAAGGCGTTGCGACAGCCCGTTCGATCCCGGCGGCGTCGAGCGTCGCGCCGGTGATAGGCGCTGTCGCACTTGCCTCGGCAACACTGCGCACGACCGCGATCGGTTCGCCGCCGTCATCGGGATAGATCGTCCGCAGCGCTTCATGCCGCGTCGCGACGTCCACCAGCGCAGCGCGCACCACCTCGGCGGTGATGCCGGCGGAGAGCGTGAGGTGGATGGGCAGGTGGTAGACGATGTCGACTTGCTCATCCCCCGCCCGCTGAGAACCTAGCCCAACCGATCCCTGAGGAGCGAGCTCGCGAGCGTCACGAAGGGTCCCCTGCGCCGCCCGATTGATCACCCAGAGTTCCCGCTGCGCCTGCGTCGGCTGATACCGAACAACCCCGTTCGACGACACGCGACTCGGTGCGGACTTCTCGATCACCGACGCGAGGTCACGCAGGGTGATGACGTCATGAAGATCCTGCATCCCGATCGTCACGTGATGCGATGACCCGAGGTGAGCAGCCAGCTGCATGAAAGCCAGTGAGGTGGTGCCCAATTGCACCAGTTCGTCGTCCATCGAGGGCCGTTCGACTCCGACGACCGCGGTGACCGCCTCGGCCACCGCCTTCTCGGTCGGTGTGTTCGGCGCGCTGTAGGGCTTGGGGGTCGACCGCGTGGTGGCGAGCAGGAGCGCTGTGGCGTCCCGGTCAGCGGCACCGTCGGCGGTGGACGGAATGGTGTCGAGAACGGCGATCTTGTCGGGCCAGATGACCTGCGGTACGACCGAATTGGCACGACGACGCACCGCGGCGGGCAGGCGTTCGCGATCTGCGTTGTCGTCGGCGAGGATTCCGATTCCGAGCCCCGTCGCCCCCGTCACCGCGACTGCCGCTTTCACACCCTCGACTTCACGGGCCGCCCGTTCGAGGTCGGCGAGATCAACCTTCACGCCATCGACGACGACCTGGTCGATGAGTCGGTGATCGACGACGAGTTCCCCAGTGGTGCCGTCGATGTGCCCGAGATCGCCCGTGTCCACACCGTCGACGAAGATATGGCCGGTCATCCAGGCCGGCACACGGTGTCCACGTGCATCCCGCACCTCGACGACGCTGGTCGAGTAGGCCGACCCGCCAGGCGACGTCCCCCCGCTGGTCGAGTAGTCCGAGCCGCTAGGCGAGGACGTATCGAGACCACCACCCCCCTCCGCAAACTCCAGATCCCCCACGAGCCGATCCGGCTCCTCCAGCAACGCCCGCGAGAACGTCCCGATCATCGCCAGGAACTGGCGGTGGTGCTCCTCGACTTCGGCCTGGGTGTACCGGTTCGGGTTGGCTTCGAAGCCCACCATGAGCGAGTCCGAGCCTGACTCGCCTGCCGAAGGATAGATATTGACGATCAGATCGTCGGCGAGTCCGGCGGTGAGGAAGTGAAAGGTCGCTTTGGCGTCGCCACATGCAACCTCGCGATCGAAGAGCATCAGGTTCAGCATCGGCCCAGAGCGCTCCTGCCCAGATGTCCTTGAGGCTCTACCACTCGTTTCGTCGGCTGCGACGTCGGCCCAAACGTCCTCACCGCGGAAGCGCTGATGCCGCAGCGCACCCATCAGAGCGGACTGCGTTGTGCGAAGCGCCTCCCGAATGCTCGCTTCGGCCGTCACGTGAGTCCGCAACGGGACGGTGTTGGCCATCGGAAGTGGTGTTGCTCGCAGTTCGCCGGTCGTCCTGGCGGCGACGGGGAACTGAAAGATGACCTCGTCGCCGACGGCGACACGGCTGAGGTAAGCGGCGAAGGACGCAGTCAGCACCGTGGGCAGTATCGTCGAGCATCGTTCTGCGGCCACCCGCATTGACTTCATCGTGACATCAGGCACTGCCGCAACAACTTCGCGACCAATCGCCACCGGTACACCGTGACGGTGTGCCAGGCTCTTTCCCAGCCCCACGCCGGCCATCGCATCCCGCCAGTAATCACGATCGATCCGAAATCGTCGCGATCGCCGGTACTCCGCGTCAGCTCGGGCAGGCAGCTCGAAATCGACTGGTGCGACCTCGGGTAGCGGCTCGCCACGAACACACGCCGTGTACGCCGCCAGTGCCTCGGCCAGCCGTTCTTTACCACTGAACCCATCGGTCGCCAGGTGATGTGCTCGGTTGTACACGATGAACTTCTCGTCTCCGAGAAGAAACAAGATGCCGCGAACAGTGCGGTCAACGCGCGGATCCAGCGCTCGCGCGTAGTCCTTGCGCATCATCTGGTGTGCGGTCGCCCACGGATCAGCTTCTTGCCGCACATCGACAACGTCTGCGACGTGGTGCAGCGATGGATCCCAGACACCCACAGGTCCGGTATCCGTCTCCTCGAACCTCAGTTGACTGAACTTCGCACGGCGCACCATTTCGCCTGTTACGCGTACGAATTCAGAAACATCGACGGGTCCATCGATCTCGACGAACTGCGCAACGTTGATCGGCACCCCTGGAGCCGTTTGCTGCATCGTCCAGAGCGATCGCTGGGCCGCGTCGAGCCCGAACCGGTATACGGGTCCTGAACCGCTCATGTTTTCACCTCGAAGTCACGCCGCGCCCCGCTCGTGGCGGACCGCAGTCCTCTACCGCCTGACGTTCCCCGCTCCGCTCGATTCCGCGATGTCGGTGAAGGATTCGGATGTCGAGGATGACGGCAATTCGGCTCCTTGATGCACCGGCTCGGCGGGCCGCACACTGTCCTGGCTCGCTGACGTAGACCCGTAGTACGCGTACGTGGCGGAACGCGCGTACTTGGTATCCGTCAATACAATCCCCGCCAGCCTGGCCTGGGCTCGCGCGAGACTCTCAATCGCGGACGACACGTACTTCGTCTTGCTTCGTCCCACACGGGCGACAACCAGCACCGCATCGACCGACTTGGACAAAATGACAGCATCGACAACAGGGAGAATTGGAGGCGAGTCGAGGACGACATGGTCGAACTCAGCGGCCAGTTCGGTCAGGCCCCGGATCATTCGCTCGGAATCGAGCAGTTCCGCAGGGTTGGGTGGCTGCGGGCCCGAGGTCATGACTGAAAGGTTGTCCACTGGACCTACCTGTAACAGATCACCCAGGGGTGCATCTCCGCGAAGCCAATTGGTCAATCCGATTGACACGGGAAGCTTCATCCTCGATGCAACCTGTGGTCGCCGAAGGTCCGCGTCGACGAGCAACACCGAGTTTCCTGCCTCCGCCAAACTTGCTGCCAAGTTCATCGCTGTGGTCGTCTTGCCTTCGCTACCAACAGCGCTGGTCACCAGAACAGTGTGAGGAGGATTATCGACATCGATGAACGAAAGGTTCGTCCGCAATTTTCTGTAGCTCTCGGCCGCAAGCGATGCACCGGCAGCGAAGTCGACCAGCTTGCCACCCTCGATATTCGAGTCGGTGGGCACCGTCGCGACAACAGGGAGGTCGGTGACGATCTCCAGATCGGCTTCACCCTTCACCTTGTCACTCAGACGGTTACGAGCAAACACAACAATCAGTCCCACCACGGCCCCGATCACCACACCCAGCAGCACGGTCCGAACCGTGTTCGGACTCACGGGTATCGACGGTTCCGCTGCGGGACTCACCATACTCAGTTTCACCAGAGGTTCCTGCGAACCCGCTGGCGTCTCGAGCTGCGCCACATAGCGCGTCAAAGCCGCACCCACACCATTCGCCAGGCGCGCGGCGAGCTCTCTATCGGAACTTCGGGCGCGAACATTGAGCAACACCGTATTCGGAGTCGTGCTGGCAGACACCGCGGTACGCGCGACCGCGACGTCGACTGGTAGATTTCCGCTGCCGATGGCCTCCCGCAGAACGACATCGGAGTTCGCCAGTTTCGTGTATGAGGCCACACGTTGTTCAGAAGCCAGCGATCCCTGATACGCGGCAGCAGTCGAGCTGTCATTGACTGTCGAAGAGATGTACATCGTTGCGGACGCTTGGTAGATCGGTGTCGCCAGAAGGCAATAGACCAGACCGGCGAGCGCAAACACCAGGGTGGAGATGGCAATGACCAACCACCCATCCCTCAAGACCCGCAGCCACGATGGAAGGCCTTGCCGGGCGTCTACTGTTGAAGTCTCATTCATTTCGAAGAACCGATCAGTCTCGTGGCGGCCGGGGTCGGCCGCGCAGATTTACATGTCGTCAGAGGGGATCGGACGGCCACAACACTCAGCAACCAACCGGACTCGGCAAACACACCTGGTAGCGACAAGCTGTCGCGTGACGTGCACCTCCAATCAATCAAGAGCCGACCAGACAGTTTCGAACCACAGTTGCGAACCTGCAGCATTGGGATGTACGCCTAACCCATCCGGAACGATCAGCGCTCCGAGGTCAGGACTTTTCGCGAATGCCGAGTAGACATCGATCACCGGCAGTCCACGACCCAACGCCCAGAACCTGATCTCTTCGACATTTCGGGCGGATCGATCTGATCGAGGTACGGTCGCAGCGTTCTGCAGCATCACGGCGATGGCGACATCGCTGCCCCATCGATTTCTGATCGTCTCGACGAGATCCTCCGAGTCGCTGGCGGCGGTACCGGGGTGTTGATTGTGCCCGAATGACAGCAGGACTATGTCAGGTCGTGTCGGCTGCAACGAGTTCAGATCGGGGATCGCCTGGCCGGCAGACGAACCCGCCACCGAGCCGTTCCAGATGGACACCTTCGGTCCGTTCGCTCCGTAGGTGTACGGCTGAAAGAAGAACCTCGAACGCTCTTTGTCCCAGAGGTGCAGATCCACCACCCGGTGAGCCGCGAGCGCCCTCGCCCACAGACCCACCCATTCGTCGGAGGTGTTACCGGTCGAATCCCCCAGCACGCTTACGGTGAGGCCGGAAGAGGACGCCATCATCGCACGTATATCGGTCAGGGACGCCTCTGCGCGCGGCGCCACCTCAGAATTGCCAGACGTACGGCCGGCGAGGACCACACACCCGGCCACCACACACGCCAGCAGCGCCAAGACAATGCCGATCACGATTCCTTGCCGCCCCGATCGCCGAGATGACAATCGGGCACCGAGCTCGGACGCGAACTGTGCAGGTGAAATCAACGCGCTGCCCTTTCAACGCCCTCTTCGCGGCGATCTCGCTCCGCTTCAGCCGCGACGTGCGGCTCGGGAATGGCGATGGACTCGTCGATGAGCCGAGCAGCAGTATTCACAGCACTGGCGTGTGCCTGGTGCGCCTCTGACAGCCGATCGGCGGAGATGCCGGCACCCGAGGGAGTCAACGGACGTGTTGGGATCACCCACGCTAGTGCGTCGGTGAGTTTGGTGTCGCCCGAGGACTGGTAGACAACCGGGATCGCGCCTTCACGCGCAGCCAAGATGGCCACGTGCAGCCGGTCGGTGACGCACACAGCGCCATGCGCATAGGCCGCAACGAGCGCGGTCTCCTGTTCGCGATGCGACACGCCGCGCTTCCACTCAATATGGTCGGCGCCGAGCCTGCGCGCGAGTCGAGCGTTGGCCGCTGCATCCGACTTGACCTGCGTTGCGACAACTATCTGCAAGTTTGCCTGTGACGCAACGGACTGAATAGCTGATGCGAACCAGGCCGGCAGTTCTCTGTCTCCCCGAACCGAAACAATCAGCGTGCCGCTTCCTGTGCCGCCATGAGTCACCTTTGCCCGACGAAACGCCAGATCGGGAACAAGCCGAGCCCGACGGCCCAGCCGCCGTTCTGTCCGGACATCGCGGGTCGTGTATCGCGTTGCCGCACGGCACAAAGCTCTCTCGACACCCAAGTCAAACCGAGATCCGCCGACCACAGCGCGACCCAGGACGAGAACCGTACCCCCGCGAACGTTGATCACGCCTGCGAAGGCTGCGAGCAACAAGTGCTTCAGCCTACGTCCGATCGACTGCCCGAGGAACGCCGGCCCGGGTGCGACGACAAAGACAGTTCGATGCGAGCTCACGACCGATGCCGCCAGTGTCCGCACGAAATGGATTGGGTCAGCGATTGTTTGCGCATCGGGGGTGTCTGTGAGCACCGACGCGATGTAGTCCTCGGACATGTGCCCCACGTAGACGCACAGTCGGGCGTCCGGGTATCGCGCGGACAACATGGCCAGGCATTCACGCCGGATGACTACGTCACCGATGTTCCCATCGGCTGCCGAAATGCTGACGAATATCGTCGCTTCAGGCATTGACGCCCCCTTCCTTGAAGATCGACCCGACAAAGAGCGCCAAGAGCAGAGCCTGGACCGCGAAGGCGATGCAAAGAACGACGGCCGCTGTGACAGCTCCCAGACCGAACCCACCTACGAATCCGAGACCCACAAAGGTGGCCGCACAAGAGATCACCGCGACGGTTGCAACCAGATTTGTGTGTCCCCAACCCTGCAACAGGGAACTGAACTGCGATGCCATACTGGCGAAAACCAGTCCAACACATATTATCTGAATGCAGGGGACCGCGTCGACATAGCTGTCACCCAGGAACATCGGTATCACAAACGGACTCAACGCTGCGATGGAGGCGAAGACAATCGAGCTTAGTGCGACGACCAACAGCACAGGAGCGAGCAACGCTCGGGCACCAGATCGGCCTACCCGACTGGCGTGGGGCATCAGCACCAGTGCGAACGACGTCGGGATGATCCGGAAAGGTGAGACCAACCGGCTCGCGGCACCGTACATGCCCACGGCCAACGCGCTGGCACCGGTGACTGCAAGTATGGCCACGTCGAAGTTCCTGAGTTGAACTGCCAGCGAATTGATCCAGAAACCGCGACTGGAACGATAGGTCGCGACGCTCCATGACAAACCGAGAGCACCTGGCATGTGGCGCTTGTTGCGCCAGATCACGAGCGGCAGGACGATCGCCGAGCCGGCGAGCAGGCCGACTGCTGCACACAACGCGGTGTTCCCCGATTCGGCCACTGCCACTACGACGACGAGCAGGGCAACCGATCTACGCGCAATCGTCGCGATCGCGTTCTCGTATACCCGTCCGTCCGCCAGAGACAGACCAAGCCATGACTCCACATAGTTGTCCACGAGGCCCCACGCCACGAGAACTCCCACGAAGGCCGGAACGCCGAAGATCATTCCGAGCGAAAGTGCCGCAACGGTTGTCAGCATGAGCGCGGCAACGGTCACACACAGACTCATTCGGAGCGCGACTCTGGCGATGCCGTCGTCCACGACTCGCTCGGCCGGATCACGATCTCTTCCTGCTGCTCGCCTCGACACGATCGTCTGGACGAGGCCGAAACCGAACAGCGCTTGCAGCACAACGACGACTCCGTAGACGGCGGCGAAGGAGCCGAACGCTGCAGGCCCGCTGAGTCGCGCCACCAACGCGAACGTCACGGCTTGGAGAGCTGCGCCCCCAAGTCTGCCGACGCCGACGATCGCAGCCTGCCCGAAGACCCTTGAGCCCTCTGAACGTGGAGTTGCGGTATCGACCGCGGAAGGAGCTGTCATGACGCTCTGGTGCTTCGCTCGTTCGATGCGGCAGTCACCAACTCATGTGGGCCGACGTCGCGTGCGACGACGGCATTGGCTCCCACCACTGCGTTGTCACCGATGCAGACCCCGCGCAGGACGATACTGCGCGCGGCGATCCACACCCGGTCGCCGATGTGGATCGGTGCGTTGTCGAATTCAAAACTGGGCGAATGCCTTTGGTGACTCCCGCTGCACAGCAGGACTTGCTGAGAGATACAACAGTCCCGGCCGATTCGAACGGCCTCGAGATTGAGAATCCACGCTCCCTCACCGATCCAGCTGTTGTCCCCAACAGTCAGTTTCCACGGCCAGTGGATTCGCACATCGTGTCGGATCAGCACTCCGTTGCCTATAGAAGCGCCGAATGACCGGAGCACCCGGACCCGTACGTCCGAGGGCACCCACCACAGCGACAAAGGCGTGCGAATCGCCATCCACAGCGCCTGGATCAACACGTTCCGACCCTTGTCGTATCCGGTTCCCGCGAAGTCACCGAGGCTCAGTTCGGGGTGGGTCATGACTGGACCTCGGTCAACTGGCTCACGCTCAGATCCTTTGTCGGCCGGCGGAAAGCGCTGATGAGGGTCTCGAACCGAGCGATCGCCGACCCTTCGGACAATTCTGATCTGAAGTATTCGCGGCCTCGGTCGCCGAGGTCTCGCTGGGTCCTCGGCGAGGCGTGAAGGTCTCTCAGAGCTGCGACCAGACCCTCGGGATCACCTGGCGCAACGCGAATACCAGCTGCAGAGCGCGAAATCTCGTCGGCTGCCGGGGTGTCCTCGGACGTCGCGGCGACGACCGGGCGACCGGCGAAAAAGTACGACGTGAGCTTGCTCGGCACGGCCATGCCCCTCAAACCTGGCGCCTCGTTCAGCAACAGCGCATCTGCCGATGCGAGCAAAGCAGGAAACTCGTCAGTCGGGACAGGGTCGTGGAACTCGATATTGATCGCGCCTGCGGCTGCCCTTTCGATCGCTGAGCGCTCGGATCCGTCACCAACGAACACGAACTTCATATCGTCGTAGCCGGCCTCCCGCGCAGCCTCCGCCGCTCGGACCACATTCTGCAGGTCTTGCTTCTTGCCCATATTGCCCGCGTGGACGACGACGAAGTCGTCGTCCACCCACCCTTGGCTCGCCCGATACTCCGCTGCGTCTCCGGCGCGATCGCAGCCGTCTACATGCGTCCAGTTCTTGACGACCGACACACGACCGCGGTCGACCGCGAGTTCGCTGACCAGATGCGCTTCGAACGAGTCATGAATAGCCACTACCGCGTCACTACCGCGCAGTCCCCAACTCTCAACGGCGGAGACGAGGCGCTGCAGGCGCGACGAGTTCGAGACCCCGGTCTCCCGAATACCGAGTCCGTAGAAGTCCTGAACCCACGCGACGATCGGTGTCGGTTGTCGGGTGAGTCGACCGCGCGCCACACACGCCAAGAGCGACGTCAGAGCGGGACTGATCACGATGACGACGTCCGCCTTGCTGATCTCCGACGACATCATCGCGCGCACAGCGAAAATCGCTTCCATCACTATGCGCGTAGTAAATCGTGGGGTGGAGGGAACATAAGTCCGCAAGCGCTTGACGCGGACGCCAGAGACCCGCTGATCGAGGGTCACCCCCTCGTAGCCCTCGTACACCCGCCACTGCGGGTAGTGCGGGTAGGTCGTCACCACAGACACCTCATGGCCGGCCCCCTGCAGACCGCGCGCCAGCGATTCCGCATACGGCGCGATCCCCGTGGGTTCCGGACTGTAGTTGAGCGCCACCAGACACGTTCTCATCTCAGCGCCCCCAGCTTCTTGCCCTCAGCAACGGCCACTGGCGGATATCGGGTTGCGCGCAGCTCGTCGAGAGCCACCGAATGCTGTATTCGAGTAGCGTCGTCATCGAATCGTTCACCGATCTTCCGCGCCGGCACACCGACATTCATCGAGTAGTCGTCGGTGTCGGTGGTCACCACCGATCCCGCAGCGATCACGCTCCCGCGCCCGACGGTCACACCGCTGAGGATCACCGCCGAAGCCCCGACCCAGACGTCGTCACCGATCGTGACCTTGTCCCGAGGCATCTCTTCGCGGTCACCCACCCAGGTGGACAGCAACATCGGCACACCGACCTGATCGATAGCGTGATCATCACGGCCGACGATGTGCACATTCATGCCGATCATGACGAAGTCGCCGATTGACCCGTCCACCTGCACAACCGATCTCGGTCCGATGCTGACGCAGTTGCCGATACGCAAAGCGTGCGGCGCCGAGATTATCGCGCCACGCCCGGCGTTGAAGTCGGCGCCCAGCGTGACATTCGTCGAATCAACGGCAAGTCCGTTCATCACCCCCTTGAGCGACCGACGAACGAATCCCGGGAGTCGCGACCGGCTGCTCATTGTTCGAACCAATCAACGACGCCTGACTCCCGGGCCGACAAGTGAGTGTTCGGGCTTTCGGTGAGTGCGGCGGCAATGCCACCTGCCATTGCCTCAGCTGAGTAGAACGATCTCATGTACTCGACGAGTTGGCCTCGAGCAGTCTCGGTGATCGATTCGGCCTCTTCCAGTACGACGTTCATGGCGAGGCTCAAACCGTCTATCGTGTTGTCCTCATATGCTTTCATCGCGCCGGTCCTCACGAGTTCGATCTCCGGTGCATGAGGCTCATTCCGCGAGAACAGAATCGGTACGCCGAAGCTGAGACTCTGCGTGGCATTCAGACCGATGTATCCCGGAGACAGAGCGCACAGAGCTCCGGCGTAGATCCGGCGAACTGCAGCTGTGCCGGTGACCGTCCCGTGCAGAGTGACCGACGCCCTTACCTCGTCAGCCAATCCGGATAGTTGTGCGGCCAGTACATCCGCCAGTTCACCGGCACCGACGATCTCGAGTGTGTAACCCCTGCGCCACAGTCCAGATTGCTCAAACGCCGGGACAAGCTGATCCACGTTCTTATCCGCCACCAGCCGACCGATATAGACAAACGATGTCCGCTTCGTCAGCGCATCGAGCACCATATCGGCGCTGCCGTAGAGAGCGTTTGGCGCAGTCCATACAGGTTGTGTGGGAATCTCCGCACGAGCCGCGTCGGCGCCATCGTAGTCGTAGGCGATGACGCCGTCGGCCAGTCGACGCATGAACCGACGCAATGCGGCGGTGCGTGCTCCGGCTCCCGCTCGGGGGTGAAGGTGACCCCACACGAGGACCCGGGCGCCTTGCAATCGTCGGACGATCAGAACGAGCCAAGCGCTCAGACTCCGCGGATTGAGATCGATGACGCACACGTCGGCGCCCAGGACGGCACCCTTGATTCCTGTTGCGAGAAAGCGGCCGCCGACAAGCTCTCGACGTTTCACCTCTGAGTAGAGCTCACGGGGAATCCCAGTCCGTACCGTCGGGTCGAGCGCGTAGGCCGCGGCGACGATCTGCACACGGTCGCCGAAACGCCGATTGAGGATGTGCATGCACTCAGTCCGGTACCACGGCACGACTGCCAGGTAGAGCACGATGGCACCGCGGGAATCGACACCGGTCCGGTTCATCTCATGTGACACAGTCATGTCCGGACGACCGCCTTATGCTGCCGGAACCATTCGACAGTCTCGGCGATGCCATCGACGATGGATGTGGACGGCCGCCAGCCGCTGTTCTTGAGTGTGCTGACGTCGAGGACCTTCCGCGGTGTACCGTCCGGTCGTTCGTTGTCCCATCGCGTCTCACCGCTGTAGCCGACGGCATCTGCGACCATCTGGGCCAGCTCCGCAACAGTGTGATCCTCACCTGTCCCGACGTTCACCTGCTGGGGTCCGTCGAACCTCTCCAGGAGGTGTAGACAAGCTCGAGCCATGTCGTCGACGTGAAGCAGCTCACGCCGTGGGGTGCCAGAGCCCCAGTTGATTACGTACGGGTCGCCGTTTTCCGCGGCCGTCGTGTACCGACGAATCAGGGCCGGCAGCAGGTGTGAGCCGTCCGCCGAGAAGTTGTCCTCGGGGCCATACAGGTTCGTGGGCATCGCCGAGATCCAGGGAAGACCGTACTGTCGGCGCACCGCCTGCACGTGCAGGATGCCGGCGATCTTTGCGATTGCATAGGCATCGTTTGTGGGCTCCAGAAGCCCGGTCAGCAGCGAGTCCTCGCGAATGGGCTGCTCCGCAAACTTCGGATAGATGCACGAGGAGCCCAAGAAAAGAACTCTGGGAACGCGTATCTCGAGCGCAGCGTCCAGAACATTGGTTTGAATCTGCAGATTCTGCGACAGGAAGTCCGCTGGATATGTGCTGTTGGCCATGATGCCGCCGACCTTGGCCGCCGCTAGAACCACAACGTCAGGAGCGGTCGACTCGAAGAAGTCGAAGACTTGTCCGCGGTTCGTCAGGTCCAGCTGGTCGTGCGTCCTACCGATGAGGCGAGTGAACCCTTCGCCCGCCAGCAGCCGCCAGATGGCAGAGCCGACCAGGCCCCGATGTCCGGCAACATACACCTTTGCATCTGGATCGAGAATCGGCGTCGCGCGCATGGAATCGTCCCGGTTGTCACTCACGGTCACACCCAGTTCGTCAGGGCCGGCTGATCGATCCACGCCTTGCCTTCGCACTCAAGAGCAGCGATGTCGGCTTCCACCATGATCTTTGCCAGGTCGTCAGCCATCACCGACGGCATCCAACCGAGCTGGCGTGCAGCCTTTCCCGGGTCCCCGATGAGAGCGTCGACCTCTGTCGGACGGAGGTACCTGGGGTCAAACCGCACATGCTCCTCCCAGTCCAACCCGGCATGCTCGAACGCGGTCGCAAGGAAGTCCCGAACAGAACAGCGTCCGCCGGTGGCCAGCACGTAGTCGTCAGGCGCGTCGGCCTGGAGCATGCGCCACATCCCCTCCACATACTCCGGGGCGTAGCCCCAATCACGGATCGCGTCCAGATTTCCCATGTACAGGTGCTGCTCGATACCGGCTTTGATGCGAGCTGCCGCACGGGTGATCTTTCTCGTCACGAAGGTCTCACCGCGTCGGGGTGACTCGTGATTGAACAGAATCCCGTTCACCGCGAACATCCCGTACGCCTCGCGGTAGTTGCGCGTAACCCAGTACGAGTACACCTTGGCCGCCCCATAGGGCGATCGCGGATAAAAGAGAGTGTCCTCGTTCTGCGGTGGCGGCGACGCACCGAACATCTCAGAACTCGACGCTTGATAGAACCGGCACTTGACTCCGGCCAGCCGGACTGCTTCCAGCAACCTGATCGACCCGATACCTGTTGTGTCGCCTGTGTGTTCCGGTTCGTCGAAGCTGACCCGAACATGCGATTGAGCAGCCAGGTTGTACACCTCGTCAGGGTCGATTGACGAGACAAGGGTGACCAAGCGGGCGCCGTCACTCAAATCGCCGTAGTGCAGGAACAACCGGGCCCCCGCCTCATGCGGATCGACGTACAGATGGTTGATTCGCGACGTGTTGAACGTCGATGATCGCCGGATCAGACCGTGGACTTCATATCCCTTGGACAGTAAGAGTTCCGCGAGGTACGACCCGTCCTGGCCGGTGATGCCGGTGATGAGAGCTTTCTTCATGATTCTCCTCGAGTAAGCCTCGTGACAGCAAGGCGCACAGCTGAATTGTCAGGCCGGGGCGCTCAGACTCGGTACTGCCATCCGGCATCTGACCATCGCGCCGGATCGAGACACATCCGCCCGTCAACGACGATTCGTTGTCTCACCTGTTCACCCAGCTCGATCGGATCCAGCGCGAGGAACTCTCTCCATTCAGTGAGGACCAGGACGACATCGGCCTTTTCGCACGCATCGAACGCAGTGATGGCGTAATCGAGTGTTGGGAACAGTTTGCGCGAGTTGTCCATCGCTTTCGGGTCGTACACGGTGACGGATGCGCCTTGGAGCTGGATCTGACCCGCGACATTCAGGGCGGGCGAGTCCCGAACGTCGTCGGACTCGGGTTTGAATGCCGAACCCAGAATGGCGATACGCTTGCCCAGAAGCGAACCGCCACAGACCTCGCGGGTCAACTCCACCATCCGCGTTCTGCGTCGCATGTTCACGTTGTCGACCTCGCGGAGGAAGCTCAAAGCCTCAGCCGCCCCGAGTTCGCCGGCCCGGGCCATGAAGGCGCGAATGTCCTTGGGCAGGCAACCCCCTCCGAACCCCAGTCCGGCATTCAGGAACTTTCGTCCAATACGTGCATCGAAACCGATCGCATCCGCGATCGATTTGACGTCTGCACCTGCGGCATCACACACCTCCGCGATCGCGTTGATGAATGAGATCTTGGTGGCAAGAAAAGCGTTGGCCGAGGTCTTCACCAGTTCGGCGGTCGGCGGGTCGGTGACGATCAGCGGGGTCCCCTCATCGAGGATCGGACCGTAGATCTCACGACAGGCGGTCTCAGATGCGCCTCCGGCGAACATCCCGAGTACAAGACGATCTGGATGCAAGGTGTCCTGTACCGCGAATCCTTCTCGCAGAAACTCTGGGTTCCAGGCGATTTCGACGTCGACGTCCTTTGCCAGTTCATCGGCTCGTTCGGACAGTCGCTGAGCCGTACCGACCGGAACCGTCGACTTGCCCAGGATGATGGCGTCACGCGTGAGCAGCGGGACCAACTCTTCGATCGCAGCGTCGACGTACTGTAGGTCCGCGCTGTATTCACCCTTCTTCTGGGGTGTGCCCACCGCGATGAAGAAAATATCGGCGAAGTCGGCCGCCTCAGCGTAGGACCCG
This sequence comes from Gordonia sp. OPL2, assembly GCF_003797825.1. Classification (GTDB taxonomy): domain Bacteria; phylum Actinomycetota; class Actinomycetes; order Mycobacteriales; family Mycobacteriaceae; genus Gordonia. The sequence goes on from NZ_RKME01000039.1 coordinate 16,105, forward strand.
CTGACGGTGAGACGTCCGGAGTCGATGTGCCGCTTCAGCAGTTCCGGTAGTCCCGGCTCGTAGAAGGGGACCTCTCCGGCCGCCAACTGCGCGCGCTTCTCCGGGACGATCTCTACGCCCAGCACATCATGTCCGAGTTCCGCCATGCAGGCAGCGTGGGTGGCGCCGAGATACCCGAGACCAAGAACGACCATTCTCATCAGTAAGCCCCGTCCTTCGCCACGACTGCTCGCACCGTCTTCCAGAGGATCAATGCGTCCTGCATGATCGACCAGTTCTCCACATAGGAGAGGTCAAGCCGTACGGACTCCTCCCAGGAGAGATCAGAACGTCCCGACACCTGCCATAGGCCGGTCATGCCCGGCTTCACCAACATTCGACGCGCGACGCGCCCGTCGTAGCGTTCGACCTCATCGGGCAATGGGGGCCTGGGGCCGACCAAACTCATCGTGCCGCCCAACACATTGAAAAGCTGAGGCAGTTCATCAATCGAGTAACGGCGGATGAAGGCACCCACGCGGGTCACACGCGGATCGTCACGCATTTTGAAGAGCACGCCCGCACCGTCGTTCAGGCTTCGCAGATTGTCCTTGAGGGAGTCCGCATCCTGCACCATGGACCGGAATTTCCACATGGCGAAAGGTCTGTTGTTGATGCCGACGCGGGTGGCCCGGTAGAAGACAGGCCCGCGTGAATCGAGCTTGATCGCCAGCGCGACAGCAGCCAACACTGGAGCAATCGTCAGCAGTATCAACGCGGCGCCGACACGGTCGACAATTGCTTTGCGCAGCCTGTTGGCGCCTTCATAGCGTGGCTTGTCGATGTGCAGCAGGGGCAAGCCGGCGACCGGACGAAGCATCATCCTTGGACCAGCCACATCCGTCACACCAGGAGACACAAGCATGTCGACATCCAAACCTTCGAGATCCCACGACAGACTCTGCATGGCGTGATGGCCCAGCGCCTCCGCGGAGGTGACCGCGACTGTTGTAGCGCCGCATTCGGAAACCGCTCCGCACACGTCGTCGAATGTGCCCAGCACAGGGACATCGATCCCACCGGCAGCTATCGACTTGCGAGGACCGGCGTATGCCTGCGTACATATGCCCACCACTCGATAGCCGAGCGTCGGCTGCTGAATCAGTCGTTCCATGACAGGCACAGCCGATCTGGGTTCCCCGACCACCAATACCTGCTCGAGGTTCTGCGCCCTGGCACGCTGTCGGCCCAATCGTTCACGCCAGACCCATCGCGACAACACGAGGCCCACAGTTCCGATCGGAAGGGCGAGTGCCAGGAATCCACGCGCAATGTTCAAGCGGAACAACAGATCCAGCATTGCGAGCACTCCGAATACCGACAGGCAGGCCGTGGCGACACGGCTATACTCCTGCGAACCGGAGCCCACGACGCGACGATCCAAAGTGTGGAACGCCCTTAGGGTCAACACCCAAGACACACCCAGCACCAGCGATACCAGCGCCGCCGGCGCTTGGATCGCCCCGTTCGGTGTCGTCGCGCTATCTGCCCCGAACCGAACCACTTGAGCGGTGGTCAGTGCGACGGCCACCACGGCGATATCCGACCACGCAAGCCGCACAATGTACCCGTGCATCCAGTTGCGCGAACGCATCTGGGTGCGACCGGCGAACCGCAGCCGTGAGGTGGCTCGGCCCGCCACACCGTGCTGTGGAGCATCTATAGCCCGACTGTTGACCACAGCTCTACCTCCCGACGTGATGCCTGCAATCGAATTACTAGCCAGAGAACGCGCTACAAAACCGAAGATGTGAACTCGACATTCGCAATTCATTGGCGTTTCGAGGCCGCTTCGTGACCTGAACAGACACTGAGAGACTAAGTCAGGTTGAGTGCTTTGACAACTTGAAAATGCCGCCGCCACCAGCGGCAACTCCTAACAGACGTTGAGTTCACAACCATTGTTGCGAAAGTTCGTCTGCGCAATTCTCGAGCGCACGCATGCCGCGGGCCGCCGCTCACTCGGCCACCCGAAATCGATGTAGGTCGTTCTGCAGGATCGCCGACATAGGTTGCGCAACAACATCATTTGAGACCTCCGAGTATCCCGACCACCTCGTCGACGCGTTACCTAAAGCCGCACCTGCGCAGAGGCCGCGCCAGTGATTCAATTCGGAACGTTGCAACAGGCCTTGAGATGGCTAACCACGGATCCGTAATCGAACGGAAGAAGTTCGACTGAACCACTGCCTAAAACAGTCGAACTCATGATGTGCTCCAGATCTCACAGAATAACGATGCAGTAACGTTGCACCGAACCAGTGTGGACATAAGAATGAAACGCACGTTTCACATTCCTATCCACAACTCGCAACGATTGTTGAGAATTCTCGAAATTCTGATGCTCAGTTTGCAGAATCGAATGAATAGGGAATGATGTCGCCATGAGCACCCACGGGCCCGGCCGATCGATAGCACTCGATGCCCCCCGACACTCGATCACGGCCCGCGGATCACGTGATGTTTGGTTGATGGGCGCTTGGTCCGTGATCGCGTTTCTACTTCCCATGTATCGACAGCTCCCGGATGCCGCACGAGTGCTTTGGTTCGCAGGCGTTTTCTCGCTGATCGTCGGATCCGCAGTGTTCCTGCGCCTCGCACGACCCCTGTTTCCCGGGGTGTGGTTGTTTGCCGGTCTGGCGAGTGCGATCGCCGTTTTGACTGCAACCGACACCGCAACCATCCCGGAGAACGCCTTCGTCGGAGCTCAGCTGTTCGCCGTACTCGGGTTGGCCGTGTTCGTCATGACAGCAAACGTCCGGAGATCTCGAAATTTCGTCGCGGCATTCTCCCTGTCCTTCCTAGCCGGCCAGAGCGCATCATCGCTCGCGGGAATAGCACAAGCCGCCGGGTTCGATGTGCTGGGAATCGAGACGGTCCAGGGACGAGCGGCCGGCCTTTCGTCGCATCCCAATGTCCTGGGCTTGATGTCGTCGATCGCAATACTCGTCTGCCTGACCATGCTGCTCCGCGGAGCACCACAACTCGGAACTTCTTTTGCAAGAGTTGCTTTGGGTGCGCTGACCGTGGTCAACGTCGGCGGACTACTGTCGACAGGCAGCCTCAGCTCAATGATGTCGGCCGGCATCGGAGTACTGGTCACCGTCGCGGTCATGCGCGATCGGATCAAGCACTTCGTTCTCGCGGTCGTAGCGACCGCAGCAAGTCTGTGGTTCGTGGCTGAATTCACTTCGGTGTTCAATACGTTCCGGTCGCCGGCTGACCGATACCTCCAGGTCACGGGTCAAACAACGGCCGACAGCACGTGGGACATACGGAAGCTGACGTACGAGTACGCGTGGCAGTCAATCAAAGAAGCGCCCCTCTTCGGCCGAGGGTTGCCCGCCGAGTACGGTGGCACGTACGACGGTATCACGTTGACGCACAACATCTTTCTTCGCGCTTGGTTTCAGGGCGGTGTTCTTCTTGCAATTGCTGTCGGCGCGATCATCATCGCGATCGCAGTCGCGGCGATCCGAGCAGTGGTCCGCAAACAGCACGGAGGTGCGGCCGGCGTCCTCGTGACCATCGCTGCGTTTGCGCTCACCTCCGCATTCTTCGAACAGCCTGACTACTGGCTCCCCGCAATCGTCGCGTGGGCTGCGATCTCTGTCGACAGTAACGGCCTCCAGCCACCACAGCGGTGGCGGCAATCAGATGTCCACGTAGGTGTCCGGGAATCGGTATCGACTCGTTCGAAGGCCAGGAGCGCGGGCGATCTCGAGACGACGAATTGATCGCAGCGCACTCAGAGATCCTGTCTCCGTCGCTACAGTTGCTCACGGATTCCGTGGTCGGCAAGTCTCGCACCGTCGCGAATTCAACACTCGGTGGCGTTGGAGCCCCCGTCGTTCCGCCTACCACAACCGCACCGCTGAATGTTCGTTTCTAAGGCGGCCGTGCGGATGCGATCTGTCGACCCGACGCAGTCTTTCGCAACATTGTGTGCTCTCCTCATCTGTCTCGTTTGGTGCGTGACACGACCCGGTCGTCTGTCGTCTGCGGCGCTGTCCGTTTGCGCGATTGCTTGGATACTCTTCAACGGACCGATCGAGGGGCGAATCCTCTGGGTGTTGAACACCAGTCACGGTTTCACCGTGTCCGACATTCTCTCCGTGGTTTCCCTTGCTGTCGCGGCTTGGGCTTTCTGGAGCTCCCGGGATAGTCGGGCGTGTAGCGAGGGCGACCACCGCTGACGCTCCTGTTCAGCGGCGGTCGACCCGAACCTCCCGCACCGACAGCTCCGGAACGGTCCGATCCGACGCAGCGATCTCTGTCCTTGAGGGAAACTCGAAGATTGCGATGATCAGCTGCATCGGATAGTTGGGCGACTGATCCACGGAGTCGATCACCTCCCCGTCGAGCAGAAAGCTCACACCGTCAGCCCGCCAATCGACGCCATACGTGTGCTCCCGCGCAACATCGATCGGGGTACGAGGCGCCGAGAACTCCTCGCGCAATGCAGGATCACGGAACGCATGCACTCCCCGACCCAACTCGACACTCGGCATCGGACTGGACTCGACCGACGATCCGAACACCTCGACGAGGCAGATCTCGCCGCATCGATCCGGGTGGTCCTCAAGCCCGATCAGCCACGCCGAGAACATCGATTCCGGTGTCAGCGTCGCCCGGCACGTCACCTCGACCCGCCCATGGTGCGGCGTCAGACCCCACAGCGTGGGCTGCGCTTCCCGCACAAGCTGACCGCTTCTGAATGGTTGCTGCCCCTGCATACTCCCCACCGGCCCAGACCAGTTGCCGCTCTGGATCGCCGACACCCGCAGCGGTGGATCATGATCTCCGGCGCACCACACCGGATGCTCCGGCGGGATCGCGAGCGTCAATCCTTGGGCGGTCGTTGACCATTCCGCGCGGGCGGCTGCTCGTGAACTCCACGCGGGCAGATACGCGGCGATCCACCGAGTCGGGTCGAGGCCCGCACGGAAATCCTCGACCCCCGACGTCGGGCCGTAGGCCTGTGTAGACACGCAACTCAGTCAACCACCCGGGACCGAGCTGCACATCTCACGATCGACGAGCAATCATCACTCACGGTGGCCTCGGCTGCCGGTATCGTCGCGGCATGGCATTGGCGGCGAGCGGTCTGATACGCGCGTTCGGTCGGCATGTCGCCGTCGCGGACGCCGACGTCGAGCTACGAACCGGGTCCATCACCGGTCTCGTCGGCCCGAACGGCGCAGGTAAGACGACCTTGCTGCTCATGCTCGCCGGGCTACTGCGCCCGGACACCGGCACCATCACGGTGGACGGCGTGCAGGTCGATCCGCCGCGACTACGGTCGATGGTCGGGTGGATGCCGGATGTGTTCGGCACCTGGGACAGTCTGACTGCCACGGAGATCCTGACCACGTTCGGCAGGCTCCACTCGCTGTCCCGGGCCGATGCCCGCAGTCGCGCCGCAGAGCTTCTCGACGTGGTTCACCTCGGCGAGTTCGCCGACCGTCCCGCACACGAGCTGTCCCGCGGCCAGAAGCAACGGCTGGGGTTCGCGCGCACTCTGGTCCACAGTCCCCGCATCCTGTTGCTCGACGAGCCGGCATCGGGGATGGACCCGCGGTCCCGGGTGGAGTTGCGCGATCAGCTCCGCGCTCTCGCCGACGACGGGTGCGTCGTACTGATCTCCTCGCACATCCTCACCGAACTGTCGGAGATGGTGGACGACGTGATCATCATGACCGAAGGGCGTACCCGGCCGACCGGTGAGCGCAGCAGCGTCGGACATCGGTGGCGCATACGCGAGGCCGGCCAACCGGCCGCGTCGGCGGCGACGATCACATTCCCCGACGAACAGGCCGCCGCCCGGCACCTCGCCGAGTTGATCTCCGCCGGACGGCCGGTGGCCGAGTTCGCCCGCATCGACACCGAACTCGAGGACGCGTACCTCGCGCTCGACGCCGATAGGACATGACGATGACCACCGCTGCCGATCACCGGAGCCATGTCGAGCCGGGGCCACCGTGGACAGGGCGAGCACGCCGATGGTGGTCTGTCATCGGAGTCCTCGTCGGCCTGGAGCTTCGACAGCGGGTGCGCACGACCCGCTGGAAGGTCACGTTGGCGCTCTCGTTCGTCGTCATCTCCGCTGTGGTCTTCGGCTCGATGTTCGTCGCCCTGAACCCGTCAGGTGCCTCGTACCGCGAGTGGGCGCAGAACCTGTACGCCGTGGTGATGGGAGCCCTGCTGTTCCTCGGTATCGTCCTGGCGCCGACGCTGACCGCGACAGCGATCAACGGCGACCGCAAGGACGCCACCCTGGCCGTCGTGCAGGCCACACCGATCAGCAACTGGCAGCTGGCCATCGGCAAGCTGATCGGCAACTGGGTGTGCTGCCTGGCGCTGATGGTCGTCGCGTTGCCCTACCTGGTGTGGGCGATCATCGCAGCGCCGTACGGGGCCGGACGCGGGATACTCGGTGTCGTTGTCTGTGGCCTGTTGTTCGCGTGTTACTGCGGTATCGGACTGGGATTCTCGGCACTGACGGCACGGCCGGCGGGTTCGGCAGTCCTCACGCAGGCGACCGTGTTCTTCCTCCTGTTGGGGCTGCCGGCGCTGTTCGGGCTGCTCTACACGACGACGCAACAGGATCACGAGGTGACCCGCGCGCGGTACACCGCGCCCGACGGTTGGTCCGAGAACACCGAATGGACGCAGCCGACCTGCCGTGACGTCGAGTCGACCGAGAAGTTCGCGCACACCGAGCGCATCTGGTGGTTACTGGCTCCCAACCCAGTGCTCATCCTTCCGGACGTCGTTGCGGGACAGGACAACCCGCAGGTACGCATCTGGGACAGTGGGCACCGTCCGCCTGGCCCCACACTGCTCACCCCGATCGCGGAGGCGTTGTCGGCGGCACGCATGGGTCCCTACATCGATGCGCCGCGATGCGGCGATCAGCGAGCCTGGTTCAGCACCTCCGGTGACAGCAGTCCCAGCAGGTTCTATGCCGGGGAGACTGCGCATCAACATGCCCGTATCGGGGACAGTTGGTATCTGGGCCTGCTCATCAACATGGCGTTCGGCGCAATCGGCCTGACCATCGCTGCACGCCGGTTGCGGGTGCCGGCTCGAAAACTCCCACGGGGCGTGCGGATCGCCTGAGCGTGTCATGGAGGGCCGAAAGGACACGCTCCATCGCACCAGGGAACCGTCGCTCAGCGCCGCAGCAGTCCGCCGTCGACGACGTGTTGACTTCCGGTGATGTACCCGGCGTCGTCGGAGAGCAAGAAGGCAGCCATCGCAGCGACTTCGTCCGGCGTCCCGGTGCGTGCGAGGGGAACGTCGGCCAGAACACCCTGTTCGAACGTGGTGCGCACCTCGGTGGTCATGAAGTCGCGGAAGTTCGTGTCGGTGGCGCCGGGGATCAGGGTGTTGACGCGGATGGACCGCGGGGCGAGTTCCGCCGCCCAGCACTGTGCTGCCGCAATGAGCCCGGCTTTCGTCGCCGCGTACAGCGACGTGCCCGCCGCTGCCTCGTACGCGGAGGTCGATGAGGTGACCAGCACCGCCGCACCGGGATTGAGCTTCGGTACAAGCGCGGCGAGCTGTAGAAACGGGCCACGGAGGTTGACAGCGATCAGAGCATCGAACGCGTCGGCGTCGACCGCCTCCACAGGGCCTACCGTTGCGCGACCGGCGTTGAGCCACAGCCCGTCGATTCCGCCCTCGACCGCACGTGCCAACTCCTCACCCGCCTCTCGTGACGACGCATCGTTGGCGACCACGGTGGCATTCGAGATCTCGGCCGTCACGGCGTCGAGCCGATCGACGTGGGTTCCGGTCAGCGTCAGACGCGCCCCTTCGGAGGACAGCCGACGTGCGCCGGCTCGTCCGATTCCGCTCGTCGCACCTGTGATCACGATGTGCTTGCCGGCAAATCGTCCGTCGGTTCGTTGTGCCATGGCGTCCACAGTAGGGACGGGCATCGCGAGTTGCAGCAGACCCGAGAGGCCGCAGACGCGACGACCACCGACTCGATCAATGCGACCCTGACGAAGAAGCTGTCCCCGACCCGGGTTAGTGCACCGACCGTTCTTCGTGCCACGGGGTGTCCAGTTGTCCCCCACACTGGTGACATCGCTTCCGCCTGCTGCGGTGGACGTCGATGCACGATGCGCCGCAACAACTTCTGCCGTGCATTTACTCGAGTGTCATCGGCGCTCATCGCCTCTATCGTGGCTGGTATGTCCTCGAACTCACGCGATGAGGTGCTCGACCGGGGCGGGTGGCGGTTGCTTGCCCGGTGGATGCGACCCGAAGCCGCCGTTCTCGCCGTGGCATTGATCCTCGGCCTCGTGACTGCTGCCGTCGAACTGATCAGTCCACTCGTCACACGAGAAGTGTTGCAGAGAATGAACTCTCACACTCCTGTCACCGGTGTGGCCCTTCTGTTGGTCGGGGTTTTGGTGATATCCACCGCGATCGGATACGTGCAGATGGTGATGCTCGGATCGTTGGCCGAGCGGATCGTACGATCAGTTCGTCGCTCGATGTTGGCGTCGCTGCTACGTGCGCGCATAGGCGCCACCCGCACCGCCGGTGAGATGGCCTCACGCGTGACCTCGGATACCACTTTGATCCGCGAAGCAGCCACTGGAAGCGTCGTGCAGTTCGTCAACGGGATCATCGCACTGGTGGGCAGCCTGGCGTTGATGGCCTACCTCGACGTGATCCTGTTGGCCTTCACCGCCGCGGTGATCATCGCTGGCATGTCCTTGGCACTGCTGTTGATGCCGCGGCTGTCGCGCCTGCAACAGCAGGTTCAGGAGCAGCTGGGTCAGCTCGGCGAACGGCTGGACGGCACAGTGCGCGCCATGCGCACCGTCAAAGCGTCGCAGGCCGAGGACCGAGAATTGGCAGTCCTCTACGACCGCGTCGACGACGCCCAGACGCTCGGAGTCCGAGCCGTGCGGGTCGAAGCAGCCGCCGCCATGCTGACCGGCTTGGCGGTCAACGTCGTATTGATCGTGGTGTTGGTCGTCGGTGCGTGGCGTGTGTCGACCGGAGCACTCGACGTGCCCAGTCTGGTCGCATTCCTCCTGTACGTCTTCGCACTGACCTCCCCGGCCGGGATGATCATGATGAGCGTCACCACCATGCAATCAGGCCTGGCCGCTGCGCGCCGTATCGACGAGGTGACCGGTTTGGATCGAGAGAGCGATCCAGACGACTCACGCGACGATCACCTCACCGACCAGGCCGACGTCCGAGCAGTGCTCGAGCTCGAGGACGTGACCGTGCGCTACCTGCCCGACCAACCGCCCGCGCTGAAGTCCGTCAGCATGGCCGTCCCTCAACGCGGCCACATCGCTCTCGTCGGCCCCTCGGGCGCAGGGAAGACCACAGTGCTCTCGACGCTTTTGCGGTTCACCAATCCCGACTCGGGACGGATTCTGCTCGACGGCATTCCCTATGAGCGGTGGACCATCCCCGCCGTGCGTTCGCAGATCGGCTACGTCGAACAAGACGCCCCGCTCGTGCCCGGCACCGTGCGAGACAACATCACTCACGCAGCACCGTCGACGTCGGACGACGAGGTATGGCGCTCACTCGAGGCCGTTGCCCTCGACAGACGGGTTCGGTCACTCGCCTCCGGTCTCGATCACACCATCACCGCGTCCACGCTGTCCGGGGGCGAACGTCAACGCATCGCCGTCGCTCGCGCCCTCGTAACCCGCCCACGGGTTCTGCTCCTCGATGAAGCCACCGCTCAACTCGACGCTCTCACCGAATCCGCAATCATCGGCGCGGTACGCGAACTGGCTACTGATGGTGTTGTCGTCACCGTTGCTCACCGCCTGTCCACGATCATCGACGCAGACCATATCTTCATCTTCGAAGACGGCTCCATTCGCGCCACGGGAACCCACCAGGAGCTGCTGAGCACCGATTCGCTATATCGCGAACTCATTGAGGCACTGCAGATATCGTCCGCGACAGCACCCTGATCGCACGGTCGCTATCACCCAGCGCTGAGGGAGTGAAGCCGTGAGGCGAGCGACACCCCGACGCGTCTGCTAAGGGAGGGCACCGATGGCAGCGCTATCCACAGAGCTCCGCTGCCGCACGAATGTTGGCCGGCGTCGAATCGGAGTACACCGACACAAAGTAGGCCTGGGAGGCGCCCGGAACATTCAGTCTCGAGCCAGTAGTCTCGCACCGGTGGATCAAGCTGTGACCGTCGAACTCTGCCTTGGACAACAAACGCTGTCCGTCGCATACGCTCGTGGCATCAGCGCCGGTCCTCACTGAGAGATAGACGACTCCTGAGTCGTTGCTTGCGTATTCGCAGAGCAACACTCGAACAGGCGACAAGTACATCGGTCGCGATATGGTGGGCGACGCGGTCCCACCCGGGCCAAGCTGCCAACGACCGCCGGTCGAAGTTTCGGACGTCTCTGATATGTCTTCGGCACATCCAGACAAACCTGCGACGACGATGGCTCCAAGCACGACACACACTCGCCGCCACGTTCGGATCATCTGCAAACCGTACCGGGTACTGCTCTCGGCCGGACATATGACGACGATTCCGGACGTCGCCTGCAGCAGCATTTCGGTCGGTGTCCGTCGGTGGTGCCCGTCCGGTAGCTTCTTCCAAAGCGATGCAACTGCCACGGAGGGAGGCCTCGTTCTCGCGCTAAGACGCACCCGGAGTCGCGAACACGAACAGTGCCATGAACGCGATGTTGATGAAGAAGGCAGCCTCAACGAGGCTCACGGTGATGAAAAAGGGTGTCATCAGACGGTTTTGGGCCTCGGGCTGCCGCGCGACACCTTCGATGAAACGCGATCCGGCGAGTCCGTTGCCGATTCCCGCGGCGATCGCGCCGCCGGCGAGGATGATCGAACCGGCGAGCAAGGCGTCGCCGACGAGTGCTTCACTGGCCATGGCAGGTTCTCCATCCTGTTGACATCAGGCGTGAGTAGGTGAAGTCGGCGCCGACAGCAGCGTCTCGATGATCCGGCAGGCAGCCGTCGTCCCGTCTTCCGATGCCAACTCGTCGGCCACGGTAAGCGCGGAGCGGCGATACTGGTCGTCCCTGGTAGCCGCCGAGATCGCCTCGGCGAGAACCGGAGCCGTGACACTCGTGCGAGGCACCGGAGCGGGTGCACAACCGAGACTCTGCAGACGCTGCGCCCAGAACGGTTGGTCCATGATGCCAGGGAGGGCGACGGTCGGGATCCCGGCACGTAGGGTCGCCGCGGTTGTTCCGGCGCCACAGTGGTGAACTGCTGCCGCCGTCTGCGGGAGCAACCAGGAGTGCTCGACGTCGCCGATGGTGAACAGGGTGTCGTCGTCCCCACCGTCGAGGTGTGCCCAACCGCGGTGAATGACTCCACGCCGGCCGCTTGCGCGCAGCGCATCACGCACGATCGCGCTAATCCGATCGCCGTCGCTGATCGCGGTACTGCCCAGACCGATGTAGACCGGAGGCGGTCCATCGGCGAGGAAGTCGACGAGCCCGGCGGGCGCCTCGGGTGCCTGCCGCTCCACAGGCCACCAGTAGCCCGTGATGTGGACGTGGTCGGGCCAGTCGTCGGGCCTGGGCACCACACGAGTGCTGAACCCGCACAACTGAGTCCATTCTCGCTCGAGGCGACGTCGGCGGCTGCGGAGCGACTCGGGTGGCAGTCCGAGAGTGCCTCGCAGATCGTCGATCAGCGGCGCGAACAGCTTCTCGCCGGCACCGGCCAGTCGCCAGGCGGCGCGGTTGCCGAGACGGCCGTATGATCGGGTGCCGAGCGCGGGTGGTGCGAAATCGCCGGTGACGTACGACGGTTGGAGCACCAGCGCCGCACTCGGACGACCGACGGCTTCTGCCACGTGCGATCCGAGCAGCGTTCCGACCGGCCCGCCAAACAGGACGAGGTCAGCGTCCTCGGCGGCCTTGGCCATCGCCTCGCCGACGCCCACCAGGTCCTCACGCATACCGACGATCGCCTCTTTCGAGGGCTTGAGCTTGCGTCCGTCGACCATCGCCTGCCCGTACTCGGACGAGTGGGTGTCGGCTTCGGTGTCGCGCGGGAGCAGCCGGAAGTCGAATCCGGCATCGGTGACCATCGCTTCGTACGGCTGCTGGGCCGCGATCGCGACCGTCGCGCCGAGATGGTCCCGCAGACCCGCCGCGAGACCGGTCATCGGGGCGACGTCGCCGCGGGTTCCGAACGCCAGGATGGTGATTCGTGGGCTCATCGTGCTACTCCGATCGCTGAGATGATGAGTTCTGCCAAGGTCGAGGTGTGGTCGAGAACGTCGTAGGTCTCGTCGCGCGCCAGCTCGGCGACGGCACCGTCGAGGGCCGCGCGCAGGACGTTCTTCAGGACCGTCGGATCTGCTGTCGTGACGAACTCGCCGTCGCGGATGCCGTCCGCGAGGATGTTCTGCGGGTCGAGCAGCGCGAACTCCGGAGGCACACCGGACTCGTCGACAGAGGCCTGCACCACCTGATCGAACCGGCGGCCCGCGCTGTCGCGGTAGCCGACGGAGATCTCGTAGAGGGCGATGGCATCGCGACGATGCGTGTCGAGGAACTCGCCGTTGGACGCGATGTAGGCCCGCAGACGGTCGGTCGCCGTTGTCGCAGCCATGATCTGCGGGATCATCACCCCTGCCGACGCCCCGAACACGGCTTCGACGATCGCGGCGACGAGATCATCTTTGCCGCGAAAGTGGTACAGCACAGCACTCTTCGCGATCTCGGCGCGCTCGGCGATCTTCGCCAGCGATGCCTGGGGGTAGCCCACCTCGGCGATCAGCTCGATGGCACAGGCGACGATCTGGCGTCGTCGTGCTTCGTCGGCGAAAGTTCTCGCGCTGCTCGATTCTGACCGCATGGTCTAACTCTAGACCGATCGGTCAGAGGTGGCAATGCCGGCGCAGAGCCTCCCCACCGCGTTGAGCGCGTGTTAGCCTGCAGTCATGTCGAGTCTGCAGAAAGGCGCATGAGGCGCCCTCGTCGTTTGCGGGTCAGGGTGTACGAGGTGTCCATCGGTGACAACGCTCTACCACCTCCCCGCATAGGTACGGTCACCGATTTCCCGGTCAGCTTTGACGAAGCCGGCTCCCCATATGCGCCCGGTCGGCGTCGGGACGCCGAGATCATGACCATTCGCGGCGAACTCGAACTCCGCGACACCGAACCGTTCGAATATCGCGACGACGACAGCGGAACCGCACACTGGATGTGGCAGGGACTGCTTCGCGGATACGGATGGACGGCCACGTGGACCGGCCCACGCCCGCTGACCGGTCCGGTCGAGCTGACCGGCTACTTCGGATCGTCGTTGAACCACGACGACGAGGGGCGAGTACGCGGACGCATCACAAGGGTCCAGATCATCTCGCAGGTCTCCCGATGTGTCGGCGACACAATGAAATTGGCCGATGACACGGCCTGCCGCTACCGTGAGGTCGAGCTCGCACCGTTTTCTCACCACGATGCGGAGCCCTGCGACATCGGAGGCGTTCAGTATCGCGACATCGCGACCTTGATCGATCTCGATCTCGACGATGTGCCGCCGAGAACGCTGCGTCCACAGGTACTGCCGGGCCACGTGTCCTCGGCCGACGCTGCGGTGTGGGTCGCCGACTCCGAGTTGCCGATCGTTGCCCGGATCGACACGACCACCGATCACGCCACCGAGTACGTGCTACCGGGCCGGGGTGACACCTATCGCCGCGTCGCCGCCACCCCCTCCGGCTGCTGGGTGACCGGACGAGATGCTCTGTACCGCATCACTCATGGCGCCGGCGCCTCCCGAGTGACGGACGACGGCGCATGCTCGTCCGCCGTCAGCGGTGAGACCCTCCTCGCTCAGCACGTGTCCGGCGGGTGGATGACCCACACACCGGACGGGCCGCCTCTTCCCGTCGATGTTCCTGCCGACGAGTTGATCGGCAACGTCGGTATCGACAGCAGCACAGGCGACTTCATCTCCCTGATGCGCTGGGCAACAGATGGGGGCCGATGGCTGCGCCTGGTTCGTGTCTCACCGACGGGGGACGTGCGCGTCGGTCCGGGGTTCGCTCCTCCCGACCGGCGCGGCGGCCGGCCGTTCTTTGCCGAAACACGAGGCTTGCGCATGTTCTACGGCGGCGTCGTGGTCACGATCAACGACGACCTCACCCTCGGCCCACCTGATCGCCTTCCCAAAGAGCCCATCATCGGGGGCGCGTTCGCAGATCGCGCATGGATACTGACGTTTCGAGCTCGACGATTCTCAGACGATCTCAGTACGCAATGGTGGCCACTTCCTGCGCCCATCGACCCGAGCACTCCCCTACCCAGCGACGCACTTCTGACGATTCTCGATCCGACCACGCTGACCCCGCAGACCAGTCGCTTCGTCGACCAACCCCGTTCGGTCGCAGCGCAACCGAGGGACGCCTGGATCTGCGATCGAGGACGGTTGCTCCGCATGTCCCTGGAGCGAAAGGATTCCGACGGTGAGGCCGCCATCGACGACATCGACATATCCACACTGATCACCGAATCCATTTCGCCGGCCACCACCATCGCGCCATGAGCAACGAACGCACCGCAGGGCACACGAACCGACTGTTGACTGTCCTGGTCGATCACATCGCGATCGAGGACGGTCAGATCGAGCCCCCTGAAGTCGGCGCCGTCGCAGCGTTTCCGCTGAGATTTCAGGAGATGCCGTCGTCGGAACCTGACGTCGTCACCGTCCGCGGTGACCTCGAACCCGATCGACGCCCGGTGACTCAGCTGAGGGATGGCCCGATGTGGTCAGGTCTCCTGCGGGGCGACGGCTGGACAGCCACATGGGACGGTCGACGACCACGAACTGGACGGGTCGAGGTGACCGGCCAGTTCCTCGGCGTGATGGGTATCGATGCCAACGGATGGGTGCGCGGGCGGGTGACCAGCGTGCAGGTGGTCACGATCTTTTGGAAACGCGTCGACACCAAGTGGCGGTGGGAACCCATCGACGGACGCCGCGAGTATCGGACGGTGGAGCGCTCGCCTCATTTCTTCACCGACGAGCGCATGTTCACCGACAACCCACCACCGGTCTCGCGCCGCGACATCGGCGTCCTGATCACCATGGATCTCGACGACGTCGCCGAATTGCCGTTGCGCCCACCCCTGGTTGCCGGCGACCTCTCGGCCGGCGGCACCAGCGTGTGGGTCCTCGATCGGCAGCTCCCCACGGTGACCCGCTTCGGCGACGACGGCATCCCTACCGTGCATCACCTGCCCGGCCCCGTCACCGTTGACCGCCGCGTGTGGGGCACGCCCACTGGATGTTGGGTCAGCGGAGCGGACGGCACCTACCGGGTCGGACTCGACGACGAGATCGGTGAACGAGTGAGCACCACCGGCGGGAGGTGCGGGGCTGTCGTCGGCGATCGCTTCCTCGTCTGCTCCACCAACGGACCGTGGCGCATCCACACTGCCGACGCGGAGGTCGTCGATATCGACAGGCCCACAGGCTCACCCGAAGGAGCCGTGGCCGACGGCGACTCCTTCGTCGTCCTGTGCAGTCGCCGCATCGGAGACTCATATTCCTACTGGCTCATCCGGATCGCCGTGAACGGGACAATCGAAACCGGCCCGGCGCTTGCTCTGCCCGACAAGCCCCATCCATCTGGCCCGACCCTGCTTCCCGGCCCACTGACCATCGCCCGTGACGACACTTTCACTGAGGTGACCGCCGGACTCGCCCTCGCCGAGAGTCGACGTGTACCTCGTAAGTTCCTCCGGGCCGGGGTTGTCGGCGACTACTTCTGGACCGTCGGGCATCCACCCGACAGGACGAGCCGATCGTGGTGGCCCCTGCAGGGACCGACCGCTTTCGATCGCAGTCGCGGACAGTTCTGGCTACTCACCATCCTCGAGCGGAGCAGCCTGGCCCCGGTGCACACAGCGGCGGTCCTCGCCCCGCAGCCTGAGGTGGCCGAGGGCAGCGCCGAGACCATCTGGCTCACGGCGGCAGGCGAGGTTCAGATGATCAGGTCACTCGGCGGAACAATGGTGTGGCCGGAACCTGCTCCGCAGCCCGAGGATTGAGAGCTGACAGCTCCAGACATGGGCGCGCCCCGGCATTCTCGGGGCGAGGGTGCCGGGGCGCTGTGGCCGCCACCGCTCGCCTCGTCGGGGGGAGGACGCAGGACCGCGGTGATGGCGGCGGTCGCCGGGGACACAGGGGGACGGTCCGCCGGGCGACGCGTTCAACCGTACCTGCACGGAGTGCCAAAAGCCCACCGGGGGCGCATATCGATGGAGATGCTCTCGTCGATCGTGACGCTCGTACGAAGTCGTCCCGGGTTGAATGCGGCACGGCATTCAGTCCCTACACACCGCCGCATGAGGGTCACGTGAGAGCGCCGGAAAGTGGATAATCCACTTTGCGGCGCTCTGAGGTGACTTTCATGCGGCGCCCAACCGCTGAAGTCGGAGATCAGACCGTCGCGCCGGGGTCGAGACGCCGGCGCGAACGGTCCGAGGCGTCTACTCCAGCACGAACACCGGAATCTGGCGATCGGTTTTCGTCTGGTACTCCGCGTAGGGCGGGAATGCGGCGACAGCCAGTTCCCACCAGTGCTCGCGCTCCTCGCCGGAGATCTCACGGGCAGTCAGGGTGCGGACTTCCTCGCCGTCCTGGGCGATCACGGTCGGGTTGGCCTTCACGTTGTGGTACCAGGCCGGATGCTCCGGAGCGCCGCCTTTCGACGCAACCATCAGGTACTTCCCGTTCTCCTCGACGCGCATGAGCGGAACGTATCGCTGCTTGCCCGACTTCGCGCCGGTCGTCGTGAACAGGACGATGGGGCGGCCCTGCACCTGCACCCCGTCGGTGGTGCCCTGCTCCAGAATCTTCTCGGTCTGCTGTCGTACCCATTCGGTCGGGCTCAGTTCGGCATGCTCAGTCACAGGTGGCGCAGCGATGGTGCGGATCGATTTATTCCCCGACCCCGCGGACCCGACCTCACCTCACAAACTCCTGCCGGCGCGGCACCTGCTTCCACAGGATGGCAATCCGCCGGTGGTCAGCACGGTCGACGATGACGGGAATCGACTGACCAGAGCGGGGGCACCGCTTGGCCGGCACGGTGGTATCGAAGGTCACCGACGTGATGATCGGCCCACTGATCGCTCCGATGATCCGCGCCGAATACCAGGCCGACTCGACAGCCGAGTCCGGCTGGGCGCACACCTTCACCCGCAACATCGCACGCACCGGGTCGCGCATACGGCGTATCCGCCACCACGTCGCCAGTCCCATGGTCGTCACAGTAGCCGTCGTCCCCGCGTGCACCGGTAGCAGGATTCGCAGGTGAGTAGCGCAGATGTCGGCACGCTGACGTCGGACGCAGATATCCTCAGACGATCTGGAGACTCCCGGATGCGCCTTCTTCTACTCACCGCGCGGCGGAGGTTTCATGGTCCTCATCGCGACAGTGCTGATCGTCGTGGCCGCCGCGGCCATCGTCCGGTCGGCCGCCTCTCCGCGAGGCGCGCAGAGTCGACGCGAATCTCTGATCCTTCACGTGTCGGCCGCGGTGGCAGCCCTCCTCGCGTGCGCGTTCTCTCCCGCGGTCATCACGTTCTGCTGTGCCGGGATCATTCTCGTCTGCATCGTGATCGTCGTACGTAGGCAAGAGCCGTTCCACAGCCGCTTGTCCGATCAGTGAGGCATCCAATCGCCGCGGCCGGTTCGCGCTCAGTATTTCGACTCGAGTGTGCCCAACCGACCGCCGGCGCCGCCGAGGTCGGCACGTGCCCGGTCCCAGCCGGCGGAGTCCTCTTTGAGTGCGTCGTCCAGGAACGCGGTGACGGTCTCCCGCACGAACCGCACACGTCCGGGGTTCTCGTCGGTCGTCTCCGAGACGTCGTACCCGGCGATCCCGCCGAGCGAATGCTCTCCGCCGACGACGGTGAGCAGGTGCTTCGTGTCGGGGCCGTCGGTATACGGGTCGGTCATCCAGTCCGGCCCGCGGGTGGTCAGCGGGGAGTCGTCCTTGTCGCCGGCGATCACCAACATCGGGCGTGACATCTCGCCGAACACCGCGTTGACGTACGGGAAGTGCTCGCGCGCCATCGGCGACAGATCGCTGCCGCGACCGGCCGTGGCGATCAGTACACCCGCGGCGATCCGATCGTCCGCGCAACGGAATTCGTCGCCGGTCTCGGGGTCGATGACGCCCGCGCCGAGCAGCAGCGCAGTCGTCTGTCCGCCGAACGAATGGCCGACGGCCGCGATCCGTGTGGTGTCGGTTCGCTCCGGGAGGCCGACGATGTGGCCGAGCACGTGGTCGAGAGCGTCGAGGACGCGCGTTGCGTCGAGTGCCCGCTGTCGCCAGATCTCGCCCCGGAGCGGGTGGTCGTCGGGCATGCCGACGCTGCGTGAGTCGAGGTAGGTCGGCTGCACCACCACATAGCCGCGGGAGGTCCACCAGTCGACCAGCGGACCATAGCCGTCCATCGACTCGCCGTACCCATGGGAGAAGAGGATCACCGGCAGGTTGTCGCCGGCCACGGGTGCGGAGACCCGAACGACCAAGTCCGCGTATCGCCCGGAGGTGGGCACGGACACCGGCTTTACCGACAGGATCGGCGCATCGCTGGCGACGAGATGGGTGGTCGGTGCGGTCATGGTCAGTCCTCCACGGAGTCGGCCGGCATGTCTCAATGGTTGCCACGGCAACCATATCGATACTTGGTTGCCACGGCAACCATTGGGCTAACGTGGACGAGTGGCCTCTCGTACCCGTGCGCTGAATCGATCCGAGTCCGACCTCTGGATCTCGATCACCGTCCTGTCGCAGTTGTTCACTCCGACGATGGACCAACGGCTGCGCAGCGTCGACCTGACGCTGTTCGACTTCGGATCGCTCATGTCGCTGGCCGACGCTCCCGATAACGCCCTCCGGATCAGCGAGATGGCCGAGCGGACCTACTCGTCCCTCCCCCGGATGTCGAAAGTGGTGGCCCGACTCGAGCAGCGCGGCCTGGTACGCCGGGCCCGATGCCCGGACGACAACCGAGCCACCACAATCGAACTCACCGTCGCCGGCCGCAAGAAACTCGCCGAGGCCCGCAGGATCCAAGTGACCGCGGCGCGCGAGATCGTGCTCGACCGGCTGTCGTCGGACGAGATCGATACGGTTGCACCGATTCTGCGGCGACTGGTGAGCAGCCTCGATCCAGACGGGCCGCTGACGGAGTAGCGGGTTGATCGGTTGTTGACATGGGCGTCGGGCGTTCCCCGGCTTCACCCATGTGGACGACGAAATCAGGCCGGGCATTGCACTAATCTGAGCACCACGCGGCACCGGCGCCGACCAATTCTGTTCTTCCGTCAGCAGGAGTTGATCTCACATGAAGCGCGCTTTTGCCATCGTCGTGTCAACCGTAGGTGCACTGCTCGTCTTCGGCGCGGCACCGGCGTCCGCGATCAGCTGCGAGCCCGTGACCGGCGGGCCCGCGCTTCCTCCGGGCTACTTCTTCTTCGGAAGCCTCGGTTGCGTTCTGCAGTTGTGAGACGACCGTCCGAGATGCTCGCCAGGGATAGCTGACATGAGGGTCACCGCTCCGCACGCCATGACTGGATTATCCAGACGTCTGCTGCTGAGCGGTGATGCCGGCGGCAGGCGCACTGTCCAAGGGCGTGCGGATCGCGTGACCGAGCCACCACCTCCGATCACCCCGAGCGCATGACGGATCATGGGTGCACAGAGGACGCTCGCGCCGCAATCGACGCGCATGGTCGGCGTCACCGTCTACGGTGTGACCATGCCGACGAAGGGAACCGTCCAGATCTGGCACCAGCAATCGGGTTGGGGTGTCATCGAATCCGACGTCGCGCCACATACGTGCTACGCGACATCGATCTCGCTGCGCGTCGAGGCAGTCGCCGATGTGGCGGCCTCCCCTTTGTTGGGACTACGACCCGGCACTGCAGTCGAGTTCGAGTTCTCTGCCGCCGAGCCGCCGATCCAGGGGTGCGATCAGATAGCGCACCTCGTCTGGCCCGCAGGCGCCGCCGCTCCGGAGCCTCGGCGTGCCGCTTACTCGGGCAATCTGTGGAACAGCGTGGGAGAGCCGGGTTCCGACGGCCTGACCACCATGCGCCAAGTCGTCATCGATCCGACCGACATCCCGTCGGTGCTGCCACCGGATCTTCCGACCACGATCGGAACAGTCCGACTCTGGCACGACGAGGAAGGCTGGGGTGTGCTCGATTCCGACGCCACTCCGGGCGGAGCCTGGGCTCACTTCTCCGAGGTCGCCGGCAAGGGTTTTCGGACTCTGACGCCCGGACAGGTGGTCGAGTTCGACTACGAGAATCACGGCCAAGACGGATACAACTTCCGGGCGAACAACATTCGCGGTCAGTGAGCGGATGGCCGTCGCTCCTCGACGCCGGAACGCACACACGCGCGTGGTATCGGATCGACCTCAGCGTCTGTAGAACTCGGCGATCGTGCCGAAGGCGGCTTTCGGCTCCCACGGCATCTGCGGGTAGGCAACCCCGTTTCGGCCTTCGAAGACTTTGACGATGCCGAGGCTGGCAAGGTCCAGATCATCGCGGGGATCGCCGTCCGGCCGGTGAGGCAGGTTGTCGAGCGCGAAGAGGAAAACGAAGGCGCTGTCGACGCCTTCGCTGTCGAATACCTCGAGCAGTTCATGGAGGTATGTCGCCTGACCATCCTCGTCGCGCTCGACGACACCACTCAGGCGGACGGGCGCACCGGTGTCCGGGTCGTTCTCGATGATCTCCATACTGCGCGGAGCCATATCACCGGCACCACGCCATGTTGCGGTGCCGAAGCCGGTGATGGCGACGGGTTTCGGCTGCTGGGCCACGAGGCTACGCACACTCGATCGGAAGATGTCGGCGACTGCTGCGGAACGAATGAGCTCGAGGGTCACGATATCGAACAGGTCCCAGTCGACGGCTTCGAACTGGATGGCAGCGTAGGTCACCGGCCCCTGAAAGCGTTCCCTGATGTGCGCGACCGCAGTGCCGAGAAACGCGTTGAGGCGCGAACCCAGTTCCGCGAACCGCTCGTCGCGCCCTTCCGGATCGGTCAACAGCCGCTCGAGCCGCGCGCTGACGTCGTCGCCGTCGATGAATCCGCGGTTCATGACACTGAGCTCGACGCCGGCGACGAACACGATCTCGGCGCCCTGCGCCCGAAGCCTCTCTGCCCGCTCCGCGCAGGTGGCGAAGAGGGTCAGAATCTGATCGGTCGTCTGTTCCAGGGGATACGGGGAGAACCAGACCTCCATCCCGAGCTCGGCTGCGACATGTGCGGCAATCTCCAGACGGTCGGGGTCGCCGCCGACGATGTGGACCGCGTTGCAGTTCAGGTCGTCGCGGATGACTGCCAGCTCCTTCTCGACTCGCCACGGATCGAAGTGTTCCCGAGAACTGCTGTCGCCACGTATGAACCCCGTGTCATACGTCATGCCTCTGCCGCGCATGTCTGATGTTCCCCCTCTGCCATCGGCTGTGCTCACCGTGGACCCTACGGAGGATACTGCGTGCACGCAATTTTGCGTACACGCATAAATTTGGGATGGTGGAGAGATGACCACGCACGACGTCGGGCGACGCGAACGGAACAAGCAGGCCACACGAGTGGCCCTGCGCGACGCTGCCTTGCGCCTCGCGATGGAACACGGGCCGGAGAATGTCCGTGTCAGCGACATCGCCGACGCAGCAGGTGTCTCGCCGCGGACGTACAACAACTACTTCTCGAGCCGGGAACAGGCGATCGTCGATGCGGTCACCGCCGAGCGCGAACAACGCATCATCAGCGCCATCCTCGGCCAGCCCGCAGAGACCGGCCTCTCCGACGCAGTACTTCGCGCGATCGTCGAACACTACGCCGACCCCAGCGACCAGGCGCAGGACGTGCTGCTGATGATCACAAACAATCCAGCGCTCCGCGCTTCGTATGTCGACCGCGTCGCGGTGAGCGAGGACGTCCTCACCGACGCGCTCTTCGAACGCGCCCCCAACATGGATCCGCTGACGGCGCGCGTACTCGCCGCGAGTGTGGGTGCGGCCGTGCGAGTGGCGGTCGGGGTCTGGCTGTCGACACTGTCCGGCCCTGCATCGAGCGCCGGCCTCGTCGTGCCCACCGGTCCACTGACCGATCAGCTGCAGGCCGCGTTGGCCGCGCTGGCGCCCGCAATCGACTCTGCGACGAGTCGGGCACGACCACCGAACTCTCGCTGACGAATCGACGGAAAGCCCGCCGGCCTCATCGCTGATCGCGAACCGTGGGCGTGCGCCTACTGCGCCGTGTACTCGGCAGTGCAGTCGAGGTTCGACGTCCACCCGTTGGCGGCCGTATTGCTCACGGCGGCAACGACGGTGATCCTGCCCGATCCGACCTGCTGGGTGGGCAGGGTGATGGTGGTGCGGCCGCGATCGATCTCGGCGACCGCGTTGCTGTCCCAACCACCTCCAGTGCGACCAGTGTCGAGGTTGGCCCAGGTGACCGAAGCCTGCTGCTTGTACGCCACCAACGCGTCCGAGACCGTGTGGAAGGCGAACGTCGTGGCGCCGGCGCCGGCCGACTCGACATTGACCATGCTGAACTCGGCGCGCGTGGGATGCATCGGATCCGGATAGGTGATCGAGCACAGCGGCGTGCTCGACGGAGCCGCGTTCGCCTCGCCCGACGCCTCGGTGATGGCTGCGCCGCCACCGAGGGCAAGCAATACTGCGGCAGAGAGTGTGGCGACCGGTCGTGGATTTCTCATCAGGGTGTCAACCTTTCACGAGTGGTGTCATACGTGCTGTCGCCGAGCCACCGAGAGGTCGTTACCGTTGCTAAACACAATCGTCCGACCGAATGACCACGCGCCGCATCGGGGCGGCCCTGCCTGCCCGTCGATCGATCGAATTCTCGATGATGCACGAGCGTTGTCAGCCTGCACGCGCTAGGGTTCGCCGAGCCCGCACATGTCGCGGGCGAGGACGTGGGAGATGAACTGACGTGCCATACGTGGGCCTGCTGTATCTGGTGATCCTGGTCATCGCCTTGATCGACATCATCAACACCGACGACGCCCTCATCCGAGGGATGCCGAAGATCGCGTGGGTGCTGCTGGTCGTCGTCCTCCCGTTGATCGGAGCCTTGCTGTGGCTCGCGTTCGGTCGCCCCACTGGCGAGGAACGTCGCCGACCCGCATCCGGCGCGGCGTCTGCGTACCCGGAGTACGACCGACCCGGGCGGTTCATTCCGGCTGACCCCGAGGCAGATCGCGAGTTCCTTCAGCAATTGCGTGATCGTGCCGAACAGCAGCGCCAAGCTGCGCGCGAACAACAGCGCCGAACCGATGACCCTGAACCCGGAACCTGACGTCGTTGTTGGTCCTGGTCACCGATCCTGTCCGAGACTGCGTGCGGACATCCTGCCCAACTCCACGACCCCTTTGGCGACATGCTCGGCGACAGCCGACGGGTCACCATCGAGTCGACCGCGCAGATTTCCGGTGCGCCACAGGGTCGCCAGGCCGTGCGACATCGCCCACCCCGCGACCACCACACCCGTGATGTCCTCGTCGGGAGATGCCGACATGCTCGCGCGAGCCGTCTTGTAGAGAAGGTCGAACGCGGCGTCGCGAGCCTCGCGAAGGCCGGAATCGTCATCACGATAGAGATCCGGCCGAAACATCACTTCGAAATGACCTGGGTGCGTCACCGCGAACATCACGTAGGCGACCACGGTTGCCGAACAAGATCCGACGCGCACGTTTTCTGCACGGTGGGGCATGCCAGTCGAGTGGCGATCCGGGTCGCACCCGTTCGCACTAGGCGAGGGCGGGGAGCGGTCGGCGGTGGGAGCACCCATCGAGATCTCACAGCTACGGCGTGGCACGATCATGCTGTGTCCTCTCGGCGGCAGGCGATTCTCTGGGCGATCGAGGCGGCAGCGACTCGCGACGGGATGTCGCTGGACCCCGGACAACGGCAACTCGCCGGCCGACTGGCCGACCTCGATCCGCACCTGTCCCACTGGTCGTCCAAACGCACGCCGACATCGAATGGTCTCTTCGTTCATGGGCCGGCCGGACGAGGGAAATCGTGGCTCGCCAACGCGTACTTTGATGCAGTACCCACTCATCGCAAGACGCGAGTGCATTTTCACAGCTTCTTCGACGAGCTTCATCGCCACATTCACCACCACCGCGACGAGGATCGAGCCGTTCAGAAGGCACTCGACGAGGTCATCCGCGACTGCCGCCTACTCTTCTTCGATGAGCTGCACGTGCATGACTCCGGTGATGCGCGGCTGCTGACCCGGCTACTCGAACGGGTCTTCGCGCGACGGATCGTCGTGGTGGCCACCTCGAACTATGCGCCGGATGACTTGTTGCCAAACCCCATCTGGCACCACATCTTCGAGCCGGGTATCGCCCTCATCAACGCGCATATGTCGACCTTCCATCTGACTGGATCAATCGACTACCGCACAGCCGGCGGCGGACGAATCAGCGGCTTCGCCGCCGGCGACTGGACGACCGACCCCGTCACGATGCCCAAGCGCTACGACGGCACCTCCCTCGCCGTTCGGGACCGCCACTTTCCTGTCCTCGCAGCACGTCCCGGCGAGCTATGGGTCACCTTCGCGCAGGTCTGCAGTGCACCGATGTCGAACATCGAGTATCTGGAGTGGGCGCGAACCTACAGTCACTGGGTGGTCGTGGACATTCCGCTGTTCGACGACATCGATGCCGAGGCCCAACAGCGCTTCATCAATCTCATCGACGTCCTGGTCGACATCGACGTCCGCGTCACCTTTCACTCGTCGCATACTCTGCATCGATTCTCGGCCGCGGCAAGCCGACGACCGGATGCGTTCCGTATGCAGAGCCGGATGCAGTTGCTGGGAGTCGTCAACCGCCTGACCTGATCGCAATGGTCGACGATCCTGGCCGAAGCCCGCCGTGACGTTTCTTCGTTCGGAGATCAAAGGGCAACAAGACGTTTCATACGTGCACGGTCAACAAGACGGTCGCAGCGTGCTGCCGGATTCCGAGCCAGGGCGACGACAAAGCCTCCATCGCCACGGCGATGTCGGAGGCGTCGATCGAGTACATGCGCGTCGGCGACAGTTGTCGCACAAGGTCGTCGTGAACCCACGGATATGTCGCACACGCCTTGTCGAGCACTCGATAATCCAGTGTCAGTGTCCCGTTCTTGGCGGTACCCAGGAACGGCGTCAGGATCACCTCGCTGATGGCCGCGTCAGGAAATATCGCCAGCGCGTCCAGGACCGGGTCGAGATGACCCAGCCACGACAGCGATGCCGCCGCTCGGATTCGAGTTGCCTGCGCCACCGAGCAATCACGAACGCATGCGGTCAATGCTCCGATGACCTCGCCGTCCCCGACGCCGACGGCGTCGATGACGTCGCACCACAGATCGGCGTTCTCCTCGCCATCGGCGACGAATCGTCGAAGCTGTACCGCGGCGCGCACGGCAGCGACCGTTCCACAGTTCGCAAGCAGGCCGGCGACTTCCGAACGATTGAGTACCGGGGACGGGCCCGTCAGCATCTCAAACAGTGCTTGGACACGGGCGTCGGGTGTCAGCGCCCCGAGATGACGCGTCAATTCCACACGGTCTCGGACCTCGGGATAGTGCGCAGCCAGAATGTCTTCGGTGACGCTCCGAGCCAGCAGTTCGTCTGTTCCATCGACGGCCGCGACGTGGAACCCGCTGCGGACCCACCCTCCGTCGACGACGCGAGTCGTGGCCGTTCTGCACGCACCGACGACGACGTCGCGAAATCTGTCAACCACCGCGTTCCACCGTCGTCCGCCGACCCCCGCTTCGATGGTGAGGCGGGCGGCCCAATCATCACCGATGCGCGACACCGGGTGCTGATACCGCCACATCTCCGGTCCGCCGGACGTATCACCCTCGGACTCGACGTCCGCCGACAGGCCCGGCCAGAGGATGAGTAGGTCACGCAGGTAGAAATCGTGGACGGCCATCCGTGCAAGGGGCACCCCATACTCGCAGCGGGCACACCGCGCACAGTTCTCGATCTCGTCGACCAGAAACTGCTCGAGCGCACCCCAATCGACCCTGTCGACGTCGGCGACCATCACACGACCATACAGTCAATCGCACATGTGTCTACTCAAAGACGCCGACATCCTGCCGTCGTGCTCGGTCAGGACTTCGGCGCCGGGGTCGCCCATCGACGCAGGTATTCCCTGAGCGCCTCGCCCGCACGCGGAGGCTCGCCCGGGTCGGCGAGGAAGGACTGCACGGTCCGCAGCATGTGCTCGACGAGCTCATCGAGGTCCCGCCGGGTCCAACCGTGCTCGGACCACTCGACATCGAACCCGTCGACGATCGATCGGCCCAGCGTGCGCGCAGTCGACGATGTCACCTCGGGCAGAAACCGGCCGTGGGCGTCGCGGCTGAACAACAACGCGAAGCGCGGGTTGGCGCGGATCCGTTCGAGCGTCACCGCGATCCCCTCCACGATCGCCACGTCAGGATCAGTCAGCCCGCGAAGCGAACGAGACAGGTCCTCCAGGAACTCGTCCACCGCGAAGGCCACCGCCGAGCGCAACAGCGCGTCGGTGCTGTCGAAGTATCGGTAGACGGTCTGCCGGGTCACCCCGACTTTCTGCGCCACCCTCAGAATGCTCGGCTCGGCCAGCCCGGAATCGATCAGCTCGCCGGCGGCGCTGAGAATCCGCCGGACCGCATCGTCATCCGACTCCGGCGCCCCTTTC
>NZ_RKME01000003.1 GCF_003797825.1 Gordonia sp. OPL2
GGACCGGGGGTCGGCGCACCGGGCTTGGGGCCCGGACGCGCGGGACCCGGCTTGGCGCCACCGGAACCGTTGGCACCCGGCTTGGGGGCGCCACCCGGTCGGGCCGCCGGCTTCCCGGCGTCCTTGGATCCCGACTTCTGGGGGAATGACTCGCGGAGTCGACGGGCCACGGGGGCCTCCACCGTCGACGACGCGGATTTGACGAACTCGCCTTGCTCCTTCAGACGCTCGAGCACCTGCTTGCTCGTCACGCCCAGTTCTTTGGCCAGTTCATGCACGCGGGCCTTGCCTGCCACTGCTCTCCTCACTTGGAGGTCGAGCGGGCTGCCCGCTACGACCTCGGTTTACGTCCGAAACGCGCTCATCGTGGGTACTTCACGGTGTGCTCATGTCTTCTGCTACCTGTTCCGGCCGCTATGGCCATCTACTGCGGTGATCCCGCCGATTGCTTCGGCGAGGTCGTCGGGGTCCACGGTCAGACCGGGCACCCGAAGCGCCGAGGGAAACGCCCGTCGTCGCACCGCGGCGGACACACAGTCCCGCTGCGGGTGCAACCAGGCACCTCGTCCCGGCATGGTCTTCGCGGCGTCGACGACGATCACCGGTGGCCCGTCGCCGTGTACGGCGACGACCCGGACCAGATCCGTTGCTTCGGCACGTTGCCGACATCCGACGCACGTGCGGACCGGTCCGCGTGGGCGTGAGCCCGTGCGGAGGGCCGGGCCCTCGGGTGGTGTCGACAGCGATCGCTGAACCATCGATCAGTCTAGCGCGCCAGGTCGGTTCTCGGACAACCGGCTGCTCAGTCGGCGTGCGGAGCGTCGGAACGGCGTGCCGGGGCGGGTGCCGGTGCGGGGTCGGCATCCGATCGGATGTCGATCCGCCAGCCGGTCAGCCGGGCGGCGAGCCGGGCGTTCTGCCCCTCTTTGCCGATGGCCAGCGAGAGCTGATAGTCCGGGACGACCACGCGGGCTGCCTTGCCCGCGAGGTCGACGACCTCGACCGACACAACCTTCGCCGGCGACAGCGCATTCCCGACGAACACGCCCGGTTCGGTGTCGTAGTCGATGATGTCGATCTTCTCGCCGGCCAGTTCACTCATCACGTTGCGCACGCGCTGCCCCATCGGGCCGATGCATGCGCCCTTGGCGTTGAGCCCGCTGACGCCGGTGTGGACCGCGATCTTCGATCGATGCCCGGCCTCCCGAGCGACCGCGACGATCTCGACCGAGCCGTCCTCGATCTCGGGAACCTCGAGTGAGAAGAGCTTGCGCACGAGGTTGGGATGGGTGCGCGACAACGTGATCTGTGGGCCGCGCGGGCCGCGACTGACCCCGACCACGTAGCACTTGATCCGGTCGCCGTGGGTGTAGGTCTCGCCGGGAACCTGCTCGGCGGGCGGGATGACACCCTCCGCGCTGTTGGCGTCGCTGCCGATCTGCACCACGATCATGCCGCGGGCGTTGGCGCGGGCGTCCTGCTGGACCACACCGCCGACGATCTCCCCCTCGTGCGTGACGAAGTCGCCGAAGTTCTTCTCGTTCTCGGCGTCGCGCAGACGCTGCAGGATCACCTGTCGGGCGGTGGTCGCCGCGATACGGCCGAAACCCTCGGGCGTGTCGTCCCACTCGTGGACCACGTCTCCGTTGTCGTCGAGTTCCTGCGCCATCACCCGGACCGCACCGGACTTGCGGTTCACGTCGATGCGGGCGTGCGGCGCGAAGCCGTCGGTATGGCGGTAGGCGGTCAGCAGCGCCGTCTCGATCGCGGTGATGACCGTGTCGATCGAGATGCCCTTGTCCGCCTCGATCATGCGCAGCGCGTTGATGTCGATGTTCATGGGGATGGGCTCCTATTCATTTGTCTGCTCCTATTCACTTGTCCGATTCGATTGTGCGCGGATCTGTGGCGTTTGGGTATCCGCCGGGGTGGTGTGTCCGGCGGGAGCCGTGTCGGACGCGGGTGTCCGGGTCATCGGCTGGGGGTCGTCGTCTAGCTGTCGGAGCGTCGGCGGGCGATCTCGTCGGGATCGAGGCCGCAGAGCTCCAGTTCGGCGGTCCCCGGGCGGGAGAAGTCGACCTGCACCACCGCGTCGACGATCGTCGCGAGGTCCAGGTCCTGCGTCCGCAACCGGCCCTTGTCGTTGGCGACGATGCGGACGTGGCCGTCGTCGACGGGACCGATCCGGCCCGTCACCTGTCGGGGTGAACCGCCGTCGGGGGTCGACACGGTCGCCGCGACCTTGCGTCCGCGCGCGCGACGCCAGTGGCGCGGCGCGGTGAGCGGGCGATCGATGCCCGGGGAGGTGACCTCGAGGGTGTACTCCTCGTCGGCGGTGGTCGGCGTGTCGTCGAGAACGGCCGAGATCTCGCGGCTGAGGTCGGCGAGCACATCGAGGTCGCCGCCACCGTCGCGGTCGACGACGATCGTGATCTCGGGACGGGTCGACGGCGAGTCCACGATGACGTCCTCGAGGTCGAATCCCCGTCCGGTGACCACGGATTCGACGAGATCGCTGACCTGCTCGGCGGTGATCGGCACGGCACTCTCCTCGTCTTCAGTTGTCGGTGGGGACATTCCGCGGCCGGCACCTCGGGGTGTCGGCAGGTCCGCGACCGGCTGAGTGGCAGTGCACCATCCTAGAGGATTCGGCGACCGCTTCCGACCACGGCGGCCGCCGACCCTCCCCCGGCCGCGTGCCGGACGCCACCGCCGCGCGTCGCCGTCCGCGGCTGGCATCATGTGTCGCGTGACCTCACCCCTGACGCGCCGAACGGTCCTGCGGGGCGGCCTCGCCGTCACCGCCGGTACCGTCGCCCTCTCGGCGATCTCCGCGTGCGATCGCGGTCCCACCGCCGACCAGATCACCGCGGCGGCACTCGTCCCCCTGGTCCAGGCGGCCCTCGCCGACCAGGCCGCCGCGCAGTCGCTGGCACCCCGGACCCCGGAGTACACGAACGCGCTCGGCGTGGTCGCGTCTCAGCGTGGTGAGCACGCACGCGCCCTGCGCGAGGAGATCATCCGTCTCGATCAGGAGACCGCCACCCGCATCGACCCGGCCGCACCGGCAGGTTCGGGAGGATCGAGCACGGCGGCGCCGGCACCCTCGACGGGATCGGTGACCTCCGTCCCCGACGTGACGTCGGTCGCCGACCTGCGGGGCCGGCTGTCGCGCTCAGCGCGGACCGCCGGGGATGCCGCGGGCACTCTCGGTGGCTACGCGGCCGGACTCGCCGGCGCCGTGTCCGCGTCGGTCACGAGCATGGTGGAGGTGCAGCTCGGATGACAGCGACGACCGATGCCCTGTCGAAGGCCGTCGACACCGAGAACGCGGCGATCTTCGCCTACGGGGTGGCGACCGCCTTCACCTCCGCCGCGCGGAGGACCACCGTCGCCGAGTACACGGCCGCGCATCGGGTGCGGCGGGACGAACTCGTCGCCGCTCTCGACGCCGCCGACGCGACCGTGCCCGAGGCGGCCGCCGGCTACACGCTCCCGCTGACCGTCGACGACTCGGTGACGGCCGTGGGGGCATTGCTCGCCGCAGAGATCGACTGCACGGTGGCCTATCGTGCGCTGATCGAGCAGGCCGACGACCCCGTCGTCCGACGGCTCGGCCTGGGCGGCCTCACCGACTCGACCGTCCGTGCAGCGAACTGGCGTGTGGCCCTGCGAGATTCGCCCGTGACGATCGCATTCCCCGGCTCCCCCGGCTAGGGCGGACGAGACGGGGATGCATCCCCGTCTCCGATCACATCCGGCTAGCTAGTCGCGTGCTGCCGCGGCGACCGCCGCAACGGCCCCCTCGACGGGCACCTCGGTGGTCTCCCCGGTGAAGCGGTCGCGGATCTCGATGGTGCCGTTGGCATATCCGCGCCCGACGACGACGACGACCGGCATGCCCAGGAGTTCGGCGTCCTTGAACTTGACCCCCGGCGAGGCCTTGCGGTCGTCGAGAAGCACCGACACGCCGGCGGCGTCGAGATCCTCGGCCAGCCCGTGGGCGCCGGCGATGGCGGCGTCGTCCTTGTTCGCGATGACGAGATGCACACCGAACGGGGCGACCGACCGCGGCCAGCGCAGTCCCTTGTCGTCGTGACTCTGTTCGGCGATGACCGCGACGAGACGGGACACGCCGACACCGTAGGACCCCATCGTGAGGCGGACCGGCTTGCCGCTCTCACCGAGCACGTCGACCTCGAAGGCGTCGGTGTACTTCTGGCCCAGCTGGAAGATGTGGCCGATCTCGATGCCCTTCGCGGAGACGAGGGGCCCTTTGCCGTCGGGTGAGGGATCACCGTCGCGGACCTCCGCCGCCTCGATCGTCCCGTCCGCGGTGAAGTCACGTCCGGCGACGAGGTCGACGTAGTGCCTGCCCTTCTCGTCGGCGCCGGTGACCCACGACGTGCCGTCGACCACCCGCGGATCGACGAGGTACGGGACACCGTGCGCGGCAAGCCCTCTGGGCCCGATGTACCCCTTGACGAGGAACGGGTTGGCGGCGAAATCCTCGTCGGTGAGCAATTCCACCTCGGCGGGCTCCAGCGCCGCCTCGAGGCGCTTCATGTCGACCTCGCGATCGCCCGGTACGCCGACGCCGGTGATCTCCCAGTCGGCGCCCGGTCGCCGGACCTTGATCATCACGTTCTTGAGAGTGTCCCGGGCGCTGTAGGCACGCTCGAAGGTGGCGTCCGCCCAGGCGACCAGCGTCTCGATGGTCGGGGTGTCGGGAGTGTCATGGATCGTCGCCTGCGGCAGGCCGTCGAAGGGGATCGGCTCGGGCGCGGGCGTGATCACCGCCTCGACATTCGCCGCGTACCCGGACTCCAGGCATCGGACGAACGTGTCCTCCCCGACCTCGCTCTCGGCGAGGAACTCCTCGGACGCGCTACCGCCCATCGCCCCCGATGTCGCCGCGACGATCACATAGCGGACCTCGAGACGACGGAAGATCCGCTGATACGCCTCGCGATGGGCATCGTAGGCGGCCTTCAGACCGTCGTCGTCGAGGTCGAAGGAGTAGGCGTCCTTCATCACGAACTCACGGCCGCGGAGAATCCCGGCGCGAGGCCGCTCCTCGTCGCGGTACTTCGTCTGGATCTGATAGAGGATGACGGGCAGATCCTTGTACGACGAGTACTCCCCCTTGACCAGCTGGGCGAAGAGCTCCTCATGGGTGGGGCCGAGCAGCATGTCGGCACCCTTGCGGTCCTTGAGACGGAACAGGGCGTCGCCGTACTCGGTCCATCGTCCCGTCGACTCGTACGGGTCGCGCGGCAGCAACGCGGGCAGCAGGATCTCCTGCGCGCCGATCGACGCCATCTCCTCGCGGACCACGTTCTCCACGGCCTTGAGCACACGCAGGCCCAGCGGCAGCCAGGTGTAGACCCCCGGCGCGGTGCGGCGGACGTATCCGGCGCGCACGAGGAGTTTGTGGCTGGGCACCTCGGCGTCGGCGGGATCGTCGCGGAGGGTGCGCAGGAACAAGGTCGACATGCGAGTGATCACGAGTGTCGAGCTTAGTCGGGTACCGCCGGTCGGATGTGTGCGGTGTGGGACGCCCACGATCGGCCCCGATATGGTGTTGCGGTGCTCGTCATCCTGCCTCCCTCCGAGACCAAGTCCGACGGCGGGCGGGGCGGCCCGCTGGACCTGGACACGCTGTCGTTCTCGGAGCTGAACCCGATTCGCAAGCGCATCGCCGAGGCGATCGTCGATCTGGCCGGCGATCTCGACGCGAGCCGCGCGGCCCTGGGCCTCGGGGCGACCCAGCTGTCCGAGATCGATCGCAACGCCGACCTCTGGCTCTCGCCCACCCGGCCCGCGATCGAGCGCTACACCGGCGTGCTCTATGACGCACTCGATCATCGCGGGCTCACCCGCGCCGGGAAGATCAAGGCCACCGAACGGCTCGCGATCGGGTCGGCGTTGTTCGGTGTGGTGCGAGCCGGCGATCCGATCCCGGCCTATCGCCTCTCCGGCGGCTCGCGACTGCCCGACATGCCGACCCTCGCGTCGGTGTGGAAGCCCGATCTCTCCGACGCCCTCGATGCCGTCGACGACTTCGTCGTCGATCTCCGCTCAGGTGTCTACCACCAGCTCGGTCCGGTGCGCGGTGCGGTCAGCGCGACGGTGATGACCGAGGCCGCCGACGGCAGTCGAAAAGTGGTGAGCCACTTCAACAAGCACTACAAAGGCCTCATGGCGCGCGAGCTCGTCCGGACCCGGCGGACCGTGCGCGACGTGAACGGGCTGGCCGCCGTGCTCGCCGATGCCGGACAGCGTGTGGAGATCGCGGCGGCCGATCAGATCGTGGTGCTCACCGACTGATCGCGTTCTCCGTCGGTGGTGGGCACCGCCGCCGATGCTCGCTCAGTCGAAGGTGAATCGCGTGGCACCGCCGGGTTCGACCGTCTGCAACGCGGTCGCGCGCAGGGGCGTGACTCGATAGACGTGCCAGGGCGGCGGGCCCGCCGACGGTGCGCTGAAGTCGGCGGTCAACGCCGTGCCGGTCTCGTCCACGCGGCAGGGCCAACCGTCGTCGGCGGCCCAGAGCTCGGCCATCTCCGCGACGACGTCGGGGTCGCGGATCAGGTGTGCCTCACCCTCGACGACGAGGTCGTAGTCGCGGGCGGCCAGCGACATCGTGCAGCGTGGATCGCGCGCCACGTTGCGCCCCTTGCGCGTGGTCTCCCCGGTCTCGAACCACAGGAAACCCTTGTGCCAGAGCGCACCCACCCCGGTGACATGTGGCGCGCCGTCGGCGTCGATCGTCGCCAGCCACCAGGTGTGCCGGTCGGGACCGCCGGTGCCGGGCGCCTGCGGCACGCCCTCCTCGAGGCGCGCGGCGACAGGACCCCAGTCCAGGGTCGCCACGTCGTACAACTCAGCCAGATTCTTCGCCTTCATGTTCTGGTAGACCCAGGTGGGTCCCAGAACTCATCGGGCGTCAGAGGTCACCGCGGCTCGTCGACGTCGAGGCTGGCGTTCGCCGCCTCCTGGGCGGCCTGCCCCTCGGCCACCTCTTCGGGGGTGAATCGCATGAACAGCACGACGACGGCGGCGAGCACCGCGATCCCCGCGCAGCACGCGAAGGCGAGACCGTATCCACTCGCCTGGGCGGCGAGTTCGGTCGGGTTCATGTCCTCGACCGGACCGGTCGTACCGCCCTGCGACAGCGCCCGCGAGGTGACCGCCGCGCCGACGGCCACGAGGCCGATGGCGCCGCCGAGGTTCTGGGCGACCTGGGCCAGTGCCGTGAGCGGGCCGATCTCGAGTGGACCGACCCCGGCGACCACGGACAACGTGAGGGGGATGACGGCGAAGCCGACGCCGAAGCCGATCACGACGACCGGCAGACCGATGCTCGGGAAGTAGTCGGGCGCGCCCGTCGCGATCGACGATGCGTAGAGACAGCCGGCCAGGATGATCGCACCGCCGAACAGGACGAGCCAGCGGGGCTGGACCATCAGCGACAGCTTGGACGCGATCGCGGCGGCAAGACCGAGCCCGAAGGCGAACGGGACGACGGCAAGACCGCTCTGGATCGGTGAGTACTTGAGGATGCCCTGCAGGTACAGCGAGATGAAGACCGCCATGCACATCATGATCATGCTGGCGAAGAAGATGGCGACCAGGGCCGCTACCCGATTCCGGTTGCCGAAGAGCACGAACGGCAGGATGGGGTTGCTCGCGCGCCGCTCGACGACGATGAACGCTGCCAGCGCCAGGCCACCGAGGACGAACGAACCGACCACCAGGGGACTCGCCCAACCGTTCGGCCCTTCGTTCACCGCCAGGACGAGCAGCGTGCAGCCGAGGGTCGCCAGCACCGCGCCGGGGACGTCGAGCGAGAGCCGTTCGCCCTGCGATTCGCGCAGCACGAGGATCGCGCCGAGGGCCACGATGATCCCGATGGGCACGTTGATCAGGAAGACCAGGCGCCAGGACAGCTGGGTGAGTACGCCGCCGAGGATGAGTCCCGCCACCGATCCGACGCCGGTCATCGCGGCGTAGATCGCGAAGGCCTGACTTCGTGGCTTGCCGGGCGCGAACGTCGTCGCGACCAGGGCCATGGCCGTCGGTGCGGCGATCGCCGCCGAGGCGCCCTGCAGGGCCCGGCCGATGATCAGGCTGGTCTCGTCCCAGGCGACGCCGCACAGCAGCGAGGTCAGCGTGAACGCGACGACACCGATGATGAACATGCGCTTGCGGCCGAAGGTGTCGCCGAGTCGTCCACCCAGCAGCATCAGGCCGCCGAAGGCCAGCACGTAGCTGCTGATGATCCAGTTGGCGCTCGACTCGGAGAGTTGCAGTGCGTCACGGATCTTGGGGAGGGCGAGGGCCGCGACCGTGCCGTCGAGCACCATCAGCAGCTGCATCCCGCTCAGGACCAGGATCGCGGCGCCGAACACGCTGCGGTATTCCGGCACGGCGGCGTGCGCGGAGCTCGACGTCTCGGGGGCGGACATAGGCTTCGACGCTACCGCCCGCGGACCCGAATATGCCAATCCCCATTGGTCTGTTGCCGACGTCACCGACCGGTCGGACGTCACGGTCGAATGTCCAGGTCCGGCCCCTGCGCGGTGGCGACATGTGCGGTCCCGGGGACACAGTCGGCAGGGAGCGCGGTCAGGGGGCGAGGTCGGTGAAGCCGGCGACCTCGCCGATGACCAGGATGGCCGGCGGCCGCAGCCCCTGCTCGGCAGCCGTGCCGGCCGCGCCGGCGAGGTCGGATCGCAGTATCCGCTGCGACGGCAACGACCCGTTCTCGATCATCGCGACCGGGGTGTCGGCAGGCTTGCCGCCTGCGAGAAGTGCGTCGGCGAACGCGTCGATACGCTCGACCGCCATCATCAGCACGAGGGTTCCGCGCAGCCGGGCGACCGCATCCCAGTCGACCAGCGAATCGGGGTGTCCGGGCGGGACGTGCCCCGAGGCGATCACGACCTCGTGGGTCACGCCCCGATGGGTGACCGGGATGCCTGCGGCGGCCGGCGCTGCGATCGGGCTGGTGATGCCGGGGACGACCGTGACCGGCACGCCGGCCTCGACGCACGCCTGCACCTCCTCGAAACCACGTCCGTAGACGTACGGGTCTCCCCCCTTGAGCCGGACGACGAACTTGCCGGCGGCAGCGCGGTCGACGAGGACCGCATTGATCGCCTCCTGTTTCATCGCGCGCCCGTAGGGCACCTTGGCGGCGTCGACGATCTCCACCTGCGGACCCAGCTCGGCGAGCAGTTGCGGCGGGGCCAACCGGTCGGCGACGACGACGTCGGCCTGCTGGAGCAGCTTCTGTCCGCGAACGGTGATGAGGTCCGGGTCGCCCGGTCCCCCACCGACCAGCGCGACACCGGGCGGGTGGGGCACGTCGTCGGCGACCGTGAGCGAGCCGTCGGCGAGGGCACGCCCGATCGCGGCCCGCAACGCCGCCGACTGACGGTGATCACCGCCCGCGAGCACCCCGAACTGCAGATCTCGGTGCCGTCCGGACGCCGGCGTGACCGCCGTGCCGAACCGGGCGTCGTCGGCCCGGACGCAGTAGGTGTGGCGGGCCTCGGCGTCGGCGACCACCTGCGCATTGACCCCGGGATCGTCGGTGCACGCCATCACATACCAAGCACCGTCGAGGTCGCCGTCCTGGTAGGTACGGCGATAGACCGTGATTCCAGGCGTCGACTCGACGGCCGGGGTGGGATCGAGGGCGACGACATGGACGTCGGCGCCCGACGCGATCAGATTGGGCAGTCGCCGTTGCGCGACCGATCCACCGCCGACGACCACGACCTTGCGGCCGACGAGGTCGAGGCCGACGAGGTAATGGCCACGCGCGGACTCGGTCGGCTCATCGGGTACGGGATGTGCGGGCTGGGGATGTGCGGGCTGGGGATGTGCGGGCTGGGCACCGTCGGACACGCCAGAGGACATGACCCACGAGCCTACCGACCCGCTGACCGGCCGCCGCATCCGCGCGCCGCCTCCCGCCCGGCCGCACGGAGGCGCTCACTCGGGCAGACGACCGGCCCGGCGGATGGACGCCCACACGTCGGCTGCGGGGATGCCCGATCGGTGCGCGGCCGACCGGATCAACCGGGCGAGCAGAACCGATGCCGCATATTCTCCGGTCGACGGGTCGTCGGTGTGCGCGCGGATGGCGTTCCACCAGGTCACGTTGCCGCAACTGGCGGCCTCGGCCATGGCGATGGCGGTGTCGAACCCGGGGATGACCGGTTCGTCGTCGCGGTCGCACCCGGTGCACGTGCAACCATCGCACGAGCGCGGGGTCCCGACCGTGATGTCGAGGACCGGGCCGTTGAATCGTGGGCCGTCGAGGACTGTCACCGCAGCACCCTCTCATCGGACCGGCCCGCCCTGGCATGCTGCCGGGCGAGCGCACGATCGCGGGACTCCTCGAACCTGCGCACCTTGATGTCCATCTGTTCGAGGAAGTCTCCCAACAGTTCTCGGTAATGCTCGCCGAGCGGACCGAAGTCGTCGCGCTCGAAGATGCGCCATTTCCGCAGCACCGGCATCACGACCTCCGACATGTGTTGCGGCAGATCGTAGATGCCACCCTTGGCGATCAGCACCGCGTTCCGCCGGAAGTTCGGCATGGTCGCGCCGGGCATCTGGAAGTTGGACACGATCGCGTAGATCGCCGCCATCGCCTGATCGGGGACGAGATCCAGCGCTCCGTCGACGATGTTGCGATAGAAGAGCATGTGCAGGTTCTCGTCGGCGGCGACGCGCTGCAGCATCCGGTCGGCGATCGGGTCGCCGCAGGCCTTGCCGGTGTTGCGGTGTGAGACCCGGGTCGCGAGTTCCTGGAAGCTGACATAGCTGACGGCGTAGAGCATGTCGTAGCTGTGGTCACGCTGACCGTCGTCCTCGGGCAGCGGGTTGAATCCGTGGGTCATGTGCTCCATCCGGATGTTCTCCAACTCCACCGGATCGACACCGCGGGTCACCACGAGGTAGTCGCGCATGACGACCGAGTGCCGCATCTCCTCGGCGGTCCACCGACCGACCCAGAACCCCCACGCGTCGTCGAGGCTGAAGTTGTCGGCGATCACCCGGTGATAGGACGGCAGATTGTCCTCGGTCAGCAGATTGGTGATCATCGCCGCCTTCGCCGTTTCCGAGAGCTGGGACTGTGATGGGTCCCAGTCGTCCCCACCGAGCGCGGCGAAGTTACGGCCGTCGTCCCAGGGCACGTAATCGTGTGGGTGCCAGTCCTTCGTCATCTTCATGTGTCGTTCGACCTCGGACTCGCAGACCGGGAGCAGTTCCCGGAGCAGATCCGAGCCGGTCATGCCGGTATCCGTCAGCGCCGGTGGGTCGATCAGGCTGGTCATCGTTCTCCCTCGTCGTTCGGACTCGCTGGGCAGGTACCAACTCTGCGCCGCCGCGCGGGCGGTGACGTGAGCCGAAGGTCCCGGATCCCGTGGGACCCTGGTCATCCGATCGTGGAACCTCTCCACCCACCCCGACCTGCGGTACCGTCGAGTCCATGTCAGCCGATGCCCCATCCGCCGGCGAGGCCACCGCGCCGCCGGTGCGCGTCTATCTCGTCGACGACCACGAACTCGTCCGGCGCGGGCTCCGCGACCTCCTGGGGACCGCCACCGATCTCGAGGTCGTCGGCGAGGCGGCCTCCGTCGGCGAGGCGAAGGTCGGCATCCTGGCGGCCAAGCCCGACGTCGCCGTTCTCGATGTGCGCCTGCCCGACGGCAACGGCGTCGAACTGTGCCGCGATGTCCGCGCGGCGGAACCGTCGGTACGGTGCCTGATGCTCACCAGCTACGCCGACGACGACGCCCTCCTCGCGGCCGTGCTCGCCGGTGCGTCCGGATTCGTGCTCAAGCAGATCCTGGGCCACAACCTGATCGAGGCGGTACGCACCGTCGGCCACGGTGGTTCCCTCCTGGACGATCGCAGCACCACCGCCCTGCTGGCCCGGCTGCGGGACGGCAAGGGTGATGCCGCCGACCCGCTCGCGGAGCTCACCCACCAGGAGCGCGAGGTCTTCAACCTCATCGGTGACGGCATGACCAACCGCCAGATCGCCGAGCGGATGTTCTTGGCGGAGAAGACGATCAAGAACTACGTGTCCCGCATCCTGGCGAAGCTCGACATGCAGCGCCGCACCCAGGTGGCGGTCATGGCGACGAAACTGCGTGACGGCACGATCTAGCGCACCGCAGACGTAGCGCACCGCAGACGTAGCGGAAACCGTCGCGGACAGCCGGTTTCGGCTACGTCTGCCCCGGGCTGGGGGCAGCTACCCGGTCAGCGGTACCGACCAGGTGAGCGTCGTCCCACCCGGCTTGCCCGGCCCGCGCGGCGAGGTCACCACGCTGAACACCCCGTCGCAGTCCTCGGCCCGTCGGGTGAGGTTGTCGAGGCCGCGGTAGACGACGTCGGATCCGATCCCGACGCCGTCGTCGCCGATCTCCACCGAGAGCACGTCGTCCT
This sequence comes from Gordonia sp. OPL2, assembly GCF_003797825.1. GTDB lineage: Bacteria > Actinomycetota > Actinomycetes > Mycobacteriales > Mycobacteriaceae > Gordonia. The sequence continues at coordinate 12,478 of NZ_RKME01000003.1, forward strand.
CGGCCCGGACCGAGACATCGATGTGCTGAGCCTGCGCGTGCCGCAAGGCATTCGACAGCCCCTCGCGGAGCACCGCGTCGATGTGCGGACCGAGTGCCTCGGGAACGACGGTGTCCACGGGTCCCGCGAACTGCACACCCGGCGCGATCGGGGCGTGACCCGCGAGCTCGGCGACGATGTCGAGCACCCGCCGACGCAGGGTCGCGGTGTCGTGATGGCCGGGAACGGTCTGCAGGTCGAAGATGGAGGTGCGGATCTGCGCGATGGTGCGGTCGAGGTCGCCGACGACCTGTTCGAGCCGATCAGTCGTCGCACGGTCGGTCGTCGCCGCGTCGGCCGACGAGTCGCCGGCCCGGGCGGCGAGCATCGTCTGCACCGACATCCCGATCGCGAAGAGTCGTTGGATCACGTGGTCGTGCAAGTCGCGGGCGATACGGTGCCGGTCCTCGAGGACCTCCAGATCGCGGGCGATCTGCTGCTGGTCGGCGTACACCACCGACAGCGAGGCGACCTCGGCCACACCGGCCAATCCCGAGGTGTCGTCGTCGTCCCAGTCGGGTCGGTTCGCATGTGTGATGACGATCCAGCCGAACGCGCCCGCGGCCCGCTGTAGCGGCTGCACCGTCACCCATGCGGCGTCGCGCCGGACGAGTTCCGACGGGATCTCGGCGACCGGGTAGACCGCCCGCGCGCCTGTCGGGGGCAGGGTCAGGTCGCCGGCGGTGATCGGACCACCGGTGTGTGCACGGACGGAGACCGCGCCCGGCTCCCCGGTGAGGATGAACACGTCGATCCCGTCACCGAGCTCGGCGACGTCGACGCACAGCCGGGTCAGCGTGTCCTCGAGGGCGATGCCCGCCAGCGGTTCGGAACCACGACGCGCGATGACCTGCATCCAGCGATGTCGGGTGCGGGCCTGCCCGAACAGCCGGGCGTTGTCGACGGCGATCCCGGCGGCGATGGCGAGAACGGCGACCAACGTCTCGTCGACCTCGCTGAACTCCAGGGCCGACTGCTTCTCGGTGAGGTAGATGCTCCCGAACACCGACCCGCGCACGATGATCGGCGCACCGAGGAAGGTGTGCATCGGCGGATGGTTCGGCGGAAAGCCGACCGACGATGGGTGTTTCGCCAAGGACGGGATGCGCAGCACCTGCGGTTCCTCGATCAGCAGACCGAGCACGCCCCTGCCGACAGGCAGGTGATCCATACGCGCGCGCTGGGCCGGACTGATCCCGGTGTAGACGAACGCACTGAGTCCACCGTCCGGGCCGCGGACACCGAGGGCACAGTAACGGGCGTCGACCACCTGGGAGGCCACCTCGACGATGCGCTGCAGCGCGCGGTCGAGGTCGAGGCCCTGTCCGACGACGAGGACCGCCTCGAGCAGGTCACGCAGGACGACCGGGTCGTCGACCCCGTGCTCGGCGAGAGCGTCGAGAGCCTCGCTCAGCCGGTGCTGATTCACCGCGACGGCTCCCCGACCCCACCGGCGGTCCGCGCCGCGAGGGCGGCCCGGACGAATCGCGCCACCGAGCCCGGGGCACCGGCCGGATGGACATGGAGGTAGGAGGCGTGCACCGACGACGAGGCATGGCCGTGGCTGCCGGGACGACCGCCGTGATCGCGCCACGCCCACGCGGGCGCGGGGGCGGCGTCGCCCGGCGCCACGGTGGACCGGTGGAACTCGTGCCCCGTCACCCGCTGTCCCGCGGTGAAGGTCACCGAGTCACCCACGGCGACGGCGTCGCGGTATCCGAGGGTCAGCGTGGGACCGAACCGGCCGACGGCGTCGATGACCCCCGTCATCCGGTGCCCGTCGAGTTCTCGTGCGAGATAAAGCAATCCGGCGCATTCGGCGACGATCGGCCGCCCCTCACGGGCATGGCGGCGCACCCCGTCGCGCAGTTCGTCGTTGGCGGCGAGCGCCTCGGCGTGCTCTTCGGGGAAACCTCCGCCGATGACGATTCCGTCGACGTCCGAGGGCAACCGGTCGTAGAGCGGATCGAACCCGACGACCTCGGCTCCGGCGGCCTCGAGCAGTTCCCGGTGCTCGGCGTACCCGAAGGTGAATGCGGCACCACCGGCGACGGCGATCACCGGTCGCCGCGCACCCGGCACAATCGTCGGGTCGTCGTCGAGCGCCCCCGCCGGGGACCAGGCCGCGACAGGTTCTGCCCGCCTGGTCCGGGCGGCCGCCACGATCGCGTCGAGGTCCAGGGCCGCACCGATCGTCATGGTCATCGCATCGACGGCCCGCACCGCGTCGTCGCGCCGCTCGGCCGCCGGGATCAGCCCCAGATGTCGCGACGGCACCTGCAGATCCGGGTCACGGCGCACGACTCCGAAGACGGGCAGCCCGACACGGCCACAGGCCTGCCGAAGGACGGTCTCGTGCCGGGGCGATCCCACGCGGTTGAGGATCACGCCGGCGATCCGGATCGACGGGTCGTAGCCGATGAAGCCGTGCAGCAGCGCGGCCACCGACTGGCTGTGACCTGCCGCGTCGACGACGAGGATCACCGGCGCGCCGATCAGCCGCGCCACATGGGCGGTCGAACCGAAACCGGTCGGATCCGCACTGTCAGAGGCGGAGTCGTCGAGGATGCGACCGTCGAACAACCCCATGACCCCTTCGACCACGGCGATGTCCGCACCCGCCGTGCCGGCGGCGAACAGCGGTCCGACGAGGTCGGCGCCGACCAGGTTCGGGTCGAGGTTGCGTCCGACGCCTCCTGCGGCCACGGCGTGGTAGCCGGGATCGATGTAGTCGGGTCCGACCTTGAACGGCGCCACCCGGTGTCCGGCGGCGCGCAGGGCGCCGATCAGTCCGGTGGAGATGGTCGTCTTGCCACTTCCCGAGGAGGGAGCGGCGATGACGACCGCGGGTGGTCGGGTCACGACGGCCGGTCCCCGGTCACCACTCGATGCCCTTCTGGCCCTTGCGGCCGGCATCCATGGGGTGCGCGATCTTCGTCATCTCGGTCACCAGATCGGCCGCCTCGACGAGCGCGGCAGGTGCACGCCGCCCGGTGATGACGACGTGCTGGCGACCGGGTCGCAGACGCAACGTCTCCACCACCTCGTCGGTGTCCACCCAGCCCCAACCCAGCGGGTAGGTGAACTCGTCGAGGACATAGAAGTCGTGTTGCTCGGCGGCGAGACGGCGCGCGATCTCGGCCCATCCGGCCTGCGCCGCCGCCGCGTGGTCGTCAGCCTGGTCGGCATTGGCGCGCAGCCATGACCATCCCTGCCCCATCTTGTGCCATTCGACGGGACCCCCCGCCCCGGTCTGCGCGTGGACATCACCGAGCGCGGCGAGGGCCGACTCCTCACCGACCCGCCACTTCGCACTCTTGACGAACTGGAACACCGCGACCCGCATCCCGGCGTTCCACGCGCGCATCGCCATACCGAACGCCGCCGTCGACTTGCCCTTGCCGTCGCCCGTGTGCACCGCCAACACGGGCTGGTTCCGTCGCTGTCGGGTCGTCAGACCGTCCGCGGGTATCGTGTCGGGAACTCCTTGCGGCACTGCGCCTCCTACCGATTGTCGGATCTACGCGCGGTCTCTCACGCGGCCCGCGTCGGACGGGACAGCGCTCCCGCCGACAGCTCGTCCATCGGCAGGCATCGCGCACCCATGGCCGCGGCGAGTTCACCGGCGAGGCCGAGCCGAATCATCCCCTGTTCGCAGTCCACCACCACCGACTCCAGGCCGCGCCGCCCGATCGTCTCGGCCACCGCGCGTGCCCGGGCGGCGGCGTCCTTGCCGGCGGTCGCCCGGCCGTCGGTGAGGACGACGAGCAGTGGCCGACGTTGCGGTTCGCGTCGCGCCGCGCGCTCGACGAGTTCGCTTGCCGCCGTCAGCCCTTCGGCCAGCGGGGTGCGGCCGCCGGTCCGGATGTCGGCGAGGCGGCGAACCGCGATGTCGACCGACTTGGTCGGCGGGACGGCGACCGAGGCCGTGGCTCCCCGCGCGACGACGACCGCGACGCGATCACGACGGGTGTAGGAGTCACGGAGCAGGTCGACGCAGATCTCGCTGACCGCCGAGAGACGTCGCCGGGCTGTCATCGACCCGGACAGGTCGACGACGAACACGACGAGATTGCCCTCCTGGCCGATGCGCTCGGCCGCACGCAGGTCGGATGCGCCGATGCGCAGCGCGGCGCCGGCGGTGCGGACCGACTCGCGTCCGGCCGCCGACAGGATCGTGCCGAACAGGTGGACCGGGCTACCGTTCTCGAAATCGACTGCGCGCGTGTCGTGCCCACGGCGGGACCGGGCGCGTGACCGACGACCCGGGTCACCCTCCCCGACACCGGTGAGCCGTAGGCGCCGCATACGTTGTGACGTCTCGGTGGTGCGTGGGCTGCCGAATCTCGCGCCCGGCACCGTCTCCGACGGCGTCGGCTCGTCGGCGTCCTCGGCCGGCGGCTCGGGCGCGGAGGAGTCGGGGCTCGCAGACGAATCCGGACTCGACGCGGCCTCGGGCGGTGTCTCGGTTCCGTCGGCGCGGTCATCGGTCCCGGAACCGGGATCCGGCGGCTCGGTCGGGTCCGTCGGATTCGGGTCGTCGTCGGGACCGTCTGTCTCGGGTCCGGTTCCGCCGGACGCCTCGTCGCCCGCGTCCATCGCCTCGTCGAGCTGATCCGGCGACAACCCCGACTCGTCGAACGGATTGCGCCGACGACGGTGTGGCAGTGCCAGTTCCACCGCGACGCGGACGTCGTCGGCGGTGACCTCGGCGGCCTGCCGCCACGCCGCGTGCGCGACCGCGGTCCGTGCGACCACGATGTCACCGCGCAGGCCGTCGACGGCCAGGTGCGCGCAGACCCCGGCGATTCGACGCAACTCGGTCGTCGGCACGGTCACCGACGACACGAGCTCCCGCGCGACCGCGATGCGGTCGGCGAGATCGGTCTCGGCTGCGGAGTACTCCGCGATGAAGCCCTCCGGGTCGGAGTCGTAGGCCATGCGGCGTGACACCACCTCGACACGCTCGTCGATGTCGCGGCCGGCGGCGACGTCGACCGCGAGACCGAATCGGTCCAGCAGCTGGGGCCGCAGCTCCCCCTCCTCCGGGTTCATCGTGCCGACCAGCACGAAATCGGCGGATTGGGTGTGCGACACGCCATCTCGTTCGATGGTCACCCGACCGCCCGCCGCGGCGTCGAGCAGTACGTCGACGAGATGATCTGCGAGGAGATTGACCTCGTCGATGTAGAGGACGCCACCATCGGCCTGTGCGAGCAACCCCGGTGTGAACTCCGCCCGCCCCTCGCTCAGGACCGCGGTGAGATCCAGCGACCCGATGACACGGTCCTCGGTCGCGCCGATGGGCAGTTCGACGACCCGTCCGCTCCGGCGCTCACCGTCCGCGCCGAGGATCGGCCCGAGTCCTCGGACGATCGTCGATTTGGCCGTGCCCTTCTCGCCGCGGATCAGCACTCCGCCGATCGCCGGCGAGATCGCGGACAGGATCAGCGCGAGTTTCAGCGTGTCCTGGCCGACGACGGCGCTGAACGGATAGCGGGCCGGCGCGACGGCGTCCGCCGACCGATGTCGTCCGCTCATCGGGACCGGCCCGCCGACGGCGCCGGGTCACGCCGCATCGCAATGTGCGGGATGCCGTCTTCGAGGTATTCGTCACCCTCGGCCAGGAAACCGAACTTGGCGTACATGTCGACGAGGTAGACCTGCGCATCGATCCGGCAGGGATGATCACCGATCTCGGTGAGGGCGGCACCGAGGAGCTGCGCGGTCAGTCCCTGTCCCCGATGACCGCGTTCGGTGCACACCCGCCCGATGCGATACATCGGGCTGCCGTCGGCGGCCGGTGGGTCGACCAGCAGACGCAGGGTGGCGATGACCCCGTCGTCGCCGGAGATCCAGAACTGACGGGTCTGCGGGTCCAGGTCGCGGCCGTCGAGTTCGGGATACGGACACGCCTGCTCGACGACGAAGACGTCGACCCTCAGTCGCAGGATCTGATACAGGGTCGCCGCATCCAGATCGGCGGACAGGCTGTGGCGCAGTTGCCCTTCCGTGGTCATGACCTCGTGACTATCACACTCGGACTCTCCCGTACCAGCCACGTCGTCGGCGCCGCGTCGGATGCCGATCTCAGACCGCGGTGGCCGGGGCGTGGTCGGCTCCGACCGGAGGTGCGAGATCGTCACGCTTGAGCTGCAGGCTGGCGGTCGTCCAGTCCCAGACCTGACGGAACAGATCGCGGTCATCGGACAGTTTGCGGCCGAACGACGGGATCATCTCGGTCAGTGCGGGTCCCCAGCCCTCGTACTCGGTCGGGAAGCACTTCTCCAGGACCTGCAGCATCGCCGGCACGGCCGTCGATGCTCCGGGGGACGCACCGAGCAGCCCGGCGATCGTGCCGTCACCCGCGGTGACGACCGCCGTCCCGAACTCCAGGCTTCCGCCCACGCCGGTCTTGCGGATGACCTGCACACGCTGACCGGCTGTGATGATCTCCCAGTCGTCGCCGTCGGCCCGTGGAACGAACTCCCCGAGGGTGTTCACGCGGTCGGCTCGACTCGCGGCCAGCTCGCTGATCAGGTACTTGAGCAGGCCGAATTCCTGCGGCGCGATGGACAGCATCGGCAGCAGGTTGCCCGGCTTGACCGAGAAGGGCAGGTCGGTGACCTTGCCGCTCTTGAGGAACTTGGGCGACCACCCGGCGTACGGGCCGAACAGCAGCCCCGGCTTGTGGTTGATCACGCGGGTGTCGAGGTGCGGCACCGACATCGGCGGCGCGCCGACGGCGGCCTGGCCGTACACCTTGGCGTGGTGCTCGGTGATCAGGTCGGGGTTGGTGCAGCGGAAGAACTCGCCGGAGACCGGGAAGCCGCCGAATCCCTTTGCCTCCTTGATGCCCGACTTCTGCAGCAGGTGCAGCGCACCGCCACCGGCACCGACGAACACGAACTTGGCGTGGACGGTGAACTTCTCTTTGGTCCGCAGATTGCGCACCTTGACCATCCAGCTGCCGTCGGACTGCTGCGAGAGGTTCGTGACGGAGTGGCCGAAGTAGATGTCGGCACCGGTGCGGCCGACGTAGTTCAGCAGTTGCTGGGTGAGGGCACCGAAATCGACGTCGGTGCCGTCGGTGAACCAGTTGAGTGCCACCGGGTCGGCGAAGTCACGGCCGGCCGACATCAGTGGGAGGCGGGCGGAGAACTCGGCGGGGTCGTCGATGAACTCCATACCCTCGAACAGGACCTGACCGGCCAGACGTTCGTGGCGCTTGCGCAGGTACTCCACGCCGTCGGCGCCATGGGTGAAGCTGACGTGCGGGATGGGATTGATGAACTCGCTGGGATCCCCGAGGATGCCGTTGTCGACCGAGTTGGCCCAGAACTGGCGCGACACCTGGAACTGCTCGTTGATGTTGATCGCCTTGTCGATGTTGACGTCACCGTCGGCGGTCTTCGGCGTGTAGTTCAGCTCGCAGAGGGCCGAGTGGCCGGTGCCCGCGTTGTTCCACGGGTCGCTGCTCTCCGCGGCCGCGGCGTCGAGCCGCTCGAACAGGCTGATGGACCAGTCCGGCTGCAACCGACGCAGCAGCGCACCGAGCGTGGCGCTCATGATGCCCGCGCCGACCAGCGCGACGTCCGTCTTGATCACCGTTTGAGACACGAGGAACTCTCCTTCGCACAGCCTGGACGATCGACGCTGTCGCTGTTGCCGACGCGGTCGTCCCTGTCAACGGCCATTGTTCCCCATCCACCGCCGAACAACGGAATCGCCTCGGGCAAAGTGTGGGCTGGGCGACACTCCGCCGCCGATCGACGCGGGGACGCCTTCTCTACAGTGGACGACGTGACCGCATCCCCCGGGCCCATCCCTGACGATGGCGGACCCGCTGCGAACTGGCAACCCGACCATCTGCTGGACCGCTACGAGACGCTGACCCTGCCGCTGGGGCCCGACGTCGACGGCGAGGACCCGATCACCGCGACACTCGTCCGCCGGGCGGGCGGTGGGCCCGCGGTCAACGGAGCGGTGCTCTACGTGCACGGCTTCACCGATTACTTCTTCCACGAGCCCCTCGCGGACTTCTTCCACGAACGCGGGTATGCGTTCTACGCGATCGATCTGCGCAAGTGCGGCCGGTCCCTGAAGCCGCACCACACACCCCACCTCACCACCGACCTGCGCTGCTACGACGAGGAGCTCGACAAGGCGCTCGACGTCGTGGTCGCCGAGACCGCGACCGAGGGTGCCCCGGCACGGGTGCTCATCGCGGCCCACTCGACCGGGGGGCTGATCACACCGCTCTGGCTGGACCGAGTGCGGGCGTCGTCGCCGGCACGGTTCGCGCACGTCAACGGCCTGCTGCTGAACAGTCCCTGGTTCGATCTCCAGGGCAGCCCTGTTCTGCGCACCCCGGTCGTCTCCCTCGCCCTTCTTATCGCCGCCGCAGTCCGCCCGACGGCGGTCATCCCCCAGGAACTGTCCGAGGGCTATGGCCGCAGCATTCACGAGACGACCGGAGGTGAATGGGCCTACGACCTGGCGTTGAAGCCGATGGGCGGGTTCCCGGTCACGTTCGGCTTCCTGCACGCGGTCCGGCGCGGCCACGCACGGTTGCACCGCGGTATCGACGTCGGGGTGCCGACCCTGGTGTTGCGCTCCGACAAGACCATCTTCGGTCCTCACCGGCCGGCCGGTGTCGACAACGCGGATGTGGTCCTCGACGTCCGGCACATGACCCGGTGGAGCGGTTGCCTCGGCGACCGGGTCGCCGTGGTGCCGATAACCGATGCCCGCCACGATGTCTTCCTCTCGGTCGAGCGGGCACGGTCCGCCGCCTATCGAGAGGTGGATGTCTGGCTGCGGGGCACACTCGGGATTCCGGCCTCGCCCGGGCACACACCGAGCCAGGACGCCACGATCAGAACGGAGCACGCATGAGCGTCACCCAGGTCGTCGATCTCGCCATCATCGGTTCGGGCAGCGGCAATTCCATCCCGGATGACCGGTTCGACGACACGAGCATCGCCATCTTCGAGGAGGGCGTGTACGGCGGGACCTGCCTGAACGTGGGTTGCATCCCGACCAAGATGTTCGTCTACGCCGCCGAGGTGGCCGAGAATGCCCGCGAGGCCGACCGTTTCGGCGTCGCCGCCCATGTGGATGCGGTGGACTGGCCCGCCATCGTGGACCGGGTGTTCGGCAGGATCGACCCGATCTCGGTGGGCGGCAAGGAGTATCGCGAGGACGATGAGCGCTGCCCCAACATCACCGTCTACTCGTCGCATGTCGAGTTCGACGGACGCGACGCCGACGGGCGGTACCGTCTGGTCACCGACGATGCGCTCGTCCTCGCCTCGGAGGTGGTCCTCGCCGCCGGATCCCGCGCGACGGCGCCGCCGGTCATCGAGCAGAGCTCGGTGCGGTACTACACGAACAACGACGTCATGCGGCTCGACCGCGTCCCAGAACGCCTGATCATCCTCGGAAGTGGTTACATCGCAGCCGAGTTCGCGCATGTGTTCGGCGCGCTCGGCAGTCGTGTGTCGATCGTGGCGCGGGGCCCGGCCATCCTGCGCAAACTCGACGCCGACGTCTCGCGCCGGTTCACCGAGATCGCGCAACAGAAGTGGGATGTCCACCTCGACGCGGCTGTCACCGAGGCCACCGACCTCCCCGACGGAGGCGTGCGTGTCAGCCTGGAGGACGGGACGCACATCGACGGTGACGTCCTCCTCGTCGCCACAGGCCGCCGCCCCAACGGCGATCGGCTCAATCTCGGGTCGATCGGGATCTCACTCGACGACGAGGGGCGGGTCATCTGCGACGAGCACGGCCGGACGCAGGCGCCGAAGGTGTGGACACTGGGCGACGTCAGCTCCCCCTATCAGCTCAAACATGTCGCCAACCATGAGGAGAGGGTGGTCCAGGCCAATCTCCTGAAGGGTTGGGACGCTGACGATCTCGATTCGTTCGACCATCGGTTCGTCCCGTTCGCGGTGTTCACCCATCCGCAGATCGCGTCGGTGGGCCTCACCGAGGACCAGGCCCGAGAACGCGGCCTCGACATCGCGGTGAAGGTGCAGGCGTACGGCGACATCGCCTACGGATGGGCGATGGAGGACACCACCGGTTTCTGCAAGGTGATCGCCGAGCGCGGGACCGGCCGATTGCTCGGCTGCCACGTCCTCGGCCCGCAGGCACCGACGGTCGTGCAGCCCGCCATCCAGGCCATGTCCTTCGGTCTCGCTGCCCGGGAGATGGCGCGGGGACAGTACTGGATTCATCCGGCGATGCCGGAGGTGCTGGAGAACGCGCTGCTCGGCCTCGATCTCTGACCCGCTCGGACGGCGCGGGCCCGGGTGGCGCGCGTACGATCTCCACATGGCGATCGTCAACCGCGGGTTCGTCGGCCGTCGCGACCGCGACGCGGGTCGGCTCCCACCAGGCCAGTATCGAACCTTCGACTTCCCGGTGCTGTCGGCCGAACCCACCCCGACCGTCGGTCTCGACACGTGGACGTTGACCCTGCAGTCGTCAGATCATCGTGCACACACCTGGGACTGGGCACAGTTCCAAGCGCTGCCGCACGAGGACATCGTCACCGACATCCATTGCGTCACCCGATGGTCGAAGTTCGAGACGCGGTGGCGCGGCGTCTCCTTCGACACCATCGTGAGCCGGCTTCCCTGGCCGGCCGACACGCACGTGATGGCGCACTGCCACGGCGGGTACACGACCAATGTGGCACTCGCCGACCTCGTCTCCGGTCGCGGCTGGATCGCCGACACCTTCGACGGCGAGCCGCTGTCGGCCGAGCACGGTGGTCCGGCGCGGCTGCTCGTCCCCCACCTCTACTTCTGGAAGAGCGCCAAATGGGTTCGGCGGCTGCGCTTCATGTCCTCGGACACGCCGGGCTTCTGGGAGAGTCGCGGCTATCACATGCACGGCGACCCGTGGACCGAACAGCGGTACTCGTGACTCGATGTGATCGATGACCGACTGGCAGATCGCGACGGTGATCGCGCAGACACGGCACACCGAGAGCGCCCGATCGTTGCGCCTGGCCCTGTCCGAACCATTCCGTGGACTCCCGGGCCAGCACCTCGACATCCGTCTGACCGCCGAGGACGGCTACTCGACGGCCCGCACCTACTCGTTGTCGGACGTCCGGGAGAGCCGGACGGTCGAGGTCACCGTCGAGCGGGCCGAGGACGGTGAGGTGTCGCCCTACCTCGTCGACGTGGTCGAGGTGGGTGAACCGCTCGAGGTGACCCGACCACACGGCGGCTTCTTCACCTGGGACGGGACAGACCCGCGTCCGGTGCAGCTCATCGCCGGGGGCTCGGGACTCGCACCACTGATCGCGATGATCCGTACCCGTGAGGTCGCCGCCCCGATGGTGCCGTTCGACCTCGTGTATTCCTTGCGGTCACCGGATCGCATGCTGTTCGCTGACGACCTGCGCCAGATCGTCGAACGACACCGTCTCCCAGTCCATCTCGCATACACCAGGGTGGCGCCTGACGACAAGGGCCGTCCGGTCGGCCGGCTCGGCGCCACCGAGCTCGCCGAGATCACCATCGCCGCCGACCGCGATCCGACGGTGTTCATCTGCGGCCCCAACCGGTTCGTCGAACACGCCGCCGCTGCGATGGTCGCCGCCGGCCATCCGCCCGATCGGATTCGGACCGAGCGGTTCGGCTGAGACGAGGAGCTGCCCTTCGTGACGCTCGGCTGGCGCCTCGCTCCTCAGGGAACAGGGATCAGGGTGAGGCAGCACCTCAGGGATCAGGCATCGGGGTGAGGCAGCACCTCAGGGATCAGGGTGTGGCGTGGCAGCATGCGCGCGCTCAGAACACTGCCCCTCAGAACACTGCGGAGCGTAATGCGATCTCGCTCGCCAGGGCGGCAGCGGCGTTCTGCGGAATCCAGTGGTCGACGCCCGGCAGTTCGCAGAACCGGTAGTCGGAGTACGCGTACCGACTGCTCCCCTGAGCTTGCTCCCGTCCGAGCGCATCGTCGGCATCGCCCCAGATCATCGTGGTGGGGATCTCCACCGGCGGGCAGGCCAACGTGTCGGCGATGTTGCCGGTGAAGTTCGCGCGATACCAGTTCAGCGGGCCGGTCAGCGCTCCGGGCTCGAGCAGCGGCACGAGTTCCTCGGCCGTCACGCCCGCCCGGCGCAGCAGCGCGCCCTTGCCGGCGCTCAGTTTCTCCTCGGCGTCGTCGGCGATGAAATCCTTGATGTACGACGACCGTTCGCGCTGATCGCTGGAACCCAGGGCATCCCGCATGGCCGACGGATGACCCGTGCTGGCGGCCACGAGACTGGTGAAGCGATCCAGGTGCTTGCCGGCGAGATGCCAGGCGACGATGCCTCCCCAGTCGTGGCCGACGAGCATCGCGTAGTGCACACCGAGCGCATCGAGCACGCCGAGGGCGTCACCGGCCAGCAGGTCGAGGCGGTAATCGTCGACGCCGGCCGGACGAGCACCGGGGCTGTAGCCACGTTGATCGAAAACGATGGTCCGCAAGCCGCTTTCGTGCAATCTCGGGACGACGGCGTCGTAGCAGGAGCTGTTGACGGGGAATCCGTGGAGCAGCAGCACCCAAGTGCCGCCCTCCGGCCCTCCGATCCGGACGTCGAACGTGAGCTCACCGACGGTCACCGCGCGCTGTTCCGTGTCCACCGGGCCAGGATAGGCGACATCCGACGGTGGCGGCCCGAGTCCTCGGCGTCGGGCGGCGATCAGTCCAGGTGATGGCCGATCACGGGCGGCGCAGGATCGATCCCTCCGCAGATCAGTTCCTCGATGCGGGTCAGATCGAGATGTTCCCGCACCAGATCGGCCATGAGGTCGACCTGCGCGGCGCGGACCTCGTCGACCACGGTCGTCGACGACACGACGAAGCCGTGCCGACCACTCTCGGCCGCAACGGTGCGGAGCAGGTCGCGGCGAAACACATCGGAGGCGAGCAGGCCGTGCCAGTGGGTGCCGCGCACCACGCCACGCACCGCTCCCTCGGGGCCGTGCGTGTCGTCGACGAGCCACGGCTGTTCGCGCGAGGAGTGAACACGGCCGTGATGGATCTCGTAGCCGGTGACCGCCGTACCCGACGCGGTCCCGGTGACCTGGCGCAGGATCTTGTCCTGATCGAAGGCGATCTCGAGATCGAGCAGGCCGAGTCCGTCGACGCCGCCCGCGCCGGACTCGACGGGGTCGTCGATCCGCCGTGCGAGCATCTGGAACCCGCCGCAGATACCGATCACCGGCTGCCCGTCTCGAGCCCGGCCCTTCAGTGCGTCATCGAGTCCGCGCGCCCGGAGCCAGGCGAGGTCGGACACCGTCGCACGGGTACCCGGGATCACCGCGAGGTCGGCGGAACGGACGGCGGAGGGGTCGTCGACCCAGGTGACATCGACGCCTGGCTCACAGCCGAGCGCCTCGACGTCGGTGGTGTTGGACACGCGCGGCAGACGGATCGCGGCGACGGTCAACCGACTCGCACCGAGGCCCGTGCCTGCGGTGTCCGGCGGTCCGACGCGGCGTCCCACCGATGCGCCCAGCGAGTCCTCGGCGTCGAGCCACAGGTCAGTGCTGTACGGGAGAACCCCGAGGGTGTCCCGCCCGGTCATCTCCCGCAGACGATCGAGTCCGGGCGCCAGGATCGTCGGGTCGCCACGGAATTTGTTGATGACATAGCCGGCGATGAGCCGCTGGTCGTCGGCGTCGAGGACGGCGGTGGTACCGAACAGATGTGCCAGCGAGCCGCCGCGGTCGATGTCGGAGACCAGGAGGACGGGTAGGTTTGCCGCGCGGGCGAGACCCATGTTCGCCAGGTCGGTGGCCCGCAGGTTGATCTCGGCGACCGAACCGGCGCCTTCGACGACGACGACGTCGAATTCGGCTCGCAGCGAGGCCAATTCCTCGGCGACGAGACCGGCGAGGTGCGACCGCCAGGTGTGATAGTCGCGTGCGCCGACGTCGCCCGCAGGCTTGCCCCGCACCACCACATGTGATCGGCGATCGCTGCCGGGCTTCAGCAGCACCGGGTTGAACCGGGTGGACGGGGCGAGGCCACAGGCATACGCCTGCAAGGCCTGCGCGCGTCCGATCTCCCCGCCGTCAAGGGTGACGACGGAATTGTTCGACATGTTCTGTGCCTTGAACGGCGCGACCCGCACTCCACGTCGGCGGAGCTCTCGGCACAGACCCGCGACGATGAGACTCTTGCCGGCGTCGGAACTGGTGCCGCCGACGAGCAGCGCACCCTTCACGCGGTCGGTGTCACTCGTCCGGGAGGGTCAAGATCTCGGCGCCGTCGTCGGTCACGACCAGGGTGTGCTCGAACTGCGCGGTCCATCGTCTGTCGGTGGTGGCCACGGTCCAGCCGTCGTCCCAGATCTCGTAGCCGAGCCCGCCGAGATTGATCATCGGCTCGATGGTGAAGACCATGCCCGGCTCGATCACCGTGTCGACGTTCGGCTGGTCGTAGTGCAGGATCACCAGACCGTTGTGAAACGTCTCGCCGATGCCGTGGCCGGTGAAATCGCGCACAACCGTGTACCCGAACCGAGTGGCGTACGCCTCGATCACCCGGCCGATGACGTTCAGCTCCCGTCCCGGTTTCACCGCCTTGATCGCACGCTGGGTCGCCGTGCGCGTGCGTTCCACGAGATCGGCCGCCTCCGTGGAGACATCGCCCGCGAGGAAGGTGGCGTTGGTGTCACCGTGCACCCCGTCGATGTAGGCGGTGACGTCGATGTTGACGATGTCACCGTCTTCGACCACCGTCGAGTCGGGGATGCCGTGGCAGATGATCTCGTTCAGCGAGGTACAGCAGGATTTCGGAAAACCCTTGTAGCCCAACGTCGACGGATAGGCGCCGTGATCGACCATGTACTCATGGGCGATCCGGTCGAGCTCGTCGGTGGTGACGCCGGGCGCCACGGCCCGTCCGGCCTCGGCCAGGGCGTTCGCCGCGATCTTCCCCGCGACGCGCATCTTCTCGATGGTCTCCGGTGTCTGGATCCAGGGTTCGTGGCCCTCGGCGACCGTCGATTTCCAGGCGTACTCCGGTCGCTCGATCGAGTCGGGAACCGGACGCGTCGGCGACAGCGTGCCGGGCCGCAGGGCAGCGCGAACAGTCATGACCCACACTGTATCGCTGTCCACCGGACGGGCGGAGGCACCGCGGGCACCGCGGGCACCGCGGGCCTTGCGCGCCGTGACAACTAAGGTGGCAGGCGAGCGCGATGAGTGGAGGACTCGTGAGGGCGGGCGAGCTGGATGTGACCGACGGACCGGGCGCAGGCGTGGGCCGCGGCGCACCACGTCCGGAACGGATCGACCCCGACGGCACGATGTCGCGACGCCGACCCTGCTCCCGCGCTGTGCGCCTGGTCCTCGTCGCCGTCGCCGCGCTGCTCGTCGGATCGACGTCGGCGTGCTTCGTCGAGCCGATCGAGCAGACCGACGCTTCGTCCTCGGTGGCACCGACGGCCCATCTGCGCAGCGGCCCGCAGACCGCGGAGTTGCCGCAACGCGACATCGTCCCGGTTGCCGACGATCCCACCCCGTCCCTGCCGGTCACCGTCGACTCGGTGCGCTACGGCGCGGTCACCGTCCGCGACACGTCGCGCATCGTCGCCGTCGACATCAACGGCACGCTCGGGAGCATCGTGTTCTCCCTCGGGCTTGGATCGCATGTGGTGGGCCGAGACACCTCGACCGCATTCCCGTCGGCCGTCGGCCTTCCGGTCGTGACCAACCGGGGTCACAGCCTCAACGCCGAGTCGGTCCTGGCTCTGGCGCCCAGTGTGGTGCTGGTCGACGAGAACACGGTGCCCGCCGCCGCCGTCGACCAGATCCGGGACTCCGGGGTACCCATCGTGGTGTTCGAGGGAACGCGCAGCCTGGCGTCCAACGACGCGTTGATCCGGTCGGTGGCCCACACCCTCGGCGTCGAGGAGCAGGGTGAGCAACTCGCGGCCCGCACCGACCGGCAGGTCGCCGCCGCGAGGAAACTGGTCCCGTCGCCCTCCGGCGATCCGACGATCGCGTTCGTCTACATCCGGGGGCGCAACCTGATCCTGCTCGCCGGTCCCGGCTCGGGCGCCGACGACCTGATCGAGACGCTCGGCGGCCGCGACGCCGGTGAGGCAGCCGACCTGAGCGGCGCCTTCACCGCCATCACCGCCGAGGCGATGATCAAAGCCGATCCGGACGTGATCATGGTGATGACACAGGGCGCCGACACGGTCGGCGGTCTCGACGGTGTGCTCGCACTGCCCGGCATCGCCGAGACCGACGCCGGCCGCAACCGCCGCATCGTGCAGATGGACGAGACCAAGATCCTCGCGTTCGGCCCCGACGTCGGCGAGGTCCTGTCGTCCCTGGCCCGGGCGATCTACACATGAGCGCCCCGACAACGACCCGCCCGTCGACGACTGCGGCGGCCCGACGCGCCCGCCACCGGACGCGCAACCTGATCGTGATGGCCGTCCTCCTGATCGGGACCGCCGCGCTCGTGGTCGTCTCCGCGGGCATGGGCCAGGTCGGGGTGCCGCCCATCGAGGTCCTCGGCAGCCTCGCCCATCACTTCCACCTCGACATCGGCCCCTTGCCGTCGCACCCCAACGGCGAAGGCGCACTGTGGAACGTGCGGTTCCCGCGCATCGTGCTGGGTCTGCTCGTCGGCGCGGCCCTGGGCGCGGGTGGCTGCCTCCTTCAGGGCGTGCTCGCCAATCCCCTGGCCGAACCGGGCATCATCGGTGTCTCGTCCGGCGCGGCGGTCGGCGCGTGCCTGATGATCGTCCTGGGCGGCGGCACGGCGAACGACTGGGCCCTCGCCGGGGCGGCGTTCGTCTTCGGCCTCTTCACAGCGGCCTCGGTCTATCTGCTGTCCCTGCGCGACGGCGGCACGTCGACGATCATGCTGGTGCTCACCGGGATCGCGGTGAACGCCTTCACCCTCGGCATCATCGCCTACCTGACCTTCGCCGCGTCGACCGCGGCGCGTGAGCAGATCGTGTTCTGGCAGTTGGGGTCCCTGGCCGGCACCACGTGGGACGAGGTGTGGGTCTCGACACCGCTGATCGTCGCGGCGGTCGCCGGGGCGCTCGTCCTGGTCCACAAGATCGACCTGCTCGCCCTCGGCGAGGTCCAGGCCGCGTCCCTCGGCGTCAACGTGGAACTGGTGCGACGACAGGTCATCGTGCTCGTGTCGATCCTCACCGCGGCGGCGGTCGCGTTCGCGGGGATCATCATGTTCGTCGGGCTGATCGTGCCGCACGTGCTCCGGTTGATCGTCGGCCCGAGGCACGCGATCCTGCTGCCCGCGAGTGTCGTCGGCGGGGCGCTGGTCATCACCGCCGCCGACCTCGCCGCACGCACCATGCTCGGGGATGCCGACCTGCCGCTGGGCATGTTCACCTCGCTGATCGGCGGCCCGGTGTTCTTCCTCCTGTTGCGCCGCAGCCGACATGCGGGAGCCGGCTGGTGACCGCGGCCGACAGCACGACGGCAGCGACGACGGGAGTGGTCGCCGCCGACATCACCGTCACGCTCGGCGGCCGCGAGGTGGTACGCGACGTCTCCGTGCGGGTGGCGCCCGGCACATTGCTCGCGCTGGTGGGCCCGAACGGCTGCGGAAAGTCGACCCTGCTGTCCGTGATCGCCGGGCTGCGCCGCCCGGACCGCGGCACCGTGCTGATCGATGACCGACCGGTGGCGGCCGCGTCGTCGCGAGACCTCGCCCGTCTCCGGTCGTTCGTGACCCAGCACAACCGCACCGACACGCCGTTCACCGTCGCCGAGGTCGTGGAGATGGGTCGGTTCCCGTGGCTGCGCACTCCCGCCGCGGTCCGGTCACCGGAGATCATCGACGACGCCATCCTCGCCTGCGACCTCGCCGACATCGTCGACCGTCCGTTCTCGCAGCTGTCCGGCGGTCAGCAGGCCCGGGTGTCGATCGCGCGGGCGATCGCGCAACAGGCGCCCGTCATGCTGCTCGACGAACCCACCGCGGCACTGGACATCCATCACCAGGAGTCCGTGCTCGACATCCTGCGCGGTGCCCGAGACGGCGGATCGGCCGTTCTGCTCGTCGTGCACGATCTCTCGCTGGCCGCGGCCTACGCCGATCGCGTCGCGCTCATGAAGGACGGACACCTGCTGGCCGAGGGCCCCACGCGCGAGGTGATGACCGCCGACCTGCTCTCCGACACCTACGATCACCCGGTCGAGATCCTCGACCACCCGGAGTCCGGTCAGCCGATCATCGTGCCGCGCCGCACCTGAACAGTCCGCTCACCCGTCGACTTCACGCCCATCGACCGCTCGCGCGCCACCAGGCGCGCCGCATCCGGCGCTCGTCAGGATCGCGCCGCGGCATAGTATCCGGGCGGCAACGACCCGAAGAAGTCGCGCGTCACGGCGACCGCGTTGTTGGAGTCGCCACCGCCCACCACGAGTGTGGCGAAGGCCAGGTCGCCTCGATAGCCCGCGAACCACGCGTGCGATCCGCCGGCGAACTCGGCCTCGCCGGTCTTGCCGAGAACGTCACCCTGACCGGCGATCACCGTGCCCGTGCCCTGCTGGACGACGGCCCGCATCATCGGCCGCAGCTCGGCCACCACCCCGGGTGACAGCGACGGCTGCGGTCCGGTCACCTTCGTCGGTTTGCCGAGGATCAGCTGCGGGACAGGCGCCTTGCCGTTGTGCGCAACGGTGGCTGCCACGAGGGACAGTCCGAGCGGGCTGACCAGGACCTTGCCCTGACCGAAACCGTCCTCGCTGCGCGCCACCAGCTCCGGTGCGATCGGCACCGAACCGGAGACGGCGTCGAGACCGGCGATGTCGTACTGCTGTCCGATCCCCATCGACGCCGCGGTGTGGGCCAGGTCCGACGGCCCCATCTCGCTGGCGAGCTTGGCGAAGGTCGTGTTGCAGGAGCTCGCGAAAGCCTGCAGCATCGGCACGGTTCCCAGGGAGAAGCGATCGTAGTTCGGGATGCGGCGTGGACCGATCTCGATCTCGCCCGGGCACGGCACCATCGTCTGCGGGTGGGCGAGATCACGACTGATCGCCGCCGCCGCGGTCACCATCTTGAACGTCGACCCGGGCGGATAAAGACCGGTGGTGGCGATGGGGCCGCTCCGGTCGGCCGACTTGTTCTGGGCGACCGCGAGGATGTGTCCGGTCGAGGGCTGGACCACCACCATCGCGATCTGGAACCGATTGGTGGCGTCGACGGCACGCTGCGCAGCGGTCTGGACCTGTCGGGACAGGCTCAGCGAGACGGCTGGCGCCGGTTCGGGCGCGTGGTCGGCGAGGACGTCGGCGTCCAGGCCGTTGGGGTTGACGGTCACCACCCGCCAGCCGACGCGACCGTCGACCTCCTTGTCGACGACCTTCTTCACCTCTGTCAGCAGCGCCGGAGCGAAACCCGGGTTCTTGGCGACGAGTTCTGCCTGCTCGTTGTGCACGACACCGGGGATGGCCAGTTGATCCCGGAGTCGATCGAAATCCCGCTGCGAGAGTCGCGTGATCGGGTACGGCGTCTGCGCTGCGGTGCTCTCCTCGGCGATCTTCTGGGCGGAGAGGGTGGGATCGAACGGACGCAGCACCGAGACGAGCCGGGTCACGGAGTCGGCGACCGAACCACTCGCGGCCGCGGCCGCGGCATCGAAGTTGATGCCGACGACCGTTCCGTTGACCATCACCTCGGATCCGTCGGCCTCGTTGACGGTGGCCCGCGGCGCCCCCAGAATCCGCAGTGAGAGTCGTTGATTGGCACCGAGATCCGGATGGATGTCGGTCGAGGTCCAGCGCACCGTCCATCCGCTGCCCGACGATCGGATCATCTTGACCCGCGCCGGATAGCTCCACTCCCGGCCGCGCGGCAGGTCCCAGTGGTAGGTGACGTCGATGTCGGCGGTGTCGCCGGACACAGCCGCCTTGCCGGTGCTCGCGGAGAGTTTCTCGGCGGCGAGTCCATCCCACGCGGCGGCGAGGTTCGCGGTCGCCTCGGTCGGATTGTCGGTGAGTCCGGCGGCAGCCGCAATGTCCTTGGCGCCGTAGGCGGTCAGGAATCGTTCGACGGCTTGGCGTGGACCGTCGTCGGCCGTGGCGCAGCCGGCGACGCCGAACGCCACGACGGCACTCATCGACACACAGGCCACGTTGATCGCACGCCGTCTCATCTGCAACATCGTTGTCGATGATATGGCGGATTGACCCGAAAACCCGTGCGCCACGCGCGCACATCGGCGAACCGCGCTGGTGATCCGCGCCGATCAGTCGACGAGGACCGTCGCGAAGGTGCCGACCTCGCTGAAGCCGACCTGGCGATACACCGCCCGGGCGGTGTGGTTGAAGCTGTTGACGTACAGGCTCGGGATCCGACCGTGGGCGATGATCGCGGCGGCGACCGCAGCCGTGCCGCGGGCGCCGAACCCCTCACCGCGTCGGTCGGGAGCGACCCAGACCCCCTGGATCTGGCCGACTTTACGTGAGAGCGAACCGATCTCGGCCTTGAACACCACCTCGCCGCGATCGAACCGGGCGAACACACGTTGCGCGGTGATCAGAGACGCCAGACGTCGGCGATAGGACCGACCGCCGTCGCCCGCGCACGGATCGACACCGACCTCCCCGATGAACATGTCGATCGCGGCAGGGAGGTATGCGTCCAGATCCTCGAGGGTCACGAGCCGCACCAGCGGATCGGGGGCCACCGCGGGGGCGTCGGTCAGCGCCATCAGCGGCTGACTGTCCCGGATCTCGCGGGCCGGCCCCCAGCAGGGTGCGATGCGTTCCCAGAACGGCAACACCATCTCCGCACGGCCGACGATGGAGGAACACACACGCGGCGCAGAGGACGCACGGTCGGCGAAACCCTCCATGTCGCCGGGCGATCCGAGCAACGGGATGAGATTGGCGCCGGAAAAACAGAGCGAACTGGTCGGGTCGTCGGTCGTCCACAGTTCGCCGCCGAGCAATCGCGGATTGATGCCGTGCGACTCGAACCGGGCGGCGACCATGCACATGGCGACGGGGTCGGAGGTCAGCACACGTTCGACCACCGGCGCGTCACGCGCCCCGAGTGGCCGGTCGCCCAGCAGCTTCAGCACCACCGCTCCTCTGCAGTAGTCGGGCCCGAACGTGTCCTTGAGCTCGCGCGGTCGGCGGCTGCCCGCTGCGTTGCGCCTCAGCTGACGGTGACGACCGGTGAACCCGCTTCCCTGTCCTCACCAGTGTCACCCGACTCACCCGCGATCCGCAGCGCTTCTTCGATCAAGGTCTCCACGATGTCGGCTTCCGGCACGGTCTTGATGACTTCACCCTTGACGAAGATCTGGCCCTTGCCGTTGCCGGATGCGACCCCGAGATCGGCCTCGCGCGCCTCGCCGGGACCGTTGACGACGCAACCCATCACGGCGACGCGCAGCGGCACCTCCATGCCTTCGAGTCCGGCGGTCACGGCGTCGGCCAGCTTGTAGACGTCCACCTGGGCACGACCACACGAGGGGCAGGACACGATCTCGAGCTTGCGGGGCCGCAGGTTCAGTGACTGCAGGATCTGGTCGCCGACCTTGATCTCCTCGGCGGGCGGCGCCGACAGCGACACACGGATGGTGTCGCCGATGCCCTCGGAGAGCAGCGCACCGAAGGCGACCGCGGACTTGATGGTGCCCTGGAAGGCCGGCCCGGCCTCCGTCACGCCGAGGTGCAGCGGATAGTCACACTGCGCGGCGAGCTGCCGGTAGGCCTCGACCATGATCACCGGGTCGTTGTGCTTGACCGAGATCTTGATGTCACCGAAACCGTGTTCCTCGAACAAGCCGGCCTCCCACAGGGCGGACTCGACGAGCGCCTCGGGGGTGGCCTTGCCGTACTTGTCCATGATCCGTTTGTCGAGCGATCCGGCGTTGACGCCGATGCGGATCGGGATCCCGGCGGCGCCGGCGGCCTTCGCCACCTCCTTGACCCGGCCGTCGAACTCCTTGATGTTGCCCGGATTGACCCGGACCGCGGCACACCCGGCGTCGATGGCCGCGAAGATGTACTTGGGCTGGAAATGGATGTCGGCGATGACCGGGATCTTCGACTTCTTGGCGATGATCGGCAACGCCTCGGCGTCCTCCGGACGCGGGCAGGCGACGCGCACGATGTCGCATCCCGAGGCGGTGAGCTCGGCGATCTGCTGCAGCGTCGCGTTGATGTCGTGGGTCTTGGTGGTGGTCATCGACTGCACCGAGATCGGATGGTCGCTGCCCACTCCCACCGAGCCGACCTGGATCTGACGGGTGGTGCGACGCGGGGCGAGGACGGGCGGCGGTCCGGCGGGCATACCGAGACCGATCGGGATCGCGTCTCCTGGGGAGTTCATCTGATTCACCTCGAAGGACGAAGGGGCTGTGTGGTGTGTCGACGTG
The DNA here is from genome assembly GCF_003797825.1 of Gordonia sp. OPL2. Classification (GTDB taxonomy): domain Bacteria; phylum Actinomycetota; class Actinomycetes; order Mycobacteriales; family Mycobacteriaceae; genus Gordonia. The sequence goes on from NZ_RKME01000003.1 coordinate 34,919, forward strand.
TCCGGTCCGGTCGGGCCGTGTGGACCATCGGGGCTGGTCACTGGAAGAGCTGGATGGGGTTGATGATGTCGGCGGTGACGGTCAGGACCATGAAGCCACCCATGATGATCACCACCGCATACGTGATCGGCATGAGCTTCAGGTAGTCGACGGGTCCGCCCGCTGCGCGACCGAACCATCCGCGCACCGTGTTCCGGGCCTTCTCGTAGCCGACGATGGCCATGTGCCCACCATCCAACGGTAGTAGCGGGACGAGATTGAAGAGGCCCAGGAAGAAGTTGATGCTGATCAGGAGCAGCAGGAAGGTGCTCCACGCGCCGCGCTCGACTGCCTGGCCACCCATCACCGACGCACCGTAGACGCTGACGGGGGTGTCGGCGGCGCGTTCGCCGCCGGTGACCGCGGTCCACAGAGCGCTGACCTTCGAGGGCAGGGACAGCAAGGCATCCCAGGTCGCCACGAACAGGTCGCCGGTGAACGAGAACGACGCCGGGATGACCGCGAGACCGTCATAATGGTTGATCGACGGCGGCGGGCTGAACTCGATGCCGACCTTGCGGGTCTGCTGGGTCTCGGTGCCGCCGTCACGCGTCGGCGCGGTCACCGTCGACGGTTGCGGTGTGATCGTGAACTCACGCTGCGAACCGTCGCGGTCGACGGTCAGCGCGACCGGTCCGGTCGAGTCGGTGATCTTCTCCGACACCTGCGAATAGTCCGACACCGGAGCACCGTTGACCGCGACGATCGTGTCGCCGGCCTGCAGTCCGGCGATCTCGGCCGGCCCCTGGGCGCTCGCGCACGGGGTCGACTCCGGATTCTTGTCGGTGAAGTACGTGGTGGCGGCGGGGACGCAGTCGACCTTCGACACGGTGGCCGGCACCGGGTCGTTGCTGATGTTGGGGAGCCCGAAGATCGCGCCGACGACGACGACGAGCACGAATCCGAGGATGAAGTTCTGTGCGGGACCGGCAAACAGGACGACGAGGCGCTTCCACGGTTTCTGCAGGTACATGGCACGCGGACGATCCTCCTCGGAGATCTCGTCGTAGGGCGTCATGCCGGCGATGTCGCAGAAGCCACCGAGGGGCAGCGCCTTGACGCCGTACTCGGTCTCGCCGCGCCGGGTCGACCAGACGGTCGGTCCGAAACCCACGAAGTAGCGTCGCACCTTCATGCCGGTCGCCTGGGCCGCCCACATGTGGCCGCATTCGTGCCATGCCACCGACAGCAGCAGCGCCGCGGCGAACAGCGCCACGCCGAGCGCAAAACTCACTGACTCACTCCATCCGCATATGTCTTGACCAGACGCGCAGCATGATCGCGTGCCCACTGATCAGCAGCCAAGACCTCTTCCACAGTACCTGGCGTGCCGCGCCACTGATCGGCCTCGACGAGCACCTCACGGATGATTTCGACGATGCGCGGAAATCTGATCGCGCCGGCGAAGAACCCCTCGGCGGCGGCCTCGTTGGCGGCGTTGTAGACCGCGGTGAGTGACCCGCCGGCCTTCCCGGCCTCACGGGCGACGTCGATTGCCGGGAAGACGGTGTGGTCCACCGGTTCGAACGTCCATGACGATGCCGTCGAGAAGTCGCAGGCGCTCGAAGAACCCGGGACACGGTCCGGCCATCCCAGTGCGAGGGCGATCGGCAGTTTCATCGACGGCGGCGACGCCTTCGCGATCGTCGCGCCGTCGACGAACGTCACCATCGAGTGCACGATCGACTGCGGATGCACGGTCACATCGATCCGGTCGTAGTCGACGCCGAAGAGCAGGTGCGCCTCGATGACCTCGAGTGCCTTGTTGACCAGGGTCGCCGAGTTCAGGGTGATCATCGGACCCATCGACCACGTGGGGTGCCGGCCGGCCTGTTCGGGGGTGACGTCGGCGAGGGCCTCGGCCGTCCACCCGCGGAAGGGACCGCCGGAGGCGGTCAGGACCAACCGGTCCACCTCGTCGGCCGTTCCACCGCGCAGGCACTGTGCGATGGCCGAGTGTTCGGAGTCGACCGGGACGATCTGGCCCGGCGCCGCGGCGTCGAGGACGAGGGAGCCGCCGGCCACCAGCGACTCCTTGTTCGCCAGGGCCAGACGTGCACCCGACCGCAGGGCCGCGAGGCTCGGGCGCAGGCCGATCGACCCGACCACGGCGTTGAGGACCACATCCGCGTCCACCGCGTCGATCAGGTCACACATCGCGTCCGGGCCACCGAGGACGCTCGCACCGAGGTCGTCGGACAGGGTCCGCGCCGCTGCCTCGTCGGCGACGGCCAGCGCCTCGGCGCCGATGCGGAACGCTTCGGCCTGCTCGCGCAACCGCCGGAGATTGCCGCCGCCCGCACCGAGCCCCACCACCTGGAACCGGTCCGGGTGCTCTGCGATGACCTCGAGGGCCTGGACGCCGATGGACCCCGTCGATCCGAGGATGAGTACGCGTGTCGTCACCCGGCCATTGTCGCGCCTGCGTCGGGCACACCCAAACCCCACGCCGGCGGCGACTTATCGCGGCGGGTGCACCGCGCGCCAGTGATCGGCGATGTCGATACGACGGGTCACCCAGACGTCGTCGTGGGACTGCACGTGGTCCAGGAAGCGTTCGAGCGCGGCCAACCGGGCGGGCCGGCCCACGAGACGACAATGCAGCCCGACCGAGAGCATCTTCGGCGATCCCTCGGCGCCCTCGCGGTAGAGAACGTCGAACGCGTCCCGAAGGTGCGTGAAGAACTGCTCGCCGGAGGGGAATCCGCCCGCCGAGGCGAACCGCATGTCGTTGGTGTCGAGGGTGTACGGCACGACCAGATGATCGACGACATCGTCGCCGCGCGGGACCTCGACCCAGTACGGCAGGTCGTCGGCGTAGGAGTCGGAGTCGTAGGCGAAACCGCCGTGGTCGACGACGAGGCGCCGGGTGTTGGGCGAGTCGCGTCCGGTGTACCAGCCGCGCGGTGCCGAACCGGTGATCTCGGTGAGCAGGTCGACCGCGGCGGCCATGTGCTCACGCTCGACCGCGCTGTCGACGAGTTGATAACTGAGCCAACGGTATCCGTGGCAGGCGATCTCGTCCCCACGCTCGACGAACGCCGCGGCGACCTCGGGATTGCGGGCCATCGCCTGGGCCACCGCGAAGATGGTCAGAGGCAGCCCACGGCGCGAGAAGGTGCGCAGTATTCGCCACACCCCGGCCCGGGATCCGTACTCGTAGAGCGACTCCATGCTCATGTGCCGGTTGGGGAAGGACTGTGCGCCGATCATCTCCGACAGGAACGTCTCGCTGCCCCGATCGTTCTCGAGGACGTTGTTCTCCGAACCCTCCTCGTAGTTGAGGACGAACTGCAGGGCGATCTTCGCCCCGCCCGGCCACTGTGGATCCGGCGGCGCGGCACCGTACCCGACCATGTCGCGCGGATAGTGTTCGGAGCGATAGTCGGCCAGCGTTCGGTGGGCGATCTCGGACATGGCCAGATTCTGTCACCGAACGCCGTAGGCCGCGTGGTGGCAACGCGCCGTCGGCCGGACCCTACCGCTATGCTGTTCGATGAACTACTACCGATCGTCAGACTTGCGGCCTCCCCGGGTCGGGACTCTGGCCGCGCAGTGAGGAGCCACCGTGGCAAGCACCGAGGTTGAGCAGGTCGACACCGGCTGGGTTCGCGAGCCCGCCGACGCGCCGTCGGCTCGGTTCGGCTGGCACGGTCAGGCCCGCAAGTCCTTCATGATCGCCGGCTGGTTCTGCGTGATCGCGTTGCTCGCGATGTTCATCGGCAACCACCGCGGCCACGTCGAGGACATCTGGCTCGCGGCCTTCGCCGCGGTGCTCGCGTACTTCCTGCTCAAGCCCATCTGGGACAAGCGCGGTCGCTGGAAGAACTGACGGTCCCCACCGCCGCGCTCACCGCTCCTCGGCGGCCAGCTGACCGCACGCGGCGGCGATCTCCTGTCCGCGGGTGTCGCGGACAGTGCACGACACACCCTGTTCACGGACCCGCCGGACGAATTCCCGCTCCACCGGCTTGGGACTGGCGTCCCATTCTGAGCCCGGTGTCGGGTTGAGCGGGATCAGGTTGACGTGGACGAGCGAGCCGAGTGCACGATGCAGCTTCTGCCCCAGCAGATCCGCTCGCCACGGTTGATCGTTGACATCACGGATGAGGGCGTACTCGATGGACACACGACGTCCGGTGGTGTCGGCGTAGTAGCGCGCGGCGTCGAGCACCTCTTTGACCGACCACCGGTTGTTCACCGGCACCAGGGTGTCGCGCAGTTCGTCGTCGGGGGTGTGCAGGGACACCGCGAGGGTGACCGAGAGCCCCTCGTCGGCGAGGCGCCGGATCGACGGCGCCAGGCCCACCGTGGAGACGGTGACCGATCGGGCCGAGATCCCGAGCCCGCCCGGTACCGGTGAGGTGATCTGCCGAACAGCGCTGACCACTCGCTTGTAATTGGCGAGCGGCTCCCCCATTCCCATGAAGACCACGTTCGACAGCCGTCCGGGTTCGCCGAACTCGCCGTCGCGTAGGGCGCGGGCGGCGGCCCGGACCTGATCGACGATCTCGGCTGCCGAGAGATTCCGGTCCAGACCCCCCTGTCCGGTCGCGCAGAAGGGACACGCCATGCCGCAACCGGCCTGGCTGGAGATGCACAGCGTGTTCCGATCGCTGTACCTCATGAGGACGCTCTCCAGCAGCGTGCCGTCGTGCAGGCGCCACAGGGTCTTGCGGGTGTCGCCGTCGTCGCACGCGATGTGGCGGACCGGGGTGAGCAGCGACGGGAACAGCTTCGCGCCGACGGCATCACGGGCCGACGACGGTAGATCGGTCATCTCCTCGACATCGCCGGTGAGCCGACCGAAGTACTGTCGGGCGAGCTGATTCGCCCGGAACTTCGGGAGACCGAGGTCGGCGAGCGCGCTCACGCGTCCCTCGGCGTCGAGGTCGGCGAAATGGGTCGGGGGACGCCCCCGTTTGGGGGCGTCGAACACGAGCGGCAGTGACGACATGATGACATTGTCGCATGTCATGATGGGTGCATGACGACACCAGATCCGCACCAGCCGGAGTTCGAACCGATCGAGCCCGCCCAGTCGGCCGCGGGTGACCCGATGGATCCGGAGCATCAGGCGCTTCTCGCCGAACGTGACAAGTTGCGGACCCAGGTCAAGAAAGTCGAGCACACGAGGGCGCGCGCCACGTTCTTCGGGCTCGTCATCGGCGCGATCATCACGATCCTGCTGCTGGTGTTCATCCTGCAGAACATGGAGTCGCAGCGGATCGAGCTCATCTTCTGGGAGGTCAATCTGCCGCTCGGTGTGAGTCTTCTCATCGCCGCCATCGCCGGTGCGCTGATCGTCGCGCTGGCCGGAGGCGTCCGGATGCTGCAGATGAGCCGGGCGTTGCGCAAGGCCAAGAAGTAGAACGGCTCTACAGAAGAGCCGTCAGCACCGCCCACACGATGAACGCCGACGGCAGGAGCGAGTCGAGCCGGTCCATGATCCCGCCGTGACCGGGCAGCAGGGTCCCCATGTCCTTGATGCCCAGATCGCGCTTCACCTGCGACTCGACGAGATCGCCGAGCGTGGCGCACACGACGAGGACCGGCCCGAGGATCGCACCGACCCACCAGTGGGTGTCGAGCAGGAAGATCCCGCACAACACTGCGCCCGTCGTCCCCACGACGAGCGAGCCGACGAGCCCCTCCCACGACTTCTTCGGGCTGATCGCCGGCGCCATCGGGTGTTTGCCGAACAGCACACCCGCCGCGTAACCGCCGACGTCGGAACAGACCACGACGACCATCAGGGTGGCCACCCGGGCGGCGCCGTGATCTTGGACGACCATGTGGGCGCCGAACGAGGCGAGCAGCGGCAGCCAGGCGAGCACGAAGACGCTCGCGGCCAGATTGGGCAGATAGTGTTCCGGCGCCCGACTGATGCCCTGGGCCAGCAGCATCCACACCATCACCACGAGCACGGTGCCCGCGAACGCCGTCAGCACCCCGGTCTGCCCCCAGGGCCAGCCGGACCAGATGATGGCCTGCCCGCCGATCACCAAGGGCCAGAACGCGACCTGATATCCGCCGTCACGCAGGCGTTTGGTGACCTCCCACGTCGCGATGGCGAAGGCCACGGCCACGACGCCGTACCAGATCTTCGGCGCGAACAGCAGGATGAGGATGATCGACACCCCGAGCGACACCCCGACCCCGATGGCGGCCGGCAGATTGCGACCGGCCCGGGACTTCTTCTCCGCCGGATCGGACGCCCCGGCACCTGCAGAGGAGTCGGCCGGTTCGGGAGCGGACGCGTCGGTGGCCATCGGTTCGGGTGTGGGCGATCGGGTCGGATCGACGCTCACACTTCGAGCAATTCGTTCTCTTTGTGCTTGACCAGGTCGTCGACCTGCGCGACGTATCCGGCCGTGGTCTTGTCGAGTTCCTTCTCCGCGCGCGACACCTCGTCCTCGCCCGCCTCGCCGTCCTTCTGGATGCGCTTGAGCTCGTCGACCGCTTTCCGGCGTACGTTGCGGATCGCGACCTTGGCGTCTTCGCCCTTGCCCTTCGCCTGCTTGACGAGTTCCCTGCGGCGGTCCTCGGTGAGCTGCGGGATGGCGACGCGGATGATGGAACCGTCGTTGGTCGGGTTGACGCCGAGATCGGAGTTGCGGATCGCGGTCTCGATGTCGCGCAGTGACGACGCCTCGTAGGGCTTGATCACGACGAGGCGTGCCTCCGGCGTGGTGATCCCGGCGACCTGGGTGATCGGGGTGAGGGCGCCGTAATAGTCGATCGTCACCTTGTTGAACATCGCGGGATTCGCGCGGCCCGTCCGGATCGATCCCATGTCGTCCTTGGCGACACCGACCGCCTTCTCCATCTTCTCCTCGGCGTCCAGCAGCGCATCGTCGATCATCGTCGTCCTACTTCTTCTCGTATGGGGTTCATCGGTGGGTTCTCGTGCAGCGGTCAGGTGGAGACGAGGGTGCCGATCCGTTCGCCGGCGACCGCTCGGGCAATGTTGCCCTCTTCCAGCAAATTGAACACCAGGATCGGCATTTTGTTGTCCATACACAGGCTGAAGGCGGTGGCGTCGGCGACCTTCAGTTCCCGATCGAGCACCTGGCGGTGGGTGACCTTGCGGAACAGCGTGGCGTTCGGATCCACCCGGGGATCCGCGTCGTACACACCGTCGACGGCCTTGGCCATCAGCACGACCTCGGCCTTGATCTCGAGCGCCCGCTGGGCGGCGGTGGTGTCGGTGGAGAAATACGGCATCCCCATCCCCGCGCCGAAGATGACGACTCGTCCCTTCTCCAGATGACGCTGCGCACGCAGCGGCAGGTAGGGCTCGGCCACCTGACCCATCGTGATGGCGGTCTGAACTCGGGTACTGACCCCGCGCTTCTCCAGGAAGTCTTGCAGGGCAAGGCAATTCATGACCGTTCCGAGCATGCCCATGTAGTCCGACCGCGACCGGTCGAGGCCCCGCTGTTGCAACTCGGCACCCCGGAAGAAGTTTCCGCCGCCGATGACGACGGCGACCTGGACACCGGACCCGACGACCTCGGCGATCTGATCGGCCACGGTTGCCACAACATCGGGGTCGAGCCCGACACCGCCGCCACCGAACATCTCACCGCCGAGCTTCAGGAGAACACGGGTGTAGCCGTGACGCTCGGACTCTCGGGGATCCGGGGATGCGCTCATCTACTTCCTCACTGGTCGGTTCGGTGAACATCGTACGTCCCGCCCGGACCGACAGACCCGACATGCTCCGCATGCGGGGTTGTCGAGAGATCGTGCACCGACCCCGACCTGGTCATTGTCGAGCCGCGGAGACGGCTCGCCCGTCACATCGCGGGGCTGCCCACCGGCGTCGCGAGGACCGTCGACATCGGCGGGCGGTCATCGAGGACCGGATAGCGACGTCGCAGGCTGTGCCCGCCGTCGTCGTCCATCACGAATTGTGTGAGAGGACTCCCCGAGTCATCGAGTCCCAGACGTCCCAGCAGTGTCGCGACGATCTGCCGGGCCATCGGCCCCAGTTCGTGCAGCGGCCGGTTGCGGTGAATCCGCGTGCCGAGGTCGACCTGGCCGATCGCGTCGATCCCGTGCCGGTCGAGCGTGTCGAGGACGATGCCGATCTCCACGCCGTATCCCGCGGCGAACGGGATCGAGGTCAACAGTTCGCGCGTCCCGGCGTACTCACCCGCCAACGGCTGGATGATCGCCGACAGTTCGGGAGCCAGCGCCGCGACGAGTGGCCGCACCACCAATTCGGTGACCCGTCCCCCACCCGAGGGATCGACGCCTCCCGCGCCGACCAGCGGCCGACGGTAGTACCCCTTGACGAGGTGCAGCTCGGGCACCGTCAGCAGCGGCGCGACGAGACGCGGCACGTACAGCGGATCGGCGTCGACGACATCGCTGTCGACGAACACGACGATGTCGCCCGTCGTCGCCGCCAGCGAGCGCCACAACACCTCGCCCTTTCCCGGCACGACCGGCACACCGGGCAGCGAGGTCTCCCGGGTCTCCACCCGCGCCCCGGCCGACCTCGCGCACGCGATCGTGTCGTCGGCGGACCCGGAGTCGACCACGACGAGTTCGTCGACGAGGTTCCCGAGGAGCGGACGGATGCTCTCGACGACCGAACCCACGGTGGCCTCCTCGTCGAGTGCGGGCAGGACCACCGAGATCGTGCGGTCCCCCTTGCGTGCGAGCACATCGGCGACGGTCCACCGCGGACGCTCCCAGGTGTTGGTCTCCAGCCAGGTCGCCGACCCTTCCATCGAGGCGATGGTGATCTCCTCGCGCGGATCGGCGTTCACGATGCCAACGCTGCCCGGAACTGCGGCCACGCCCGGTGCAGTTCGTCCTGCCAGTAGGGCCATGAATGGGTCCCGCCGTCGTAGAGGTGGAAGGTGGCCGGCACGCCGCGCTCGGCCATCCGCCGCTGGAGGTTGCGCGTGCACTCCGCGGTCGCCGTCTCGATGACCGCGCCGACGGCGAGCTGATCGAAGAGTTTGCTGCCGTTGCCGTCGATGCCCGGTCCGTCGATGGTGTCGTAGCGACCGGGCGTGCCCGAACCGTTGGAGACGTAGATGGACGTGCCGCGGAAGCTGTCGACATGGACATAGGGATCGTTGTCCTGCCACATCGGATCGCCCGGTGGTCCCCACATGTTGACGGTGTTGCCGCCGCCGCGGCCCTCGACCACCATCCGGACCACGGCCTGACCCGTCGGATCGCTGGTCTGTGCACACCCGCTGAACGAACCGAGCGCTCGGTACAGGCGGGGCGCATGCAGTGCCAGCTGGAACACCGACGTCCCGGCCATCGAGATCCCCGCAATCGCATTGCGCCCGTTGCCATCGAACCGCTCGTCGATCGCCGCGGGGAGTTCCCGCGTCAGGAAGGTCGCCCACTTCTGCCGACCAAGTTTCGGATCCGTCTGTCGCCAGTCGGTGAAATAGCTTGCGGCGCCGCCCATCGGGACGACGACGTTGACATTCTGATCGGCGAAGAACGAGCGGATGTCGGTCTTGTCGAACCAACTGCTGCCCCCCTCGCCCCCGGCGGCGCCGTTGAGGAGGTAGAGCGTCGGCGCCGGCCCGCCACCCGCGGCCGGGATCACCTTGACGGTCACGGTGTTTCGCATGGCGAAGGACCGCACGGTGAGGTCGGTCTCCTGGGTCGGAGCGACACGCTCCGACACGATCGTCGCCCCGCGCGGCGCTGCTGCCGACATTGCCGGCAGGAGCGAGGCCACTGCGGCGGTCCCGGCCGCGACCGCGACCATCACCGCAGCCCGTCTCGCCACGTTTCCCCACGTCGGTCGCGGTGCCGACCGTGGCGTCGACCGCATCGTCTCAGGCATCCCCACCCCTGTTATCCCTCATGCGCACAGCACTGCGCCGAATGCACAGCACGATTCCCACCCCGACGCAAGGGAGTGTGCCCGACGTCATCCCGGGCTGTCCAGCAAACGACGCACTTCACAAGTGGGACCATTGTCCAACTAAAGAGGTTGACGGACAACGATTTCCATGGCAGCTTCGCTAATCGGGCAGGGGGAACGCACTACCGGAACGGTCTCGCTGCGTGACTTCATCCACATGACGCGGCGGCCAGTCGGGGGGTTCCACGTCCGCGACCACAGATTTCGAGGTTTGGCATGGTCAGTTTCGGACTCATCGACGAGTGGCAGCCCCGACCGGGCAGGCTCACCAGCTGGACCGCGGCTCCGGCGGCGATCGCCGCCGCGGCAGCCGCCGACGTGCATCCGGTCCCGCCGTCGCATCAGCAGGAGGAGTACCTCCGCGCGGCACGACGCAACGAGACCGCCGGATTCCGCTTCTCCCGCCTGTGCCTCATCGCGTTCGACATCCAGGCACCCTTGGATCCGGCCGCGTTGACATCCGCCCTCACGACCTTCCTCCGCAGGCACGACACGTTCCGGACCTGGTTCTCCGTCGAGCCCGACGGGGCCGTGGTGCGGCGTGCGTTCGACGCCGACGACATCGACCTGGTGCACACCGCGCACGGTGACTTCACCACCCCGGGCCAGATCCGCGACCATGTGCAGGCCGAGACGCCGGGGCCGTCGCATTGGGACTGCTTCACGTTCGGTGCGATCGAATGGGACGGCGGGTTCACGATCTACTGCGCCGTCGATCATCTGAACACCGACGGGATCTCCCAGGCGATCACCTGCGTGGACCTCATGACGCTGTATATGAATGCCGCATTCGGCATGGACAATCCCGTGACGCCCGTCGGCAGCTACCTCGAGTACTGCGATCGCGAGCGCACCATTTCGCGTGCACTCACCCGGGAGTCCCCCCACGTGCAGCGATGGATCGAGTTGGTCCGTGGACAAGAGGGACGACTCCCCCACTTCCCGTTGCCGCTGGGGACCGACGAGTCCGACACCCACACGCGCAGCGCCCATCTGACAACGACCGTGTTCGATGAGGCTGCCGCACAACGCTTTGAGGAGGTGTGCCGCGCGAGTGGCGCCAATGTCACCGCAGGCCTGATGGCCGTCGCAGCACTGGTCTACCTCGAGTTCACCGGCGATTCCGACTACCTCGGTATGACGCCGAAGAGCACGCGGCAGGCCGGTCCCGAGCTGAACTCGGTCGGATGGTTCACCAGTCTGATCCCCGTTCCGTTGACCGTCGACGCCGATGCCACGTTCACTTCGGTCGCCGCCGCGGCCGCACAGAGCTACGACGCCGGCAAGGAACTCACCGACGTGTCGTTCCACCGGGTGCTCGAGCTCGTGCGACCCGAGGACGGCATCGCGGTGCAACCGGGGTGGTCGGTACCGATGATCTCCTACATCGACGTCCGCAAGCTGCCGGGTGTCGAGATGTTCGATGCCATCAACGGGTGTCTCTACGGCAACCGCGGGAGCAGCGAAGAGGTCTTCATCTGGATCAACCGCTTCCAGGACCAGACGTCGATGACCTTCCTGTATCCCGACACCGAGATCGGTGCCGCGTCGGTCCGCGACTACACCGAGAAGTTCATCGGGGTCATGGAAGCGGTTGCGGCCCAAGGTGAGTACGAGCCAGTTGTCGCCGTCCTGACGTGAGCTCGAACGCCGACGTCACGGCGGCCACCGCGGCCACCGCGGCCAGGGCGCCCGCGCCGGTCGACCGTGCCGCGTGGTTCGCCCTCGCGGGATGTCTGCTCGGCGTGTTCATGCAGATGCTGGACACGACGATCGTCAACATCGCGTTGCCCGACCTGACCGTCGACCTGGGCGCGTCGACATCCCAGCAACTGTTCGTCCTGACGGTGTACACCCTGGCCTTCGCCTGTACGCTCCTCACCGCGGCCACGCTCGGCGGCCGGCTGGGACGCCGCCGGGTGTTCATCGCATCCGTCGTCGCGTTCACCGTCACCTCGGTGCTGTGCGGGCTGGCGCAGGGTCCGCTCCAACTCATCGTCTTCCGTGGCATCCAGGGCATCAGCGCCGCGATGATGTCGGCCCAGACCCTCGCCCTGATCGCGGCCTTGTTCCCGAAGTCACGGCACGGGCTCGTCTTCGGCATCTACGGAGCGGTCGCGGGTCTGGCCGCGATGCTCGGGCCGGTCATCGGCGGTGTCCTGGTCACCTCGGACCTCTTCGGCTGGGGGTGGCGCACCATCTTCTTCGTCAACATCCCGTTGGGCCTCGTGGCATGCGCGCTGGCATGGCATCGTCTGCCCCAGCTCCGCGAGTCCGCTGGATCACGATTGGATCTGCCCGGCGTCGTCCTGTCGACGGCGGGCCTGTTCCTGGTGCTGTATCCGCTCGCGGTGGGACGTGAGGAGGACTGGCCGCCGAGCCTCTGGGCGATGATGGCATCGGCGGTGATCCTGCTGGCGGCCTTCGTCGTCGTCGAACGACGGACCTTCGCGCGCGGTGGGATGCCCCTCCTGCGCATCGACCTGTTCCGGTCCCGCCGCTTCTCGGTGGGCCTGGTGTTGTCGCTGCTCTTCTTCAGCGTGTTCGCCGGCTTCTTCTTCACCGTGTCCGTATCGGTGCAGTTCGGTCTCGGCTACTCCGCGCTCACGACCGGACTGCTCGCGTTGCCGTTCGCCGTCGGCGGCGCGATCGGTTCGCTGTCGTCTCCGTGGGTGGTGGCCCGGATCGGCGCCGGTCTGACCTTGTGTTCGGGTGCCCTCGTCCTCGCCGTCGGGCTCGCCTGGCTCGCCACGACCCTCGATCCGGCGTCCGGTTCGTTGTCGGTGCCCGCGGTGATTGCTCCGCTGATCGTAGGCGGAATCGGGACCGGGCTCTTTGTCGCGCCGCTGCAGACGGCGATCCTGTCCGACACCGAACCGGCCAACATCGGCTCGGCGTCGGGTTGCGTGCCGACCGTGCAACAGATCGGCGCCTCCCTCGGTCTGGCCGTCGTTACCTTGTTCTTCTTCGGACAGGTTGCGGTGCAGGCTGATTCGGCTGTGCCGGCGGTACGCGCGGCGCTGTCCGACGACCTGCGGACCAGTACCGTCGAGCCGCTCTTCCGCGGCGCCGTCGCTGATCGGTTCGCCGACTGCGCGCGCGCTCAGTTGACCTCGGCGCATCCGGATCGTCCGGCGCCGGGCTGCTCCGCGGAGGGTGCCGGTCAGACCGGAGTCGCCGCGCAGGTCGCCGATCGCGCCGCCGCACCATTGCAGACTGCCGCGCGCTCGGTGGCGTCGTGGACCTTCGTCGGCGCGTTCCAGGTGACGTTGTGGGTCTTGTCGGGGATGTGCGTGGTGATCGCCGTACTGGCCCTGGCGGTGCGCGCCAGTCGTCGACGCGGGACGGAGAGGTCCGCACATACGGACGACCCCGCCTCACCGTGGCGGTGACGCGGGGTCGTGAGCGATCCGGTTGGGCAGGTCAGGACTGACCGACCTCGAAGCGCTCGAATGCCTTGACGGTGACGCCTGCCTCGTCGAGGAGAGCCTTCACGGTCTTCTTGGAGTCCTGCACCGACGGCTGGTCGAGCAGCACGACGTCCTTGTAGAACCCGTTGACCCGGCCCTCGACGATCTTCGGCAGCGCCTGCTCGGGCTTGCCCTCTTCCTTCGCGGTCTGCTCGGCGATGCGACGCTCGTTGTCGACGACGTCGGCAGGGACCTCGTCGCGGGTGGCGTACTTGGCCTTCAGCGCGGCGACCTGCATCGCGGCGGCGCGAGCGGCCTCCGCGGCGGCGTCGCCCTCACCGGCGTAGGACACCAGCACGCCGACGGCGGGCGGCAGATCCGAGGCACGCTTGTGCAGGTACACGGCGACCGGACCGTCGTAGTAGGCGACCCGGCGCAGTTCCAGCTTCTCGCCGATCTTCGCCGAGAGGGCCTGCACGGCCTCGTCGACCGTGCCGTCGCCCAGTGCGGCGGCCTTGAGCGCGTCGAGATCGTTGGTCTTCGCTGCGGCAGCGGCGGCGACGATCTTGTCCGCGAGTTCCTGGAACTCGGCGTTCTTCGCGACGAAGTCGGTCTCCGAGTTGATCTCGACGAGAGCGCCGTCCTTGGCGGCCACGAGACCTTCGGCAGTCGAACGCTCGGCGCGCTTGCCGACGTCCTTGGCACCCTTGATGCGCAGTTCCTCGACGGCCTTGTCGAAGTCACCGTCGTTGTTGGCGAGGGCGTTCTTGCAGTCCAGCATTCCTGAGCCGGTGAGCTCGCGGAGACGCTTCACATCGGCTGCGGTGTAGTTCGCCATCGTTGGCGAGCCTCCTTAGAGAGAGTGTGTCGATGTCGATGCCGGACGGGTCGCCCCGTCCGGCATCTCCAACCGGGTGAGGTGATCCGAACCGACTACTGGGCGGCCGGCGCGGTGCCGGCCTCGCCACCCGCGGGTGCGGTGGCCTGGGTGAGCAGCTCCTGCTCCCACTCGGCCAGCGGCTCGCCGCCGCCCGCCTCCGGCTTGGAGTCGTCGGACGACTGGCCGGCCCGTGCCTGGACGCCCTCGGCGACGGCCGAGGCCACCACGCGGGTCAGCAGCGCGGCGCTGCGGATCGCGTCGTCGTTGCCCGGGATCGGGTAGTCGACGAGGTCGGGATCGCAGTTGGTGTCGAGGATCGCGATGACCGGGATGTTGAGCTTGCGTGCCTCACCGACAGCAATGTGCTCCTTGTTGGTGTCCACGACCCAAACAGCAGAAGGCACCTTGGCCATATCCCGGATACCACCGAGGGTGCGCTCGAGCTTGTTCTTCTCACGCGTCAGCATGAGGATTTCCTTCTTGGTGCGACCCTCGAAGCCACCGGTCTGCTCCATGGTCTCGAGTTCCTTCAGGCGCTGCAGGCGCTTGTGGACGGTCGAGAAGTTGGTGAGCATGCCGCCCAGCCAGCGCTGGTTCACGTACGGCATCCCGACGCGGGTGGCCTCGGCGGCGATGGATTCCTGGGCCTGCTTCTTGGTGCCGACGAACAGGATGGTGCCGCCGTGGGCGACGGTCTCCTTGACGAACTCGTACGCCTTGTCGATGTAGGTCAGCGTCTGCTGCAGGTCGATGATGTAGATGCCGTTGCGGTCGGTGAAGATGAATCGCTTCATCTTCGGGTTCCAACGGCGGGTCTGATGCCCGAAGTGTGCGCCGCTGTCCAGCAGCTGCTTCATGGTCACGACAGCCATGAGTGATCCTTTGTGTGCAGTTGACATCGACACCGGCGGTGCCGACCCTGGCGTCTGCTCCGTGACGGACCCGGGTGTCCGGGACCGCCCGCCACGGGTGTGGATGCCGCTCTCACCAGGTGGAACGGCGTCGCTGTGCAGGCGCGCGAAGTCACCCCATCGAACCCGACGAGGTGCGGACGCGAGTTTACGCCGGTCACCTGCGGAAAACCAAAATGTCCATCGGTACGTCGACCGGTCGGCCACCTCGGCCGGGACACGCCGACGACGATCCGATGGATCCGATCGGCCCGCCCGTGCGTCTGAAGAATATGACCTCGACTCCGGATCGACCGGCACGCCTCTTCGTCGTCCGGGGCGCGCTCTGCGCGATCGCCGAGCTGTTGGTGGTGGCGATCCTGGTGTGGGCCGTGCCCGCGGTCGCCGTCGGCGAGACCTCGCGGTTCCGTCTGCCGGTACCGCGGCCCACCTCCGTCGTCCGAGGGTTCGATCTCCCTGCGCAGCGGTGGGAACCCGGGCATCGCGGCGTCGACCTGTCCGTCGCTCCAGGCACCATCGTGCGCGCTGCTGGTCCGGGTCGGGTGCAGTTCGCCGGTCGGGTGGCCGGGCGGCCTCTGGTCTCGATCCGGCACGCCACCGACCTGATCACCACCTATGAGCCGGTCGAGCCAACGGTGCGAACGGGGTCGTCGGTGCGCCGCGGGGACGCGATCGGCACCGTGTCGACCGGCCACGAGAAGTGTCGGGCGACGGCATGTCTGCACTGGGGCGCTCGTCGTGGACGCGGACGGGAAGCGGTCTATCTGAACCCGCTCGCCCTGCTCGGCGCGGTCCGGGTACGACTGAAGCCGGTCCAGCCGGTCAGGCCCGCGGGTGGGCCTGCCGATGCACGGCCCGCAGGCGCTCCACACTGACATGGGTGTAGAGCTGCGTCGTCGCCAACGACGAATGTCCGAGCATCTCCTGCACGATCCGCAGGTCCGCACCACCCTCGAGCAGGTGGGTGGCCGCGCTGTGGCGCAGGCCGTGCGGTCCCATCGACGGACCGCCCGCGGCCTCGACCGCCCGGTGGACGACGGCACGCGCCATCCGCTGATTGAGTCGCCCGCCCTTCGCACCGAGCAGCAACGCCTGACCCGAACGATCGTTGGCGAGCTCCGGGCGACCGTCGCTCAACCACCGCCGGACAGCCCGGGCAGCCGGCTCCCCGTACGGCACGGTGCGTTGCTTGTCGCCCTTGCCGATGACCCGCAGCACCCGGCGACCGGAGTCGACGTCGCCGAGATCGAGGCCGCAGAGTTCGCCGACGCGGACGCCGCTCGCGTAGAGCAGTTCGACGATCAGCCGGTCGCGAAGCGCGAGCGGGTCGTCGGCCTGGCCGGCGTCGTCGGCCTGGTCGGAAGGGCCCCGATCGGCGTCGGCGCCCTCGCGCACGCGTGCCGCCGCCTCGACGGCGGCCACTGCCTGCTCGGGGGCGAGCACGGCGGGCAGCGTGCGGTGCGCCCGGGGCGCCTGCAGACGCGCCGACGGATCAGCGCCCATCCGCCCGTCGCGAACCGCCCAGGCGCAGAACGACTTGGCCGACGACACCTGACGTGCGATCGACGTCCGGGCCGCCCCACGTCGCGTGTGATCGGCCAACCACGACCGCAGGAGGGCCAGATCGATGTCGCCGACCGCCACACCGCGTGCCCCGGCATACGAGATCAGACCCCGGATGTCACCGAGGTACGCGCGCACGGTGTGCGCGCTGTGACCTTTCTCGAGGCGCAGGAAGTCGGCGTAGTCGGCGAGGACACCGGAATCGGCTCGTCCGGCCACATCGGTCATGGCGTCGACCCAAGCGGTCGACGCCGTCATCCGCAATCAGCCACGCGGGTCGTTGCCGAATCGTGGTGTCCCCATGGGGCGGTGGTCAACGGATCCCGACCGCCTCACGCGGACCCGCAGTTGTTACGCGGAAACGCCCGCCGACTCTTCGGCCGCCCGGAGATCGGACTTCCACTGGCGGAATCCCTCTTCGGTCCGCCCGCGACGCCAGTACCCGGAGATGGACGCGTTCTTGGCCCCGACGCCACGCTCCTTGCGGACATATCCGCGGAGGTTGTGCATGACGGCCTGGGCCTCCCCATGGATGAACACGTGTGGTTCGCCGTCGAGCCATTGCGCTCCACGCACGGCAGCGATGAGCGGAGAGTTGTCGCCGGAGACGTCGTCACCCACCTCACGGGCCGGTCCGCCGCGGTGCACCCAGGTGATCTGCGCGCCCGCGGGGGCGGTCAGCGGCAACTCGTCGTCGGGCCCGGCCACCTCCAGGAACACCTTCGCGATCGCATCCGCCGGGAGCGCCTCCAGCGCCGCCGCGACGGCAGGAAGGCCTGCCTCATCCGCGGCGAGCAGATGCCAGGGCGCCACCGGGCTGGGTCGATATCCGCTGCCCGGACCGAGGAAACGCACTGCGGTGCCCGGCTCGACCGACGCCGCCCACGGGCCGGCGATGCCCTCGTCGCCATGCACCACGAAATCGACCGCGATCTCTCGCCGGTCGGTGTCGACCGACCGGACCGTGTAGGTCCGCAGGACCGGCTGACGCTCTGGCGGGAGCTGTGCGATCTGCCTACGGTCGAAATCGGCCCCGGTGTACGGGGCACCATCGGGACCGAAGGCGAGTTTGATGTACATGTCCGTATCCCACCGGCCGGCCTCCCCGGCCGGGGTGAAGTCGCCGAAGCCGTCTCCACCGAGGTACAGGCGGACGAAGTGTGGGCTGAGCTGTTCGCGCCTCAGCACGGTCAACGTGGTCAGTGTCTTGGCCATGAAGCCTCCTCTCGGACACCACAGTACGCCTCGTTAGGTAAACCTAAGAACTCCCCGATTACCACACCTGTTGTAGGAGTCATCTAAACTCGGTCTTCAGTTCGCTGAATCGTCATCACTGCCGTCCACATCATTCGAGGTCAACCATGCCGGAGACGTCATCCCGACGGGGCTCTCGCCTCACCGTCGATGACTGGCTCGACGCCGCCATGCAGGTTCTGGTGAGCGAGGGCGTCGGAGGGATCAAGATCTCCCGGCTCTGCGACCGGCTCGGGGTCACCAAGGGCAGCTTCTACTGGCACTTCACCGACATCGCAGCGTTGATGTCGGCCCTCGCGGAGCACTGCCGACAGGTCGAAGAGTCGGCACGGCAGACCCTCGCCGACCTCGGATCGCGGCCTCCGGCCGAACGCATCGAGGCGATGGTGGTCCTCGTGTCCGACCCACGGCGCTGGACGGTCGAGTCCGCGGTACGCAAGTGGGCGGAGACCGATGAATCGATCGCGGCCACCGTGGCCGCTCTCGACGAACAGGTCTTCGCGGTGGCCCATCAGGCGATGCGTGACCTGGGCTTCGACGAACCCGAGGCGCACGCGCGGGCGACGACCCTGCTGTACGCGGGGATCGGCTATCTGCACTCGGCACGCGGTCCCGCGAACGAGAGTGACAAGCGACTGTTCATCGATCTGCTGACGCGGCGCTGATCGCCGCGGGCAGCCGGTCTTCCCTCCGCGACCGCCGATTCAGTTCGGCTCGTCCTCGCGTAGTCCCCATGGCTGGCCGTAGCCGCCGTCGGCCTCGTCGGCCGCCATCAGTTCGAGGAACGGTTCCGACGTGAACGCCTCCGGGCCGAGGACGCCGGTCCCGCTCCACACACCGGTGGCGAGGAGTTCGAGCGCGATGACCGGACCGAGCGCGGTCTGCCAGACCACACACTGGGTTCCGTAGTTGCGCATCGTCCACTCGTTGTCGCTGACGTGATAGAGGTACACGCGCCGGGGCCTGCCGTCCTTGGTCCCTGTCACCGCGAGCCCGGCACAGGTCTTGCCGGTCATGATCGGGCCGATCGTGGCCGGATCGGGCAGCGCCGCGGCGATCACGTCGCGGGGAGCCACGCGTACCGGGCCGTCGGCAGACCGAACGGTGAGGGGCTCGGTCGAGTCGAGTCCCAGTGTGTTGAGCGTGCGGAGCACACCGATGAACTCCTCCCCCAGCCCGTACTTGAACGTGACCCGACGGGCCCGACACCACCGCGGCATCAACAGCACCTCCTCGTGCTCGACGTTGACGCACTCGACGGGCCCGATTCCCTCCGGGAACTCGAACACCTCGGGCTCGGAGAACGGCGGTGTGGTGAAGAAGCCGCGGTCGCGCTCCCAGATCACCGGAGGATTCAGACACTCCTCGATCGTGGTCCAGATGCTGAACGAGGGTGCGAAGATCTCCTCGCCGTTCTCGTTGCGCACCACCAGGTTTGCGCCGTCGCGGGTGCCGAGTTCGTCGACGTCGTCGAACAGGTTGTCGCAGGCGTACCGGGCGAAGACGTCCGACAGGCCCGGTTCCACGCCCATCCCGACGAGTGCGAGTCGTCCCGCGTCCTCCCACCGCGCGCTCGCCGCGAACTGCTCGTCGCCGAGCTTGATGCCGGTCTCGGTGTACGGATTACTGGGGTGTCGTTGCGACAGGCTCATCGCCATGTCGAGATAGTCCGCACCACCGGCGAATGCGCCGGCGAACACCGTCGGGACGAATCTCGGCTCCACCGCGTTCATCACGTGCGTGGCGGCGTGATCACGGACCGCCTGCGCCACCGCGTCGGCATCGCCGGCGTCGATCGCGGCGGCGCTGAATCTCGCGCCCGCGTCGGCGCCGAGGGCATCGACGATCGCGGCGACAGTGCGTTCGGCGCGAGCGGGGTCGTAGTCGCAGACGACCATGTGCTCGAAGAACTGTCGTCGCGCTGCGATCTTGGCGATCGCATCGCCGACGCCGCCGGCACCGACAAGAAGGATTCTCATCGGACGAGCCTATGCGCGACCCGGCCACCGCGGACGACGAACAGCCATCACGGCAATCGCCACATCCCGTCGACACATGCGACATGGCCGGACACATCCATGCAGGCGAGGGCCGTACGAACGGTGGGGATGTCGAGACCCGCAGAGAACGCGATCTCCTCGATCGTCACCGACCCGCGCCCTGGCAGTGCGTCGTGGACCCGCTTCTGCTCCGCGGTCAGCGAATCGGTCGTCCGTGTGCGGCCGCGACCGATGTCGCCGCCGCCATCCGGCGCCGCCAGCGCGATCACCGACCGCGTGTCCGTCACCAGGACGGCGAGATCGTCGGCGATCATCCGGTGACAGCCGACCGAGGTCGCCGAGGTCACCGGCCCCGGGACCGCGCCGAGCGGGCGCCCGAGTTTGCGCGCCCACGCCGCGGTGTTCGCGGCACCGGATCGTCGTCCGGCCTCGACGACGACGACCGCGTCCGACATCGCGGCCACCAACCGATTCCGGGTCAGGAAGCGGTGTTTGGCAGCCGTCGTGCCCGGCGGGTACTCCGTCACGATCAGGCCGTGTTCGCCGATCTCGGCGAGCAGCCGGGCGTGACCGGCCGGATAGTCGCGGTCGATGCCGCAGGCCATCACCGCCATCGTGGCACCACCTGCGGCGAGTGCGGCCCGGTGGGCCACGCCGTCGATCCCGTACGCCCCGCCCGAGGTCACGGTCCAGTTCTCGAGTGCCAGTCCGGAGGCCAGGTTGGACGCGACCTGTTCGCCATACCCGGATGCTGCGCGGGAGCCGACCAGCGCGACCCCGGCGGTTGCCATCTCGTCCAGGCGCCGCGGTCCGCGCACCCACAGCGCCAGCGGCTCGCCTCCACGAGCCGCGGTGTCGGACTGGGCCAACGCCATCAGCGGCCAGCCCGGCCACTCGTCGTCGTCGCGGGTGACCAGCCGCCCGCCCACCCGGTCGGCAACCTCCAGATCGGCCGCCGACGTGTCGGTCGTCGCACGCGCGGTGGTCACGCCGAGGACCTGCTCGTGGCCCGCCGGGACCGAGCGGGCGCGGATCGCCGCCGCAGCCTCTTCCGGGCCGACGGCCGCGACGAGCATTTCGACTGCGGAGCAGGGGGATTCGGCCACCCTGGACAGGTAGGCCCACGCACGACGACGCTCGTCGTCCACCTCACCCGATGTCACCGTGCACCCCGATCGCGGTACAACAGCGCCTCGGCCACATCGGCCTCCTCCGGCCGATCGCGCCCGGTCAGGTCGGCGAGGGTCCAGGCCAATCTGATCGCGCGATCTGCACCGCGTGCGGTGACCCGCCCGTCCCGGAGGAACAGCTCGACCGGCCGCAACGCTGCGGGACTGAGCCGAAACCGCTGGCGCAAGGCCGAACCCGGGACCTCGGCATTCGTCAGCCAGCCGTGATCGCGCCACCGTTCGACGGCAGCCGCCCGTGCGGCGCCCACCCGCGCACGCATCACAGCACTGGACTCCTCCGCCGCGTGCATCAGCGCGGTGTTGCCCGGCGGGTCCATGCGGACCCGGATGTCGACCCGGTCCATCAGCGGTCCGGACAGTTTGCCGAGGTATCGACGGCGTGCCACCGCGGAGCAGATGCAATCGACGTCGTGTGCGGGCGCACACGGACACGGATTGGCCGCCATGATCAGTTGGAAACGCGCAGGATACGTCGCCACGCCGTCGCGCCGCGACACCCGCACCTCCCCCTCCTCGAGCGGCTGGCGGAGTGAGTCGAGGACCTTCGGCCCCATCTCGGCGCATTCGTCGAGGAACAGGATGCCGCGATGGGCGCGGCTGACCGCGCCCGGACGGGCGAGTCCGGTGCCACCGCCCAAGAGCGCGGTGACAGATGTGCTGTGATGGGGCGCGATGAACGGCGCCTCGGTCATCAGCGGATGTCCGGCGCGCAAGGTTCCGGCGATGCTGTGGATCGCGGTCACCTCCAATGACTCCTCCGGCCCGAGCGGCGGCAGGATGCCCGGCAACCGGCGGGCCAACATCGTCTTGCCGATCCCCGGGGGTCCGGTCATCAACACGTGATGCGCTCCGGCAGCTGCGATCTCGAGCGCATGCCGCGCTTCGGCCTGACCTGCGACGTCGGCCATGTCCGCCGGTTCCGGCGGCGGCGGAAGCGCCTCGTCGCCGGTCACCGTGTCGAGTACGTGATCACCGGACAGCCAGCGCACCACCTCGGAGAGGGTGCGCGCTCCGCCGACGTCGAGATCCGCCACCAGCGTCGCCTCCGCGACATTCGGGATCGGCACCACCGCATGGGTGTACCCACGATCGCGCGCGCACTTGAGCGCGGGCAACACGCCGCGCACCGGCCGCAGTCCGCCGTCGAGACCGAGCTCGCCGAGGAAGACCGTCCGCCGCATCCGGTCCGTCACGACCTGTTCGGTCGCTGCCAGGATCGCGAGCGCCATGCCGAGGTCGAACGACGAACCCGACTTCGGCAGATCCGCCGGCGCCAGCGACACCGTCACCTTCAGATCCGGGAACTTCAGTCCACTGTTGATGATGGCCGCGCGCACCCGATCACGAGCCTCCCGCAGTGACGCATCCACCTTGCCGGTCACCGTGAACGTGGGCAGTCCCTGACCGACATTCGCCTGGATCTCGATCTCCTTGGCGGAGAAAGCGTTCAGCCCGACCGAGTGAGCCCGGCCGAGTCCGGTGACCACACCCTGACCGCTCATGCGAACACCCCACGATGGTGCCGTACGACAGCACTCTCGGTCGCGCGCGGATCACGCGAATCCAGTTGCACCGACACCACATCGAAACGGATGCTGCTCCACCACCGGTCACGGTTGTCGGCCAACCACTGCCGGATCAGCCGCCGCATCCGGGCCAGCTTGTCGGGGGTGACCGCGGCGACCGGGTCGGCGAACACACGCGACGCCCGCGTCTTCACCTCCACCACGACCAAGACGGTGTCGTCTGCGGCGATCAGATCGAGTTCACCGAAGCGGTTGCGCCAGTTGCGTTCCAGCACAACCCAACCGAGGCCGAGCACGTGATCGGCCGCGAGGTCCTCACCGATGCGCCCGATGTCGGCTGTGCTCGGACGGGATGGGGGTTCCGGCCGCGCCGACCGGGAGACGTTGTCGCTCATGCCGACAAGCATCATCGCGACGCACGACCGATCAGGCCGGGATCACCCGGGATGCGGTCATCTGTGGATCAGATCGCGACTGTGCACAACATGGGGCGGCCGCACTGTCGACGGCCATCGATCACGGTTCGTCGGGGAGCCGCAACTCCGGCTTCTCCAACTCCTCGATGTTGACGTCCTTGAAGGTGATGACCCGGACCTGCTTCACGAAGCGCGCCGGCCGGTACATGTCCCACACCCACGCGTCTGACATCCGCAGTTCGAAGTAGATCTCGCCGTCGGTGTTGCGGGGGACCATCTCCACCGCATTCGCCAGGTAGAAGCGCCGTTCGGTCTCCACCACGTAGGTGAACTGACCGACAATGTCCTTGTACTCGCGGTACAGGGAGAGTTCCATCTCGGTTTCGTACTTCTCGAGATCCTCAGCACTCATTCGACAAGCCTATCGTGGTCGGGTTCGGGTCGGTGGCCGCGCGGGACGCGACGTTGCGGTAGGACATCCGGTGTTGCGCGGACGGTCCGTGACGGTCGATGCAGGACATGTGGTGGGCAGTGCTGTAGCCCTTGTGGACGGCGAAATCGTATCCGGGCAACTCACCGTCCATGGCCACCATGATGCGGTCGCGGGTGACCTTCGCGATGATGCTGGCCGCCGCGATGCATGCCGCTGCGCCGTCCCCGCCGATGACGGGCAGCGACGGCACCGTCAGCCCGGGCACCACGAAACCGTCCGACAGCACGTATCCGGGGGTGACGTCGAGACCCGCGACCGCGCGTCGCATCCCCTCGATGTTCGCCACGTGGATACCGATCCGGTCGATCTCGGCGGCCGGGATCACCACCGCCTTCCAGCTCGCCGCGTACTTGGTGATCGCCTTGTACAGCGTCTCGCGGGTGGCCTCGGTGAGGCGCTTCGAGTCGTCGAGGTCGGCGAGGGAGGTGAGCTGGGTCGGCTTGAGGACGCAGGCCGCCACCACCAGCGGCCCGGCGCACGCGCCGCGTCCGGCCTCATCGACTCCGGCCACCGGCCCGAGGCCGTTGCGGTGCAGGGCGAACTCGTAGGTGCGCAGGCTTGCCGCCCGCCGGATCGGGAAACGCGGCGGCCATCGACTCATCGGTCATCTCCCCGGATCGGGACACCGCCCGGTGTCGTCGGCGGGGTCATGACTGGGGGTTGTCCGAGGACACACCACCGATCCTCGAGAAGGGATAGATGATGAATCGGACCTTGCCGCGGATGTCGCTGATCGGAACCGTGCCGTTGAACTCGTCCTCCATGTGGAAGCGGGAGTCGGCCGAGTTCGCCCGGTTGTCCCCCATCACCCACACATTGCCCTCGGGCACCTTGACCGGGCCGAAGTCGGGGCCGTAGCAGGCATTCGGCGTCCCGTTCGGGGCGGCGGCGAGTTCGTTTCCTGCCGAGACATCCTGAGCCTGCAGCGACTTGTCGACGTAGGGCTCATTCAGGGGCTTGCCGTCGACGGTGACCCCGACGTTGTCGGAGTTCGTGCACGCGACGGTCTGACCACCGGTGGCGATCACCCGCTTCACCAGATCGTTCTCGTCCGGCGGTGCGAACCCGAACCACGACAGACCGTCCTGGATGCCGTGCACCACCGGGTTGTCCGATCGCGGCGACAACCAGGCGCCGTCCCAGGATTCGCTCGGCGCCTTGAACACGACGACGTCACCGGGACTCGGATCACCGAAGCGGTAGGACAACTTGTCGATGACGATCCGGTCGTTCGTGCAGCCCGCGCATCCGTGCAGCGTCGGCTCCATCGACTCCGACGGGATCACGTACTGCCGGCCGACGAAGGTCTGCAACAGCCACGTGAGCAGCAGGACGCACCCGATGATGATGACGGCTTCCCGCAGGAGCGAACCGCGCTTCTCCGGCTTGTCGTCCTTCGTGCGCCACGGGCGCTCGTCGGGATGCTCGTCGTCGGGGTCCCAGCCGTGATCGCGGGATCGGGACGCAGCGTCTGAGTCCGGCGCACCGGAATCCGGGCCGCTGCCCGTGGAGTGTGAGTCGGCCACGTCGTCAGGGTAGACGCGTCAGCGCTTTTCCTTGATCTTGGCTGCCTTGCCGCGCAGATCGCGCAGGTAGTACAGCTTCGCGCGACGGACGTCACCGCGGGTGACGACGTCGATCTTCGCGATGTTCGGGCTGTGCACCGGGAAGGTGCGCTCCACGCCGACGCCGAAGGACACCTTGCGCACGGTGAAGGTCTCACGCACGCCACCGCCCTGGCGGCGGATGACGACGCCCTTGAAGACCTGGACGCGCTCCTTCGAACCCTCGATGACCTTGACATGGACGTCGAGGGTGTCGCCGGGGGCGAACTCGGGGATGTCGTCGCGCTGCGACTGCTTGTCGAGGAAGTCGAGGGTGTTCATGGTGGGTCCAATCTGGCGTTTCGCGTGAACAGAGGAACCTGGCGGCCCCGCACCCGACCGCCCGGTCAGCCGGGGATCATGTGTGAGGTTCGACCGGTTCGTGCTCCGAGTCATGGGGTGTGTCCGGGCCACCGCCCGCAGGGGGCATGTCGTCGCCAGGCAACCCGACTATTGTGCCAGACAGACCCCTGTGCGGCGAAATCGCCGGTGGCGGCGGGGCCGGGTGGACAACGCGGTCGAGATGATCCTCGGTGGCCGCGCGCACATGCGGGAGCACGTCGGGGCGTCCCGCGACGAGATCCTGGACGAAGATCTTCGCCCGGATGAACGGACGCCGAAGCGTCCGCTCCCGTTCGATCGCCCGCTCCAGTTTGCGTGGCCTGGACAGATAGCGCCAGCGGGCCCACGGCGAGGTCGGCCGCGCGAGCCGGACGACACCGACGATGAGCAACGGCCAGGCGAACACACCCACCACACCCGTCCAGATCTTGCCCTTCAGCACGACGATCGCGGCGAGGATCAGATTCAGGGCCGCGGCCAGCGTGTCGACGAGGAACGTACGCCCGATGCGCAGATCGTGGAGCGCGTCGATGTACAGATCGAGGGGCCGGAATCCGAGCAGGATCATTCCGGTGGCGGCCAGCGCGATGAACACGGCGTCCACCGACGTGCGGCCCTCCTGCGACCAGTAGACGTCCCGCAGGTAGAAGATGAGCGCGAACTCGTCGAGGATGAGCGCGGCACCGATACCGAACAGTCCGGCCAGCACCGACATGGCGGCCTGGTCCCCGCTCAGCGAGAACGCGATGAGCCCCAGACCCGACAGCAGGGTGAGCACGACGCCGAACACGACGTGGTGGATGTGGGTGTCGCCGGCGCTCACGTTGGAGAACCACCAGCGCACGTCCGCGCGGATCAGGCGGACACTGATCCGGATGGCGACGAACCCGATGACCAGCCCGAGGAAGAACACCAGGAGCGGCAGCAGACCACGATCGATGATGTCGTGGTTCAACCAGTGTGAGGCCCGCGCGGAGAGCCAGTGGTGCACGACGCCCAGAGTAGACCCCGGCCCGTCGTCGCCGCGGGTGTCGCGATCGGCCCATAGTCGACGAGTGGCACCGACGGCCAGGCGGGCGACCTACGCCGTGTTGTCACCGGGGTCGGCGTGCAGCCATGTGGGCGCCGTGGGGTCGGCGTCGGCCGGCGCGAACACCTCCGCGCCCGTCGCCCCCAGCGCCGCCACGGTGTCAGGGGCCATCGGCGTGGCCGCGGCGACGGCCTGCGGCTGCGCCCCGACCTGGGCCATGTGATCGAGGACGGCGAGCTCGGCGGCGCGTCCGTTGCCGGCCAGGACCTCACCTGCCCCGAGTTCGAGGCCCGGCCGTTCATACGGGTGCGGATCGCTGGTCCCGACGACGACGGCGCGTGATCCGTCGGCGCACCGACCGATGCCCACCGCCATCCGGACGAACCCGGCCACCGCCGACGGCAGGGACGCCTGCAACTGCTCGGCGCGACGACGCAGCCAGTCGGCGTCGGCGTCGTCGAGACCGGCGTCGGAGTCACCGTGGCCGGCGGCCCGGGTACCGGCGATCATTCCGGCACCCGCTGCCGCGAGCCCGCCGAGAGCGGAGAACGGCATCATCCCGCTGGTCGCCGCGGGGGTCGGCTGCTGATCGTCGTGGTCTCGTCGGCCGGCGTCGTCGGCCCGGTCGGTGTAGTCGTCGCCTGCCGCGGTCAGGGCCATGCGACCGGCACCGGCGGCGACGACCTGCGCGGAACCGTCGCCCAGGCTGGCCAGCAGATCGGCTCGCAGTCGCTCGCGGTCGGCGATCGAGGCGATGACGGTCATCTCGTTGTGCGCCTCGACCGCTACGTCGGCGTAGGCCTCGGCCGCCACGGCGGCGGCCTCGAGCCTGCCGATGGTGTGGGCGAGATCCGTGTCCGCGGCGGTGATCCGGGCACCGGCGTGCACCGTGGCGTCGTGGAAGGCACCCGCTCCACCGGAGACATCGTGTGTGCGATGGGCGGCGACGATCGTGTCCGCGACGGCACCGAGGCGGGCCGCGATGTCACGGCATCGCGTCGCGGATTCGCGCAGGGCGGTGACGTCTGCGGTGGGCCATCGACCGGGGGCGAGCTCCTCCGCGAGAGCGCGGATCTCCGGCGGCGTCGGCAACTGTTCGGCCGGTGTCACCGCGCGCCGCCCGAGAGTCGCAGCGCCACATCGTGATCCGTCTCGCCGACGACACGTGCACCGCGTCGGAGCAGGGCGCGGTGCTCCTCGAGGTGGATCAGTGCAGTGTCGGCGGACGTCCTGATCGCATCGCTGCGCAGCGAGAACCCGGAGCGGAACGCCTGCGCCGCGGGGTCGACCCCGATCGCCGCATCGACTGCGTCGAGCGCGGCCCCCGCGTCAGAGATCAGGCGACCCAGATGCGCACCGGCCGACGCCAACATCTCATCGAGATCCGCGACCGCGGCGGGATCGACCGCCACCTCCCGAGCCCGCGCGACCGCAGCGCCGCTGTTCTCGCTCGTCTCAGTCATCGTCGGCCCCCGTCTGCCCGTCGCCACGCATCCGGACATCGGCATAGTCCGGTACTGGTTGGACGGCCGCGGTGAGGATCTGGTTCCGTCGGTCGGCCAACTGCCGGTCGGCGTCGCGGACGAGGGCGGTGATCTGCTCGGACAGCTGGTCGGCGCGCAGGCGGCGCATGGCTCGCTGATCGATGCCGAGATCGACGAGCAGCCCCCGGGCGTCCACGGTCACCGACACCAGCCGGTCCGGGCTCACCGCGTGCGCGGTCAGCGTGCGCAACGCGTCACCCACGCGCGCCACCTCGGCCCGCTGCCGCGACACCTCGTCGAGCATGTCCGACCATCGATCCGCCATGGGTCCCCCTCCCGATGCGCCGATCCTATCGGGCGGTGTCCGTCTCCGACACGCCGTCGGTGCCCGTCGATCGCTCGTCGGCGAAACCCGTCAGGAGGTCGGGCCTCCGTTCGCGCGTTCGTGCGAGGGACTGCTCGCGGCGCCATGCGGCGACCTTCGCGTGATCGCCCGAGAGCAGCACCGCCGGGACGTCGAGGTCTCGCCAGGTGACCGGGCGCGTGTAGGAGGGGCCTTCGAGGAGGCCGTCGGAGAACGAATCCTCTTGGTGCGACCGTGGATTGCCCAGCACGCCGTCGATCAACCGTACGGTCGCCTCGATCATGGCCATCGTCGCGACCTCGCCGCCGATCAGGACGAAGTCGCCGAGGGAGACCTCTTCCACCCGCACGCGGCGTGCGGCGTCGTCGAACACACGCTGGTCGATGCCCTCGTAGCGGCCGCAGGCGAATACCAGATGTCGTTCGGCGCTCCATCGCTGCGCGGTCGCCTGGGTGAACCGACGTCCCGCAGGTGTCGGTACGACGAGCACCGCGTCGTCAGGGCACACCTCGTCCAGGCACGGCCCCCACACCTGTGGCTTCATCACCATGCCGGGTCCGCCACCGTAGGGTGAGTCGTCGACGCTGCGGTGGACGTCATGCGTCCAGTCCCGCAGGTCGTGGATGTCGACGGTGATGGTGCCGGCGTCGATGGCCTTGCCCAGCAACGCGACCCGCAGCGGTGCGAGGTACTCGGGGAAGATGGAGACGACGTCGATTCGCACGATCAGCCCTCGTCGAGGAGGCCGTCCGGCGGGTCGATCTCGATCCGCTCGGCGGTCACGGTCGGCACGATCTCCCGGACGAACGGGATGAGGACCTCGCCGCCCGCGGCGGTTCGCACCGCGAGCACGTCGTTGGCCGGCAGGTGCAGCACCGACGACACGATCCCGACCTCGACACCGCCGACCGTGGACACCGGCAGACCCTCGAGTTCGTGATCGTAGAACGCGTCGGGATCCGGTCCCGAGTCGACCTCGGAGCTGTCGATCAGGAAGAGGGTGCCGCGCAGTGCGTCGGCCGCGGTCCGGTCGGCGACCCCGTCCAGGGACAGCAACAGCCGCCCGGCATGATTCCGGGCGGCTGTCACCGTGAATGTCCTGTCACCGCCGCCGCGTGGGAGTCGCCCGCGGAGGGGAACCCCCGGCGCGAAGCGCAGCTCCGGCTCGTCGGTGCGGATCTCGACGACGACCTCGCCGCGCACGCCGTGCGATTTGGCCACACGGCCCACCACGAGATCCATCGCGGAGTCGGTGTCGCTCAGCGGTCGGTGTCGACGATGTCGACCCGCATCCCCCGGCCTCCGATGCCGGAGACGAGGGTGCGCAGGGCGGTCGCGGTCCGGCCGTTACGACCGATGACCTTGCCGAGATCCTCCGGGTTGACGTGGACCTCGACGAGCCGCCCACGGCGCCCGGTGATCATCTCGACCCGGACGTCATCGGGGTTGGCGACGATGCCGCGGACGAGATGCTCGACCGCGTCGGCGACGACAGCGCTCACGCGTCGGCCTTGTCACCCTCGGCGGCCGGGGCGTCGGCGGTCTCGGCCGGAGCCTCGTCGGCCTTCTTGGCGGCCTTCTTCTTCGGGGTGACGGCCTCGGCGACCGGCTCGCTGTCGGCGGCGGCGAGAGCGGCGTTGAAGAGGTCGAGCTTGGACGGCTTCGGCTCGGCGGTCTTCAGGGTGCCCTCGGCGCCCGGCAGACCCTTGAACTTCTGCCAGTCACCGGTGACCTTGAGGATCGCCGCGACCGGCTCGGTCGGCTGCGCGCCGACACCCAGCCAGTACTGCGCGCGGTCGGAGTCGACCTCGATCAGGCTCGGCTCTTCCTTGGGGTGGTACTTGCCGATGGTCTCGATCACCCGGCCGTTGCGGCGGGTCCGAGAATCGGCGACGACGATGCGGTACTGCGGGTTGCGGATCTTGCCGAGCCGCGTGAGCTTGATCTTGACAGCCATGTCTTCTTCTTCCTTGAGTGGTCACTGCGCAATTCAGCGATCCGCCCGACTGGCGGATCCGGTTTTGCGATCTGTATCGGTGTGACCGTCGGTCGGTACGTGACCGGGTCCGACGAACCAGCGTGTCATTCTGCCAGACGTGGCCGCCCGCGCGAAATCGCCGAGCAGGGCCGGCCGGAGGCCAGGAGTCGCCCGATTTCCGGTGGGCGGCCCGGGGTCGGGTTCGACATGTGGTTACCCACCCCGCTGAAGGTAACCACATGTCGCGCACATCGGGCGAACTCCGCCGCCGGTGTCTCGCACAGTCGCGCGGCCCTCCCCTGACCTGCTGCGACGCGAATCCCGACGGGGTGCGTACGCCCGCGAACCCCTTGCAACGCGACGGCTACTTTACCAGCCGGTAAGTTAGCGGTACCAGCGCAGCGGACGTGGAATGCGTCACACGAATGGATCACACCGAGCATGGTGAACTGGGGTTTTGTCGACGGTCAGGTCAGGAGACCGTTAGCCCGGAGCAAACGATCTCGCGCGGCCGGCGCAGCGTCGTCAGGTCCTGCCCCGGGTCGTCGTCGAGGACGATGAAATCGGCGCGGTCTCCCTCGGCGAGCAGTCCCCCGGCGTCGAGCCAGGTGCGCGGCGCGACCGTCGCAGCGTGCAACGCACGCCGTGCGCCGTACCCGATCGCGGCCATGGCCTCGATCTCGTCGACGATGCGACCGTGTCCGACGAACCCGCCCGCGTCGGTTCCCGCGAACATCGCCACGCCGGCCTCACGGGCGGCGGCGAACACCGCGCCCGCATTGTCGTACAGCGCGCGCATGGTGGCCTGATAGCGCGGGAAGCGGTCGGCGCCATCGGCGATCCCCGGGAAGTTCTCCACCTGGATGAGCGTGGGCACCAAGCCGATCGAGCGTTCGGCCATCTGATCCAACAGGTCGGTCGACAGCCCCGTCCCGTGCTCGATGCAGTCGACGCCGGCGCCGATGAGGTCGGGCAGTGCATCCGCGCCGAAGACATGGGCGGTGATCCGGGCACCCTCCTCGTGGGCTGCGGCCACGGCCGCGTCGAGTTGGGTTCGGGTCCACAGTGGGGCGAGGTCGCCGACCTCGCGGTCGATCCAGTCCCCGACGATCTTCACCCAGCCGTCGCCCGAGCGCGCCTGCCGCCGGACCTCGTCGGCCAGCTCGTCCGGATTCTCCAGATCGACGCCGTAGTCGCGCAGATAGCGTTTGGGGCGGGCGATGTGCTTGCCGGAGCGGATGAATCGCGGGCACGCAGGATCGTCGTCGAGGGGGTGGGTGTCCAGCGGTGAGCCGACCTCGCGGATGAGCAGCGTTCCGGCGCGCGCGTCCTCCATCGCATACCTGCGGGCACGATCGATCGTCACCCCCAGGCCGGGTGCGATGCCGACGTGATTGTGGGCGTCCACCAGTCCGGGGATGATCCAGCCGGCGTCGACGACCGTCCGCGCCGACGCCACGGGTTCCCGGGTGATCCGGTCGCCGACGACCCAGAGGTCGATGCGCTCATCGGTGAACGGGTCGCGACCGCGGTAATGGCGGACCTCGCCGTCCGGCCTCGCCGTGGTGGAACCTGTGTCGATCTGGGCGGATTCGGGCATGCTGCGGTCAGGGCCTCCCGTGTCGCGTCGTCCTCGGTCGGACTACTTCTTCTTCTTGGGCTGCTGGAACTGCGAGACGTCGAGACCCTCGAGTCCGGGCGGCAACTCGTCGAGCCCGGCCGGCATGTTGGAGAGATCGGGGAAGCCCGCAGGCATCCCGCCGGGCATCCCGGGCATTCCCATACCGGGGAATCCGCCACGCGCCTTGGGCGGCGTGGGTCCCCGGTTCTTGCCCTTCTTCCCCTTGCCCTTCTTGCGATTCGACTTACGGCCGCCACCCATCCCCATGCGCCCGGACATCTGCGACATCATCTTGCGTGCGTCGAAGAACCGATCGACGAGCTGGTTGACCTCGCTGACGGTGACACCGGAACCGTTGGCGATGCGCAGGCGTCGCGAGGCGTTGATGATCTTCGGGTTCTCGCGCTCGGCGGGGGTCATGCCCCGGATGATCGCCTGCACCCGGTCGAGCTGGCTGTCGTCGACCTGCGACAGGGCGTCCTTCATCTGACCGGCGCCGGGCAGCATGCCGAGGATGTTGCCGATGGGACCCATCTTGCGGATCATCAGCATCTGCTCGAGGAAGTCCTCGAGCGTGAGCTCCCCCTGGGTGATCTTCGCCGCCGCGGCCTCGGCCTGCTGTGCGTCCCAATGCTGTTCGGCCTGCTCGATGAGCGACAGCACATCACCCATGCCGAGGATGCGGCTCGCCATCCGGTCGGGATGGAAGACGTCGAAGTCGTCGAGCTTCTCGCCCGACGACGCGAACATGATCGGCCTGCCGGTGACCTCGCGGACCGACAGCGCGGCACCGCCGCGGGCGTCGCCGTCGAGTTTGGTCAGCACGACGCCGGTGAACCCGACGCCCTCCTGGAACGCCTCGGCCGTCGTGACCGCGTCCTGACCGATCATGGCGTCGACGACGAACAGCACCTCGTCGGGATCGGTGGCCTCCCGGATGTCGGAGGCCTGACGCATCAGCTCCTCGTCGATGCCGAGTCGGCCCGCGGTGTCGATGACGACGACGTCGTAGTGCGCGGCAGTCGCCTCGGCGACACCGGCGCGCGCGACCTCGACCGGGTCCCCGGAGGTGACGCCGAGTTCGCCCTCGCCGCCGATGCTGGTGCCGGGGTGCGGCGCAAACACCTTCACGTCGGCGCGCTCGCCGACGATCTGCAGCTGGGAGACCGCACCCGGACGCTGGAGGTCACAGGCCACGAGCAGCGGGGTGTGACCCTGCTTCTTCAGCCAGTGGCCGAGCTTGCCGGCCAGTGTCGTCTTACCGGCGCCCTGCAGGCCGGCCAGCATGATGATCGTCGGTGGCTTCTTGGCGAAGCCGATCCGGCGGGTCTCGCCGCCGAGGATGCCGACCAGTTCGTCGTTGACGATCTTGACGACCTGCTGGGCCGGGTTGAGCGCGCCGGACACCTCAGCGCCCTTGGCGCGCTCCTTCACCTTGGCGATGAAGCCACGGACGACGGGAAGCGAGACGTCGGCTTCGAGCAACGCCAGCCGGATCTCCCGGCAGGTGCGGTCGATGTCGGCGTCGGACAGCCGCCCCTTGCCCCGCAGGTCCTTCAGCGCATCGGCCAACCGATCGGAAAGCGAATCGAACATTCCCCTAGTCTTCCATGCTCGTGGCCGGTCCCCGCCGTGCCCTCGCGAGAATCGCCCGTCGGCGGCACGGCGCGGCACTCAGCTGATGGGCACCCCGGATCGTGCCGTTCCCCCCGCAGCCTGCGGGCCGTCGCCGTCGGGCTCGGCCCGCGGCTGGGGTGGCGGGCACACCGCGAGTACGTCGTCGGCGAGTGCCCGGCGCGCCGCCGCGGTGTCGTCGGGCAGGAGCAGACAGAACGTGTCGACGACGGTGCTGCCGAGGGTCGCGACCTTCGCCCATCGGACCTGCGCGTGGTGGCGCTCGATCACTGCACTGACACGACTCAGGAGTCCGATCCGGTCGTCGGTGCGCAGTTCCATCAGGACCTCGGCGGACGGTTCATCCGACGCATCCGCTCCCGTACCGGCGTCGATCCCGGTGACCGGGTCCACCCACAGGATCCGCGGCGGTGCGACCGCGAAGAGCGCCGGAACCGCCGTCTTCGGGTGACCCGCGCCGTCGACCGCGGGGTCGGTGCTGCCCGCCGACGCTCCCGTCCCGGCCGCCGCGCCCGGCGGCACCATGATCGAGCCGATCGTCGGGATCGGCGAGTCGGCCTCCCGCGCGTCGAGGCGTGCGAGCACGTCGACCTTGCCCTCGACGGCCGCCATCAACTGCTGGCGCATCAGGCCGGCCTCCGGCGGGCTGCCGAACATCGGCACCACGACGAACGTGTTCACCGCACTCGACGCGTGGCACTGGACGGTGGCCGAGTGCGATCGCAGGCCGTTGAGACCCAGGACGCCGGCCATCTTCGACAGCAGGCCCGGCTGATCGGGCGCGACCATCGTCACGCGGTAGGTGTGCGGGCCGTCCGCCGGCACGATCTCGACGGAGAAGCCCCCTGCCTCGGCGAGACGGATCTGCTCGGGTTCCAGCGGCTCGGGACGCGCCAGGTCACCACCGTCGATCAGCCGTAACGCACGTCGCACGAGCTCACTGATCAGCGACGCCTTCCACTCTCCCCAGACACCCGGCCCGGTGGCGAGCGAGTCGGCCTCGGCCAGCGTGGCGAGCAGCTCGAGGAGTACCCGGTTGTGACCCAGCGTCTCCGCGACCATCTCGGCGGTCGCCGGGTCGTCGAGGTCGCGGCGCGTCGCGACGGTCGGCAACAACAGGTGGTGACGCACCATCTCCGACAACACCGTGACGTCCTGCGGCCACAAGCCGAAGCGGTTACCGATCTGGATGGCCAGTTCGGCCCCGACGATGCTGTGGTCGGCGCCCCGGCCCTTGCCCAGGTCGTGGATCAGCGCCCCGAGTACCAGGAGATCCGGGCGCGACACCCGGGTGGTCATCGACCCTGCGTGGGCGGCTGTTTCCACGAGATGGCGATCGACGGTCCAGGTGTGGATGGCGTCGCGGGGCGGCAGGTCGCGCACCGCACCCCATTCGGGCAGCAGCCGCCCCCAGAGTCCGGTGCGGTCGAGGGCCTCGATCGGATCCACCATGTGATGCCCGGAACCGAGCAGGACCAGCAGATCGCTGAGCGCCTCGGACGGCCACGGCTCGCGGAGTTCGGGTGCATAGTCGGCGAGACGGCTCAGGGTCGACGCGCTGATCGGCAGTCCGGTCCGTGCCGACGCGGAGGCCACGCGCAGGATCAGCCCCGGGTCCTTGCTCGGGATGGCGTTGCGTGCCAACACGATCTCACCGTTGTGCTCGACGACACCCTCGTCGAGCGGACGCCGGATGGGCGAACGGCGCAGCTTCGCGAGACCGCGCCGCGGCAGCGCGTTGCCCGCGGTCCGCAGTCCGACGTCGATGGAATAGCTGACCGTGCGCGCGGAATCACTGATCACCCGGGCGAGATCGAAACGGTCGCCGATGCGCAGCGCGGCGCCGATCTCGTCGGCGTCC
The DNA here is from genome assembly GCF_003797825.1 of Gordonia sp. OPL2. Taxonomy (GTDB): domain Bacteria; phylum Actinomycetota; class Actinomycetes; order Mycobacteriales; family Mycobacteriaceae; genus Gordonia. Next base: position 70,433 of record NZ_RKME01000003.1, read on the forward strand.
TGCGCGCGGACCTGCTCGCGGGGCCGTCCGGCGATGCGGTGCAGCTCGGTGCGGATGTCGAGCAGTCGCCCGTAGGCCACCTGCGGTCCGGCACCGGGTGAATCGGGACGCAGGCTCGCCATGCCGTCGGTGAGTTGCGCCATCGCCAGGGCGCCGAGGAGTTGGACGTCGCGCAGACCGCCGCGGCCGTTCTTCAGGTCCGGCTCGGCACGATGGGCGATGTCACCGGCACGGCGCCACCGATCCTGCGCGTGGGCGACGACGTCGGGGAAACGATCCCGGATCCCGGTGCGCCACTGCTGACGGACTCCCCCGATGAGCAGGGTCGACAGATCCTCGTCGCCTGCGATGTGGCGGGCCTCGAGCAACCCCAGTGCCGCGCTGACGTCCTCGGACGCCACCTGCAACGCCTGCGGAACCGTCCGCACACTGTGATCCAGCGGGATGTTGGCGTCCCACAACGGATACCAGAGCCCGTCGGCGACCTCCGACACACGATCCGGTGCGATGTCGTCGTGGAGCAGGATCAGATCCAGATCCGAGAACGGGAGCAGCTCGCCACGTCCGAGTCCGCCGACCGCGACGATGGCGAATCCACTGTCGGAGCGGATTCCGAGTTCGGCGCCCTTGCTCGTGAGCCAGAACTCGTGGAGATCGACGAGCACCTGCCGGAGACCGGCCGCGTCGAGTTTCCCACTCTTGCCCGACTCCAAGAGCTGTCGGCGCGTCGCCGCGAGATCTGTTGCTGCCACGAGGGTTTCGTACTCCCTTTGCGAAGGACACGGCCCCGCGCCTGAATCGTCAGACGCGGGGCCGTGAGATGGATTCGAAGGTGGGCGCCGGGTCAGAGCGCGTCGGCGCCCCGCTCACCGGTGCGGACACGAACGACCGACTCGACCGGCGAGACCCACACCTTTCCGTCACCGATCTTGCCGGTGCGTGCAGCCTCGACGATGACGTCGACGACCTTGTCGACCGCGGCGTCGTCGACCACGACCTCGACCCGGACCTTGGGGACGAAATCGACGGAGTACTCGGCGCCGCGATAGACCTCGGTGTGGCCCTTCTGCCGGCCGTAACCCTGGACCTCACTGACGGTCATACCCAGGATTCCGGCCTGTTCGAGTCCGGCCTTGACGTCCTCAAGCGTGAACGGTTTCACGATTGCGGTGATCAGCTTCATCAGTTATCCCTCTCCACAGGAATCAGCGTAGTAGCGAAAGTGCAGGGTTTCATGCCAGTTCATATGCGGTCTCGGCATGCTCTGCCTCATCGATACCGTTGTGCTCGTCTTCCTGACTGACCTTCCAGCCGAGCGGCTTGAGGACCAGGGCGATGATCGCCGTGAGTACACCGGTGAACACGAGGGCGAAGGCGGCGATGACGATCTGCACGACGACCTGCTTGTAGTCTCCGCCCCAGAACAGGCCTACATCCTTGGCCAGCAGGCCGACACCGATGGTGCCCCAGAGGCCGGCGACGAGGTGCACGCCGACGACGTCGAGCGAATCGTCGTAGCCGAACTTGTTCTTCAGGCCGATCGCGACCGCGGCCAGCGCGCCGGCGATGACACCCAGGATGAGCGAACCCACGGGGGTCAGGGAGCCACAGGCCGGGGTGATGGCGACGAGACCGGCGACGATACCGGAGGCGGCACCCACGCTGGTCGCATGCTTGTCGCGGATGATCTCCACCGCGAGCCAGCCGATGATCGCCGCGGCGGTGGCGGCGGTGGTGTTGACCCACACCAGACCGGCCGTGGCATCGGCCGCGAGTTCCGAACCAGCGTTGAAGCCGAACCAGCCGAACCACAGGAGAGCAGCGCCCAGCATCACGAAGGGAATGTTGTGCGGGCGGTAGGCGGTGCGGCCGAAGCCTGCACGGGAGCCGATGATGAGCACGAGCACCAGCGCCGCCATACCGGCGTTGATGTGCACCACGGTGCCACCGGCGAAGTCGATGGGCGCGACGTTGGCCTCACCGTCAGTGGTGCCGAACATCCACGCGGCGAAGCCGTCCTCGCCTCCGCCCATGATTCCGCCGCCACCGACCAGTCCGCCCCACACCATGTGCGACAGCGGGAAGTAGACGATCGTCGACCACAGGACGGTGAACACCAGCCAGGTCGAGAACTTGACCCGTTCGGCGAGCGCGCCGCTGATCAGGGCGACCGTGATGACCGCGAACGTCAGCTGAAAGCCCAGGAAGACGATGGCCGGGATGGTCATCCCTGCCGTGACGTAGGTCGGTGCCTCCTCGGTACCCGCCGTGTTCGTCAGCTGGTCGGAACCGAACAGCGCGAACGGATTCGCGAAGATGCCCGCGATGTCACCATTGCCGGTGATGCCATCGGAGAACGACATCGAGAATCCCCACAACACGTAGACCACGCTGACCGTGGCCAGCGAGCCGAACGACATCATCATCATGTTCAGGACGGACTTACCCCGCGCCAAACCCCCGTAGAAGAAGGCGAGTCCGGGCGTCATCAGCAACACCAAACCCGCGGCGGCGAGCATCCACGCCGTGTCACCGGGGTTGACTTCGCCAAAAACATCCTCTGGCAGTGCCAAAACCACTGTAGAAACCTCCCTAGAGTGCGCCGACCTCTCGGCGCCTGCAAAGACTCTGGCGGGACTCGGTTTCATCCGTGGTGCTCGGACGTTTCGGACATGTGAACCCGTGGCGGTTTTATATTTCGTCCGCGTAACGAGCCAGGTCGCGCCTGAGGGAGGTTGTCGATGCTACAGCAGGGCGTCGACGAACGCCTCCGGCTCGAAGGGTGCGAGGTCGTCGGCGCCCTCGCCGAGCCCGACCAGCTTCACCGGCACGCCGAGTTCCTCCTGGACGTGGAACACGATGCCACCCTTGGCCGTCCCGTCGAGCTTCGTCAGCACCACTCCGGTGATGTCGACGACCTCGGCGAACACCCTCGCCTGGGTGAGCCCGTTCTGGCCGACCGTGGCGTCGAGGACGAGCAGCACCTCGTCGACCGGGGCCTTCTTCTCGACGACACGCTTGACCTTGCCCAGCTCGTCCATCAGACCGGTCTTGGTGTGCAGCCGGCCCGCGGTGTCGATCATCACCACGTCGACGCCGGTGTCGATGCCCTTCGACACCGCGTCGAACGCCACCGACGCCGGATCCGCCTGCTCCTTGCCCCGCACGATGTCCGCACCGACCCGCTCACCCCAGGTCTGGAGCTGGTCCGCAGCGGCGGCGCGGAACGTGTCGGCGGCGCCGAGCAGGACGCGGCGGCCGTCGGCCACCAGGACGCGGGCGAGTTTGCCGGTGGTGGTGGTCTTGCCGGTGCCGTTCACGCCGACGACGAGGATCACCGACGGTCCACCCGCATGTGGCAGGGCACGCACCGACCGGTCCATCTCCGGACGGACCTGGGCGATCAGCACCGAACGCAGCAGTGCACGCGCCTCGTCGGCGGTCCGCACGTTCGACGTGGCCAGTTCCGACCGCAGGCGCTCGACGACGGCCATCGTCGATGCCGTACCGAGGTCCGCCATCAGCAGCGTGTCCTCGATCTCCTCCCAGCTGTCCTCGTCCAGGTCGCCGGCACCCAACAATCCGAGGACGCTCTTGCCGATCGCACCCTGCGAGCGGGACAGACGACCACGCAGCCGATTCAGGCGTCCGGCCGTGGGTGCGATCTCCTCACGCGGGGGCGCGCTCGGTGCGGTCTCGGAGACCGGCGGCTCCGGTTCGGTGACCGTGTCGGGTCCGGACTCGACGAGCTCGGCCGGGGTGTCGGGGATCTGCGGCGCCTCCTCCGGTTCGGGCGCGGCAGGTTCGGTCGTGGCGGGTTCGGTCGTGGTGGGCGATCCCGCGGTCGGCGCCGACGCCGACGCCGTGTCCGTCACCGCGGCGTTGTCTGTCGCCGTCTCGTCCGGTGCCGCCGTCTCGTCCGGTGCGGTGTCGGGCAGTGTCGCCGTCTCATCCGGTGCCGCCGTCTCGTCCGGTGCGGTGTCGGGCAGTGCCACATCCTTGATGCCCCGCTGTGCGGAGTCACGCGGAACGGAAGCGTCGTCGCCGACGCCCGGCTGACCGTCGACCTCGGTGCGTTCGGGCGCGGGATGGCTGGTGCCGGGCCGGACGACCGGCTCCGGTGGTTCGGCCAGACCGACGCCTCCGGCCCCGCCCTGACTGAAGCTGAAGCCGGAGCCCGCCTTGTACCCGCCGGACTTGTCCACCTGCGGCGTCGTGCCGTCCACCGGCTTCTGTGCGGTCGTGTCGGTCAGCGAGATCCGCCGACGACGCGACAGCACGATCCCGACGACGATCAGTGCGATCAGCACGACCACCGCGACGACGATGCCGATGACCAGTTGGGTGTTCACTCAGGTTGCCCCTGTCGGTTGTCGGGCACGATGGCGGCGGCCGGAGCCGACGATCGCGCCGTGTTCATTTCTGCCCGGCGACATCGCATGTCGCGGTCAGGTGGCCTCAGCGGTACCGCCGCCGGAACTCGCGGCGTCGTCCGACGCGACGGCACCAGCCTTGGCGACCGGGATGTCGACGCCCCGCAGACGCTGCGAGATCACCGTGGTGATCCCGTCACCGCGCATGCTCACGCCGTACAGCGCATCGGCCACCTGCATGGTCGGTTTCTGATGGGTGATCACGATGAGCTGCGATCGTTCGCGCAACTGCTCGAACAACGCGATCAGCCTGCGCAGGTTGGTGTCGTCGAGCGCGGCCTCGACCTCGTCCATCACGTAGAACGGCGACGGACGCGCACGGAAGATCGCCACCAGCATGGCGACCGCGGTCAGCGACTTCTCGCCGCCGGAGAGCAGCGAGAGCCTCTTGACCTTCTTCCCCGGTGGTCGCGCCTCGACCTCGATGCCCGTGGTCAGCATGTCGGCCGGGTCGGTCAGCACGAGCCGCCCCTCCCCGCCGGGGAACAGCGTGCGGAACACCTGCTCGAACTCCCGCTCGACGTCGGTGTAGGCCTCGGTGAACACCTGCAGGATGCGCGCGTCGACCTCCTCGACGACCGACAGCAGGTCGCGTCGGGCCGCCTTCACGTCCTCCAACTGGGCGGAGAGGAAGTTGTAGCGCTCCTCGAGTGCCGCGAACTCCTCGAGCGCGAGCGGATTGACCTTGCCCAGGGTGTTCAGGTCCTTCTGCGCCTTTTTCGCGCGGGTCTCCTGGGCTGCCCGGTCGAAGGGCATCGGTGCGGGTGCGACGACCTGTTCTCCGCGCTCCTTGGCCTGCTCGTACTCGGCGATCTCCAGCGCCGACGGCGGCATCGGCACATCCGGCCCGTACTCGGCGACGAGGTCGTCGGGCGCCACCGCGAACGACTCGAGGATCTGCTCCTCGAGCTGTTCGATGCGCAGGGCGGCCTGGGCGCGGGCGACCTCGTCCCGGTGCACGGTGTCGCGCAACGAGTTCAGCGTCCCGGTCAGGTCCGCGGACCGGCTCTTGAGCTCATCGACCGCCGAGGTGCGCTCCACCCGGATCTGTTCGAGTTCGTCGCGTCCGGCCTGTGCCGACCGCACCGACAGCGCGAGGCGATCGGACACCTCGGCGGCGGCGTCGGCCACGGCCGTCGCGACAGCGGCCGCACGACGACGCGCACGGTCCTGTTTCTCCGCCCGGATCCGCGCCTCACGTTCACGCTGTGCGGCACGGCGCAATGACTCGGCCCTGCCACGCACCGAGGCGAGCCGCTCCTCGGCGGTGCGCAGTGCCAGCCGCGCCTCCACCTCGGTGGCCCGTGCCGCGGCGACCGCCTCAGCGGTGGCCGCGCGCGATGTCTCGTCGCCGACCTCCTCGGGCGCCGCGTCGGACTCGTCGCGGGCGTAGCGCAGACGCTCCTCGAGCTCGGCCAGCTTGGCCAGGGACTCCGAGCGCCCACCCTCGACGAAGTCTCGTTGCCGGGTGAGTCGATCGCTCTCGCTCCGGGCCGCCCGGATCTCCTGTCCGAGCCGAGCCATCTGCTCGTAGGTCGCACCGACCGTGGCGTCGGACTCGTGCAGGGCGGCGAGCGCCTCCTCCGCCGACTCGCGACGCGCCTGTTGCTCCGCGACGGCGCCGTCGAGCGCGGCCTCGATCTCCTCGGCGCGACGCCTCGCTGCCGCGAGATCCGAAGTGGCGGTGTCGATTGCGGACTGCACCTCCAGGGACGACGGCCGCCGGGACGACCCTCCCTCGATCGACGCCGGCCCGATACGGTCGCCGTCGCGGGTGACGGTCCGGACCCGTAGGCGCTGGGCGATCTCGAGCCCCTGATCGGCGTCGTCGACGAGCACGATATCGGCGAGCATCAGGTCCACGGCCCCACGGACCGACGACGGACAGGTCACCACCGACGCTGCCCAGCGCGCGCCGGGAGGCAGGTCTCCGCCGTCCTGGCGTGGTGCATCGGGCAGTCCGCCGAGGATCAGGGCCGCGCGACCACCGTCGCCGGACTTGAGCGCGTCAAGTGCCCGGACGGCGGCGAGGGCGTCGACGGTGGCGATCGCGTCGACGGCCGGGCCCAGCGCGCCCGCGATCGCCGTCTCGAAACCGTCGTCGACGGTGATCAGATCCGACATCGGGGCGAGCAGACCCTCGGGTGCGTTCTCCTGCAACCAGGCGCCACCGTCGTTGCGTTCGAGCCCGACCTCGAGGGCCTCGATACGCGCCGAGAGGGATGCGATCCGCTGCTCGGTCTCCCGCTGTCCCGATTGCAGTGCGGCGACCCGCTCGTTCGCCTGGTTGAGTGCGGTGACCGACCGTTCGTGGTGCTCGTCGAGCCCTTGTTCGGCCGCCTCGAGCTCGCCCAGGGTCGCGGCCATCGCATCCTGACGCGTCTGGGCCTCCTCGGCCCTCGTGTTGGCGGCCGCGATGGCCGAGGTCAGCCGGCCGGTCTCGGCATCGACGGATTCGCTCTTGGTCCGGAGGTTGTCGACCTGCCCCTCGAGGCGGGCCAGTCCTTCACGCCGGTCGGCGACGGCCTGTACGGCGGCCATGTGGGCCTGCTCGGCGTCGGCGGCCGCACCTTCGCAGCGCGCCAGCTCGCCTTGGGCGGCGTCCAGATACTCGGCTGCCGCGCCGACCGCGCCGTCGAGTTCGGCCTCGGTGAGCGCGGCGTCCTCGGCCTGACGTTCCAGATCGTCGGGATCGGGTCCGCCCGGCGCGGCGGTGGGTTCGGAGAGGTAGCGGCTGCGTTCGGAGGCCACGCGCGCGGTGGCGTCGACCCGTTCGGCGAGCGCCGACAGGCGAAACCAGGTCGCACCGGCGGTGGCCGCGGCGGGCGCGACCTCGGCGAGGCGCTGCTCGTGCTCGGCGAGCTCGGCAGTGACGACGTCGAGGGTCGCGGTCACCTCGTCCTGACGACGGCGGACCTCGTCCTCGACCGCCGTGTGCTCGGCCATCTCGGCTCGACGGGTGACGAGGTCGTCGGCGGCCAGGCGCAGGCGCGCGTCACGGAGGTCGGCCTGCACGGTCTGCGCGCGGCGCGCCACCTCGGCCTGCCGGCCGAGCGGTTTGAGCTGTCGACGGAGCTCGGCGGTCAGATCGCTCAGCCGCGAGAGGTTGGCCTGCATCGAGTCGAGCTTGCGGACCGCTTTCTCTTTGCGTTTACGGTGTTTGAGGACTCCGGCGGCCTCCTCGATGAACGCACGCCGGTCCTCCGGCCGCGACTCGAGGATGGCCGACAGCCGGCCCTGCCCGACGATGACGTGCATCTCGCGGCCGATGCCGGAATCGCTGAGCAACTCCTGGACGTCCATCAGACGACACGAGTTGCCGTTGATCTCGTACTCGCCCGCGCCGTCCCGGAACATCCGTCGGGTGATCGACACCTCGGAGTACTCGATCGGCAGTGCGCCGTCGGAGTTGTCGATCGTCAGGGTGACCTCCGCGCGGCCCAGCGGTGACCGCCCGGACGTACCCGCGAAGATGACGTCCTCCATCTTCCCGCCGCGCAGCGCCTTGGCGCCCTGCTCCCCCATCACCCAGGTCAGGGCGTCGACGACATTCGACTTGCCCGACCCGTTGGGCCCCACCACGCAGGTGATGCCGGGCTCGAATCGCAGCGTCGTCGACGACGCAAACGACTTGAAGCCCTTCAGGGTGAGGCTTTTGAGGTGCACGACGGTACAGAATACTCACCATCGCGGGCCCGTCGTGGGCCCCACGCGGACACCGGCGGTGTGCTCGGCCGGTCTACCGCTCGACGAATCCGGCGAGGTCTCCGCGCGGTTCGTCGAACCGCTCGACGACGAGGTCGACCGTTCCGGGCGTCTCGCCGGAGCGCAGGGCGTCGAGCAACGCCTGCGCCGCATCGCGGGAGCCCTCGGCGACGACCAGCACCCGGCCGTCGGCGAGGTTCGCGGCGTGTCCGACCAGCCCCAGCTCCAGCGCGCGGGACCGGGTCCACCATCGGAATCCCACCCCCTGCACGCGACCGTGGACGTGCGCGGTGAGTCGGACGGTGTCACCGGACATGATCAGTCGGTCTCGATCGACAGATCGACCCGGGCGCCGGCCTTGATGGTCCGGCCGACGGTGCAGACCGCGTCGATCGCGCGTTCGACGACGACGAGCAGGCGCGCCGCCGCGTCCTCGTCGAGTTCGGAGAGGTCCACCTCCAGGATCTCCTCGAGGACCGGGTACACCTCGTTCTCGCGGTCGGCGGTGCCACTGACGCGCACGGTGGCGTCGTAGTCGTCGCCCAGCCTGCGGGCCAGCGGCCGATCCGACGACATGCCCGTGCAGGCCGCCAGCGCGATCTTCAGGAGCTCGCCCGGGGTGAACACGCCCTCGACGTCCTCGGAGCCGACCAGTACCTCGGCACCCCGGGAACTGCGTCCGGTGTAGCGCCGCACGCCGGTGCGTTCCACCCAGAGCTCGGTGTGCGGTCGGGGACCGGCTGCCTGCTGGTCGACGGTCTGCTGTTCGGTCGTCATGGTCGCTGTGTCGATCCTTCTCGTGGGAGTGCGGTGTCGGCGGGTGCAGCAGCCACAACGCCCCGGGGCCCGGATTGCTTCCGGGCCCGGGCCGGTTCCCGCCGCTGGCACCGCGGGCAATAGTACGAGCTGCGGTTCATGAACTGCTCGCGACGCATGATCGCCCCGCACCGGCGGCACGGCTCCCCTGCCCGCCCATACGCGTTGAGCGAACGCTCGAAGTAGCCGGACTGCCCGTTGACGTTGACATACAACGAGTCGAAGGATGTGCCGCCGACCGACAGCGCCTCCCCCATCACCGCGGTCACGGCCGCGATCAGCTCGGCGAGCTTGGCCCGGCTCAGCCCGTCGGTCAGTCGTCCGCCGTGAATCCTGCTGCGCCACAAGGCTTCGTCGGCATAGATGTTGCCGACGCCGGAGACGACGGTCTGATCGAGGAGTGCTCGCTTGATCTCGGTGTGCCGGGACCGGATCACGGAGATGACCCGTGCGGCGTCGAACTCGGGGTCGAACGGATCCGGGGCTATGTGCGCGATCGATTCGGGCAGCCGCGCCGCCGTGGGCTGCGCCTGGTCGGCGTATTCGTCCACGTGCCAGCCACCGAAGGTCCGCTGGTCGACGAACCGCAGTTCGTTGCCGTCGTCGAGGGTCGCCCGGATGCGCAGGTGGACGTGATCCGGCGCCCCCGCGTGCGCGATGAGCATCTGACCACTCATTCCGAGGTGCACCACGAGCGGGAACGGCGACGTACCGTCGTCGAGGTCGATCCAGAGGTACTTGCCCCGACGATGGACATCGGTGATCCGCACCCCGATCAGGCGACCGGCCAGATCGACGCCCCCGCCGAGGTGACGGCGAGTGGCGCGCGGATGCAGGACCTCCACCGCCACGATGCGTCGAGCGGCGATGTGTTCGGCGAGACCGCGACGCACGGTCTCCACCTCGGGCAGTTCGGGCACGTCGGTATCGCCGTCAGTTCGCGGCCGCGCGGTCGGTGAGCGCCTGCCAGGCCAGCGCCGCCGCCTTCTGCTCGGCTTCCTTCTTGGTACGCCCCGTGCCCTCGCCGAGATGCTCGCCGGCCACCACCGCGATCGCGGTGAACTCCTTGTTGTGGTCCGGCCCGGTCGAGGTGATCTGATAGTGCGGCGGACCGAACCCACGTTCGGCCGAGAGTTCCTGCAACGAGGTCTTCCAGTCGAGGCCGGCGCCGAGATGTCCTGCGTGCCCGATGATCTCGTCGAACAACCCCAGGATGATGCGCTTGCACTCATCCAGACCGTGAGCGAGATACAGTGCGCCGAACACGGATTCCAGGCCGTCGGCGAGGATCGAGTCCTTGTCGCGACCGCCGGTCAGCTCCTCACCTCGCCCGAGGTAGAGGTGCCTGCCGAGACCGCCGGGTCCGAGATCACGTGCGACCGCGGCCAATGCGTGCATGTTGACGACACTCGCGCGGATCTTGGCGAGTTCACCCTCGGACTTGTCGGGATAGCGCAGATACAGACGTTCGGTGATGATCACACCGAGCACGGAGTCCCCGAGGAACTCCAAGCGCTCGTTGGTGGGCAGCCCGCCGTTCTCGTACGCGTAGGACCGGTGGGTCAGTGCCAGGGTGAGCAGCTCGCCGGACAGCTCGGCCGCCAACGCGTCCAGCAGATCCCGGAACCGGTCGTCGGCGGCCGGCATCGCCGGCGTCGGCGGCCGACGGGCCTCCGTGCCGTCTCCGAGGGTCGCGCCGGGGGCGGTCTCGTCGACCGCCGGCTGCGTCGCTGCCGCGGGCCCTGTCACGCCGGATTGCTCCTTCACGTCGGTTCAGTCACCGCCCTTGTCCGGCGCTCCGGAGGACCCGTCTTCGGGAGCCGCGCCGAACTTGTCGCGCAGTGCGGCCCACCGCGGATCGATGATCTCGTGTGCGTGACCGGGTTCGGCCACGGCCAGACGGACACCGCATTCGGGACAGAGCCCCTCGCAGTCCTCCGAGCACAGTGGCGACATCGGCAACTCGAGGGCCACCGCGTCGATGATCGGCTGTTCGAGATCGAGATGATCGTCGACGACGCGATGGACGTCCTCGGCATCGGTCGTCTGCTCGGTGGCGCTGTCGGGATAGGCGAAGAGTTCGGTGAGGAACACGGTCACGGTGCCGTCGATCGGTTCGAGACACCGCGAACACTGGCCTTCTGTCTCGCCACTCACGGTGCCCGTCACGAGGACTCCCTCGCTCACGGACTCCAGACGCAGGTCGAGGTCCACGTCGGAACCCGCGGGGATGCCGATCATGTCGAGACCGATGCGGTCGGGCGCGACGACCGTGCGATGAACCTCCGACATGGTCCCGGGACGCCGGCCCAGGGACCGGACATCGAGGACGAACGGATCGCGGACGGCGCCGGTCTTGTCGGAGGTCGCGCGGGCGGGCCGACCGGGTGTTCCCCTGTCGCCCGCCGCGGCACTCCGGCTCATTGCTTGATCAGCCACAGTTGCACGATACGCCCGACCTGCGAGGTCTTCGAACGAGATCCGCTCGACGGCTGCGTGGTCGGCTCCGCAGGATCAGACGGCCAGCGGTGAGCCCTGGTCGTCGGCACGGTCACGTCCGTGACCCGCGCCGCGGGGGGCGGGCGGCTCGTCGACGCTGCGTGGGTACTCGACATAGTCGTGCATCCCGGCGCCGGTGCGCAGCTGATGGCGACCACGATTCACCGAACGCAGTGTGCCGGTGAGGATCTCCTCGAACTGGGCGAGCTTCTCGTCGACGTAGACGTCGCAGTCGCCACGCAGCCGGTCCGCTTCGGCGTGGGCCGCATCGATGATCCGTTCGGCCTCGGACTTCGCGGCCGCGACGACCTCTGCCTCCGACACCAGCCGCTGCTGTTCGGCGATGCCGTCGGCCACCGACTTGTCGTAGGTGTTGTTGGCGGAGTCGATGGTGCGCTGCGCCTCCGCGCGAGCACGTCCCGTGACCGCCTCGAATTCCCGCGCGGCGCTGGTAGAGAGCCGATGCGCCTCGGTGGTCGCGTCGTCGACGAGCTGGCGACCGTGGGTGCCTGCCTCGTCGACCATCCGGTCGGCCTGCGCCTTCGCGTCGGAGAGGATGCGGTCCGCCTCGGCACGGGCGTGGGCGATGACGGCCTCCGACTCCGAGTCGGCCTTGGTGATCACGTTCTCCGCGTGTTCGCGCGCATCGCCGACCAACGAATCACGCTGATCGAGGACGTCCTGGGCGTCGTCGAGCTCGCCCGGGATCGAATCCTTGATGTCGTCGAGGAGTTCGAGGACATCACCGCGCGGAACGACGCAGCCCGCGGTCATCGGGACGCTTCGCGCTTCCTCGACGATCGCGGCGAGTTCGTCGAGCGCTTCAAAAACCCGGTACACAGCTACCCCAATCCGGCGCTTGCCTTCGGTCTGCCACTGAAACAACTGTGACTATTGTGCCGAATGGTGTGCCTGTGACTCGTGAGGCGGCAGGGGCGTGTCGCGCGCGATCAGACCTGTCGCTCACCCGCCAGCCGTGCCAGCACGCGTTCGTGGATGTGGGCCGACAAGAACGGTTCGACGTCGCCGCCGAGCTTGGCCACCTCCTTGACCAGGGAGCTCGAGACGTGCGCGTAGCGCGGATCGGTCAGCAGGAACATTGTCTCGACGTCGGTGAGGTCGCGGTTCATCTGCGCCATCGGCACCTCGTAGTCGAAGTCGGTTCCCGAGCGCAGGCCTTTGACGATCGTGTCGATGCCCTCGGCGCGGAGGTAGTCGACGAGCAGTCCGGTCCAGCGGTCGACCCGCACGTTGGGAAGATGGGCGCAATCCTCACGGATGAGGTCGATGCGCTCGTCGACACCGAACAGGCCGTGCTTGTTCGGGTTGACGACGACGGTCACCACGAGTGAGTCGAATCGGGCGGCCGCACGCTCGACGATGTAGCGGTGGCCGACGGTGAACGGGTCGAAGGATCCGGGGAAGACGGCTGAGGTCATAGCCGAAATCTACGCGAGCGGCCGGGCCCGCCGACGTCACGGCCCGTCGATCAACTCCGCGGTCAGCCGGGCCATCAGGTCCGCGGCGGGCCCGTCGGTCACGGCACGCCAGCCGGTGCCCGCCCAGAGATTGATGCCGTCGGGGTCGTCGGCGGCGGTGGCGGCCGCACGCAGTGGCTTGGTCAGGTGATGGATGTGTGGATACAGGGCCGGTGCGTCGAGGTGACGCATGGCGAAGTCGTTGCGCAGCGACCGTGCCGAACGGCCAGAGAACGCGCGCGTGATCACGGTGTCGGTGTAGATCCGACCCAGCAGAGCGCGTCGGTGGGGTGTCGAGGTCCCGGCCTCGTCACAGCAGAGGAACGCGGTGCCCAACTGCGCGGCGGCCGCGCCGAGCGACATCATCGAGCGGATCGCCGCGCCGTCGGTGACGCCGCCCGCGGCGATGACGGGGACGTCGACGGCGGCACTGATCGTCCGCACGAGGTCGGCCGTCGGCACCCGCGGACCACCCGCGGACAGGGCCGGGTCGTCGATCCACACGCCGCGGTGACCACCCGCCTCGATCCCCTGCACGATCAGCGCGTCGGCGCCGGAGTCGATCGCCACTCCGGCCTCGGCGAGGGAGGTGACGGTGACCGCGACCGGCGCACCGACCTCCTCGTGGACACGGCCCACGACAGCAGGGCCCGGATCGCCGAACGTGACACTGACCAGCGCCGGCCGGTGTGCGGCCAGGACGGTGATCTTGTCGGCGACCTCTTCGTCGGAGTACCGCGGGTCGCCCGGCTCCGCGCCGTGGCGATCCTCGGCGGCGAGTTCGGACCGGTAGTCGGCCAGGGCTCGGGCGCGTAGTCCGGACGGATCGTCGGCGAGCGGATCCGGCCCCGACAGGAAGAGGTTGACACCGTAGGGTCGGTCGGTCCGGCCCTCGACGTCGTCGAGTAGTTCGGAAAGGGCCGCGGCGGAGAGATACCCGGCCGCGACCATCCCGAGCCCGCCCGCCGCTCCGACCTCGGCGACCAGCGCGGGTGTCGTGGGCCCGCCGGCCATCGGAGCGCAGACGATCGGGAGCGCGACGGTCAGATCGCCGATCGTCAGCGACGGTATTCCGGTGTCGACCCGATCCGGGCCGTGTCGATCAGGCACGTGCGGCCACCTCCACTCTGGTGTCTCCGTATCTCTTCTCGACCAGCACCGCCAGACCGTCGGGCCACACCGTGTCCGGTGATCGTGTCCCGCGCTCGACGATCACGATGCCCTCGGGCGCCAACCAGGTGTCGTCGGTCAACCTCGCCAGCACCGACGTCACGGCCGCGTCGTCGATGTCGTACGGCGGATCGAGGAAGACCACGTCGAACGCCGACGACGGCGCCCCGGCGAGATACGTGGCGACCGATCGCCCCACGACCGACGCACGGTCGGCGACGTCGCACGTACGGATGTTGGCCCCGATCGCACTCACGGCCCGTCGGGCGGAGTCCACGAGAACCGCGCTGCCGGCACCGCGGGACAGGGCCTCGAGCCCGAGCGCTCCCGACCCTGCATAGAGGTCGAGGACGCGTGCGTCGGTCAGGTCGGCCCGCGCCTCGACCATGTTGAAGACCGCTTCCCGGACACGATCGGATGTCGGACGGGTTCCCTCGTCGGGCACCGTCAGTCTGCGTCCCCGCAGACGGCCCGCAATGATCCTGGTCATCAGCACCCATTCTGCGTCACGATCCCGGCGCGGCGCACGGGGCCCTTTTCCCAGTTGAGTCGGGAACGCGCAACACTTTGTGAGCCACTTCACAAACACTAGCTGAACTGGGGATAAGCGGGGGTTTCGACCACCAGTTTCGGCAGCTACATGACTTCGGCGATACGCGTTGTTAACGTCGTAAACGTCATGAGCCCGTCCCAAACAAGAACGGCCCCAACAACTGTCCTCGCTGTCGATTACCGGCAGCCCACCGCAGACGATGGCGCGAGATTGTGGGAAATCGCCTCGGACTCAAAGGTTCTCGATGTCAACTCGAGTTACTCCTATGTCCTGTGGTGCCATGATTTCGCCACCACCTCGATCGTCGCCGAAGTCGATGGTCGTCCGGTCGGATTCGTCACCGGCTACCGTCGTCAGACCGATCCGTCGACCTTGATGGTCTGGCAGGTCGCCGTCGACGACGATTACCGCGGCCACGGCATCGCCGGGACCATGCTGCATCGCCTCTTCGATCGCGGTCAGCGTTCCGGTGTGGTGGCAATGCACACCACCATCAGTCCGGACAACACTGCCTCGCAGCGTCTGTTCGAGTCCGTGGCGCAGCGTCGTGGACTGCGCTTCGAACGCCGAGATCTGTTCGGCGAGGGGCAATTCCCCGATTCCCACGAGCCCGAGGACCTCTACATCCTCGAGCCGGATCTGATCGAACCGTAGACCGCGCGGCGCACACCGCGCACCATTCACAGACTTTCGACGGCACTCCCATCCGTTTCCAGGCCATCCACGTCATCGTGGGCCGACTTCGCCGTCGATTCCCATTGATCGTCACAACAGAAAAGGGGGCGTAACGATGCAACTTCTTGATCAGTCAGTCGACGATTCCATCTTCACCCAACACGAGTCCGAGGTCCGCAGCTACTGCCGCAGCTGGCCCACCGTGTTCACCCGTGCGAGCGGGTCGTACATCACCGACACATCGGGCCGCGAGTACCTCGACTTCTTCGCCGGCGCCGGATCGCTGAATTACGGCCACAACAATCCGATCATGAAGTCCGCTCTGCTGGACTACATCTCGAACGACGGCATCACCCACGGCCTGGACATGGCCACCGTCGCCAAGGGCAAGTTCATCGAGGCGTTCACGCAGAAGATCCTCGAGCCGCGCGGTCTGGACTACAAGATCCAGTTCCCCGGCCCGACCGGAACGAACGCGGTCGAGGCGGCGCTGAAGTTGGCGCGCAAGGTGACCGGTCGCGAGTCAATCATCAGCTTCACCAATGCGTTCCACGGCATGACCCTCGGATCGCTGTCGGTGACCGGTAACTCGATGAAGCGCGCCGGCGCCGGTATCCCGCTGGTGCACGCGACCCCGATGCCGTTCGACAACTATTTCGGCGGCGTCGTGGAGGACTTCGCGTGGTTCGAGCGCGTCCTCGATGACTCGGGCAGCGGACTGAATCGTCCCGCGGCCGTGATCGTCGAGACCGTGCAGGGCGAGGGCGGCGTCAACGTCGCCCGCGCGGAATGGCTTCGCGCACTGTCGGAACTGTGCCAGCGACGCGACATCCTGCTGATCGTCGACGATGTGCAGATGGGGTGCGGCCGCACCGGTGAGTTCTTCTCCTTCGAGGAGGCCGGCATCAAGCCCGACATCGTGACGCTGTCCAAGTCGATCAGCGGATACGGCCTGCCGCTCGCGCTGACCCTGTTCCGTTCGGACCTCGACGTCTGGACCCCGGGTGAGCACAACGGCACCTTCCGCGGCAACAACCCGGCGTTCGTCACCGGCGCAACGACCATCGACCACTTCTGGAGCGATGACTCGCTGACCAAGGACGTGCACGCCAAGGGCGAGCGCATCCACACGGTCTTCAGCGAGCTGTGCGAGACCTACACGGGTATTTCGACGCGAGGCCGCGGCATGGTCCAGGGCCTCGTCTTCGACGAGGCGACCGCCGCCGGCAAGGTCTGCGCCCGCGCGTTCGGTGAGGGTCTGCTCGCCGAGACGTCGGGTCCGTCCGACGAGGTGGTCAAGCTGCTGCCGCCGCTGACCATTGCCAACGAAGATCTGGATCGCGGCCTCGCGATCCTGAGCGATTCCGTCAAGGAGGTGATCGGATGATCGTCCGCACCACAGCCGAGATCACCGGAACCGACCGCGATGTCGCCGACCCGAAGGGCAACTGGGTCTCCAAGCGCATCGTCCTCGGAGGGGACCGCGTGGGGTTCTCGTTCCACGAGACGACCATCAACGCGGGCTCGGTCAACGAGTTCCACTATGCCAACCACGTCGAGGCCGTCTGGCTCGTCGAGGGCGAGGGCACGTTGCTCGACCGGGAGACCGGTGAGACCTATCCCCTGGCACCCGGGACGATGTACCTGCTGAACGGCCACGAGCGGCACACCGTCACCGCAGACACGCAGATGCGCATGCTGTGCGTCTTCAACCCGCCCGTCGTCGGCACCGAGGTCCACGACGAGAACGGCGTCTACCCGCTGGTCACGGTTCCCGAACTGACCGGCCGGCACACGCCTGAGGCGGTCACCGCAGACTGACCTGCGAAAGGTCGGATGGGAAACGGCCCGGCAGAACCTGGTTCTGCCGGGCCGTTCCATGTCTGCGCCCGACGTGAGCGTCGGTACCCTGGACGAGGTGCGTACCCGACTGCAGATCGGCTGGACCCCGGCCGAACCGACCCCGGTCGACGACGACGTCGCCGACCGGATCGAGCGAGCCCGCGGTCTGCTGGAGGGCAAGCGTGTCGTCGCGCTGACCGGCGCCGGGATCTCCACTGAATCCGGCATCCCCGACTACCGCTCGCCCGGTGCACCCGCGCGCACCCCGATGACCCTCGAGATGTTCCTGTCCTCCCCCGAGTTCCGACGCCACTACTGGGCCCGCAATCATCTCGGGTGGCGACACATGGACGCAGCGCAGCCGAACGTCGCACACCGCGCCCTCACCGAGCTCCAACGGCAGGGACGGCTCAGCGGGGTGATCACCCAGAACGTCGACATGCTGCACACCAAGGCCGGCACCCGACGCGTCCTCGAGCTCCACGGCTGTTACGGTCGCGTCCGGTGTCTGCACTGCGACTGGCGGATCTCCCGCCACCGCCTCGCTCACGAGCTCGAGGCGTTGAACGTGGACTTCGCCGCCCGTGTGCGCGGACGAGGTGCCATCGAGGTGGCCCCCGACGCCGACGCGACGGTGCAGGACACGAGCGACTTCACCATGATCGACTGCCCGCACTGCGCGGGGATCATCAAACCCGACATCGTCTACTTCGGCGAGAGCGTCCCCAAAGACACTGTGCAGCAGGCTTTTTCGATAGTCGACGAGGCTGATGCGCTACTGGTCGTCGGGTCGTCGCTGACCGTGATGAGCGGCTTGCGGTTCGCTCGCCACGCACATCGCACCGGGACGACGCTCGTCGTCGTCAATCGCGGCGCCACCCGCGCCGACGACATCGCCGATCTCAAGATCGATCACCTGGCGTCGGTGGTGCTCCCGGCACTGGCCGGCGCCGACGTGACTACCGTCCGCGCGTAACGGCACGCCAGCGTTGGTGGACGGGACCGGTGGCGACCTCGACGTCCTGGAAACCCGCGGTGCGCAACCGGTCCGCGAGATCCTCGGGGAACACCGGGTTGTACGTGTCGCCGATGTGCATGGCGCGGAATGCGCGCGAATGTCGTCCGTCACTCCCGGCGAATACCCCGCCGGGTTCGAGCATGCGCGCGGCCTCGGCGAACAATCTGTCCTGCAGCGCGACCGTCGGCACGTGGTGCAGCATCGTGAAACATACGACGGAGGAGTACGAACCGTCCGGCAGACCCGCGTCGGTCCCGTCCGCGGCGATGATGCGTGCCCGGTCTCCGAATCGGTCCGTCAGGCGTGCGGCGCTGGAGCTGTCGATCTCGATGGCGGTGAGGTGGCCGGTGCGCTCGAGCAGAGACGCCATGTTCGCGCCGTAGCCGGGCCCTATCTCGATCGTCCGGACGCCGAGCGTGACGTCGTCCAGCGTCCAGGGGACCAGTGAGCGCGATGTGTAGGCGGCCCAGGGCCGCGAGCTGCAACAGACCCGATGGAGCAGATTCATCGCCATAAGGTAAGGGTACCCTCAGTTAACGCTGGCGCCCAGATCACACGGCGACGAGGTCGTCGGCGTGGATCACCGGACGCCGCAACTCCGCGGGCAGGTCGGCCGTCGAGCGCCCCACCGCCGAGGCGATGTCGTCGGAGTCGTAGGCGACGACCCCGCGGGCACGGACGGCTCCGGCGCCGTCCACCAGCTCCACGACGTCGCCGCTGTAGAAGCGGCCGTTCACGCCGACGATCCCCGCTGCGAGCAGCGAGCGGCGCCTGCGGGCCACCGCGGTCACCGCGCCGTCGTCGAGGACCAGTTGTCCCCGCGCGTCGGCCGCGTGACGGACCCAGAACCGCCGGGCGGACAGTCGCTCATCTCGTGCGGCGAACACCGTACCCACCGACGCATCGGCGAGCGCCTGTGCGGCCTGATCGGCAGCCGCCAGCAGCACCGGGACCCCGGCGTCGGCCGAGAGTC
Source organism: Gordonia sp. OPL2 (assembly GCF_003797825.1). GTDB lineage: Bacteria > Actinomycetota > Actinomycetes > Mycobacteriales > Mycobacteriaceae > Gordonia. Next base: position 89,595 of record NZ_RKME01000003.1, read on the forward strand.
GTGCAGCGGCCAGCTTGGACGCCATCCCGCCGGTGCCGAGCGCACCGCCGGAGCCGGCGATCACGCCGTCGAGATCCTCGGGCCCGTGGACCTCGGAGATGAGACGCGCCCGCTGTCCGTCCGCGCCGACCTTGCGCGGATCACCGTCATAGAGGCCGTCGACATCGGACAGCAGCACCAAGGCATCGGCGCCGGCCAGATGGGCCACCAGCGCGGCCAGGCGGTCGTTGTCGCCGAATCGGATCTCGGTGGTCGCGACGGTGTCGTTCTCGTTCACCACGGCCACCGCCCCGAGGGATCGCAGACGATCAAGTGTCCGTTGGGCATTCGCATGATGCGAGCGGTTCGAGATGTCGTCGGCGGTGAGCAGGACCTGACCGACGGTCCGTCCGTATCGATGGAACGACGTCCCCCACGCATGTGCCAGCGCGAGTTGGCCGACGCTCGCGGCGGCCTGTTTGGTCGCCAGGTCGGTGGGTCGGCGCCGCAAGCCCAACGGGGCGATGCCCGCCCCGATGGCGCCCGACGACACCACGATGACATCGGATCCCGCCCGCATCCGCGCCTCGAGAGCATCGGCGAGCCGGTCGAGCCGGTTCCGGTCGAGGCCTTCGTGCAGGTCGGTCAGGGCCGACGATCCGATCTTGACGACCACGCTGCGCGCGCGGGCGATCCGTTCCCGGACGTCGCTCACCGGAGGTCCTGCTCGCCGTCCTCGTCGGTGTCCGGCACGCCGCGGCGCAGCCGGCGGGCCTGCTTGCGCTCGGCCGCCCCGACGCGCTCACTGCGATCGAGCCGGATGTCGGTGCCGCGTCCCGTGATCGGGACGTCGTCGCCCATCGGGGTCATCGGCTCCCAGTCGAAACTGACCGCGCCGATCGTCACCGGCGCGCCGGGCTCGGCGCCGAGCCGGACGAGTTCGTCCTCCACTCCGAGACGGTTGAGCCGGTCGGCCAGATAGCCGACGGCCTCGTCGTTGTCGAACTGCGTCTGGGCGATCCAGCGCTCCGGACGGGTGCCGCGGACGATGAAGCCGCCGGCCACGTCGGGGTCGGGCACGACGGTGAACTCCGCCTCGTCGATCGCCTTGGGACGGATGATCTGGCGACGCGGTTGGGGCTTCGGGTGGTTCTCGCGGTACTCGGCCACCAACCGGGCGAGAGCGAACCGGAGCTCACGCAGACCCTCGTGGGAGACCGCCGAGATCCGGAAGATCGGCCAACCACGCTGCGCGAGTTCCGGTTCGACGAGGTCGGCCAGCTCTGCGGCGTCCGGCACGTCGATCTTGTTGAGGATGATCACCCGCGGTCGCGACGCGAGATCGCCGAGTCCGTGGTCGGCGTCGAGGGCCGGCCGGTAGGCAGCCAGTTCGGCCTCGAGTGCGTCGATGTCGGAGATGGGGTCGCGACCGGGCTCCAGGGTCGCGCAGTCGACCACGTGGGCCAGCACGGCGCAGCGCTCCAGATGCCGCAGGAACTCCAGTCCCAGACCCCGGCCGGTCGATGCACCGGGGATCAGTCCGGGCACGTCGGCGATCGTGAACACGTCGCCGGCGGTCTGGACGACGCCGAGGTTCGGCGCAAGCGTGGTGAACGGATAGTCGGCGATCTTCGGCTTGGCCGCGGACAACACCGACACCAGCGACGACTTGCCCGCCGACGGGAATCCCACGAGACCGACGTCGGCGACGGACTTCAGCTCCAGGACGAGGTCCCGATGCTGACCCTCCTCACCGAGCAGTGCGAACCCTGGCGCCTTGCGCGCCTTGGACGCGAGGGAGGCGTTGCCCAGTCCCCCACGTCCTCCTTGCGCCGCCTCGAAGGTCGTGCCGTCGCCGACGAGGTCGGCCAGGATGCGTCCGTTCTCGTCGAGGACGACGGTGCCGTCGGGCACCTGCAGGACCAGATCCTCGCCGTTCGCGCCGTCGCGGTTGTCACCCGCGCCGGGCTTTCCGTTCGACGCCTTGGCATGCGGGCGGAAGTGGAAGTCGAGAAGGGTGTGCACCTGGGGATCGACCACCAGTCGGACCGACCCGCCGTTGCCGCCGTTGCCGCCGTCGGGTCCGCCGAGTGGCTTGAACTTCTCTCGATGGACCGACGAGCAGCCGTGCCCGCCGTTGCCCGCCGCGACGTGAATGGTCACGCGGTCGACGAACCGGGACATCGGTACTTCCTCTCCTACGACAAACAATCAGGGCGGGCCGGGTACGTCATGACCCTTGCCCGCCCTGAGTAGAGCTGTGAACGTGCGTCCGGTCAGACCGCTGCGGTCTCCGGGACGATGTTGACCGTCTTGCGGCCACGCTTGCTGCCGAACTCCACCGCTCCGGCGGCCAGGGCGAACAGCGTGTCGTCGCCGCCGCGACCGACGTTGACGCCCGGGTGGAACTTGGTGCCGCGCTGACGGACCAGGATCTCGCCGGCGCTGACCTGCTGGCCACCGAACCGCTTCACGCCGAGGCGCTGTGCGTTGGAATCGCGACCGTTGCGCGAGCTGGACGCGCCCTTCTTGTGTGCCATCTCTGCAGTCCTCCTCAGGTACGTGCGGGAATCGAGTTACTTGATACCGGTGACCTTGAGGACCGTCAGCTTCTGACGGTGGCCCTGGCGCTTGTGGTAGCCGGTCTTGTTCTTGAACTTGTGGATACGGATCTTCGGGCCCTTGACGTGCTCGACGACCTCACCGGTCACCGAGATCTTCGCCAGCTTGTCCGCATCCGTGGTGAGGTCCGAGCCGTCGACGACCAGCGCCACCGGCAGGCTCACGCTGCTGCCCGGCTCGCTGTCGATCTTCTCGACCTTCACAATGTCGCCCTCAGCGACCTTGTACTGCTTACCGCCGGTCTTGACGATCGCGTACGTTGCCATCGAAGCTGTCCTCTTTAACTCGTCTGTCGGACCCACGATGCCGGTTGGCGCACCGTGGGTGTGTGGGTGGTGCGTGCCTGGTACGGGCCGCACTCGTTCCTCGACACGTTCGCCGGGGACTCACTACGGATCACACCAGATGCCTGCCGACGGGTTTCGCGCGTTGGTTCGGGTCCCCGACCTCGTCGGGGCATTCCGGGCACAGCGCTGACCCTCCGCGGAAGGCGACCAACCAAGATTACGGGACCGTCGACGGTCGGGTCAAACTCACCCGTACCCGGCCCCACCTGCCCGTTGGCCTGCCTGCCGACGCCGGCCGACTCACTGTTCGGCCGGAGGCGGTCCCGCCGGTCGGCCGGCGGTCCGGCGACGGGGCCGGCGCCGTACCGCGATCGTCGTCTCCGATGCCCCGTCACCGGCCACCGGGCCCGACGTGGTGACCGGTTCGGTTGGCGCCGGATCGGCGGTGGTCGTCATCACAACCGGCTCCGCGGTCACCGGCGGCGCCGCTGCCTGGCGGACGACACGTCGACGACGACGCGGCGCCGGGGCCGATCCGGTGTCTGCCGACGCAGCGACATCGGCCGGTGCGGTGCCGATCGGTGTCGTGTCGGCCTCCACCGACGACGAATCCCGCTCGGTAGGGGTCGGTTGTTCCGACTCGACGTCGGCGGCCTTCGCACCACCGTCGGCGGTCGACGTCTCGGGCGCCGGTGCCACCGAGGGCTCGTCCGGTGCCGTCGTGGACTCCTGCTCGGCGCGGGCCGCCCTGGCCTGACGCGACGCCCGACGTCTCGGCTCCCGGCGAGTTGCGCCCCGTGTCGCGGAGTCGGATGCGGAGTCGTCGCTCGACGTGTCGTCGACCTGCGTGGTGCCCTCGTCCGACGGGTTCGCACCCTGAGCCGTTCCGTCCGTGGCAGAGCCATCCGGTGCAGCTGCTACCTCGACGCCGGCTGGGGCGTCGTCGGCGTGACGCGCACCGTTGCCCTGGTCATTCGCGCGGCCCTGGTCGTTCCCGTTGCCCTGGTCGTCACCATGGTTCAGATCGTCGTCGTGGGCATGGGCGGCCATGGCCCGGAACATCGGGTGCTCGGCCGGTTTGTGGGTCGGCTTCTGCGGTTCGGTGGGTGTGTCGTTCTTCTTGCGATTGCGTCGCGACCGCTTCGAGCCGCCATCGTTCTGACCGGAATCGTCGCCGCGCACCTCCACCGGGTTCGCATGCACGATGATGCCGCGTCCGCCGCAATGTGTGCAGGTGGTCGAGAACGCCTCCAGCAGACCGGTTCCCAGACGTTTGCGCGTCATCTGCACCAGTCCGAGCGAGGTCACCTCGGACACCTGGTGGCGGGTCCGGTCCCGGGCCAGTGCCTCGGTGAGTCGCCGCAGCACCAGATCGCGGTTGGACTCGAGAACCATGTCGATGAAGTCGACGATGATCATGCCGCCGATGTCGCGCAGACGCATCTGCCGGACGATCTCCTCGGCGGCCTCGAGGTTGTTGCGGGTGACCGTCTCCTCGAGGTTGCCGCCCGACCCGGTGAACTTGCCGGTGTTGACGTCCACGACGGTCATGGCCTCGGTGTGCTCGATGATGAGCGTGCCCCCCGACGGCAGCCAGACCTTGCGGTCGAGTGCCTTGGCCAGTTGTTCGTCGATGCGGTGGACCACGAACGAGTCCGGTGCGTCGGCGTTCGCCTTCTCGAACCGCTCGACCCTCTCCATCAGGTCCGGCGCCACCGCCCCGACGTAACGCTCGACGAGATCCCACGCCTTCTGGCCTTCGACGACGAGCTTCTTGAAGTCCTCGTTGAACAGGTCGCGCACCACGCGCACCAGCAGGTCGGGCTCCTCGTAGAGAGCCGCGGGACCGGTCGAACCCGAGCCCTTCTTCGCCTTGGCGACAGCGGCGTCGATTTCCTTCCACTGTCCTTCGAGGCGTGCGATGTCGGCACCGAGATCGTCGGCGCTGACGCCCTCGGAGGCGGTCCGGATGATGACACCCGCGTCGTCGGGGACGAGTTTGCCGAGGATGCTCTTGAGTCGCTTGCGTTCCACGTCGGGGAGCTTGCGACTGATTCCGGTCGACGACCCGCCGGGTACGTACACCAGATACCGGCCGGCGAGCGAGATCTGGGTGGTCAGACGTGCACCCTTGTGGCCGACGGGATCCTTGCTGACCTGGACCAGCACGTTGTCGCCGGGTTTGAGGGCCTGCTCGATCTTGCGTGAGCCGCCGTCGAGTCCGGCTGCATCCCAGTTGACCTCGCCGGCGTAGAGCACACCGTTGCGTCCACGCCCGATGTCGACGAATGCCGCCTCCATACCGGGAAGCACGTTCTGCACCCGGCCGAGGTAGATGTTGCCGACCATCGACGACGACGTCTCGGTGGTGACGAAATGCTCGACAAGGACACCGTCCTCGAGTACCGCCACCTGCGTGTAGTCCTCCACAGGCACTGCGTGCTCATGGCCGTTCGAAGAGTTCGAGTCCACCGTGATGGCGCTGTTGGCGCTGCGTTCGCGCACCACCATCACCCGGTCGACGGCCTCGCGACGTGCGAGGAACTCCGACTCGCTCAGGATGGGTGGCCGGCGACGGCCGGCGTCACGGCCGTCGCGGCGGCGCTGACGTTTCGCCTCGAGCCGCGTCGATCCCGAGATCCCCTGGACCTCGTCGCGCGCCCGCTTGCTGCGCGGTTCGCGTTCGTGCACCACCGTGTTCGGCGGGTCGTCGGGCGAGCTGTCGTCGGCGTCCGAGCCACCCTTGCGGCGACGGCGACGGCGACGGCGCTTCGACGACGACTGATCGCCGTCGTCGCCGGACTGGTCGTCCGCGTCGTCCGAGGAGTCCCCGTCGCCGGAGTCCTCCGCGGCGTCCGCGTCCTCGGTCGAGTCGCGATCGTCGTCCTTGTCGCGGTCCTTGCCCTTGGACTTCTTGGTCTTCTTCCCGGACGGGCGGGTCGACTTGTCGTCGTCCGAGTCTGCCTCATCACCGTCGTCGGACCCGGTCGACGAGTCGTCGCCGTTCTCCGCCTGGTCGCCGCGGCCCCGACCGCGCCCGCGACGCCCCCGCCGCCGGCGACGCGAGCTCCGATCGCCGTCGCCGTTCGCGTCGTCGTCGGACGACTCGGTGCCCGACGACTCGGTGTCGGCATCGGTCTGCCCCGCCCCTGCGCGGGTGGATTCCGTGCGGGTGGAGTCGCCACCCCCGGATCGCGAGCCGCCGGTGGTCCCGGCGTCGCCCTGATCCGTGTCGGCCTTCGCCCGGGCGGGGCGCTTGGGTGCCTCCACCGATTGCGGCGAGAGGAACAGCGGCTGCGCGGCCACCGGTTCCGCGGCGGACGGGATCGGATAGTGCTGATGATCGTCGGCCGCCGAGAACAGGGTGGGCGGTTCACGGTCCGCAGGACGTTCCCGGGGCGCGTCACCGGTCGCTTCTGTGGTTTCTGTGGCTTCTGCGTCGTCGGTGGACGCGGCCGGCGGAACCGGGGAGTCGGCGGTGATGTCCGCGGTCGTGTCGGCGGCGGGTTCGTCGGCGGGTTCGTCGACGACGGCGCTGGACTCATCGGACACCGGGGACTGGGCGGCGACAGCTCCCGCGGCCGCCGGTTCCGCCGATGTGGTTTCTACGGTTGCGGGCTCTTGGGTTGCGGGTTCCTCGGTTGCAGGTTCCGCGGGCGCCGCCGGCTCCTCGGCCGACGCGGCCTCCGGCGCCGATGTCACCGCGGGCTCCTCGGCCGCGGCCTCCTGCGTCCCGGCGCGGTCGGCGGCATCGTCGGTCGCCTCGAGGGCCGCCTCGTCCACCTCGACGTGTGAGCGCACACGGTCGGCGACCGCCTGCGCGGTCTCCCGGTCGATGCTGGATTGGGGGCTGCGTGTCGCCACGCCCAGTTCGGCCAGATGCGCGAGCACTTGACGGCTGGTCAGGCCCAATGTCCTGGCCAGAGCGTGCACACGAAGTCTGCTGGGAAATTCTTCCGCCGGTTCTGATGCTGCGTTCGCGTCAGTCGGCGACCCGTTGTCGGTCACTCAATCTCCTCGAGCCCCCGGGCGCGTCGGGCTGACGCGGCCACGCGAGGGCTTCACTCTGTGTCCCGGTCACGGCGGACCGGTGTTGTGTGGTCTTCGCGCCTTCTCGGCGACTCGAAAAGCTCTGGTCGCGAGGGGCGCCTTGCGTTGTCGATGACCTCATCCGGTCGGCGTCTTCCACACCATCGCGGCGTGGACGTCATGCCCACTGTCCGGGCTGCCGGGGCAGGTCGAACCGCGTTGGGGAGGACACCGTGATCGGGGTGACCGATTCCGGAGGCGTCATCCGGCTGCCGGAGACAAAGTGTGCCGCCGACAACTGTGCAAGTATCCCACACGACGACGCGTTCCCCGCACAGTACGCACGTTTGGGGCGTGCGCGACCGTACGGGGAACGGTGTGAGACGGGGTGCTACGGCGTCAGACGCCCAGCTCAGGGAACCACAAGGCGATCTCGCGTTCGGCAGACTCCGGCGAGTCCGATCCGTGCACCAGGTTGTTCTGCGTGCTCAGCGCGAAGTCACCACGGATGGTGCCCGGCACCGCCTTCTCCACCGGATCGGTACCACCGGCGATCTGGCGGAAGGCAGCGACGGCCCGCGGGCCCTCGAGCACGGCCGCCACGAGCGGACCCGAGGTGATGAACTCCAGGAGCGACGGGTAGAAGGGCTTGCCCTCGTGCTCGGCATAGTGACCGCGGGCGACCTCGTCGCTGACGGTCTTCAGCTCCAGCGCCACCAGCGCCAGGCCCTTGCGTTCGATCCGGGCGAGGATGTCGCCGACCAGCGAGCGGGCGACACCGTCGGGCTTGATGAGTACGAGAGTGCGTTCAGTCACGAGCACACCTTAGCGAGTCACGCGCGGTCACGATCGCGGAGCAGGCGCTCACGGGCAGTACTTGCCGACGACCGGGAAGAAGCCGTAGTTGAACAGGTTGCCCGACCGGGAGCGCGGGTCCACGACGATCTGCACGCAGCCGCCGGGGGCGGCCAGAGCGCTCTGCAGCGCGATGTCGAACTGGGCGGCGAGGGCGAGATTCGCCGGCCGGTACTGCTGCGGCACCGGGAGCGACGCGATGGCCTCGGGAGCATTCATCGTGGCGGCGCGTTGGGTCACCGCGTGGGTCGCAATGTAGCTGTACTCACCGTCACTCGTCGGCACCGGGGCACCGGCAACGGGGAGCTGCGACGGTTCGACCGCAGGTTCGGCGGTTGCGGCGCCCGCGGCCAGCGACGAGCCGATCACGGTCAGCGCGAGAGCGGCGGTGGCCCAGGGGCGGCGAAGGCACGAGATGACAGACAAGCGGTTCCTCACGTCACGGGGATGTACTCCAGAGCGCAGGCATCATGCAGGTGAGCCCGGCAGCGACATTCTCACAGTCGGACCGAGCCGAAAGCGAGGGCTCGGGGGTCACAGTCCGGCATCAGCTGTTGCAGGACACGAACCGTGGGTGGCCGTTGCCGAAACCGCCAGGTCAGTCAGTCCCGGCCGCGTCGTCATCGGTGATCGGTTCCTGCCCGGGGAGCATGCCCTTGGAGATCCGGACCTCGACGTCGTGCTTGATGTAGGCGATGTACACCCACACGCACAAGAAGATGACACCGATGACCGCGACGGACCAGTGCAGGAGGCCACCGGCGATGACCAGGATCTGCAGTCCGATGTCGAGCCGCATCGCGTAGGGGCGGCCCTGCAGGCCGGCGGCCAGGATGTGGGCGAGCACGACCAGACCCAGGTATCCCCCCGACAACCAGGTGAGGCCGGAACCGATGTTGGCGACGATCGGGAAGGCCAGACCCAGGACGATGACCTCGAGGATCAACGTGCCGGCCATGACGCCGCGCAAGCCCTTCCACGGATCGGTGGTCGGCGGGCTGTAGCGAACCGGTTCGCTCATGTGGGCTCCTTGCCGAACAGGGTGCGGGCGGCTCCTGCGGTGACCACCGATCCGGTGATCACCACGCCGGCCCCCGAGACGGGTTCGCCGTCGGACTGTTCGGCGGCGCCGATCGCTGTCTCCACCGCGTCGGGGAGGAAGGGCTTGACGGTCACCCGGTCCTCGCCGAAGACGGGTCGCGCGATCTCGGCCAGCGCCTCGGTGTCGAGTGCGCGCGGCGACCCGTTGTTGGTCAGCACGATCTCGTCGAACACCGGCTCGACGGCCTCCAGGAACCCTTCGGCGTCCTTGTCCCCCAGCATGCCGATCACGCCCACGAGTCGGCGGAAGTCGAACTCCTCGGTCAGCGCCTGCGCCAGGGCGGCCCCACCGTGCGGGTTGTGGGCGGCGTCGATGAAGACGGTCGGCGCACTGCGCACCCGTTCGAGGCGCCCCGGACTCGACACGGAGGCGAAGCCGGCCCGGACGGCCTCGACGTCGAGTTGACGATCGGCTCCCGCACCGAAGAACGCCTCCACCGCCGCGAGCGCGAGCACGGCGTTGGACGCCTGGTGGGCCCCGTGCAGTGGGAGGTAGATCTCGTCGTACACGCCGCCGAGTCCCTGGAGCCGGAGCATCTGACCCCCGACCGCGGTCACCGACTCGAGCACGGCGAACTCCGAATCCTGGCGCGCCACAATGGTGTCCGACTCAACAGTCTGGCGCAGTAGCACGTCCATCACCTCTGGCTCCTGCACCGCGATGATGGTGACCGGGTCGGTCACGACGAGATCGTCGGCGTTCGCCTTCTTGATGATCCCGGCCTTCTCCGACGCGATCGCACCGAGCGTGTCACCGAGGTAGTCGGCGTGGTCCATCGCGATCGGGGTGATCACGGCGACGGTGGCGTCGACGACGTTGGTGGCGTCCCAGCGACCGCCCATCCCCGTCTCCACCACCGCGACGTCCACCGGCGCCTCGGCGAACACCGCATACGACATCGCGATGAGCACTTCGAACTTGCTCATCCGCGGTCCGCCGGACGCGGTCGACGAGTCATCCACCATCGTGATGAAGGGTTCGAGCTCGCGATAGGTGTCGATATAGGTGCGGGCACTGATCGGCCGACCGTCCACCGAGATCCGTTCGGTGACCCGCTGCAGATGCGGGCTGGTGATGCGACCCGTCCGGCGGTGCAGGGCGGTGAGCAACGCGTCGACCATCCGCGAGACCGACGTCTTGCCGTTGGTCCCGGCGATGTGGATCGCGGGGTACCCGTGCTGAGGCGACCCGAGCAGGTACATGAGCGCCGCGATGCGCGTCAGGGACGGTTCGATCCGGGTCTCGGGCCATCGGGTGTCGAGCTCGGCCTCGAGTTCGGCGAGTTCGGCGAGGCTGGCGGCGTCATCGCGAGTAGCCGCCGTCGACGACGATGCCGTGTCGTCGGCGGGCGAGCCGCCGAGGTCTCCGTCGTCAGCGGCGTCGCCGTACCCCTCCTCCTCGGTGACATCGTCGGCGTAGAGGTCATCGGGGGCACCGCCACGACCGGCGAGCAGCGACCCGAGGTCGGTGGGCAGCGGCGCGGCGCCGAGCGGATCGACGTCGAACTCGTCGCGGTCCACGGGATCGTCGCCGAGATGATCCCGATCGAGGGCGTCGACGTCCTCGTCGTCCGCACTACCGTGACCGGTGTCGCGCCGGCTCACGAGCCGCTCAGTGCGTTGAGGGCGGCGCCGAGCCGTTCGACCTCCTCGGTGGCCACCTGCTGCCGATCGCGGATCTTCGCGACGACGTGGTCGGGCGCCTTGGACAGGAACTGCTCGTTGCCGAGTTTGGCTGTGGTGCCGGACAATTCCTTCTCCGCGGCGGCGAGGTCCTTGGCGAGGCGTTTGCGCTCCGCCTCCACGTCGACGGTGCCCGAGGTGTCGATGCGGACGGTCACCGTCGCCGACGACAACCGCACGTCGATGGTCGCGGTCGCCGCGAACGACTCGCCGGCCGGTTCGAGTCGCGCCAGCGAGTCGAGGTAGGCGCGTGACGGCGCCAGACCGGCAACGTCGAGTCCGTCGATCTCCGCCTCGACCCGCTGCCCGGGTTTGAGCCCCTGGTCGCTGCGGAATCGGCGGACCTCGGTGATGAGACGCTGCAGGTCGCCGATGTGCTGTGCGGCCTCCGGATCGGCGGTCGCATCGCCGCGCCGCGGCCAGTCGGCCACCACCACCGACTCCTTCCCCGTCAGGGCGGTCCACAGCACCTCGGTGACGAACGGCATCACCGGATGCAGCAGGCGCAGCAGGGCGTCGAGGACGGTCCCGAGCACCAGCGAGGTCGACTGCGACCGGGCCTCGTCGTTCTCGGCGTACTGGACCTTCGCCAGCTCCAGGTACCAGTCGCAGACCTCGTCCCAGGCGAAGTGATACAACGCCTCGCAGGCCTTGGAGAACTCGTACGCCTCATATCCGGCGTCGGCGTCGGCCAGGACCTCGTCCAGGCGATCCAGAATCCAGCGATCCGCCTCGGTGAGCGCGGCGCGATCCGGCAACTCCCCCGCTCCCGGCACCACAGCACCATTCATCATCGCGAACTTGGTCGCATTGAAGAGCTTCGTGGCGAAGTTGCGCGACGACTGGGCATGATCCTCGCCGACCGAGATGTCGCTGCCCGGGTTGGCTCCGCGCGCGAGAGTGAAGCGCAGGGCGTCGGCCCCGAACCGCTCCACCCAGTCCAACGGGTCGATGCCGTTGCCCTTGGACTTCGACATCTTGCGCCCGTGCTCGTCGCGGACCAGGCCGTGCAGGAACAGATTGTGGAACGGCACCTTCTTGTCGCCGCCGGACCCGTCCTCGCCGAACTGGGGCGCGACGTAGGTGCCGAACATCATCATCCGGGCCACCCAGAAGAACAGGATGTCGTAGCCGGTCACGAGGACCGACGTGGGATAGAACGTCGCCAGGTCATCGGTCTTGTCGGGCCAGCCGAGAGTGGAGAAGGGCCACAGCCCGGACGAGAACCAGGTGTCGAGGACGTCGGTCTCCTGCAGGTAGCCCTCGGGGATCTCGTCATCGGGTCCGGCGCAGACGATCTCGCCGTCGGGCCCGTACCAGATCGGGATCCGGTGGCCCCACCACAGCTGACGTGAGATACACCAGTCGTACATGTTGTCGACCCAACCGAACCAGCGCGGCTCCATCGACGCCGGGTGGATCACGGTGTCGCCGTGACGAACCGCGTCGCCCGCGGCCTTGGCAAGAGATTCGACCTTGACCCACCACTGCATCGACAGCCGGGGTTCGATCGGCTCACCGGTGCGCTCGGAGTGGCCGACGCTGTGCAGGTACGGACGCACCTCCTTGACGATGCGCCCCTGCTCCGCCAGCGCCTCGCGGACCTTGGCCCGGGCCTCGAACCGGTCCATCCCGTCGAACTGCGTACCGGTGTCGGCGATGCGCGCCTCGTCGTCCATGATCGTCGGCATGGGCAAATCGTGGCGCTGGCCGATCGCGAAGTCGTTCGGATCGTGCGCCGGGGTGATCTTGACTGCGCCACTGCCGAATTCAGGATCGACGTAGTCGTCGGCGATCACCGGGATCAGTCGGTCGACGAACGGATGCGCGAGTTCGGTCCCGATCAGGTGGGCGTAGCGCTCGTCCTCGGGGTGGACGGCGATGGCGGTGTCACCGAGCATCGTCTCCAGCCGGGTGGTCGCGACGACGATGTGGGGCTCGGAGTCGTCGAGACTGCCGTAGCGGAAGCTGACCAGTTCCCCCTCGACGTCGGCGTAGCTGACCTCGATGTCGCTGATCGCGGTCTTGAGGACCGGCGACCAGTTGACCAGCCGTTCGGCCCGATAGATCAGACCGTCGTCGTACATCTGCTTGAACACGGTCTGCACCGCGCGGGACAGGCCGTCGTCCATGGTGAATCGCTCACGCGACCAGTCGACGCCGTCGCCGAGCCGGCGCATCTGCGTGCCGATGTTGTCGCCGATCTCCGCCTTCTCCACCCAGACGCGTTCGATGAACGCCTCGCGGCCGAGGTCGTCGCGGGTGAGTCCCTCGGCGGCCAGCTTGCGCTCGACCATCGTCTGCATGGCGATCGCCGCGTGATCCATTCCGGGCAGCCAGAGCACCTCGTAACCCTGCATGCGCCGCCGACGCGACAGCGCGTCCATCAGGACGTGCTCATAGGCGTGGCCCATGTGCAGCGAGCCGTTCACGTTGGGCGGCGGGATCACGATCGAGAACGGGGGCTTGTCGCTGGACGCGTCGGCCGTGAAGTATCCGGCGTCCACCCAGCCCTGATAGAGCCGGGACTCGTGCTCGGCGGGATCCCAGGACTTGGGCAGCTCGCGGGTGGGGTCGGGTGTCATCACCCCACAATCTTAGGGAACGGGCCGGGCCCGACTGCAGCCCGGACGCCTTTGCCGACACACGCCCCGCACGCGCTCAGACGCGCAGACGATGCACGTCCTCCGGCGCGTTGACGTTCGTGAGCCAGTCGATGTCGCTGACGGCCACCCGGTGGGTGGTCAGTGCGTCGAGCGCGGCGAGCATCCGCCGTTCCCCGGAGGCGGTCAGGTCCGCGATGACGGCGGCCGCATCGGTCCGATAGACCCCGGCCATCGGATGGTCACGGTGGGCATCGGTCGCGATGACCGCCTGCGTCGACTCCGTGACACCGCGCAGCAGCTCGTCGATGAGATCCGGGGTGATCAGCGGCATGTCGGTGGCGCAGACGAACGCCCACCGCGCCCCCGCCTCGGCCGCCCGCGACAACCCGACGGCGAGACCGCCGAGGGGCCCGGTTCCCGGCGCCTCGTCGGTGACCCAGCGGGCCTCCGGGCCGCCGGAACCGAACAGCGAGCGATATGCCGCCGACTCCTCGGGTGCGACGACGAACACCGGTTGGCACCGTTCGCCCACCACCCGCACGACCCGGGCGAGCATCGGTTCGCCCTCCCAGTCCAATGCCGCCTTGTCCTGCCCCATCCGCCGAGAGCGACCGCCCGCGAGCACGATTCCCGCCACCTGCTGACCTGCATCCTGTTGCGCCATGGGAACCAGTCTCTGTGAAGGCTGCGGCATCTGGGGGCAAGATGGGGATATGAGTTCTGTGCAACCGGGCGACGACACACCCATCTCCGAGCCCGACGACGTCCACGTCGGTCATGTGAAGGAGTACGCGGCCGGTGTCCCGGCGGTCGCGGTCGCGCTGGCGCGTGGGATGGAACAGATGGGCCCACTACGGACGGCACGCACCCTGAGCAAGCTCAATCAGCGCAACGGTTTCGACTGCCCCGGTTGTGCGTGGCCCGAGACGCCCGGTCACCGCAAGCATGCCGAGTTCTGCGAGAACGGCGCCAAGGCAGTCGCCGAGGAGGCGACCCGACGGCGGGTGACGCCGGAGTTCTTCGCCACGCACTCGGTCGCCGACCTGCGGGAGCGCTCCGGCTACTGGCTGTCGCAGCAGGGTCGGCTGACCCACCCGGTCTACCTGGCACCCGGCGACACCCACTACCGACCCGTCACGTGGGCGCAGGCAGACCGGATCATCGCCGACGAGTTCGCCGCGATGTCGACCCCGGACGAGGCGGTCTTCTACACGTCGGGACGGACGAGCAACGAGGCGGCGTTCGTCTACCAGTTGTTCGCGCGCAGCGTCGGCACCAACAATCTCCCGGACTGCTCCAACATGTGTCACGAGTCCTCCGGTGCGGCCCTGGGCGCCTCGATCGGCATCGGCAAGGGGTCGGTCACCGTGCCTGATCTGGAGGCCGCCGACCTGATCATCATCGCGGGCCAGAATCCGGGGACCAACCATCCGCGGATGCTCTCCACGCTGGAGAAGGCCAAGCACAACGGCGCCCGGATCGTCGCGATCAATCCGCTGCCCGAGGCGGGCCTGATGCGGTTCAAGGACCCGCAGAAGATCGGCGGTGTCGTCGGGCACGGCGTCAAACTCACCGACGAGTTCTTGCAGATCCGGCTCGGCGGCGACATGGCGCTGTTCCGCGGTGTCGCCCGCCTGCTGCTCGATGCCGAACGGTCCGCGCCGGGAAGCGTCTTCGACGCGGAGTTCCTCGAGGAGCGCTGCGCCGGCGTCGACGACTATCTCCGACTCCTCGACGACGTCGACTTCGACGAGATCCTCGCCGCGACGGGACTCACCTATGAGGCGATCTCCGACCTCGCCGACGCGGTGGCCCGTTCCGAGCGGATCGTGCTGTGCTGGGCGATGGGGCTGACGCAGCATCGGCACTCGGTGGCCACCATCGGCGAGGGCACCAACGTGCTGCTCCTGCGTGGCATGATCGGCAAGCCGGGCGCCGGATTGTGCCCGGTGCGTGGCCATTCCAATGTCCAGGGCGATCGCACCATGGGCATCTTCGAGAAGATGCCCGAGTGGTTCCTCGCCGCCCAGGACGCCGAGTTCGGGATCGTCAGTCCACGTGAACACGGCTACGACACCGTCGCCTCGATCGGCGCGATGGGGCGGGGCGAGGTCCGCCTGTTCGTCGCGATGGGCGGCAATTTCGTCGCCGCGGCGCCCGACACGGAGGCCACGCGCAGTGCATTGGCACGGTGTGCCCTGACCGTGCAGATCAGCACCAAACTGAACGAGTCGCACGTCGCGACCGGCCGTGCGGCACTGATCCTGCCCACTTTGGGACGCACCGACAAGGACGTGATCGGCGGTGTGGCGCAGCAGGTCTCGGTCGAGGATTCGATGTCGGTGGTCCACCTCTCGCGCGGGTCGCTGCCGCCTGCGTCGTCGGAGTTGCGCAGTGAGGTCGCGATCGTCTGTGACCTCGCCACTGCCGTGCTCGGCGACGACCACGCCGTGCCATGGCAGCGGCTTCGCGGCGACTACGACGCGATCCGGGACCACATCTCGCGGGTGATCCCCGGTTTCGAGGATTTCAACATCCGGGTGCGGATGTCCGACGGGTTCGTCCTGCCGCATCCGCCGCGCGATCTCCGGGAGTTCACCACCCCGAACAAACGCGCGAACTTCGCGGCCAATCCGCTGGAGTGGGTGGACGTGCCCGAGGGCCGGCTGATCCTGCAGACGCTCCGCAGCCATGATCAGTACAACACGACTATCTACGGCCACGACGATCGTTACCGAGGCATCAAGGGCAATCGGCGGGTCATCATGATGAACCCCGACGACATCGCCGCCTTCGGCCTGCGCGCCGGGCAGCAGGTCGACATCGTCTCCGAGTTCACCGGCGCCGGGAGCGAAGCGAGCGGGCCGAATGACACCGGCGCCGGGAGCGAAGCGAGCGGGCCGAATGACACCGGCGCCGGGAGCGAAGCGAGCGGGCTGCAGGAGCGACGGGTGAGCGGATTCGAGATCGTCGAGTACTCGACGCCTCGCGGAAACGCCGCCGCGTACTACCCGGAGACGAACCCGCTGGTGCCGCTGGGGTCGGTGGCGAAGGGTTCCAACACACCGGTGTCGAAGGCCGTCGTGATCCGACTGGAGCCGGCAACGACGTAGCGACGAAAGCCCGGACAGGTCAGACGAGAATCCCGGCCACACCGAGTCGGTGTGGCCGGGATTCTGTGGTCTCGGAGATATGGGGTCTCGGAGATGTGGTCGTCTCGGAGCCTTGCCTCGTTCAGGCGGTCTTGTCGCGCCGTTCGTCGCGGCTGTCCTTGCGGGGCACGATCGTGGGAAGGACGTTGTCGCGCACCGTCTCCCCGGTGACGACGACCTTCTCGACGTCGTCACGGCTGGGGATGTCGTACATCACCGGCAGCAGGACTTCTTCCATGATGGCGCGCAGTCCTCGCGCACCGGTGCCACGGTGGATGGCCTGATCGGCGATGGCCTCGAGGGCGTCGTGGGCGAACTCGAGTTCGACGTTGTCCATCTCGAACAGCTTGGTGTACTGCTTGACCAGCGCGTTCTTCGGCTCCGACAGGATGCTGACGAGTGATTCCTTGTCGAGGTTGGTCACCGAGGCGACCACGGGCAGACGTCCGATGAACTCGGGGATCAGACCGAACTTGATCAGGTCCTCGGGCATGACCTCGGCGAAGTGATCGGTGGTGTCGACCTCGTCGCGGCTGGTGACCTCGTTGCCGAAGCCGATGCCGCGCTTGCCGATACGCTCGGAGACGATCTTCTCCAGCCCGGCGAACGCACCCGCGACGATGAACAGCACGTTGGTGGTGTCGATCTGGATGAACTCCTGATGCGGGTGTTTACGACCGCCCTGCGGCGGCACCGACGCCTGTGTGCCCTCGAGGATCTTCA
Source organism: Gordonia sp. OPL2 (assembly GCF_003797825.1). Taxonomy (GTDB): domain Bacteria; phylum Actinomycetota; class Actinomycetes; order Mycobacteriales; family Mycobacteriaceae; genus Gordonia. Next base: position 106,632 of record NZ_RKME01000003.1, read on the forward strand.
GCAGCGCCTGCTGGACTCCCTCGCCGGAGACGTCACGGGTGATCGAGGGGTTCTCGCTCTTGCGGGCGATCTTGTCGACCTCGTCGATGTAGATGATCCCCGTCTCGGCACGCTTGACGTCGTAGTCGGCTGCCTGGATCAGCTTGAGGAGGATGTTCTCGACATCCTCACCGACGTAGCCGGCCTCGGTGAGCGCCGTGGCGTCGGCGATGGCGAAGGGCACGTTGAGCATCTTGGCCAGCGTCTGCGCGAGGTAGGTCTTCCCACACCCGGTGGGGCCGAGCATCAGGATGTTGGACTTGGCGAGTTCGACGGTCTCGCCGCTGCGCGAGTCCTTCTTCTCCCCTGCCTGGATGCGCTTGTAGTGGTTGTAGACGGCCACGGCGAGGGTGCGCTTGGCGGTGTCCTGGCCGATGACGTAGTTCTCCAGGAAATCCCGGATCTCCATCGGCTTGGGCAGCTCGTCGAGTTTCACGTCGCCGTTCTCGGCGAGTTCCTCTTCGATGATCTCGTTGCACAGGTCGATGCACTCGTCACAGATGTACACGCCGGGACCGGCGATCAGCTTCTTGACCTGCTTCTGACTCTTTCCACAGAAAGAGCATTTCAACAGATCGCCACCGTCTCCGATTCGCGCCATCTCGTGCTGCACCTTCCTTGTTGCTCCGGTCGTACCGACGGACATCTCCGCGCGCCCGGGCATGGGTCACCGTTCGGCAATCGGATCGCCCAGTAACTCGACGGTACCCGCGTGCCGCCCGAACTTCGACCGATAAGGCCAAATGTCGTGCGGGTAGTTTCGGGCCGTCCGGCCGTGGGGCCGACCGGTCTGTGGATTGTCGTGGCCGCCTGGCCTGCCGCCCGCGCCCGACCACCGGACGCAGACGTCAAGGATGACGCCGGCCACACCTCGGGGCACGCACATCGGCCCGGCGTGTCGGGCCGACGTGCGATCCGCGCCTCTTAGGAGGAGGCCTTCTTCATCGACTTCTTGCGGTACTCGAACACCTCGTCGACGATGCCGTACTCCTTGGCGGCCTCCGCGGTGAGGATGTTGTCGCGGTCGGTGTCGCGGCGGATCTTGTCCGTGTCCTGTCCGGTGTGGTGCGACAGGATCTCGTCGAGACGGTTGCGGATGCGCTCGATCTCCGCGGCCTGGATCTCGAGGTCGGAGACCTGGCCCTGGTAGGCACCACCGGTGCGGGGCTGGTGGATCAGGATCGTCGCGTTCGGCAGTGCAGCACGCTTGCCCGGAGTGCCCCCGGCCAGCAGGATCGCCGCCGCCGACGCAGCTTCACCGAGACACACGGTGACGATGTCGCAGTGCACGTACTGCATCGTGTCGTAGATCGCGAGCATGTCGGGAACGCTGCCGCCGGGCGAGTTGATGTACATCGTGATGTCGCGGTCCGGGTCCTGGGACTCGAGGACCAGCAACTGGGCCATCACGTCGTTGGCGACGGTCTGATCGATCGGCGTGCCCACGAACACGATGCGCTCCTCGAACAGCTTCGCGTACGGGTCGTACTGCCGCTGTCCGTTGGGGGTGTGCTCGATGAACTGCGGGAGGATGTAGCGCGCCTCGATGCTCTTGAGCGCCAGCGCCGACGCCGGGATTCCGGCCGCGACGTCGGCGGGCAGCGTGTCGAGCGAGAGGGAGTTGGTCATCGTCTGCTCCGTGGTGTTGTGGTGGCGAGGGATGGACACGCGGTCAGGACGCGGGCGTGACGGCGGTGGCGCGGCTGACCACGTGGTCGACCAGGCCGTAGTCCTTGGCCTCCTGGGCGGTGAACCACTTGTCACGGTCCGCGTCGGCCTCGATCTTCTCCAGCGGCTGGCCACTGAACTCGGCGTTGAGCCGGTTCATCTCCTTCTTCGTGGCGGCGAACTGCTCGGCCTGGATGGCGATGTCGGCGGCGGTACCACCGATACCCGCCGACGGCTGATGCATCATGATCCGCGCGTGCGGCAGAGCGTGCCGCTTGCCCTTGGCACCCGCCGCGAGCAGGAACTGCCCCATCGACGCGGCCATGCCCATCGCATAGGTCGCCACATCGCACTCGGCGAGCTGCATGGTGTCGAAGATGGCCATGCCCGCGGTTACCGAACCGCCGGGCGAGTTGATGTAGAGGTTGATGTCACGCGTCGGGTCCTCGGCCGCGAGCAGCAGGATCTGCGCACACAGTCGATTGGCGATGTCATCGTCGACCTGGGTGCCGAGGAAGATGATGCGCTCGCGCAGCAGCCGCTCGAAGACCGAGTCGGTCAGGTTCAGCCCGGCCACTCCCGAACTCAGCGTTGGCGTGTGGATGGTCGGCTCGCTCACTGTTCCTACCTTTGCCTGTCGTGGTGCCGTTGCGGCCGCGGCCGCGTCAACGGTGTTTCGGGGGTCTAGCTTAGTGATCCGGCCCGCGTTCTCCGCCCGCGGCGCCGGTCGTCTCGTGGATTCTTCGCGTCTCATCCGGGTTCAGACTGTCCGCCCCGGGTTCATCGCGATGTCCTCACCGACACTAACCAATGGCGCCGGATGGACAGTCCCGATGGCACCGGTCTTCGCTGAGAGCAGAACAGCCGGAGCCGGGCACAGGGCCCGGCTCCGGCTGTTCGGTCACAGGAGGTCGTCGACTCAGTTCTCGGCGTTCTCGTCGTCGGAGGCGTCTGCGTCGGCGGAGTCGTCGTCACCCTTGCCGAAGAACTCGCCGGTGTCCACCGCGGTGCCGTTGCTGTCGGTCACGCTGACCTCGGACACGATGCCCGCCAAGGCCTTTCCGCGACGGACATCGGCGTAGACCGCACCGACCTGTCCGGCATTCTGCAGCTGCTGGATGAACTCCTGGGGCTGCATGCCGTAGCGCTGGGCCTGGAACAGGATCTGCTGGGTCAGCTCGTCCTGATCGACCTCGGTCTCCTGCTGGTCGGCGATGGCGTCGAGCAGCAGCTGGGTCTTGACCGACTTCTCGGCCTCCTCACGCGCCTCGGCGTCCCATTCCTCGCGGGTCTTGCCCTGCGCCTCGAGGAACTTGGCGACCTGCTCATCGTCGTGGCCGAGTGCGTGCACGATCTGATGCTGCTGGCCTTCGATCTCGTCGGCGACGACCTTCTCCGGCAGCGGGATCTCGACCTTTTCCAGCAGCTCCTCGAGGACCTTGTCGCGGATCGCGTTGGCCTGCTCGAGCTTCTTGGACTGCTCGACACGCTCGGCGAGGCTCACGCGGAGCTCGTCGACGGTGTCGAACTCACTGGCCATCTGGGCGAACTCGTCGTCGAGTTCGGGGAGTTCGCGTTCCTTGACCGAGTTGACCGTCACGTTGACCTGAGCGTCCTCACCGGCGTGGTCTCCGGCGACCAGCTTGGTGGTGAACTCCTTGGTGTCTCCGGTGGCCAGGCCGATCAGCGCCTCGTCGAGGCCGTCGATCAGCTGACCGGAACCGACCTCGTGTGACAGACCCTCGGTGGAGGCCTCGTCGACGGGCTCACCGTCGACGGTGGCCGAGAGGTCGATGGAGACGAAGTCGCCGTTCTGGGCACCGCGGTCGACCCCCTGCAGGGTGCCGAAGCGGGCGCGCAGACCGTCGAGCTGCTCGTCGACAGCCGCGTCGTCGGTCTCGATGGCGTCGACCTCGACCGCAAGGCTTGCGTAATCCGGCAGCTCGATCTCCGGGCGGACGTCGACCTCGGCGGTGAAGCTTATGGTCTCGCCGTACACGAGTTCGGCGAGGTCGATCTCCGGCTGTCCGATGGCCTTGGTCTCGGTCTCGGCGACCGCCTGCGAGTACTTCGACGGCAACGCGTCGTTGACGACCTGCGCCAGGATCGAGTCACGTCCGACACGGGCCTCGATCAGCTTCGCCGGGGCCTTGCCCGGCCGGAAGCCCGGGATCCGGATCTGCTGGGCCAGAGACTTGTAGGCCCGGTCGAACTCGCCGGACAACTCCTCGAACGGCACTTCGACATTGAGCTTCACTCGGGTCGGGCTCAGCTGCTCGACGGTGCTCTTCACGCCTGCTCCTCACATCTGCATTTCTGCGTCGGGTCGATGACAAGTCGTTCGGCGGCGATCAGCGACCGCCACCCGAGTCGGGATGACAGGATTTGAACCTGCGACCCTCCGCTCCCAAAGCGGATGCGCTACCAAGCTGCGCCACATCCCGGTGACCCCGCCCACCACACGCCGGAGACCGGCGGGAACGCGGAGAAGGGCCAACAGCAGATAGTACGTGTCGGCGCGACGCCGACCCAATTGGGTGCGCGTCCGACCGTCCCTGACACCGGCCGGTGGGGCGATTTCGGGTTCGCGCGCACCACCGGGTACAGTCTTGTCCGCACGCGACGCCGGTGGCGATCCCACAGGTGACGCGGCACGCGGGTGTAGCTCAATGGTAGAGCCCTAGTCTTCCAAACTAGCTACGCGGGTTCGATTCCCGTCACCCGCTCGCACAGGTCAGAGGCACTTTTTGCCTCTGACCTTTTTTCTTGGGCAAACGGCGATGCACCCTTACTGCACCGCTCGTGACCTCCGCATATAGATCGACCCCGCAGGTGTTAGCGCACCGAACGGGGTCTCGGACACATGCGGAGACACCCACATGCACCGTTTCAACAGGCTATCCGGCCTGCCATGGTCTGCCCTCATCGGCGCGACCGCGTTTCTCGTCATGATCTACGTCACTCCCCTGCTCGTGATGCGCGTCTGCATCGCTTGGGGGTGGCACGCATGACCGCCGCAGCCGAAACCCTCGTCACCCACGCATGGGACCTCTGGGAACAGGAACCCGAAGCCGACCACGCCGATCTCCTGCGTGACGCCGTATGGCGACTCGAAGAGGCCACCGACCTCGGCCACGACGATGTGCCCAAGCTGGCCCGCGAAGTTGTCTACGCCCTCACCCTGTGCACGGGTGACGAACGCGACGAGATCCTGGCACCGATGCCCGGTGTCGCCTCATGGCTGGGATTCGACCGATGACCGCCCCACCGAGGGGTCGCGATTTTGCCGGCCAAACAGCGGCAGGCAAACCCGCTCCGACCGATGCCGTCGACCTTTGGGCGCAGGGCTACACCGCCGCCACGAACGTGCTCGACACCCTGCCCGGTCCCCTGCTCCGTGTCCTCGTGCCTCGGTTGCTCGCTGTAGGCGATGACACGCACGACGACCCCAGATATACGGCGGGCTATCGAGCGGCCCTCCACGAGGCTGTCAGCCCCCAACCCGGCACCATGAATGCATGGCCGACACGGACGGGGCACCGCCGATGATGGCGCAACTGTCCAACGCGACCGGCCTACAGTTTTCCGTCGCCTCGTGGCGTGTCACCGGCTCCGTCGTGTGGGAAGCCGACACCGCAGACGGTTACACCGTGTCCGTGGCAGCCGAAACCGTGCCCACACGGATTGCGGTCAGCGATGACGAGTACGGGGCACGCGGTGTCAATCCGCGCACAACGTTGATTGCTGACGTTGCGGAAGCTATCGCGTTCTCGTTGATCATCGCCCGTAACGCCCTCTGATCGCTTTCCTCACCCTGCTCGTCGTGTGGCCGATTCTAGGCCCGCACAAGCGTTCTCAGCCCTCGAATGGGGCAGCCCTGATGGTCGTTTAGGTGTCGTTCGACTCGATGCCGGGGCACTCGTCGCTATCGCAGAGTCCGACGTAACCCGACCTGCTGGCAGTAGCTTCGTCGTCCGCCTGCCACGGACGCCACCCGACGATCGCGACGAAGGGTGCCAGATGGTTACCGCCTGCCCTCACGGTCAGGTGGCTAGCAGTGCTGGCCCAGACGCGATATGGGGTGATGGTTCGTGGGTCGACCGGGATGGGGCAACGACACCGGCACCCGAAGGGTTCCGACACGACGCCCCGCCGACCGGCGTCAGTGTGATTCCATTTGTCGGTGACTTCGGACAACGATCTCCTGTTTCACTACACCGACGCAGGAGGACTGCTCGGCATCCTGTCACCAGGACCAATGCACTCATCCTGGGGTGGTGAGATCGAGCTTGGCGGGTCTCTGAACTTGCGGGCATCCGATGTGCGCTATCTAAACGACACAACCGAAGTGCGCTACGGCGCGAAGGTCGTTGCGAAGATTCTACGAAACAAATCTAAGAGCACCGACATATCCGACGTTGAACGCCACGGGCTACTTCAGTTAGCAGATGAACTCAAGAATGACGAGATCACCATCGACTGGTGGACACACCGCTCACCAGTCGCAGTTCACGCGGCCTGCTTCACGGAGTCCGGCGACCTACTGAGTCAATGGCAAGGATACGGAGACAACGGAGGGGGATACGCAATCGGAGTCACCCGAGACGCTCTCCAGTACTCGCTCGTGTCGCTACCTGGCAATCCGATGTTCCGGGGCTTACAACTCAAGAAAGTCTGCTATGGGAATGGACAAAAGACGAAAAGTCTCGTAGCAAATCTCATAGAAACACTCACAGGCGAAGAGAACGTCTTGGACAAAGGCGAGTTATCAGACACGGCGAGACGAGACGCAATTATGACAGCCGCGCAAATCAAGCATCCCGCGTTTAAGTCCGAACGAGAATGGCGGCTCATAACCGACACATCAGGAAACTGGTTCAACGAGTTTCGACCCACTTCACAGGGACTCATCCCCTACGTCGATTACATCGTCAATCCAACTCCGACTACAACTCCGCTCCATCCCTCCGATTTAGCTTCAGACGACGGCCCAGCGCCGCGACCTCCCACAATCGGCAAGGTAGTTGTCGGCCCTGGGGGCGATCGTAAGCTTCGGATGGACGCGGTGAGCCGACTACTACGCCGCTTCGGCCATAACCCCGACTGCGTGGTTCAATCCGACGTTCCCTACCGTGCGTGACGCATAAGTGCACCCGTTTACGAACGAAAAACACCCCCGGCAACCGTCATAGGTCACCGGGGGTGTCACATACGCACGCCATACTCAGCGGATGGAAGCCGCCGTCACAATCTCAATCATCTCCGCAGCCATCGCCGCCACATCAGCGCTCGCCGCAGCCTACAGCGCCAGAACCACCAAACGATCATTCGAACGCCAGGAACGCGCCGACCACACCAACGCAATCCGATCAGAGTTTGTCACCGAACCATCCGATCCGGGAAGCTTCCTCGTCGTTCAGACCGGGCCAGGCACCGCCCACAGGGTCAAGTTCGACACCCTCGTCTTCTCAACGAGTGCCCCAGACGGGCCACCCGAGGAATGGTTACCGGGACACGCAGAACGATTCGCAGACAACCGAGACTTGAGCAACGGTCACAAGGTTCCGATGGTCTCGTGGGTCGACGCAGACGGAAACGAGCACCGTCAGCCGGTTCTAATACCTTCGGAGTGAACCGCCATACTCTTGAGTCATGAATCTGCCGGACCGTCGAACCGCCCTCGTGACGGCGGGAGTGCTGGCACTCGCTGTCGGGGCAGTGCTCGCCTACACCACGTTCGCGAACGATTGGCACGGTGACCGCGTCGATTGGGGCAGTGTTCCTGCGTGGCTTTCCTTCGCAGCCAGCGTCGGCACGTTCGCCGGTATCTGGGTTGCGTATCTCAACTTCCGCACGACTCGTGAGCACCGACGAGACGACGAAGCATCGCCTGCACGACTGCTGGTCATTGAGAACGTGGCCGTGGCCTACGGCGGCAAGTATCCGACGGTCACAGTGACACTGCGGAACGTCGGCTCACAGACGTTCTCCGATGTCCAAGTCACGGGCGTGACCCTGTGCGATCTAGGCTGCCAGCAAACTCATCACGACCATTGGCACGAACGGACCCATGAGAGCCACGAGGTTGTGAGGCCGAACGCCACACTGCAATCGGGATGGGTACTCCCCGTCGAGCGATTCTCCGACCGGGCTACCCAACGCCCTGAAGTTCAGTACGAGTACACTGATGGCAAAGGCAAGCGTTGGCGTCGACTCAGCAACCTAGAACCTGAACGCATACCAGCTAAGCAAACCGACCGGCAGCGCCGCCAACGGTTCGATGATGCCCTAGCGGCGCGCCCCGACGGCGGAAACGGCAACGCGAACATTCACATCAATCTGGCCATCGGGCAGGTCGTCCAGTTGGAAGACGACGACGAAGCAGAAACGCGCGGCGACTAAACCGGCAGATCATCTATCAGCGGCGATCTTCACAGTGCCCGACTGCTCGACCTCTCGATCCCACGGCGGACGAACAAGCCGACCAGGACAACCCTCGTCATGCCCAAACCCGCGCCTGCACGTACACGCCCTGTCCACATCCATCGCCCACTGCAAACGAGGCGGCACACGACGACCGAATGAGTTGAACTCGATTACCCGACTCTCATCCAACGAGCCAGGATCGACGATCCACTCCGCGTAATCGTCCACGGCAATGCGCACGCGTCCCAGTTCGGCACTATCAACAGTGCGCAGCATTGGGCCACCACCAAACGCGCCGCCATACCAGCAGACTCCCAGCACAGCATCGGCAGGCACGACAGCGGTCCACAACCGCAACTCGTGGCACTGGTATTTGATCCACGGGTACGAGTGACAGAACCGAGGATCAGCGGACCAACTCAACCCCTCACGCCAATCAGCAGCCAACCGCCACAACACAATCGGGTCAGATGGGGCATCAACTGTCGGCAACGTTTTGCCTTCGAATACCTGCCGAAACCCGACGCGTCGGAACTCGTCCACCCAATCATCTCGCGAGCGCGATGTCGTGCAGTTCTTCACGAAGTCCCGGTACATGCCGACGATCTCGGGATCATCTACAGCTTGTGCCACCGCATTACGAAACTCACGCAGGTGAGCGAACTCGTCCACGACAGTGATCGCCTCATCGGCCATGCGGCGCGAACTCTGCCACGCTGCGACGAGACCATCATCGACCCCGCCGCCATTCTTGTTGAACATCCGTCATCTTTCTTGGTTGTCGGGGCCATACTCCGTCGCCCACGAGGGGTGGGGGGTACCCCCGAAGGTGTTGCGCCGGTCCATATCTACGCCCAGCGATCCTCTCTCCCTCTGGCCAATTCCATACGTCAGAAACCGTTCTATGGCTTTCTCTCGCTCGCCATAAAGGCTTCCACAATGCACAGAGACGGCCTAGATTCGGTTCCCGCATACCCTGGTTAGGCGGATCGCTTAGAATCGATCTGAGGGCCACTTTTTCCGACGTACCATATTCGGTGATTCTGCGACTCAAAGTTGGGCGCGCCTGCCTCATGATTTAAGGCTCCGACCTGCGGTTTCGTCGCCGGTTGCGTTCACGTCTGCAATCGACGCACTCGTTTTGCAGCCCATCTTTGGTTGATCGGTTGTTCCCGAAGTTGTGCAACGTTCTCGATTGTTGGCATCCGGGGCACCATTTCAACCCCTCGGGTACATCGACGGATTGCACTCGTGACGCAATCGCCGCTTCCCCAGGGTCGCCATTCTTGTTGACTCGGGCTAAATGCGCGCTACAGAATCCACGTCCGGAATGTGCACGGTCGCATCCATCAACATCACAACCCTGCCGATTTCGTTGCTGTATCTCAGCAGAACCGGGATCCCCGTTACGCATTAATCGCTTGTGGTGCACCGAGCACAAACCTCTTGCCGCATGAGGGCGACTACAGGTGTCAACTGTGCAGTACGGCCCGTACTGGCCTTGGACGTGTTCGCCGATGTCGGCACCACCGGGGTCTCCATAAGTGGTGTAGTAGCGCAGATAGTGGGGCCAGCACCATCCGCGTGCCGCATGTTTACGGCCACACCCTGCGATCACGCACAGCCGTGTGGATGCGTTGACGGGTTCGCCAATCTCGGCGTCACCCACGTCTCCGGTACGCCGGAAACGCCGGTAGTGCGGTAGACACTTGCCACGCGAATAGTGTTTGCGGTCGCAGTTCTCGACCTCGCATACCCTCACTGTTTGCCTCGTGGTTGAAAGCTTTGGCAGTCGCCGCAGAACCTGCGGTAAACGCTCGTGGGAAACTTCCGCCTGCAACGTCGACACGTCCGCAGCGGCACCGCCGTCACAGGATGCCTAGCTGCCGGGCCATCACACGGTCGACCACATACGTGCCGGTGCCGGTGCCGGGGTCAACATCGGGACGGCCACCGCCATACAGCGGAGCATCGGGGTCTCGTGGGGTCGCCGCGATCGGCTTTGTGTTGGCAACGGCCACCACTTCGTTCTCCTGCTCGTCCTCGTTGCCGTCGGCGTTCTCCTGGGCGGCGCGGGCGCGTTCCTCGTAGGCCCGGTACCCGCGCACCGTGGAACCGTCACCGATGGCGATTGAGCGCTCTACTGGTGGCGTCTTCGCGGCTTCGATGACCGCCTCCAGCAGCGGGTCGGTACTCCCGCGCAGCAGGGTCACGGGGCCACCTGCTCACCACGTGCCCAAGCCTCTACAACCAGATCGGCAGCAGCCGCACTCGTCGGTGTCCAAGGTCGGCGGGCCTGCTCAAAAGCGAACCGGCGCAGTTTGTCCGTATGCGCGGGGACGTGGTGCGGATTGGCGTCGAGTCGGAACAGGGCAGCCGCACCGACACCAGGCTTCGGCTCCGGCAGCACCCCATGCTTACGGGCTAGGGTGACCAGTGACCGCAGGTTCGCATAGCGAGTACGCAGGTCGGCGAACTGCTGCCATTCCTTGACCTTGCCCGCCTCGATTGCGGCCTCGGCAGTGTCGATACTGCCGAGCTTGGGAACGAGTTTGAACCACTCGTCGCGAATAGCATCGAATCGCTTGTTGATCGTCTCGGGCAGCTTGCCGATCTGGGCGAACGCAATCTGTCGTGCCTCATTGATCGCGACGTTCGCAGCCTGTGTGGCGATGGTCTCCACGGCCTCGCGGGTGGGTAGTGCCAGTGCGGCATCCCACACTCGTTCGGTGTCGAGATCGGTGTCGGCCACCAATTCGGCAGCGACCTTCGCGGTGTATGCGGCGATAGCGGCTTCATGTCCCGCTACGGCCTGCTGGGCAACAACCGCTTTAGCCAGGATGGCATCCACGCGGGCCAGATCCTCATCGGTGAGCAGGTCGAGCATGGCCAGCAGCGGGCCAAGTTCCTCAACAGCATCGCGGCTGCGATAGTTCAAGTTCGGTAGTGTCATAATCTTTCTCGTTTCGTTGAATGTTGTTGTGTCGCTATTCGATTGGACCCAAATAGAACGGGTCTCCAAGTCCAAGGTTCGTGGGATCTGCCACATAGTTGGCGGGGTCGTATGGCCCGGTCGGGGTTCGCTCGTCGTCGCGCGTGGTCGATGCCAGCCACAGCGCACCGGTCGGCTTGTGGCTTTCCAGCACCGCCCGTTCTGCCGCTAGGAACATGTCGCCCGCCGCGAAGTCGGACGGGGCCAAGGTGGCTTGAAATGATCCGGCCTGATTGGTGAGGAAGCGATTAGGGTTGCGGTACAAGCGCATCGCGGCGCTCAGCACTACATCGATCACCTCGTCGGGCACAGCGGCACTGTCTGCCCATGCACGTTCGGCGATGGACCGTGCCCGCGTGGATGCCGACCACAGGGCCTCTGCCGCTCGTTCGTAGTCGGGGCTACCCGGTGCCAGGGTGACGCCCAAACGGACGCCCAGCCGCTCGACAGAGGCCAGCAGATCACTCACTGGAACCCCCGGTGCGCATCAAGCCGTCGATGACCGATGTGACTGCACGGATCGCCGCCTCATGGTCAAAGTCGCCCGCCTGCCGGATCAGTTCAGCGCCGACCACAAGTGCTTCGTGCGCTTCCATGCCGAGATCAAACGCTCGATCTCCGTCTACAACTCGGACGTGATAGCGGGTGTTCTGCTCGGCGGTGATCACCCGTAGCGGGGTGCGTCGTCGTACCAGTGCCATGCTCACCACCCCTTGCGGGCGATAGCCTGCGCCGGGGTTGCCGCCTTCGTAGCGTCGAGACCTTCGGCCTCTTCGATCCCGGCGATGAACTGATCGATGTCGTCCACGGGTATCGCAATCCACGATGACGATTGCCGGATCGTGATGCGGTCGGAACCGCCGAATCGTTGGCGTCCGAATCTGAGCGGTGCGGTGACGGTATCGGTCGGTTGCATCACCAGTTCGGTGGAAAAATACGGTTTGACTGTCATTCGTTGTCTTCTCTGTGTTCTGTAGCTTCGGCGATGCCGACGAGCAAGTCAGCAAGCGAATACGCCTGTTCGACAGGGACTCGGATCTCAGCTTGCCGGTGCCGAAGGATGATGTAGCGCCTGTGTGTTCGTAGATGCGTAGCCAGGCTTGCCACGCACACTTGGTTGCCGCGTTCGTCTGTGACTGCCAGCGTTCTCATCCGCCCTCTTCCGCCACGTATCGTGCTCGTCGTTCTGCCGAAACTCGTTGCAACACTGATCGATAGGTGATTCTCGACTCGACCTCACGGAAGTAGTTGGCTTCTTCGGTGGCGTAACCGATGCACGCGTGATCGCGACGCGCATCCTGATCGGCGCGCAGTGCCCGGTAGAGGTCGACGCACTCGGTGATGAACGAGTTGTCCCGCCGTGGCGCATTGGTCAGTGTTCCTGCTCGTCTGTGTCGTTCGTAGTGTTTCCCGCAGTAGCCGCGCGCCCTGTTCGGTTGTCGTTCGCAGCCGCGTTCGTCGCAGGACGACACTCAGACCTCGGTGTCGTGCATGACCGGGTTACTGCCCAGTGAGTCGAGCGATGATCGGCGGATTCGGGTGGTGCGTGGTCCGAGTTGTTCGGCTGGCAGGTGCCCGGTCCGGATCCATTTTTGGATGGTTCGTACGTTGAGTTGCAGTTCGTCGGCCACTTGGGCCGGGGTCATCCATTCATCTGTCACGTTTCTTCCTATGGTGTTGCGTCGCTTCCATTTTCGCGACTCTTACACCTTTAAGGATACTCAGCGACTGGCCACACGATTTCTGCGCGCGTTTGTGAGATCCCTACAGCGATCCGACTACCCGACCCCGCATCTGCCCTGCTCGCCGAAATCGCCGGCTCTCAGATTCCTACAAATTGACCGTCCCACAACCGACTCTTACGGAGATGCACTAGGCCCCACCCGGTCACTCGGACACCCGACAGCTACAAAAGTCGCTCTACGTGGCTCTCAGCCACCTTCACGGGCGTGTTGTGCACGAATCCTGTTGCCCCGGATCTTGATTCGAGCATCGCGGCATGACAATAAGTGGACACCCTGTTGCCCCGAATCCTCACCAACTGTCACAGTCCAATGGTGGAAGACGACGACATACCCGAACTGCCGATCACGCTCACCGTTGACGGTGAAGTCTTCGAACTCACCGAGGGCGAAGGCAGCCAGTACAGCTACACGTGGCTGACCGGACCGAACAAGGGTTACGGATTCAGCGAGTCAGCCCACTCCGCATCTCTCGACCCTGACGTTCCGCTGCCCGAGGATCTGCCTAAGTATCGGCTGACGTTCAAGCAGCACATCGAGTCGATACGAGATTTCTTGTCGATGATCGACCCGAAGACTGGGTATACCGAATGATCGAGACGCAAACGAAGGGGTCGAGCAGCATCAGCACTGACACCACTCGACCCCTTCATGCACAACAACCAAGAGTCACGCTGTACCCGATACCCGTACCCGCTCCCCTATACCCTCGCGACGAGTGCAGTAACGGGTACGTACCCGTACCTGTACCCCAACAAAGTCCTAATGAAATAAGGACCGGGTACAGGCGCAGGTACAGTCACGCCGCAGCTTCGGCCAAACGCGACTTGGCCTCGTCTAGAGCGTCCCGAGCTGCATCCTGGCCACACTTCAGGAACCTCATCGCCTCCCTGATACTCGCAGGCTTGTGCTCGGCCGAAAGTAGCTGCTCGACCCGTTCCTCACGCTTCCTTTGGCGGTCAGCGGCAGTGTCCCGCGATGGCATAACAGTCACGTTCTCCCGAGACTGAACCGACCACGACAAACCGCCGTCCGTCTCTTGCGTCAGCACGAACTCACCGATCAACGGCTCTCTGGACTTGTCGTGTGCCACCTGCCCGCGCACCCCGCCATGACGGTCCTTGAACACATTGAGGTGCGCCTTCCCGCCTCGTCCCGGCGCGAACGGCTGAGACACCGTGATTCGTAGCATGGCACCACCAGGGCTACGACGCTTAGCCATCGTCCCGCCTGGCCCGTGTGCTCGCGAATCCGCACCCTTCGCCAAGTGGTCCACCACGACGACACCAGCGCCGCATGACGCCAGCGGCGTCAGCACCCGACGATTGACCGCAGTGAAATCGTCAGCATCGTTGGACGACGCCCCGAAGATCGGCAACAGTTCACCCATCGAATCAAGGACCACAAGATCCGGCCCCCACGCGACGAGATCGGCTACCAGCGCCTCGACTTCGATCTCATCGAACGGAGTAGCGACACGAAACCTGCCCGCATCACACAACGTGTCCATGTCCACACCGAGCTTCAACAGGTTCTCACCGATCGACTGCGCCCCGTTGTGATCGATGTCGATATACATGGCGCGGTCGCCACGTCGAAGCTCATCAGCCACCGCAGCCAACGCAACCCACGTCTTGCCCGACTCCGGGTCTCCGAAGATCGAGTTGACTTTGCCGCGATAGAACAGCGCCCCATCTTCACCGAAGGTCAGAATATCGGGCCTCACCGGCTCCGCACCTTCGAGCACCGACCGCATATCAAAGTACATGCCCATTCGTTCAAATCCATTCTGGCGTATCGGCTTCCGCATCGACACACCTGCAATCGTCCCCATCTGTTGGGGCACTGAGTAAGAGTCAGAACTGTTCACTTGGCCGTTTGGCCACGCACAGCTTCGGGTTTGACCCCAGGACTGCCCGCATGTCGATGTACAGCCCATGGGGCAGCCGTGGAGTCCGACGCCGCCGCACCGGCCGTGTAGGTCGCGCCGTTGGTGCGATCATCAGGCCACCCCGACCGGATCGCCAGTCACCATCGAATCCAAATCCGCCATCCGGATCCGCAGCAACTTCGGGCCAGTACGGTATGCCCGCAGCCGCCCATCCGAGATGTAACGCCGGATAGACTTGGACGAAACGCCAACGTAGTCAGCAGCTTCCGTGATCGACACGAACGACCGATTGATATTCATATGTCAAAGAACTCTCTTCCCCGCAGCGGGGAGTTAGATAGTTGAGCGCACAGTTCACCCCCGGCGCGTGAAAGAGGGGATTGTTCGCGGCCCGGTGCCGGTCGGTCACTCGCGGCATCTCGTCGGCAATCTCAGACGAACTTTCGTAGACACTAGCACACCAGGGGTTGACAGGACCGTCCAATAGGAGTACCGCCCACTTGCCAGACCGCATCGCCGCAGATGGGAACATGTGTTCGACTCAGGTTCCCGGCGTGTCGCAACCCTCAAGTCACGGTTGAGACTTCCTCATATCCGGCTCCCAGCCCGCCATCGCGGACAGCCTCGCCGCGATCTCAGCATCCCGATCAGCCGACGAATGCTGATACCGCATCGACATAGCCGGGGTGCTGTGGCCCAGCCGATCCATCAAGTCCCGAGTTGTCGCGCCCGCCTGCGCCGCCAACGTTGCCCCGACGTGCCGAAGATCATGAACCCGAAGATCTGATCGACCAAGCTTCGCCTCCACCGAGTTTTTGAACGCCAAGGTAAAGGCCCGCTGAGTAAGCCTGTTCCCGCCCCTACGGGTCGTCACCACGAAGCTGTCCGGCCCATGCCCCGTGTGCTTACGCATGTGTTCGGTGAGTATCTGCCGGACGTGCGGAGGAATCGAGATGTCCCGCATACCGGCCTCAGACTTCGGAGGGCCAACAACGATCTTGTTGCCCACCTTGGTAGCCGACCGCCTGATTCGGAGCACAGTGGCCACACCATCGACCCGAATCACGTCCTTGCGCCGAAGCTCGATCAACTCACCGAACCGTAGGCCGCACCACGCCAGCACGAGGGCGGCTGCGCGATATTCGTCGGGCATGTCCGCCACGACCGCAGCGAGATCGTCCACCGAGAGCACTTCAAGGTCTCGCCGCTGCGACAACTTGCCCGCACCCTCAACCCTGACCGGGTTCTCATCCACGAGCTTGTCCGCCACGGCAGTAGTGAAAATCGTCTTCAGTAGCCGGTACGCGTGACTGTTCGCCGTGGGCGTGTCCTTCCCCAGCCCCGCCCACCACGTGCGCACCAGCGCCGGGGTCACGTCACGCAAACGTTCATCACCAAGGATGGGCAGGATCCGCGAATCGAGCGAGTGCTGATATAGCCACTGAGTTTTGGGCGCGAGATCCCGTTCGCGTAGCCACTGCTCCGCATACGCCCGTACGGTCGTCTGACTGGCCTGCTGAGTGGCGATACGCTCATCAGGGGGCATCCACCCGCCGAGTTCGATCAGGCGACGTTCGCTGTACAGCCAGCCACGCGCATCCATCTTGGCCTTGTAGGTGTGCGGACCGTAGTACCGGATGCCCTCGTGCATGTAGGAGGCTTGGTAGCGGCCACTGCGCATGACGCGCACTGTTCCCCACGACTCGCGAGACTGACCCATGATGCAACCTTAATGCACCTCTAGCGTGTCGCGTGCCTGGTAATTGCCAGCACATATGTCCACATGTAGAGTGCACAGCACCACGCAAGAACGACGACGTTGTTGCTGGTAGACAACTCAATAGCCCCGATTGCGGGGGTCTGCCTTCCAAACTAGCTACGCGGGTTCGATTCCCGTCACCCGCTCGCCTCGACCAGATGCCCCGGCCACGCGGCCGGGGCATCTGTCGTCCACGCTCCGGACACCTGCGAATCCGCATGGCGACAACTGTGATCCAGGTCATAGTGGGCGTACGCTGAGGGCATGTCATCCAGCCACAGCAAGAGTCAGCGCAAGTGCCCGAGCTGCGGGGCCAATCTCTACGTCCGCAAGGACGTCACCCGATCCGAATCGGGTACGGACCGAGTGGATGTGATGCTCGTCTGCCGCGACGAGTCGTGCTCCGAACCCGCGCGCCATCTCCGGACCGAACACACCCAGCCCGCCTAGCGATCCTCCCGAGCATTCCCGGCCCGATCCATCGCCGAACTCACAACAGGTGTTGATTTTCTGCGAATCCGGCCCATGATGGATTGGTGCGACGGCCGAGACGACCCCGTCACCACCGTCTGGTGGTGGCGTTCGTCACGCTCGCACTGACCCTCGGCGGTGTCGTCGCGGGCGCAGGTGACTCCGTCGCGGATGACGTGGCACTACCCACCCCACTGTCCGACACCTTCTACGCCACGCCCACGAATCTGGACGCTCGTCGGCCCGGCGACATCATCTCCGTGCGCGCTCGCCCGAATCCGCCCGCGTTCTTCGACGTCCGGACGTTTCAGATCAAGTTCCGTTCGACCGACAGTCGCGGCCATCCGATCGCCGCGATCACGACCCTCCTCGTCCCGACGCGCAAACAGGCCGACGGGCCACTGCTCTCGTTCCAGCACATCATCAACGCGACGGGACTGAAATGTGCTCCCTCGCAAGCACTGTGGACACAGGACCCGAATCTGACGATCCGGGAGGCGCCCGGACTCAACGTGGCATTGCAACGGGGCTGGACGATTGCGATCCCCGACCATCTCGGCCCACGGAGTTCGTACGGTGCCGCGAAACTGGGTGGTCAGATCACGCTTGACGGCATCCGGGCCGCGCAACACTTCGCGCCCGCGAAGGTGGCCGAGAGCCGGGTCGGACTCGCCGGGTACTCCGGTGGCGGGATGGCCACGGCCTGGGCGGCGGCCCTCGCCCCGACGTATGCCCCGGATCTCGACATCGTCGGGGCCGCCTACGGCGGTGTGCCGATGAATCTGCTGCGCATGGCCGAGGGCCTGGGTTACGACACTCCCCATCCGGCGTTCGGGCTCGCGTTCGCGGCGGCCATCGGAGTCGCTCGCGAGTACCCGGACGAGATCCCCATCCAGAGGTACCTGTCACCACTCGGCCGTCAGATGTACGCGGGCATGCGCGATGCCTGCACCAACGACATCCTCCGACTGGGCGCCGGTCATGACGCCCAGCAGGTCACCGTCGGCGGTCGCACGATCTTCGACGACCCGACGGCCCGCCGCGTGGTCGAGGAGAACAGCCTCTCGCTGTATCCCGGCATCCCCCGGACACCGATCTTCGAGTGGCACAGCCCGTCGGACGTCTTGATCCCGGTGTCGTCGATCGACGTCACGATCCGTCGGTACTGCCGCGCCGGCGTCCGGGTCGAGCAGTTGGCCACGCCATCGCCCGACCACCTCTCCGCCGCGGTGATCGGGATGCTGCCGGCGTTCCGCTATCTGACGGACCGCTTCGACGGCCGTCCCGCGCCGAGCAGTTGCTGACCGCCCGGCCGCACGAACCGCCCATCCGCGCCGGTCGCCGCGCCGACCGGACCTTGTGACGGTTGTCGCAAGCCGTGCATCCGACGGCCCGCCGACCACGGGCTTCGACCCCACCTCGAGGGCAGTGATCACTGTTCGTCCAGTATTCGACATCCGGCCTTTGGCCCGAAGGCAACGTTTGTGTAACGATGGACGGGCGCTCCGGGGGATGCGCTCGGCGTAACTCAAACTGCAAAGGTCTCTCCGTGTTGACTTCGAAGCCTTCACGTCGCGCACGTCGCGGCATGACTCGTCGCGCCGTCACCGTTCTCGTCGGTGTCGTCGCGGTGTCTCTTGCGCTGCCCATGGCGGCGAGCGCCGCACCTGTCACCGTGATCCCGGGCCTGCCCCCGGTCGAGGTGCCCGAGGTGCCGGGCGTGCCGCAGCTCCCGGGCGTCCCGTCGACCCCGAAGACCACGACTCCTCCGCCGCCGTCGACGACGACTCCCGAGGCCCCCAAGGGCCCGGCGATCCCGAACGTCAAGACGTCGACCGGCTGGGTCGCGCTGGCCGACGACGCGACCCACCAGATCACCTGGTGGCGCAACGGCAAGCAGGTCAAGACGATGCCGATCTCGATGGGTTCGAACGACCATCCGACCCCGAACGGCGTCTACCACACCAAGGAGAAGTACCGCGACATGTACATGGATTCGTCCACGTACGGTGTCCCGGTCGATTCCGCCGAGGGCTACCGCACCTACGTCGAGTACGCGACCCGCATGTCCTGGGACGGCATCTTCATCCATGCCGCTCCGTGGTCGGTCGCCCAGCAGGGCCGCAGCAATGCCAGCCACGGCTGCATCAACATCAGCACCGAGAACGGCAAGTGGGTCTTCAACACGATCCCGCGTGACACCCCGATCGTGGTGCGCGGAACCATCGGCCCGAAGTACACCGGCGACTGATCACCGCCACCCACCTCTTCTGAACCACACGAGGGGCCCGGTCCATCGGACCGGGCCCCTCGTCGTCGTTCGGCGCGCCGAGGGATCCGCGGCCGCGCCGAACGTTCTGCTCAGCCCACCGCCGTCGTCGCCCCGACGTCGAGATCGAGGCGATGCCCCTCCGAGCGGACGCGGGCGATCGCGCGCATCTTGTTCACGGCGTCGAGCGCAGCGACCTTGTAGCCCTCGGCGAGCGTCGGGTAGTTGAAGACGGCGTCGACGAGGTAGTCGACAGTTCCGCCGAGTCCCATCACTGTCTGGCCGATGTGCACGAGTTCCGCTGCGTTGCTGCCGAAGGCGTGCACACCCAGCAGAGTGCGGTCCTCCGCATGGACGAGCAGTTTGAGCAGCCCGTAGGAGTCGCCCATGATCGCGCCGCGGGCCAGTTCCCGGTACCGGGCCACGCCCACCTCGAACGGGATGGTGGAGGTGGTCAACTGGTCCTCGGTCCGTCCGACGAAGCTGATCTCCGGGATGGCGTAGATCCCGATCGGCTGAAGATCCTCGTCGGTCGCTCCGACGGGCTCGTCGAAGGCGTGATACGCGGCGCGCCGCCCCTGCTCCATCGAGGTCGCCGCGAGTGCCGGGAACCCGATGATGTCGCCGACGGCGTAGATGTGATCGACGGTGGTGCGGAAGTGTTCGTCGACCTTGAGCCGACCACGCGCGTCCGCCGTCAGCCCGGCCGATTCCACTCGGAGCTCGTCGGACACTCCCTGCCGCCCAGCCGAATACAGCACCGTGTCCGCAGGGATCTTCTTGCCCGATGCCAGGATCGTCAACGTTCCCGACGGATGGGTCTCGACGGTCTGGACGGTTTCGCCGAATCGGAAGGTGACCCCGCGCTCACGGAGTTGATACTGCAGGGCCTCGACGATCTCCCGATCGCAGAAGTCCAGCATCGTCGGCCTCTGCTCGATGACGGTCACCTTGGTACCGAGCGCCGCGAACATCGACGCGTACTCGATGCCGATGACCCCGGCACCGACGACGACCATCGAGCCGGGGACACGATCGAGGTCGAGTATCTGGTCGGAGTCGACGACCGTGATCCCGTCGAAATCGACCGTGGACGGCCGGGCCGGCCGGGTGCCGACCGCCACCACGAAATGATCGGCGGTGACGTGCTTGAGGTCGCCGGTCGCGTCCTCGATGGCGATCTCGTGGGGATCGACGAAGTAGGCGCTGCCGATCAGCATCGTGACGCCGTTGCGTGCCAACTGATTCTGGATGACGTCGATCTCCTTGCCGACGACATGCATGGTGCGCGCCGACAGGTCGGTCACGGTGATGTCGGCCTTGAGCCGGTACGACTGCCCGTAGAGCTCACGCTGATTCATTCCGGTCAGATAGAGGACGGCCTCGCGCAACGTCTTCGACGGGATGGTGCCGGTGTTGATGCACACCCCGCCCATCATGTCTCGACGTTCCACGATCGCTGCCCGCTTCCCCAGTTTGGCCGCGGCGATTGCCGCCTTCTGTCCGGCGGGGCCGGATCCGATGACCACCACGTCGAAATGATCCACGGTGCTCTCTCCACTCGATCGTCGACGACGCGTCGGCCGCGTCGGCACTGAGATGTCCACCGATCAGTGTCATCCACTCGCACGTGGGAGCACGCCCCGGAAGCGTACTGTTCGACAGGATTTAACACGGCCGCATCATCGTCCGGCCGACGCGCTCATCGAGTGCATCGCGCGACCAACTCGTCGCCCCGTGGCTCGCCCCGATGGCTCGCCCGGTAGCTCGCCGACCGTGCCCTGGATTTCGCCGATCGTGTCCACCGTGGGCACACTGGGCGATTCTCAGGACACGGTCGGCGAGGTGTGGACCGAGATGCGGGCCGATGCGGCCGGGATCCGGCATGGCAACGGGTGCGCGCGACGCGAGCCGGGACGTGGTGAGGCGCTCAGGCCGCGAGCTCGACGGACGTCCCCATGTCCCCGATCGGGGAGAAGGTCGCGCACACCTGCAGCCAGGCGGCCAGCGCCTGACACCCGGTGGTGTCCGGATCGGTCACCGATCCGCGACGGTAGGGCTCGCGGGCGTAGGACGTGTGCCGACCACCCCGACGGTTGGGCACGCGCACGCCGCGCCACGCGAAGGTCCCCGGGAGGTAGCCGGTCACCTCGCGTACCGCCGAGGCCAGACGACGCATGTCACGACGAACTTGCGCCGGACCGGGTGACGTTCGTCTCGCATTCTGAAAGGTGTTTCGGCGAAGCGTCTTCCACATGTCGCCCACCCAGTCCCGAATGCGGCCGACGGCCAGTGCGGCAGTGAGGTCGGCGATGTCACGGAGGAACGAGTCGGCGGATGCGTTGCAGATCATGTCCTCCGGTGCGCCGACCCAGTAGGTCGCGACACCGTCCGGAAGCTCGGGTCCCGGTCCGGCGACGCCCCATCCCTCACATCCCGCGATCACACCGGGCGGTTGATGCGGATCGGCGACGAAGCCGATGGCGAGGAGACGTTCGACGACGTCGTCATCGGCGCCGAACTCGTCGAGAGCTGTCCGGATGACCACGGCGCCTTGGGAATAGCCGATGAGGACGATGGGTCCCGAGGTGTGCCGGAGCGCGTCGGTGAGAGCTCGGGCGCCCGTGTCGACGCTGATGCGATAGCTCATCCCGCCGAGATGCGGGGCGGGTCCGTAGCTCGCCGGATAGCCCACCCACCGGCTGACGAAGCGGTCGTCGAGGGCTGCGGTGACCTCGTGCAACAGCCCGGTCACAGCGGTCCGCCGGTCGCCGGCGTAGGACTCCCCCGTCCCACCGACCGCGAGCACGGTGACCTGCGCCGGTTCGCGCAGCCGGTCGTCGTCGAAGGTGTCCATGGCTCCATGGTGCGCGGGTCCGGTAGGAGAATTCGAGGGTGCGCCTGAGGGTTTCCTGTGATTGCGCACCCGACGTAAGCAGCATCACCCCAGGTCAGATTGATTAACCTGGATGTAACACGGACAATGGAGAAGCGTAAGAACCATCACTTGTCCAGGAAGCCGTATCCGTCATGTCCCTCGCACGCCTGTGTGCCCGTTTCCTCCCCGACAGCCAGCGCAAGCTCTACGAGCAGATCCAGGGCGTCGCCAGTCGCAGTCAGCGCGACGAGTTGCTCGTCATGGCGCAGCGCGCCGATCGACGCTGAGATCTGCCCCCGGGCACCACGTCGACGCTCAGACCTGACACACAGGACACCAGAACAGATTTCGGCCATCGAGTTCGGCGATACGGATGTCGGTGCCACAGATCCGACACGGCTCACCGGCCCGCCGATAGACGTAGGTCCGGGGCCGATCCGGCGCATAGGATCCCGGCCCGTGGTCGTCCTCCGGTCGGATCACGTGAATTCGGCCGCGCCGCACCCCGATTCGCATCAGCGAGACGAGATCGAGCCACAGCGCCTCGAACTCGTCCTCGCTGATCGTCCGCCCCTCGCGGAACGGGTCGATGCGGGCGCGGAAGAGGATCTCGGCCCGGTACACATTGCCCACACCGGCGATGACACGCTGGTCCATCAACAGTGCACCGATCGGTCGCCGGGATCCGTGGATCGCGGCGAAGGCACGGTGCGGATCGGCATCGGCACGTAGCGGATCAGGTCCGAGCCGGGAGATGAGATCGTCGAGATCTGCAGGCGAGAACAACTCGCACGCGGTCGGACCACGCAGATCGGTACCGACGGCGTCGCCCTCGATACGGAGCCGCACCTGACCGGTCGGTACATCCATCGGGGCGGGAGCCTCGGTGAAGGCCCCGTACAGGCCGAGGTGAACATGGATCATCCGGCGCGCACCCCGTCGCCGGTCGTCGGCCGGACGATAGTGCTGGACGAGATGTTTGCCCCAGGCCTCCGCAGTGGCGAAGACCAGGCCGTCGACGACGGCAGCGCCCTCGGCGAATCTCCCCTGAGGGCTGCTCACCCTGACCTGTTGTCCCCGGAACACCCGTCGTTGGCGGCGTGCCAGACGGTGCAGGGTGTGGCCTTCAGGCATCTGTCACCGGCGCCGACGACCAGTCGGTCAGTTGCCGGGAACGGCCGGCGCCTCACCGGTGCGCTCGTACTCGGCGAGGATGTCGATCCGCCGTTGGTGACGCGCCTCGTCCGACCACGGGGTCGCGATGAACGCGTCGACGATGGCCAGCGCCTCCTCTGTGCTGTGCATCCGCCCGCCGATGCCCATGAGCTGTGCGTTGTTGTGCTGACGGGCGAGTTGTGCCGTCTCGACGCTCCACGCGAGGGCACATCGTGCGCCCGGCACCTTGTTCGCGGCGATCTGCTCGCCGTTGCCGCTGCCGCCCAGCACTATTCCGAGGCTGCCCGGGTCGGCGACGGTACGCCGTGCGGCGTCGATGCAGAAGGCCGGGTAGTCGTCCTGCGCGTCGTAGGTGTGCGCCCCGCAGTCGACGACGTCGTGACCCGCCGACCTCAGATGGTCGGCGATCTGGTTCTTCAGTTCGAATCCGGCATGGTCGGCACCGAGGTAGACACGCATGCCGTCACTATAGATTGGTCGCGTGGACGCTCACTCGCCGATACCCAACGTGCCCGGGGTCGCCGACTCCTCTGCGGCCCTCGACCGGGCCGCGCCGCCGCCCGACGCGTACTGGCTGCCGCCGGCGCCCTACGCCCAGCGCCCGCGGCTGCACCCGTGGGAGATCCCGATGCTGGTGCTGATCGTCGCCATCACCGTCATCGGCTATGCCGCGATCGTCGTGCTGGTATTGGCCGGCCAGTTCAGCGAGTACTTCCTCGCCCTGTTGGCCGCTCCCCTGCTCCTGCTGCTCGTCCGCGGGCTGACCTATGCCCAGCCTCGGGTCAACGGGGTGCAGATGACGCCGACCCAGTTCCCCGAGGGGTACCGGATGGTCGTCGAGGCGGCCGCGCGCTACGGCCTGGAGTATGTACCCGACGCCTACGTGGTGCTCGGCAACGGCATGATCAACGCGTTCGCCTCCGGGCACGGATTCCGACGTTTCGTGGTGGTCTACTCCGATCTCTTCGAGGTCGGCGGCCGCGCCCGCGACCCGCGTGCCCTCGAGTTCATCATCGGCCACGAGGTGGGACACATCGCCGCCGGTCACACGTCCTATTGGCGCCAATTGGGCACCGGCGTCGGCATGAACATCCCGTTCATCGGCGCCGCCCTGTCGCGCGCTCAGGAGTACACCGCCGACAACTACGGCTACTACACACAACCCGCGGGCGCGCCCGGGGCGATCGGCGTGCTGTCGGCGGGGAAATACATGCTGTCCGCCGTCGACTTCGATCAGTTCGCCGACCGCGCCAGTCATGAGCGAGGAGTTTTCACGTGGGCGGTGAACGCCCTTGCCTCCCACCCCGTGCTCACCTGGCGTGCCGCAGCCCTGCGTGACCGGACGCGGGCCGGGGCCATGCTCTTCCGCCCGAAGACGATCGTCCGCG
Organism: Gordonia sp. OPL2; assembly: GCF_003797825.1. Lineage (GTDB taxonomy): Bacteria > Actinomycetota > Actinomycetes > Mycobacteriales > Mycobacteriaceae > Gordonia. The sequence continues at coordinate 131,331 of NZ_RKME01000003.1, forward strand.
GTGTCGGCAGCGGAAACGTCGTGCCGATCCCGCCGCCGCCACATCCCGCCGCGATCGCCCCGGGCACCCTGCCCAACGGGCTGGAGATGCCGCCCAAGATCTGAGCGCGGCTCCCTTCGGGTCTCAGTCGAACTGCGGGTCCTCGTCGCGGCTGCGTTTGAGTTCGAAGAAGTGCGGATACGACGACAGCGCAACCGCGCCGTCCCACACCGTGCCCGCGGTCTCACCGCGCGGGATCCGGGACAGCACCGGCCCGAAAAATGCGACGCCGTTGACGTGGATCGTCGGTGTGCCGACGTCGTCGCCGACCTTGTCCATGCCCTCGTGATGGCTGGTCCGGATCCATTCGTCGTACTCGTCGGAGTCGGCGGCCGACGCCAGACCCGGGTCCAGATCGACCTCGGCGAGCGATTCCGTGATGACCTGATCGAAGTCCTTGACGCCCATGTTGTGGATGAGGGTGCCCATGGCCGTGTACAGCGGAGCCAGGATCGCGTCACCCTTGCTCGCCCGGGCCGCGGCGATGACCCGAACCGGGCGCCATGCGTGCTTGAGACCCTCGCGGTACTCCTCCGGGATGTCCTTGCCCTCATTCAGGACTGCCAGGCTCATCACGTGGAAATTCACATCGATCGGCCGTACCTGTTCGGCCTCGAGAATCCACCGCGAGGTGATCCAACACCAGGGACACAGCGGGTCGAACCAGAAGTCCACCCGGTCCCGCTTCTGCTGATCTGACTGCGCCTCTGCTGCCATCGTCTGACCCTTCCGGTGTTGTTACGAGTCACTCCCGAAACTACAACCAGATTCCCCCGCGGTCATTCCCGTTAAGCTGGCCAGCGACCGCGATTCGAGAGGTGGATGAACCCGACTGTGACTGCTCCCAACCTGACCCGAGACCAAGCACGCGAGCGCGCCGCGACCGTCGACGTCGGCACGTACGAGATCGACCTCGACCTCACCGACGGCCAGGGGGCGCCCGGGACCGAGACCTTCCGGTCGGTGACCACCGTGACGTTCACGGCCACCCCGGGCTCCGACACCTTCATCGACCTGGTGGCGCCCACGCTGATCTCGGCCACGCTCAACGGCACCGATCTCGACGTGTCGGACTTCGACGAGTCGGTCGGCATCGCCCTGCCGTCGCTCGCCGACGACAACACGCTCACCGTCGTCGCCGACTGCGCGTACTCCAACACCGGTGAGGGTCTGCACCGCTTCGTCGATCCCACCGACGACTCGGTGTACCTGTACTCCCAGTTCGAGACCGCCGACGCCAAGCGCATGTTCGCCTGTTTCGATCAGCCCGATCTCAAGGCGACGTACACGATCACCGTCACCGCCCCCGAGGACTGGAAGGTGATCTCGAATGCGGCAGTGGTGAACACGCTCAAGGCCGAGTCCGGGCCGAACGGGGGCACGGTGCACCGCTTCCGCGAGACACCGCTGATGAGCACCTACCTCGTCGCCCTGATCGCCGGCCCGTACGCCGAGTGGAACGACACCTACTCCGACGACCACGGCACGATCCCACTGGGCATCTACTGCCGCTCATCGCTGGCCGAACACATGGACGCCGAGCGTCTCTTCACCGAGACCAAGCAGGGTTTCGGCTTCTACCACAAGAACTTCGGCATCCCGTACGCCTTCGGCAAGTACGACCAGCTGTTCGTCCCGGAGTTCAACGCCGGCGCGATGGAGAACGCCGGCGCCGTCACCTTCCTCGAGGACTACGTCTTCCGGTCGCGGGTGACGAAGTACCTGTACGAACGCCGCGCCGAGACCGTCCTGCACGAGATGGCGCACATGTGGTTCGGCGATCTCGTCACCATGGGTTGGTGGGATGACTTGTGGCTCAACGAGTCCTTCGCCACCTTCGCCTCGGTGCTGTGCCAGTCGGAGGCGACCGAGTACACCAACGCGTGGACCACATTCGCCAACGTCGAGAAGTCCTGGGCGTACCGACAGGATCAGTTGCCGTCCACCCACCCCGTCGCCGCCGACATCCCCGACATCGCCGCGGTCGAGGTGAACTTCGACGGGATCACCTATGCCAAGGGCGCATCGGTCCTCAAACAGCTGGTCGCCTACGTGGGTCTCGAGGACTTCCTGGCGGGCCTGCGTGACTACTTCGAGGCGCACAAGTTCGACAACGCAGGATTCTCCGATCTCCTCGCCGCACTGGAGAAGTCGTCGGGCCGCGACCTGTCGGACTGGGGATCGCAGTGGCTCAAGACCACCGGGATCAACGTCATCCGGCCAGACTTCGAGCTCGACGCCGACGGCGCATTCACGCGCTTCACCATCGTGCAGGACGGCGCTGCGCCGGGCGCCGGGGAGACACGCGTGCACCGGCTCCGTGTCGGTGTGTACGACGACAACGGTTCGGGTGCCCTGGAACGCACGCACAGCGTCGAACTCGATGTGGAGGGCGAGCGCACCGATGTGGCCGAGCTGGTCGGCGTCCGGCGCGGCGCACTCGTCCTGCTGAACGACGACGACCTCACCTACGCCTCGGTGCGGCTCGATCCCGAATCGCTGGCCACCGCGACCTCCCGGATCGGCGACATCGCCGATCCGATGCCGCGCACGCTCGTCTGGTCGGCGGCCTGGGAGATGACCCGTCAGGCCGAGATGGCCGCCAGGGACTTCGTGGAGCTGGTTCAGCGCGGCATCGCCACCGAGTCCGAGATCGGTGTCGTCCAACGGGTTCTGCTGCAGGCGACGAGCGCGCTGGAGGCCTACGCCGATCCGGCATGGGCGGCCGAGACCGGCTGGCCGGCGTTCAGCGCGCGGCTGCTCGAGCTCGCGCGATCGGCCGAGGCGGGCTCGGATCATCAGCTCGCCTTCGTCAACACACTGCTCGCCGGCCGTGTCACCGACGATCAGGTGCCGGTGATCAGCGGCCTGCTCGACGGTGCGGATCCGGCGACGCACGGACTGCCGGGACTCGTCGTCGACACCGACATGCGCTGGAAGCTGGTGCGCGCGGCGGCCTCGGCCGGTGCGATCGACACCGATGCCGCGTCGACGCCGGTGATCGATGCCGAGGCGGCCCGGGACAAGACGGCCACGGGTGCACGTCAGGCCGCCGCGGCGCGTGCGTCACGGCCTCTGGCGGAGGCCAAGTCCGATGCCTGGACACAGGCGACGGAGGACGATTCGCTGTCGAATGTGTTCACCCGCACGATGATCGAGGGATTCGCCCGGCCCGGTCAGGCGGATCTCCTGTCGTCCTACGTCGCGAAGTACTTCGAGGTGATACCCGGCATCTGGTCCCGCCGGTCCAGCGAGGTCGCCCAGACCGTGGTCGTCGGTCTGTACCCGCACTGGGCCATCGACGAGGACGGACTGGCCGCGGCCGACGAGTTCCTCGCCGGTGACCACCCGCCCGCCCTCAAGCGCCTCATCGCCGAGGGCCGCGACACCGTGGCCCGGTCGCTGCGCGCACGGGAGTTCGACGCGCGCCGCTGACGACACACCACGGACAGGGGCTCTCACCGGGCGGCCCGGGTCAGCGACTGCGCCAGCGGTAGCGGACCTGTGGCCGTCCGGTGTTGCCGTATTCGGTGACCCTCTCGACGGTTCCGTCGTCGGCGAGCCGCTCGAGGTAGCGCCAGGCGGTGACCCGCGAACTGCCCAGTACCCCGGCGACCTCGGATGCGGTGAGTCCGCCGTCGCTGTCGCGGACCGCACGGCCGACGGCGTCCTCGGTCTCCGGGGCGGCACCTTTCTTCGCGGTGCGACGCGTGTCGGTGGTGCGGAGTTCGGCCAGCGCCCGGTCGACGTCTCGTTGACTCACGGCGTCCTCGCCTGCGATCAGGGCGTCGCGATAGCCGAGGTACTGCCGGATCTTCTCCGCGAACGCGGCAAAGGTGAACGGCTTCAACAGATACAGCAGGACGCCGTGCGACATCGCGCTTCGGACCGTCGCGAGGTCGCGCCGCGCGGTGATCGCGATGATGTCGGGCACCGGACGGATGCCCGACAGGGCCGACGCCAGGTCGACACCGTCGGCGTCGGGCAACCCGAGATCGAGCAGGACGAGGTCGACCGCTGCTCCAGACCCGGCCGCCGTCGTGGCCGCGCGCAGCGCCTCCTGAGCCGTGGACACCGACGCGACGATGTCGAATCCGCCGATACGGCCGAGGAACTCGCGATGTGCCTCGATGATCAGCGGATCGTCCTCCACGACGAGCACACGGATCATCGCGATCGCCCCCTCTCGACCTCGTCATCGGACACCCCGGTTGCACCGCCGACGTCGCTCTCGGTGTCCCGGGTACCGCCGATCGTGACCGAGACGACCGAACCATAGGTGTTCTCGGCGGTCAGTGTGCCCTCGTGGCGTGCGACGACCTGGGCCACGAGGGCAAGTCCCAGCCCGCGTCCCGCGGCGTCTCCACCCGGCTTGGTGGTATAGCCACGTTCCTGTGCCCGGGTGAACTCGCCGGGGTCCATCCCGGGTCCGCTGTCGGCGACGACGACGTGCAGGACCGCGCCGTCCCCGATCACCGTCACCTCCACCCACGGATCGTCGGGATCACAGGCATCGAGGGCGTTGTCGATGAGATTGCCGACCACGGTGATCATCTCGCCGGTCGGCAGCAGGTGGTCGGAGTCGTCGGCGGACAGTTCGGAATCCTCGGTCAGCGTGAACGTGATGCCGCGTTCGGCCGCCTGCGCACTCTTGCCCAGCAGTAGTGCGGACAGTGCGGGCTCCCCGACGGCCTCGGTCATCCGGTCGATGAGACGTTGGGACAGTTGGAGTTCCGTCGTCGCGAGCCGCGCGGCATCATCGCTGCGACCCATCTCGATCATCGCGACGATGGTGTGCAGACGGTTCGCCGACTCGTGTGCCTGCGACCGCAATGCCTCCACGAATCGGCGGGTCGAGTCCAATTCGCCGACCGCTTCGGACAATTCGGTGCGATCGCGGATCGTGACGACGGCGGCCCCACGGTCCGACGGTACCGGCGATCGGTTCACCAGCAGGATGCGACCGCTCTGGGCGTACGCCACGTCGACGAGCGGTTCGTCCCCGGTGACGAGGAAGTCCGGCAGGCGGACCGGTTCCCGCGACGTGCGGTCACCGGCGTCGTCGACGAGCAGACGCCGCGCCTCGTCGTTGACGAGGACCGGGAGCCCGTTCTCGGTCACCACCAGGCCCTCGCGGACGGCATGCAGGACGGCGTCGTGGTGCTCGTACATCAGGCGCAACTCGCTGGGCGCGAGTCCACCCGTCTGCCGCAGCAGGCGCCGCCGGATGAGCAGGAGTCCCGAACCCGCGGTGGCCAGTGCGGCCGCGGCGATCGCGATGATCAACGGCAACTGTTCGCGCCAGTTGTCGGTGAGGGTGTCGAGGGTGATCCCGGCAGCGACGAGACCCACGATCCGGCCGTCGGCCGATCGGACCGGTGCGATGGTGCGGATCGACGGTCCCAACGATCCCGTGTAGGTCTCGGTGAACACCTGCCCCGCCAACGCCTGGTCGACCGATCCGATGTAGTTCTGGCCGATCAGCGACGGGTTCGTGTGCGTATACCGGGTGCGGTCGACGTCCATGATCGTGATGAACCCGACGCCGGTCGCCGCACGGACCTGCTCGGTCACCGGCTGCAGGACGGCGGCCGGATCGGCCGAGACGAGCGCGGCAGCCGTCGACGGCGCGTCGGCGAGGCTGACGGCCACGGCCGTCACCTGCTGCCGCGCGGTGCGCTCGGCGTCGTAGCGCGCATCGAGCACCGCGAGAACGCTGCCGCACACGATGATCACCACGACCATCGCGAGCAACCATGCGACGGCCTCACCCGCGAGTGTTCGCGGCCTCGCCCACGGCATCCTCACGACCCCACTCCTTGTCGACCCGCTCCGCCCGGGTGAACGAAACGAACACAAACGTGACCCCGGTCACGGACCTGTTCCACAATCCATACACCGACCTGTCACCCGCGGTCCAAATGACGCGGCGACCACGAGAGGACTCACATGAACATGCGACGACGGCCCGACGAATCGGCGGGCGGGTCCGACGGCCCCGACGGCCCGGTGTCGACGGCCGAGATCCCCGAGACACCGAAGAAGCGCGACCGCACCCACTGGCTGTACATCGCCGTCATCATCGCGGTGGTTGCCGGTGTCGTCGTCGGTCTCGTCTCGCCGCAACTGGGCAAGGATCTGGCCTTCCTGGGCACCATGTTCGTCAACCTGATCAAGATGATGATCGCGCCGGTCATCTTCTGCACCATCGTGCTCGGCATCGGTTCGGTCCGGAAGGCGGCGACCGTCGGCAAGGTGGGCGGGCTCGCGTTCGTCTACTTCCTGGTCATGTCGACCATCGCCCTGGGCATCGGTCTGGTCGTCGGCAATCTGATCAAGCCGGGCGAGGGCCTCAACGTCACCGCCACCGCGGGTATCGGCGCCGAGCAGGCCGCGAAGGCCAGCGAATCCGGCGGCACGCTCGACTTCCTCGAGGGCATCATCCCGACCTCGTTGCTGTCTGCACTGACCGAGGGCAATGTGTTGCAGGCGCTGTTCGTCGCCCTGCTCGTCGGATTCGCGATCCAGGCGATGGGCCGCACGGGCGAGCCGATCCTCACGGCCGTCTCCTACATCCAGAAGCTGGTCTTCAAGGTGTTGACGATGATCCTGTGGGTCGCGCCGATCGGCGCGTTCGGCGCCATCGCGAACGTGGTCGGCCAGACCGGCTGGGCGGCGGTGCAGCAGTTGCTGATCCTGATGCTGGCGTTCTACATCACCTGTGTTCTCTTCGTCTTCGGCGTCCTCGGGGTGCTGCTGCGGACCGTCGCCGGGGTCTCCATCTTCCGTCTGGTCCGCTATCTTGCCCGCGAGTATCTGCTGATCTTCGCGACGTCGTCGTCGGAGTCGGCGTTGCCTCGGCTCATCGCCAAGATGGAGCACCTCGGGGTGGAGAAGACCACCGTCGGCGTGGTGGTTCCGACCGGCTACTCGTTCAATCTCGACGGCACCGCGATCTACCTGACGATGGCGTCGATCTTCATCGCCGACGCGATGGGCGATCCGTTGTCGATCGGTGAGCAGATCGGCCTGCTCGCGTTCATGATCATCGCCTCCAAGGGTGCAGCCGGAGTGAGCGGCGCCGGCCTGGCCACCCTGGCCGGCGGCCTGCAGGCGCATCGTCCCGAGCTCCTCGACGGTGTCGGCCTGATCGTGGGGATCGACCGGTTCATGTCCGAGGCCCGCGCGGTCACCAACTTCTCCGGCAACGCGGTGGCGACGCTGCTGGTCGGCTCCTGGACCTCGACCGTGGACAGGGGACGCGTGGACGACGTGCTGAGCGGACGCAGTCCGTTCAACGAGTCCGACATGGTCGACGACGGTCCGGTCGACCGCGTGCCCGGCGAGCAGGCTCACGCGGGCAAGGCGCTGGCGGGTCACTAGCGCCGCATCCGGGCCACCGCTGGTACGAGAACGGCCGCTCACCGTCTGGTGAGCGGCCGTTCTCGTATGTCGGTCCGGTCGTGCGTCGAGAACCCGTGACGACGCGGCAGATCAGGAGACCGCGGCGGCGGTCGACATGACGCGCAATGCGGCGATCAGGCCGTCGATCAGGTCTCCCTGACGGAAGCTGGTGACCGCAGCGGTCACACCGAGCTGCGCGACGCGATCGTTGACCCGGTCGGCGACGTGCACACCCGAGACGACGACGACGTCGTGGGTGTTGGGCGAGACCGCGATCAGTGTGCCGTCGGCGGGCTCGGGGGCGCGCAGCAACTCGGCGCGGGCATCGGCCACGGCATCGGTGCCGAGTTCGCCGATGTAGACCGAGAACCGCACGTGTGCCTTCTCGCTGGCGTCCTTGAGCGCTTCGTCGAGGCCGATCAGTTCCTCGCGGGTGAACGGCGGTGTCGTCGGCGCCTGACCCGGGAAACGGGTGGCCGACACGCGTCCGCCATTGGTGACGACGGTGCCCACGGGCAGTGCGCTCGACGCACCCGCCGAGACCTGGATTCCGCCGTGGGATCCCTGGACTACCTCACCACTTGCCACTTGCCGAGCCTCCGTCCACGTCGGTCGATTCCGCATGATGCGCCAGCGACATCGGCTGGATCTCGGTGGCGCTGAACAACAGTGGCTGATGATCCCACTGCTGGTCGAGGGTGTAGTTCGCCACCTTCGGGTACTTGACCCCGCTGGAGAACACCATCGCGACGACACACACCACGACGGACAGAACACAGAGGATCGTGACAGGCACGCCGATGACGACGATCAGGTTGTCCATGTCACCCTTTCGATCGATAGCTGCGGTAAGCCTGCACCCGGCTGCGGCGCAGGTCGTGTGATCAATCTAGCCCACGGGAGACCGCATCGGGCATCGACCCCTACGACGCGTCGTAGACGAGTCAGGCGGCGCCCGCGTCGATGTACTGGGCCCACGCCGGGTCGATCTCCTTGACGGTGGCCAGGAGCCGCCAGTGCCGCCCCTTGGGCGGTGACGGGATGACACGCAGTGTCCACCCGAGCTCGGACAGCAGGTGATCGGCCTTGCGGTGATTGCAGCTCGCACAGCAGGCGACGCAGTTCTCCCACGTGTGTCCGCCGCCACGCGACCGCGGGATGACGTGGTCGATCGTCGTCGCCTTGGCAGCGCAGTATCCGCACCGGAACCGATCCCGATGCATCAGCGCGGCCCTCGTCATCGGGATCACCGCGCGATACGGGACCTTCACATAGGTGCGCAGCCGGATGACCGACGGCACGGGTACCGCCATGTCGGCGGAATGCACGGCGAGGCCGTTGTCGTCGGCGTGGATGACGTCGGCCCGCTCGCGCAGCACGAGGACGATCGCGCGGCGCAGCGAGATCGCGGTGAGGGGCTCGTAGGTGGCGTTCAGCAGCAGGACGCGGCGACGTCCCCACAGCAGTCCGGACCGCGCCGGTGGCATGGCCGACGTCTGCGTGAGACCTCCGGGAACCGTCGTCAGGGCGGGGACACGCGGCTGTCCGTCATCGGTCGTTGCCGTCTTCCGTGTGTCCCTGCTCGTCATACGCGTCTCCCGCCTGAACATTCGACTTCGTGAATATTCGACGGAGTCAAGTGGAACACGGAACGACGACGATTGCACGACAATTCTGCATGTCGTAGCAGGTCGCCCGGGTGAACACCCGGTGGCCGGCCGTCCTTCTGAGCTGGGATGTTGAGCGGTGTGCGGATGGTCAGGACAATGGGGACGGTGAGCCCAGAGGTCCCCGGCGGAATCGAGCCGAGCACGCCCCCGACACAGCGCACCTTCTACGAGGAGGTGGGCGGCGCCGAGACGTTTCGCAAGCTCACGGCCCGGTTCTATCAGGAGGTGGCCGCCGACGAGATCGTCCGCCCCCTGTATCCGGAGGAGGACCTCGGGCCGGCCGAGCGACGGATGCGGATGTTCCTCGAGCAGTACTGGGGTGGTCCGCGGACCTATTCGGACGAGCGCGGCCACCCTCGCCTGCGCATGCGTCACAACCCGTTCCGGATCGGCCCGCTCGAACGGGATGCCTGGCTGCGATGCATGCACACCGCTATCGCCTCCATCGACGAGCAGACCCTGGACGATGCCCATCGTCGGGCACTGACCGACTACATGGACATGGCCGCCAACTCCATGATGAACTCACCGATCTGACCTCGATCGACACGCCGCAAGTCGGTTCGCGACGCGCCGACCTCACCTGTAGTTCTCACCGAAAACACAGGTAAGGCACAATGACGACGGTGAGCGATGAGACATCTGACGTTCTCCCCGCCGAGCCGGATCCCGACGGTGCCCACGACACGGCACAGCCGCTCGCCGACGGGGACACCGCGGTCGGCCAGGAGTCCGGCGCGGAGGCCGACTCCGCCGGCGGCACCGCCGATGACGCGATCGACGACGCAGAGATCGCCAGCTCCGCCACCGCTGACCCGGTCACCGACGGCACCGGCGCCGAGGAGGCCGACGCTCGCGAGTCCGGCACCGATGAGTTCGCCGAGGACGCGGCGGTCACCGACGACGCAGCGGTGGAAAGTGGCGACGACGACAGCGATGAGCCCGCCGGTCTCTCCGACAGCGACGCACACGAACCGACCGACGATGCGTCCGAGATCGACATCGCGGGAAGCGATACCGACGCCGCGGCCATCGACGACACCGTCGACACCGTCGACCCCGAGGTAGGCGACACCGAGGCAGGCGCCTCCGGGGCCGATCCCATCCCCACTCCCGTCTCGGCCATCGCCGCGGATGATGCCGCGGACGTCGTTGCGGCAGAAGATGATACCGACGCGAGCGACGGTATCGAGAACGTCGTCGACGAGGACACCGACATCACCCCCGCGGCCGAGACACCGACAGTCGCCGTGTGCCAATTGGATCCGGCCGACGACACGTGGTGGACATCGGCCATCTTCTATCAGATCTATCCCCGGTCCTTCTCGGATCTGAACGGCGACGGCGTCGGTGATCTCGCCGGCGTCATCGACAAATTGGGGTATCTGGAACTCCTCGGGGTCGACGCCATCTGGCTGAGCCCGATCATGCGCTCCCCCATGGCCGATCACGGATACGACGTCTCCGACCCGCGCGACATCGATCCGCTGTTCGGCGACCTGGCGACGTTCGACACGCTCATCGCCGAGGCCCACGATCGCGACCTGCGCGTCACCATGGATCTCGTCCCCAACCACACCAGCGATCAGCACGAATGGTTCGTCGAGGCTCTCGCGTCCGAGCCCGGCAGTGCGGCGCGGGAGCGCTACATCTTCCGCGACGGTCGTGGTGAGGACGGCGACGAGCCACCCAACAACTGGCTCAGCATCTTCGGCGGTCCGGCATGGACGCGGGTTCCGGATCCGGACGGCACGCCCGGCCAGTGGTACATGCACATCTTCGCGGCCGAACAGCCGGACCTGAACTGGGAGAATCCCGAGGTCTTCGACGACCTCGAGAAGACATTGCGGTTCTGGCTGGATCGGGGTGTCGACGGCTTCCGCATCGACGTCGCACACGGGATGGCGAAACCGGTCGATCTGCCCGACATGGACGTCGAGGCGGCCGGTCTGCTGCAGAACAGCGACGACGATCCGAGATTCAACAACTATGCGGTGCACGACATCCACCGCAAGATCCGTAAGGTCATCGACGAGTACCCTGGTGCCGCCAACGTGGGCGAGATCTGGGTGGACGACAACGAACGGTTCGCCGAGTACCTGCGGCCCGACGAGTTGCACCTCGGCTTCAACTTCCGGCTGGCCAAAGCCGATTTCGATCCCGACGCCATCCGCGGCGCCATCGAGAACTCGCTCGACTCGGTGCTGTCGGTCGGCGGCACCCCGACCTGGACGTTGTCGAACCACGATGTCGACCGCGAGGTGACCCGGTACGGCCGGCTGACCGATGGTGCGACGATCGACGTCGACCTCGGCATCCTGCGTGCCCGCGCGATGGCGCTCGTCGAGCTGGCCCTGCCCGGGACCGTCTTCATCTACAACGGCGCCGAACTCGGCCTCCCCAACGCCGACCTGCCCGACGAGGTGCTCCAGGATCCGGTGTGGGAGCGGTCCGGTCACACCGAGCGCGGACGTGATGCCTGCCGGGTCCCGTTGCCCTGGGAGGGATTCGAGCCGCCATTCGGTTTCAGCTCGACACCCCGGACGTGGTTGCCGATCCCCGACTCGTGGGGACGATTCACCGTCGAGGCCCAGCTCGAGGACATCGGCTCGACCCTGTCGCTGTACCGCCAGGCCATCGAGATCCGTTACGAGAGGCCGGAATTCGACGGCGACACGGTGGAGTGGTACGGGGCCCCCGAGGGATGCCTCGCGTTCCGGCGGTCGGTCGGGCACCTGGTGTGCGCCCTGAACACGAGCGATGTCCCGGTCCAGTTGCCGCCCGGCGAGGTGCTGCTGAGCAGCTATCCGCTCATCGACGGTCAGCTCGCTCCGAACTCGGCCGCCTGGCTCGTCTGATCGGGACCGGTCACACGGTCAGCATCGCGATGCGTTCGCGACGCTGGAACACCGAGCCATAGCGGGCGTCGACGCGGATCCACGCGCCCGACACCCGTATCCGGACCGGTTCGTCGGCGGCGATCTTCTCGATCGGCGACGTCTCGGTGATCTCGTGCCCGTCGGCATCGCGGATGAATCCCATGGCGGTGAGGGCGAACAGCGCACGCATCGTCACCGATGCGCGTTGGTCCCCGCTCTCCGACGACACGTCGAGCACGTCCTGGTCCAGCAGTCCGGTCGCTGGGCCGTGCGCACTGCCCTCGTTTCGGGCGAGAGTCGCACCGCCGCGCGACAATTCGACGACGGTGCGTGCGGGCACGTCGTCGAGCTGGGTGAACCCGGTGGTCGCGGGCAACGCGCCGCGCCAGGCGCTGTCGAGCCCGAAGCCGGGATCCACCGGCCTCCCGGGTTCGGCGGCCGCGAGAGTGGTGCGCAGGGTGGCCGCGTCGGCCACGACATCGTCGGGACGCATCGCGCCGAAGACCGATCGTCCGGCGAGCACGTCGAACCCGGTGGTCGTCCAGAAGCCGATCAATCCGTCGGGGCGGGCGGCGATCCGGACGACGGCGGTGTCGTCGAGACGCAGTGCGCGGCCGAGGAAGGCCACCGCATCCGACCGATCGCCCGGACCGGTGAGGGTGATGTGACGCTCAGGCGTTGTCACCGGCCGGCCGTCTCCGACCGGATGAACGACGCGAGATAGTCCTTTTCCTCCGCCGTCAGCCGGCGCAGACGCTGGGCGTCGACGTCGAACGCCACGAGCTGGGTGGTGGCGGTGACCGCAGGCTTCGCATCCGGATCGGCGTCGCGGGGACGCACCTCGTAGCCGACGGTGAAGTCGACCGCCCGCAACTGCTCGACGAACATCGTGACCGCGATCGGCCCCTCGTCGTGCCGGACCTGCTCGCGGTATTTCACGTGGAGGTCGGCGACGACGCAGCCCTCACGCAGGGAGGCGGTCGGACGCTCGTCGTAGAAGAGCCACGGGATACGGGCCTCCTCGATGAGTGTGACCATCCGGGCGTGATTCACATGGGCGAACACATCCATGTCCGACCACCGGACGGGCACCTTCACCACGTACCCGGCGGCAGTCCTCGTTCCCTCGTCCTCGTAGAGCACGCGCGTCCTTCCGTGACGTTCCTGGAGGCGTCCTCCTCGGCGCGGAGGGCGCGGCAACAACCCTACGCAAGCGCTCCGAAGGGTTCAGCCGGGTGCGATCTCCACGGGCAACCCGTTGAGTACGACCGTGCCCGACAGCGGGTCGAGCAGCGAGCCGTCGTTCAGCTGATTCACGTTCGTGCCCGGGGCCTCGGCGGCCACCGTCAACCGGGTGTCGGCGAGGTCGTGACCCCAGCCATGCGGCAGCGACGCCACACCGGGCCGGATGTCCGGGGTGATCTCGACGGGTACCTTCACCTCTCCCCCGGGTCCGCGGACGATGGCGACATCGTCGAGACCGAGGCGCAGGGCATCGTCGGGATGGATGTACAGGGTGCATCGGTTGGTGCCGCCGGTGAGGGCCGGCAGGTTGTGCATCCAACTGTTGTTGGACCGCAGATTCCGGCGCCCGATGAGCACGAAACCGTCGGGAGCGCGATGCAGGGCGGCGCGCAGGCGGTCGACGTCGGCGATCAGGTCGTCGGCGGCGAGTTCCACCGTGCCCGACTCGGTACGCAGGATCCCGGGCAGGCGTGGTCGCATCGGCCCCAGGTCGACGCCGTGGGGAGAGGCGAGTATCTGCGCGAGGGTCAGTCCGTCGGCACGCGCGCCGAACGCGTCGCCGTAGGCACCGAGCCGCACCATCATGTCCAGCCGCCGCTCGTGTCCCGGCGCGTCGGGCAGCATCGCGATCATCTCGTCCACATCGCGGCCTGCGACGGGCGAGTGCGGATCGGAGACCTCCTTCGACAGTGTCGCGGCAATGACCTGTTCATCGACGAGTCGTTTGTCGGCATGCACGCCCAGACCGCCGACGGCGAGGGTGAGTCGGGCGAGGATCTCGGCCTCGTCCGGGCGTCCGTCGGGCAGGGGCAGCACCGGCGGCGAGTACCGTGCGGTCGCCCGCACGGCCAGATTGTTGAGGATGAAGTCGAAATGCGGACTCGCCGACGGTGGTGGCGGCGGCAGGATCACGTCCGCGTGGCGGGTGGTCTCGTTCAGATACGGATCGATGCTCACCAGGAAGTCGAGTCCGTCGAGGGCGCGTCCCAGTCGATCGCCGTCGGGCGCGGACAGCACCGGGTTGCCGGCAATGGTGACCACCGCGCGCAGCCGTCCATCCCCGGGTGTGTCGATCTCCTCCGCCAGGGCAGCCGCCGGCAACTCCCCCGCGACCTCGGGATGTCCGGACACACGGCTGCGCCAGCGTCCGGTGCGGAACGTGCGCCCCGGCCGCGGCGGTCGAGGTGCCGGCGCGGTCGGCGGTGTCGGGAACATGACCCCGCCGGGCCGGTCGAGATTGCCCGTGAGGATGTTGATGGCATCGATCAGCCAGCTGCCGATCGTGCCGAATTCGACTGTGGTGGTGCCCATCCGGCCGTACACTGCCGCTGTCCGCGCGGTCGCGATGGACCGCGCGAGTTCGCGGATGACCGGTGCCGGGACATCACAGAATGCGGCGACCTCCTCGGGCGCGAAGTCCGCGGACTCTGCCCGCAGCCGATCGACGCCGGTGACGTGACGACCGATGCCACCGAGGTCGGGGGCGATCAGGTCCTCGTCGAACAGCGTGTGCACGACGGCGAACAGCAGCGCCGCGTCGGTACCCGGCCGCGGAGTGAGGTGCACGTCGGCGAGTTTGGCGGTGCGGGTACGGGCGGGGTCGATCACGGTGAGCCGGCCACCGCGCCGTCGCAGGGCCGCGAGCTTGCCCGGGAAGTCCGCCGCGGTCGTGACACTGCCGTTGGAGACGATCGGGTTGGCGCCGATCACCACGAGATGATCGGTGCGGTCGAGGTCGGGTACCGCGAACGTGCCGGCGTGTCCGAACAGATAGCCGAGCGCGACCTGCTTGGGCATCTGATCGAGAGTGCTCGCGCTGAACACGTTGTGGGTGCCGATGGCGCGCGTCAGCAGGGGCGCGTAGAGCGCGCCGGCCACGGTGTGCGCGTTCGGGTTTCCGATGTAGATCCCGACGGAGGGACCGCCGTGGGCCGCGATCGTCGCGGCGAGCCGGTCGGCGACGAGTTCGAGCGCCTCATCCCATCCGGCGTCGACGAGGACGCCGTCGCGCCGGATCAACGGCCCGGTGAGTCGGTCCGGATCGTTGTCGAGCTCGGGCAGGCTCGCGCCCTTGGGACAGATGTAGCCGTGACTGAAGACGTCATCGGCGTCGCCGCGTGCACTGAGCATGCGGCCCTGGTCATCATCGACGGTGACGCTGAGTCCGCAGGTCGCCTCACACAGCGGACAGATTCGCAGAGCGGTCCGGGCCATGCCCCACCCTAGACCGGCGTCTCGTGGTGGTGGCCGGGTTCTCGTCGGTTCAGCGGATCACGCTGCGCAGCTGACGGGCCGCCACCGACAGGGTCGCGAGGTCGAGTGCCCCCGACTCGGTGATGTCGGCCAGCATCGTCCGCACGCGCGACAGACGCGACGCATGGGAGAACTCCCACTCGTCGATCTTCTCGGCGGCGGATTCGTCGGGCTCGCCCACCTCGAGGATCTTGAGGGTGACCGCGCGCAGTGCGCCGTGCATGTCGTCGCGGAGGGCCAGGCGCGCCAACGCATGCCATCGATCCCCGTAGTCCAGTTCGGACACGGCGGTGAGCAGGTCTTCCAGCCCGAAATGTTCCATCACCGCGAAGTACAGCTCGCCGACCTCGACGGGGTCCCGGTCGGCGATCTCCGCCGCGTCGATGATGTCGAGCAGACAGAACCGGTGCAGGCTCACCGCGACGTCGTGCGCGAGATCCTCTGGCACACCCGAGTTCTGGTACTGCGCAATCCGCTGATCGACGTCGCGGGCGGAACTGGCGCCGAACCAGCTGTCGAGCAACGCGGTCAGTTCGGTCACCCGACCGGAATAGCGGGTGATCTCCGCGCCCATCGCGAGTGGCTGTGGGCGGAATGCCAGCAGCCACCGGGAGGCGCGGAACACGAGTCTGCGCGCGTAGAGCATCATCTCGTCGATGGCCGCCACCGGGGCGGATGCGTGCACGATCCGCTCGAAGATGTCGTCCATGCCGAAGACCGCGCTCGACACCACGTACGCGCGGACACTCTCCTCCGTCGAGGATCCGGTGGCCTCGCCGAGCCGGAAGAGGTGGGTCGTCCCGGCCCTGTCGACCACATCGTTGATGAGGGTGGTCGTCACGATCTCGCGCCGCAGTCGGTGCGACCGGATCTGGGCGGTGAGCCGGTCGCGCAACGGAACCGGGAAGTAGGTGGCCAGCCGGTGGTCGAATACCTCGTTGTCGGGGAGATCGGTGCTCAGCAGGTCCGCCTTGGCCGCCAGCTTCACGTGCGCCATGACGGTCGCCAGTTCCGGGGAGGTCAGTCCGCGGTGCAACTCGCCGGCGAACCTCTTGCGCAGCTCCGCGGGCTGCGGGAGCGCCTCGAGCCTCAGATCGACGCCATGATCGCGCGCGAGGTCGGCGAGCAGCCGCACGTGCACGTCCACGCGCTCCTGAGCGTAGGCACGGCAGAACCCGAGTTCGGAGTTCTGCGAGATGTTGTCGGCGAGCACCAGATCGGCGACCTCGTCGGTCATCGACTCCAGGAGCGGGTTCCGGTCGTCGGCGCCGACCTCGCCCGACGACACCGCCGAGTCGAGCAGGATCTTGATGTTCACCTCATGGTCGGAACAGTCCACGCCCGCCGAGTTGTCCATGGCATCGGTGTTGACGCGCCCGCCGGACAGATCGAACTCGATTCGGCCGCGTTCGGTGACGCCGAGGTTGCCACCCTCTCCGATCACCTTCGCGGCCAGTTGGTCTCCGTTGACGCGGATGGCGTCGTTGGCCTTGTCGCCGACGTCGGCGTCGGATTCGGTGGACGCCTTGACATAGGTGCCGATGCCGCCGTTCCACAGCAGGTCGACCGGCGCCAGCAGCACGGCGCGGATCAGTTCGGGCGGGGACAGCTCGGTCACGTCGTCGGCGAGACCGAGCGCGGCGCGCATCTCGCCGCCGACCGGAATCGATTTGCGCTCACGCGACCACACGCCTCCCCCGGCACTGAGCAGTGAGGTGTCGTAGTCGGCCCACGACGAGCGCGGCAGGGCGAACAGACGGGCCCGTTCGCGGTAGGACGTCGCCGCATCCGGGGAAGGATCGACGAAGACATGGCGGTGATCGAAGGCCGCGACGAGGCGGATGTGGTCGGAGAGCAGCATGCCGTTGCCGAAGACGTCACCGCTCATGTCGCCGATGCCGACGACGGTGAAGTCCTCCGACTGGGTGTCCACTCCCATCTCCCGGAAGTGACGCTTCACCGACTCCCACGCGCCGCGCGCGGTGATGCCCATCTCCTTGTGGTCGTACCCCGCCGACCCTCCCGAGGCGAACGCGTCGCCGAGCCAGAAACCGTAGTGCGCGGCAACCTCATTGGCGATGTCGGAGAACGATGCCGTGCCCTTGTCGGCAGCGACGACGAGGTAGGCGTCGTCGCCGTCGCGGCGGACCACCGCCGACGCAGGGACGACGGAGCCACTCTGGTGGTCGATGTTGTCGGTGATGTCGAGCAGACCGGCGATGAACGCGCGATAGCAGGCGATCCCCTCGGTCCGGACGGCGTCGCGGTCGACGCCCGCATCTCCGGTGGCGGCGGGTGGCCGTTTGACGATGAAGCCGCCCTTGGCGCCGACCGGCACGATCACCGCGTTCTTGACGGCCTGCGCCTTGACGAGTCCCAGGATCTCGGTGCGGAAGTCCTCGCGTCGATCCGACCAGCGCAACCCTCCACGGGCAACCATGCCGAACCGCAGGTGGACACCTTCGACGCGCGGCGAGTAGACGAAGATCTCGTGCATCGGCGTCGGCTGCGGCGCCTGCGGGATCTCCTGCGGACGCAGTTTGAACGACATGACCGGACGATGCACGCCGTCGTCGTCGGTCACGTAGTAGTTGGTGCGCGACGTCGCGGTGACGACGGCGGCGAACGCCGACAGGATGCGGTCCGCATCCAGGCTGATCACCTCGCCGACATCCCGCCGCAGCTGCTCGAGGACCTCGTCGCGGTGCGTGTCGTCGGCGAAGGACGGGTCGAACGATGACGCGAAGAGGGCGACGAGTCCTCGTGTGACCGATCGGTGGCCACCGAGCACCGACGCGACATGTGTCGTCGTGTACGAGAAACCGCACTGACGGAGGTATCGGCCGTAGGCACGCAACATCGCCGCGGATCGCCAGTCCAGTCCGCACCGGATGACGAGTTCGTTGAAGGCGTCGACCTCGGCGTTCTGCCGCCAGATCTGCGCGAACGCCTCGGTGAACCGGCGCTCGAGATCGCCGACGGTGGCCTGGTCCACCGTCATCCCGGCCGACAGCGTCACCCCGAACTCGTAAGCCCAGCACGACAACCGGTCGGTGCGGACGAGGTGGTACGGGTGCTCGTCGAGGACGTCGAGTCCGAGGCTGTGCAGGACGGGCAGCACATCGGTGAGAGTTGCCGACTCGTCGCACAGGTAGAGGGTGAACGTCCACCGCTCGTCGGCGAGGTCACGCTGGTGCACACTGTCGCCGATCGCTGCGCCCTCGACCGCCGCGGCGGCGTCGGAGACATCGTCGTCGTCGACGTCGCGGGTCAAGGTGACGGTGACGCCTCCCGGTTCCAACTGGGTGACGTGGATGAGGTCCGCGAGTGCGTCGGCCGGTGTCCGCAGGTCCTTGTAGTCGTCCGGGATCGACGGGAGGACCCGGAGAAGGGTGTCGACGCCCCCGTCCGGCCAACCGGTCGGTGTCGTCGGCCCGGACGCGGCCGCGCGGCCCAGCTCCCGCACGCGTTCGTCCCAGCTGCGGATGGCGTCGGCGAGTTCGGCCTGCATCGCCTCGTGGCGAACGCTGCCCGTGTCCAACGGCCCCAGTGACCGGGCGATCTCGGGGTCGACGCGGACAAGGACCTGCAGCAGGGCGAGCGGCATCTCGCTGACCCGGGCGGTGTATTCGATCGCCGTCCCGCCGAGATGATCGAGCAGCGCCTCCTGCAACGTCAGCCGCGACTGCGTGTTGTACCGGTCGCGGGGCAGGTAGACCAGTGCCGCGGCCATCTCGCCGTCCGGGTCGGTGCGGACGAACAGGCGCAGCGATCGGGTGGCGACGGCGTCGAGCATCTCCTCGACGCGCCGGGACAGTTCGAGGTCCGACGCGGCGAACATCTCCACCAGCGGATAGTTCTGCAGCAGTTCCAGAATCGACTGGCCTGCGAACGAGTCGTCGTCGAGGTTGGCCCGGCTGAGCACGCCACGCACCTTGGCCCGCAGCACCGGGATGTCGACCACGGTCTGATGCAGACCCGACGACGTGAAGGTGCCCAGGAACCGGTGCTCGCCGTCGGGCGACCCGGCGTCGTCGAAGGCGGGGATCTGCAGCAGCACCGGGAAGTCGGAGCGCTGGATTCCCGTCTCGAGGTACACCCGCGAGACGCGGGGCAGCAGAGGAGGTTCGTCGGCGATCGGGAAGTCCGAGCGCACACGATCGGTCCGCCACACCCCGAGCCGGTCACCGTCGACGGTGCCGTCGGCGGTGACGCGGGCATAGGCCAGAGGCAGAAAATGATTGCCGGCGAACCAGGTCAGCAGGCGTGCGTACTCCTCGCGATCGCCCGCGAGCAGACCCGTCTCCAGTCCCACCGGGGCGTGCGCGCATTCCGCGGCACGTTCGGTGAGTCGGGCGCGCATCACGTCGACGTCGCGGTCGACGTCGGCGACCCGCCCGGTGACCTCGGCGATGTCGGCACGCAGGCGCGCGACGTCGACATCGGGTTGTCGGGACAGCGCCACCACGTAGATCCAGGACTCGACGGCCGTCGAGTCGGTGTCGTCGCCGAAGTCCGACAACCTGCCGTCGGCGGATCGGATGACCGGGATGACGGGGTGATCGATCCTCGTCACCGTCAGGTCGTGGGCCTCGACCGTCGCCAGAACCGCCTCGACGAGCAGCGGCATGTCGTCGTTGACGACGACGACATCGATACCGCCTGATTCGGTCGAGGCCACGTCGACGAGACGCTCGCCGGGATCTCGGCGCCGTGCGACCTCGAGATGTCGTCGGACGCGGGACACATCCTCGGGTTCGACCTCCGCCGGGTCCGGCGGCGGCACCTCACCCCCGAGGGACGACGACGAACTGAAGTAGCTCGCAATCGCTTGCGGCAGAAGCGAGGTCGTGTCCGGCAACGGTATTCACCCCATCGCGACAGGACCAGTGACCCGGGATCTCCGGCGTGTGTCCTGCTCTTGCGATGGTAGTGATCGTGACCGCATCGCGGTCGGCCTTCGCCGGGGTGTGTCCCCCGTGTCCCTCGCCGACCGTGCCCCGGATCTCGCCGACCGTGCCCCCGGTCTCGCCGATCGGGCACGGCCGACCGATGGATCAGTCGCGGGTCAGTTTGCGATGCGTGACGCGGTGCGGACGTGCCGCGTCGGCACCGAGGCGCTCGACCTTGTTCGCCTCGTAGGCCTCGAAGTTGCCCTCGAACCAGAACCACTGTCCCTCGGCCACATTGCCCTCCCACGCCAGGATGTGGGTACAGGTGCGGTCCAGGAACCAGCGATCGTGCGAGATGACCACGGCGCAGCCGGGGAACTTCTCGAGGGCGTTCTCCAGTGAGCCGAGAGTCTCGACGTCGAGGTCGTTGGTCGGCTCGTCCAGCAGGATCAGGTTGCCGCCCTCTTTGAGGGTGAGCGCGAGGTTGAGCCGGTTCCGCTCACCACCGGAGAGCACCTCGGCACGCTTCTGCTGGTCCGGCCCCTTGAAACCGAAGGCGCTCACGTAGGCCCGCGACGGCATCTCGTTCTGGCCCACCTCGATGTAGTCGAGGCCGTCGGACACGACTTCCCAGACGTTCTTCTTCGGGTCGATGTTCGCGCGGTTCTGGTCGACGTAGCTCAACTTGACGGTCTCGCCGACCTTCACGGTGCCCGAATCCGGCTCCTCGAGTCCGACGATGGTCTTGAACAGGGTCGTCTTGCCGACACCGTTGGGACCGATCACACCGACGATGCCGTTGCGCGGCAGCGAGAACGACAGATCCTTGATCAGGACGCGGCCGTCGTAGCCCTTGTCGAGATTGTTGACCTCGACCACGACGTCTCCGAGGCGCGGCGGTGTCGGGATCTGGATCTCTTCGAAGTCGAGCTTGCGTGTCTTCTCGGCCTCCGCCGCCATCTCCTCGTAGCGGGCCAGGCGGGCCTTGTTCTTGGTCTGGCGCGCCTTGGCACCGGACCGGACCCACGCGAGCTCCTCCTTCAGCCGCCGCTGCAGCTTCTGGTCCTTCTTTCCCTGGACCTCGAGGCGTTCGGCCTTCTTCTCCAGGTATGTCGAGTAGTTGCCCTCGTACGGGTGCAGCTTGCCGCGGTCGACCTCGCAGATCCAGCCGGCCACGTGATCGAGGAAGTACCGGTCGTGGGTCACGGCGAGCACGGCGCCCGGGTAGGACGCCAGGAACTGCTCGAGCCAGAGCACGCTCTCGGCGTCGAGATGGTTGGTCGGCTCGTCGAGCAGCAGCAGGTCCGGCTTCTGCAGCAGCAGCTTGCACAGGGCCACTCGGCGACGCTCACCACCGGACAGGTGGGTGACCGGCGAGTCGCCGGGCGGGCATCGCAACGCGTCCATGGCCTGCTCGAGCTGCGAGTCGAGGTCCCAGGCGTCGTTGTTGTCGAGGTCCTCCTGGAGCTTGCCCATCTCCTCCATGAGCTCATCGGAGTAATCGGTGGCGAGCTTCTCGGCGATCTCGTTGAAACGGTCGAGCTTGACCTTGATCTCGCCCATCCCCTCCTCGACGTTCTCCTTGACCGTCTTCTCCTCGTTGAGCGGTGGCTCCTGCAGGAGGATTCCGACGGTCGCGTCGGGGTCGAGGAAGGCCTCGCCGTTCGACGGCTGGTCGAGGCCCGCCATGATCTTCAGGATCGATGACTTGCCGGCGCCGTTGGGGCCGACGACGCCGATCTTGGCGCCCGGGTAGAACGACATGGTGACGTCGTCGAGGATGACCTTGTCGCCGTGCGCCTTGCGAACCTTCTTCATCGTGTAGATGAACTCAGCCACAGAAAACTCCTTCAGACCTGCTCGGTGCCCGCTGGGATGGTCAGCAGTGATTGCTCCGGTGCACGCGGGAAGCGTGCACACACGACCACCAGCCTAGTGGGCAGCGATCATCACGCGATCCCCCGGTGACCGGCGCGCGCCGTCGGCGGCGGCCACGGGCCCGGTCGGGTGGCGCCCCCGACGCTGCACGCCACCCGGCCGGTGCACCTCAGGCCGCGGTCTTCGCCTCGGCGATCGCGCGATCGTCGTCGGCGCGCACGGGTTCCCCGAGACGCCCGCTGTCCACGGCCGTGATGGCCGGCGTGCGCTCACCGCCCGAGGGTCCCTCGAAGGACACGACACACCGGCTGAGGTCGAGACCGACCGCGTTGGCCGTCATCTCGAGATCGGCACGACGCTCACCATCCGCGGTGGTGTACTCGTTGGTCTTGATCTGCCCGTGCGCGATCACCGGGCGTCCCTTGGCGATCGCCGAGCCCACGCCGGCAAGCAGTCGCCGCCAGCAGCTGACGGTCAGATACAGCGTCGGTCCGTCGATCCATTCCTGAGTGCGTTTGTCGATGCGGCGCGAGTTGCAGGCGACCCGGAACGAGATCACCTCTTCCCCGCCGTTGGTCTGCCGGCGTCGCGGTTCGGACACCACTGTCCCGATGACGGTCGTATAGGTCTCGTACATGTCGGCTCCTCGGGTTCTCCCTCGCCACGGGTTGTCGTGGCTGCAGCCAGCTTCGAGCACGACAGCCGTGATGCACGGTCCGAGAGAACATCTGTGGACAACTCGACCCCGATGCGTGCCCTCGGGATGGGCGATCGAGTTCGTCTGATGCCGGGGGCAGCGCGGCCCGGACACGATCGGCGAGATTCTGGACACGATCGGCGAGATTATGGGCACGATCGGCGAGATTATGGGCACGATCGGCGAGATTCTGGGCACGCGGCGGTGGGTGTCAGGAACGCTTGTTGAGCTCTTTCAGCATCTCGTTGTACCCCTCGAGATCGGCGTCGTGATCGCGCAGGGCACGGCGGTCATACCGTCTCGCCTGCCGTTCGTCCTGCCGTCGCCACTGCACCAGCAGTGCCAGCATGATCACGACGAGCGGGATCTCGCCCGCGGCCCACGCGATGCCACCACCGACCCGCTGATCATCGAACAGGTCGTAGTTCCACGGAAGATTCAGATTGCGGTAGTAGGCCTCGGCGATGACCGCGCTCGTCATCATCAGGGCGACACCGAAGAACGCATGGAACGGCAGCGAACCCCAGACGATGCCGAGCTTGGCGACCGGAGACACCTGTCGCGGGGCCGGATCGATCCCGATCACCAACCAGTAGAACAGGTAGCCGCTGAGGAGGAAGTGCAGATTCATGAGCAGGTGCGCGGCGTGATACTGCACCACCGCGTCGAACAGACCACCCAGGTAGAGCGCGTAGAAACTGCCGACGAACAGCACCGCCGCGATGGCCGGATGGGTGAGGAAACGCGACGGCGGACTGTGGATCGCGGTCTGGATCCATTCGCGCGGACCGGGCGGATTGCCCCGGCCGGCCGGCGGCAGCGCCCGCAGCGCAAGCGTGACCGGCCCGCCGAGTACCAATAGCACCGGAACCATCATCGACATGATCATGTGCGAGATCATGTGGATGCTGAACATCGCCGGCGAGTAGCGTCCCAAGCCCGACGACGTCGCGAAGAGCAGCAGTAGGCACCCCAGGATCCACGCCACCGTCCGACCGACCGGCCAGGCATCGCCGCGACGGCGCAGTCGCAGGACACCCCGCAGGTAGACGGCCGCGAGAACGACCGCGAGGGTGCCGAACATGAGGTCGAAACGCCAGTCGACGAGGATGCGCGCAAAGGTGGGCGGCCCGTCGATGTCGTAGCCGATGGTCGACTCGACCGCGGAGATGTCCGCGTTCTCCCCGGCCGGCGGCGGCGTCCGTGACAGCCCGACGGCGAGACCGAACGTCACGGCGAACACCAGCGTCTCGACGATGCCGAAACGCACGAACACCGATCGCGCGGCGGATTCGTCCTCGAGGCGCGCGATCGTGACCCGACGGTGCCAGGCACCGAGGCCGCCGAGAACGACCAGCGCGGCGACCTTGGCGAGCACCAACTGCCCGTAGATGTCGGTGAACAGATCGCCGAGCGGCACACGGACCAGCGCGTTGATCACGCCGCTGACGCCGACGACGACGATGCACCAGAACGCCACACGCGAGAACCGCCGCACCGCCAGTACCCGCCACCGCCCGTTCGCCAGCGCATACGTGACCACCGCGAACAGTCCGCCCATCCACAGGGTCGCGCCCACGATGTGCAAGATGAGGCTGTTGGTGGCGATGTCGTGATTGCCGCCGGTCGACGAGTGACCGGCGAGCGCCGCGGGCATCAGACTCAACACGACGAGGCCGATCACCGCGACCGACCATCCCCAGCGCAGGATGATGCGGGCCACGGCGGCGGCCGCGATCGCGAAGATCGCCGTCCAGAGCCACGTGCGGGCGTCGGCGACCTGGGAGTAGGCGTTGATCAGATTCGACGGCTGCAGTGTTGTCGCCAACGGCTGGCCACTGACATTCGAGATCGACAGCGGGATCAGCAGGACGGCGCACACACTCCACGTCAGCGCCGCCGTCGCCGCGATCCGGATGGCCCGATAGCCGCCGACGTCGAGCACCCCATCGCGCTGTGGGGGGACGAAGAATGTCGCGAACACCGCCGAACCGAGGGCGATCGCGGCACTGACCTCGCCGATCGCGGTCACCGTCGGGACGCCGTAGGTGGTCAGCCAGCCGGGATCGGGGACGCCTGCCAGACGGACGGCCGAGGCCGCCGACAACGCGGTCACGATGATCGCCACGATCCCGGCGAGCCACCCGAGCGCCCAGGAGAGGCCCGCCACCGCGCCGCGCTGCTCCTGCATCGCGTCCCGGCCGGGCTCGGCCGGGGCTGTCGGCGTCGCGCTGGTCATGGATCAACTGTAGGACGGGATATACTCGCCTCCGCTGCCGCCCCGAGTGGCACATGCCTCCGTAGCTCAGGTGGATAGAGCAAGGGCCTTCTAATCCCTAGGTCGCAGGTTCGAGTCCTGCCGGGGGCACACCCGACCGTGGGAGCGGACGTATCTGCTTGCGTCCGCTCCCCGATCCGGTGAGCACCGCCTGTTGCGATCGCACGACCTCAGAACGTGCCGGTGACCACGTTGGTGGTCTGCACCCGGGGTGCGCAGTCGCCGTCGACGAATCGCACGCGCACGAAGATCTCGTCGCGGCCATCCCGATCCTCATCCAGCACACGGCTCGGGACGACGATCTCCCGGAGGTACTCGAGACCCCGGTCGGAGGCCCGGAGGAACCCTTCGGTGCCGACCGACGTCCCCGGGAAGTTGCGGTCGTAGAGATACTGCTCCTTCCCGTCATCACCGAGAACGATGTAATGCATTCCACCGCAGCCTCTGTCGTTGATGTGGGTCACGAAGCCGACGGCATCGGCTCGTTGCATCGGATAGAGACCGTAGATGATGATCCGGTTCTTGCCGGCGCCGGTGACGTTCTGGTCGACGATCGACAGCGTGGCACCCGGTGTGCGGGCCGGTGCCGCCGACGCCGTCGACCCCACCTGGGCGGTCAGCCCGACCGCCACGGTCAACGTCGCGGCCGCGGCGAGACCCGACACGACATTCCGACGAGATGTGCTGCGTTGCCGTGTCATGACCGCACCGCCTCGACGAGGCGATACTCCCAGTCGATCGAGATCCCACCGACGATGCGCGTCTGTCGCGATTCCGCGAGTGCGATCAGGTCGGCGCGCAGCGACGCGCGGCCATCGTCGTCGAGGGTGGACGCCGCAGAGAAGGTCGGTCCGTAATACCCCAGGAACAGGTCCGCGAACTCGTCCGCATCGGTGAATCGAACGGTCAGCGTGCCGGTGTGTGACCGCAGGGATGCGACGCGGTCGCCGAACAACGATGCGACATGGCCCTCCTCGCCCCACAGGGTCGCCGGGCGGGCACCGGGCGGTGGTGCCACATGCTTGCCGACGGCGGCGAGCATGCCACCGACGAAACCGTCCGAGGTCCAGCTCGTCACCACGATCCGGCCACCGGGTCGCACGACGCGTGCCAGTTCGCGCGCGGCCTGATCGTGGTCGGCGGCGAACATGATGCCGATCGTCGAGATGCCGACGTCGAAAGCGCCGTTGCCGAACGGCAACACCTCGGCAGGCGCCTCGACGAAGTCGACGTCGAGACACTCGGCCGCGGCACGCCTCCGGGCGATCTCGAGGAGCGTCGGAACGTAGTCGATGGCGGTCACCCGGCCACCTTGACGGGCTGCGGCGAGAGCCGAGTGTCCGGTGCCGGTGGCGACGTCGAGCACATGCTCGTCGGGAACGATTGCCGCGGTCGCCACGGTCCGCTCGTTGACCGGAACGGTGAGCGCGGCGATGCGGTTGTAATCACCGCTGCTCCACACCTTCTGTTGTCGCGCCCGCAGAGCGACGCGATCCGGGGATACTGAGGTTGTCATCGGATCTCCATCCGTGAGGGGGACGACAGTGTTCCTGTCGCTCACCGACCGAAGTGCCGGTGTGTCATCCACGATCGGTCCGACGGCAGGTCACCGGCATCGGGAGCCGCCTCCTATCTTCGTCACCGCACCTCCCGTCCGGCATGGGCAGAGATCCCTACGTGTCCGATTCGTCGGGCCTACACTCGGTGGGTGCGATTGCTGGAGCGGGCCGATCAGGTGGCGCAGATCGAGGCCGCGCTCAAGGAGCTGCCGACCGTCGGCGCCGCCTTCTCAATCTCCGGCGAGAGCGGGGCGGGCAAGACGAGTCTGGTCACACAGATCTGTTCGACCGTGCAAGTGATCCGAGTCCTTCGCGTCACGTGCGATCCCCTGGACACGCCGAGGCCGCTCGGACCGATCAAGGATCTCGGGGTCGGCCGCGCCCCGGCGATGTTGTCCGAGGTGTGCGAGGCCGCGTTCGCCCACCTGGGCGCGGAACCCACGCTGCTCATCGTCGAGGATCTGCACTGGGCCGACGTCGCGTCGAGCGACGTCCTGCGGTTCCTGTGTCGCCGCATCGAGTCGATGCCGCTGGTCATGTTGCTCACCCACCGCGAACTCGACCCACAGGCACCCGCGCGTACACTGCTCGCCGAACAGGTCTCGCGGATCGAACTCCCGCCGCTCAGCCTCGACGCCATCGCCGAGATGGTGGCGGGCACCGGACTCGACCCGATGCAGGTGCACGCCGTCACGGGCGGCAATCCCTATTTCGCCACCGAGGTGTCGCGCGATCCCGATCTCCCGATCCCGGCCACGGTCCGCGATGCGGTTTTGGCGCGGACCACCAAGGTGACTGCAACCGACTTCGAGATCCTGCAACTCATCGCGGCGTCACCGGATCGACTCTCCGACAATGCGTTACCCGCGCTGCACATCGACCACCCGACTCTCCGACGGTCGATGCACACCGATCTGCTCGACTGGCGATCGGAGGGCATCGTGTTCCGACACGAGCTCGCACGACGCGCGGTCGAGTCGACGATCCCACCGGGCGGGATCGGCCACCTGCACGCGCGACTGCTCGACGCCCTCGAGCGCCTCGATTCCGTGGACCCGTCGGTGTTGACCCACCATGCCGTCGCCGCGCAGGACCATGAACGGGCCGCTCGACACGCCGTCGCGGCAGCCGAGGACGCGATCCGAGGCGGTGCCCACACCGAGGCGGTCGCCTACTACGAGATCGCCCGACGACACCAGCGCTCGGCCGGCCCGCGGGAACGCGCCGAATTGCTGTTGGCACTGGCCAACGAGCAGTACATGATCAGTCGGTTGCCGGATGCAATCGCCACGGTCAATGCGACGTTCCCGCTGTGGACCGAACTCGGTGACGCACGCGGCCTGGCGACCGCACACACGGCGGTGGGGGTCTACGAGTACTACAGCGCGCAGCGCCGACGGGCCGAGTCGCATCTGGCACGCGCGTCGGAGATAGCGCAGGAGACCGGCGCCACCGACACCTACGGGCACGCCCAGATCCAGCGGGCCTTCCTCGCATTCATGCGCGGCGATGTCGCGGACACGCACAGCCTGCTGGCCGAGTCGGACACGACACCCGACGAGCTGATTCGGTTGTGGAATCTCGTCGTGTCCGACTCGGCCGCCCTCTCCGGCGGCGACACCGCATCGCGGTCCAGGCTTCTCACGCACATGGAGACGGCGCGCGCATTCGGCTTCGACGAACTCGCGTCCACGGTGTACTCGCAGATCGCCAGCCTCGATGTCGAACAGGGTCGGTATCGGGCGGCCGATCGGGTCCTCGCCGACGGACTGCCCTTCACCGTCGAACGTGACATCCAGATCTGCCGGCACTGGCAGACGGCCGTGCGGAGCCGTCTGCATCTGACGCGGGGGCAGTGGAGTGGCGCTCTCGAGGACGCCGGGGCAGTCATCGAGGCGAACGGGATGCCGATCGCGACACTCTGGCCGCATCTGGTGAAGGTGCTCGTGCCCCTCCGGTGCGGTGCGCCGTTCGACGAATCTGATCTCGAGGACGCGTGGGGTCTCGCCGACCGGATCGACGAACCCCTGCGGCGTCTGGCCGTGCTCGCCGCACTCGCGGAGGTCAGCTGGATGACCGGCGACCCGGACGAGCGGGTGATCGCCGCCGACCCGCTGGATCTGCCGGGTACCGAGTGGGCGTCGGGCTGCCTCGCCGTCTGGCGGATGCGGCTGGGATTGCCCAGTGCCACAGGGCCGCTCGCCGAACCCTATCGGTTGTCGATCGAGGGGCGACACGCAGACGCGGCCCGCTGGTGGTACGACGCCGGCGACCACTTCTCCGCTGCGATGTCGTGGCTGTACTCCGACGAGCCGGCGCGGGGCGTGACGATGCTCGACGGGCTCGGCGCCCTGGGAACTGCCGATCGTGCGCGCGCGATGCTGCGGGAGCAAGGCCACAGCGAGTTGCCGCACCGGCCTCGCCACGCCACGCGCGTCAACCCGGGTGGGCTCACCAATCGACAACTCGAGGTCGCCCGACTGGTGGCCGATGGACTCTCGAACGCGGAAATAGCGGCACGCCTGTACATCTCATCGAAGACCGCGGACCATCACGTGTCGGCGGTACTGGCGAAGCTCGGCCTCACATCGCGGCGCGAGGTGCTGGCGCAGAGCGCCGAACTCGGCCTGCGCTAGGCCGTCCCGGCAGGCCGAGTGCGCCGGGCCGTCAGCCGTGGGCGCCGACTCCGCGATGGTTCGACCACATCTCGCCGGCCCGTGTGGCCGCCCGGTCGATCAGAGCGACGAGTTCGGGTCGTTCGGGCACGCGGAACGATGTGTAGGCACCCCGCCCGCCCGCGGTGGGACGACCGTAGGCCTTCGCGGCCAACCGGCCATCGGGCAACATGCGCACGTTCAGGGTGGTCAGAAGGAACTCGACGTCTCGTCGCGAGTCGGTCCACTGCAGATGCCCGGGAATCGCGACGTTGATCGCCAGTGCACCGACCTCCACCCGATCGCGCTCGTGTCCGTCGTCCTGCGTGTCGTCGGCTGCCATGGCACGTGAGCCTACCGCCGGGACGCAGGTCGGATCCTCGTGCGACGAAAGTCCCTCGCGGTCGGCGAAACCCGACATTCGGGCGACTGTCCTCGTAGCATCACCACCATGGATTACATGTGGGTGATGCCCGCCGTGGCCCTCGTCTCGTGCATCGTCATCGGCCTGGGTTTCGTCCTCGGCCTCCCGGGTAACGACGACTGACGCCTCGTCTCAGTTCGTCACCGTTCCACGCCAACGGCCGATCAGGGTCATGGCGTGATAGATGGCGAGTGCCGCCGCCGCGCCCAGGGCGATGCCGCCGAAGTTCAGGTCGCCGATGACCCAGGTGAAGTCGGCGATCCCGATCACCAGCGGAATCGCCGCGGTGAACTGATTGACAGGCTTGGAGAAGTCGACCCGGTTGGTGACCCAGATGTGCACGCCGAGAATGCCCACCAGACCGTAGAGCGCAGTGGTCACGCCACCGAGCACACCGGGCGGGACCGCCGCGATCACCGCACCGACCTTCGGCGACAGACCGAGCAGGACGGCAACCACGCCTGCAATCCAGTAGGCGGCAGTCGAATACACCTTCGTGGCGGCCATGACGCCGATGTTCTCGGCGTACGTCGTGGTCGCCGATCCACCGCCGCTGCCGGCGAGCACGGTCGCGAGTCCGTCCGCGGCCAGCGCCCGGCCGATGCGTCGGTCATAGTTCACCCCGGTCATGGTCGCCACCGACTTCACGTGGCCGATGTTCTCGACGAGCAACACCAACACCACCGGTAGGAACATCGGGATCACCGAGAGATGGAACGTCGGAGTGTGGAACTCCGGGAACCCGATCCATGTGGCGTCGGCGATCCCGCTGGTGTCGACCTTGTCGAAGAGCAGCGAGATGACGTACCCGAGGATGACGCTCAGGAAGATCGCGAGACGACCGAGCAGACCGCGGAACAGCACCACCGAGGCGACCAGCAGCACCAGCACCACGGTGGCGATGACCGGGTCCTCCTCATAATTGGTCTTCGCCGTGGGCGCGAGGTTCAGCCCGATGAGCGCGACGATGGTGCCGGTCACCACCGGCGGCATCAGCACCTCGATCCAGCCGATGCCCGCGAAGTGTGCGATCGCGCCGATGAGGATGAGCAGCGCCCCGACCACGACGATGCCGCCCAACGCAGCCGATTGACCGTCGGAAGCGGTCGCGGCCAGGACCGGCGCGATGATCGCGAAGCTCGACCCGAGGTAGCTGGGCAGGCGGTTCCGGGTGATCAGGAGGAACAGGATGGTGCCGATCCCGGAGAACAGCAACGTGGTCGCAGGCGGGAAGCCGGTGAGCACGGGCACCAGGAAGGTGGCGCCGAACATGGCCACCACGTGCTGCAGTCCGATCCCCACCGTCCGCGGCCAACTCAGTCGTTCGTCCGGCGCGATGACTCCCCCACCGTCGACCTTCCGCCAGGACAGGAATCCGCGCGATCGCGTTTCGGGTGTCGCCATGGGAATCAGTCTGCGGCATGGTCGCCCACCTCCGCGCCCGGTACGCACAGGTCGGTCACCGTGACGGGCGTCACCTCGATAATATGCATCAGAGATGCGAATTATGGTTCACTCGATGGATGCAGTTGACCCGCTTCACCGACATCGGACTGCGGGTCGTCATGCGTCTGGCGGTCGCCGACGAAAGCCGCTCGGCGACAACGCCGGAGCCCGCCATCCGGAGCGCCGCGACACTGACCACGAAGGATCTCGCCGGCGAGCTCGCCGTCCCGTACAGCCACGTCGCCAAGGTCGTCGGCCGCCTCTCGGAGATGGGTGTCGTCCACGCCCGCCGTGGCCGCTCCGGAGGACTCGCGATCACCGATCTCGGACGCGACGCGCGGATCGGCTGGCTCGCCCGAACACTCGAGGGCGAGGGCGAGGTCGTCGACTGCAACGGCCCGGTCCCCTGCCCGCTGCGCCACGGCTGCCGGCTCCGCGGGGCCCTCGCCCAGGCGAGGTCGGCGTTCTTCGCCAGCCTCGACGAGGAGACGGTCGCCGACCTCGTCGCCGAGCCCACCACCTCCGTCCTGCTGTCTCTGACCTCGCGGGCCGACATCCACGACGCCAGTGCAGGATGACCGGGTTTCGCTTCCACACAAGAGTTTTCGACAACGAGATAGGAGACGCCATGCTGTCGACCACCCAGCGCGCCACCCTGCCCGCCGTGGAGGGAGCACTCGACGACATCGACATCGGAGACAGCGGGCGGGCACCACTGTGCGGGCCGACCGGTTTCCTGACGAGCATGCGCGAGGAGTTCCTCGACCGCGAGGTCGCGCAGGATCGCATCCACGACGAGACAGTCGGCCCCGCGCTCGTGCGGACGGGTAGCCGATGACGGCCGCAGGGGGCACGGTCACGGCCGTCACGTTCCTCTGGCTCGGCATGGTCTTCGCCATCTCGTTCCTCGAGGCGCCACTGAAGTTCCGGGCACCCGGGGTCACACTGCCGATCGGACTCGGTATCGGCAGGTTGGTGTTCCGCGCGCTCAACGCATGCGAACTCGCCTGGGCGGCGGCCATCGTCATCGCGGTGGCACTCGGGTCCTTCTCGGGTGCCACGATCCCGCTGGCGGCGGGGGTCGCGGTCGTCACGCTCGTCCTGCAGCTCGTCGGGGTGCGCCCGATCCTCACGCGCCGATCGAACCGGGTACTCGCCGGCCACGATGGCCCACGCAGTCACGCCCATCTGGTCTATGTCGGCCTCGAGGTCGTCAAGGTCGGTGCCCTGATCTGGCTCGGCATCGCGGTGTTGTCGACGCCCGCGCTGCCCTGACAGCGTTCTCCCAGCTGCAGGCAAGGCCGCCCGCAGGTCGCGGCCATACCTTTCCTCTGGTCGGCACGGTCGCCGACCAGAACACAAGGAGAACATCGATGCCTCAGCCAGGACAGAACCCCGGACAGGGTCCGCGCCCGGGTCAGCAGCAGCACCCCGCACCGCCACGCCGGCGTCGTCGTCGCGTGTGGAACCGTCGCCTGCACCGTTGGGACTGGGCCTGGTTCTGAGTCGACGCCCGACCTGACCCATCCACGCCGCGTCCGGGGACAGCAGACCGCGTTGTCCCCGGGCGCGGCATCGTGACCCGATCGGACTCCTTCGATGACCGCACGCGAGGCCTACCGCCGCTTTGTTCCGACCCTTCGGGGTGAGGGCTCCCGCTTCATTCTGGCCGCAACACTTCTCCTCATCGCGACAGCGTGCGAGATCCTCGCCATCTTCGTGCTGTCCGACGTGATCGACGGTGCGCTGTCTGCCGACAGTACGATCGCCTTCGTCAGACTCGCCGCCCTGTGGCTGCTGATCACGGCGATCTCGACGGGCGCCGACTATTTCGGCCAGGTCGTCTCGGTCGGCATCTCCGAGCGGGTCGTGCTGCGGTTGCGCGACGGTCTGTTCGCCCACGTGCAGCGACTCGACCCGGTCATCCACCGTCGATTCGGCCTGGGCGACATGGTGACCCGCCACTCGGGCGACCTCGAGGCCGTCGAGTACCTGATCGGCTCCGGGGTCATGCAGTTCATCGTCGCGATCACCAACACCGTCGGACTCGTGGTCGCCGCACTGCTCATGAGCTGGCAGGTCGCCCTGGTGGCGATCGCTGCGGTACCCGTGCTCTGGGCCGTCTCCGCCGCCTACGGGCGCCGCCAGACCGTGGTCACCCGCGACGAACGGATTGCCAACGCCGACATCGCCGTCGCCGTGCAGAGCGCGCTCAGCGGTCACGAGACCGCGGTCGCCTACAACCAGCAGCGACGTGAGCACGCCCGGCTGCATAGCCACGGGGTCACCTGGCTGGGGGCTCGGCTGTCGCAGACCCGGATCGAGGCCGGATTCGGAGCGGTGATGGGTTTCGGTCAGGTCATCGTCACCCTGGCCATTGCCGTCGCCGGAGTCTGGCAGGTCCGACAGGGTTCGCTCAGCGTCGGCCAGTTGCTCGCTCTCACCGGCTATCTCGGCATGCTCTACCCGAAGATGCAGGAACTCGCCGAGGTCCGCTTGTCCCTCGCCTCGGCAGCGGTGAGCGCGGAACGGATCGCCGAACTCCTCGACCTCACCCCCACCGATGCCGATCGCGACGACGCGGTCCCGCACTCCGGCGACGACCACACCGTTTCGGTTCGCGATGTCACCCTGCGCCGTGGAGACGCCACGGTGCTCGATCGTGTGTCGCTCGACCTCCATCCCGGCCGGATCACCGCGCTCGTCGGTCCCAGTGGCGCCGGCAAATCCACGCTCGCGTCTCTGCTGTGCCGATTCGACCGTCCCGGCGGGGGCACCATCACGTTGGGCGAGATGGATTACGCCGACCTGACCGGAGAATCGATCCGTGACCACGTCACGCTTCTGCCTCAGCAGCCCGTCATCAAGGCGGCGACCGTGGCGGACAACATCGCCTACGGGCGGCCGGACGCGACCCGCACCGAGATCATCGGTGCCGCACTGGCCGCCGACGCCGATTCGTTCATCGCCGAACTCCCCGACGGTTACGACACCGAGCTCGACGAGGACGGCCTCACCCTGTCGGGCGGTCAGCGACAGCGGATCGCCATGGCGCGGGCGATCCTGCGCGACAGCCCCGTCCTCGTGCTCGACGAACCGACCTCCGGACTCGACGACGAAACCGCGCAACGCATTCTCGAACCTCTCCGACGGCTGGCCCGGGGACGATCGACCCTGCTCATCACCCATGATCCCCGTGTCACCGACATCGCCGACGACGTCGTCGAGCTCCGTGACGGACGGCTGACGCACCGTGACCGGGTGCTTGTCTGACGGTCCGTCCACGTCCATACGCAACCGGGTGCATATGAACCCTGTTGCATAGAACCTGGGTGCGGTGCTAGCTTTCAGCCATGGCGCTCGAGCATGCGATTCTCGTGTCGCTGGCCGAGCGCCCGGGGACGGGTTACGAGATCGGCCAGCAGTTCGACCGATCCATCGGCTATTTCTGGTCGGCGACGCACCAGCAGATCTATCGGACGCTGAAGAAGCTGCACTCCGACGGTCTCGTGAGTTTCGAGTCGGTGAGCCAGGACGGCCGGCCGGACAAGAAGGTCTACACGATCTCCACCGAGGGCCGGAAGGTGTTGTCGGAGTGGGCGGTCAGTCCCACGCCCGTCCAGCCGCTCCGCAGTGATCTCGGCGTCAAGCTGCGTGCCGCGGAGTTCGGCGACCTCGCCGCCGTGATCGGCGAGCTGAAGGCCCATCGCGACGAGCACCTCGCACAACTCAAGCTGTACACCGGTTTCCAGGAGAACTTCTATCCCGAACCGGACGCGCTGAACGGCCGCAAGCTGCACCAGTACCTGGTGCTCCGCGGGGGAATCCGCCAAGAAGAAGGCTTCATCGAATGGTGCGACGAGGTCATCGTCGCCCTGGAACGAGAGTTGTCCGCCTGACCGGGCTTCCCGGTCGATCACACCGAGAGGAAAGGTCCGCCATGTCAGCCCACACGGCCGCACCGAATCCGCATTACCCGCGCCTGTTCGAGCCGATGCAGCTCGGCGGCACGACTCTGAAGAACCGCCTCGTCATGGGGTCCATGCACACCGGACTCGAGGATCGGATCTGGGACACCGACAAGTTGGCCGCGTACTACGCCGAACGTGCCCGCGGCGGAGTCGGACTCATCATCACCGGTGGGTTCGGCACCTCGCGGACCGGTCTGCTCCTGCCGTTCGCCGGCAAGATGACCAACGTCGCCGACGTCGCGCGTCACCGTCGGATCACGAGTGCGGTGCATCGCGAGGACGGCAAGATCGCGATGCAGCTCATCCACGCCGGACGCTACGGGTACACGCCGTTCAAGGTCGCCGCCGGCTCCGAGCCGTCGCCGATCCACCCGTTCAAACACCTGAAGATGACCGACGCCATCATCCGGCACGTGATCAGATCGTTCGGCAGATCCGCGAAGCTCGCCCGTAAGGCCGGCTACGACGCCGTCGAGATCATGGGCGGTGAAGGCTATCTCATCAATCAGTTCCTCTGCCCGCACACCAACGACCGCACCGACAAGTGGGGTGGATCAACGGAGAACCGGCAGCGGTTCCTCGTCGAGATCATCAAGGAGATCCGCCGACAGGTACCGCGCGACTTCCCGGTGATCCTGCGGCAGTCGATCGCCGACTTCGTGCGCAAGGGTCAGACCTGGGACGAGATCGCACTGATGGCGCGCAAGGCCGAGGAGTACGGCGTCGACGCGATCAACACCGACATCGGCTGGCACGAGGCGGGCGTCCCGACGATCGTCACGTCGGTCCCACGCGCCGCATTCGTCAAGTTCACCGAGCGACTGCGCGACGAGGTCTCGATCCCCCTGATCGCCAGCAACCGCATCAACACCCCCGAGGTCGCGGAGGAGATCCTCGAACGCGGGAAGGTCGACGCGATCTCGATGGCGCGACCGCTGCTCGCCGACCCCGACTTCGCGGACAAGGCCGAGTCCGGACGCTCCGACGAGATCAACACCTGCATCGGCTGCAACCAGGCCTGCCTCGACCACGCGTTCGTCGGCAAGAAGGTGTCCTGCCTGCTCAATCCCCGCGCGGGCCGCGAGACCACCCTGACGCTGGGTGCGACCCGCCGCGCCAAGCGAGTCGCCGTCGTCGGCGCCGGACCTGCGGGACTGTCGGCCGCGGTATCGGCCGCCCAGCGCGGACACAAGGTCGACCTGTTCGAGGCGGGCGAGCACATCGGCGGCCAGTTCTCCATCGCTGCACGGATTCCCGGCAAGGAGGAATTCAACGAGACGATCCGCTACTTCACCCGCCAGCTCGATCTCGCCGCTGTCTCAGTGCATCTGAACACCCGGATCACCGCCGACGAGATCATCGAGCGCAAGTTCGACGAGGTGATCGTCGCAACGGGCGTCACGCCGCGCATCCCGCAGATCCCGGGTATCGAGCACCCGATGGTGATGTCCTACGCCGAGGCCGTCCTCGGCCACCGCGAGATCGGCAAGCGGGTCGCCGTGATCGGCGCCGGCGGAATCGGTTTCGACGTGACCGAGTTTCTCACCGTCGACGAGTCCCCCACCCTGAACCTGAAGGAATGGGAACAGGAATGGGGCGTGAGCGAGGATCTCTCCAAGCCCGGTTTCGTGACGAAGCCCCGACCGCTGCCCGCGATCCGCGAGGTCTATCTCGTGCAGCGCAAGTCGGGCCGCCAGGGCAAGACGCTCGGCAAGACGAGCGGCTGGGTCCACCGCGCGACCGTCAAGATGAAGGGCGTCGAACAGATCTCGGGCGCCAACTACGACAAGATCGACGACGCGGGACTGCACCTGAGCTTCCGCGACGAGGACGGCACCGTCACCGAGACCCGCGTTCTCGAGGTCGACAACATCGTCGTGTGCGCGGGTCAGGAATCGGTCCGCGAACTCGTCGACCCGCTGACAGTCGCGGGCGTCACCACCCACGTGATCGGTGGCGCCGATCTCGCAGCCGAGCTCGACGCCAAGCGCGCGATCCGGCAGGGCACCGAGGTGGCCGCGGGAATCGCCTGACAACGCGGGACATTCGTCGAACGACGCCCGACGGCGTGACGGCGGTGGCACACTCGATCGATCAGATCTCTCGAGGTGCCGCCGCCGTCGACGTGTGGACAGGAGTCAGCCATGGGTTCGGAGTTCCCCGACCGTCGATGGGGCACCGAGTCGAGCCCACTCCGTCGCCCCATGGTCGCCCTGGCCAGTACTTCGTTCGGCTCCTGGGTGATCCGCATGCTCGTCCCGATCGACCGACGACTCCTGCGTACCACCGGTGGACGGTTCACCGCCCTGGGACCGATCGGTGCGCCGACCGTTCTCCTCACGACCATCGGCCGTCGATCCGGCGAGAAACGGACGTCGCCGCTGATCTATGTCCGCGACGACCCCGATCTGTTTGTCGTCGGGTCCAACTTCGGACAAGAGCACCATCCCGCATGGACGTGGAATCTGCTCGCCGAGCCGACATGCTGGGTCAACACCGCGGGCACCGACATCGAGGCCTCCGCGACCCTGGTCGAGGGATCCGATCGCGACCGGATCGTGGGTGAATTCGAGAAGATGGTCACCGCGTACGAGGTCTACCGCGGCCGTACCGATCGACCGATGAGGGTCTTCCGCCTGACACCGGCCGCCTGACACCGGCGCAGCGCCGGTGCTGAGGGCCCTCTCGGGGTCGCGACCCGACTAGAGTCGACACCATGCCGCTACCTGCCGCCTCCGACTCCGCCCGCGCCGTCGTCACGGGCGCGTCGTCGGGAATCGGGATGGAACTCGCGTGGGCACTGGCGGCTCGCGGGCATTCACTGATCCTCGTCGCCCGCCGCGGCGACATCCTCGAAGAACTCGCCGGACGGATCCGCGCGCAGCACGGCGTCCACACCGAGGTGCGGGCGGTGGATCTGTCCGATCCGTGTGCCCTCGAGGTGCTCGCCGCCGAGCTCGCCGACCGCGAGATCTCGATCCTCTGCAACAACGCGGGGATCGCCACGTTCGGACCGGTCAGTGACCTCGACCCGGAGTACGAGCGTGCCCAGGTCCGCCTCAACGTGACCGCCGTCCACGATCTCACCCTCGCCGTGCTGCCCCAGATGGTGCACCGCGGTTCCGGCGGCATCCTGATGGTGGGATCGGCGGCCGGCAACATGCCCATCCCGAACAACGCCACGTACGCGGCCACCAAGGCGTTC
Source organism: Gordonia sp. OPL2 (assembly GCF_003797825.1). GTDB lineage: Bacteria > Actinomycetota > Actinomycetes > Mycobacteriales > Mycobacteriaceae > Gordonia. The sequence continues at coordinate 169,825 of NZ_RKME01000003.1, forward strand.
GTCAACACGTTCAGCGAATCACTGCGTGGCGAGGTCGGCGACAGCGGTGTCCACATCACTCTCCTCGCGCCGGGGCCGGTGCGCACCGAGACCCCGGCACCCGAAGACGCGTCCATCGTCGACCGCATGGTTCCCGACTTCCTGTGGCATTCCAGTGCGCGGGTGGCCGAGATGAGCCTGGATGCGTTGCAGCACAACAAGATGCGCGTGGTTCCAGGGGCCCTGTCCAAGGCGATGTCGGTCGCCGGAGGCTATAGCCCGCGTGCCGTCGTCGCGCCGATCGTCGGGTCGTTCTACCGCAAGCTCGGCGGCGACTCCTAGACCGGACCGCTCAGCGTCGTCGCCGACGACCCGTCCCGAAGATCGCCCTGCTGAACTCGCGTCCGGCCGCCGACGCGGCGGATCGCAGAAAGCTCTGCATGGGCTTGCTCGTCAGCACCTCGGTCAGCATGCCCGGTTCGGGCGCAGGACTCGGCGACGGCGCGGGTGCGGGCGGCGGCGGTGGTGGCGCATCCGCCGCTTCGTCCGGCGACAGGGTGTTGGCCGCGAGCTTCTCGTAGGCGGATTCGCGGTCGATCGGGGTTCCGTACTTGGCATACAGCGGACTGGCCTTTGCGGCGGCGGTGATCCCCTCGGCGCCAACGGCTTCCATCGATGACCGCGGCGCCCGGACCACAGTCCACGCCACCGGCGTCGGAGCGCCCTTCTCCGACAGCACGGTCACGATCGCCTCACCGGTCCCCAGCGACGTCAGCGCCTTGTCGATCTCGTAGACGTCCGAGACCGGGTAGGTCTTCACGGTCTTCGACAGCGCTTTCTGATCGTCGGGTGTGAACGCGCGCAGTGCGTGCTGGATGCGCGCACCCAATTGTGAGAGAACCGCATTCGGGATGTCGGTCGGGAGCTGCGAGCAGAAGAACACCCCCACGCCCTTGGACCGGATGAGCTTGACCGTTTGTTCGACCTGTTCGGTGAAAGCCTTCGACGCATCGTCGAACAACAGGTGGGCCTCGTCGAAGATGAAGACGAGCTTCGGCTTGTCGAGATCACCGACCTCGGGCAGGAATTCGAATAGATCCGCGAGAATCCACATCAGGAACGTCGAGAACAGCGCCGGCCGTGAGGACTGCGCTCCGAGCTCGAAGAGAGTGATGATCCCTCGGCCGTCGGAGGCCGACCGGATGAGATCGGCGGGCTCGACCTCGGGCTCACCGAAGAAGGTGTCACCGCCGTCGGCCTCGAGATTGGTCAGCGCACGCAGGATGACACCGGCGGTCGCGGTGGACACACCACCGATCGCCTTCAGCTCGGGTTTGCCCTCATCGCTCGTGAGATGTGCGATCACCGACCGCAGATCCTTGAGATCGAGAAGCGGCAGACCCTTCTGGTCGGCCCAGTGGAAGATGAGTCCGAGAGTGGACTCCTGAGTGGCATTGAGACCGAGCACCTTGCTCAGCAGGATCGGCCCGAATGACGTGATGGTCGCGCGGATCGGGATTCCGATGCCCTCGGCGCCCAGGGACACGAACTCGACCGGGCAGGAGGCCGGTTGCCAGTCGTCACCGGTCTGCGTCGCCCGCTCGGCTATCTTGTCGTTCGCCGTCCCGGGCCTGCTCAGACCGGAGAGATCCCCCTTGATGTCGGCCATGACGACCGGGACGCCGTTGGCGGACAACTGCTCCGCGATGAGTTGAAGCGACTTGGTCTTGCCGGTACCGGTCGCCCCGGCCACCAACCCGTGGCGGTTCATCATCGACAGCGGGATCCGCACACCGGCAGCCGGGTCGGCGTGTCCGTCGACCGACACCGTTCCCAGTTCCAGTGACGTCGAGTCGAACGCGTACCCGGCAGCGATCGTCGTCGCGGCGGTGGCGGGATCGGTCACAACAGCTGTCCTCTCGTCCACAGGGGCGTATCAGGGCGTGCACCACAGCAAACAATAGCCGTCACGACACGTCGCGAACGGTCGCGACGACTAAGGTTGACCGGATGCAGGACAAACTCGTGTGGATCGACTGCGAGATGACCGGTCTACGACTCGAATCGGACAAGTTGATCGAGATCGCCGCCCTCGTCACCGACAGTGACCTCAACATCCTCGGTGACGGTGTGGACATCGTCATCCACGCCTCCGACGACGATCTCGCGGCCATGCCCGACGTGGTCACGAAGATGCATGCGGCCTCGGGGCTCACCGACGAGGTCCGCGCGTCCACCGTCTCGGTCGCGGAAGCGGAAAAGCAGGTTCTCGACTACATCCGCACCCAGGTCACGACCGCAGGCGCCGTTCCTCTCGCGGGTAACTCGATCGCCACCGACCGCGGGTTCATCGCCCGGGACATGCCCGAACTCGATGCGTACCTGCACTACCGCATGGTCGACGTCAGTTCCATCAAGGAACTCTGCCGACGCTGGTACCCCAAGATCTATTTCGGGCAGCCGGAGAAAGGGCTCGCCCACCGCGCCCTGGCCGACATCCGCGAGTCGATCCGCGAGCTGAAGTACTACCGCGCGGCAGCCTTCGTCGCCGCGCCGGGGCCCGACATCGACGACCTCACCACCATCGTCACAGACCTCGGACCTGCCTGAACACGCCAGACCGTAACCGATTGGAGTTCGGAGCACCCGACCCGCTAGAGTATGACTCTGGCTCTGGGACCCGGTGAGAGATCCTGGGTATCGGACGCCGATGGTGGATGTAGTTCAGTTGGTAGAGCACCAGGTTGTGATCCTGGCTGTCGCGGGTTCGAGTCCCGTCATCCACCCCGACCGCAACTGCCCCCACCTGCATCGCAGGTGGGGGCAGTTGCCGTTTCCCGGACCGAGGACCCTTGTGCCACCGGCCTCTCGTTCGATAGTTTCGTTATTACGTAACTACGGAGGTATGGGATCGTGCGCAAGGAACTTGCCGCCGCAGCACTGATCGGGGTCCTCGTCGGCGGGTGTGCCACGGCCACGGATGAGAGCGTGTCGTCGTCGCATGGCGTGACCGGGCACTGCGCACCGACCCCGCCCGCCGACGTCGGTACCGCCGACGGATGGCTCGGCTACATCGCAGGCCACCCCGACGACGTCGGGATGAGTGTGACCGCCACTGACGGGACGGTGATCGACCACAACGCGGACGAACACTTCCCCACCGCGTCGGCCATCAAGCTGGTCCATCTCGCCGCCTACGCCGACGCTGTTGCCGCACAGCGAATCCGGCCCGACGACACGGTGACGGTCGGCGACTGGGAGAGGTGGTACTTCCCCATCGACGGTGGTGCACACCGTCGTTCGCTGGCGTACCTCGGCATTCCCGAACGCAACGGCGTCGCCACGCAGCCCGATCGGCTCGTGTCGTATCGGCAACTGGCCGACGTCATGATCCGCTTCTCCGACTCGGCGGCACCGGATCTGTTCCGCGACCGGCTCGGCGACGACACCCTGGCAGCGATCATGCAGCGCTACGGGATCGGCGACGACGCGCCCAGCCTCCTCGGCATGTACCTGGGCACCGTCGACCCCACCCTGCGGACACCCGCCGACCGCGACCGCGCGGCGCAGCGATACACCACCGATGTCGACTACGCCAGGGCCCGGCTCGACGAACTGCGTACCGCCGATCTGACCGCCCCGCAGAGCGATTCGCCCATCCGCGCGACACCGCGCGCGCTGTCCGCCCTCATCGGCGCCCTCGCCGACGGAACCTTCGGCCCCGGCGCACCCATTGCGCGCGACATCCTCGAATACCAGGGAAAGCAGCCGAACGGCTCGACGCTCGGGTTCAAGGGCGGGAGCCTGCCCGGCGTGCTGACCGACGTGTTCGAGTACCGCGGCGCCGACGGCCGGACCGGCGTCGGGACGGTGATGGTTCGGAATCTGTCGGCAGCCGACGCCGCTCACAACGATTTCGCCCATCAGGAGATGTTGCTGCGAGCGCTCACCGAACCCGCGTTCGCCCGAGCACTGGCCTGCGCGACATGAGCGACACCGAGTCCCGGTTGCGCGACCTCACCGAGCGGATCGAACGCCTCGAGCACATCGCCGGGGTTGCGGACCATGACGATGCCGCCGGCCCACCGGAACCGCCGACCACGGCCGGCCCACCGGAACCGCCGACCACGGCCGGCAACGGCGTGGGGTCGAGTCGGGCCGGAACCGTCGGCTACACGGGCTCGGTCGACCTCGGCGGTCCGGTGCAGTGGGACATCCGTTACGACGCGGAGTCCACGATCGGGCTGCCGACCGCGGGCCTGGCCACGGTGTTTGCCGCTCTCGGCCATCCGGTGCGCCTGTCCATCGTCCGGGTCCTGCTGCGCGGCGGCGCGTCGGTCGCCGAACTCCAGGAGACCGGGGACTTCGGGACGTCGGGACAGCTCTATCACCACCTGAAAACGCTCACTGCAGCCTCGATCGTGACCAAGAGCGGACGCAACGAGTACGTCGTCGCGCCGACCCACGTCGTCCCGACACTCGTTGCCCTGCTCGCCGCCGGGGACATCTCCGGCGCCCTCTGACGCGTCGTCGCCCACCTACACTGGGCGGCATGTCTGCAACGGTCGATGTACCTGCCGGCCACCCGCTCGATCGGACGTTCGCGAGCGACAACGCTGTCGGGGCCTCGCCGGAGATCATCGACGCGATAGCGCGAGTGTCCGCGGATGGGCACGTCGGTTACGGCGATGACCCGGTCACCGCGGCCGCACGCGCCCGGGTCGTCGAGGTCTTCGGGCATGACGCCGACGTCCACTGTGTGTCGACCGGCTCGGCCGCCAACGGGCTCGCCCTGGCCGCCCTCCTGTCACCGTGGGGCTCGGTGCTGTGCCATCGCGACAGCCATGTCTTCTACGACGAGTGCGGCGCCCCGGAGTTCTTCACCGCCGGCGGCAAGCTGATCCCACTCGACGGCCCCGACGGCAAGATCGATCCCGCGGCACTCGCCCACGCCGCTCGCGCGGGAGCCGGAGTCGTCCACAGCACGCAGCCTCAGGTCCTGAGCATCACCCAGGCCACCGAGACCGGCTCGGTCTACACACTCGACGAGATCCGGGAGTTGACCGCCATCGCCCACGGGGCCGGACTGCGCGTGCATCTTGATGGTGCCCGATTCACCAATGCCCTTGTCTCCCTGAACACCACACCCGCCGAGATGACCTGGCGAGCGGGCGTCGACATCCTGTCGTTCGGCATCACCAAGAACGGTGGCCTCACCACCGACGCGGTGGTGTCGTTCGACCGCACACTCGGCACCGAACTCGCCTTCCGTGTGAAGCGCGCCGGGCAACTCACCTCCAAGATGCGATTCCAGTCGGCCCAACTCGACGCCTACCTCACCGACGACCTCTGGCTGCGCAACGCACGTCACGCCAACGACATGGCCCGCAGACTCGACGCGGGGCTTCGCGCCACCCCGGGCGTCGAAGTGCAGGGCAGTGGCGGGGCCAACATCGTGTTCTGCCGGCTGCCCGACGCAGTGATGTCGGGACTCCGCGATGACGGCTTCGTCTTCTACGACAGTCACCCGGAGCCCGGCGTCGCGCGTTTCGTGACCTCGTTCGCCACTCCTGCCGCAGCGATCGACGCCCTGATCGCACGCACCCGCGAGCTCCTCGCAGGCTGACCATCGTGCGCGCACACCACCCGGGCCATGCGACATCGGCTGTTCATGTCCGTCCCGTACGATCCCGCGCATGCTCGAGGATCTGAACAAGGCCGCCAAGAAGGCCGGACTGCACGTCGCACACGCGAAGAAGGACGGACTGTACTCCGTGCGCAAGGCCAAGAACGGCAAACTCGTCGCGAAGAACATCGATGCCGACGAGGTCGAGAAGGTCATCAAGAAGCACAAATGATCTCGATCGGCGGGCGCCTCGCGTCGCCTCCGTCGGCGCCCCTCCCCTGATCCACCTCGGCTCCCGAGGTGGATCTCGCATCTGCGCATCACCACGTGATGCAGCACCGATCTTCCGCCACCGCGTGACGCGGACCACGTTCACCTGTTACCCTGCCGTTACTTCAGGTCAAGTGACCTAAACATGTGAGCGCTATCGTCCTCCTATGTCACTTCGGGGGAACGACAGCCGTCAGAGAACGGGAACGTCTATGGGTCAAGGGGTTTCACGTCGGGCGTTCATGGGGGGAACCCTCGGCGCGGCCGGACTCGCGATCACGGCGGGAGCGGTGCGCGGCGCCGGACACGCCGAAGCCGCGCCCGCCGGTGTCGTCGACGCGATCGTCGTCGGGGGCGGGCTGTCCGGGCTGGCGGCAGCGAAATCGCTGGTCGCGTCCGGGGCATCCGTCATCGTGCTGGAGGCGCGCGAACGCGCCGGCGGTCGCGTACACAACATCTCCACGCCACGGGTCGGTGCAACGCTCGACGCCGGAGCGGAGTTCATCGGTCCCACCCAGACCCACATCGCCGCGTTGGCCCGCGAACACGACGTACGCACCATCCGGACCTACAACCAGGGCGACAGCGTCTTCTGGAACACCGACACCGGCACGCGGATGCCGGCAGCGCTGCCACTGCCCGCCGAATTCTCCACGCTGCAGGCGCTTCCCGCGCTCGCGCGTGCACAGGCCGAGGCGCTGGTCCCGTTCCCCGTCGGCGAACCCTGGCGCCACCCCGACGCACGCCGGCTCGACTCGATCACCTGGAAGCAGTACACCGACGAGGTGACCTCGGATCCGACCGCGCGGATGCTCACGAGCGTCGCCATGTCGGCACCACTGTCCGTCCGGCCCGATGAGGTGTCGGCGCTGTACTTCATCAACTACATCGCCGCCTCCGGCGACGAGAACAATCCCGGCACCATCATCCGGTTGCTCAGCACGGACGGCGGCGCGCAGGAGAGCCTCTTCGAGGGTGGTGCGGCGCTGATCCCGTTGCGCATGGCGGCCGCGCTCGGTTCGCGTGTCGTGTACAACGCCCCGGTCCGAACCGTCGACCACACCGGTCCGATCGCGTCGGTGCACACCGATCGCGGGATCTTCCGCGCCCGCAAGGTGATCGTCGCGATGTCGCCGGCCATCAGCGGCCAGATCCGGTACTCGCCGGGCCTGCCCGCTGCGCGGGTCGGCCTGACCCGCGGGTACCACATGGGTGCGGTCAGCAAGTTCGCCGCCGTGTACCGGCGTCCGTTCTGGCGCGACAAGGGCTTCTCCGGTCAGGTCTTCGGCAACGGCCGGCCGATCGACGTGACCTTCGAGAGCTACGCCGACAATCGCCACATCCTGATGGGATTCATCTCGGCCGATGCGATGCGGCGCCTCGACAAGGCACCCGAGAGCCAGATCGTCCGCGAATGTGTCGCCAACTTCGTCGACTACTTCGGCCCCGAGGCGCGCGACCTGCTCGACTACGGGATCTTCAAATGGGACCTCGAGGAATGGTCACGCGGAGGCCCCGTCGCCGTCAGTTCACCTGGAACCCTCACCCGATACGGCCCGGCGCTGCGCGAACCGGTGGGCCCCATCCACTGGGCCGGCACCGAGACCGCCGACTACTGGACCGGTTACATGGACGGCGCCGTCCGGTCCGGTCAGCGTGCCGCGCGCGAGGTGCTCACCGCACTGCGCTGAGCGCGTACCCATCGACCCGACCACTCCCAACCGGCCGGTCCGGTCCGCGATCCAAGGAGCCCCCCGTGGCCAGAATGCCGGTCGAGAAACGTCGGGAACTGTTGCTCGAGTCCGCCTTTCGCGTCATCGCGAGCCGAGGGGTGGACGGGGCGACGACTCGGGCCATCAGCGCCGAGGCCGGAGTGACGCTGTCGACATTCCACTACGTCTTCGCCTCCCGCGACGACCTGCTCGCCGCACTGGTGACGCGGGGCACCGACACCGAGTTGGCCGTCATCGCCACGGCACTGGGGGCCGCGGCCGCAGGGGCCGAGCGCGGACCCGGCGGCATCCGGATCATGTTGCAGGAGAGCCTCTCCGGGTACATCGATGGTGTTGTCGCCGATCCAGGGCGGGAGCAGGCGATGATCTCGCTGAATCAATACGCGCGTCAGACGAGCGGCCTCGCCGAGCTCGGCGCGAACATGTATCAGCGGTACTACGACGCGATTGCCGACGGTCTCGACGTCGCGGCCGACCAGGCGGGCGTGCGATGGGACCGGCCCACCGCAGAGCTGGCGCCCCTGGTCGTGGCCGCGACCGACGGCATCACACTCGCCTATCTGAACACGCGCGACCGTGGCATCTGTGACCGGATCGCCGAGGCGACGGTGACGCTCATGCTCGGTCACGTCGACACCACCACTGATCATCGGTGACGTCTACGTGCGCGGGCACCGCGATTCATCGGAAAAGGTTCGAGCACAAGGGGGAACGACCATGGACGTGAGTCGCCGACAGCTTCTCGCCGGGGCCGCCGCAACCGCCGTCGGGGGCGGCGTCGCACTCGTGACCGGTCAGCCGGTCGCGCATGCGGCGCCGAACGCGGTGGACGCGGCGGCGCCGGCGGGATCGACCGACTATCTCGTCGGGTGCGGGATCGCCGACATGACCGGCGCGATCGCCGGTCAGGGCATGATGGGGTACTCCGACGCCGACCAGGTCGCCGAAGGCCTGCTGCAGAGGTGCTGGGCGCGTGCCTACATCGTGGTCGACCGGTCCACCGGGCATCGTGTGGTCTTCGTGACCAGCGACATCGCCTGCCTGTTCCAGTCGCATCACATCGGTCTGATGCCCCGTCTGCGAGCGCGTTTCGGCGATCTCTATTCCGAGCGCAACGTCAATCTGAACGCCACGCACACCCACGCGTCCTGCGGCGGGACGGCGTGGGACTTCGCCTACTCGCTGGCGGCGTACGGGTTCAAGAAGAACTCGTATGCTGCCGAGCTCGAGGGGATCTTCACCGCCATCGTGCGTGCGCACGAGAATCTCGCCCCGGGCAGCATCGCACTCGGCCGTGGCGAATTGCACGATGCGAGCCGGAATCGGTCGAAGGTGGCCTTCGACCTCAATCCTGGTTCGGAGCGCAGAGAGTTCCCGGGGGCGATCGATCCGGGCGTCACCGTGCTGCGTCTGCGCCAGGGTGACACCGATGTCGGTGCCATCACGTGGTTCTCGACCCACGGCACCTCACTCACCGATCGCAATCGACTCATCGCCGGGGACAACAAGGGGTACGCCAGCTATCGCTGGGAGAGCACCCGGCCCGGCTTCGTCGCCGCTTTCCCACAGACCAACAGCGGCGACATGACGCCCAACCTCGATCTGGTGAAGATGCACCCGGGCGGGCCGACCGACGACAACAAGCGCAACTGCGAGATCATCGGTGAACGTCAATACCGCGCAGGCCGAGCCGCTTTCGACGGTGCGCGGCCCATGACACGCGGCGGCGTCGATTCCATCGTGCGCTATGTCGATATGTCCGCGGTGTCGATCGACGGCATCTACACGCCGGAAGGCAAACGGGTGTCGACGACCCCGGCGATGATGGGCGCGGCGGCAGCGGCGACCAGCACCGAGGACAACTGGAAGTCGCAGCTCCCGTTCCTGACGGAGGGCATGACGAATCCGGTGGTGACCGCGTTCGGCGGCGATCGCCGTCCGCCGGTGTCGCCCTGGATCCGCGACATGCAGGCGCCCAAGCTGGTCCTCTTCCCGCTCGGCCTCCTGCCGCCCGCGCCGTGGATCCCGCATGTGGTGCCGCTGCAGATCATGCGGATCGGTGAGCTCGTCCTCGTCGCGGTCCCGGCCGAGGTGACCATCGTCGCGGGTCTTCGGCTGCGCCGGGTGGTCGCGGACGCGCTCAAGGTGTCGGCGGACACCGTGCTCGTGCAGGGGTATTCGAATGCGTACACGCAGTACGTCACGACCCCCGAGGAGTACGACGCCCAGCAGTACGAGGGTGGCGAGACCCAATACGGGCGGTGGACGTTGTCGGCGTACATGCAGGAGTTCCACGCCCTCGCGGCCGCGATGGCGGCCGGTACGCGGGTGCCCCGGGGGCCGGCCCCGCTCGACAAGTCCGGATTCCAGCCCGACCTCCTGCCGCCGGTTCCCACCGACCGTCCGGTGGCGGGTCGCCGGTTCGGTGACGTCCTGCAGCAGCCGGCCGGCCGGAATCACGCCGGTGCGGTGGTGGCCGCCGAGTTCGTCGGCGCCCACCCCACCAACGACTTCCACACCGGTGGTACCTATCTGGAGGTGCAGCGCCGCTCCGGCACCACCTGGTCGACGATCGCGACCGACAACGACTGGGAGACCGAACTTCGCTGGCGGAGACCGGCGGGTCAGGCAGAAGCCTCGGTGGTTCGGATCGAGTGGACGACGCCGTCGGGCACCTCCGGCCGATTCCGCATCCGCTACCACGGCGACATCCGCAGGCCGGACGGGACCACACGGCCGTTCACCGGCACCACTGCCACCTTCGCCGTCGGATGAACACTCCGATACCGACACCGCTGTGCTGTCGGAAATGTCCGGGCCCGCGATAAGCTGACCCCGGGGTCGACCCACCCGGTCATTCACCGGCCCCGCATCGTCCACCACACGAATCGGATTCGCATGAAACTCGTCAGGCTCGTCTTTCTGGCCATCGTCGCCATCGCCGCATCCACACTCACCGTCGTCGCCACGGCAACCGCCCACGGCGCGCCCGCCGCGGGTGTCCCGTCGCACCTCACGTCGGCCGGCGCCGACGGCGGATCGATCACCTCGGTCCTGCGCAACGCGACGTTCGTCCCCACTCCCGCCGGCGACGAACTCACCGTCGTAGATCCGAACGGACGCACGATCGACCGAGTGGCGCTGGCGATCCCGATGGGTGGCGCCGTGGTCCCGTTGCGCGCGAACGTCAGTGCGGACCGCACGTCGGCCACGTTCACCCCGGTGATCACCCCGCAGACACGAGCGGCCGTTGCGGCCGGTGTGCATCCTGTGTCGGCCAAGAAGGACCGTGCCTACCAGAAGATGATCTGGCACATCAACAACGGCTGGAATCGGGGCGGCGGCGTCGCCACCGCGGTCGGCGCGATCGTCGGGCTCATCGTCGGCTGCCTGGTCATCGTCGGCTGCATCTGGGGCGCCGGGGTCGGCGCGGCCATCGGCGCCGCCGTCGGCATCAACAACGGCGACCCTCAGGCCGGACAGGCAATCCTGACCTGGATCAACACGCCGTAGTCGCAGGCCTCGCTGATGCGCGTCACCCGATGGTGGCGCGCATCAGCGACACGTTGTACTCGGTCCACGTCGACATCGTGAAGTACAGCTCCCGACCACTCGACCAGGGGTGCAGAAACCCGCCGTACAGCTGGGCGTAGCGCGCGGAGTGCACCAGCTCCGTGGGTTCGGACCACACCCCCTGAGGCGTCCGGGCAGTACGCAACACGATCGATCCGCGCACGGCGTCCAGATAACTGAGTTGCCAACGCCCCGAGGCGGTGTCGTAACGCGCCGACAGCTCACCGGCGGGGCCGAAGAACAACGGTGACGCCACGTTGCCGTCACGCGCCGGCACCCATCGCCCGTCACGCCAGTACTGATAGGCGGTCTTGTTGAGCACCTTTTCCGACCGCACCCGGGCCAGCCCGACCGATCCGATGCGTGAGTTGGGCGTCCCGAACATGTAGACAAAGTCGCCCTGCGGGACCATCGACGACACCTGGAACTGGCTGGTCCCGAAGACGTTGTCCCAGCGAGCATGCGGGTCCTTGGTCCACGTCGAACCGTGATCGTCGGAGTAGGCCAGACCGCCGTAGTTGGTCAGCCACACGCCGGGGATCGGCCCCCAGGTGCGCACCGACATGTAGCTCATGTACTGCCGCTCCCCGATCGCGAAGCCCGAGGTCGGGATGGTGGTCATCTCATAGCGGTCGATGTGTCGCGCGCTCAGCACCTGCGCCGCATGGCATCGGCTGTCCTGGACCATCGTGTCGATCGACATGCCGTCGTCGAGTTTCCGGTCCGAGCTAAAGCCCAGAACGTTGCTCCGCCAATCCCGTCCGTTGGCGCCCGGCGGGCGGAAGCCGCGGCCGAAGGTGTCGCCGAACGCAACGGCTATCTGGCCCGGGCGCGACTCCCACATGATGCCGAGGTCGGTGCCGTTGATCTGCCACCGCTTGTCGGTCCGGCTCGTCGACCCCTTGCCGGTCAGCGTGGACACGAGGTCGACGTCGCGCACGCGGGGTGGGCGCGGCTTCATCGTCACGGGCGCACGTTCGCTGCCCGGATCGACGGCGGGCGGCGGCGGCGGGATGGGCGCCGGGTTCGGGTTCGGCACCGGGACCGGGATGTCCTTCGGCGCCGGATCGAGAGTGATCTTGGGGAACTCGATAGACAGCGCCGGGCGGTCGGCCTTCGGCTTCGGCGGATCGGTGATGTCCGGACACGGGTCCGTGCACGGATTCTTCGGCGGCGGCTGGGAAGGGATGCGCACCGGCGGGGTCTCCCGCGACTCCGGTTCGGGCACCGGAAGGATCCGCGGGTACGGCAGCGGGATGCCGATGCGGTCGGGCAGCCGAGGAATCAGATCACGCGGGTCGAACGGTTTCGTGGACGGCGTGGGCGGGAGGTCCTGGACGCACCCCGAGCTGGGCAACGGCCTCGGCGCGGCGGTGGCCACCGGACTGATCACGCCCGCCAGACAGGCCGCGGTCGCCGCAGCGCAGACTGCCATCCAGCATGCAGTACGTGCGGTACGCACGGTCATGTCGGGCATCCCCTCGGTGTGATCAGGAGGAATGTATCACCGGGATGACCTCTCGAGCTCGCTACGAAGCGATAGCGATACCGTAAACTCATCTTTCACTTCAGCCACATCTGTTTACTGTTGTCACAATGAAGACACTTCTGCGCACGATCGGCACCCTCGTGATGACCGTCGCGATCGCCGGCGGCCTGTCCGTCGCGGCACCTGCCCATGCCGCTCCGACCGCCGACTTCAAACGGGCCGCGACCGCGTTCAACGCCGGCAACCCCTACGTCGCGATCGGCCATCTCAACACCGCGCTGCGCACGAATCCCCGCGACACCAACGCGCTGGCACTACGCGCCATCTACGCCGACTACGGCTACGACCTGATCACCAAGAACGACTCGCTCGCGCGCCTGGGGGCGATCGACGCCGGAAAGCGCGGTCGCGTGGACACATTGCTCAACGCGATCCTCTCCCAGTCGCTGACCCCGCCGAACCCGTTGCCGGCCATCATCGGTCCCCGAACCGCCGTGCTCATCCTGGGGTACGGACTCCTACCGGACGGGGCGATGCGCCCCGAGTTGATCGGTCGACTCACCACCGGTCTCGGCCAGGCGTTCATGGCGCCCGGCTCCCCGGTGATCGTGACGGGTGGGAACCCGAAGCGCGGGATCACCGAGGCGGCCGCGATGCGCGCCTGGCTGATCCGGCACGGCCTGCCGGCATCCCGCGTGCACGCCGAGCACCGCGCCACCTCCACGGCAGGCAACGCGGTGCAGTCGGCAGCGCTGATGCGCCGGATCGGCGCCGGCAGTGCCGTGATCGTCACCGACCCCAACCACATCCGGCGTGGAGTCGTCGACTTCATCACCGCGGGCGTCCCGGTGGTCGGGGCGATGGCCACCCTCAACGGCTATGTGCAGAACGTCTGGCCGGTACTGGACAAGCGAGAGCAGTGGGCCATGTACCGCGACGGCATCTCGGTGCTCGGACTACCGGGCTGATGGCAACTCACAGCGAGCGAGCGATGATCTCCTTCATGATCTCGTTGGTGCCGGCGTAGATCTTCTGCACGCGGTTGTCCGCCCACATCCGGGCGATCGGGTACTCGTTCATGTACCCGTACCCGCCGAAGAGCTGAAGGCATTCGTCGGCGACGACCATCGCCCGGTCACTCGTCCACCACTTGGCCATCGCGACCGTCGGGATGTCGAGGGCACCGTCGAGGTGCTTGGTGATGCAGTCATCGACGAACACGCGCGCGATCCGGGTCTCGGTGGCGGCCTCGGCGAGTTTGAACTTGGTGTTCTGGAATCCGAAGATCGGCCGTCCGAAGGCGGTGCGGTCCTTGGTGTATTCGATGGTCTGCGCGACCGCGGCCTCCATTCCGGCCACCGACGCCACCGCGATGATGAGGCGTTCCTGGGGAAGCTGCTGCATCAGCTGGACGAAACCCTGCCCCTCCTCGACGCCGAGCAGGTTCGACGTCGGTACGCGCACTCCGTCGAAGAACAGCTCTGAGGTGTCCTGTCCGCGCTGCCCCACCTTGTCCAGGACACGTCCACGCCGGAATCCGTCGCGGTCGGCCTCGACGAGGATCAGGGAGATGCCCTTGGCGCCCTCGCTGACGTCGGTCTTGGCCACGACGATGATCAGGTCGGCCTGACCGCCGTTGGTGATGAAGGTCTTCGAGCCGTCGATGACGTAGTCATCGCCCTGCTGGATCGCCTTGGTCTTGACGTTCTGCAGATCCGAGCCGGTGCCGGGCTCGGTCATCGCGATCGCGCCGACCACTTCGCCGCTCGCCATCTTGGGCAGCCAGGTCTTCTTCTGCTCCTCGGACCCGTAGGCGAGAAGGTAGTGCGCGACGATGCCGTTGTGCAGGCTTGCACCCCACGACGAATCGGCGATGCGAGCCTGCTCCTCGATCAGCACGGCCTCATGCGCGAAGGTCCCACCTCCGCCGCCGTACTCCTCGGGGATCGACATGCAGAGCAGACCGAGATCTCCGGCCTTGTTCCACAGGTCGCGATCGACGTGGTGCTGCTCGATGAACTTCTCGATGTTGGGCTTGATCTCCTTCTCGCAGAAGCTGCGAGCGAGATCGCGCAAGGCGGTCAGGTCATCGGTTTCCCAGGAGGAGCGGTCGGCCATGTCGTGTGCACCCTTGTCGTCGGCGTTGCTGTCACCGGCGATCGTAACAGTGGCCGGTGGCATCATCAGCACGAGCCTGCGGCCGGCGATCCACCGGATCGGTCGGGGCGAGACGCCGACGACCCTGCCGGTCCGATCGGTCCAGCAAGGGTCGTCGTGCGTTCATGGTCGTGTGCTCATGTCGCGACGGACGGGTCAGGCATTGCCTTTCGACCACACGCTCCACGGGACGTTCCAGTCGCCGAGTCCGTCGGTACCCGACAGGACGCCCCCCGAGGTGTTCTTCACGACCACCGGGTCACCGCGCAGCGTGTTCTTCATGACCCACAGCGCGTTGTCGGGACTGAGGTTCAGGCAGCCATGACTGGTGTTGGTGTTGCCCTGCGCCCAGACAGACCAGGGTGCCGAGTGGAAGAAGATGCCGCTGTAGGACATCCGCGTCGCATAGTCGACCGGGGTGCGGTAGCCGTTCGACGAGGTGATCGGCACGCCGTAGGTCGAGGAGTCCATGATGATGTGATCGTGCTTGTCCGACACCAGGTACACGCCGTTGTCGGTCTCGTCGCCCGACTTGCCCATCGAGGTCGGCATCGTGCGGATCACCTTGCCGCCCTGGTTGAACACGACCTGCTTGGTGTTGTCGTCGGCGGTGATGATCATCGAGCGCCCGATGCGGAAGTTGGTCTTGACGTTCTCCTGACCGAACAGCCCGTCGCCGAGGTTGATGCCGTAGGTGTTGACGGCGACGTTGACCTTGGTGCCGGGCTTCCAGTACTCCTGCGGACGCCAGCGCACTTCCGATTCGCTGATCCAGTAGAAGGCGCCCTCGGTCGGCGGATCGGTGGTGATCTTGATGGCCTGCTGAGCGGCCTTCTTGTTCGGGATGGGCTCGTCGAACTTCACCGCGACGGGCTGCCCGACACCGACGGTCTCGTTGGGCGACGGTGTGAGGTAGGCCTGCGTCAGGTTGTTCGGTGCCTGCGTGGTGAACGAGACACGCTTGGTGCTCTTGCCTCCGATGCCCACCGCGTCGGCCTGCAGGGTGTAGGTGCGGTTGTAGCCCAGCGGTTCCGCACTGGTCCACGTCGTGCCGTCCTCGGACAACGTGCCCTTCACGGGCGAGCCGTCGGCCTTCGGGATGCGCACGTCGGTGATCGAGCCCTCGCGGGCGGCGACCGTGATCGGAGCGCCCGGCTGGACCCCCACCGCCTGATCGGCGAGCGGCTTGTCCGACCACTCGGTGATCGCGACGCCGGGCTTCAGCATGTCGTCGATCAGGCTGGAACTCTGCACATCCGACGAGTACTTCGGCTCTTGTGAACATGCCGACACCATTGCGACGACCGCGACGAGAATGCCGACGAGCGCGAGCGGCGAACGACCCCCTGTGTGGGTACGACCGATCCCCATGACCCTCCAACCTAGTAAGCACCGACCATCGACCCGCGCGACGTCAGCGACGACGTTTCCCCCGGTTGCACGGTTCGGCCACTAGTGTACGAGACATTTCGCGACCGGTTTGTCCGAGTACCCCGGCCTGTCGACGAATACCGCCGCCCGAACCCGATCAGCGTGGACTCCCCGATCGACACGAAAGACGCCCCGCGTCGTGCGGGGCGTCTTTGTGTGGTGGTGCGCCATCAGGGACTCGAACCCCGAACCCGCTGATTAAGAGTCAGCTGCTCTGCCAATTGAGCTAATGGCGCTTGCCGGTGCGAGAAGGAACCTTACATGTCGCGGCGACAGAAGTGAAATCGCCTGTTCGCGCGGCCCTGCGCACCGGGTCGATCAGGTCGCGCTCAGGCGTTGCCCTTCTTCCACACCGACCACGGGACGTTCCAGTCGCCGAGGCCGTCGTCACCCGGAAGCGGCGGACCGACAGTGTTTTTCGCGATCACGACATCTCCGCGCAGCGAGTGGTTCAGGAACCACTCGGCGTTCTCCGTGCTCACGTTGAGGCAACCGTTGCTGACGTCGTCGACGCCCTGATCGCCGAGCGACCACGGTGCGGCGTGGACATAGATGCCGCTGAACGAGATTCGGGTCGCGTCGTAGACGGTCTCCTTGTATCCCTCCGGCGAGTTGACCGGGACACCGTAGGTCGACGAGTCCATGATCACGCTCGGTTCACGTTCGGCGACGATGTAGGTGCCGTTGTTGGTCGGTGTCGAATCCTTGCCCATCGACGTCGGCATCGTCTTGACGACCTTGCCGTTCACCGAGATGGTGATCTGCTTCGTCTTGTCGTCGGCGACGGCGACGAAGCTGCGTCCGACGGTGAAGTCGGAGGACATGTTGTTGTCACCGAAGACGCCGTCGCCGAGGTCGATGCCCTTGGTCTTGACCGCCACGTGCACCTTCGTCCCGGGCTTCCAGAAGTGCTGCGGCCGCCACCGCACCATGCTGTCGTTGAGCCAGTAGAAGGCACCCTCGACGGGCGGGTCGGTGGTCACCTTGATCGCGTTCTGCGCGTTGCGCTTGTCGGTGATCGGGGTGTCGAAGTTGATCGCCACCGGCTGGCCGATGCCGACGGTCTCGCCGTCGGAGGTGACCGTCGAGGCGTCGGCCAACGAGCCGGCCGACGCCGTGGTGAAACCGATCTTCCGCGCGCCCTGACCGTCGATGCCGCGGGCGGTCGCGGTCAGCGTGTAGTCGGCCCCGAAGTCCAATGGGTCACTCGACACCCATCGGGCGCCGTCGGAGGAGACCTTGCCTGCCACGCGTCCGTCCGGTCCGGAGACCACCACCGACGAGAGGTTGCCGTCGTGGGCGGTCACCGTGATCGGCGCACCGGGCATCACACCGACCGCCTTGTCGTTCATCGGCGTGTCCCGCCATCCCGTCACCGAGATGGTCGGCTGCGCCAGCGAATCCAGGCTCTGCGCGTCGGTGATGGTGTCCGGGTACTCGGGCGCGGTGGAACACCCGGCGAGCGCGGCGACCGTCAGCCCCACGAGCGCCGCGCCCATCACCCGGCGGCGGCCGGACAGCGCCGCGGCCGTCTGTGGAGCGGATCTCAACGGGCGATCTTCCGGACCACCACGACCGCGACCAGCACACCCACACCGGCGAGCGCGTACCGCACGGCCGGGAGACTCAGGGTCGCAAGTGCCTTGTTCTTGGCATCGTCGGCGAGCCGCTGCGGGTTCGCGCGGTCGGCCAGCGCGTCAAGGGTCTTGGCCAGGTCTTCACGCGCCTGCGCGATGTCCTGCTCGATACGTTCGGTATCCCCGGCCACGTGATTCCTCCCAAGTGTTGTCGGCGTCGTTCGTGATGTCGGCGTCGTGGTGGTGTCGGCGCCGTGATGTCGGTGGATCGGGTCCGACGCCACAGTGCCGCCCGAGCGCCCCGACGCCCGTGATCGACCATTCGAGACTACGGCATACAGCCGTGTTCACCCGCGTGTGCAGCACGTTCGGTGTCGTCGTCGGGCGCGGGCGAACGTCACCTTCCCGACATTCCGTACGTGCCCGGGCAGAACTGCCCCCTGACCCGATCGACTAGCCTGGCGGTATGTCAGCGACCACGAGGTTGTCCGTCGGGGACAAGGCTCCCGCGTTCACTCTTCCCGACGCCCAGGACAAGCCGGTTTCCCTGTCCGATTACGCAGGCCGCAAGGTCATCGTCTACTTCTACCCGGCGGCCTCGACCCCCGGGTGCACCAAGCAGGCCTGTGATTTCCGCGACAATCTCGCCGAACTCGGGGACGCGGGGATCGACGTCGTCGGCATCTCCCCCGACAAGCCGGCCAAGCTCGCGACCTTCGTCGAGAACGAGGGCCTGACCTTTCCGCTGTTGTCCGACCCGGACAAGACGGTACTGACCGAATGGGGCGCGTTCGGCGAGAAGAAGATGTATGGCAAGACCGTCACGGGCGTGATCCGGTCGACGTTCCTCGTCGGCGAGGACGGAACGATCGAGGTGGCCCAGTACAACGTGCGCGCCACCGGGCACGTCGCAAAGCTTCGTCGAGACCTGTCCGTCTGACATCCGCCGACGACCACCATGTCCACGTCAGTCGCCGAGCCGCTGGTCCCTCGCAAGCGGCCGACGCAGGAGCGCAGCAAGAAGAAGTTCTCCGCGATGTTGTCGTCGGCGCGGGAGCTGCTCATCGAGGTCGGCTTCGAGTCGCTCACGTGCGAGGAGATCGCCTCCCGCGCCGAGGTCCCGATCGGCACTCTGTACCAGTACTTCGCGAACAAGTACGTCATCGTGTGCGAACTCGATCGCATGGACACCGTGGACGTCCGTGAGGAATTGACCGCCTTCGCCTCGGAGATCCCGTCGCTCGAATGGCCGCATCTGCTGGAGAAGTTCCTCGATCACCTCGCCGCGCTCTGGCGCGACGATCCATCGCGCCGCGCGGTCTGGCTGGCCGTCCAGTCCACACCGGCCACGCGGGCCACGGCATCGCTGAACGAGCGCATGCTCGCCGAGCAGGTCGCCCGCATCCTCGCCCCGCTGACACCGACCCAGCGCACGCGCCGGGAGATGATGTCGCAGGTACTCGTCCACACCGCGTACTCGGTTCTGAGCTTCTCGGTGCAGGACGGCCACGACCACGAGCTGACCGTCGCCGAACTCAAACGCATGCTGGCCGGCTATCTCCTGCTCGAGGAGACCACCGCCGAGGCGTGAGGTATGCCGGCCGACGACCGCCGCCGCGGTGCTTGAACACGATCCGCGACAACCAGGCACGATGAGCGAAAAACAGGGCACGGTAGGCGAATTCGATTCGCCCACCGTGCCCTGTTTCTCGTCGATCGGGTCCCGGCGTCAGACTCCTTCGAGGATCGCGACCGCAGCCGCGGTGTCGCCGTCGTGGGTCAGGGAGACGTGCACCCGGGTGTCGGTGAGAAGTTCTCCGATCTCGCCGCCGAGGCGGATCGCCGGACGGCCCCAGTTGTCGGTGACCACCTCGATGTCGCTGTGGCGGATCAACGGCAGCAGCGGCGATCGCGAGAACCGGCTGACCGACCACGCTTTGACCACGGCCTCCTTCGCCGCCCACCGCGCCGCAAGGTGCCGGGCCTCGTCGCCGGTGCCGGCCGCCGCGTCACGACGCTCGCGGACCGTGAAACGGTCCCCGAACGTCGTGCCCGGCTGCTTGAGCTGCTCGCCGAACTCCGGGATCGACACGATGTCGATCCCCACACCGAGAACGCTCATCGACCCGGCTGACTCCGGGCTCACTCCGACCCGCCGGAGCGGCCGTAGTTGCCGGCCTCGGCGAGACGCACCGACGGATCGAGCAGCAGCTCGGCCTCGGCGTCGTGCTCGTCGACGGCTGCGTCGAAGCGACGGTTCGGCGGCCGCTGGTAGGCCGGCTCGACACCGCACATCGCCTCCAGGAGACGATGATTGCCCTTGCGTGAGCGCTCTGCGGACATGCGGCGGTATTCCGGGGCCTGCTCGGCGTCGAGCGTCGCCACGAAGGCCTCCGGATGCACGACCGCGATGAGCCCGGACACGTGACCGAAGCCGAGGCTGGTCAGCATTCCGGCCTTGAGCGGGAACCGCTCGCCGAGGTCGAGTGTCTCCCGCGGCCACACCAGGTGCGGGTAGTCGCGCATCTGCTCGTCGACACAGTCGAGGCTGCGGTTCGGCGGGATGACCCCGTCGCGCAGCAACTGGCAGAGGCCGATCAGCTGGAAGGCGGCGGCACCACCCTTGGCATGTCCGGTGAGCGACTTCTGCGACACCACGAACAGCGGCGCTCCGTCGCCGCGGCCGATCGCCGAGGCGATCCGCTCGTGCAGTTCGGACTCGTTGGGATCGTTGGCACGCGTGGACGTGTCGTGCTTGGAGATCACGGCGACGTCGTCGGCGCTGACGCCGAGTGCGCTGAGCGACAGTGCCAGCGGCGAGGCGTCGTTGCCGCGTGCGGCACCCAGCGCTCCCAAGCCGGGGGCCGGGATCGACGTGTGCACGCCGTCACCGAAGCTCTGCGCCCAGGCCACCACACCGAGCACGGGCAGGCCCATCTGCGCTGCGACGTCACCGCGGGCGAGCAGGATCGTCCCACCGCCTGCGGATTCGACGAACCCGCCGCGACGACGGTCGTTGGCGCGCGAGAACCGACGCTCGTCGATCCCGCGGGCCGACATCTTCGCCGACTCCGCGGTCGCGGACATGTCGCCGAATCCGACGATGCCCTCGATACCGAGATCGTCGAAGCCGCCGGCCACCGCGAACAGAGCCTTGCCGAGACGGATCTTGTCCACACCCTCCTCGACCGAGACGGCCGCCGTAGCGCACGCCGCCACCGGGTGGATCATCGCGCCGTAGCTGCCGACGTAGGACTGGACGACATGCGCCGCAACGATATTCGGCAGTGCTTCCTGCAGGATGTCGTTCGCCTTGGACTCACCGAGCAGCGTGTTGATGTACAGCTCGCGCATCGACGTCATGCCGCCCATACCGGTGCCCTGCGTGTTGGCCACCAGACCGGGGTGCACCCACCGCATGAGTTCGGACGGGGTGAAGCCCGACGACAGGAACGCATCGACGGTCGCCACCAGGTTCCACAGCGCGACAC
The DNA here is from genome assembly GCF_003797825.1 of Gordonia sp. OPL2. Taxonomy (GTDB): domain Bacteria; phylum Actinomycetota; class Actinomycetes; order Mycobacteriales; family Mycobacteriaceae; genus Gordonia. Next base: position 191,151 of record NZ_RKME01000003.1, read on the forward strand.
GGTCGATCGACTCGGCCATGTCGGGCGTGACGCCCCAGCGGGTCGGGTCGAAGCCGGTCGGGATCTGGCCGCCGACGGTGCGCGACAGCGAGAACTGCCGCGGCACACGGATCTCCGTGCCGGCCAGGCGGGTGACCTGCCAGTCGCCGGTCTCCGCGTTCTCCGCAACCCGGGTCTTCTCCGGGTTCGCCGATGCGAAGGCCCGCGCCTCGGCCTCGGAGCTCACCGTGAAGGTGAGGTCCTCGTCGAGGAACACCGAGGTGAGCAGCGGCGACGTGTTGTCGACCATCGCACCCTCGTCGGCGTAGCGACGGATACCGCATCGCGAGACGACCTCGTCGTGATAGCGCTCGGCGATCTCGCTCTCCGGCACCGGATCTCCCGACTCGGTGTCGTACCAACCCGGCTTGGGCGCGGTGTCCCAGTGGATCAGCCCGGTGTTCCACGCGAGCTCGACGACACCTGCGGCCGACAGCTTCTCGTGCACCTCCATCTCGAGGCGGGTTCGCGACGAGCCGTACGGCCCGAGCTCACCGGCGCCGACGATGACGACGAGATCCTCCGGCCGGGCGTCGATGGACGGCCACTGCGGGGTCATCCCTGTCGCCGCGCGCGCGGGTGCGGGCAGTGCGGCCACGGTCGGCGCCGCCTCCTCGCTGTCCTCGGCGTCCGACGACGCGGTGTCTGCCGCGGCCCCGGCCAACGCCTTGAGGTCGATCGACGGATCGAGGCCACCGGTGAAGTCGGCGACGATCGCCTGGCTGCGGGCATGCGCACGGTGATCCGGTGTGCACAGGCCGAGCAGGTTGGCGGCCATCTCCTCGGTGCTCCAGGTCCGGACACCGGCCGCCTCGACGGCGTCGACCATGCCGTCGTTGTGGCCCATCAGCCCGGTGCCACGCACCCAACCGATGAGCGCGTGCGCGATGGTGGTCTTCTGATTCCAGGAATCCTCAGCGGCCCAGCGGGTCACGAGTGCATCGAGCGAGGCCTTGCTCTCGCCGTATGCGCCGTCCCCGCCGAACATGCCGCGGTTCGGGGAACCGGGCAGCACCACATGGACGCGGGCGGCGATGTCATGATCGGCGTGCAGTTCGCCCAGGCCGGCGATCATCCGCTCGACCGACCAGAGCAGGACCTTCATCTCCAGTTCGGCACGGCCACCGGCGTCGGTGAGGTCACCGGCGACGCGCGGCGCGGCGAACGGGAACAGCAGGGTCGGCTTCATCGCCGGCTTGATCACCGACGTCGTGCCACCGAGGTTCTCGGTCTGCTCGGCGCCGATCCACTCGACCAGGTCGTCGACATCGGTGTAGGACGCCATGTTCGCCGGAGCCACCCAGAGCGCCGCGTCGAATCGCGCGTTCTCGCGGTACAGCTTCTTGTAGAACGCGAGCTTGGCGGAGTCCAGACGTGAGGTCGTCGCGATCACGGTCGCGCCGCCGGCCAGCAGTCCGGCGATCACGCCCGAGGCGATCGATCCCTTGCCCGCACCGGTGACGACCGCGATCTCGTCGGACCACTGCCCCACCCCGGGCTGCTCCGCGGCATGCGCGATGCCCGCGAAAACCCGTGCGTGGACCGAATTTCCGGCTGCCAGAGCCTTGCCCTGCCACCAGGTCGCATGCTGCGCGACGGTGTGGCCCGCGCCGTCGAACCGGGCGACGACACGCTCGAAGTCGCCGTCGAGGTCGTGCTCGTCGGTGAGCCAGATGCGGACGAGGTCCTCCCGGCTGGTCGCCCAGCGGTCGTCGACGAGGACGATCTTGGCCGCGTCGAAAGCCGGCGCGACGGTGCGCGCCCAGTCCGAACCGAGTTCCGCGCTGACGCGTTCGGCGATGACCGCGTTCGGGTCCTCGACGACCTCGGCGGTGTCGGCGACGTCGGCCAGGCCGAGCTTCTCCAGCACGGTGTAGGCGGCCGAGGCCAGCGCACCGGAACGGCCGGTGATCTGCTCGGTGAACTCACCGAGTGCGGCGGCGTCGACCGTCGCTCCACCGCCACCCTCGGCGGCCGGCTTCGCGACCGAGATGCCCCGGGCGGAGCCGACCGCGGTGACGGCGCGATCGATCAGGGCGTCGAGGGCGTCGGCGTTGGCCAGGGGGCCGTCGAGCAGGTTCCCGAGGTCCTCGCCGCGGACGCTGGCACCCTCGCGGGTGCCCAGCGCGACCGCCACGGTGGCATGCAGTCCCCACCCGGGGCCCAGCTGCCAGACGTTCGAGACGCGATCGCCGATGTAGGACTGGCGCTTGCCGACCGGACCGAGCACCTTGCGGACCTGGTCGCCGACGGCGTCGGTGAGCACGGGGCCCAGCGGACGGTAGCCACGCGCCAGCGTCTCGACCGTCGAGGACAGCGCATTCATGTCGGCTTCGGCCGCACCGTCGATCGCGCCCAGTCCGAGCTCGCCGCCGATGTCCAGCAGCAGCTGGTTGCGGCGCGACGACACGCCATCGCACAGGGCCTCGATGGTGTCGGCGGAACCGATCTGATCGGTGCGCATCTTCGTCCACAGCGCGATCACGGACTTGACCGCGTCAGACGGACCGAATGCGATGTCGTCCGGCCGCGGGCCGCCGGCCGCCGGTGCCGGAGCGGGCGCTGCGGCCGGGGCCGCCGGGGCCGGGGCGGCGGCCGAGTCCGCTGTCTCTGCGGCGGGTGCCGGTGTGTCGTCGGCCTCGTCCTCGGGCTCGGGACCCGAGTCCTTGGCCAGGATCAGGTCGGAGTCCCGCTCCACGTTGGCGACCTCGGTGGTCGCCGAGGCGTAGTCGTCGAGCTTGAGGGTGTTCGACGCGAGGCCGGCGAGGGTGGGTGCACCCTTCAGGCCGATCTCGACGAATCGCTGCACACCCAGGCCGTCACGCTCGGGTCCGGCGAACAGCAGTTCCTGGGTCTCGATCCAGCGGACCGGGCTGGCGAACTGCCAGGCCAGCAGCTCGATCAGCACCACACGAACCAGGCCACTCGGGTTGGCCTCCCACGAATCCCAGTCCGCGAGAACCTCGTTCAGCGGATCGGACGGCACGAGCGCCGCGATCTCCTCGACGAAGGACCGCTCGAGGGTGAACAGCCGCGGCACCAGGTTGGGGATGTAGTGGCCGACCAGGATCGCCGGGTCGATGTGCTCCGGCAGGAGTTCACCCAGCTTGGCCCGGAATTCGGGGACGCCGGCACGCAGGACGGTCGAGTGGAACGGCACGTCGATTCCCGGGACCAGGATGAAGGACCGCTTCCCGCCGAACTCGGTACGGCGGCGCTCGATCTCGTCCTCCAGATGCTCGAGGCCGCGGACCGTACCCGCGATCGCGTACTGCGAGCCGAGCAGGTTCAGGTTGACGACCTCGAGGAACTCGCCGACGGAGGCACCGACCTCGGCGACGAACTCCGTGACGTCACCGTCGGCCAGTCCGAACTGGCTCGGGCGGATGGCGGCCATGCGATAGTCGCTGCGGCCCAGCTCATCTCGGGGGACGAGATGGTGCATCGCCTCGCCGCGCTGGAAGACGACCTCGAGGACGGCCTCCAGCGGCAGGACGCCGGCACAGGCGGCCAGTGCGTTGTACTCACCGACGGAGTGACCACACGTGATGGCGCCGTCGACGAAGCCACCCGATTCCTTCAGCTCGGCGATCTGCGCGACACCCAGGGTCGCCATCGCGACCTGGGTGAACTGCGTCAGGTACAGCACGCCATCGGGATGGTTGTACGTGGTGCCGTTGGCGACGAGGGTCGTCGGGTTGTCGCGGACGACGGCGAGGATCGAGAAGCCCAGTGCGGCGCGGGTGTGCTTGTCGGCGCGGTCCCAGATCTCGCGGGCGGCCTTCGAGCGGGAGCGGGCGTCGAGACCCATCCCCTTGCTCTGGATGCCCTGCCCCGGGAAGGCATAGACGGTCCGGGGAGCGGCCAGCAGGCCGGTCGCGCTCATGACCAGGTCGTCGCCGACCTTGGCGGAGACCTCGACGACCTCACGTCCGGCGTCGAGCCCGACCCGGTCGACCCGGATCGTGACGGCGTCGCCGGTGCGGACCATGCCGAGGTACCGCGCGGTCCAGCCGATCAGCGGCCGTGCCGACGGGACCGGGTTCTTGCTGTCGGTCGCGGTGACCACCTGCTGGGCGGCGGCCGACAGCCACATGCCGTGCACGATCGGATCGCCGAGACCGGCCAGCCGGGCCGCGGTGGTGTCGGTGTGGATCGGGTTGCGGTCCCCGGAGACCGCGGCGAAGCCGTTCATCCGGCTCGGCGCGGTCACGGTGGCCGACCGGAGGAGCTTGCGGGTCGCCGACTGCTCGCCGGTCGCCGCCCCGCCGGCGCGCGCCGGATCGGACAGCTGCTCGGCACCCAGACGTCCACGGATGGCGAAGCGTTCCTGCATCGTCGCGATGACACCGTCGGGTCCGGCGACCTCGATGCTCACCTCGACGACACGTCCGACCTCGGTGTCGTGGACGGTGCCGGTACGGGCGGTGACCGTCAGTTCGGTGGCGACGGAGGGGATCTCGCCGACCAGCTCGACCGCGTGGTCGAGGTGGACGAGGTCCAGGAGACCCTCGACGACGGGAGCGCCGGAATCCGTGCGGGCAGAACCGATCACGCTGAAGACGCTCGGCCACGAGGCGCCGACGAGTGTGTCGGGCACGGCGAAGCCGAACGGTTCGGTCGGGGTGGTCGGGCGCAGGTGTGCCGGCATGGTGTAACCGGTGACGGCGGCATGATCGGCGACGCTGTCCGGATCCCAGGCCACGGTCGTGGTCGAGGCACCGTCGGTGACCTCGGCGAGTCCGCCACCGGCGGCCACCGTCAGGATCTCGCGCATGGCCTGGGCGGCCTCGTCGATCCCGACGCGGGGGTTGCCGCCATCGAGCAGGGTGGCGTCCACGTGCAGCGGGATACGCACCGACGCACCGGAGATCGGTGAGATCAGATCGAAGCGGTCGTCGGATACGCGCTCCAGCACCGAACCGGTCGGCTCGTGCTCGGCACGGTTCGGGTCGACGAGTTCCCAGCGATCGCGATCACCGAGCAAAGCGATCGGATTGGGAACCATTCGGCCGACCCAGTCGACGTCGTCGGCTTCCAGGACGGCGACGATGGTGCCGTCACCGGCGACCAGACCGGCGCGCTTGCGGGTGTCGACGGCGACCGACTCGGTGCCGGCGCCCTCGAGATCACTGACGACGCGGGCCTCGAACCGGTCGAGCAGTTCACCGACCGGCTCGTCGACGCGGGTGATGCCCGCGACCGCGACCGGTCCGGGGATCACGCAGACGGCGTCGGCCGGGTACCGCGCATCGTGGGCCTGCCACAGCGAGTCGCTGCGCCACCAGCGCCGGACGTCCTTGTCGATGATCGGCACGAAGTTGACCGGCTTGCCCGGCGTGCGGCAGAGCTCGAGGAAGAACGAGACGTCGGCGGGGTGCAGCACATCGGACTCGATCTCGGGGTAGACGCTGCCGAGGGCGTCGATCGCCGAGTGCGGATCATCGGTGCTTCCCAGCTCGCCGAACATCGTCGGGATGGGGCCGGAGTCGACCGGGCTCATCCGGGCCTCGGTGCGCTGCAGCATGTCGACGAAGCGCTGCTGCCAGGTGATGTCGGCCCACGGCAACTGATCCGACCGTCCGTCGCCCACGGCGAGCGTGGCATAGCGATCGAGCCATGCGCGGTAGGTCATGGTCGCCACGTCGCCGAAGTACGGCTTCGCGGTGTCGGCCATGGCGGCGATGATCTCGTCGCGGCGCTCGGCGACCGCATCGCCGTCACCGGCGACCTCGTCGAGGATCCGGCCGCACCGCGACGCGGTGTTGTCGATCTCGTGGATGTCGGCACCGAGCTGGCTGCGCCCGGAGGCCATTCCGGCGGTGGCGTGTCCGGCACCGATCCAGTCGTCGCAGCCGACGGTGTCGACGAGCAGCTGTTTGACCTCGGGGGCGGTGGTCGCCTCCTTGGCCGCCATCGCGGCCGTGCCGACCAGGATGCCGTCGAGCGGCATCGACGGGTATCCGTATCCCGCCGACCATGCGCCCGTCAGGTACTCGCTGGCGCGCTCGGGGGTGCCGATGCCACCGCCGACGCAGATGACGACGTTATTGCGCGCACGCAACTCGCCGTATGTCGCGATCAGCAGGTCGTCGAGGTCCTCCCACGAGTGGTGGCCACCGGCGCGCCCACCCTCGATCTGCACGATGACGGGGTGATGCGGGACCTCCGCGGCGATCCGCACCACGGCGCGGATCTGCTCGACGGTACCCGGCTTGAAGGCGACGAAACGCAGTCCCGCCTCGACGAATTCATCGACCAGCGCCACCGCGTCCTCGAGCTCGGGGATACCGGCCGACACGACGACACCGTCGATCGGGGCGCCCTGAGCACGCGCCTTCTGTACGAGTCGCTTGCCGCCGAGCTGCAGCTTCCACAGGTACGGGTCGAGGAACAGTGCGTTGAACTGGGCCTGACGGCCGTCGTCGAGGAGATCGGTGAGCCTTTCGACATTGTCGGCGAAGATCTGTTCGGTGACCTGTCCGCCGCCGGCGAGTTCGGCCCAGTGACCGGCGTTGGCGGCCGCGGCGACGATGGCCGGGTCGACGGTGGTCGGGGTCATGCCTGCCAGCAGCATCGGTGAGCGGCCGGTCAGACGGGTGAAGGCGGTGTCGACGACGCGGCGGCCGTCTGGGAGTTCGACGAGTTGCGGCGCGAACTGCGTCCACGGGCGGGCGACCTCCGGGATACCGCCGGGGCTGAACAGGTTTCGCTGGCCGACGCGCAGGGCGGCGGACACCAGGCCGACGCCCTGACCACGGACGAGCGAGGAGGTCAGACGGGTGGCGAGATCGCCGGGACCGAAGTCCAGAATCCACCTGGCGCCCGAGTCGACCACCCCGTCGACGGTCGCCACCCAGTCGACGGTGTCGACCAGGATGGCGCGCGCGTGGGCGACCGCGGTGTCGCGGTCGATCGCGCACTCGTCGGCCCACTGCCCGACGAGCTCGACGGCCTCGGCCATGGCCGGGTGGTGGAACGCAACGCTCACGTTGAGGTGATCGAACTTGGGGGCGAACGGCGCCCCGCCGGTGAGCTTGCGCTTGCGATCGTCGGCCTCGGCATCGGCGATCCGCTCGCACAGTGCGGCGAAGGCGGCCAGATGGCGCGGCGCACCCGACAGCGCGACCGAGCGGCGTCCGTTGGTGATCGAGATGACCGGCGCGGTGGCCAGATCCGACGAGCTGAGTCCCTCGCGGTACTGGGCCAGGATCTCGGCGATGCGCGCCGGGGTGGCTCCGCTGACGGCCAGCATGGGGGTGCCGTCACCCGTGGTGGAGAGTCCACGGCGACGCGCGACGACGGTGCCGGCGGCACCGATGAGATGCGCGATCGCCAGCAGCAGACCCTGACCGGACTCGGCGACGTGCCCCTCGGCGCCGATGGCATGGGTGGCGATCGATCCCTGCGAATGACCGATGACCGCGGTCGGCGCGATCGTGGTGGTGTCGAGGCCCTGCTTCTTCAGCGCCTCGATGGCCGCGAGCTGGGTCAGCAACACACCCGGGCCGGACAGCGTGAAGTCGGCGAGCTCGGTGTCGCTGGGCACCGACTCCTCGGCGTCGAGCGCGCGCACCCAGGTCAGGGGGTGGAAGCCGTCCGCGACGGCGATCGTGATGCGGTCGGCGACAGGATCGATGATCCGCTCGGCCGCCTCGACGATCTTGGCGATCCGGTGCTCGAGGTCGGCGTCGACGACCAGCTCGGCCAACGTGGGCAGCCACGGTGATCCCTGACCGCCGAAGCTGATGGCATACGGCTCGCCGTCGGCGAGACGGTCGATCAGAGTGGTCGTGGGACGCTCCGCGCGAGCGGCGCCCTGTGCTCCTGAGCGGTGGTGGTCGACGGTCACGGGTTCTCCTCTGGTCTCGACACGGCGGGAGGGGCTCGTCGTGTCGCGGGTCGTGGGGGCTGGCGTCGTGGTGCGGGCAGCAGGCACGCCACACACTTGAGCGATGTCGGTCGTCGGGTGGTTGCGGTCCCAGTGCGGCGCTCTCTGGCACACTGTTTGAACACGCCTGCCGCACAAGGGTTTCGGCGGCTCGCGAGACTCGGCCGTGAGTCATCGTCGGCGTGAACGTGACACCATGATGGCACATGAAAATGAGGCTTTCCTCATGTTCCGTTGTGACTAGTCGGTATACCCGTGGGTAACCCCGCGAGTAACACAGGTGTTCACCGAACGCCCTGCCCGACTGCTCGTCATACCCCCAGTTGACGGGCGGTGCCCGAGCGCTCGATCGGGGTCCCGAGCAGGTGTTTTCGACCGTTATGCAATCGTTATGTGACATGGTGCACTCCTGGTGAGGCGGTCGTGGCGCACCACCGCGTGACGTCGGACGACCCGCGAAAAGTAAGGTGGGGCGGCATGACATCGTGCGTGTTCTGCGACATCGTCGAGGGGATCGCGCCGTCGCGGACCATCTACCGCGACGACGACGTGATCGGCTTCCTGGACATCCGCCCGGTCACCCGCGGGCACACCCTGCTCGTCCCGCGTCGACACTCATCCGGTCTCGCCGATCTGCCGCCCCATCTCGGCGCCGGCCTGATGGCGGCCGGCCAGCGCATCGCGGCCGCGATGAAGTCGGGCGCCATCGCCGCCGACGGCGTGAACCTCGTGATCAACGACGGCAGAGCCGCGTTTCAGACCGTGTTCCACACGCACCTTCACGTGGTGCCACGACATGACGGAGACAAACTCAGCTTCGCGAAAGGCCTGGTCGTCCGGCGCGATCCCGACCCCGACGAGACGGCGCAGATCCTGCGTGCCGCGCTCGCGGAGCCACCCCGGCCCGGCGAGGGTCCGGCGGGCGATCACACAGCCGACGATCAAGCGGCCGACGACCGATCGGCGGGCGACCGATCGGCGGGCGACCGGTGACCGCTCGGGACGAGACGGAGATCCCGGATCACGTCGACCTGCCCGCAGCGGCGGTCGAGCTGGTCCGGGAAGCCGAATGGATCACCGTGTTCACCGGGGCCGGGATGTCGGCGGAGAGCGGGATCGCCACGTTCCGGGACGCCGAGACCGGGCTCTGGGAACGATTCGACCCCGCTCGACTCGCGACCCCCGAGGCATGGCGCGAGGACCCCGATCTGGTCTGGGCCTGGTATCAGTGGCGGGCCCGGCTGGTGCGCGAGGCCCGGCCGAATCCAGGTCATCGTGCGGTCGCCGACCTCGGGCGCGACCGGACAGTCATGGTCGTCACCCAGAATGTCGACGATCTCCACGAGCGCGCCGGCAGTGACGTGATCAGCCACCTGCACGGGAGTCTCTTCGCGCCCCGCTGCAGCAATTGCGGGCGGCCGTATCACGGAACCGATGCCGAACCCGAGCGTGCGGTGCACCAGGTCCGGGTGGAACCGCCGTCGTGCCCGGTCTGTCTGTCCGCGGTACGGCCCGGGGTGGTGTGGTTCGGCGAACACCTGCCGCAGGACGCGATGTCGCGCGCGGACAATGCTTTTCGCGCCTGCGATGTGGTGATCGTGGTGGGGACCAGTGGCGTGGTGCACCCGGCGGCGGCGTTGCCCGAGCGCGCCCGCGCTGCAGGCATCCCCGTCATCGAGGTGAATCCGGAGCCATCCGCACTCACGCCGGTGGCGACGCACTCCGTGCGTACCACCGCCGCGGTCGGCCTTCCCGCGCTTCTCGACGCGGTCGAGTCCGGCTAGGCACCAGCGCGACACCCGGGCATCGACCTCCCCGCGCTCTACCCGGGCCCCGACCTCCCCGCGCCGCGGTTGATGCGTCTACTCCCCCGCGGTCAGATCGATCGGTTCCCATCCGGACCCGGCTTCGCCCGTGGACGGGGCCTGCGTCACCGAGCCGGGTTTGACGCCCCGCCGGTCGAGTGCCTCCCACAGGCCGTCGAGCGCCCGCTCGGGATCGAGTTCGAACTCCGATTCCCGGACGCGCCAGAACTCCCAGCCGCACCGCCGCAACTCACGCTCGCGTTCCATGTCGGAGCGTGCCTGCTCCCCCGTCGTCCGGAACGAGTCACCGTCGCACTCGACGGCCATCCGGGCGTCCGAACCGGTCACGACCAGGTCGATGACCCTGTTGTTGACGGTCACCGACGGCACGACGTGATATCCGCGCTGCGCCAGTCGGTTGAACACGCGCTGTTCGAACAGGCTCGAGAACGGCTGTCGGCGTTGATGATCGGAGACATCGGCCGGCATCGGCGCAATCGTCGGTCCCTGATTCGACTCGACGTAGCCGACCAGTGAGTACCGCAGGTCGTTCGGCTTGAGCCGGTCGAGGTCGATCGAGTGGAACAGCCACAGTTGATCCATGGCCCGCGACGCCGCCACGTTCATCCGGCGCTGGGACTCCGCCCGCGTGAGCGGGGCGATCGCGGACGGATCCGAGACCACCATTGACAGCAGGATCACGCGGCGTTCGTCGCCCTGGAAATCCGGGGGCGTCCCCACGCGGATACGACGCGCCCGCCATTCGTCGTCATCGATCACCGCCCGCAACCGACGGGTGATCTCGTCGACCTGCCGGGTCCCCTGCAGCGCGATGATGCCGAAATCCAGTCCGTCGTACGCCGGATCACGCAGACAGGCGGTCACCGCCTCGACGATCCGGGCCGCCTCGTTCTCGTTGACCACCGCGGCACCCTGCCCACTCGCGACGCCGTCGTCGACCGACGTCGAACGCAGCGGTGGCAACCGGTCGGCACCGAACTGCCGTACCGGGATCAGCGGCGCGCCCGAATAGAACTGGCGCGAGGAGAACTCGATGATCTCGGGCATCGACCGGAAGTGCTCACGCAGACGGATCAGATGCCCGAACCGGCTGCGCAACAACGAGAACAGGCTCGATCGAGGAGTCAGCCCGTCGCGCAGGTAATTCGGCAGATCCGGCAGGTGGGAGTCGAGTTTGGCGAAGGCGTCGTCGAGTGTGGTGCCCGACAGCCCGCTCGGAGCGCACTGCCGGTCGTCGCCGACGACGATCACCCGCGGAGCCAGCCAGAGCAGGAACGAACTGGTGATGTCGGCTTGGCTGGCCTCGTCGACGATCACCACGTCGAACGCGTCCCGCTGCGGGTCGACGGTCTCGGCGACCTGACTGATCGACATGATCCAGGCCGGGACCGCACTCTGCGCCTGTTCCATCGCGTCGCGCGCCGCAGCGCGGAACCGGTGGGCGTGCTTGCCCGATCCCTTGCCGAGGTTGATCATGTGGTCGCGATAGGACTGCAGCGCCTGTACCTGCGCGACACTCATCCGATCCAGGCACGCCCGCCACGCACGTGCCGCGGTCAGCCGGGCCGTGAACTGCGCGATGTCCGCCTCGTACTCGTCGAGTTCGGCCTGCAGGCGCGTCTCCAGCGTGGGATCGCTGCGGTCCTCCGCCCAGGTCTGGGCCCGACGCCATGCCCATGCGGCGGCGACGTCACGCAGCCGCACATCCCACGCCGGATCGTCGGCCGTCTCCGTGAGCAGCGCGTAGAACTCCGGCGCCTTGCCCCGAAGACGCAGCGACAGCAGATCCAGGGCGGTCTGTGACTGCAACTCCTCGCGCGCGGTGTTCCAGCGGCGCCGGGCGGACGCGATCGCCGTCGCATCCGCATTCGCCAGGGCGGCCACGAGGGCATCACCTTCCGGCGAAGGCCCCTGCTCGACCTCGGCGGACAGACGGTAGGAACACGCGGCGAGCTCGTGCTCGGCGATCACCGCATCGTTGGTCGACGCGATCTCCCCCGCCTGGAATGCCACCGCCGACACCTCGGCCACGCTGCGGGGGCGCGGTCCGCCGGGGCTGATGGCCTCGAGTTCGCGGACCAACTGATCACGTCCGGACAGGAGCTCGGAGATCCATGCCAGCTGGTTGTCCAGCCGGACGAGCGTGTTCAACTGGGTCGACCGAGACCCCGAGTTGTCCACCGGGACATGCAGATCGGCAAGGACGCGCTGCACCTGACCGACTGCCTCGATGACCGCGAGGTGGTCGGCCACCAGACGCAGCGATCGCTCGTCGGCGGGGACCCGCCCATCGACGGTGGCCGCGACGACGGAGTCCTCGACCGCGCGCTGCTCGGGTGAACGCAGGAGTCGTCCCCGCCATCGTCCGCCGGACGCGAGATGATCGGCCGCCGCGGTGAACACCTCGCTGTCCCCCGGCCCGGCTCCGTCTGCGGTGACGACGTGAGCACCGATCGTCCGATCCCGCTCGGCCGCCTCGGCGATGATCGGCGACAGCCCGATCACCCGCGACCACAGATGCTGGGCCTGGCCGTCCAGGAGTCGGTCGGCCATGTCGACCACGGTCGCCGGGAATCCCGCGACCTCCGCCGACGCCACGGCCAGACGTTCACACACCTCCTTGATGCGCACGAGACGCGCACTGTCGACGCCCGCCAGGATCGACAGCAACGATCCGCTGCCGACCATGGGCTCGGTGGGACGCTGCGCGATTCGTTCGCAGATGCTCTCGAGCGCGGCGGTGTCGGGGAGGTGATCGGCGAGATCAGGGAGACGTTGGCCCAGACGCGAGCGGGGATGGTCGGTGGTTCGGAGCAGATCGAGGAGCCGGACGAACTCGTCGGCGTCCAGCGGCGGCGCCACCCCGTCGAGTGGTCCGGGCAGCCAGTCGTGCTCGGGCGCGTCCGCTGCGCACTGGCGGACCACGTCGGCGGCCGTCCCGCGGTAGTCCCCGGCCACCCACTCGTGGACCTCGGTCTCCGACTCCCGTGCGCTCCAGAGCTCGCGGAGTACTCGCTCACGTTTCCAGGTCGCCTGCTCGCGCTTGTCGAGGAGATCGGCGATCTCCGCCTCGACGACGCGCGGCTGGTGGGCCGCCTTCTTCTCGGCGATCGCCTCGACACCGGAGACCGTTGCGTCGGCGTCGTCACGCCCGACGTCGGCGATCGACACCGCCAGCTCGCGCAGTTCGGTGGGCAGCATGTCGCGGATCACCGTCAGCGCGTGGGCCTTCTCGCTGGTCACCAGGACACGCTGTCCCTTGGCGAGCAGGGCTGCGGTGAGATTGGCGATGGTGTGGGTCTTGCCGGTGCCCGGCGGTCCCTCGACGACGACCCCGCTGTCGACGCCGAGTTGCGCAAGGACGTCACGTTGTTCGACGTTGGCGGGCAGTGGATACAGCGCGTCGCGGACCAGGTCGTCGGGCGACATCACGTCCGCCCGGGCCAGCGCGGCCAGACGCTCGGGCGCCTCGATCGGAGCGACGAGCTGGGCGAGACCGATCGGGAGATCGTCGGGATGTGCCCGCACCTCGGCCAGGATCGCGTCGTAGAAGGACAGTGCGGCGGTCACGCCGCGGCGACGCAGGACCAGCGCCGGCCGATTGTCGACGGCCAGGCTGACCGTGTCGCTGTCGACGGAGATCTGCTGACGCCAGGAGTCGACCAGTTCGGGGAACCGGCCGCCCAGTGGGTTGACGAGATCGGCGATCCGACCGCGAGCGGGCATCGCGTCCGACAGGTCGATGCCCTCGATCGGCGCGAGGAGATAGGTGTCGTGGACCATCGGCACCGAACCGGTGCCGAGTGAGATCCGGATGCGGCCGGTCTCGTCGTCGCGGTCTGCGATCACCTGCTGGGTGACGAGGTGATCACGGATGCGGGTGTCGCCGTCGTCGTCGGCGTCGCGGACCGTGATCAGGGCGTTGGCGACCACCAAGTCGAGCGTTTCGGGACTCTCGTGCAACTCGTCGAGCAGTTGCGCCACCGACGCGTGGCCGTCGGCATCGGGGTCGAGTTCGATGACGGGTTGTCCGGCACCGGCCGAGGCGCGGACGGGGATGTCGGTGGATCTGCCGATCCAGACGACACCCGGGTGGCGTTCGACGTCGTTGACGATCTCCGAGCGGGACCGGACCAACTCACGAAGGTAGCCGAGCAGTCGGAGGACCTGATCGCTCCGCTGCGTGTCACTCCCGTCGGACATGCCCACTCGATCCCTCCTCCGTCCGCCGTCCTCCGGCGTCGTCGGCAGGATTCACTGGCGTGGATACGTGAAAAACGCTACCAACCGAATCCGATGCGCGGATCAGGTCCGGTACTGGGTGCTCATCGCGCGGTAGCCGCCGTCGACGTAGTGCACGTTGGTGTAACCGAGTCGGGCGATCTGTTCGGCGATGGCGGGCGCCTGTGAGCTGACCGATACGACGGCGATCTCGGTGTCCGGATCGCGCACCACGGGAAACGTGCCCGACGGCGTCGGCGTGAATCGCTCGCGCACGTCGTTCGGCTCCACCACCACGGCCCCGGGCAGCGAGCCCTGGTGACGCATCACCTGGGGGCGCGCATCGACGATCACCGCGTGATCGTGCTCGCAATGGGTCTTCGCGTCGGCTGCTGTAATCGAATTCACCACTGACACTGGTGACTCACCATTCCTGTTGTTCTCGTTCGAATCTGTTCTGACACACGGCTTTTCGTGGTCAGCGGGGTCGGCGACGGCCATCCGTCACCCATGAACTCTGTCGTTCCCCCACACCAAAAGGTTACGGAAATATCTCGAACCGGCAAGTTTTGCACCACGGTCTCCCCAACCTCACATGGCCCTCACAGAAACGATCGGGTCCGCCGACGACGCATTCCGACGACAGACGACCAGCCCGCGGATCGATTCCGGCGGGCTGGTCGGTCAGGTCGTGCGCGGGACCTGCTCAGCCGCGTCCGCGGCCGGCGACACGCGGATTCGACCGCTTGCCCCAGCTGTCGGAGCGCTTGCCGTGGCCGTCGCGACCGTGGCCACCGCCACGCTTGGCACCGCCGCGCGTGCGGGGTGGGCCGTGGTCCTTCTTGATGTCGATGGGGTTCCGGCCGATCTTCGTGTGCCGCAAGGAGGACAACGTCTCGTTGTCGAGGTTCTCGGGCAACTCCACCAGGGAGAAATCGTCGCGGATGCTGATGTTGCCGAAGTCGCCACGAGTGAGGCCGCCCTCGTTCGCGATCGCACCGACGATCGCTCCGGGCGACACCTTGTGCTTGCGGCCCACCGCGATCCGGTAGGTCGCGAACTGTCCGCCGGACGAACGACGTGGACTGCGTTCGCGGCGCTCACCACGCTCACCCTCGGGCGGGTCGGGGGCCATCAGGAAGCCGCCGTCGCGGGTCTCGAGCGCCAGCGCGGCGGCGATGTCGGCCATCGCGACGTCCTTGTCGCGGGCGTAGTTCTCCACGAGCTGACGGAACATGTCGAGGTGATCGGAGCCGAGGTTCTCGGTGATCGAGTCGGCGAAACGCGCCACGCGCTGTGCGTTCACGTCCTCGACGCTGGGCAGACCGATCTCGGTCAGGGTCGAGCGCGTCGCCCGCTCGATCGCCCGCAGCAGATGACGCTCACGGGGAGACACGAACAGCAGCGCGTTGCCCGACCGGCCCGCGCGCCCGGTGCGTCCGATGCGGTGCACATAGCTCTCGGTGTCGTGCGGGATGTCGTAGTTGACGACATGCGAGATGCGGTCGACGTCGAGTCCGCGGGCCGCGACGTCGGTCGCCACCAGGATGTCGATCTGACCGTTCTTGAGCTGATTGATGGTCCGCTCGCGCTGCGCCTGAGCCATGTCGCCGTTGATCGCGACGGCGGAGAATCCACGCGACCGCAACTTCTCCGCCAGTTCCTCGGTCGCCGACTTCGTCCGCACGAACACGATCATCGCGTCGAACGTCTCGACCTCGAGGAACCGAGTGAGTGCATCGAGTTTGCGCTGGTGGGACACCTGCAGATAGCGCTGGGTGATGTTCTGCGCCGTCGCCGTCTTGGCCTTGACGGTGATCTCCTGCGGATCGTGCAGGTAGCGCTGCGCGAGTCGACGGATCGCGCTGGGCATGGTCGCCGAGAAGAGCGCGACCTGCTTGCTGTCCGGGGTCTCGGCGAGAATCCGCTCCACGTCCTCGGCGAAACCCATCGTGAGCATCTCGTCCGCCTCGTCGAGGACCAGATGGTCCAGCTGCGAGATGTCGAGGGTCCCCTTGTCCAGATGGTCGATGACACGCCCCGGCGTGCCGACGATGACCTGGGCTCCACGCCGGAGTCCGGCGAGCTGCACGCCGTAGCTCTGGCCGCCATAGATCGGCAGCACCCGGACCTCGGGCATATGGGACGAATAGCGACCGAACGCCTCGGCCACCTGCAATGCGAGTTCACGGGTGGGCGCCAGGACGAGGGCCTGCGGGTGACGGACCGCCGGATCGATCCGGGACAGGATCGGCACCGCGAAGGCAGCGGTCTTGCCGGTGCCGGTCTGGGCGAGGCCGACGACGTCGCGACCGGCCATCAGCGGCGGGATCGTCGCGGCCTGGATCGGCGACGGGGACTCGTATCCGACGTCGGCGATGGCCTGGCGTACCCGAGGAGCGATGTCGAGGTCGTCGAACGAGTCGATCTGGCCGTCGGAGCCGGAGAGTTCGTCGGCCGGGTCAGTCATGCCCGGATCTGTCATGCGCAGTCCCATTCATCAGGCCAACTCTAATCGGCCGACCGGTGCTGTGGACAATCGTCGGCGACGGCCGTGACCTCGTGGTGACCCGCGTCCCCGATCGTGCCCGGTCACAGCAGGATCGCCGATCTGTGATCGCCGACACCAACACTGGTACTGTCAGTGACACTTAACAGTGATGAGACGGAGCACACACGGGCTCGCCCGTGTCCGTTATGACCGTATTTGCGCGCTAGGGGAGGCCGCCATGGAGCAGTATTCCACTCCGTCGAATCTGTCCATCGAGGACAAGGCGACGACCGTCGACAGCATCCTCCGGTATCGGGCCGAGCGGCCGACGATGCCGTTGTTCCGGAAACGTTCGGGCAACCAGTGGATCAACGTGACCGCCAAGCAGTTCGTCGACGAGGTCGACGCCGTCGCCAAGGGCCTGATCGCCTCGGGTGTGAAACCTGGTGAGCGCGTCGCGATCCTGTCGTCGACCCGCTACGAGTGGACCGTCCTCGACTATGCGATCTGGCGCGCGGGCGCCACGACGGTCGCGATCTACGAGACGTCGGCACCCGATCAGGTCAAGTGGATCCTCGAGGATTCCGGTACCGCTCTGCTGTTCGTGGAGCAGCAGGCGCACCACACCAAACACCTCGGCGTCATCGAGGAGGCCCCCGACCTGCGCGAGACGCTGATCATCGACGAGCAGGCGCTCGCGACGATCACCAAGCGGGGCGCCGAGATCGCCGACGCCGAACTCGACGAGCGGCATGCGAACGCACTGTCGTCCGACGCGGCGACCCTGATTTACACCTCCGGGACCACCGGACGGCCCAAGGGGGTCGTCCTCACCCACGCCAACTTCCTGGCCGAGTGTGCCGCGACCCGCGACGCCGTCGGCGCAGGTCTCGTCGAGGGCAAGTCCACCCTGCTCTTCCTCCCGCTCGCGCATGTGTTCGCCCGCGTGGTCGCCGTCGGATGCGTCGAGAACGGCGTCATCCTCGGACACACCAACGACATCCCGAATCTGATCGAGGATCTCGGAACGTTCAAGCCGAACTATGTGCTGTCGGTGCCTCGTGTGTTCGAGAAGGTCTACAACTCCGCCAAGCAGAAGGCCTACGACGGCGGCAAGGGCAGCATCTTCGATCGTGCCGCCGACACCGCGATCGAGTACAGCAAGGCCCTCGAGACCGGCGGGGCGGGACTCGGACTCAAGCTCAAGCACGCCCTGTTCGACCGACTCGTCTACGGCAAGCTCCGTGCGGCGCTCGGTGGACAGTGTGAAGGCGCCATCTCCGGCGGCGCTCCCCTGGGTGCGCGCCTGGGCCACTTCTTCCGCGGCGTCGGCATCCCGGTCTACGAGGGTTACGGCCTGTCGGAGACCACGGCGGCGGTCACCGCGAACAACGAGGAGCACCAGAAGGTCGGATCGGTCGGCCGGCCGGTCCCGGGCGTCACGGTCGCGATCGCCGACGACGGTGAGGTGCTGTTGCAGGGCCCCGTGGTGTTCGGCGGCTACTGGAAGAACGAGAAGGCCACCGGTGAGGCGATCATCGACGGGTGGTTCCACACCGGCGACATCGGTCGCCTCGACGACGGCTATCTCTTCATCACCGGCCGCAAGAAGGAACTGATCGTCACCGCCGGCGGAAAGAACGTGTCCCCCGCACAGCTCGAGGACACCATCCGGGCACACCCGATGGTGAGCCAGTGCCTCGTCGTCGGCGACAACAAGCCGTTCATCGCGGCCCTGATCACCCTCGACGTCGAGGCCGTGCCTGGCTGGCTCGACCGTCACGGACTCCCCGCCGACACGTCGCTCGCCGATCTCGCCGGCAATGCCGACCTCAATGCGGAGATCGACGCCGCCGTGAAGGAGGCGAACACCAAGGTGTCCAACGCGGAGGCGATCAAGAAGTTCGCCATCCTCGACACCGACTTCACCATCGAGTCCGGCGAACTGACCCCGACGCTGAAGTTGAAGCGCAACGTCATCCACGACGCGCACAATCGCGCCATCGCCGATCTCTACACCTGAGTCACCCGCCTCCGCCCGGCACCACGATTCGTCGCGGTGCCGGGCGGAGGCATGTCGGCGTGATGTGCGCGCGGCTGTTCGGCTCGCATCCTGACCGCTGGGTAGGGTGACATGCGATGAACCGAGATCTCGCCATCGACGCGACACGGGGACTCGCGATCTGGAGCATGATCTCGCTGCATTTCGCCGATGGCACCCTCATCGCGTCGCCGACCCACGCCTATCCCTACGTGGACGGCATGTCGGCTTTCGTACTGCTGTCGGGTCTGGTGCTGGGCCTCGTCTACCGCCGCTGGATCGAACGCCACTCGCTCGGGTACGCCTATCGGCGACTCACCCGCCGGCTGATCGTCCTCTATGTCTGCCAGTTGACCATCGCCCTCGTCGCAGTCGCCGCAGCCGTCGAGGGTCATCGCTGGCTGACCCTGCTGCTCCCCATCGACGGCTGGTCGCAAGGCCTCGAGCTCGCGTTCACCATGCGCTATCTGCCCAGTGGCGGAAACATCCTGTTGCTCTACATGGTGCTGATGGCATCGGCGTATTTGCTGTTCCCCGTGCTCATGCGTGGCTGGTGGGCGGCGATCCTCATGGCGTCGCTCGCCCTCTATGTGATCTCTGTCGTGTGGTCCCCCGACTGGTTCTATCTGACCGCCTACATGGCCGGTCCGCGTATCCAGAATTGGGCGGCCTGGCAGATCATGTTCGTACCCGCGGTGGTGATCGGATGGAAGTGGCGGGACTGGAACGTCGCCGACCGCATCGACCGCACCCTGCCGGCGATCGTCGCCGTCGCCGTCGGAGTCGCGCTGTTCCTGCACTTCACGGTCGACACCGGACCGTGGACACACATCGAACCCGCTGTCGCGGACAAACTCGACTTCCGACCGGCACGCGTGATCGGCGCCTGGCTGGCGATACCGGCGGTGTACGGCATCTTCCGTGCGCTGCTGCGTTGGTGGCACAAGGATTGGTTGCGGCCGCTGGTCATGACCGGCACCCGGAGTCTCGATTCGTATGTTCTGCAGGCGATCGCGCTGGTGATCGTGCCCATTCACATCGCCCATCGGCCGTGGGGGTCGATGACCAATGCCTGCGTCGTCGTCGTGGTGTTCGGACTGTGTTGGGCGTGGTCGGAGTTCCGCGCGGCCTACGGCGTCGACAAACTCCACCGCCTCCCGATCATCACCGCCGAGCACCTCGCCGCGATGCGTCGACGGCCGCCTCCGGTCGCCCGGCAGCTCGCCGAGCCGATCGATCCGCCCCGGACTCGCTCATCCGATGTCACGACCGTGGGAGTGCCATGACCGCAGGTCCCTATCCGGTCGATCCGCGGACGGTCGGTGATCGCACCCTCTGCGTGCACGCCGGCAACTCGGTGTCCGAGTCCGGGGCCATCAGGACACCGATCACGATGGCCAACTCGTATCACCTCCCCGACGATCCGTCGACGATGGACTGGTCGGGCACCGACCGTCTCTTCTATTCGCGCAATTCGGGTGCCAACCAGATCGCCTTGCAGGACAAGCTCGCCGCGCTCGACCGCGGTGAGGAGGCGGTGGCACTCGCCTCCGGCGTCGCCGCGCTCCACGCGATCTTCTTCACGCACGTGTCCGCCGGTGACCATGTCGTGGTGTCCGACACGACCTATGAGGCCACCTACAAGCTCTGGTCCACGCTGCTCCCCCGCAAGTACGGCATCGAGGCGACCTTCGTCGACGTCACCGATCACGACGCGGTGCGGGCGGCGATCCGGCCGACGACCCGGCTCGTCGTGACCGAGGCCGTCGCCAATCCGACCACGAAGGTCGCCGACATCGCCGCGCTCGCCGACATCGCGCACGACAAGGGCGCGTTGCTGGTGGTGGACTCGACCTTCACTCCACCTCCCCTGTATCGGCCGCTGACCGACGGCGCCGATCTGGTCGCCCACTCGCTGACGAAGTACATCAACGGCCACGGCGATGCCATGGGTGGAGCGGTCATCGGCCGGCGCGAGCTCATCGAACCGATCCGCGCCGAGGCGATGGTGGACGTCGGCGGAGTGATCTCGCCGTTCAACGCATGGCTCATCTCGCGCGGCGCGATCACACTGCCCTTGCGTCTGGCGGCGCATCAGTCGTCGGCGCAGCGCCTGGCCGCGATGCTCGCCGACGACGACCGGATCGCCTTCGTCGCGTACCCGGGCCTGCCCACCCATCCCCAACACGACCTCGCCACACGACAATTCGGTGGGCGCGGATTCGGCGGGATGATGGCGTTCGCCGTCCGTGGCACACCGGCCGACCAGAATCGGTTCGTCTCGAACCTGCGGGTGATCACCTCCGCCGTATCCCTGGGACACGACGAGTCGCTGATCGTGCATGTCGGCACCGACGGTCCGCGCGTGGCCGCCTACCCCGAGGAGTTCCGACGATACGGCCACCTGCGCTTCTCGGTCGGTCTCGAGGATCCCGACGACCTCGAGCACGACCTGCGGTCGGCGCTCGACGCCACCTTCGGTCGGCGCCCCCACCGCTGAACCGCGACCCGCACCGTAGGTCAAGTAGCGCCGAACGAGCGAGCCCAACCCCCACCGCCGGTCGAGTAGCGACGAGCGAGCGAAGCGAGCCCGCCCCCCACCGCCGGTCGAGTAGCGACGAGCGAGCGAAGCGAGCCCGACGCGTATCGAGACCCCCCGATTCAGCTCGCCTCGAACAGGATTCCACGACCGATGGCCTCGCGCACCACGGGCATCGCCGCCTGCGCAAGCGCATCGGGATCCACCCCGTGGAAGCCGGCGAGCAACTCGATGAGTGCGCCGAGGGGGACCTGTCCTCGGCATCCCGCCAGCAGGGCCCGCGACACCTCGTCCACCCCGAGGACGGCGCCCGGACCGCCGGGGCGGCGCACCGTCGCCGCCAGGTGTTGCCATCCGTCCTCACCCGGCAGCGACTGCTCCTCGAGGAACACCGGGGACGTCGCCAACCGAACACCCAGGAGATCGGAGTCGGACCGTGACCGCAGATAATGCCGGCGCGCGAGAAATGCCTGCGCCTCCGGTCCGGTGACCTCCTCGCCTGCGCCGACGATCTCCTCGATCACCTGATCGGGGTCTCTGCCTCGGTCTCCGGACTCCTTGCGGCGCAACGTCATCAGACCCATACCGATCCCGGCGACCCCCTGGTCGGCGAACCAGTCGAGCCATTGGGCGCCGCGGTCGGCAGCGGCATCGGCGGACTCACCGGCGTCGGACAACCACAGCGAGATGTAGCTGATGGGATCGGCGAGCTCGCGTTGCACCACCCACGCATCGAGGTCGGTGCCCGCCAGCCACCCCCGAACACGGTCACGCCAATCGGACTCGGTGGGGACGATCCAGTTCGCCAGGATCTGAGCGGTGCCACCGGGTTCCAGATGATCCGGGAGTGCTCGGATCAGATCGGCGCACAAGCTGTCGCCCACCATCCCGGAGTCACGGTAGATGTAGTCCTGCGCACCGGCGCCGACGACGAACGGCGGATTCGACACGATGAGGTCGAATCTCTCCCCGGCCACCGGCTCGAACAGGCTGCCCGCGCGCAGATCCCAGTGCATGCCGTTCAGTCGCGCGGTGGCCGCCGCCAGCGACAACGCCCGCGGGTTGGTATCGGTGGCGACGATCTCGTCAGAGTGTGCGTCGAGATGCAGAGCCTGGATACCGCAACCGGTTCCGATGTCGAGCGCCCGCCGGACGGGTGATCGGATGACGGCGCGCGCCAACGACACCGACGCACCCCCGATGCCGAGCACGTGCTCGCGGTCGACGGGGCCTGATCGCATCACGGCGTCCTGATCGGACACGACCAGGTACTCGCCGACGTCGTCGGCGTGCGGCCGGATGTCGAGGGCCGCCCGGAGGTGTCCGTCGACCGACTCGAGGACCCCGTGCGCTGTCAGAACGTCCGGCCCTGCCGTCGGGAACGCTTGCGTGACAGCGGAAACCGACTCGTCGGAGCCCAGGAGGAACAGCCGCACGATGGTGGCCAGCGCGGTTCGATCAGTCTCCGCCGTCCTCGTCGAGTGCATCGCCGGCCACCACACGCCGCGGCCGAGAGCCTCGTTGGCGTCCTCGCCGAGGAGTCCGGCGACGCCGTCGGTCGTGTATCCCGCGGCCCGGAGGTCCGCACCCAGAGCATCGACGATCCTCTCGTCGGACAACGGCGTCCCGGCGGTCATCCGACCTTCCGATACTTCTTGTGCATCGCCTGCTTGGACACTCCGAGCAACGTACCGATCTCCGCCCAGGACAAGCCCGCATGACGTGCCCGCCGCACAGCCACCTCTTCGTCACGGGCGAGGTCGCGGCGCCTCGCCGCGATCCTGGCCAGCTCGTCGATCGGCGTGCCGTCGTCGTCGAATCCGGTTCTCATGGTTCCAGGGTGCCCATCGGCCTCGCCTTCGTCAACTCTGGTTGACGAACACCCCTCGGATCGGGTTATCTGTTGCGCAACAATGTTGTGCACAACCAATGTGCGCTATGGTGGTCGTCGTGACCTCCGTTCGGCTCGACGACCAGCTCTGCTTCGCCCTGTACACCGCCTCCCGCGCGGTGATCGCGGCGCAGCGTCCGGGTCTGCGCGATCTGGGGCTCACC
Organism: Gordonia sp. OPL2; assembly: GCF_003797825.1. Classification (GTDB taxonomy): domain Bacteria; phylum Actinomycetota; class Actinomycetes; order Mycobacteriales; family Mycobacteriaceae; genus Gordonia. The sequence goes on from NZ_RKME01000003.1 coordinate 214,254, forward strand.
TATCCGCAGTACCTCGCGATGCTGGTGCTCTGGGAAGAGGGCGACATCACGGTCGGCAGGCTGTGTCGCCGACTACACCTGGACTCCGGAACGGTGTCGCCGCTGCTGCGACGACTCGAGGCACTCGGATATCTCACGCGAGTGCGATCCGACACCGACGAGCGTTCGGTCACGGTCGCGTTGACGCCCGAGGGCATCGCCCTGGGCGGACGGGCGGACTGTGTCTACGAATCGTTGACCGCGGCGATCGCCGATGCCGCCGCCGAGGAGCCGGATGCGCCCGGCCCCGAGACCGAGAACGACGAGCGTGCCTCGTTCGATCCCGCCTCACTCATCGCGTTGCGCACCACCCTGCACGACCTCACCGACGAGCTGCGTCGCCACCTCGACGCACCCGCCCCATCGAAAGGAACCCGATCATGAAAGCCATCTACACCGCAGAGGCCCTGGCGACCGGCGACGGCCGCAACGGCCACGCACGCACGTCCGACGGAAAGATCGATCTGGATCTGGACATGCCGAAGGAACTCGGCGGCTCCGGGGTGGGCACCAATCCTGAGCAGCTGTTCGCGGCCGGCTACGCGGCCTGCTTCCACAGCGCCCTGCGCCTGGTGGCCGGACAGGCGGGCGCCGACGTCACCGACTCCGCCGTCGGAGCGCGGGTGTCGTTGGGTTCGACCGACAACGGCGGCTTCGGTCTCGCGGTCGAGCTCGAGGTGACCCTGCCGGCCGTCGACGACGCCACCGCGAAGTCGCTGGTGGACAAGGCCCATGAGGTCTGCCCCTATTCGAATGCCACCCGCGGCAACATCGACGTCACGCTCACCCTCGCCGACGACTGAGGACATCGATCGAGCCGATCATTCCGCCCGTTCCACAGTGAGGACATTCATGGCCCCGACGGCATTCGCCCGCACCACTGATACCCAGTCCCGCCCCCGACGGCTTGCCCGCCTCGCCCTCGGCGGCATCCTGACCACCGCCGGGATCGGTCACATGACCTTCCAGCGCAAGGAGTTCCAGGCACAGGTCCCGGATTTCGTCCCGCTGTCGCCGGACGCCACCGTCCTGGCCTCCGGCGTCGCCGAGATCGGGCTGGGACTCGCCCTCGTGGCGCTGCCCGAGCACCGACGGACGACAGGTGCGGCTGCCGCGGCCTTCTTCGTCGCGGTGTTCCCGGGCAACATCCACCAATACCGCAGCAAGATCGACGCCTTCGGTCTCGACACCGACCGCAAGCGCTTCGTCCGGCTGTTCGGTCAGCCGGCCCTGGTGGCTCTCGCCCTGGCCGCCCGCGGCTGATCCGAACCGACCTCGCCGGGAGTTCTCGTCATGAGGCAACCCGGCGCCGCGGCACCTCGACGACGATGATCATCGGGGTGCCGCAGTCGTCCGCCGGACCACCAGTTCGGGGGTGTGCCGATACACCCGCTGCGGGGCGGTCAATCGCTCCATGCGCTGCAGGACGAACTTCGCGGCCTGGGCACCCACGGTGAAGTTTCCGTTGTCGACCGATGTCAGCGAGATGTGCCGCAGACTCGCCAGTTGCGTGTCGTCGTAGCCGATCAGCGACAGATTCCCGGGGATCGAGATGCCCCGATCGTCGGCGGCCGACATGGCCCCCAGACTCGCCATGTCGTTGAAGGCAAGGATTGCGGTCGGCGGTGCAGCGGCATCGAGAAGTCGTGCCGTCGCGGCGTACCCGCCGTCCTCGGTGGTACCGCCGTATTCGATCGCGATCGACTCGACCGGCAGACCCGACGCGGCAATGGTCTCCTCGAACCCCTGCCGTCGGAGCCGACCCACCATCCCCGGCCCCTGGATGTGCGCCAGCCGCCGATGCCCCAGTGCCAGAAGGTGTTCGGTGGCGATCCGCGCTCCGACCACGTCGTCGTCGACGGCGATGTCGATCGTCGGCAGATCGGGTTCGAGGGTGCCGGCGAGCACCACCGGGATCGACCGGGCCGCGCGTTCGACGTCGACACGGGCATCGGTCGTGCCGACGACCACGAGCCCGTCCACCTGGCGCGACAGCATCGTCTCGACGGTGTCCCGGCCGACCTGATGGTCGAGACGACTGTCGACGAGGATCGGTGCGATGTCGACCGCGTCGAAGGTGGTGGCGAGGCCCTCGAGAAGATCGACGTACCACGGATTGCGCAGATCGTTGATCACGACGCCGACCGTCCCACTGCGAGCCTGCGACAGCCCGCGCGCGATGGAATTCGGTCGATAGCCGAGTTCGGCCATCGCGGCGCGGACACGCGTGCGGCGCTCGTCGCTGACGTTGGGTTCGTCGCGCAGGACGCGCGAGACCACGGACTTGGAGACGCCGGCGTGGGCCGCGACGTCACGGATCGTCGCAGCTCGTCGCCCGCCGAGGTTTCCGCTCGCGCCGCCCGCGGGCGCATCGTCGACACTCACAACCGCACATCCTATTGCTCTGGTGATCTGGACCACGTATGGTGACTGGGACCGGTCCCATATTGTCCCACACATCGCCGGTTCCCGACAGGACAGGAGCAGATGCACATGATCCGCATGGCGTTGGTCGGTGCAGGGTTCATCGGCTCGGTGCATGCCGCGAACCTCGCGGCGCACCCGGATGTCGACCTCGTCGGCATCCACGACGTCGACGGATCCCGCGCCACCGAACTCGCGTCGCGACATGCCACCCGCCCACTGGGTCCCGACGACGCGTTCGACTCGTCGGGCCTGGACGCGGTCCTGATCGCGTCGTCCACCGACACCCACGCGGCCCACCTGCGCCGGGCCGCGGCGGCCGGCCTGGCGACACTGTGCGAGAAGCCGATCGATCTCGACCTCGATCACGCCGTCGAGGTCGTCGGCGAGGTGGGCCACACGGGCCTGCCGATGATGGTCGACTTCAACCGGCGTTTCGACCGCGACTACGCCGAGGTGGCACGCACGGTGGGATCCGGCGAGATCGGCGGAGTCGAGCTCGTGCAGATGACGACACGCGGACCTGCACTCCCCCCTCTCGACTACATCGCTGTCTCGGGCGGCCAGATGCGCGATCAGACCGTGCACTTCTTCGACCTCGCGCGGTGGATCACCGGAGAGGACCCCGTGTCGGTGTTCGCGGCCGGGTCGGTCTTCACCGATCCACGGATGATCGAACTCGGAGACGTGGACACCTCGGTCGTCGCGCTGCGAATGCCCAGCGGCGCGCTCGTGCAGATCGACAGCGCACGCCGCATCGGCTACGGCTACGACGAACGCATCGAGGTGCTCGGATCGGACGGTCTCGTGGAGGCCGGGCGGCACCAGGCCGGCGCCGTCACCCGATACCGGGCGGGCCAGGTCGTCGGTGACGGATTGCACCCCGGCTGGTTCGAGCGTGTCGCGCCGACCTACCGGGCGGCTCTCGACCACTTCGTCTCGGCACTGGAGACCGGCGCACCGATCGGGCCCACCTTGCCCGAGGCACTCAAAGCCCAGGCGATCGCCGAGGCGGCCACGCGGTCCCTGCGGTCCGGCGAACTCGAACCGATCGTCTACCCGGTGCCGGCCCCCGCCCTCTGACCCTCGCCGACACGGCCTCTCCGACACGACCTCTCCACCACGTTCTCACCGACACGTACTCGTCGTACCCACACGAAAGGGATTCACCCATGAGCAGCATCATCGTCGGCTCCGCACCCGATTCCTGGGGCGTCTGGTTCCCGGACGACCCGCAGCAGACCCCCTACACCCGGTTCCTCGACGAGGTCGCCGCGTCCGGATACGAGTGGATCGAACTCGGTCCATATGGTTACCTGCCCACCGACCCGGCCCAGCTCCTCGACGAACTCGGCGAGCGCGGCCTGAAATTGTCGGCCGGCACCGTGTTCGAGCATCTCCACCAGGACGATTCGTGGGATGCGGTCTGGACCCAGATCGAGGACGTCGCCAAACTGACCGCCGCCGTGGGTGGCAAGCATGTGGTGGTGATCCCGGAGATGTGGCGTGACCCGGCGACCGGTGAGGTCCTCGAGGACCGCAACCTCACCGACGACCAGTGGCTCGCGAAGACCCGTGGCATGAACGAGCTCGGCAAGGCGATGTTCGAGAAGTACGGCGTGCGTGCGCAATACCATCCGCATGCGGACAGCCACGTGGACACCGAAGAGAACATCTATCGGTTCCTGGAGAACACCGACGGCGAGTTCGTGAACCTCTGCCTGGACACCGGCCACGTGAGCTACTGCGGCGGAGACAATCTCGCCATCATCCGAGCGCATCCGGAGCGGATCGGGTACCTGCACCTCAAGCAGGTCGACGAGGCCGTCCGCGCGAAGGTGGCCGCCGACGACCTGCCCTTCGGCGAGGCCGTCCGCCTCGGCGCCATGACCGAGCCGCCGCGCGGCATCCCGGAGATGCCGCCGCTGCTCGATGCGGTGGCCGAGTTGGACATCGACATCTTCGCGATCGTCGAACAGGACATGTACCCGTGCTCGCCGGATGCGCCGTTGCCCATCGCCCAACGCACCCAGAAGTACCTGGGCTCGTGTGGCGTGCCGTCCGTCCGCTTCCGCTGACCGCACGTCCCGGCCCACCGAGGAGAACCCCATGAAGGTCGCGCTCGACCCCACCCCGTTCCATCACAGTCATTCACTGCTCGAGTTACCCGGCGTCGTCGCCGATCTCGGGTACGAGTACCTGCAACTCACCCCACACGTGGACATGATCCCGTTCTTCAATCACCCCAAGGCCGACGACGCGCTCGTCGCCAGGTTCCGCACCGCGTGCGCCGACGCCGGCGTCGGGATCGCCTCGGTCTTGCCCGTGCTGCGCTGGTCCGGCCCCGACGAGGACGCCCGTGAAGCCGCAGTCCGGTACTGGAAGCGTGCCATCCAGATCACCGTCGACCTCGGTGTCAGCGTGATGAACACCGAGTTCTCCGGTCGCCCCGAGAAGCCCGAGGAGTCCGAGCGCGCTTTCTATCGGTCCATGGAGGAACTCGTCCCGATCATCGAGCGCGAAGGAATCGACGTCCGCATCGATCCGCATCCTGACGACTTCGTCGAGGACGGACTCGCCGCGATCCGGATGATCCGCGGGATCAACTCGCCGAACATCGGACTCGCCTTCGTCGCCTGCCACTCATTCCACATGGGCGGCAACATGCGCGAGATCATGACCACCGCGGGCGACATGCTCCGGCTCGTCCACGTGGCCGACACGATGGATCACCACGCATCGCACGGGTTGCGGTACATCACCAATCCCCCGGGCAACGCCGTTCGCGTGCACCAGCACCTCAAGATCGGCGACGGCGACGTCGACTGGGACGAGTTCTTCTCCACCCTCGGCCAGATCGGCTTCTACGACCGCGACGACTCCGTCATGGTCTCCAGCGTCTTCGCCGAGAACGAGAACGCCCCCGAGGTCTCCCGGTACCAACTGGCCACCATGACCGACTATGTCACCAAATACCGGAGCTGACAGGTGATCTCACGACTACCCGCACCGCGTACCCAGGATCCGACGACCGCACCGGCGCTGCGGTGGGGGGTCATGGGTCCCGGCTGGATCGCCGAGCGGTTCGTGACCGCGCTGCACGAGCACACGACCCAGCAGGTCGCTGCCGTCGGTTCGCGGTCATCCGGGCGCGCCGACGAGTTCGCCCGGCGAATGGGTGTTCCCACTGCGCACAGCGGATACGACGCATTGCTGTCGGACCCGACGGTGGACATCGTGTACATCAGCACCCCGCACCCCCAGCACCACCGGTGCGCCCTCGACGCCATCGCGGCCGGCAAGCACGTCCTGATCGAGAAGCCGATGGGCGTGAACGCGGGACAGGCAGGCGAGATCGTCACGGCGGCACAGCATGCCGGCCTGTTTGCCGGTGAGGCGATGTGGACCCGATTCCTACCCAAGTTCGACGTGATCCGCCAGATCCTCGACGACGGGATGCTCGGTACGATTCAGGCGGTCGCCGCCGACCACGGCGAGTACTTCACCACCGATCACCGGATCTACGACCCTGCACTCGCGGGCGGGCCGATGCTCGATCTGGGTACCTACCCGGTCGCCTTCGCCCGATGGGTACTCGGCGACGTGGACACCGTGTCGGCGATGGGTCGACCGGCGAATGACGAGCTGAACGGCCAGATCTCGGCCGTACTGGGGCATGTCGGCGGCGGCCAGTCGATCCTGAACACGACGATCCTGGCGAACACTCCGACGACGGCGTTCGTGGCGGGTGAGAGCGGGTACCTGCAGGTGCCCGGACCGTTCTATCAACCCGGGCCGTTCCGGCTCGTACCACGCAACGGCGACCCACTCGAGCACGCCGAGGAGACGGCGGCACACACCGACGGACTGCACTTCTCCGCGGTGGATGCCGCGCGGCGAATCGTCGATGGCGCAATTGATTCGGACATTCATCCGTCCGCCGATGTCATCGCGACCCTGGAGATCATGGATCGCATGCGCGCACAGATCGGGATCGTGTTCGCCGGCGAATGACCCCGACCTCCACCCGAGGACACCTCCCACCGGGACACTCAGCGCGTCGGCCGCGCCGTGGTCCCGCGTACCTTGAGCGTCGGCTCGAGGACCACGTCGGTGTCGACTGCATGCGCCTCGGTGAGGAGGTCGACCGCCACTTCGACCGAGCGCTCGGCGAGACCGTGTGCGTCCTGGTGGACCGTCGTCAGGTCGATGCGTGGATTGTCGGACAAGCGGCTGTCGTCGTAACCCATCAGGGAGATCTCACCGGGTATGTCGATTCCCTCGCGGGTGAACACGTCCAGGAGTCCGAGGGCGCAGCGATCGTTTCCCGCGAGAATGGCTGTGGGCAAGGACTTCTGGCCGAGGATGACATGGGCGGCGTCCGCTCCCGCGGCTTCGTTGTGCGCCCCCCGGACAACGTGCGCGTGATCGCCGAGCCCATGGGCGCGCATCGCCGAGCGATACGCGGTGCGGCGGTCCCCTGACGCGGGATCGCTGCCGCCGTCGACGTGCAGGATGTCGCGGTGACCGAGTTCGACGAGATAGTCGACGGCCTGTCGCATGCCCTTCGTGTCGTTGGTCCGGACGGTGGCAAGCCGCTCGCCGATCAGATCCCCGGGCAGTCGACGGCCGACCACGACCAGCGGCGCACGTCCGGCCAGCGCCGCGATGTCCCCGGGCGACGACGTCGGGCCGAGGAGGATCACCGCGCCACAACGATGGTCGAGCAGGGCGTCGATGGCCGACGGTTCCGCGCGTCCCGGGAGATTCGCGGTCAGCAGGACGTCGTAGCCGAGTTTCTCGGCCGCGGGGTAGATGTTCGTGACGAGTTCGGCCTCGAACAGCTGTGACACGTCGATGAGGACGCCGAGTGTCCGGCTCTTCCCCAGCGCGAGAAGCCGCGCCGCCGCGTCTGGCCGATATCCCAGTTCGTCGGCGATACTCAGAACCCGGCGACGCGTCTCCTCGCTCGCCCCGGGCTTTCCGTCCAAGACGAACGACACCAATGTGCGGGAGACACCCGCCTGCGCAGCCACATCGGCCATGGTCGGACGGCGTGATCCGCGGTCGGCTCCGCGATTCTCCCCTGCTCTCGGCGGCACTACGACTCCTCCACGATGGTGACGGTTGACACAGTGACCCAGGCCACTCATGATAGAGCTTACGCGCGTTACTAACGCGCGTTAGCTCGAAGCGGTTCGCGAATCCGAAACAGCTCGCGGCCACCGACCGAACAGAGGTGTTTCCCCATGTCCACCACGGCAGAGACCGCGTCCAGCGGGCGCTTCCTGACCAAATTGACCGTCATCGCAACCCTCGGGGGCCTGCTGTTCGGTTACGACACCGGCGTCATCTCGGGCGCACTGCTCTACATGAAGGACGACCTGGCACTGACCTCGTTCACCGAGGCCCTCGTCGTCAGTTCGCTCCTCTTCCCGGGCGCCGCGTTCGGGGCCCTCTTCGGCGGTCGCATCGCCGACCGACTGGGCCGCAAGCGCACACTTCTCCTCTGCGGCGCGATCTTCCTCGTCGGGGCCCTGGCCTGCGCGTTGGCGCCGTCGGTCGCGGCCATGGTCATCGCCCGCATCATCCTGGGTTTCGGTGTCGGCGCAGCAGCGGTCACCTGCCCCCTGTACCTGGCCGAGATGGCACCCGCGGATCGACGCGGACGGATGGTCACCATCAACGAACTGATGATCGTCACCGGTCAGATGCTGGCGTTCGCGATCAACGCACTGCTCGACCACGTGGTCAAGGACCCGCACGTCTGGCGCATCATGCTCGCCGTCGCGTCGATCCCGGCGATCACACTGCTCGTCGGCATGCTGTTCCTGCCGGACTCACCCCGCTGGTATGCACTCAAGGGCCGCATGGGCGAGGCGCGGTCGGTCCTCGGGATGAGCCGGAGGCCGTCGGAGGCCGAGGCGGAGTACGCGATCATCGTCGACCACACCCATCACATGCTCTCCACGACCCGCACACCGCTGTCGGTCATCCGTGATGTGCCCTGGATCCGACGGATCGTGCTCATCGGCTGCGGCCTCGCAATCGTGCAGCAGGCCACCGGGATCAACACCGTCAACTACTACGCCCCCACCATTCTCGAAGAGAGCGGCCTCGGTGTCAGCGCCGCACTGGTGGCCACGATCGCCGTCGGCGTGACGTCCGTCGTGACCACCATCATCGGCATCGTGCTGCTCGGTTACGTCGAACGCCGGACGATGCTGCTGACCGGTTTCGCCGGCGTCGCAGCATCGCAGGCCGCACTCGCGGTGACGTTCCTGCTCCCCGAGTCCACCGTCCGCAGCTACGTGATCCTCGCCTGCATGATCGTCTTCGTGGCATTCGTGCAGATGTTCATCGGCACCTGCGTGTGGCTGCTGCTCTCGGAGATCTTCCCGCTCAGCGTGCGCGGATTCGCCATGGGTATCGCGGTTTTCGTTCTCTGGTGCACCAATGCCCTGATCTCGTTCGTCTTCCCCCTGCTCAACTCCGCCCTGGGGTCGACCGGCACGTTCGGACTGTTCGTCATCGTCAACATCGCATCCTGGCTCTTCGTGTTCCGTGCGGTCCCGGAGACCAAGGGCACCACCCTGGAAGAGCTCGAGGAGCAGCTCGAGGCTGAACACACGGACCGATTCGCCACAGTCGGCGCGGCCGTCTGATCCACCTTCACCCGACGATTCGGGACCGGCCACCTGCTCTACGGAAGCGACCACTGCTTCACACCCGCGGCGGCCGTCGCGATGTTGGCGTCCGTCCTCGACGAACAGTGGCCCGAGACGGCACCCGGACCCTGGCGGCGTGTGGTCGTCGACAACGCGCGAGCCCTGTTCGGACCCGTCGTGCCGCACTGACCCACCCCGACACGAACCGACCGTCGACGACTCGGGCGTCGAGGTTCGTGTTGCGGAGGGGCACGAGGCCGGGCCGCGGACTCATCATGGTGCGCGAGGGGGGACTTGAACCCCCACGTCCTAGGACACTGGAACCTAAATCCAGCGCGTCTGCCAATTCCGCCACTCGCGCGTGTCGCCGGCCACACCGGCGCCCGGGCCAGCGTACCGCCCGCGAGCCGATCATCGCTGGCCAGGTACCGTCGAGGGTATGCACTCTGGTTCGTCCGCCCGCGGCAGTCGGCGCCGTCCGGCGCTGATCGCTCTGGTGGTCGTGGCGGCGGCGGCGTGCCTCGCGCTCGCATGGTGGCAGTGGGACGTCTACGAATCCTCGGCCGGGACCGCGCAGAACCTCGGCTACGCGCTGCAGTGGCCCGCGTTCGCCGTCGCCGTGATCTGGGCATACCGACGGTTCGTCGTGCTGGAGAGCAATCCTGACGAACAGGCCAAACTGACCGAGTCCAAGGGCGCCACCGAGATCCCCGCGGGCATCCTGCCGGATCGGCCCACCACACCGAGCGCGTCGTCGCTGCGGTCGACCACCTCCCCCGACGACGATTCGGCGCTCGCCGACTACAACTCCTATCTGGCCGACCTCCGTCGGTCCGACGCATCACAACCGAGCAGTGAGGAACAACGCAGGTGACCGAGACGACCAGCAGCACCGAGACCGGCACCCCCGTGGAGAAGGTGCGCGGTGCCCTGCTGCGGTATCGGATTCTGGCCTGGATCACCGGTCTGTGGCTGCTGCTGCTCGTCGCCGAACTCGTCCTCAAGTACGGCTTCGATGTCGACGCACTCGACTTCGTCCCGATCGTGCACGGCTGGGTCTACTTCGTCTACCTGATCCTCACCATCGACCTCGCCATCAAGGTGCGCTGGCCGCTCGGCAAGATCATCCTGACCTGCATTGCCGGCACGATCCCGTTCCTGTCCTTCTGGTTCGAGCACATCCGCACCAAGGAAGTGAAGGCGCAGTACAACCTCTGACGCCGTCCGCTCGACGTACCGTACCGCGGGTGATGTTCACCCACTGATCGCTTCTCTGTGACGTCGTCGTCGGCGTCGATTCACGAGCCGTGGACAAGACTGAGCCGTGCGAATCGTGCAGCTCGCGAACTTCTACGGGGCGCGGTCCGGCGGGCTCCGCACCGCCGTCGACCGCTGGGGCGCCGGCTATGTCGCCGCGGGCCACGAGGTCGTCCTGGTGGTGCCGGGAGCGACCGACCATGCCGAGACGATGCCCAACGGCGTCCACCGGATCGAGGTCGCCGCCGGCCGCCTCCCCTTCTCCGGTGGGTACCGCGTCGCGCCCGCCCGTCGTGTGGCCGGCATCCTCCGCCACCTGCGTCCCGATGCGCTCGAGGTGTCGGACCGATTGACGCTCCGCCGCTTCGGTCGGTGGGCGCATCGGCGCGGTATCCGTTCGACGATGGTTTCGCACGAGCGACTCGACCGGCTGCTGTCGATGGCGATGCCGCGACCCATCGCGCGGGCGATGGCCGACGAGGCGAACCGGCGCACGGCGGTGTCGTTCGACACCGTGGTGTGCACCACGGATTTCGCTGCCGCCGAGTTCGATCGGATCGGTGCGACGAACGTCGCGCATGCCCCGCTGGGCGTCGATCTCGAGGTCTTCGATCCCCGGCATGCCGACCCCGCCGTCGGTGCGCGGTTCGCCGACGACACGACGACGCTGATCACCCACTGCGGACGGCTGTCGCCGGAGAAGCGGGCCGACCGGAGTATCGAGGCGGTCGCCCGACTCCACGCCGATCGCCGGCGGGTCCACCTCGTCGTCGCCGGCGACGGCCCCCGCCGACCGGCACTCGAGCGGTCCGCGCAGGGACTGCCGGTCACGTTCCTCGGACACCTCGCCGACCGACAGCACGTTGCCGCGCTGCTGGCGACGACCGAGATCTCGTTGGCACCGGGCCCGCACGAGACGTTCTGTCTCTCCGCACTCGAGTCGTTGGCATCCGGAACCCCGGTCGTGGGGTCGCGGTCGTCCGCGGTCGCAGGGATGGTCGACGCGACATGTGGTGCGCTGGCGGCGAATTCGGGTGCCGCCTTCGCCGATGCGATCGAACAGGTCTTGGAACTGCCCAGGAGCGAACGCGAGAGGGCCGCACGACGACGGGCCAGTCGTTACCGCTGGCCCGACTCGGTCGAGGCCATGCTGACCGTGCACCACGGACTCGACGCGGTCACGAATTCGACGCGGTCAGCCGGCGAGCTCGCGTAGCGCCGGAACCAACTGGGCCAGCGCCTTACCCCGGTGACTGATCGCATCCTTCTCCGGCGCCGACAATTCCGCGGCCGAGCGTCCACCGGCCGAGGCGTCGTCGGGGACGAAGAGCGGGTCATAGCCGAATCCGTTGTCGCCGCGAGGCGCGCGCACGATGGTCCCGCGCCATTCGCCGCGCACCACGGTCTGGCCGCCCGACGGCAGGACCAGCGCACACGCCGAGACAAAGGCACCGCCCCGGCGCTCGTCGGGAACGTCACCGATCTGTGCGAGCAAGAGATAGTTGTTGGCCGCGTCGTCGCCGTGTCGTCCGCTCCAGCGGGCCGACAAGACGCCGGGCATCCCGTTCAGCGCGTCCACAGCGATACCGGAATCGTCTGCCAGACAAGGCAATCCGGTGGCACGAGCACCGGCGACGGCCTTGATGAGTGCATTGTCCTCGAACGTCGCGCCGGTCTCCGGCTCCTCCGGATACTCCGGCACGGCGTCGAGTCCGACGACGTCGACGCCGGTGATGCCCGCCGCGTCGAGCACCCGGCGCAGCTCCGCGAGCTTCTTCGCGTTGCGGCTGGCGACCAGCACCGTCGCCATCAGGCCTGGTTCGGCAAGTCGCCGGGATACGGCGCCGCCAGCACCTCACGCTGCGCGGCGAAGAGCTTCTCGGTGCCGATCATGGCGACGTCGAGGAGCTTGTCGAGGGTGGCGCGCGGGAACGTCGCGCCCTCGCCCGTGCCCTGCACCTCGACGAGCGTGCCGGCGTCGGTGGCCACCACATTCATGTCGACCTCGGCCCGCGAGTCCTCCTCGTAGGGGAGATCGAGTCGCACCCGACCGTCGACGACGCCGACGCTCACGGCGGCGATCATGCACGACAGTGGCTGCGGATCGCTGAGGCGGCCCGCAGCCTTCAGCCACGTCACGGCGTCGGCGAGGGCGACGTACGCACCGGTGATGGCGGCCGTCCGGGTGCCGCCGTCGGCCTGCAGGACATCGCAGTCGACCGCGACCGTGTTCTCGCCCAGCGCGCCCAGATCGATGCAGGCCCGCAGCGACCGGCCGACGAGACGGCTGATCTCGTGCGTTCGCCCACCGACCTTGCCCTTCACCGACTCGCGGCGGGATCGCTCGTGCGTCGACGACGGCAGCATCGCGTATTCGGCGGTCAGCCAGCCGAGCCCGGAACCGCGCCGCCACGGCGGGACGCCCTCGGTCACGCTTGCCGTGCACATCACGCGCGTCCCACCGAATTCGACCAGCACCGAGCCGGCCGGATGACTCGTGAACCCTCGGGTGAAGGTGATCGGTCGGAGTTCGTCGTCGGCCCTGCCGTCAGCTCGTGTCGTCACGGCCCCAACTCTAACGATCGCCGCCGACGGCCGATCGGGTCGGTCTCACGGCACGAGGTCGAAGACCTGACCGGGCCGGACGAGGTCGACCGGACCGGCGAAGGTGGACCGCGCCTCGGCGAGGATCGTCTCGGCATCGAACCACGGCGCGAGGTGGGTGAGCGCGAGGGACCGCACACCGGCCTTCGTCGCGATCTGCCCGGCCTCGTATCCCGACAGATGCAGGTTCGGGGGCCGCTCGTCGGGCGCGTGCGTCCAGGTCGCCTCGCACAGGAAGATGTCGGCGCCGTCGGCGACATCGACGACCTCGTCGCACATCGCGGTGTCACCGCTGTAGGCGATGACCTGTCCTCCGGGCCCGGTGATGCGGAGGCCGTACGTCTCCGGCGGGTGATTGACCCGATAGGGGGTGATCGACATCCCGGCGATGGCGACCTCCACCCCGTCCTTCCACTCCTGGCAGTCGAACGTGTCGGAGATGTCGTCGACGTCTCCGGGGATCTCGGCAGAGGCGGCGCCGATCCGCAGCGCGGTCCCGGGTGGGCCGTAGAGACGCGCACGATCGGTGGCCGGTCGCGGCGCATAGCGGCGCCAGACCAGCATGGCGGGTATGTCCAGGCAGTGATCGGCATGCAGATGTGACAGCACCACGTCGACGTCGACGGGATCCACCTCACGCTGCAGTTCGGACAGGACGCCCGGACCGCAGTCGATCAGCACGGGTCTCTCACCCTCGACGGACAGCAGGTACCCGGAGCAGGCAGCGTCCGGTCCACCCACACTTCCGGCACATCCGAGGACGGAGAGACGCATAGGCCCTACTGTGCCATGCCCGCCTGAGGACGAGTCCGCATGTAGGTCACAACTGTCCAACGATGGTTGCGACGCTCAGAGGTGTTGGACCTGACCGATCGCCGGGCCCAGGAATCGGGTCGACAGACGCGCGAAGAACTCGGGATCCCCGGTGGAACGGAACTCGCGGACTGCCGCGCGGTCGGAGTGCGGGTGCAGGAGATCGAGTTGGGTCAGTACCCGGAACAGGTCCTTGGCGGTCTCGTCGGCGCTGGACACCAGGGTCACCTCGTCGCCCATCGCGAGCTGGATCACGCCGGACAACAACGGGTAGTGCGTGCACCCCAGCACCACCGTGTCGACGTCGGCCTCCTGCAGCGGTTCGAGGTATCCCTGTGCGAGCCCGAGGATCTGGCGACCGCTGGTCATGCCGCGTTCGACGAAGTCGACGAAGCGTGGGCATGCGACGGCGGTGATCTCGGCGTCGCGGGCGGCTGCGAACGAATCCTGATATGCCCGTGAGGCGATCGTGGCCTGCGTGCCGATCACGCCGATGCGGTTGGTCTTCGTGGCGACCACCGCGCGACGCACCGCCGGCAGGATGACCTCGACGACCGGGATGGGCGCATAGCGTTCACGAGCGTCGCGCAGACACGCGGCCGACGCTGTGTTGCACGCGATGACGATCGCTTTCACACCGCGGTCGGCGAGGTCGTCGCCGATGGCGAGGGCGTGTCGTCGGATGTCCGGGATCGCCAGCGGGCCATAGGGACCGTTCGCGGTGTCGCCGATGTAGACGATGTCCTCGTCGGGCAGGAGGTCGATGATCGCGCGCGCCACCGTCAATCCGCCCACACCCGAATCGAAGATGCCGATGGGCGCAGTCTGCTCGGCTATGACCGCACCCCCGGGTACGGCTGCGGGGTCCCGGCTTTACGAGCCCGGCGACGGTCACGGTCGGCGAGGTACCAGGCGGCCAGGACACCGCCGATCGCGCCGAACAGGTGCCCCTGCCAGGACACGCCGGAGTCGGTGGGCAGCACACCCCACAGCACCGAACCGTAGATCAGGAACAGCACGACACCGCCGAGGATCTGCCAGACGTCGCGGTTGAACAGTCCGCGGATCAGCAGGTAGGTGAGCCAGCCGAAGATGATGCCGGACGCACCGACGGTGACGCTGTACGGCGGCGCGAACAGCCACACGCCGAGCCCCGAGACGACCCACACGATCGCCGTCACGATGATGAACCGCTTCGACATGAGCAGCAGGAATCCGAGCACCAGTCCCGGTATGAGGTTGGCGAACAGGTGTTGCCAGTCGGCGTGCAGGAACGGCGCCCACAGGATCCCGTCGAGGCCGTCGACCTGCCGCGGTTCGATGCCCGCGTCGTCGAGCCGGTAGTTCGTCGCGGCGTCGATGCCCTCGATGACGAACAGCAGAGCGGCGATCGCGGCCATGATGAGCGCCGATCGCTGCCAGAGCGGCCGCGGACCCTTCGGTGCGGTGCCCGATCCCGGGGGCGTCGGGTTCACGGTCATCGGTTTTCCTGTCGGTGGGTGTCGATAGGCGTCGGGCTCGCCGACTCGCTCGTCGCTGATCGACCGGCGGACCTCACGCCCAGAGCTGGCCTTCGAGTGCCTCCTCTGCCTGCTCCAGGCTACCTTCGTAGGCTCCGGTGCTCAGATACTTCCACCCGGCGTCGGGGATCACGAGACCGATGTCGGCGCGCTCTCCCTTCTTCAGTGCGCCCCGGCCGACGCCCCGGGCGGCCTGCAGGATGGCGCCGGTCGAGATCCCGGCGAAGATGCCCTCGGTGTCGATGAGCTCGCGGACCCGGGCCACGGCGTCGACACCCTGCACGGAGAACCGTCGGGTGAGGACCGAGTCGTCGTAGAGCTCGGGGACGAATCCCTCGTCGATGTTGCGCAGTCCGTAGACCTCGTCGCCGTAGCGTGGCTCGGCGGCGACGATCTCGATGTCGGGATTCTGCTCACGCAGGTAACGGCCGACACCCATCAACGTGCCGGTGGTGCCGAGGCCGGCGACGAAGTGGGTGATCTCGGGGAGGTCGGCGAAGAGTTCGGGGCCGGTGCCCTCGTAGTGGGCGAGCATGTTCGCCTCGTTGCCGTACTGGTAGAGCATCACCCAGTCGGGGTGCTCGGCAGCGAGTTCCTTCGCCATGGCGACGGCGGTGTTCGACCCGCCGGCCGCGGGCGAGGAGATCACCTGCGCACCGAACATCGTCAGCAGCGACCGACGCTCCTGAGAGGTGTTCTCCGGCATGACGCAGATGAGCTGATAGCCCTTGAGCTTGGCGGCCATGGCCAGCGAGATACCGGTGTTGCCGCTGGTCGGCTCGAGGATGATCGACCCCTGCTGCAGCAGCCCGTCACGCTCGGCCTGCTCGATCATCCTCAGGGCCGGACGGTCCTTGATCGAGCCGGTCGGGTTGCGGTCCTCGAGCTTGGCCCACAACCGGACGTGGGGACCGTCGTCGGTGTCGTCCCACCGCGGTGAGAGTCGTTGCAGGCCGATCAGCGGCGTGTGTCCGACCGAGTCGATGAGGGATGTGTAGCGGGCCACCGAGGCCTAGCCTCCTGCGACGGCGGGCAGGATCGTGACGTCGTCGCCGTCGTCGACGGAGGTGTCGAGTCCACCGGAGAAGCGGACGTCCTCGTCGTTGACGTAGATGTTGACGAACCGGTGGAGCTTGACGGCGCCATCCGGATCAGCGGCGACCAGGCGCTCCTTGATGCCCGGATTGGCCGCCTCGAGGCTGTCGATGATCTCCGACAACGTGGCGCCGCTGGCCTCGACGCGCTTCTCGCCCCCGGTGTGGGTACGCAGGATGGTCGGGATGGACACGGTTACCGCCATGGTGGTCAGCTCCTGATCTCGATGGGTTCTTCGGTCACCACGCCATCGACGATGCGATAGCTGCGGATCTCGGCGTGGTCGGCGTCACGGGTGGACACCAGGACGTAGTGGGCGTTCGGTTCACTCGCGTAGGAGACGTCGGTGCGGCTGGGGTAGGCCTCGGTCGCGGTGTGGGAGTGGTAGATCACCACCGGTTCCTCGTCGAGGCGGTCCATCTCCCGCCACACCTTGAGCTGCTCGGTCGAGTCGAAGCGATAGAAGGTGGGTGAACGCTCGGCGTTGATCATCGCGATGAAGCGCTCCGGGACGTCGGAACCCTCCGCCCCCGCGATGATCCCGCAGGCCTCGTCCGGATGGTCGGCGCGTGCGTGCGCCACCATCGCGTCCACCAGCTCCTCGCTGATCGTCAGCACTCCCACTCCTCCTCCGACATCAACTGCCTCTGACATCAGCTGTGAGCAACGTCGACGTCGGCGCCGCTATTCCGCCGGCCCACGGTATCCGCGCCACGCCGACGGCACGATGTCGGCATACGTCGGGACTCCTGCGACCGGTGTCGCGGCGAGAACCGCCCCGACGATCGCGCGTTGCACCACGACCGCGGCGACGCGGGAGACCTCCGCGAGCAAGGCGACGTCGGGGTTCATCCCGCCCGGCACCGGCGGCTGCTCGGGACGGGTCGTGCGGGTGGACACCGCGAAGACGGTGTCGCCGTCGAGCGGCGAATGGGCGGGGTCGATGGCTCGGGCGAGGCCGTCGTGGCCGGCCATCGCGACCCGGCGTGTGGACGCCGCGTCGAGGACGGCATCGGTGGCCACGACGCCGATCGTGGTGTTGAGGACGGTCTGTTTCGCGGTCAGCTCCGCGTACCGTGCCACCTCGTCGGCGGCGGGCACACCCAGCCCGAAGTGGTCGATGTCCGATGACGTTGCACCCCAAGGCAATCCGGTCGACGGATCGATCACCGAGCCCACCGGGTTCGCGACCATCAGAGCACCCACCGTGACACCGGCGGCCGGGCCGTCGGTCAGCGTGACCGACGCGGTCCCGACGCCCCCCTTGACGGCGCCTGCGCGTGCCCCCGCACCCGCGCCGACACTGCCGACCTCGACGTCGGCGGTCACCGCCGCCAACGCCGCGCGGCCGAACCCGGCATCGGGCCGGTGATCCCACGCACCCACCGGCAGATCGAAGATGACCGCACCCGGCACGATCGGCACCACGTGACCGCGATCATCCATCGGCAGCCCGATGCCCCCGGCCTCCAGTCCGAGCATCACGCCGTCGGCGGCCGCGAGACCGTAGGCGCTTCCGCCGGAGAGGACGATCGCGTGGGCGGTCTGCACGGTGTTCACCGGGTCGAGGAGATCGGTCTCGCGGGTACCCGGGCCGCCGCCGCGGACATCGACCGCACAGACCGCATCCGGCGCGTCGATCCGCACCACGGTGGTCCCGGTGGCCCAGCCGCGACCCGGCTGCGTCCCGTCCGGTGAGGCCACCACGGCGTCGTCGTCGATGCGTTCGTGATGGCCGACCAGGATGCCGGCGACGTCGGTGATCCGGTCTCCCGGACTCGCGATCCTCCCCATCACATCAATGATTCGACGAGCAGTTCCTGCATGACCGTCAGCCAGTGGTAGACGTCCAGATGGGCGGCATGCGGATGGTCGGGCGGCAGCGAGTCGGGCGTGTCCTCGGAGATTCCGAGCATCGCCCCGAGTGCGAGCCGGACGTCGTTGAGCGCCGTCAGCCACTCCATCGCCTGCGCCTCGGTGAGCGCGAGGTCGCCGCCCCCGTCGGGAAGGGTGTCGAGAACCACCTGCGCAGCCGACATCTTGGCGTCGATGATGTGCGGTTCGTGCATGCTGCGCAATGCGCCGTTGATGTCACCGTTGACGACGTCGGTGGTGAGCTCATGGTCCTGATCCGGACGATGGAAGTCCGGCAGCAGTCGGCCCAGGGTGACATCGGTCGGCGCGGCGGTGTGGCCGGTCGTGATCCCGGTGACCGCGGACAGTTCGTCGCGTGGCGCCGACGCCTCCCGTTCGGTGAGCAACTCCCGCATCGAGGTGACCATCGAGGCGAGCAGTTCGGCCTCGTGCACATCGAGATGCGAGCAGATGCGCGTCGCGGCGCCACGGCCCTTGCGTTTCCAGGTACGCACGGTGGTGTCAGATTCTCCGATCAGGTGTCCCGTTGCATGGTGGCCCAGAGTCCGGCGGCATGGAGCTTGCGCACGTCCGATTCGACCTTGTCACGGTCCCCGGCCGAGACGACGGCCTTGCCCTCGGTGTGCACCTGCATCATGAGTTGATTCGCGCGCGACTCCGAGTAGCCGAACACCTTCTGGAACACGAACGTCACGTAGCGCATCAGGTTCACGGGATCGTCCCAGACGATGGTCACCCAGGGGCGGTCGAGTGCGGTCGCACCCTCTGCCACGCCGGGTTCGGCGACCGCGGTGCCACGGGGCCCCGGAGCGTCGGTCTGCTCGCCGCGGACAGTCGCGTCGATCCGCAGCCTGTGGATTCTCGGGTCGCACCGCTCCCTGTGGATTGTCCCGTCGCTCCGTTCGCCCGGGAAGGTAGCCTCGTGCGCACGAGTTACGTCAGGCGCCATACGACCAAGGGTAAGCGATTGTGACCATCGACAACACCGCGCTGCTGACCGATCAGTACGAACTGACCATGGTCTCGGCAGCATTGCGGCATCCGGTTGCGCACCGACCGTGCGTCTTCGAGGTGTTCGCCCGCAGGCTGCCCGACGGGCGGCGCTACGGCGTCGTGGCGGGCACCGGGCGCGTGCTCGACGAGCTGGCCGACTTCCGGTTCGGCGACGCGGAACTCGAGGTCGTGAGCCGCTTCCTCGACGACGACACGGTGAACTGGCTGCGGGAGTACCGGTTCTCCGGCGACATCGACGGCTACCGAGAGGGCGAGCTGTATTTCCCCGGCTCGCCGATCCTCACCGTGCGCGCCAGTTTCGCCGAGGGCGTGCTCCTCGAGACCCTGATCCTCTCGATCCTCAACCACGACAGCGCGATCGCGTCCGCGGCCGCCCGGATGGTGAGCGCGGCCGGGTCGCGCCCGATCATCGAGATGGGATCGCGCCGGACCCATGAACGCGCAGCGGTCTCGAGCGCTCGCGCCGCCTATCTGGCGGGAGTGGCCGCGACCTCCAACCTGGAAGCCGCGCGGACCTACGGCGTACCCAGTGCGGGCACGGCCGCGCATGCGTTCACCCTCGGGTTCACCGGTCCCGACGGCCCCGACGAGAAGGCCGCGTTCGCAGCGCAGATCGAGGCGCTCGGCGTCGGGACCACCCTGCTCGTGGACACCTACGACATCACCCAGGGTGTTCGCAACGCGATCGAGGTCGCCGGCACCGACCTCGGGGGTGTGCGTATCGATTCCGGCGATCTCGGTGTCCTTGCCCGCAAGGTGCGCGATCAGCTCGACGATCTGGGCGCGACATCCACCAGCATCGTCGTGTCCGGCGACCTCGACGAATACGCGATCGCCTCGCTGCGTGCCGAACCCGTCGACACCTACGGCGTGGGGACATCACTGGTCACCGGCAGCGGAGCTCCCACCGCGGGCATGGTCTACAAGCTGGTGGAGGTCGACGGACGACCGGTCGCCAAACGCGCCAGCCACAAGGAATCCCGCGGCGGCGCGAAGACCGCGGTCCGGTCCGCACGCGCATCGGGAACGATCGTCGAGGAGATTGTCCACCGCGCCGCCGACGACACGCCCGCGGTCGACGGCCTGAACGTACGGCCGCTGCAGATCCCCCTCGTCCGTGACGGTTCTCCGGTCGATGGTCTCCCCTCCCTCGCCGACGGCCGAAGCCACCTCGCCGACGCGCTGGTGAGCCTCCCGTGGGAGGGTCTCGGCCTGTCGCACGGCGATCCCGCAGTCCCCACCCGATTCGTCCTCGGATAGGCAGCAGATGAGCAGCAAGCCCAAGGATCTGGCCCTTGTCGTCGTCGACGTGCAGAACGACTTCTGCGAAGGCGGCGCCCTCGGTGTGAATGGCGGGGCCGCCGTGGCCGCGGCGATCGAGAGCATCGTCGGCGACTACCGCACCGTCGTCGCCACGCGCGATTACCACATCGATCCGGGCGCGCACTTCTCCGACCAACCCGACTACGTCGACTCGTGGCCACCGCACTGCCGGGTGGACACCGACGGCGTGTGGTTCCACCCCTCGTTCGATGCGTCGGCCGCACAGGCGATCTTCTCCAAGGGCCAGTACAGCGCCGCATACTCCGGCTTCGAAGGGGCGACCGAAGACGATGTGCCGCTCGCGGATTGGCTTCGGGCGCATGGGATCAGCCGGGTCGACATCGTCGGTATCGCCACCGACCACTGTGTGCGTGCCACCGCGGTGGACGCGGCGCAGGAGGGTTTCACCACGCGGGTACTCCTGAACTTCACCGCAGCGGTCTCCGCCGACACCGCGTCGACAGCGTTGTCGGCGATGCGCGCGGCCGGTGTCGATCTCGTCGGCGACCTCCTCTACAACGGATCCGCCCGGACCGAATGACCTCCACCCCACCGGTGACCGCGCTCCTCGATGCCGCGGTCACCGCTCTCGGCGGCCGCCGGCGCGATGGCCAGGTGCGCATGGCGTCGGCCGTCGCCCACGCCATCGACACCGGCGAACACCTGGCGGTCCAGGCCGGCACCGGCACCGGCAAATCGTTGGCCTACCTCGTGCCGGCCATCCGCCATGCCGTCGAGTCGGGACGGACCGTGGTGGTCTCCACCGCGACGATCGCCCTGCAGCGTCAGCTCATCGAGCGTGATCTGCCACGGCTGGCCGGAGCCCTCGCAGGCCCGCTGCACCGCGAGCCCACCTTCGCCATCCTCAAGGGTCGCGGCAACTATCTGTGCCTCAACAAGATCCACAGCGGGACGGCCGAGGAACCGGCCACCGAGCTGTTCGACGCATTCGAGTTGTCACGTACCGGACGGGAGGTGACACGACTACGGGAGTGGACCTCGGAGACCGAGACCGGCGACCGCGACGACCTGTCCCCCGGGGTGTCGGATCGTTCCTGGCGACAGGTCAGCGTGACCGCCCGAGAATGCCTCGGCGCAGCCAACTGCAGCTATTCGGAAGACTGCTTCGCCGAGCGTTCGCGGCGCGCCGCCGGCAAGGTCGACGTGATCGTCACCAACCACGCCCTGCTGGCGATCGACGCGATGAGCCCCGCGAGCATCCTGCCCGAACACGACGTGGTGATGATCGACGAGGCCCACGAGCTCGTCGACCGCATCACCTCGGTCTCCACCGCCGAATTGTCCGGTCCGGGCATCACACTCGTCGCCCGACGCTGCGGCAAGCTCCTCGACGAGGAGACCACCGACGCACTGCTGGGAGCAGGCGAGAACCTCGACGCGGTGTTGTCGGAGCTCCCCGGCCGGGAATGGACACGCCTGCCGTCCGGCATGGCAGAGGCGTTGGCGAGTCTGCGCGACCGGTTGTGGCTGGCCCGCAACGAGATCGGCCCGGTTCGGATGCCCGGCGCCTCCGACGACTCGGCGGCGGCCCGTAGCGCTGCCCTCACCTCGCTCGAGGAGACGCACGACACCGTCGTCCGCCTCCTCGGCGCCTTCGACACCCCCGACCCGGCCAAGCGGCACGACGTGGTGTGGGTCGCGCACGAGAAGGCGGGCAACGACACTCGCGCGGTGGTGCGGATCGCGCCACTGTCGGTCGGTGGTCTGCTGCGCGCCTCGCTGTTCGCGAACTCGACGGTGATACTCACCTCGGCGACCCTCACCGTCGGCGGGAACTTCGACGCGTTGGCCGCGACGTGGGGACTTCCGGCGGCCGGACGCCGCGACACCGACGGTGCCGACCCGGCGACCGAGCGTCCACCCGCACCGGAGATCGAGGCCACCGCCGTCGGCAAGGCCGCACCGAGGGACAACGCTCCCCCGCGATGGTCCGGACTCGACGCCGGTTCGCCCTTCGACTACCCGAAGGCCGCGATCCTCTACGTCGCCCGGCACCTGCCCCGCCCCGGCCGGGACGCGATCGCCGAGCAGACGCTCGACGAACTCGCCCAACTCATGGCGGCCGCCGACGGCCGGACCCTCGGTCTGTTCTCGTCGATGCGCGCGGCGCGCGAGGCCGCCGAGGCCATCCGCGAGCGCAGCGATCACCCGGTGCTGTGCCAGGGCGACGACACGACCTCCGCGTTGGTGCGCCGATTCGCCGAGGACCCGCAGACCTGCCTGTTCGGCACGCTGTCGCTGTGGCAGGGCGTCGATGTGCCCGGGCCGTCGTGCAGCCTCGTGGTGATCGATCGCATCCCCTTCCCACGCCCCGACGACCCGCTGCTGACCGCACGTCAGCGGGCTGTCGAGGCCCGCGGGGGCAACGGATTCCTGACCGTCGCCGCCAATCACGCGGCGCTGCTGTTGGCACAGGGTGCGGGTCGCCTGCTGCGATCCACCGACGACCGGGGTGTCGTCGCCGTTCTGGACTCCCGACTGGCCACGGCCGGATACGGTGGATATCTGCTCGCGTCCCTGCCGCCGTTCTGGCGGACGACCGACGGTGATCTGGTCCGTTCTGCGTTGGGCAGACTGGCCGCGATCCCCTACGGTTGAGCGTGGCACGGTTGGGTGGAACGCCACACCGGGAGCGTGCGCCAGAAGAGCCGCAGGACAGGGCCCGCAGGACAGGGCCGCAGGTCTAGGACAGAGGAGGCCGCTGGTGATCGGGCGGATGGGGATCGACGATATCCAACCCCTGGTGTCTGCCGGGCAACTGCCGGCCAAAGCCGTTGTCGGGGAGCTGATCCCGATCAGCACGACCGCCTGGCGCGAAGGTCATGACGCGCTCGGGGTGACCCTGCACGTGGACGGCCCCGACCGGGCCGCCCTCGACATCCGGATGGAACCGGCCGGTGAACCCGACGTGTTCAACGCCGCGTTCGTCCCCGATGACGTCGGGTACTGGGTCTTCCGCATCGAGGCGTGGAGCGATCCGTACGCCACCTGGCGTTCGGCCGTGATCAAGAAGATCGACGCCGGTCAGGGAGCGGTCGACCTGGCCAACGACCTGGAGATCGGCGCGGAACTGCTCACGCGCGCCACCGAGATCGTGCCGGTCGAACACACCGAGACGCTCACCGAGGCCGTCGAACAACTGCGCGCACGCCGTCGGCGCGTGGAGAACCGGGTGAATCTGGCGCTGTCCGACGAAGTGGCCGACCTCCTCGCCGCGTATCCCGTCCGCGACCTGGTCACCAAGTCGAGGTCCTATCGTGTCTGGGTCGATCGTCGTCGAGCGCTGTTCGGCTCCTGGTACGAGTTCTTCCCGCGATCCACCGGCGGGTGGGACGGCGAGGGACACCCGGTCCACGGCACCTTCCTGACCGCCGTCGACGACCTCCCCCGGATCGCCGGGATGGGCTTCGACGTCGTCTATCTGCCGCCGATCCACCCGGTCGGGCGGGTCAACCGCAAGGGGCCGAACAACACCCTCGTCGCGGGTCCCGACGACGTCGGATCCCCGTGGGCCATCGGCTCCGATGAAGGTGGTCACGACGCGATCCATCCGGACCTCGGCACCGAGGACGACTTCTCCTACTTCATCGCCCGGGCGGCCGAGCTCGGACTCGAGGTCGCCATCGACCTCGCACTGCAGTGCGCACCCGATCATCCGTGGGCGCGGGAGCACCCCGAATGGTTCACCACGCAGCCCGACGGCACCATCGCGTACGCCGAGAACCCGCCGAAGAAGTATCAGGACATCTATCCGCTGAACTTCGACAACGACCGCAACGGGCTGTACCGGGCCGTGCTGAAGGTCGTGCTGAAGTGGGTCGGATTGGGCGTCAAGATCTTTCGGGTCGACAATCCGCACACCAAGCCGCCCAACTTCTGGGAGTGGCTGATCAACGAGGTGAAGAAGCGCGATCCCGACATCCTGTTCCTGTCGGAGGCATTCACCCGACCGGCGCGGCTATACGGGCTCGCCCGGATCGGATTCACCCAGTCCTACACGTACTTCACCTGGAAGACGCTGAAGTGGGAACTCGAGGAATTCGGACGCGAGATCGCCGGCCATGCCGACGAGGCGCGCCCGAACCTGTTCGTCAACACACCGGACATCCTGCACGAGAGCCTGCAACACGGTGGTCCCGGCATATTCGCCCTGCGGGCCGCCCTGGCGGCGACGCTCGCCCCGTCATGGGGCGTCTACTCCGGGTACGAACTCTACGAGCACGTGGCCGTCGCCGAGGGGAGCGAGGAGTACCTGAATTCGGAGAAGTACGAACTCCGCCCACGTGACTACAAGGCCGCGACCAGCCGGGGTGAGTCACTCGAACCGTGGATCACCACGCTCAACGCGATCCGTCGGCGCCATCCCGCGCTGCAGCAGTTGCGGAACATCACGTTCCATCATCTCGACAACCCGGCGCTGATCGCCTATTCGAAGATCGACCCGGTCTCGGGCGATCGGGTCATCGTCGTGATCAACCTGAATCCCTTCGGCACGGAGAGCTCCACTCTGTGGCTCGATCTGCCGAGTCTGGGATTCGACTGGCAGGACCGCTTCACTGTGCGTGATGAGGTGTCGGGTCAGGAATTCCACTGGGGGCAGGCCAATTTCATCCAGCTCGAGCCCTGGAGGGCGGTGGCGCACATCCTGTCGCTGCCCCCGCTGGAACCGAGCACCGCCCGTCGACTCGCCTACCGGATGCAGTGAGGTTCCCGTGACCACGAGCCAGAGTCCCGAAGCATCGGCCTCCGACCACGACCTGCGGCGGCTGTTCAGTCTGACCCACCCCGATCCGCACGCCTTCCTCGGCGCGCACGACGCCCCGGGCGGGTGGACGATCCTGCGCACATTGCGTCCCGACGCCGTCTCGGTCGTCGCGGTGATCGGCGGTGAGGATCACCCGATGACCCGCCAGACCGACGACCTCTGGGTCGCCGCCGTGCCGATCAGCGACCTCATGGACTACCGGTATCGCGTCACCTACCCGAATGCGCAGGGTGGCACCGACGATTACGTCGTCGCGGACGGATACCGCTTCCTGCCCAGCCTGGGTGAGGTCGACGTGCATCTGTTCTCCGAGGGTCGTCACGAGTCCCTGTGGGATGTCCTCGGGGCACGGGTGGTCTCCTACACCACGCCCGACGGCGAGGTCCGTGGTACGGCGTTCTCGGTGTGGGCACCGAACGCCCACGGCGTCGCGCTGATCGGTGATTTCGACGGGTGGGCCGGCCGCCAGACGCCGATGCGGTCGATCGGCAGCAGCGGGGTGTGGGAGGTGTTCGTCCCGGACGTCGGCGACGGCGCCTCCTACAAGTTCCGCATCCACGGCGCCGACGGTGTCGTCCGCGACAAGGCCGATCCGATGGCCCGTCGGACACTGGTGCCGCCGTCGACGGTGTCGGTCGTCAGCGAGTCCGAGTACGAATGGTCTGACGACGACTGGATCGCCCGACGTGCGGCCGGAACTCCCGTCGACGAACCGATCAGCGTGTACGAGGTCCACATCGCATCCTGGCGGGCGGGACTGTCCTACCGAGAACTGGCCACCGAGCTCGGTGACTATCTCGTGGAGAAGGGCTTCACCCACGTCGAGTTCCTGCCCGTCGCCGAGCATCCGTTCGGCGGATCGTGGGGCTATCAGGTGACCTCCTACTTCGCCCCGACCGCGCGATTCGGCGGCCCCGACGACTTCCGGTACCTCGTCGACCATCTGCATTCACTGGGGATCGGCGTCATCGTCGACTGGGTGCCCGCCCACTTCCCCAAGGACGACTGGGCCCTCGCCCGCTTCGACGGCACGCCGCTCTACGAGGACGGCGACCCGATGCGCGGCGAGCAACTCGACTGGGGCACCTATGTCTTCAACTTCGGCCGACGCGAGGTCCGCAACTTCCTCGTCGCCAACGCCCTGTTCTGGTTCGATGAGTTCCACATCGACGGACTGCGGGTCGACGCCGTCGCCTCGATGCTGTACCTGGACTACTCCCGTCCCGACGGCCAGTGGCGCCCCAACATCTACGGCGGACGCGAGAACCTCGAGGCGGTGCAGTTCCTACAGGAGACGAATGCGACTGTGCACAAACACTTTCCGGGAGCGCTGACGATCGCGGAGGAGTCGACCGCCTGGCCGGGGGTCACGCAGATGACCGATCTCGGCGGCCTCGGATTCACCTTCAAATGGAACATGGGGTGGATGCACGACACGTTGGGCTATCTCGGCCGGGACCAGGTGCATCGCAGTTTCCATCACCACGAGATCACCTTCTCGCTGATGTACGCGTGGAGCGAGAACTTCGTCCTGCCGATCTCGCACGACGAGGTCGTGCACGGCAAGGGCACACTGTGGAGCCGTATGCCCGGAGACTCGTTCACCAAGGCGTGTGGCGTACGAGTCCTGTTGGCGTACATGTGGTCCCACCCCGGAAAGCAGCTGCTGTTCATGGGCCAGGAGTTCGGACAGACCGGTGAATGGGCCGACAACCGCGGGCTCGACTGGTTCCAGTTGGAGGGCTGGGAGGGTGAACTGCACTCCGGGATCTCCGCGCTGGTCACCGATCTGAACCGGGTCTATCGTGCGCATCCCGCCCTCTACACACAGGACGCGACGCCTGACGGCTACTCGTGGATCGACGCCAACGACACCGCCAACAACGTCATCAGCTTCCTGCGATTCGGCTCGGACGGTTCGATGATGGCCTGCCTGTTCAATTTCTCGGGCAGCGATCGCTCGGACTACCGCATCGGCCTGCCCATGGCGGGCACCTGGGACGAGGTCCTCAACACGGATTCGGCGGCCTACAGCGGCGCCGGGAAGGGCAACCTCGGCAGCGTCGTCGCCGACGGGCCCGGATGGCACGGCCGCGCCACCTCGGCCCAGGTCATGCTCCCTGCCAACTCGGCGATCTTCCTCGCACCGGCCTCGCGCACGACCACCTCGGTCGAGACATCCGCGGAGACCGCGGACGAGATCTCGTCGGCCCGGACCGCACCGTCCCCGACCGCACCGACTGCACCGACTGCACCGACCGAGATCTGACAGACCGGGCCAGGTCGCCGGAGCCGGTCTCCGACCACCCGGAATCCGCCGACGGTGCCTGGTCCATCACCGGCCGGGCACGGTCGGCGAGATTCAGGACACGGTCGGCGAGTTCTGGGGCACGGTCGGCGAATTATGAGGCCCGCTCTGCGACAGGACACGGTCAGCGAATTCTGGGGCACGGTCGGCGAACTCGCGGGCCCGGTCGGCGAGGGTGAGATCAGTAGAGGGCCGTCGCGAGCTTGCGTCGGGCCGACACGACGAACGGTTCGGCCGGATCGAACAGCTCGAACAGCTCGAGCAGCCGGGTGCGAGCCCGCGTGCGGTCGTCGCCGGCGGTCACCTTGACGACCCCGATGATCCGGTCGAAGGCCTGCTCGGGCTGCTGCGCCAGCAGCAACACGTCGGCGGCCGCCAGCTGAGCGTCGACATCGGTCGGGGCCGCCGTGTCGACGATGGCCGGATCGTGCGCCTGGGCACGCAGCACGAAATCGAGATTGCGCGCAGCCGAGGCCGCCTCGACGTTGTCGGGCTCCGCCTCCGCGATGGCCCGGTAGTCGGCGAGGGCGCCTTCGAAGTCACCGCCGTTCAGCTTGTCCTCGGCGGCCACCATCCGCGGGTCGTCGGGCTCGGGTTCGGCCTCACCCTGCGGGGCGATACCCGGCAGCGCATCGCCGACCTGGGCGAGGATGTCGTCGACCCACTGGGTGATCTCGGCCTCCGACCGCACACCGTTGAACGCCGCGACGGGCTGTCCCTGCGCGATGGCCACGACCATCGGGATCGACTGCACCCGGAACGCCTGTGCGATACGGGGGTTCGCGTCCACGTCGATCTTGGCGAGCACCCAGGACCCCTGCGCGCGGGCGGCCAGCGATTCCAGGACCGGCGACAACTGTTTGCACGGGCCGCACCATTCAGCCCACAGGTCGACGAGGACCAATTGCTGTTGGGAACGGACGAGGACCTCGGACTCGAAGGTCTCCTCGGTGACGTCCATGACCGCATCTCCGGACGCGGTGTCCGGGCCCGCCGTCGACGGTGGGCCCGCGGAGCCGTCGGGTGATGCCTCCGGTTGGGGGCGAGTCGGTCGTTGTCCCTGTTGACGCTGGGCGTCGGCCCGTTCCTTGAGGGCCGACAGGTCCACCGCCCCCGCCATGGCTACCGCCGCAGCCTGTTGCCGAGCGGCGGCCGCCGCCTGCTGCCGATTCGTTGGTCGTGTCACCGTTCCAGTGTGTCACGTCGGCGGGGAACGGTTCGCTGCTCATCGGCAGTCACGTCGTCGCCGCGCCGCACGACGCCCGCAGCGGCGGCGGCGAACACAAGGGCTCCGATCGCGACGACGAGACCGATCGCCAGAGTGCTGCGGTTGCTGATGAAGCCGACGACGGCCGGTCCCGCGAGCATGCCCAGGTAGCCACAACCGACGACGAGCGAGATGCTGCGCCCACTCGACTCGGTGGTGAGGTTGCCCGCCGCGGTGAAGATCTGCGGGATGAGACCAGCGAGTCCGATCCCGAACACCGTCCAACCGACGATCGCCACCCACGCCGCCGGAGCCACCACCGCGAGCGTCATCCCGACGATGCCGATCAGCGCCCCGTAGCGGACGACCGCGACGGGCCCCATCGCGGCCGCGACCGGGTCGATGCCGAAACGCGCGACCGTCATCGCGGCGCTGAACGCACCGAAGGCGATCGCACCGACCGACTCCGGACTTCCGAAGGTCTCGACGATGTGCAGTGCACTCCAGTCGTACGCGGTGCCCTCTGCCAGCATCAGCGCGAATGCGACCGCCGCCAACAACACCAGCCGACGACGATCGATGCCGTGCCACCACCGGTGTGACGCCGCCTGCCGCGGGGCGTCCGACGCCGACGACTCGACCGACGACGACTCCACTGGTTCACGGATCCCGCCAGGCAGGAGGCCCCAGGCGACGCAGACGATCACGACGAGCCCGACACCGCCGGCGACGGACACTGTCGCCAGGACCGGGACGTCCAGCCACAGGGTGAGCGCGACGACACCCGACCCGACGAGACCGCCCACCGAGAAGAACCCGTGGAACGAGGACATGATCGGCCGGCCGTAGTCGCGTTCGACCGCGACGGCCTGCGCGTTCATCGAGACGTCGAGGGCACCGTTGGCGAAGCCGAACCCGACGAGGGCGATCGCCAGGGTCCCGGCACCGGCTGCTCTCACCGGTGCGAGGATCACCAGCGAGAGCAGGACGGCCGCGACAACGGTCGTCGGGCGCGATCCCCACCGGTCGATGATCGGACCGCACAGCTGCATCCCGACGAATGCGGACCCGCCGAGTAACAGCAGCATGCCGCCGAGGGCATCGTGTGAGATACCCGTCCGTTCGGTGACGACCGGGATGTGAGCGACCCACATCGCCGCGAGAAAACCGTTCAGCGCGAAGACCGTGGCCACCGACACCCGTGCACGGCGAGCGGCCGTCGCGGCCGACCGCACGCCGGCCATCACGTGAGGCGCCGGTCGATCCGCTCGACCTTGCCGGTCATCTCGTCGAGGTGGCCGGGCCGTATGTCGGCCTTGAGCACGAGCCCGACCCGCGGTGCGTGATCGGCGACGGCGTCGGTGGCCGCTTTGACGACTGACATGACCTCGTCCCACTCACCCTCGAGGTAGGTGAACATGGAGGTGGTCTGGTGTGGAAGTCCGGACTCGCGGACCACCTTGACGGCCGACGCCACCGCAGCGTTCATCCCGCCGTCGGCGTCGACGGCGTCGCCACCCGACGGTGTCAGGCTGAACGCGACGATCATCAGTGCGTCACCGTCAGGCGGCGACGCGCGGTGCGGCCGTGTCGTCGGAGAGTTCGGCGAGGTGGCCGTTGCGCTGGGCCCACCACTCGAAGACGAGTGTGCCGAACGGCGGGATCGAGGACACCAGCGCCAGCAGCGTCACGACGACGCCCCAACGCAGCTGGACCGCGGTGATCAGCGACACCACGACGAACAGTACGAAGACGATGCCGTGCACCATGCCGGGCACGGCCACCGCCTCGGTGTGTCCGAGAACCCACTTGAAGAACATGGCGATCAACAACGCCAACCAGGTGATCGCCTCCAGGACGGCGACGAACCGGAAGCGTTTGGCAGGGGTGCTGAGATCCAAGAGGTGCGACATGAGCTCCATTGTGCCGAATCGGACATGATCCTACGACAAGGTGTAGTAGAAGTCTCCTCTGGAGACGTCCGTCCACGGACCCGCAATCAGCTCGCAGGCACCCGAATGATGAGGGCATCACCCTGTCCGCCGGCCCCGCACAGCGCGGCCGCACCGACACCGCCACCACGACGCTGCAACTCGAGCGCCAGATGCAGTGCGATACGAGCTCCCGAGGTCCCGATCGGATGGCCGACGGCGATCGCGCCGCCGTTGACGTTCACGATCTCCGGGTCCACGCCGAGCTGCTTGGCGGAGGCGAGCCCGACCGCGGCGAAGGCCTCGTTGATCTCGATCAGGTCGAGGTCGGTCGGCGAGATGCCGGCGCGGTCACACGCCTTGACGATGGCGTTGGCGGGTTGGGCCTGCAGCGACGAGTCCGGACCGGCGACGACACCGTGGGGGCCGATCTCCGCCAGCCAGCTCACGCCGAGTTCGGTGGCCTTGGCCTTGCTCATCACCACGACCGCGGCCGCGCCGTCGGAGATCTGCGACGAGTTGCCCGCGGTGATCGTGCCGTCCTTGCGGAACGCCGGACGGAGACCGGACAGCGACTCCGCCGTGGTGTCGGCCCGCACGCCCTCGTCCTCGGCGAAGACGATCGGGTCACCCTTGCGCTGCGGGATCTCCACCGGCACCACCTCGTCGGCGAACACCCCGTTCTTCCAGGCGATCGCCGCGCGCTGATGACTGCGGGCGGCGAACTCGTCCTGCTCGGCGCGGGTGAAACCGCGGGTCACGTCGGCCTCGGGCGCACTGGTGTCGACATCGTTGCCCTGCTCGGTCAGCGCACCCATCGGCTGATCGGTGAACGCGTCCCACAAGCCGTCGAAGGCCATGTGGTCGACGAGTTCGGTGTTGCCGTACTTGAATCCGCCACGACTTCCCAGCAGCAGATGCGGCGCCTGGGTCATCGACTCCTGCCCACCGGCGACGACGCAGTCGAACTCACCGGCGCGGATGAGCTGATCGGCGAGCGCGATCGCGTCCACTCCCGACAGGCACATCTTGTTGATGGTCAACGTCGGCACATCCCAGCCGATCCCGGCCTTGATCGCGGTCTGGCGCGCCGGCATCTGCCCCGCCCCGGCGGTCAGCACCTGGCCCATGATCACGTACTCCACCGCCGACGCGGGCACCCCGGAACGCTCGAGCGCACCCTTGATGGCGACCGCACCCAGATCCACCGCGCTGAAATCCTTCAGCGACCCGAGCAGACGCCCGAAGGGGGTCCGCGCGCCCGCGACGATCACTGTCGACGACTGTTCGGTGGACGTGGACATGGGAGACCTCCAACATCGTGAGGAGCGGCAGACCGAGCGCCCGCTCTGTGCGCTGACACCTCCAACGCTACCGTTAGTGCATGACCACCCGAGCATCAGACCCTGCCGCATCGTCGTCGGCCACGGCCGTCATCTCCGACCTCGTCACCGCTGTCGACCACGTCGGCATCGCCGTGCCCGATCTCGACGCCGCGAAGAAGTGGTACCTCGACCATCTGGGCTTCGAGACCCTGCACGAGGAGACCAACACCGATCAGGGTGTGGTCGAGGCAATGGTCGGTCCGCGCTCGGCGGGGGCGACCGGTGGCGCCGTGATCCAGCTGCTGGCACCACTGAACGACGACTCGACGATCGCGAAGTTCCTCGACCGCAACGGTCCCGGACTCCAGCAGCTGGCCGTGCGGGTCACCGACGTCGAGGCAGTGACCGCACGGCTGACCGACGCGGGCATCCGCGTCCTCTACCCGCAGCCACGTCGCGGGACCGCGGACTCCCGCATCAATTTCGTGCATCCGAAAGATGCGGGCGGCGTGCTGCTCGAGCTGGTCGAGCCTGCGGGGGATTCCCCAGCTCACTGACATCACGGACTGAGATAGACTGTGCCGCATGTCAGCTCCCGCACCGCGGCAACTCCCGTTCGCCATCGTCATGCGCGGCTTCGATCGCGATCAGGTCGCCGAGCATCTGCAGCGCATGGATGCGGAGTTGCGGGTGCTCGCGGCCGACCGTGACGCGGCGACCGCCAACGCCCACGAGCTCGCCGCACATCTCGAACAGGCGCGCGACGAGATCGAGGAACTGCGGCGCGAGATCGACAAGCTCTCGGTTCCGCCCACCACTGCACAAGGCATGAGCGAGCGCCTCGGCCGGATGCTGCAGCTCGCCTCCGACGAGGCGTCTGAGATCCGCGCCGAGGCCGCCGCCGAGGCCGCGGAGATCACCTCGATCGCGCGCCAGGAGGCCGCGTCGCTGCGCGACGACGCCGAGTCCGACGCCGAGCGGGTGCGCGATGCGGCGGAGACCAAGGCCCAGCAGCTCGTCGCCGACGCGGAGGAGAAGTCGCGCAAGGCCCGCGAGAAGGCTGATGCGCTCGCCGCGAAGTCGGCGGAAGAGGCCGAGGAGGCCGCCAAGCTGATCGCCGAACGCAAGGCCGCGATGGAGGCCGAGCACAAGGAGACGATGAGCGCCGCCCGCGACGAGGCCCGACGGATCGTCACCAAGGCCAAGGGTGAAGCCGCCGAACTCGAGTTGCAGAGCACCCGCGCCCGGCAGGCGGAACGGGAACGGCACGACGCGGAGATCACCTCACAGCGCGACCGTGCCCGCCACGAGGCACAACGGATGAAGGACACGGCGCTCGAGATCGCCACCGAACGCCTCGCCCGCTCGCGCGAGTTGGCCGGCAAGGCCGATCTCGCCCGCAAGCAGGTCGTCGATCAGCTCAATCAGGTCCGCGATCAGCTCGCGAAGGTCCCGGCCCAGCTCGCCGAACGCCACCAGGACCTCGCCGAGCTGACCGACAACGACGACATCGAGCTGCTCAACCGCGCGCTCTCGAGCTCCTCACAGGTCAGACGGTCGGGTCAGACCAACGGCGCCACCGCCACCGGCACGAACAGCACCACCACCGCCGACCACACCGCGGCCCCGACGGACACCGCGTCCGACGCCGAGGCCGACGACCCGGCGAAGACGACCACCTGACCCTGGTTCATGCGCGGCGCGACGTCGGCCTCGTTAGGATCCGGCCATGAAGAAGCGTGCGTTCGTGCTGCTCAACCGCGTGATGAATGCGGTCATCGCCCGGCTGCGACCGCGGCGCTTCCGCGGCGCCGACCTCCTGCTGCTGACGACGACCGGACGCAGGAGCGGAGAACCCCGCACCACTCCCCTGATCTACACATCCGACGGTGACCGCTGGATCGTCGTGGCGTCGAACGGCGGCGCCGACTGGGAGCCCGGATGGTGGCTGAATCTGCGTGCCGGCGCCCCGGCGACCGTCGACATCGGCGGGACGGTCACCCCGGTGATCGGAACCGAACTGACCGGCGACGAACGCGCGACGATGTGGTCGATGCTCAACGACGAGGTGTTCGACTACCAGAACTACCAGGACAAGGTGCACCGCACGATCGCGGTCGTCGCGCTGACCCCGGCCCCCTGATACCTACCCCGACCTCGGCATCCCGCCTCAGAACAGGCGGAACTCGTTGCTCTCCGCACCGCGCAAGGCGTCGTAATCCAGTACCAGGCAACGGATTCCACGATCTTCCGCCAGTGTGCGGGCCTGCGGTTTGATCTGCTGCGCGGCGAACACGCCGGAGACCGGCGCCAGGATCGGATCGCGATTGAGCAGTTCGAGATAGCGGGTCAACTGCTCGACGCCGTCGATCTCCCCGCGTCGTTTGATCTCCACCGCCACAGTCGATCCGATGGCGTCGCGACAGAGCAGATCCACCGGCCCGATGGCCGTCATGTACTCGCGGCGGATCAGGCTGTGCCCGGGGCCGAGGGTCTCGACATGTTCGGCGAGCAGTTCCTGCAGGTGCGCCTCCACGCCGTCCTTGACCAGACCGGGGTCGATGCCCAACTCGTGCTCCGAGTCGTGCTCGATCGACGCGATCGTGATGCGCAGTTCCTCGCCCGCCTTGTTCGTGACGACCCAGTAGGCCTGGGCCTCGACACCGTCGGGCACATCCGACTCGGCCATCCAGCACGGCGGGCTCATCCAGTTGAGAGGCTTGTACGCACGATCGTCGGCGTGCACGCTCACCGATCCGTCCGACTTGATCAGCAGTAGTCGTTTCGCCATCGGCAGATGTGCGGTCAATCGCCCGACATAGTCCACTTGGCAGCTCGCGATAACCAGACGCACGTGGGTCAGCTTAACGCCGACCCCATCGCAGCCCGACCATCACACCCCGTCGAATCCGTCGTCGGGACCGTACCGCTGTTTCAACAGGAAGGCCTCGGCGTCGGTGAGCGCCTCGGCCATCGTCGCGTGCACGTGCGGCAGTGTGGGATCGAATCCGCGAAGTGCCTCGGGCGCAACGATGTCGGGAATCACCCGGTCATTGCGGTGCCGGTCCACACTCGCGCGCATGACCCCATCGGGATCGACCACCATGCCGCGCTGACCGCGGTCGTCGAGGGTGTGTTTGAAGGTCAGCACCATCGTCCGTGCCACCGGATCCACGATCCCGATCCGCGAGATGTCGACGATCGCGACGTCATAGCGGTCGATGTCGTCCTCGAGTCGTCGCATCGCGGCCTCGGCCCCGGAGAACGTGAGGTCGCCCTGCAGCTCGTAGACACGCACACGGTCGCGAGACGTCCTCAGGTAGCTTCGCTCACGTTCGGTCCAGTCCTCGCCGACCTCGAACTCGCCGATGTCATAGGTGGCACGGATCGTCACCCGGCTCTCGCGGGTCAGGTTGAACATGTGCAGGCCGAGATCGGTCGACAGATGCCGGCAGGTGTCGATCCCCCGCACGCTGTTGCCGTGGCGGTCGAGTCGGGGCGAATACACGCCGATCCCGAGCTGGCCCGGAAGGACCGCGAGTATTCCGCCACCCACCCCACTCTTCGCGGGCAGTCCGACCGAGGTCACCCAGTCGCCGGCGCCGTCGTACATCCCGCAGGTGGTCATCACCGACAGCACGCGCTGGGCCACCTCCTGGGTCATGATCTGGCGCCCGGTCCGGGGGTTGAGGCCGCCGTTGGCGATGGTTGCGCCGATGACCGACAGATCGTCGGTCGTCACCCGCAGGGAACACTGGCGGTAATACAGGTCCAGCGCCGACTCCGGGTCGGTGTCCACCACACCGAAACTGTCGAGCATGTAGGCGATCGCACGGTTGCGCGCACCGGTCTGTGCCTCCGAGCGGTACACGTCCTCGTCGAGTTCGAGATAGCGGCCCGCACAGCCGGAGTAGAACTCGACGAGTTCGCCGAACACCGAGTCGACCGTCGACGCCGCGACCTCGCGGACCGGCGGCAGCAGCAGTGACGCCGCCATGATGGCCCCGGCGTTGATCATCGGATTGCGCGGACGGCGCTCGGCGTCGACGCTGATCTCGTTGAACGCCTCACCGGACGGTTCGACCCCGATCCGCGCGTCCACCTGCGCCGGACCGAGTCGGCTGAGCACCAGCGCATACGTGAGCGGCTTGGAGATGGACTGGATCGTGAAGGTGACGCCGCTGTCGCCCTGGGAGTAGACATTGCCGTCGTGCACGCACATGGACAGGCCGTACCCGTCGGGGTCCACGCAAGCCAACTCGGGAATGTAGTCGGCCACCGCTCCCGAGGAGTCCGCTGAGCAGACGCCCATGATGTGGCGCAGATATCCGTCGACATGCGTGGTCACGCCTCTGAATCTATGCCACGCGGCCCGTCCTCGGCGCCCCGCACGCCCCGTGGCGGACAACTGCCGATGTGGTGCGACACCGCCCGTGACCCACCACCGTTTCGTCGGTGGTCGACGGGACGAGCCGCTCGGCATCGTGGTCGCAGACGTCCACCGACGACAAAGGAGTCCTCCGGTGTCCCTTCCCCTCTCGACCACCCGCCGCTCACCCGCCCCGCCTGCCTGCGCCGCTCTCGACATCCCGCCGGCATCCCCGTGCCTGACCTTCGAGCCCGCCTCGCGGGCGGCCACCCATGTGCGCGCCCGCCTCGTGTGGCCACACGATGCCCCGACGATGTCCGCACTGATCGCGACCTTCGCCCATTTCGGACTGATCGTCGTCTCCCACGAGGTCCGTCCCGGCGCACCCACCTGCGACGTCCCGCACGACACGCACCTGCTCGTGCTGTCGGCGTCCGATGCGATCGCCTGGGACTCAGCGACCGGTGAGCGCGTGGCCGAGGCGTTCGGCCGGCTCGGTTCGGCCCGCGTCGAGGTCGACGACTTCCTCCGGCTGGTCGTCGCAGCCGGGTTGACCCTCCATGAGGTCGTCCTCATCCGCGCCCTGTGCCGGTACGCGTTCCAGTGTGGGCTGCCCGTGACGCAGGCCGCGACGGTCGACATGCTCGCGGCGACTCCCGCGCTCGTGCGTGAGGTCATCGATCTCTTCGACGCACGCCTACGGCCCGAGGGTGTCGACCACTCCGGGGACGACCGCGACGTCCGGATCGCCGACGCGCAGGCGCGGCTCGACGCAACGATCGCGGCTGCGGTGACCCTCGACGCCGATCGCCTGTTCCGGACGCTGCGCGCCATCGTCCGGGCCACCTTGCGCACCAACTGGTTCCGCGACGGGGTCCCGGATACCCGCGCGCTCGCACTGAAACTCGATCCGCGACTCGTCGCCGGCCCGCCGGCAACCGCGCCGTTTCGCGAGGTGTTCGTGCACTCGGCCGTCGTGGAGGGAAGCCATCTGCGCGGTGGCACCATCGCGCGCGGTGGATTGCGTCATTCCGAGCGGCCCGGCGATTTCCGGACGGAGGTGCTCGGGCTCATGCGGACGCAGACGGTCGAGAACGCACTGATCGTTCCGGTCGGCGCGAAAGGCGCGTTCGTCGTGCGCGGGGGCGACGTCACACCGGACTCGGTCCGCGCGTCCTACGTCGAGTTCATCGGGGCCCTGCTCGACGTCACCGACAACCTGCAGGGCGACACCGTGATCCATCCCGACGACACCGTCGTCACCGACGGGCCCGACCCGTATCTGGTGGTCGCCGCCGACAAGGGCACGGCGCGGTTCTCCGACCTGGCCAACGAGATCGCGGTCCGCCGCGAATACTGGCTCGGCGACGCGTTCGCGTCCGGCGGGTCGGCCGGTTACGACCACAAGGCGATGGGCATCACCGCCCGGGGGACGTGGCTCGCGGTCCGACGGCACCTGTCCGAGGCCGGGATCGAGGTCGCCACCGACGAGTTCACCGTCGTCGGCATCGGCGACATGTCCGGCGATGTGTTCGGCAACGGCATGCTCAGCGCAGCGACCATCCGGCTCGTCGCGGCATTCGACCACCGCCACGTCTTCCTCGATCCGTCGCCGGACGCACAGGCCTCCTTCCTCGAGCGGCAGCGCCTGTTCCACATGCCGGCGAGCAGCTGGGACGACTACGACCGCACGCTCATCTCGACCGGTGGCGGGGTCTGGTCCCGCACCGCCAAGTCGATCCCGCTGTCGGATGCGGTGCGCGCGCTGCTGGGTGTCGACGACACCGCGATGGCCCCGGACGACCTCATCGCGGCGATCCTCCGCGCCGACGTCGACCTGCTGTACAACGGCGGAGTCGGCACCTACGTGAAGGCGTCCACCGAATCCCATGCCCAGGCCCAGGACACGGCCAACGACGCGGTCCGGGTGAACGCCACAGAGTTGCGCGCCACGGCCATCGGTGAAGGCGGCAACCTGGGCCTCACCCAGCGCGCCCGCGTCGAGTTCGCCCTCGCGGGAGGCCGGGTCAACGGCGACTTCATCGACAACGCCGCCGGCGTCGCGACCTCGGATCGCGAGGTCAATCTCAAGATCGCGCTCGAGGTCGCGATCGGAGACGGGATGCTCGCCGAGGCCGATCGCGCCGCGGTCCTCAGCGCACTCACCGACGACGTCGCCGAGGCGGTCCTCGCCGACTGCGACCGCCAGACCCTCGCACTCACCCTGGCCGAGGCGAACTCGTCGTTCCTGCTGGGCCGGCATGCCCGCCTCATCGAGAACCTCGAGGCGACCACCGGGATCGACCGAGTCGCCGAGGTCTTGCCGACCGCGGGGCAACTCGAGGCGCGTGGCCGCGCCGGCCATGGGCTCGTGCGGCCGGAGATCGCGGTCTTGCTGGCGATGTCGAAGAACCTCGTCCGCGACGAACTCCTCGCCTCCTCGGTCCCCGACGACCCTGCCTTCGCCGAGGTCCTGGGCGATCATTTCCCCGCCTCGGTGCGCGAACTCGCCGGCTCCGGGCTGCACCGCCACCGGGTGGCCGCCGAGATCGTGGCGGTCACGGTGGCGAACGACCTGATCGACCACGTCGGTCCAGGCTTCGTGTACCGCGCCGAGGAGCGGTTCGGCGCGAGCACACCCGAGATCGTCCGCGCCTACGCCCTCGCCTCCACGCTGATCGGGGTACGCGACGAGTGGGAGCGGATCGCCACACGCACCGACATCGGCCACGATGTCCGGCTCGCGGAGCTGGCCACCGTACGCTCGGCCGTCGAGCAGGCCACCGGGTGGGTCCTGCGTCAGGATTGGTCCGCGGGCACCGGAGGCGGGCTCGACGTCGCCGGACAGATCGACCGGCTCGCCCCCGGAGTGCGCGAGATCCTCGCAGCCGACATCGACGACGAATTGCTCGCGCACGCACCGGCGCTGAGCGATCTCGCGGTGCGCGTGGGCGTGGACGCCGCGCGTCTGGCCGAGGCGTGGCACCGGGTCGGACATGATCTGCATCTGGGCGCCATCGCCGCGTCGCTGGGTTCGATCGTGACCCACGATCACTGGGAGGCGCTGTCGGTCGCGATCATCGCCGACGATCTCGCCGATGTGCACCTCCTCCTGGCCGCCCGGGCACTCGCGGACGCCGACGACATGCGGGTGTCCGACGCCGTGGCGACGTGGTCGTCGGTCAACGCGACCGCGGTGGCGCGGACCCGCGACACCCTCGCGCGCATGCTCGACGGTCGGATGACCGGCGCGGCAGGCGGTGTCGCGGTCGCCGAGGTGGCGCTGCTGCTGCGTCGCGCCGTCACGCCCGCGCGATGATCGCCAGCAGTAGTTCGGCGCGGACCCGCGCGATCGAGAGATCCACACCGAGCACCTCCTCCGCGCGCGCGATCCGTCCGCGCAGGGTGTGACGATGAACCCCGAGTGCGGAGGCCGCCGCCTCCCACTGACCATTGGCCTCCAGGTACGCACGGATGGACGGCAGGAGTTCGGTGCCGTTCTGCGTGTCGTACTCCACGACCGGGGCCACCAGGATGTCGGCGAGTCCGTCGAGCACCCGGCGGGATTCGGGAAAGGACAGCAGAGCGCGACCGGCCAGAGCACTCGCCTCCTCGGGATGTCCACGACGCACGGCGGACGCCGCCGCCATCCGCGACTGCTCGACGGCCGCGGGAAGATCGTCGATGCGATGCGCGGAACTCAGCCCGATGCGCAGGCCCCG
Source organism: Gordonia sp. OPL2 (assembly GCF_003797825.1). Taxonomy (GTDB): domain Bacteria; phylum Actinomycetota; class Actinomycetes; order Mycobacteriales; family Mycobacteriaceae; genus Gordonia. The sequence continues at coordinate 254,534 of NZ_RKME01000003.1, forward strand.
ACGCCGTCCCAGGGTCAGCGGCTCGAACAGCCGGGACGCGAACTCGACCGTGTCCGAACCACGCACCAGGACGAGCAGCGCCGCGGAGTCCTCGAGGAGGAACACGGGTCGAGCCGCCGCGACCAGTGCGTCGTCGAGCACACACGTGATCGACTCGACGTCCTGAGGTAGATCGAGGACGGTGAGCACCCGGACCTCGTCCTGTTCGTCCGCGGCGGCGATGACGACGTCGCGCGCCATGCCGAGATCCACCGTGCCCGACAACAGGATGCGCAGCGCGGCCGAATGAATGCGGCTCTGCTGCAGGTGGAGTCGGCGCGGCTTCTCGAAATCCAGCGCCAGCAGCGAGTTGGCATGTCCGATCAGGACCTGATCGGTCGGACGCGGGTCTGTCGAGAACACCACACCGAGGTGACCGTGCACCCGCTTGTCCACCCGGATCGACTGGGTCACGACGACACCCACCTCCTCGGTGGAGACGCTGCTCACGGCGGTCTCGGCATCCCGGGTCACCAACTCGACGACCGATGCGACCACCTCGGTCGCGAGCCCGGCCGGGTAGGTGTCGACGACGCGGATCTCGGTGTCGAGGAGCACCACTGCCGCGGTGCAGGCCACGGACAGCTCGCGCAGCAGCGCGGACGGTCCGCCGCTGACCGCCGCGCGGGTCATCCGCGGCTGCGCGCGCGAGGCCAGCACCACCGCCTCGTACTGCAATTCGGCGAGACGGTCGGTCACGGTCTTCGCGACCGCGACGAAGGGCGTCGGCAGCGGCACCGTGAACAGCGTCAACCCGTGGTACTCGGCGGCCTCAACCAACGCGACAGGAACCTCGTCGTGTCGCAGACCGAGGCCGAAACCCAGTGCAGCCGCGCCACATTCGACGAGCTCCGCCACGTATCGCCGTCGGCCGTCATCGTCGGGGGGCACGCCGATCCCGGTGGTGAGCACCGCCTCGCCGCCGGACAGCCACTCGCCGGGCCGGGCGAGTTCGGACGTGACGACGAACGTGATCTCGGCGCTGTCCGCGTCGTCGCCGGCCACCCGGCGGAGACCGAGTTCGCGCCGCCCGAGCAGCCACCGCACCGGCACACCCATCGCCCACTCCGATCTGTCGAATCGACGGCCCTGCGCACCGCCGTTTCGGCACATGCGGGGCCGTGTGCAGGAGAGCACAGTGAGAACGGCCGCGGCAAGCCCCGGCCGTCACCCGTCCGTCGTTCACGCAGAGACGGACCACCCCGATCACACAGTGGAGGACATCATGCGGGAGGACGCCATGCGGGAGGACACCATGCAGCAGAACACCCCGCGCCTGCTCGTCGCCTACCTCGCCACCAGCGGCGGCGCCGATGCGGTGTCGCTCGGGGTGCGGATGGCGCGCAGCATCGGTGCCGACCTCGACCTGTGCATGGTCGTCCCGGGCGATCGGTCCGCATCCGTGCTCCCGGGCCTCAACTACGACGACGTGCTGCTCGAGCAGTCCAGACAATGGCTCGCCGAGGCGATAAACCTGGTGCCCGCGGACGTCTTCGCGACACCCCATGTCATCGTCGACGACTCACCCGCCCAGGGCCTGATGGATCAAGCGCAGCGCCTGGGAGCCTGCGCGATGGTCGTCGGCGGCTCCGGCGGAGGGATCGCCGGTGGCCATTCACTGGGATCCGTCGTCAACGAGATCCTCCACGCCTCGACGATTCCGGTCGTCCTGGCACCCCGCGGCGCGCGACACTCGGCGACAGACCGGATCCGCGAGATCACGTGCGCGATCGGCACCCTGCCCGGTTCCGAGGAGCTCCTCGGCGCCGCGGTCCGGGTCGCAGCGAGTTCCGGGGTCGGGCTACGACTCGTGTCACTTGTCGCCGTCGACCGCGCAGCGCGCGCGGGTGACGATCGGAGGCGGCGTGCGAACGACCACGCGGCCGAAACGCTGGCGAAGGCGACATCCGCACTGCCGGAATCGATCCCGGTGACCGTACAGATCGGCGAGGGTCGGTCGGTGGAGGCGGCGGTCGACGGCCTGTCCTGGCACGACGGCGACGTCGTGATGGTCGGTTCCAGCCGCCTCGCCCAGCCACACCGACTCTTCCTCGGCTCGACGGCGGCGAAGATGCTGCGGAGCCTCGCGGTCCCGGTGGTGATCGTCCCGCGCGACGACGAAGCCTGACCACGGACGGCGGACACCCGCATCAGACCCGGCATCAGACCCCGGCGCCATCGTCAATACTCCGAAATGGAGTCGATTCCGCCGATCAGCACACCGAAATGTCGCTGTCCGCTCGAGACGACACACGAAACACTCGACGACAGCGACGCACACAACACCTTGGAGCGACCATGACCGACATCACCTACCGACTGCCGCAGAAGCGCCACCTCGTCACCGAATTGCCCGGCCCGCGATCGAGCGAGCTGGCCGCGCGCCGTACGTCGGTCATCCCGGCCGGAGTCGGCTCGTCGGTGCCGGTGTACGCCGCCGACGCCGACGGCGCGGTCATCGTCGACGTCGACGGCAACTCACTCATCGACCTGGGTTCGGGCATCGCGGTCACCAACGTCGGTGCGTCGGATCCGCGGGTGGCGCAAGCGGTCCGCGACCAGGTCGGCCACTTCACCCATACCTGCTTCATGGTCACACCCTACGAGGGATACATCAGGGTCGCCGAGCAACTCTCGGCCCTCACCCCCGGCGATCACGAGAAGCGGACCGTCCTGTTCAACTCCGGGGCCGAGGCGGTCGAGAACGCCGTCAAGGTCGCCCGACTGGCCACCGGGCGCAACGCCGTCGTCGCCTTCGACCACGCCTACCACGGCCGAACGAATCTCACGATGGCGCTGACGGCGAAGAACATGCCGTACAAGCGCGATTTCGGTCCGTTCGCCCCCGAGATCTACCGCATGCCGATGAGCTATCCCTTCCGCGATGACGACGGACTGACCGGCCCCGAGGCGGCCCGTCGCGCAATCACCGCGATGGAGAAGCAGCTCGGCGCCGACGGCATCGCCGCGATCATCATCGAACCGATCCAGGGTGAGGGCGGCTTCATCGTCCCGGCACCGGGATTCCTGCCGACCCTCGCCGCATGGGCACGCGAGAACGGCGTCGTGTTCATCGCGGATGAGGTCCAGACCGGATTCGCCCGTACCGGCGACTGGTTCGCCTGTGAACATGAGGGTGTCGTGCCGGACATCATCACCATGGCGAAGGGCATTGCCGGCGGCATGCCGCTGTCGGCGATCACCGGACGCGCCGATCTGATGGATCTGGTACACGTCGGTGGGCTCGGTGGCACCTACGGCGGCAACCCCGTCGCGTGTGCCGCCGCGCTGGCCACCCTCGACACGATGCGCGAACTGGATCTGCGCGGCCGCGCACGGGCGATCGGGGACGTCGCGCTCGGACGCCTTCGCGCGCTCGCCGCCGAGGTCGACGTCATCGGCGATGTCCGCGGTCGTGGCGCGATGATCGCCATCGAACTCGTGCGGCCCGGCACCGCCGAACCCGATCCCGACCTCACGAAGAAGGTCGCCGCCCGCTGCCTCGCCGAGGGCGTGATCATCCTGACCTGCGGGACCCACGGCAACGTCATCCGCTTGTTGCCGCCGCTGGTGATTGACGACGACCTGTTGGCCGACGGTCTCGACGTGCTCGAGACCGCGATCCGTGCCGCCGGCAACTGATCCACCGCGCCACTGCGCGCCTCGACCCACACGCGCACCGACCCACCGAGGAGCATCATGTCCGACCGCCCCGACCTCCCCGCAGACACTCCGACCGACCTCTGGATCGACGGACACGCGTTGCCGTCCGTGTCCGGCGCCCGGTTCGATGTCGCCGATCCGGCCACCGGAGGAGTGCTGACCTCGGTCGCCGACGCCGGTGTCGCCGACGCGTCGAAGGCGCTCGATTCGGCCGTCGCCGCGCAGTCGCGCTGGGCCGCGACACCGCCGCGTCGGCGCTCGGAGATCCTCTATCGCGCATGGGAACTCGTCGTCGAACACACCGATGAACTCGCCTTGCTGATGACGCTCGAGATGGGCAAACCGCTGGCCGAGGCCCGCGGTGAGGTCGCCTACGGCGGTGAGTTCCTGCGCTGGTTCGCCGAGGAGGCGGTCCGCATCGGTGGTCGAACGACGACCGCGCCGTCCGGGAACGGACGCATCCTGGTGACCAAGGAACCGGTCGGGCCGTGTCTGGCGGTCACGCCGTGGAACTTCCCGCTGGCGATGGGGACCCGCAAGATCGGGCCCGCCCTCGCCGCCGGCTGCACCGTCATCGTCAAACCGGCCGAGGACACCCCGCTGACCATGCTGCTGCTCGCGCGGCTGTTCCGCGACGCGGGCCTGCCCGACGGTGTGCTGTCGGTGCTGCCCACGCTCGACTCGGCCGGCGTCATCGGCGCCCTGATGGCGGATTCCCGACTGGCCAAGATCTCGTTCACCGGCTCCACCCAGGTCGGCCGGATCCTGTTGGGGCAGGCCGCCCACCACGTGATGAAGGCGTCGATGGAGCTGGGCGGGAACGCGCCGTTCATCGTGTTCGACGACGCCGACATCGACGCCGCGGTCGAGGGTGCCCTGGCGGCGAAGATGCGCAACGGCGGCCAGGCCTGTACAGCCGCCAACCGCTTCCTCGTCCACAACGCCGTCCGCGAGCGGTTCACCGCAGCACTCGCCGACCGCATGGACGCACTCCGGGTGGGCGCGGGCCGGGAGGACGGCACCGAGGTCGGTCCCCTCATCAACGAGCGGCAGCGGAGCCGCATCGCCGCACTGGTGGACGACGCGGTCGCGTCCGGCGCCGTCGTGCGCACCGGTGGCAAGGCCATCGCCGGCGATGGATGGTTCTACGCCCCCACCGTGCTCGACCACCTGCCCACCGACTCGGACATCCTCGCCGAGGAGATCTTCGGTCCGGTGGCGGTGATCACCGGATTCGACACCGAGGACGAGGCGGTGGCCGCGGCGAACGACACCCCGTACGGACTCGCGGCCTACTTCTACACCCGCGATCTGGACCGCACCCTGCGGGTGTCGGCGGCGCTGAACGCCGGCATGGTCGGCGTCAATCGCGGCATCATCTCCGACCCCGCCGCCCCGTTCGGCGGTGTCAAGGAATCCGGTCTCGGCAGCGAGGGCGGCAGCGAGGGCATCGCCGAGTACCTCACCACCAAGTACATCGCCCTGACAGCCTGACAGGAGTATTCATGACCGCAGAGCTCACCGGCGTGACCTCGCAACCGCCCGGCACCGAGCCGGGCAAGGGCCTGGCGACCGACAAGATCGGCGTCGTCGCCGGCGCCGTCCTCGGGATCTCCACCGTGGCACCCGGTTACACGCTCACCGCCTCGATCGGACTGATCGTCGCGGCCGTCGGGCTGAAGATGCCCGCGATCCTGATCGCCGGCTTCATCCCGATGTTCCTGACCGCGTACGCCTATCGCGAACTGAACTCCGACACCCCGGACTGTGGCGCGTCGTTCACGTGGTCCACCAAGGCCTTCGGCCCCTACGTCGGATGGATGTGCGGGTGGGGCATGGTCATCGCGACGATCATCGTCCTCTCGAACCTCGCCGCGGTCGGCGTCGAGTTCTTCTACCTGATCCTCGGCCGGACCTTCGACTCCGCGTGGCTCTCCGGACTCGGCGACGACAAGGCCGTCAACATCGTCACCACCCTGGTATTCCTCGCGATCGCCACCTGGGTGTCGATGCGCGGGATCACCACCAGCGAGCGAATCCAGTACGTGCTGGTGGCGTTTCAGATGATCGTGCTGATCACGTTCGCGGTCGTCGCCCTCGTCCGGGTCGGCGACGGCGCGGCACCCGGCCACCTGCAGTTCGACATCGACTGGTTCAATCCGTTCACCGGCCTGACGATCGCCGCGTTCGCCGTCGGCCTCACCGGTTCGATCTTCGCGTTCTGGGGATGGGACACATGCCTGACGCTGGGCGAGGAATGCAAGGACCCCAAGCGAACCCCGGGACGATCCGGTCTGTTGTGCGTCGTCTCGATCCTGCTGACCTACCTTCTCGTCGCCGTCGCGACGATGATGTACGCGGGGGTCGGCACCGACGGCGTCGGTCTCGGCAACCCCGAGAACGCCGAGAACGTCTTCGGCGCGCTCGCCGAACCGATCCTCGGCAAGTGGGGAGGCATCCTGCTGTTCCTCGCCATCCTGGTGTCGTCGATCGCCAGTCTGCAGACCACCTTCCTGCCGGTCGCACGCACGATGCTCGCCATGGGCAGCTACGGCGCCTTCCCGAAGAAGTTCGCCGAGATCCATCCCCGGTTCCTCGCGCCGTCCTTCGCGGCCCTCGTCGCCGGGATCGTGACGGCGGTCTTCTACACAGCGGTGACCGTGCTGTCCGAGCACACACTCCTCGACACCATCGCCGCGCTGGGCATCATGATCTGCTGGTACTACGGCATCACCGCATTCGCCTGCATGTGGTATTTCCGCCACACGCTCTTCGCGAACCTGCACAACGTGATCTTCCGACTGGTGTTCCCGATGCTCGGCGGGGTCGCCCTGCTCGCCGTCTTCGTCATCTCGGTCGGTGAGAGCATGAACCCCGACAACGGCAGCGGCGCATCGATCTTCGGTGTCGGCCTGGTCTTCTACATCGGGTTCGGGCTGCTGATCCTCGGTGGTGTCGTCATGCTGGTGCTGCGCGCGCTGCGCCCCGAGTTCTTCCGGTCCGAGACGCTGCCGCGGTCGGTGCCGGAGCCCGACACGACGTCGACGACGGCCGAGTCGTCGACCTCACTGCGCTGATCGTCCCCACGACACGAGCTGCCCGAGAAGAATGGAACCCATGAACATCATCACCGCACTCACCCCACCCCCGTCGTTGGCGCGTGTCGATGTCCCTGCGCGGCCGCCGCTGCGCGTCGCCCTGGTGCAGCATCGCTGGCACGAGGACTCGAGCGCACTCGAGGCAGAGCTGGCCGACGGGATCGCGATGGCCGCCGAACAGGGCGCGCAGGTCGTGTTCCTGCCCGAGCTGACGCTGAGCCGATACCCAGCGTTCGTACGGGGTGGCGAGAACCCCGGCGCCCACGCCGAGGACCTGTTGTCCGGCCCGACTCACCGGTTCGCGGTCGATGCGGCCAAGAAGCACGACATCCTGATACATGCGTCCCTGTACGAACATGCCCAGTCCGCCGACGACGCGCCCGGTGCCGCCGACGACGGCCTCGGATTCAACACGGCGATCCTCGTCGGACCCGACGGCCTCGTCGGCCGAACGCGCAAACTCCACATCCCGGTGACCGCGGGCTATTACGAGGACACGTACTTCCGCGGCGGCCCGGCATCCGCGGAGGCCTACACGGTGCACACACCCGAGGCGCTGGGTGGCGCACGGATCGGTATGCCGACCTGCTGGGACGAGTGGTTCCCCGAGGTCGCCCGGATGTACTCGCTGGCGGGCGCCGAGATCATCGTCTACCCGACTGCGATCGGTTCCGAACCCGATCACCCCGAGTTCGACACGCAGCCGCTGTGGCAGCAGGTCATCGTCGGCAACGGGATCGCCAACGGCACGTTCATGATCGCCCCCAACCGGTATGGCGACGAAGGCGCGATCACGTTCTACGGATCGTCGTTCATCTCGGATCCCTACGGTCGCGTCCTGGTCCAGGCACCACGTGACGAATCCGCGGTCCTCATCGCCGATCTCGACCTCGATCAGCGTCGCGACTGGCTGACGCTGTTCCCCTTCCTGGCCACGCGCCGCCCGGACACCTACGGACGCCTGACCGAGCCGGTCGACACCGAGAATCCCACCGGGAGGGTCTGATGGCGTGGCGGATGCCGGCCGAGCACGAACCACATCTGCGGACGTGGATGGCGTTCCCCAGCGCCGGTTACTCTCTCGGCGACACGGCCGAGGAGCACCACGAGGCACGCACGGCGTGGGCCGCGGTGGCCAACACGATCAGCGACTTCGAGCCGGTCGTGGTCGTCGTCGACCCGGACGAGATCGATGCCGCCAAGCGGTATCTGGCCGCATCCGTGGACATCGTCGAAGCTCCGCTGAACGACGCCTGGATGCGCGACATCGGCCCCACCTTCGTCCTCGACGACGACGGTCGTGTCGGCGGTGTGGACTGGGTCTTCAACGGCTGGGGCGCCCAGGACTGGGCGAGGTGGGACCGGGATCAACACATCGGACGCCTCGTCCTGGCGCATGCGGGCCGCGGCCGCGACGGGGAGGGCGTCACGCCGATCTCGTCGACGATGGTCAACGAGGGCGGCGGCATCCAGGTCGACGGTGCCGGCACCGTCCTGGTGACCGAGACGGTGCAGCGGGATCCGGGACGCAATCCGCGGATGACGCGCTCCGATGTCGAGTCCGAACTGCGTCGCACGATCGGTGCCGACACGGTGATCTGGCTGCCGCGCGGGTTGACCCGGGACTCCGAACGATACGGAACCCGCGGACACGTCGACATCGTCGCGGCCCTTCCCTCGCCGGGCACGGTCCTCGTGCATGCACAGCGCGACCGCTCGCATCCGGATCATGCCGTGTCACAGGAGATCATCGACATCCTGCGCAGCGCCACCGACAGCGATGGGCGGACCCTCGAGGTCGTTGAGGTCCCCGCACCCGAGACCCTCACCGATGCAGACGGATTCGTCGACCACAGCTACATCAACCACTACGTGGCGAACGGCGTCGTGGTGGCGTGCGGTTTCGCCGATCGCAACGACGCGCAGGCGGCGGAGATCCTCGGTGCCGCGTACCCCGGCCGAGCGGTCGTCGCGATCGACGCGCGTCCGATCTTCGACCGTGGCGGCGGCATCCACTGCATCACCCAGAACGAGCCGGCGGCGCAGGCCTGACCACCGTCCGCGCCGTCGGAGCACGGTCGGCATATGCCGTCGCACACCACATCTCGCATTCGAGGAGACCACATGACCACCATCAATCGTGACGTGATCGTCGTCGGCGCCGGGCCGTCGGGCCTGACCGCCGCCCACCACCTCGCCGCCGCGGGCCGCAGCGTCGCCGTCGTCGAGGCCCGCGACCGCGTCGGCGGACGCACCTGGACCGACACCATCGACGGTGCCGTGCTGGAGATCGGCGGGCAGTGGGTCTCGCCCGATCAGGCCGGCCTGTACGAGATGCTCGATGAACTGGGTCTGCAGACCTACCCGCGCCACCGCGAGGGCAGTTCGGTGTACGTCACCCCGTCGGGTGAGCGGATCGTCTACGACGGTGACGACTTCCCCGTCGGCGAACACACACTCGCCGAGATGAACCGACTCATCGGGATCATCGACGACCTCGCCGCTCAGATCGGCGCCGAGGAGCCGTGGGCACATCCGCGGGCGGCCGAGTTGGACACCGTGTCCTTCCGGGTCTGGCTCGAAGGGCTCACCGACGACGCCGAGGCCATCGACAACATCGGCCTGTTCGTCGCCGGCGGGATGCTGACCAAACCGGCACACGCGTTCTCGGTGCTGCAAGCAGTACTGATGGCCGCATCGGCCGGATCGTTCAGCAACCTCGTCGACGAGGACTTCATCCTCGACCGCCGCGTCGTCGGCGGCATGCAGCAGGTCTCGCAGCGCCTGGCCGAGCGTCTCGGCGACGACGTGTTCCTCGGCTCGCCGGTCCGCACAGTCCGATGGGATCCCGAGGGCGGCGTCACCGTCATCGCCGACGGCGGCCTGGAATGCCATGCGCAGCGGGTGATCCTGGCGGTGCCGCCCAATCTGTACAGCCGGATCTCGTTCGACCCACCGTTGCCACGCCGCCAGCACCAGATGCATCAGCATCAGTCGCTGGGGTTGGTCATCAAGGTGCACGCGGTCTACGAGACCCCGTTCTGGCGTGCGGACGGCTTGTCGGGCACGGGGTTCAGCGGGTCCGAGCTCGTGCAGGAGGTCTACGACAACACCAATCACGGTGACGAGCGCGGCACGATCGTCGGATTCGTCTCCGACCAGAAGGCCGACGCCATGTTCGAGTTGCCCGCCGACGAGCGCCGCAAACACATCCTCGCGTCGATCGCGCGGTTCCTCGGCCCGAAGGCAGGCGAACCCGTCGTGTACTACGAATCCGATTGGGGCTCAGAGGAATGGACCCGCGGCGCATACGCCGCGAGCTTCGACCTCGGCGGACTGCATCGCTATGGCCGCGATCAGCGCACGCCGGTCGGGCCGATCCACTTCTCCTGCTCCGACATCGCGGGAGCCGGGTATCAGCACGTCGACGGTGCCATCCGGATGGGCAAGCGCACCGCGCAGGTGATCGACGACGACCTGGGTTGATCAGTCGGCACCGACGTGCACCTGCACACCGTCGGCGAACCGGTAGGGGTTGGCGGCGAGGAGGCCGCCGAGATGCTTGCGCAACCGCGACATCTCGGCACGCACGGTGATGGTCCGATCACCGACCCCGAACAGGTGCTCCGACATCTGGGCCGCGCTCCGGCCGGCCGGGTGACGCGCCAGCAGCGTCAGGATCTCCGTGTGCCGCGGGGACGGCTGCATCGTCCACCGTCCGGCGCCGCCCGACACGGTGATCGACGGATTCCGCGGATCGCGGAGATCGAGGTCGATGACGGTTCCGGGGGAGTGCGACTCCGCCTCGGCGATGCGCACCAGCCAGCCACCCGGCAGGGGTTCGAGATCGCATTCACCGAGGCTGTGCAGCATGGTGCGCCCGGGTGCCGTCTGGCGGGGCAGGGTCAACCGTGTGCGCGGCGTGATGCCGTCGAGCGCGGCCACCCAACCGTCGTTGTCGACGGCGAGAGCCGGACCGGCCAGTCGGGCGAGCATCGGCGCCGCCACCGACCGCAATTGATCGAGCGACCGCCGATGGTGATCGCGCAACTGTGATTCGGCGAGCTTGGCGACCACGTCGACAAGCGCGACCGTGGTCGGATGGATCGTCGCCGCGGGGCCGCTGACGTCGACGACACCGAGCACCGCGCCGGTCCGCGGATCGCGGATGGGTGCGCCGGCACAGGTCCAGGAATGGTGGGTCCGGACGAAATGCTCGGCGGAGAACACCTGGACCGCCCGCCGCGACATCAGTGCGGTCCCGATCGCGTTGGTACCGACCGTGTTCTCGCCCCAGTCCGCTCCTTCGACGAATCCGAGGCGATCGGCACGCTGCAGGACCCGAGGGGCGCCGCTGCGCCAGAGCACCCGACCGTTCGCGTCGGCGACGACGAGGATGTTGTCACCGTCGGCGATCACCGACTCCAGTCCGCGGGTCAGATCCTCCAGGACCACCGACAGCCCCGAGTCGAGACGACGTGCCTCGAGTTCGGACACGTCGAGGCCGTCGTCGAGCGCACCGACGTCCGGGTCGACACCCGCGGTCAACACCCGGTCCCAGGACTCGCTGATGACCGACCGCGGACGCGCGGGCATCTTCTCCCCCGCCATCGCCGCGTCATAGACGGCGGACAACAGCTGGGCGTAGTGGCGCGGATCGTCGCCCGCGGACATCGCGGGCTCGGGACCGCCGTGGTTCTCTGGCACCGACACACCCCGATTGTGCTCCGGATCACAGGTTCGCCGCAAAGACCATCCGGGGGTTGCACGGGGTTGCACCCCGGTGGGCTAGGGACGCACCGCGTGCCCGCAACCCGATGCAACCCTTGCTCACCACCATGATTCCACGGTGTGCTGTGGCTCACATCGAGATGACCGCATCCGTCCAAGGAGAAGACCATGACGCAGACCCTCGAACCCACCGACACCGATCCGGCCCAGGTGGCCGTCGATGATGCGCAGCGCCGGGCGGATGCCTGGCTCGCGGACTTCTCTGCGGCATTGGCCGACCGAGACATCGCCCGCGTGACCGGCATGTTCGCCACCGACAGCTTCTGGCGGGATCTCGTGTCCTTCACGTGGAACCTGAAGACGGTCGAGGGCCGCGAGCAGATCGCCGACATGCTCGGTGAGCGCGTGGCCGACACCGATCCCCACGGGTTCCGCACCAGCGAAGCGCCCACCGACGACGACGGTGTGGTGACCGCGTTCATCGAGTTCGAGACGGCAACGGGTCGCGGCGTGGGTCATCTGCGGCTGCGGCCCGACCCCGAGACCGGCGACGACGTCGCGTGGACGCTGCTGACCACGCTGCAAGAACTCAAGGGCCACGAAGAGCCGTCCGGTCCCGGTCGCGTGCTCGGTGCGGTCCACGGCTCCGATCCCGACCGTCGGTCGTGGGCGGAGAAGCGCGATGACGAGGAGGCGGAACTCGGTCGCACCCGGCAGCCGTACGTCCTGGTCATCGGAGGAGGCCAGGGCGGTATCGCCCTCGGCGCGCGGCTGCGGCAACTCGGCGTGCCGTCGATCGTCGTCGACCGTCACGAGCGGCCGGGCGATCAGTGGCGCAAGCGGTACAAGTCCCTCTGCCTGCATGACCCGGTCTGGTACGACCACCTGCCCTATCTGCCGTTCCCGGAGAACTGGCCGGTGTTCGCCCCGAAGGACAAGATCGGCGACTGGCTCGAGTTCTACACCAAGGTCATGGAGGTCCCATACTGGAGCAAGACGACCTGCCGCTCGGCGACATACGACGAAGCGCTCGGACAGTGGACCGTCGAACTCGATCGCGACGGCGAGACGATGACCCTGCACCCGACACAACTGGTGCTGGCCACCGGTATGTCGGGCAAGGCCAATGTGCCGACGATCCCGGGCCAGGACATCTTCGCCGGCGATCAGCATCACTCCAGTGAGCACCCCGGGCCGGATCGCTACGCGGGCCGCAAGGTGGTGGTCATCGGATCGAACAACTCGGCGCATGACATCTGCAAAGCGCTGGTGGAGAACGGGATCGACACCACGATGGTGCAGCGGTCGTCGACCCACATCGTGCGGTCGGACTCGCTGATGGAGATCGGGCTCGGCGCGCTCTACAGCGAGCAGGCCGTCGCGTCCGGCATGACGACCAAGAAGGCCGATCTGACGTTCGCGTCGCTGCCGTACCGGATCATGCACGAGTTCCAGATCCCGCTCTACGACCAGATCCGCGAACGGGACAAGGAGTTCTACAGCCGGCTCGAGGCGGCCGGGTTCGACCTCGACTTCGGCGACGACGATTCGGGACTGTTCATGAAGTACCTGCGCCGTGGCTCCGGCTACTACATCGACGTCGGTGCCTGTGAACTGGTCGCCGACGGCACCATCAAGCTCGAACACGGACAGGTCGATCACCTCACCGAGACCAGCGTCGTGCTCGCCGACGGGACCGAGTTGCCGGCCGACGTCGTCGTCTACGCGACGGGCTACGGATCGATGAACGGCTGGGCCGCCGATCTGATGGGCCAGGACGTCGCCGACCGTGTGGGCAAGGTGTGGGGCCTCGGTTCGGAGACCACCAAGGACCCCGGTCCGTGGGAGGGCGAGCAGCGCAACATGTGGAAGCCGACGCGGCAACCGGGCCTGTGGTTCCACGGCGGCAACCTGCATCAGTCGCGGCACTATTCGCTGTACCTGGCACTGCAGCTGAAAGCACGCTACGAGGGCATCCCGACCCCGGTATACGGGCTGCAGGAAGTCCACCACCTCAGCTGAGCCCCATGTCGACGGGCCGGGTCTGCCGTGAGCGGGTCCGGCTCGTCGCTGGCGGTGTGTCCGGGCGTCCCGACGAGCACGCCACCGTGTCCACCTCGCCGACCGGATGTGCGCCATGTTGGCGGATGCGTGCCCCCGGCGACCGGCGCACAGTGAGTTCACCTGCTGATTTCCCGAGAGCTCACGATCGGAGTGCACGATGAGGTTGCTGGTCGCGTACCTGGCCACCCCCGGCGGAGAGGATGCGGTCGCGCTGGGCGCGTGCCTCGCCCGGACTCTTCACGCATCGCTCGACGTCTCGCTCGTCATCCCTCCGGACAAGCCGGAGGCGTTCGCCGCCACCGGCAGTTACGCCGACGTCCTCGACGAGGCCGCCAAGGAATGGCTCGCACAGGCCGCGGCCCTCGTTCCCGACGACGTGACCGTCCGAACTCACGTCGCGGTCGACGAGAATTCGGCCGACGGCATCCTCAAGGAGATCGATCGGCTGGGCTCCACGATGCTCGTCGTCGGCGGGTCGGGCGGTGGCCTCATCGGTCGGCACTCCCTTGGTTCGGTCGTCAACGATCTCCTGCATTCGTCCCCGGTCCCCGTCGCGCTCGCGCCCCGGGGATTCAGCCGCACCGGTCCCCAGCGGATCCGCGAGATCACCGCCGCCATCGGTCGACGGCCGGGAGCGGAGATCCTGTTGGACACCGCTGTCGACCTCAGCGCACAGGGAAAGATCCCGCTCCGACTGATGTCGCTCGTGTCGCGCGACGACTGGCCGCCCAAGCTCTCGGCCGAGGAAGAGCAGCAGGCCGTCGACCGCGGAGTGGAGTTGGCGCGGCGAGCCCTGGACGAGGCCCGGTCACGCCTTCCCGAGGGGACCGAACTCGATTCGGCGGTCGCCGAGGGCCGCAACATCGAGGACGCCGTGTTGACCGTCGACTGGCACGACGGAGACGTGATCATGGTCGGCTCGAGCCGACTGGCCGCACCACGGAAACTCTTCCTCGGTTCGACGGCAGCGAAGATGCTCCGTGTCCTGGCCGTACCGATGATCGTCGTGCCGCGGCAGGCACAACCATGAGCGGCCCGGCCGGAGGGACGCCGGGTCCACAGGGCGGTTCGTCAGATCTCGTCGACAAGGGACTCGCGTCGGGCAAGGTCGGCACCTTCGCCGGTGCCGTGCTCGGCATCTCATGTGTCGCACCGGGTTACACCCTGACGGCCAGCATCGGTCTGATCGTCGCCGCCGTCGGACTGAAGATGCCGGCGATCTTCATCGCCGGGTTCATCCCGATGTTCCTGATGGCCTACGCCTACCGGGAACTCAACTCCCGCGCGCCCGATTGCGGGGCCTCGTTCACGTGGTCGACCAAGGCATTCGGACCGTACGTGGGGTGGATGTGTGGCTGGGGCATGGTGCTCGCGACGATCATCGTATTGTCGAACCTCGCCGCGATCGCCGTCGAGTTCTGCTATCTGTTCATCGCCCGCGTATTCAACAGCCCCGGTATCGCCGACCTCGCCGACAACAAGGCGATCAACATCGTGACGACCCTCGTCTTCATCGCCGTCGCCACCTACATCTCGGGCCGCGGCATCACGACCAGCGAGCGGGTCCAGTACATCCTGGTCGGCTTCCAGATGATCGTGCTCGTCGCGTTCGCCATCGCCGCCATCGTCGAATCCGTGAACGGGGACGCTCCCGCGGATCTCAGCTTCAGCCTCGACTGGTTCAATCCGTTCACCGGCCTCGCACTGGGTGCGTTCGTCATCGGCGTCACCGGATCCATCTTCGCGTTCTGGGGCTGGGACACCTGCCTCACGCTGGGCGAGGAATCCAAGGACCCGACAAAGGTTCCCGGCCGCGCGGGTCTGCTGTGCGTGATCTCGATCCTGCTGACCTACCTCCTCGTCGCGGTGGCGGTCATGATGTACGCCGGCGTCGGCGACACCGGCATCGGGCTCGGCAACGACGAGATCTCGGAGAACGTCTTCGGCGCGCTCGCGTATCCCGTCATGGGGAGCTGGGCGGGACCTCTGCTGTTCCTGGCGATTCTCGCGTCGTCAGCCGCCAGCCTGCAGACGACCTTTCTGCCCGCGGCACGCACGATGCTGGCGATGGGAGCCTATGGCGCATTCCCGAAACGCCTGGCCTCGGTGCACCCGCGATACCTGGTGCCGACGTACAGCACTGTCCTCGCCGGTGTCGTCACCGGCGCGTTCTACACCATCGTCAGTCTGCTGTCGGAGCACACACTCCTGGACACCATTGCCGCACTGGGGATCATGATCTGCTGGTACTACGGGATCACCGCGTTTGCCTGCGTCTGGTTCTTCCGTCGCGAGTTGTTCACCAGCGTGCGCAACACCGTCTTCAAACTCGTGTTCCCACTGCTCGGCGGTCTGATGCTCGCCACGGTCTTCGTGATCTCCGTCCGCGAGAGCATGAACCCCGACAACGGCAGTGGCGCGTCGATCTTCGGCATCGGCCTCGTCTTCTACATGGGTTTCGGGCTCCTCGGACTCGGCGTGATCCTCATGCTCGTGATGAGGGCCGTATCGCCCGACTTCTTCGCCGGTCGCACCCTTCGGCGCGACACGCCGGCCCTGGTCGACGAGAGCTCGCTCATCGATCGCTGATGTTGCGACACTGACCCGGTGACCGACAACCCGACACAAGCATCCACCCATCCCCATTCCCATTCCACTCGGCCGCGACCGACACGGTGGGAGGGTCGCACCGTGGTCTGGGACCGATTCGGCACGGGAGAACCAGTGGTGTTCCTGCACGGGACCCCGTGGTCGTCCGCAGTCTGGCGTGAGACCGCGGACGCATGCGCCCCGCGCTTCACCGTGCACCTGTGGGACATGCCCGGGTACGGACACTCGTCGAAAGAACCCGGGCACCCGGTCGATATCGGCGAGCAGGCCCGGCTCTTCGCCCATCTTCTCGACACTTGGGAGCTCGAGAGACCTCACGTCATCGCCCACGACATCGGTGGAGCCGTCGCCTTGCGTGCGGCCCTTCTCCACGGCGCCCACTATCGCTCACTCTGTCTCGTGGACGTCGTCGCGCTGAGGCCCTGGGGCTCGCCCTTCTTCAGTCTGGTGCACGACAACGCCGACGTGTTCGCCGCACTACCGGCCGCCATCCATCGCGGTGCCCTCGAGGCCTACATTCGCGGCGCCGCCCACCGCGAACTACGGGCAGATGATCTCGACATGCTGATGTCACCGTGGCTCGACGAGACCGGACAAGCCGCCTTCTATCGCCAGATCGCGCAGGCCGACCAGAAGTTCACCGACGACATCGAGCACCTCTACCCGACGCTCGACATCCCGACCCACATCGTCTGGGGACGCGAGGACACCTGGATTCCTGTCGACCGGGCCCGTCGGCTCCACGCACTCATTCCCGGCGCAACACTGACCGAGATCGCCGGCGCCGGTCACCTGATCCACCTCGACGCACCGGGCGCACTCACCGCAGACATCGTCCAATGGCTGATGTCCTGTCAGCCGCAACAGGCACGGACGAACAACGGCTGAACGCACAAAAGACTGTGGCCCCCGAATTGCCTTCGGGGGCCACAGTTCTCAAATTGTGTTCGGCGGTGTCCTACTCTCCCACACTGGTTAGGGTGCAGTACCATTGGCGCTGGAGGGCTTAGCTTCCGGGTTCGGAATGGGACCGGGCGTTTCCCCTCCGCTATGGCCGCCGTAACT
>NZ_RKME01000040.1 GCF_003797825.1 Gordonia sp. OPL2
GCTTCACGTCGACACCATCCTTGGTCAACGTCAACGCACCCACCCGACCCACCGGCACACCCTGATACGTCACCTCGGCATTGGTGAAGATCCCCCCGGAATCCTTCATCGACGCGGTGACGGTGTACTGGCCGACACCGGCGAGCCGGTCGAGCCGTGCGTACTTGGCGCCGACGTAGACGAGTGCGACCAGGCCGACGACGGTGAAGACGATGAGCTGGATCTTGGCCAGCTTCGACAACATCAGTTCGCTCCGATCATGCTGAGCGGGCCGTCGATGAACCGCTGGCCGGGCTGCGCCGGCGGCATCAGTGTGTACTGGCCGTCGGAGTCACGCTGCGTCCTCGGCTTCGGCTTCGCCGACGACGACGCAGGTGCGCGCGCCGACCCGGACGCCGGGTTCATCGGGTAGGTGCCACCCGACGGCGGGGTGTTCGGTCCCGGCCGCCAGTTGGGCCCCGGCGGCAGCAGTGTGATGGTCGGCCAGCCGTAGCGCGGACCGTTGCCACCCACATACGGGTTCTGCGGATTGACCGGGACCTTCACCCGTGCCGGCGGCGAGTACTTCGGCGTCGGCTGTCCGACACCGAGCGCTTCGAGCTGGTTCAGCAGCCGCAGGTCGAGCGTCATGAAGAGGTTGGTCGAGTCGCCGTGCACACCGGGCAGCAGCCAGTCCGGGAACGGGTGGGTGAGCATCAGGGGCGCGGCGGTGATCAGATCCGGGGCGGCCTTCGAGAGCTGGGTGAGGACCGGACGCAACGCCTTCAGGTCGTTGATCAGCGCCGTGCGCGACTTGCCGAGGACGTCGGTTCCGACCTGACCCAGGACGTCGAGCTTCTTGAGCAGGTCGACGAACTGCGGGCGCTGCTCCTCCAGCACTGCGACGCCCGCCGGCAGCTCCTTGAGGATGCGATCGATCTGCGTCTTCTGGTCGGCGGCCCGAGTCGACAACCGGGCGAGGCCGTCGATGGCGGTGGTGATGTCGTCGCGCTGCCGGTTGAGGTTGGTGATCAGGCCCTCGGTCTGCTCGAGCAGGCTCCGGAACACCGGGCACGAGTTGCCCTTCGGGGCGACCTCGCACGGCTGACTCGTCGAACCGGCGAGGGCCTTGTTCAGCTCCGTGACGATCGGCTCGAGCTGGTTGATGCCACCCCCGTTGAGCAACATCGACAACGCACCGAGCACCTGCTCGATGTCGGTCGCGGTGCGCGTGCGGGCGAGGGGGATCGGCTGTGCCGGGTTCTGTCGCGGCAGCGACTCGCTGTCCTTGGGCTCGCTGAGGGCGATGAACTTCTCGCCGAGCAGCGAGGTCTGCTGGACCGCCGCGGTGGACTTGTCGGACAGGTCGATCTCGTTCTTCACCGAGATCTTGACCTGGGCGTACCACTGGTCGCCGGGTACCTCGACCGACTCCACGCGCCCGACCGGGATGCCGTCCTTCTTCACCATCGACTGGGGAACCAGGTCGAGGATGTCGTCGAACTGGATCTGGTAGGTGCGGGCGTTGTCGCCGGTGTCCACACCGCCGGGCAGCGGGATCGACTGGATGCCGTTGCTGCCACACCCGGCCAGGACCAGCACCGTCGAGGCCAACACCAGCCCGACGACTGCCCGGACCGAGCGTCGTGCACGAACCGATTTGCGGGACACGGTTTCTCGCTTCATCAGTTGCCACCCGTCCCAGGTCGGGCCGACGGCCGCGTGGTCGAGGGCTTGCTGGACGGACGCTGCTGCGACGAGTTCGGCGGCGACTGCAGCTGCGGATCCGGGTTGCCCTGGCTGGTTCCCGGCGACGGGTACCGCTGCAGCTTGTTGTTGCTCATGATGCCGAAGGGCAGAACCGGCAGCAGCGGTTCGAGGACGCCGCGCTGGATCTCGCCGCCGATCCGCTCGCACTGCGAGATGAGCGGACTCAGCGTGGTGCTGAACTGCTTCGCCGCGGGGTTGCCCGGCAGCAGCTGGCCCAGGTCGAGCAGGCGGCACTGCGCACCGATCAGATCCTGCAGGTCCGGAATGGTCAGCCGCATGGCGAGCGTGCCCGACTCGGCGTCGTAGGCGTTGATCAGGTTGCTGATCGTGATCGGGAGGACGGTGAGGATCTCCTTGAGGTGATCCTTCGTGTCGAACAGGGCCTGCGTGGTCGGTTGCAGGTCCTTGACGGTCTGCCCGAGCTGATCACGGTTGTCCTCGACGAACGTGGCGACGTCACCGAGCGCGATCGACAGCTTGTTCAGCGCGGCGGAGAGCTGGGTCCGTTCGCCGGCGAGGAACTGGTTGAACGACGCCATCTGCGTGTTGAACTGGCGCACCTGGGTGTCGTTCTCGCGGAGGGCACCGACGAAGACATCGAGGTTCTTGACGGTGTCGACGATGTTGCCGCGCGAATCGCTGAGGGTGGTCGTTGCCTTCGAGAGCTGCTCGATGGCCTCCCCCAGCTTGGCACCGTTGCCCCGCAGGTTGTCGGCGCCGGTCGTCACGAGGTCACTGACCGCGCCGTTCTTGTTGGCGCCCTCGGGGCCGAGGGCCTCCGACAGCTTCTGCACGCTCGAGTAGATCTCGTCGACCTCGACGGGGACCATCGTCTGCTTCTCGGTCAGCGTGATGTCGCGGGGCGCCTTCTCGCCACCGGTGTAGGCCGGGGTGAGCTGCACGTAGCGGTCAGCCACGACGGACGGGATGATCTGCACCGCACGGACATCCGCGGGCAGGTCGATACCCCGGTCCACCGTCATGGTGACCCGCACCGAGTTGCCCTCGGGCGTCACGTCGTCGACCTTGCCGACGGCGACACCGAGGACCCGGACATCCGAGCCCGGGTAGATGCCGACGCTGCGGGAGAACGTCGCGGTGATCTTGGTGGTGCCGATCAGCGAGAACGCCCACCACAGGACGCCTGCGGCGATCAGCGCCACAATCACACCGAGCACCAGCATCACGATGTGACGCGGCGTGAACCACCGACCCGGACCTGAGGTGCGGGTGAGGTCGGGAGCTGTCGTCATCAGCCGGCCTCCGTTCCACCGTTGTTCTGGAGCGTCTGCTTGTTGGGCGGACGCGTGGTGTTCTGCTGCGGCAGCGCGGGCGGCAGCAGGTTGGTCACCACGGACTCGAACCAGCGGCCGTTGCCCAGCACGTTGGCGTAGAGCCGATAGAACGGCGCCATGTAGGTGATGGTCTGGCGCAGGTTCTGGTTCTGCTCGGTCAGCAGCTGCTCGACCTGCTGCAGAGAACTCAGCGCCGGCCCGATCTGCGCCTGGTTGTCGCGGACGATGCCGGAGAGCGAGTCCGACAGCGACGTGGTGCTGGCGAGCAGGGTCGAGATCGCCTGCTGACGGTTGTTGAGCTCGTCGAGCAGCTGTCCGGCACCGGCGATCAGCCGCACGAACTCCTGGTTGCGGTCGGCGAGGATCTTCGATGTCGACTTGGTCGCCGACAGCAGCCGCTGCACCTCCTGGTCGCGGCTGGCGATCGTCGCCGAGAGCCGCGACAGTCCGTCGAGGGACGGTCCGATGTCACCGGCGGTGCCGGAGAAGGCGTTCGACAGCGTCTCCATCGACGACGCGAGCTGCGTGGTGTCGAGGTCCTCGATCTGATCGGCTGCATCGGAGAACGCCTCGACGACGTCGTACGGCGACACCGTGTCGGTGAGCGGGATGTTCGGGTCGGCCGGTTCGCTGCCGCGCGGGTTCAGCGCGAGGTACTTCTGGCCGAGGATCGTCTTGATCTGAATCGAGGCCTGCGTCTGGTTGCCGACCCACGTGTTGGTCACCCGGAACTTCACGTCGACGCGGTCCCCGGCGAGGGTGATGCCGTCGACCTCACCGACCTTCACACCCGCGACGCGGACCTCGGCACCGGGCTTGAGACCGGCCGCCTCGGTGAACTTCGCGGTGTAGCGGGCGCCCGCCCCGACCAGCGGCAGCGAGTTCAGATAGAACGCCGACACGGCCATCATCAGCAGCACCAGGATGCCGATGGCACCGATGCTGACCGGGCTGCGACGACCGCCGAATCGGCGGTGCGCGTGCTGCTTCGGCGCCTCGGTGGCCTCGTCGGACGAGTCCTTCGCGGCGGCGGCCCGCACCTGGTCGGTGGGGATCTCCTCGGTCCGGGCGTCGTCGGGCTCGCCCGGCGTCCGGTTCTGGTTCGTGTTCTCGTCAGCCACCGTCAGCCACCGGGCCTCTCGTCCTTCCAGCAGCGGGTGGCCGCACTGGTGTAGAGCACATGGTTGATGTCGGGCAACGGGATCAACGGCTGCGTCAGCAGCGTCGACTTACCGTTGCCGGCGACGACGTCGATACCGCACAGATAGAACTGGAACCACGAGCCGAAGGTCGCGGCCCGGCCGATCTTCTGCAGCTTCACCGGCAGATTCGTCAGGATCTGCTCGACGTCCTCGTCGCGGGCGTTGATCTGGTCCGACAACGACTTCAGGCCGGCGATGTCGCCCTGGATCGCCGGACGTGTCGGGCCGAGGATCGACGCCGTGACCGCGGTCAGGTTGGAGACCGAGCTGATCGCCGACCCGACCGAACCGCGCTGCGCGGCCAGACCGGTCACGAGCTTCTCGGTGTTGTCGAGCAAGGCGGTGAACTGATCGTCGTTGCGGTTGACCGTGTCGAGCACGGTGGTCAGGTTGGTGATCAGCTCGCCGATCACCTTGTCCTTGTCGGCGACGGCGTTGGTCAGTTCCGACGTGCTGCTGATGAGCTGGGAGATGGTCCCGCTCTCGCCCTGGAAGATCTTGATGATCTGCTCGGACAGCTTGTTGACGTCGGACGCCGACAACTCCCGGAACAGCGGCTTGAAGCCGTTGAACAGCTCGGTCAGGTTGACCGCGGGATGCGTGTCCGGGTTGGCCGGATCGGTGCCGAAGGTGTGGCCGGTGCCGACCGTCTGCTCCGGATCGCCCGCGCCCTTCTCCAGCGCCACATAGCGCAGACCGGTGAGGTTGCGGTAGCGGATGTAGATCTGGGTGCCCTCGGGCAGGCGGTCGCGGTTGACGTTGAACGAGACCATCGCCTTGTTGCGGTCGTACACGGCGACGTCGGTGACCTGCCCGACCCGGACGCCCGCGATCCGCACGTCGTCGCCCTTGTTGAGCAGCGCGGCGTCGGAGAAGACGGCCTTGAAATCGCTGTCGCCGTCGCCGCCGGCGTTGGCGATCGTCAGCGCCAGCAGGCTGGTCGCGATCACGGTGACCACCGCGAAGACGATCAACTTGATCAGTGGTCCGGTGAGAGACTTCATCGGATGGTGACCTGCGCTCCCTGAAGCGATGCGCCGCCGATCGTGGTGACCCAGGTCGGGACCTGCTCGGGGTCGGTGCCGTTGGCACCGCCGTAGATGACCTTCAGCTGCTTCACGTAGTCCGGATCGTCGAAGGGATTGGCCCGGATGGTTCCCACCGGGGTGGCGGAGAACTGGGGCTGCGGAAGTGAGGGCATGGTGCGCGGTCCCGGGTTACGCGACGGCGGCTGGTACGAGCCGTCGGCGAGTCCGCCACCCGGGTACTGCGGGAACGGGCGTCCGTTCTTGGCCGGCTCGTAGCAGACGGCCGGCGGATCGGTGTCGAGCAGACGCGGTTCGTCCTGGTTCGGCAGGTACCGGCCACGCGGGTTCACGAACTGCAGGTTCACGCGCACACCGGGATTGGCGGTGCCCTGCCCGACGATCTTGCGTGACTCCGGGATCAGGCCGGCGAAATTGCGGAACGTGCACACGAAGGTCGGCGACTGCTTGGCCAGCCCCACCAGGAACGGCTCCGAGTCGACGGCGAGGTCGATCAGGTCGGCGCGGTTCTGCTGCAGGAACTTCGTCGTGTCGGTCGCGGCCACGCCGACGGTCGCGATCAACGTCCGCAGGTCGCCCTGCCGCTCGACGATGGTCTTGTTCGTCGTCCGCAGGTTGTCGAGGGCGTCGATGACGTCGGGCAGCGCCTCGGAGTAGGTCTGCGAGAAGCTCGCCAGCCCGCGCAGGGTGCCCTGCAGCTCCGGCATGTTGTCGTTGAAGCGACCGAAGATCGTGTTGAGCTCGTCGAAGGTCACGTTGAGCTGCTCACCCTTGCCGGCGAGCGCCTGGGACAGCGACGTCAGCGTGACGTTGAGGTCCTGCGGCGGGATCGCCTCGAGCACGGGCAGCAACTTGTCGAAGAGGTCCTGGACCTCCCGCGCGTTACCGCTCTGATCGGTGTAGATGGTGTTGCCGGAGGCCAGCGTCTGCGCCGACGGATCGTCGGTCGGGACCTGCAGCGCGACGTACCGCTCGCCGAAGAGGGTCTTCGGGAGGATGCGGGCCGTGGTGTTCTGCGGCAGTTGATCGGCCATCGACGGGGTCAGGCCGAGCGTGACGTCGACGGTGCCGTCGGGCGACGGTTCGACGTCACGGACCTCGCCGACGACGACGCCGCGCGCCTTGACGTCGGCATTGGTCGGCAGCGCATTGCCGGTCGAGTCGGTCTTGAGGGTGACGTTGGTGAACGTCGTGAAGTTGTCGTTGAACTTCATGATCGTGACCGTGAAGAACAGCGCGACCACGATGAAGAACACCAGCCCGAGCAGCCGGCGTCGCAGTGTCGACATCGATCAGCCTCCCACTCGCACCGTCGTCGTGGTGCCCCAGATCGCCAGTCCCAGGAAGAAGTCGAGGACCGCGATGAGCACCAGCGCGGCACGCACGGCGTGCCCCACCGCCACGCCGACACCGGCCGGACCGCCCGTGGCGTAATAGCCGTAGTAGCAGTGCACCAGGATGATCACGAACGCGAACACCAGCACCTTGCCGAACGACCAGAGGACGTCGGCCGGTGGCAGGAACAGATTGAAGTAGTGGTCGTAGGAGCCGCCGGACTGCCCGTTGAACACGGTGGTGATCACCCGCGACGCCAAATAGGCCGAGAGCAGACCGAGCACGTAGAGCGGGATGACCGCGATGAATCCCGCGATCACGCGGGTGCTGACCAGGAACGGGATCGACGGCACTGCCATCGACTCGAGTGCGTCGATCTCCTCCGAGATCCGCATGGCGCCGAGCTGCGCGGTGAAACCGCAACCCACCGTCGCCGACAGGGCGAGCCCGGCCACCAGCGGCGCGACCTCACGCGTGTTGACGTAGGCCGACAGGAAGCCGGTCAGCGCCTGCGAACCGATCTGGTCGAGGGCCGCATAACCCTGCAGGCCGACGACGACGCCGGTGAAACCCGACATCAGCACCATCACGCCGACGGTGCCGCCGATGACGGCCAGACCGCCGGAACCGAACGCCACCTCGGCGAGCAGGCGCAGCACCTCACGGGTGTAGTGCACCAACGTCTTCGGGATCCAGGCGAGAGTGCGTCCGTAGAACGACATCTGCTCGCCGGCGCCGTCGAGCACCTTGAGCGGTTTGCCCAGCTGTTTGCGGGCCTCGTACATGTAGTACTCGGGCCGCGACTTCGAGATCGTCACACCACCGGCCATCGCGCTAGCTTCCCTTCGGCGGAACGATCTGCAGGTAGACCGCAGTGATGATCAGGTTGGCGAGGAACAGCAGCAGGAACGTGATGACCACGCTCTGGTTGACGGCGTCACCGACACCCTTCGGGCCGCCCTTCGGGTTGAGCCCCTTGTAGGCGGCGATGACCCCGGCGAGCACACCGAAGATCGCGGCCTTCAGCGTCGAGACGTAGAGGTCCGGCAGCTGCGCGAGCGCACCGAACGACGCGAGATACGCGCCGGGCGTGCCGCCCTGCACGATCACGTTGAAGAAGTAGCCACCACCGATGCCGACGACGGCGACGAGTCCGTTGAGCAGCATGGCCACCAGCACCATCGCGAGCACACGGGGCACGACGAGGCGCTGGATCGGATTGATGCCCAGCACCTCCATCGCGTCGATCTCCTCGCGGATCGTGCGCGACCCGAGGTCGGCGGCGACGGCCGATCCGGCCGCACCGGCGATCAGCAGCGACGTCACCAGGGGTGAACCCTGCTGGATGACGACGAGCACGCTGGCCGCGCCGGTGTACGACTCGGCACCGAGCTGCTTGATCAGCGAACCGGTCTGCAACGACACGATCGCGCCGAACGGGATCGCGATCAACGCCGTCGGCAGGATCGTCACACTGGCGATGAACCAGGCCTGCTGGATGAACTCCCGCCACTGGAAGGGGCGCACGAACGACTGACGCGCGACATCGACGAAGAGCTGCACGATGTTGCCGGTCTGGGCGAGTGCGCCCGTCCCGGCCTGAGCTATCCGATCAACGCCACGCGTGGTGGCACTGCTCATCCTTACTGACTCCGACCGTCGGTGGGCTGCTGGACATGCCGGCCGGTGTCGATCGGCTGTGTGATGGTGTTGTCGGCGCCGCCGCCCGGGGGCGTCGACCAGCTCTGGGTCGGCGCGTCACTGCCTGCGTAGTCGGCGGAGGTCCACTCCCCCGACTGCTGGCCGGCGGCGACGGGCACGTTGCCGTTCTGCTCCTCGGCGTGCGCATCCATCTCCTCGCGGATGCGGTCCTCTTCCTCCTGGCTGCGGCGGATGGCCTCCTGCGCGTTCGGCGGCAGGGTGTGCAGCATCTCGTGGACACGCTCGCGGTGACGCTTGATCGCCTTGCGCTCCGGCATACCGGGATTGGGCTGCACCTGCGGGATGATCTCGGAGAAGTCGTCCTTGGTTCCGCCACCGCCGATACCGGCCGCCTGCATGGCCTCTTCCTGCTTCTGGACGGCCTCGTCCTTCTCCTCGGACATGCCGATCGGACCGAACCGGTCACCGGAGAGGAACTGCTTGACGACGGGCTGCTCGGAGGTGAGCAGCTGCTCGCGCGGACCGAACATGACCAGTTCCTTGCGGAAGAGCATGCCGATGTTGTCCGGGATGGTGCGGGCGATGTTGATGTTGTGCGTGACGATCAGGATGGTCGCGTCGATCTGCGCGTTGATGTCGATCAACAGCTGCGAGATGTAGGCGGTACGCACCGGATCCAGACCCGAGTCGGGCTCGTCGCACAGGATGATCTGCGGATCCAGCACCAGGGCACGGGCCAGACCGGCACGCTTGCGCATACCGCCGGAGATCTCACCGGGAAGCTTGTCCTCGGCACCGGTCAGACCGACCAGATCGATCTTCTCCATCACGATGTCGCGGATGTCGTCTTCCTTCTTCTTCGTGTGCTCACGAAGCGGGAAGGCGATGTTGTCGTACAGGCTCATCGACCCGAACAGCGCGCCGTCCTGGAACAGCACACCGAACAGCTTGCGGATCTCGTAGAGCTCCTTGGCCGAACACTGCGTGATGTCGGTGCCGTCGATGACGACAGACCCCTGCTCGGGATGCAGCAGACCGATCAGGGTCTTCAAGAACACCGACTTACCCGTACCCGACGGCCCGAGCAGCGCCGACACCTCACCGGTGGGCAACGTCAGCGAGACGTCCCGCCAGATGTTCTGCGATCCGAACGACTTGGTGAGCCCCTCGACACTGACCTCTACGCCCACTGCATCCTCCCAGACATTCGCTGCCCCCTTGCGGCGGTCGGTGTGACCACACACGAACCGGTGACATTTGTGGTTGGGGTCACTGTAGCGGACAGCCACACGTACCCATACCTACGAACCGCGCCGCGCAACCCCCTGCACGGCGCCGGTGTCCCACCAGTTGTCGCTACCCGTGGGTAACTTGCCTCGGATGAGCGTAGCGGATGCCACCCCGGTTCGGAAAGTGCGCCGCCCATCACAGTCCAGGCACGACGAAGGCCCGTGGGATATCTCACCCACGGGCCTTCGTTGAATCGCGTCCGTAGTACGAACCGGCGCTCGGCGCGGTTGTGTACTACGAGATCGGGAAGCGGTCTTACTTGACCGAAACCGAGGCGCCGGCCTCTTCGAGCTTGGCCTTGGCGGCGTCGGCGGCTTCCTTGTCGACCTTCTCCAGGATCGGCTTCGGAGCACCCTCGACGAGGTCCTTGGCTTCCTTCAGGCCCAGGCCGGAGACGATCTCGCGGACCACCTTGATGACCTGGATCTTCTTGTCGCCCGCGCCCTCGAGCACGACGTCGAACTCGTCCTGCTCGGCAGCGGCCTCGGCACCACCGGCAGCCGGAGCGCCGGCAGCGGCGACGGCGACCGGAGCGGCCGCGGTGACCTCGAAGACCTCTTCGAACTTCTTCACGAAATCGCTGAGCTCCAGCAGGGTCAGTTCCTTGAACTGATCGATGAGCTCGTCAGCGGTGAGCTTCGCCATGGTGGCGTCCTTCCTGTCAGTCCCCGGACGGGGGTTGGTTCATCCCTGTCGGGAGGACCCGTCGGGGATTGGTTTTGTGCGGCGCGAAATTACTCGCCGGCTTCGGTTTTCTTCTCCTGCAGGGCCGCGGCCAGGCGCGCCACCTGCGAAGCCGGCTGGTTGAACAGACCGGCGGCCTTTGCCAAGTTGCCCTTCATGGCACCGGCGAGCTTGGCCAACAGAACCTCACGGGTCTCCAGGTCGGCGATCTGTTCGATCTCCGCCACGGACAGCGCACGGCCGTCCATGGTGCCGCCCTTGATGACCAGAGCCTTGTTGTCCTTGGCGAACGTCTTGATCGCCTTCGCGGCCACGACCGGCTCACCTTCGATGAAGGCGATCGCGGTGGGACCGGTGAACAGCTCGTCGAGCCCTTCGACGCCCGCCTCTTCGGCGGCACGCTTCACCAGGGTGTTCTTGGCGACGGAGTAGGTTGCACCCTCACCGAGGGAACGTCGCAGTTCGGAGATCTGCTTGACGGACAGGCCACGGTATTCCGTGACGACCGTCGCCGTAGCTCCCTTGAACTGGTCAGCGATCTCCGCAACAGCGGCGACCTTGTCGGACTTGGCCATACTTCGCCTCCTCTCTCATCACTAGAGTTGGGTCGGGACCAACCGGAGAGCCGAGAAGGCGAGAACTGCCGCACGAACGACAAACGCCCCGGCACACAGGGCACGGGGCGTGAACAGGCACAGAAGGCGCCGATACATCCTCGTTCTCCCTGCGTGGGCCGCCGGCACGACGTCTCGCGACTCGGGCCGGACCTTCGGTCGGGATGACTCCCGACGACCGACGGTCTCTGGTTGAACCGATACGGCACACGGATGTGTGCCACACCGAGTCGATAGGCTACCGGACCGTGGCCGATGCGACCAAATCACCGACCGACGGACCTGCACCGACGACAGCCAACGACCGTGCCGCCGCTGCCGCGGCCGCGGTCAGCGACCGCCACCTGCGCCGCATGCTCTGGGTGCCCGGCACCCGTCTCGCGGCCGTCGCGTGGCCGATGTCCACGCTCGCGAGCCACTTCGGCATGTGGCACTACTGGTGGCATGCACACCTGATCGACTTGCTGACCGATGCGGCCATCCATCGACCCCCGGAGGATCGGAGCTTCGATCCCGACGTCGCCGACGACGTCGACCGTCTGTTGCGGGGCGTGCGGCTGCGCAACCTCGGGCGCTGGACCAACAACTATTACGACGACATGGCCTGGCTCGGGCTGGCGATCGAACGCGCCGACCGCCACCTCGGGCTCGACCACGACGCCGCACTGCGCACGCTGTCACAGCGGATGGTCGGCGCGTGGGTGCCCGACCTCGGCGGCGGTATCCCGTGGCGGACGATGGACCTCTTCTTCAACGCCCCGGCGAACGGTCCGGCCGCAATCCTCCTCGCTCGCACCGGTCGAGTCGAACGTGCGACGGCGATGGCCGACTGGATGGACGCGAACCTGATCGACGCGACGTCGGGGCTGGTCATCGATGGCGTGAAGCCCGGGCCTCGAGGCGGTGAGATGGAACGGGTCACCGCGATCTACACCTACTGTCAGGGCGTCGTCCTCGGGACCGAGCTGGAACTGCTGCGGCTGACCGGCAACCCGGTGCACGCCGAGCGCATCGACAGACTCCTGCACG
Organism: Gordonia sp. OPL2; assembly: GCF_003797825.1. Classification (GTDB taxonomy): domain Bacteria; phylum Actinomycetota; class Actinomycetes; order Mycobacteriales; family Mycobacteriaceae; genus Gordonia. The sequence continues at coordinate 11,907 of NZ_RKME01000040.1, forward strand.
CCGTCGAGACGCGCTTGTGCGTCGACGGGGTGATCCCGGGAGCGGGTGGTGGCGACGGCGGGCTCTTCGCCGGCGTCCTCGCGCGTTATCTGGCCTTGATCGCGACCGACCTGCCGTCGGCTCAGGTTTCCGACGATCTCCGACGACGCGCCGCCGCCCTCGTGACCGCCGGCGCCGACGCGGCGTGGGCCAACCGTGTGGAGACCGACCGCGGGCCGGTGTTCGGCCCCGACTGGCGTACTCCGGCCGTGCCGCCGCGCTCGGACGGCGGATCGGCCCGGTTCGTCGAGGGCGCGGTCAACTCATCGGAGATCGCCGAACGGGACCTGTCGGTCCAGCTCTCCGCGTGGATGGCGCTCGAGGCGGCCGCTGCGATCGAATTACATCTGCCGGAGCATGCCCAAAAAGACGCCCCCTAGTTAGCGATCCGATATACGCGCTGAGCTATCCTCGTCCGGCGAGGTGACGAACGACACATGTGTAACGTCCGTCACCTCCCGGCCGACACGACGGGTGTCGGGAGACGAGTTAGGCAGCGGTGCCCCTCGAGCGCACGGTGAGTGGGCATCACGCCTGGGCAGGGTGATGCACCATGACGTACCAGTTGGACGCAGCAGGACAGCCGCAGCCGCGACGTGGACGTTCCGCGGCACGGACACTCGGGACGGGGTCCGCCCCGCATTTCGGTTCACTCCCACTCGGCGATCCGACCGGCGGCGCCGACGGCCTCCGATGGCGCGAGCAGGTGGACGGCAAACCCCTGTACCCGCGCGTGGCGATCGACCGTGATGTCGTTCTGACGATGAGCGACGGAGTCCGCCTGCGCGCCACCGTCATCCGGCCCGCGAACCGATTCGGCCAGACGGTCCTGACCCCCTACCCCGCCGTCGTCAACATCAACCCGTACAACCGGGTGGCCATCGATGTCCTCGACCACACGCTGCACGCCCCCGTTCTGGGAAAGGCGCTGCACACCGCATCCGCCTCGATCGACGGCACCGGCAGCGGCCTCGAGGGGCTGACCACCCTCACCAAAACACTCGCCGGCGGCGTGTTCGACGTGTTCGGCATCAACCGGAACCTGGTGCGCAACGGCTATGTCCAGGTCATCGTCGACGTCCGTGGCACCGGCGCCAGCCAGGGCAAATGGCAGATCCTCGGTGCCCGCGAACAGCAGGACTCGGTGGAGATCATCGACTGGGTCGCCGAGCAGGAATGGTGCGACGGCGGTGTCGGTCTCGCCGGCTGGTCGTACTCGGCGATCAACTCGCTGCAGGCCGCCGACAAGCGTCCCGCCGCGCTGAAGGCCGTCTTCGCGGTCGAGGGCTGCGACGACATCGTCCGCGACATCTACATCACCGGCGGAATGCCGTCGGCGTTCATCCCCGCGTGGTTGTCGGCGGTCAATCTGCTCAAGTGGGTGCCGAATCCGGCCAGCCCGATCCGCGACGTCCTGCGCGGCGACACCGCGCGCTGGTTGCGCGACCGCGTCAAGTCCCCGGCCACCGAGATCGGTTCGCTTCTCTGGGGTTTCCTCACCGCCCGCGACGACCGGATCTTCGACGACCCGTACTTCGACGAGCGCGACCCGCAGGTGGACCGGATCGACGTACCCACGTTCACCGTCGGCGCGTGGCACGACCTGTTCGGCCGCAGCGCGACCGGCGTCTACGAACGCCTGAATCTGGAACCGGGTCGCAAGCAGATGCTCGTCGGCGACGGCTATCACATCGATGTCGGCTCCGGGTACGGCGGCAAGACCGCACCGCCACGCCTCGACGTGCTCGAACGCGCCTGGTTCGACCGGTGGCTCAAGGGTCATCGCAACGGCGTCGAGTACTACGGGCCGGTCACCATGCTGCAGCAGGGCGGCTCGTGGACATCGGGTCCCAGCTTTCCTCGTCCCGGCGTCCGGCCCCAGCGGCTCTATCTGTCCGACGGGTCGTCGGGGTCGGCCGAACACGCCGAACACGACGGTTCGCTCTCCCGCGAACCCGTCGACCATGTGTCGTCGCTGCACGTACGCGCCGACGTCAAGGGCATGATCTCGCGCGACATGACGCAGGTGACCGCGGGCGCCGCCCAGGCGTTCGGACGGTCGTTCACCGTCGACGCGCGGTATCAGGAGCAGGGCGGGCTGACCTTCACCACCGAGCCGGTGGCGGAGTCGACCACGATCAGCGGCGCCATGAACCTGCGGCTCAACGTGGCGACGACGGCCCACGAGGCGATCTGGGCCGTCACCGTCAACGACGTCGCCCCCGACGGCACGTCGACCGTGCTGACCAACGGAGCGTTGTCGGCGTCGAACCGGGCGCTGGACCCGTCGTCGTCGACCTACGCCTCCGACGGCAGCCTCTTGTCGGCGCATCACTACCTGTCGCGCAAGCGCAAACTACCCGTCCCCGCCGACGAACCGGTCCGCATCGACGTCGACCTCGTCCCGACCGACGCCGTCCTGGAGGCCGGCCATCGACTCCGGGTCGACGTCTACGCGGCCAGCTTCCCGCGGTACCTGACCGTGGTGCCCGACCTGATCAAGGCCCGCGGCCGTCGGCAACGGCTGGTGCTCGACCCGCACCATCCCAGCTACCTGACGTTCTGCTCGGCCGGGAACTGGTGACAGCCGGCCGCGTTGCCACACCCTCCGAGTCACCACCCCTTCCGACCGCGCCCCGTACTCGCCCTGAACTCGCCCTGAACTCGCCGACTGTGCCCTACTTTTCGCCGACTGTGCCCTTCTTTTCGCCGACTGTGCCCTGGATCTCGGCGAGCGTGCCCGCGGGTGCCATCCCGGGACACGCTCGGCAGGAATCTGGACACGCTCGGCAGGAATGTGGACACGCTCGGCGAAAAGCAGGGCACGGTCGGTGGGTGGACTGTCGCCCGCCGACTACCCGACGCCGCCGACTCCGCTGTCGCCCAGGATGACCCGGTAGACGAAGCCCGCCTCGGGACCCAGCACGAGGGACACCAGGTCGGTCAGCGCGACGACGAAACCGTGGCCGTGCGCAGCGTCATCCGATTCGTCGAGGTGGTGTGCCAGTTCGTGCAGCACGACGAGTTCGCGCAATGCCCAGCGCCCGTCCGCCGACGACGGGATCGCGATCTGCGGGGTCCCCGAACCCGTGCGCAGGTACTCGGCCGACCGGTGGCCGCGGCGCTCACGCACGATCACCGGACATCCGGCCCGCGCGAAACGCTGCCGCACCGACGTCATCGACAGCACCCGGCCGACGTGATCGCGCACGGCCTCCACCGTCGCGAACCGCGCCTCGGCAGGCAGCGTGAGCTGCGTGCCGGCGATCTCGACGGTCCGCGACGACCCGGCGTTGTCGAACATCCGGTGCACCAGCCGTTCGGCCTCGTACAGTCGCGCCCGCCCGACATCACGTGGCCTCATCGACGGACCGCCCGGCAGCACCGACCACCCACTACGATCTGACGGGCGGCCACTCGCGGCAGCGCGCCAGAAGGGAGTCGTGCGGGGTGAACAGATCGACGATGACCGCTCGCGCCCGGACCCGGGCACTGGCCCTCGCCGACCGCGCGCAGAAGGTCCCCGGCGCCCACCTGGTGGTGCGGATCGTCCGCGACATCGCGGTCAACGACCTGACCGACCGCTCGATGACACTCGCCGCCCAGGCCTTCACCTCGGTGCTGCCCATCGTCATCCTGCTGACCGCGCTGCCCAGCCACGACTTCATCGACACCGCACTGACCAACCTCGGGATCGACCCCAGCCGCGTCGACATCCCCTCGGCGACCTCGCCCGGCTCGGTCACCGCCTACGGAGTGATCGGTGCCCTGATGACGATTGCCGGCGCGACCTCGCTGTCCCGCGCGCTCGGCCGGATGTACGTGTCGATCTGGCAGGTCACGAAGCTCCCACTCTCCTCGTGGTGGCGGTGGGTGGTGGTCATCTTCGCGTTGCCGCTGGGCGTCGTGCTGCAAGGACTCTCGAGCGGGTTGCACTCGATCTCTATCACCGGCCTCACGATCGCCGGCTATGGCGCGGCAGGGGTGGTGCTCGAGGTCGTCGCCACCCTCCTCATCTGGGCCGGGATGTGGACGCTGATCCCCCGCCTGCTCGTGTCGTCGCAGGTCCCGATGCGTCTGCTCGCACTCAACGGAGCCGTGACCGGAGTCTTCGTCACCGTGCTGCTGGTGGGCAGCCGCCTCGCACTTCCCACCATCCTCGGTGAGACCACACGACATTTCGGCACGCTGGGCATCGTCTTCGTCGCGATCAGCTGGCTGTTCTTCTTCTGCGCGATCATCGTCACCTGCGTGATCGTCGTGCACTCGCTGACCTCCGACGACGGTGCTGTCGGCCAGTGGTTGCAGCGGCATCTCGGAACGCCCCGACCGTTCCCGGTCCGACGCAACGAAACCGTCGACGACCTCTTCGGAGTCGCGTCCGCGCCACCGGCCGGGCGGTAGGGCCTGCGCCTCAACCCTCCAATGACCCACGCGGACCACCGAATTCGCGGTCGGGCCCGATCTTGGCCCGGCGTCCCGCGCGATCTCCGGCCTGTCGCGCGGCCTCGGAATACCCGGCCGACGCGCTCGACGGCCGCCACGTTCCCCGCGCCTTGGACTCCGACCGATAGAAGTCGGTGACCTCGATCTCTTTGTCCCGCAACGCCACCGCTGTCGACGACGGTTGATGGGCCTCGTCCGGGTCGGCGCCGAGCGCATCGGCACGGGCCTGTTCCCGCGCCTCGTTGAGTCGCTTGCCGATCCGCTCGGCGAACGCCGACTGGAAGTTCAGTCGCGCCGTGATCGGCGACAGCGGCTTGGTCTCGACGACCCGTCGAGCGCGCCAGCCAGACCCACGTCGTACGACCCGCGAGAACTCCTCGCCCTTGTAGGCCCCCGACCGCAGGTAGGCATCGCTGGCGGCCACCATCTGCACCACCAGCGACGTGTAGAGCGTCTCGGTGGTGTCGATGTCGCCGGGGAACCCGTAGGCGAGCACGAACGTGGAGTTGCCGGCGACGTCGACCGTCAGATCGTTGGCCCGGGCGATCGCGACGAACAATTGGACGTAGGTCTTGAGTCCGCGCTTGCCCGCGGTGCCGATCGCGATCTGCCGCGACACCGGGGCGCTCGCGCGGCGCCCGGCCGGATCGTGGGATCGGGCGACGGCCAGATCGATCGATGCCGCGGTCGCCAGTCGCTGGGCGGCCTGCATGAACGTCTCCGCCTCGTGCGGGTTGTCGGTGCCCTCCGCCTGACGCAGGAGCGCCGAGATGCGGGTCAGCAGTTTGTCGTCGCGCATATCTATCAGACTATCCAGCGACCCGATCGGTTCCATCCGATCACGAACTCGCAGCTCAGAGGCGACTCAGGTGTCCTGCGTCGACCCCCGTGAGCAGCTGTCGGGGGACCATCGGGCGATGTCGTCGTCGGTGATCTCGCGGTCGTCGAGACGCTGCGTCATCCGCAGATGGTTGCCGAACGGATCGCGGAACGCGCAGTCGATGCCGTAGGGCTGTTCCTCGGGGTCTTGGGTGAACTCGACCCCTTTCGCCCGGAGATCGGCGTGGGTGGCGCGACAGTCATCGGTGGACAGGATCGTGGCCGGCATCGCACCCAGGGTCACGAGTTCACGGATGCGCGCCGCAGTGTCCTCCGACAGCGCCGGCGGGCCCGGCCGCTCCAACAGGATCAGTCGATCGGGCTGAGACGGCGGGGCGATCGTGAGCCATCGCATGAACCCCATGTCGACGTCGGTGTCGACGACGAATCCGAGGGTGCCGACGTAGAAGTCGAGCGCGACGTCCTGATCGAGGACGTAGATGGCATGGATGCTGATTCCGTTGATCATGCGCTCGACGTTACGACCGCCGGGTCCGACGACGCTTCTCCGAAACTGCTCGACCGCCCGAACCCCTCCGTCGGCGGGAGCGGGTCGCCGGTTTCCGCCGGCCTGGTCCATCGCCGCACGAAGCACGACGGCGCGTCGATCGGCGCGGTGCGCGCCCGATACACCGATGGGCTGCAACCGATGATCCCGGCGAACGTCCGGCTGAAGGTACCGAGGCTCTCGTAGCCCACCGCGCGCGCGATCTCGGTGATCGGCGTCGTCGTCGTGCGCAGCAGCGCGCAGGCGCGTTCGATCCGACGACGTTGCAGATAGCGGTGCGGTGTCTCGCCGAACACGGCTCGGAACCGGCGGGTGAAGTGCGCCGGCGAGGTCAGCGCGACACGTGCGAGCGTGGCGACGTCGAGCGGTTCGGCATACGCGCGGTCGATGGCGTCGCGGGCGCGCAACAGTCGACGGTTCTCGTCCTCGCGCGGGGTGAACACGTCACCCAGTGTGACCGATCGCGCTCAGTGCTGCTCGCAGGCGATGCCGTCCTTGTCTCGATCACGCCCGGACTCGTTCGCGTCGTAGACGGCCTGATCGACTGTGAAGTTCGTGACCGGGGTACCGGACGTGGAGTCAACCGCCCCGGGCTCGCCGACGCCGTGCGGATAGTCGACGTTCAGGGCGTCACAATTCTTGTACGCGGTCGCCGCATCCGCCGGCGCGACCACCATCGCGGGCGCGACGGCGAGGGTCCCTGCCGCGGCGATTCCGATGATCACCCTGCGCGAGCGTCCCATGACGTACCTCTTCTCACATACCGTGTCCCACATACCTTGCCGAACGGAATCACGGTAGTGCGGTCACGGCAGCTCAGGCACCTGTCCGAGCAGTAATCACCCGAACGGTCGACACCTAGAGGCCGAACTTGGCCTGCATCGCGCGCAGCGTTTCCGCGGACGACATCAGTCCGGAGAGCTCGTCGTCGGACATCGGCATCTCGAGTCGGGTCTGGGCGCCACCACGGTCGACGATGGTAGGCAGGGACAGGCAGACATCCTCGAGTCCCTCGTAGCCCTCGGCCACCGTGGAGACGGGCAGGACGCGATGCTCGTTGTTGAGGACCGCCTCGACGATGCGCGTCGCGGCCAGCCCGATCGCGTAGTTCGTGGCGCCCTTGCCCTCGATGATCTTGTAGGCCGCGTGTACGACCTCGTGATGAATCCGCTCGCGGGCGGCCGCGTCGATCGCCTGCTCACCGGGCAGCGGCTTCCAGTGCATCAGCGGCACCCCGCCGATGCTGGCCGAACTCCACAGCGGGATCTCTGTGTCGCCGTGTTCTCCGACGATGTAGGCGTGCACATTCTGCACCGCGACGTTGCAGTGCTGGGCGATGAGGAAGCGCAGACGCGAGGAGTCCAGGACGGTGCCCGACCCGAACACCTGATTGTTCGGCAGCCCACTGTATTTCAGCGCCGCGTAGGTGACGACGTCCACCGGGTTGGTCACCATGATGTACACCGCGTTCGGCGCCACCTCGAGGACGCCGGGCATGATCTTCTTCGTCAGACCGATGGTGGCCTCGGCCAATTCGAGCCGCGATTGACCCGGCTTCTGCTTCGCACCGGCCGTGAAGACCACCACGTCGGCGTCCGCGCAGACGGCCACATCGTCGTCGCCGATGATGTCGGCGCGCGGGACGAATTCGAGTCCGTGCGACATGTCGAGGACCTCGGCGGTCACCTTCGCGGTGTTGATGTCCATCAAGGCGATCGTCCGTGCGACCCCCCGGATCAGCGATGCGTAGGCGACAGCCGTGCCGACCGCTCCCGCTCCGATGATGGCCAGTTTGGTCGGTCGTGCATCCATCAGATCGCCGCCTTCGTCTCGTTGCACCGGATCGTCGCCGGTGTCGTGCCCCGATGTCGCTTCGGCCCCCGCTCGCGATTATTGCCGCTCGCTGCGTCGGGCGCAGGTCGATTCAACCCGTCATTGACTTTCCGACTTGGAAAGTCGACACTACTTTCCAGAACGGAAACTCATGACAGCCGATATCAGAGGAGGTCGCGTCATGGCCGACATCACCCCGGATCAGGCGCGCGAGGCACTGCACGCCGTCGAGGCCGCCCGCCGCGACGTCGCCGCGGAAGTCGGTCTCCCACGCGGCTATTGGTGGGTACTGGCCGCGGCATGGCTGGTGCTCGGCCTGCTCGCGGACCTCGCGCCCTCCTGGGTGACCACGGTCGCCACGGTCGCGTTCGGCGTCGGACATTCGATCGTCGCGCCGCGCATCCTCGACGGCCGGCACCGCACCGGCGGCCTACAGATCAGCCGCTCGGTCGCGAATCGTCGGATCCCGTTCGTCGTCGTCGGGATGCTGATCGTGCTCGTGCTGCTGACCATCGCGGTCGCGCTGGGCCTCGACGCCGACGGCGCCGCACATCCGTCGGTGTGGGCCGGCGGATTCGTCGCGGCCATCGTCGGGTTCGGCGGTCCGGAGATCTTCGCCGTGCTGCGTCGATGGGCACACGCGTGACCGAACCCCGGTTCGACGACGTGATCCACCCGAGCACGCGCCTCACGCTGGTCTCGACCCTGGCCGCGACGGACTGGGCCGAGTTCGCCTTCCTCCGCGAACGTCTCGGAATGTCGGACTCGGCGTTGTCCAAGCAGCTGTCCACACTCGAGGACGCCGGGTACGTGCTGACCGAACGCCGGCCGCAGGGCCGTCGTCGCACAGTCCGGGTGCGACTGACGACGCCGGGGCGTGAGGCGTTCGCCGGGCACGTCGCGGCCTTGCGGGCCATCGTCGACGCCGCACTGCCCGCCGGCGAGGACACGACACGTTCGGCGAACTGACCCACACACGACGGAACCCCCGCCCACAGAATGGACGGGGGTTCCGATGCGACAGTTCGCCACTCCCACAGGAGCGAGCGTTCTCCCGCCCCCTGAGGAGCGAGCTCGCGAGCGTTCTCCCGCCCCCTGAGGAGCGAGCTCGCGAGCGTCTCGAAGGGGAATCAGGCGGTCGGTGCCTCGGTGAAGTTGCGCGTCACCGACGGGTCGACCTGGATGCCCGGGCCGGTCGTCGTGGAGACGGTCACCTTCTTGACGTAGCGCCCCTTCGCGGCCGACGGCTTCGCCCGCATGATCTCGTCGTAGGCGGCGCCGTAGTTCTCGGCGAGCTTCTCGGCGTCGAACGATGCCTTGCCGATGACGAAGTGCAGGTTCGCAGCCTTGTCGACGCGGAAGTTGATCTTGCCGCCCTTGATGTCGTTGACGGCCTTGGTCACGTCGGGGGTGACGGTGCCGGTCTTCGGGTTCGGCATGAGGCCACGCGGGCCGAGCACACGCGCGATACGGCCGACCTTGGCCATCTGATCCGGGGTGGCGATCGCGGCGTCGAAGTCGAGCCAGCCGCCCTGGATCCGCTCGATCAGATCCTCGGCGCCCACCACGTCGGCGCCGGCGGCCTCGGCCTCGGCGGCCTTGTCGCCGGTGGCGAACACGATCACGCGCGCAGTCTTACCGGTGCCGTTCGGCAGGTTGACGGTGCCGCGGACCATCTGGTCGGCCTTGCGCGGGTCGACGCCCAGGCGGATGGCGACCTCGACGGTCGAGTCGGTGTTCTTCGACGACGTGTCCTTCGCGAGCTGCGCAGCTTCCAGCGGGCTGTACAGCTTGGTGCGATCGACCTTCTCCGCGGCTGCGCGGTAGGCCTTGCTCTTCTGTGCCATTGCTCTGTTCTTTCTCCGTGTGTGAAAAATCGGGTTGGTGGTTGATGGGCCGAGCCGGCCCTCCCACGCGGGGTGATCGATGACCCCGGTCGCGCTCGACCGCGGCTACTCGATCAACGAGAGTCAGCCCTCGACGTTGATGCCCATCGACCGTGCAGTACCGGCGATGATCTTCGCGGCCTGGTCGATGTCGTTCGCGTTGAGGTCTTCCTGCTTGGTCTTGGCGATCTCACGGACCTGGTCCATGCTGACCTTGCCGACCTTCTTGGTGTGCGGCTCGCCCGAGCCCTTCTGCAGGCCTGCGGCCTTCAGCAGGAGCTTCGCGGCCGGCGGCGTCTTCAACTTGAAGTCGAAGGACCGGTCTTCGTAGACGAAGATCTCGACCGGGATGACGTTGCCGCGCTGCGACTCGGTCGCCGCGTTGTACGCCTTGCAGAATTCCATGATGTTCACGCCGTGCTGACCGAGCGCCGGACCCACGGGCGGGGCGGGGTTGGCCGCGCCTGCCTGGATCTGGAGCTTGATGATCCCGGCGAGCTTCTTCTTCTTGGGAGGCATCTTGAGTTCCTTGTTTGTTCCTTGCAGATTCACGCCCGCTGGAGACGTGAAAGTTCAGTTGTCCCGCTCCCTGAGGAGCGAGCGTGCACACCCTGCCTGCTCCCTGAGGAGCGAGCGTGCGAGCGTCTCGAAGGGCCTAGATCTTCTCGACCTGGTTGAAGCCGAGTTCGACCGGCGTCTCGCGACCGAAGATCGACACCAACACCTTGACCTTGCGCTGCTCGGCGTTGACCTCGCTGATCGACGCGGGCAGTGTCGCGAACGGTCCGTCCATGACGGTGACCGACTCGCCGACCTCGAAGTCGACCTCGATGACCGCGGTGGCGGCGGCAGCGGCAGCCTCGACACCCTCGGCTCCGGCCTTGGCGGCGGCGGGCTTCTTGGCCTCGACCCGCGGCATCAGGAACTGCAGCACCTCGTCGAGCGAGAGCGGCGACGGCTTGGAGGTCATGCCGACGAACCCGGTGACGCCCGGGGTGTTGCGCACCGCGCCCCACGAATCGTCGTTGAGGTCCATGCGCACCAGGATGTAGCCCGGCAGCACCTTGCGGTTGACCTTCTTGGGCTGACCGTTCTTGATCTCGGTGACCTCTTCGGTCGGCACCTCGACCTGGAAGATGTAGTCACCGACGTCGAGGTTCTGGACGCGGGTCTCGAGGTTGGCCTTCACCTTGTTCTCGTAACCGGCGTAGCTGTGGATCACGTACCAGTCACCGGGTGCGCGACGCAGCTGCTTGCGCAGTTCCTCGACCGGGTCCGCGTCCTCGTCGGGCGCTTCCTCGGCAGCGACCTCGTCGGCCACGTCGACCTCGTCGGCGACGGCGTCTTCGATCGCCTCCTCGACGGCGGCCTCGCCACCCTCGACGGCTGCTTCGTCATCCTCGGCGGCCTCGATCTGTGCCTCGACACCGGGATCGTCGGTCTCGTCGGCGGCATCGAGCACTGCCGTGTCGGCAGCGTCGTCCGACTCGACCGTGTCGACGGCGTCGGCCGACTCGGTGGTCGGATCGATCTCGTTCTCCGGGGTGCTCACTGCAGCCCACGCTCCTCTGTCGGTTCGGGTCGTCCAGGGCTCGGCCTCTGCCCCACTCACGTGGGCGGCATCAGCCGAACAGCCAGAGGACTCCCTTGGCGAAGACCAGGTCGAGACCGGAGATGAAGGCGGTCATGATGACCACGAAGATCAGCACGACAATCGTGTAGGTGATCATCTCCCGGCGGGTGGGCCAGATGACCTTCTTCAGTTCGGCGACGACCTGCTGCAGGAAAACCCAGATCCGAACGAACGGATTGCGGCTCTGCCCGGCAGCGGCCTTCTTCTTGCGTTCTTTGACCGCGACGGCGGTTCCCGTACCGGAATCCGTCTCGCTGTCGGTGCTGGAGGCACTCGTCGACGATCGGCGACGCGACGACCGTTTGCCCGACGGACGGAGTTCGTCGGAACTCGTGCCGGTGCCCTCGACGTCGTCGCGACCCTCGAGCTCCTCCACCGAGTCGGTGGTGGTGTCGTCCGCGGCGTCTTTGGCGCGGGCAGCTCGATCTCGCTTGCTCACTTTCGAGGTCCTCTCGTCAACGTGTGCCCTCACCAGGGCAGGGGCGACAGGACTTGAACCTGCAACCTGCGGTTTTGGAGACCGCTGCTCTGCCAGTTGAGCTACGCCCCTCTGCGACTGCGCCGCGGCTCTCGCCACGCTACAGCTGCCTTCTGGGCCGACCCTGAGAAGAAGCTCCTCACAAAACCAACGCGCCACCCTATGGGCAGCGCGCAAGTCTCAAGTCAATCCAGACACTTCAGTGTAGAACACCGGGTGCCCTGAACCCAAAACGGGTTCGACAGGCCTGCGACGGCCCCGTGCGCGGATCACAACGATCCGTCCCGTAGGGCCCCGACCAGGATCGACACCGCCTCGTCGTAGCGATCCGGCGAGGCCGCGGCGTAATTGAGCCGGATGAACGGTCCCGTCGGCTCGGTCGGGAACCACTCGCGCCCCGGGGAGATCGACAGCCCACGGGCCAGTGTACGGGCCGCGACGAGGTCGGCGTCGATCGGCGATCCGTCGGCGCGATGAGTCGGCAGCGACACCCACAGGTTGAGGCCTCCCGGCGGACGTGCCACGTCGAGCTCCGGCGCACCGGCGGCGAGCGCTCCGAGCAGGCTGTCGCGACGTGCGGCGAGTGTCCGCTGTAGCCGCTGCAGGTGCGTACGCCACGCGGGTCTCGACACGACGTCGAGCGCGACTGCCTGTAGCACCGGCGCAACGTACAGGTCGGAGACGGTGAGCGCGTTCTCGATCCGCGCACGAGCCGGCCCCCGCGCGAGAAGTGCCGCCACCCGGACGGTCAGCGAGAGGCTCTTGGTCAGCGAGCGGATGTAGATCACGTGCCCGTCGGTGTCGGAGCACGCCAGGGGCCGCGGCGCGACGTCGAGGGCGAAGTCGTGCGCCCAGTCGTCCTCGACGACGAATGCGCGATGCTCGCCGACGACGGCGAGCACATCGTCTCGCTGGGCGGCGCTCCACACGTCTCCGGTCGGGTTGGCGAAGTTGGGCTGGGCATACAGCAACCGCGCACCCGACGTCGCGAACGCCTCGTCGAGGTCCGCGGCGGCCGGCGCACCGTCGGTGCGCGGGACCGGCACGATGACCAGTCCCGCCTGCCGCGCCGCCGCGATCGCACCCCAGTAAGTCGGCGACTCCATCACGATCGGGTCGCCGGGTGCCGCCAGCGCCCGGAACGTCGCGGCGAGTGCCGCCTGACCACCCGAGGCGATCACCGCATCCGAGTCGCGCCACCCGTCGACATCGAGTTCGTCGACGAACCATCGTCGCAGGTCGGGAAGGCCGGCAGTCGGTGGTCGAGCGAAGACCTGGTCCCGGTCCCGACCGGCCGCACCGCCACGCGTGATCCGGCCGAACGCGCTGCGTACCTCACGCATCGGCATCAGATCGAGGTCGGGATATCCGGAGTGCATGGCGATGGTGTCGTGCGGGATCTGGCGCATCGTCGAACCGACCGCCGACGACCCGGCTCGCTCGGGCCCGAGAGCTGCGGTCTGCCACGACATGTCGAGTCGGACGGGCGGCGCACCACGCCGGCGGACGAAGGTACCCGCACCTGCTCGCGTCTCGACGACACCTTCGGCGACCAGCTGGGCCAGCGCACGCTGGACGGTGACCGGCCCCGCCCCGAAGCGAGCGGCCAGCGCACGCGTCGACGGCAGCCGACTACCCGGCCCCGCCTCGGCCGCCACCGAACGGAGATGACGGGCGATCCGGTCACTGCTATCGTCGGACATGAGTCACAATAGTAGCGCTATCGTGCGCACGCCTGCGGTGCTACCGCCGGCCGGCCGCCTCGGATCCCCTACCGCGGGCCTGGTCTGGGGGCTGATCGGGGTCGTCGCGTTCTCCTTCACGGTGCCGTTCACGCGGATCGCCGTCGGCGGACTCGATCCGCTGTTCATCGGATGCGCCCGCGCGGTCGTCGCCGCCGGACTCGCTGTCGTCGCCCTCGTCGTCGGCGGCGCGATCCGTCCGACGACGAGACAATGGCTACGACTGGTGCCCGTGTCGGTCGGCGTCGTCGCCGGCTTCCCGATCCTGACCTCACTGGCCCTGCGCGACACCGCTGCCGGGCACTCGGCGGTGGTGATCGGACTGCTGCCGGCGGCCACGGCCGTCGTCGCGGTGAGCCGCACGCATGAACGTCCCGCCCGACGATTCTGGGTGGGCGCGGCGCTGGGGGTGATCGCGACGGTCGCATTCACCGTCGCCGGCCACGGCGCGCTGAGCGCACCCGGCGTCGCCGATCTGTATCTGCTGGGGGCCGTGGTCCTCGCGGCGGTCGGCTACGCGCAGGGCGGTGTGATGGCGCGCGAACTGGGCTCGTGGCAGACCATCTGCTGGGCTCTGATCCTCGCGTCACCGGCGATGATCGTCACGACTCTCGTCGTCACCGGCGGTCACGTCCCGGACGCCACCGCCGGCCAATGGGCGGCCTTCGGCTATCTCGCGGCGATCAGCATGTTCCTGGGATTCTTTGCCTGGTACCGCGGTCTGGCGATCGGCCCGATGACGACGGTCAGCCAGGTCCAGCTGATCCAGCCGGTCCTGACGGTCGTATGGGCGATCCTGCTGCTCGGCGAGCGACCGACGCCTGAGCTGGTCGTCGGCGGTGCCGCGGTCATCGGATGCGCCGCGTTCACGGTCCGTAGTCGCGTGTCGACGGGCCCCGGTCGAGCGCCCCGATCAGGCGCGCCCGAGCCGGGTCGGTGAGTCGGTTCAGTTGAACTGGACGTGCGCCTGTGCGCGGCCGAAGATCTTGCGGTCGCCCTGCTTGGCGACCATCGCGATGACGCCGCGACGGGTCTCCGGATCGAGCGACTTGATCTTGCCGGTGAAGTCCACCTGCGCGTAGCCCTCGGCGGGCACGTACACCGGGCTGGTGAAGCGCACGTTGTACTCGAAGATCGCGGCCGGGTCGCCGACGAAGCTGCTGATGAAGCTGGCACCCAGACCCATCGACTGCATACCGTGCGCGACGACGGTCTCCAGGCCGATGACCTTCGCGACACCATCCGAGAAGTGGATCGGGTTCGGGTCGCCGGCGACGCCCGCGTAGTTGACCAGGTTGCCGCGGGTCAGCGTCTTGGTGACCGGCGGGAGCTCCTGACCGACGCTCAGGTCGTCGAAGTTGATCGCCGAGTAGGCCTTCGGCTCGACGACCGGGTCCGGCTGCTCGTAGCGGTCGAACGGCCCGTGCACGGTGTGCGGCATCTCCGGCTCGCGGTCGACCTTCATCATCACGTGCTCGAGCTTGTCGAGGACCTCGGGATCGGCCTCGACGGCGGGCCGCGCGACCAGACTCGTCCACGTCGTCATCACCGGTTCATCGCGCTGGTTCCAGATGATGTTCTTGGTGATCAGCACATCGGTGCCGGCCATCTGCCGGAACGAGTCGAGCGAGACGTCGCAGATGAGCTGGTCGCCGACCTTGATCGGCTGATGGAACACCAGACGCTGATCGGTCTGCATGATCTGCCACAGGTCGTAACCGGTGACGACGTCCTCGAACAGACGACGCTGGGCGATGATGCCGAGCACCGAGACGAACGTCGGCGCCGCGATCAGGGTGTCGTGACCCATTTCCAGGGCGGCGGCCTCGTTCCAGTGCACCGGGTGGTCGTCCTGCACGGCGCGGGCGTGCTTGCGGACCTCTTCACGGCCGACCTCGTAGTAGTCGTCGACCGTGTAGTTGAACCCGACCATCTCCTGGGTGTGGGCGGCGATCTCCTCCGGAGTGAGTTTCACACCGCTCTTCAACGCATCGATCCGCTGTTGAATCTCGGTTTCGGTCACTGTCATCGGTTCTCGCTCCTTCACTCAGCCAACCCCACTGGCTCGTCTCCCGCCGTGTTCGGTCGTCGTCGACTCGTCCGCGGACCGTCGTCGGCCCGTCCCCGCAGACCGTTTCACCCTACCTACGGGTGCGGGCCGCCTCTCCCATGAAGAGGCAGCCCGCAGAAAATTCCGTTGTGTCGCCGGAAGTGCCGTCAGCACCCTCCGGCGACCGAGTCGTCAGCGTGACTCCGACGATCGAGTCGTCAGTGTGACTCCGACGACGAAGTCGTCAGCGCGACTCTTTGTGCGCCTGGTGCTTGCCGCAGTTCGGGCAGAACTTCTTGATCTCGAGACGGTCGGGATCGTTGCGACGGTTCTTCTTGGTGATGTAGTTACGGTGCTTGCACACCTCGCACGCCAAGGTGATCTTGGGGCGAACATCTGTTGAGGAGGCCACTTCGTTGCCTTCTTTCGGGTGGTACGTGGCGGGCGCGGAGCCGATGGGCTCGGCCCTGGGTCGGTCGGCACCCGGCTGGTCGGCACCGATGTGTAGCGGTGGAGGGACTCGATCCCTCGACCTCACGATTATGAGTCGTGCGCTCTAACCAGCTGAGCTACACCGCCATGTGGACTGGGGTCCAGCGAGCCCCCTGACGGAATCGAACCGTCGACCTTTTCCTTACCATGGAAACGCTCTGCCGACTGAGCTAAGGGGGCGTGCCCGAACACGTCCGCAGACCTGCTCGAGAGCCTTAACGAGGTTACACACGAACCAGGGCGCTCACCAAATCGCTGGTAGCGACCGGTGGCGAGCGCCGAGAAGTCAGCGTGGACCACGTTGTGGCAGGTATAGGATTCGAACCTATGTAGCTTGCGCGACGGATTTACAGTCCGCTCCCTTTGGCCGCTCGGGCAACCTGCCGTGCCGTCCGTTCCGGCCGCGTGAACGGCCGCAAGAACAACGCCGTGAAGAATACAACGACGATCCCATATCCGCGCAAACCGGCTGCTCAGCGATGCCTCACGAACTCCCAGCGGTGACCTGACTCACGTTCGGCCCGCACCGGGAAGCAACGCCACCTACGACGACGCTGCACCTTTCATGACCGACTCCGCGACGCCTTCAACCACCAGTCCCGACGACGCACGGAACGTTCCCCGCGATCGGGACTTTCGATTCGGTGTGAACCTGCTCGGTATGGGCGACGGTCCGGGATTCCTGTCACAGGTCCGCGCGGTCGCCGAGGCCGGCGTCGACGTTGTCATGGTCCCCGACCATCTCGGACTGATCGGCCCGGCACCGGCGCTCGTCGCCGCGGCGGCGGCCGCCCCCGATCTGCGGGTCGGGACATTCGTGCTCAACACCGCCTTCTATCGGCCCGCGCTGCTCACCCGTGACCTCGCCACCGTCGACCAACTCACCGGCGGACGACTCGAGATCGGGCTGGGTGCCGGCTATGTCGAGACAGAGTTCGTACAGGCCGGTCTGCCGTTCGAGCGCCCGGGCGCTCGCATCACCCACATGATGGAGACGGTCGAGCACATCCGGTCGGCCGCCGCGGGTGATCACGTTCCCGCCTTCGTCCAGTCCCCGCCGCCGATCATGATCGCCGGCGTCGGCGATCGCGTGTTGTCGGCGGCCGCGCGCCATGCCGACATCGTCGCGCTGTCGAACCTCCCCGACCTCGACGTCGCACGTGAACGGGTCGACCACATTCGCGCCGCCGCCGGTGATCGATTCGGCGAACTCGAACTCAACGTGATCATCTTCGACATCGCCGTCGGCCGGGACGTCGACGTCACACCGCTGCGGAGTCACAATGACGGCGTCGACGACGCGACGCTCCGCCGCTCGGTGAACCTCCTGCACGGCTCGGTCGACGAGGTCGCCGACCGTATCCGCACGATCCGCGATCAGACCGGAATCTCCTACTTCACCTTCATCGAACCGAGCGCCGACGACCTGACGAGCATCGCCGACGTCGTTTCCCGACTGCGCTGACGGACCCCGTCCCCCGCCGACTACCCTGTCCGGCATGGCAGATTCATCGTTCGACGTGGTGAGCAAGGTCGACCGCCAAGAGGTCGACAACGCCCTCAATCAGGCGGCCAAGGAGCTGTCGCAGCGCTACGACTTCCGCGGTACCAACACCGGCATCGAGTGGTCCGGCGAGGAGAACATCGTCATCACCTCCGACGCCGAGGAGCGCGCCCAGGCCGGGCTCGAGGTGTTCAAGGAGAAGCTGATACGCCGCGACATCTCGCTGAAGGCGTTCGACGCGGGCGAGCCGTCGGCGTCGGGCAAGACCTTCAAGATCGCCGGCAAGATCGTCGAGGGGATCGACTCCGAGCACGCGAAGAAGATCTCGAAGAAGATCCGCGACGAGGGCCCGAAGGGCGTGAAGGCCCAGATCCAGGGCGAGGAACTGCGGGTGTCGAGCAAGAAGCGCGACGACCTGCAGGCGGTCATCGCCTTGCTCAAGGGCGAGGACTTCGGGATCGCCCTGCAGTTCGTGAACTATCGCTAGGTGACCTCACCCCGCTGATCGTGTGACGACCGAGGCGCACCCCACCGCGTATCGAGTTCGTCCGCCACTCGTCACACGATCCCCAACTCCCGCGCACGCACGCCGGCCTGGAACCTCGACCGCGCACCGAGCGCGTCCATCAGCTCGGCAACCCGCCGACGATACGTGCGGACGCCGAGGCCCAGACTGCGTGCGGCGGTCTCGTCCTTGACCCCCTGCCCGAGCAGGTCGATCACCTGCGGGGCGAGCTGACGGATGTCAGCGATACGGGTGTCGTAGACGGCGAGGTCGGTGGCCGACCGCCACGCGGTCTCGAACAGCGACGACACCCCGTGCACCGCGTCGGGCTGGGTGATGACGCTGTAGCTGCGTTGCCCGGCGATGCGTTCGCCGGCGAGGATCACCAGCCGACGGTCCAGGATGATCGTCTCGTTGATCTCGTCGGTGGTCACCCGGATGTCGGCACCGAACCGATCGCGCCGCACGGCCAGATGATGAGCCGCCACCGGGTCGAGCAAGGTGCCTGCCCGATAGATCTTCCGAACTCGCACGTCGTTGCGATGCGGCTTGCCGACCGCCTCCTCCGGGACCTTCGCCGTGCCGTGCTGCCACGCGAACGTCCACAGGTCGTTCGCCGCGCACGACACATCGGTCGCGGTGGCGAAGAGATGCTCGGTGCGCCGGAACAGCTCTTCTTCGCTCCGCACCACGGTGACCGAATCGGTGTCGCCCATGTCACCAAGTGTGCGCCTCCCCCGGGTTCGATGACCCGGATGGCAGCTTGTTGCCAGAGCACCTCGTACCCGCCGACGACTCGCGACAGTGGGGTCATGACTTTCGAATCGAACACCACTGGACCGAACACCGCCCTCACCGCCGACGCCGCAGGCACCTGGCAGCTCGGTGATCGGGTCGTCAACCGGATCGGGCTCGGCGCGATGCGCCTGGGCGGCATGCCCTGGGAGACACCGAAGAGCCGCGACGACGCGATCGCAGTCCTGCGCCGCGCCGTCGAACTCGGGGTGAATCACATCGACACCGCCGCGTTCTACTTCACACCGAGCCGGTCGTCGAACGAGCTGATCAGCACCGCGCTGCAGCCGTATCCCGACGAGCTGGTCCTGGTCACCAAAGTCGGGCCGAGCCGATCGCGCGACGGTGAGTTCGAGCCGATGGCCCGACCGGATCAGCTGCGGGCCCAGGTCGAGGAGAACCTACGCCAGCTCGGCATCGACACCATCGACGTCGTCAACCTCCGCTGGGGAACGGGCATGGACAAGGACGCCGGATCCTTGGCCGACCATCTCGGTGCGCTCACCGAACTCCGGACCGCCGGATTGCTGCGGGCCATCGGCGTCTCGAACGTGACGTCGGACCAGGTGACCGAGGCGATGGCGGTCACCCCGATCGTCGAGGTGCAGAACCGCTACGGCGTCACCGACCGTGCCGACGACGACATCCTCGACCTGTGCCGACGCCACGACATCGCGTTCGTCCCGTTCTTCGCGGTAGCCACCGCGAGCGGTGCGTCATCCGAGGCCGCAGACGACACCGGTCAGACCGTCATCGACACGATCGCGCGCAAGCACGACGCCACACCGGCCCAGATCCGGATCTCGTGGACGCTGCATCGCGGACCGCACGTGCTCGCCATCCCCGGCACCGGCAATCCGGCGCACCTCGATCAGAATGTCGCGAGCGGCGCCATCCGTCTCGACGACGACGACCTCACCGCGCTCGATGGGCTGGTCGGGTAGCCCATCACGGTCAGACCAGCGTGAGCACGACTCACTGGTCACCCAGGCTCTTGTTGTGCCTCGCGCTGATCCGGGCCCCGGGCAGCGGCCGACTCCCGAGCGTCGATGTCCAGGGTGGTCCTCATCTCAAACAATGCACCACGCATCACCGGCCCGAATGCGGCCCCCGCCTCGCCATCTCCTGCAGCCGCGCGATGCGATCCGCGGTCGGCGGGTGGGTGGAGAACAGCTTCGCGACCCCGCCACCGCGGAACGGGTTGGCGATCATCAGGTGCGACTGCGACTCGATCTTCGGGTCGGGTGCCAGGGGTGCGCGGTCGATGCCACCGCTGATCTTGGCGAGCGCGGACGCGAGCGCCAACGGGTCTCCGGTCAGCTCGGCGCCCGACTCGTCGGCCTGATATTCGCGCGACCGCGACACCGACATCTTGATGACCGTCGCGGCGAGCGGCCCGAGGAAAGTGATCAGCAGGACGCCGAGCAGGCCCGGGCCGTTGCCGTCGCGGTTGCCGCCGAAGAAGAACGCGAAGTTGGCGAGACCGGTGATGATCGACGCCATCGCGCCGGCGATCGACGAGATGAGGATGTCGCGGTTGTAGACGTGCGACAGCTCGTGGCCCAGCACGGCACGCAACTCGCGCTCGTCGAGCAGACGCATGATCCCGGCGGTGCAGCACACCGCGGCGTTCTTCGGGTTGCGGCCGGTCGCGAACGCATTGGGCGACTCGGTGGGACTGATGTAGAGCGCCGGCATCGGCTGACGCGCGGACGTCGCGAGCTCACGCACGATGCGATACAGGACCGGCGCCTCGACCTCGGTGACCGGCTGCGCGTGCATCGAGCGCAAGGCCAGCTTCGCCGAGTTGAAGTAGACGTAGGCGTTCATGCCGACGGCGGCGACGACCGCGATCAGCAAGATGGTCGGACTGCGGAAGAGCGCACCGATGCCGACGATGATCGCCGACATCAGCCCCATCATGGCTGCGGTCTTCAGGCCGTTGAAGTGCATCTGTCCCTCGTCTGTCGAGCGGGTCGACCCGGCGTCCGGCGCCTGGGTCCCAATCACTCTGTCAAACGATCCGACCGGGGGCAGAAGTTCCGGACCGTGGTCCGGCGTTATCCGGTGGTTATCCGGTGCGGTCGATCGTGTACCGCACCAGCGACGACAACGCCTGGTGAGCAGGACCGTCGGGAAGCTCGGCGAGCACGGCCTGCGCCTCGTCGGCGTAGGCCCGCAGCCGATCGTGCGCGGCGACCATGCCCGACGACGCGTTGAGCACCTCGATCGCCTCGGCGACCACGGCATCGTCGGTCACCGGCACGGCAGCACCCGTCCGGGGGTCGACGAGGAGTTCGCGCAACCGTCTCGACGCGGCATCGTCGCCGCGCAGTGCGTACAGGACCGGCAGCGTGTGCACACCCTCACGCAGATCGGTGCCCGGCGTCTTGCCCGAGTCGCCGCTGGCCGAGCTGATGTCGATGATGTCGTCGGACACCTGGAACGCGGTGCCGATGATGTCGCCGAGCTTCGAGAGCCGCTCGATGTCGTCGGGTGTCGCGTCCGACGCCATCGCGCCGAATCGACCGGACGCCGCGATCAGCGAGCCCGTCTTCTCCCACACCACCCGCAGATAGTGCTCGATCGGGTCGCCACCCTCGCGCACGCCGACGGTCTCGCGCATCTGCCCGGTGACCAGTTCGGCGAACGTCTCCGCGATGATCCGGACGGCGTCTGGACCCAGGGTCGACACCAGCCGCGACGCCCGCGCGAACAGGAAGTCGCCGGACAGGATGGCGACCGAGTTGGTCCACCGGGCGTTCGCGCTGGGTGCGCCACGACGCAGCTGGGCCTCGTCCATGACGTCGTCGTGATAGAGCGTGGCCAGATGGATCATCTCGACCACCGTCGCCGAGGTGATCACCTCCGACGCCTGCGGACGCGCACCGAACTGGGCGGCCAGGATCGCGAACATCGGCCGGAACCGCTTGCCGCCGGCTTTCGCCAGATGTGTGGCGGCCTCGGTCATGATCTCGTCGCCCGACGACAACTCCGTCAACAACAGGTCCTCGACCTGCGCCAACGACACCCGGACGGTTTCGGCGAACTCATCGGTGCCCAGGTCCAACCCGGCGAATGTGGACTTCACGCGCTTTGCCGCTCCATCTCGACGTCGGTGCAACCGGCCATCGGGCACGGCTGCCATGATGCCGAGCGTAGTCGTTGACCCGCGCCGACAGGGTGGTCGGGTGAGGGCCGACATACTGGTCGGGTGAGTAGCGACATCGACCGGCGCCCGATCCCCGAGCACGCGGAGGTCCTCGTCGTCGGCGCGGGACCCGGCGGGTCCGCGGCCGCCGCCCATGCCGCAACCGCCGGACACGACGTGGTGCTGCTCGACGCGGCCACCTTCCCCCGCGACAAGACGTGCGGCGACGGTCTGACACCGCGGGCCGTCGCCGAGCTCGATCACCTCGGCCTCGGCACCTACCTCGACGACCGCCCCCGGATCGACGGCCTGCACCTGCACGGCTGGGGCGCGCAGCAGCGCGTCCGATGGCCGTCGGGCCACTTTCCCGGTCATGGCAGCGCGGTCTCCCGCATGGAGCTCGACGACGCGATCCGCGAGCTGGCTGTCGCCCGGGGTGCACGAATGGTGCAGGGCCACAAGGCGGTCGACGTCACGATGTCAGGCGGGCGGATCGCCGAGGTCGTCGTCGAGGGACCCGACGGCCGTCGGCCGATCACGGTCCGCGACGTCATCGTCGCCGACGGCGTGCGGTCCGGGCTGGGCAAGGCGCTCGGGCGGGAGTGGCACCGCGACACCGCCTATGGCGTGGCCGCACGCGCCTATGTCCCGTCCGGGCGCGCCGACGACCCGTGGATGGGATCGCACCTCGAACTCCGCGGACCCGACGGCGCATTGCTGCCCGGCTACGGGTGGGTGTTCCCGCTCGGCGACGTCGCACCCGGCCCGCTCGGCGAGCTGTCCGGCGGCGTACTCAACGTCGGTGTCGGCGCACTCGCCACGTCGAAACGTCCGGCGCACATGGCCTTACGGCCCATCCTCGAGCACTACGCACGGATGGTCGGCGACGAATGGGCCATCACCGGCACCCCGTTCCGGCTGACGTCGGCGTTGCTGCCGATGGGCGGCGCTGTCTCCGGCGTCGCCGGACCGAACTGGATGCTGATCGGCGACGCGGCCGCCTGCGTGAACCCGCTCAACGGCGAGGGCATCGACTACGCCCTCGAGACCGGCCGCCTCGCCGTCGAACTCCTCGACGACACGCGCCGCTCCCCCGACCACACCGGTCGCTGGCGCGACATCCTCGTCGAGCACTACGGACTCGCCTTCTCCGCCGCCCGCCGCCTCGCTGGTGTGCTGACCGTTCCGCAGGCAGTCCCCACGCTCGGCCGCCCCGGCATCCGGTCGGCGTCGCTGATGTCGCTGGTCGTGCGGGTGATGGGCAATCTCATCACGCCCGACGACGCCGACCTGGTCGCCCGGGCCTGGCGCACGGCGGGTCGAGTCTCCAGTCGCGTCGACCACCGCCCACCGTTTCAATGACACAAACTCGGTGATATGTTCCTTCCATGCCGAACGCCGCCTCTCTCGCCGCCCGCGCACGACGGGCCCTGGCCGACCGTCACCTCGCGCGGTACCGCCTGCGCGCCGAGATCGCACGGATCGACGCCGACGACGACGCCGTGGCGATCGCACGGCTTCTCGGCACCCAGGAGTTCCCGTGGGGCATCACCCAAGCGCTGAGTTTCGCCCTCTTCCGCACCTACGCCGTCCCGTCGATCGGCGAACTCCTCTATGACACCGGACAGTTCACCGGGCAGACGCAGAAGCGCTACGACGACACGGTCCTGCTGCTCGACGCCCCGATCGAGCACGGCTTCGACAGCCCCGGCGGCCGGGCGGGTATCCGGCGGATCAATCAGATGCATGCGATGTACGACATCTCCAACGACGACATGCTCTACGTCCTGTCGACGTTCGTCGTGTGTCCGGTCGAATGGGTGAACGCCTACGAGTGGCGCAGACTCACCCGACACGAGATCACCGGACTCACCAACTACTACCGCCGCCTCGGTAAACACATGGCCATCAAAGACATTCCCGAGACGTACGAGGAGTTCGAGCGGTTCTACGCCGACTACGAGACGAAACACTTCGCCTATCACGAGAAGTCGCTCGCCGTCGCCGACGCCACCCTCGACCTGCTCGGCACCTTCCTGCCCTACCGACTCCTGCCGCGGAGCATCGTGCGGCGGATGTCGTTCTCGCTCATGGACGATCGCCTACTCGACGCGTTCGACTTCCCGAGACCGACCGCCGTCGAGCGTGCGCTCGTCCGCAGCGGACTCAAGGCACGCGGCCTGGCGATCCGCCACCTCGGTTCACCGCGTCCCGAACCGATCTACGGGCGACAGATGTCCCAGGTGCGCGGATATCCCACCGGCTACCAGCTGGGCGAGTTGGGCACCTTCGCCCCGGGATGCCCTGTCCCCCACCAGAACCGCTCCGACGACGCGGCTACCGGCGCGCAGACCGCAGGCTGAGCTTTCCCGAAACCTCGCCGACGGCAACCCAAATCGCGCCGACGGCAACCTACCGCCCGCCGCTCAGCGCACTGCGGAGTGAATCGCCGCGATCCCGCCGGTGAGGTTCTGCCAGTCGACCTTCGTGAATCCTGCATCTCGCAGCAGCGCGGCGAGCCGGGTCTGATCAGGCCACGCCCGGATCGACTCGGCGAGATAGACATACGCCGCCGGATTGCTCGACACCTTCGTCGCGACGACAGGCAGCGCCTTCATCAGGTACTCCATGTACACGGTGCGGAAGGCACGGAACGTCGGGGTCGAGAACTCGCAGATGACCAGCCGGCCACCGGGTTTCAACACACGCCGCAGCTCCGACAACGCCTTCGGGGCGTCGTGCACGTTGCGCAGACCGAAGGAGATCGTCGCGGCGTCGAACGACTCGTCGGCGAACGGGAGGGCCAGGGCATCGGCCGCCACCTTCGGCACATCCCGGTGCGCACCGGCCTTGAGCATGCCGAGGGAGAAGTCGGCGGCGATGCAGTGTGCACCCGACGTCGCCAGCTCCACCGTCGACACCGCGGTACCGGCCGCAAGGTCGAGGACGATGTCGCCACGCCGCAGCGCGAGTGCCTTGCGCGTCTTACGCCGCCAGCCCCGATCCTGCCCGAACGACAGCACTGTGTTGGTCAGGTCGTAGCGCTTGGCCACGCCGTCGAACATGGCCGCGACCTCGGACGGATCCTTGTCGAGGGTTGCGCGATCCTGCGAGCCGGTTCCCATGCCCACAACCTACCGCCTCCCGCCCCCGCCGACGACGGCCGCGTCGTCGTTCGCCGACGTCATCCGGCGAGTGAGGCCACCGCCTGATCGCCGCCGATGACGGCCCGGTAGTGACCGAGCAGTTCGTCGCAGACCGCAGGCCAGGTTCGTGCGCGCACCGCACCGAGTCCGGCGCGGCCGAACTCGGTTCGCAGCGTGTCGTCGCGCAGCACGTCGATGACCGCGGGCAGCCGTTCGGCGAACTCGTGCGGTGGCAGCAGATAGCCGGTGCGACAGTGGCCGATGAGGTCGCGCGGGCCACCGGCGTCGGGACCGACGACCGGCAGTCCGCTGGCCATCGCCTCCTGGACCGTCTGGCAGAACGTCTCGTGTTCGCCGGCGTGGACGAACACGTCGAAACTCGCGTAAGCACGCGCCAGCTCCGCGCCACGCAGTTCACCGGTGAAGTCAGCTCGTGGCATCAATGCCTGCAGCCGTTCACGTTCGGGTCCGTCGCCGACGATCACGAGCTGAACCGACGGATCGTCCCCGATTCCCGCGAGGCGGTCGATCTGCTTCTCCGGCGCCAGCCGGCCGACGAACCCGACGACCAGTCGACGACGCCCCTCCCGCGAACTCCCCCACCGTGCGCGGAGGACCGGATCGGCGTGACGCGGATCGAACTGCTCGACGTCGACGCCACGCCCCCATCGATAGAGTCGTGGAACACCGTGCGCCGACAGAGTTTTCATCGTCTCGGTGGACGGGGCCAAGGTACGGTCACACATCTCGTGCAGGCGTCGGGTGTATCGCCATGCAAGGCGCGACGTGACCGCCAGCCCGTAGGTGGCGGCGAATCCGGCGACATCGGTCTGGAACACCGCCACCGACGGCAGGTCCAGCCGGCGTGCGGCCACCGCACCGGCCGCACCGACGACGAACGGTGACGCGAGATGCACGACATCGGGATCGACGTCGCGCAGGGCGCGGTAGAGCGTGGGCGTCGGCACACCGATCGGCAACGACGTCACCTTCGGCACCATCACCGACGGCAGTAGGTGGACCGGCGTGCGTCGGCCGATGAGCCGGGGTGCTCCGTCCTCCCCGCGCGGGGTGTCCGGCGCGATCACCACGGCCTCGTGCCCGGTGCGCTCGATATGGTCGACCACCCGCAGTACGGAGTTGACCACTCCGTTCATCTGCGGCAGGAAACTCTCGGCAACGATCGCTACCCGCATGCCGCCATCGTCCTCCCGCCGCCTGTCGGGCACACCCGAGACACGTGGCCTCCGCGCGAAGTTCCGGTGAACTCGGACGCACCGGGCACGATGGTGACGTGGCCGACCTCCTGCTCCTCAGTCGCTGGTTGGGTGCGATTCCCGCATTCCTGGCAAACCGGACTCCCGTGGCGTCGCAGCCGGCTGTTCACGTCGCATTCGTCCCGACCGCGTCGTCGATCTATCCCGATCAGGCCTGGGTCGACCTCGACCGCCAGAGCCTGCGCGATCTCGGTTATCGGGTGAGCGACCTCGACATCAAGAGCCATCCGGATCCCGTCGGCCTTCTCGACGCCTCCGACGCCGTGTTCGTGTCCGGCGGGAACGTCTTCCACTTGCTCGAGGTCATGCGCCGCACCGGATTCGACCGGCTGCTCACCGACCGCGTGCAGAGTGGTCTGCCCTATCTCGGCGCCAGTGCCGGTGCCTGCGTCGTCGGCGCCGACATCGAACCGCTCGGCCTGCTCGACGATCCATCGGAGGCCGGTGCACTGGAATCCACCGCGGGACTCGGGTGGATCGACGAGGTGATCGTCCCGCACGCCGACGGCATCGTGTCCGGGCGGGCCGTCGTCGACGACCTGCGCGCACGGTATGCGGACCGCTTCACCCTGCGCATGCTCGCCGACGACCAGGCGTTGCTCGTCTCGGGCGACCATCGATCAGTCATCCCCTCGTGACACCGTTGACTGACCGCCACCCGCGCGTGTCACCCACCACCCCCTTCGATCCCTGAGGAGCCCGCGACGAAGGAGCGAGCGTCACGAAGGGCCGCATGAAAGTCACCACAGCGCGTCGATAAGTGGATAATCCACTCATCGGCGCTGTCAGGTGACCCTGATGCGGACGGCAGGCGACGACTACCGGACGACCGCCCCATCTTCCTGGTCGGCGGCGACATCGTCATCCGTCGAGTCATCCGCGGACTCACCCACGGCCCGCGCGAGCATCCGCCGATTGATCTCCGCCAACAACACCATCAGCGCGCCGACGACCAGCCATCCGACGACCATGATCGACAGCGCCGGCAAGATCGCCAGCGTCCAGTTGCGGCCGGCCGGACGCGCGAGGTCGGGATTGGTGACGTCGTATTCGACGCTGATCCGTTGTCCCTGCGTCAGCTCGGTCGGATAGAGCAATCCGAGTCGCGGGCTGTGGAAATCACCGTCGACGGTCTGGAAGTTGACCGCCGCGTGCAGCCGGTCCGCCGAGACGACATCGGCCATGACCGTCGCCATGTTGTCTTCGATCTGGCTGTCGTTGCGGTGACACCCCGCGACCAGCACCAGCCCCATCGTCGTCACGACCATACCGAGCACCAACAGCACGATCTGTGCACGGCGCAGAATGGTCGGGTTCATGACTGACAGGGTAATGGGCCGTCGAGCCGACTCCGTAGGCTGTGCTCGGTCGCATGTCCGGGGGGAGCAGGTCACGATGACGTCGACGACGAGAGCCGACGGGTCACCGGTGCCCAGCGGCGCTTCCGCGGGCCGATCGCGACGATGGATGACCCTCGGGATACTGGCAGCGGCACTGGCCGTGGTCGCCCCGGTGGTCCTGCGGGTTCGACAAGACCGGTGGACCGCCCATGCTGTGCAGACATCCTGCAAAGACCTGCCTGCAATACCGTCCCCGGTCCTGTTCGGCGGACTGCAGGCTGCGCTCGCGCTGATCGCAGTCGCCTCGTTCGCGATCTCGATCCGTCAGCTCGCCCGACGCCGAACCGGTGGGGTGGCGGTGATCGCAGCGTCCACACTTCTCGTCGGTGCGGTCATCGTCGGCGCAACAGGGGCCCTGACCATGGTGGACGCACCGACATCGCCCACCCAGGGCGTCGACGGCTCGGGCATTCCGTGCGGCAGCGGTTGAGATCGCACTGAGCGGGCCCTACCCCACCCCACGCCCGATCGCCGCGTGCACCTCACGCAGACCCTGCCGGTCGGTGATCACCTCGATGACCTCGAGTCCGCCGTCCGGTGCGTCCTCAGCCAGCACCGCCGACAACTCGCCCAGCGAGACACGACGATGCGGCACACGGAAACCCGCGCACAGCGATGCGAGATCCGCACTGTGCGGCGTACCGAAGACCCGCTCGTAGGCACCCGCGTACGGGCCGCTGTTGAACCGCGGATCGCCCTGTTCGAGCAGCCCGAAGATCCCGCCGCCGTCGTCGTTGGCGACGACGATCCGCAAGGACCGCGGCCGCGGTTCACCGGGCCCGATGACCAGCCCGGTGGCGTCGTGGATGAACGTCAGGTCGCCCATCAGCGCGATGGTGCGGGCGTCCGCCGACGCCCGGTCGAGTGCGAGAGCAGCCCCGATGGCCGTCGAATTGGTGCCGTCGATACCGGCCACACCGCGGTTCGACAACACGCGCACGCCGTCGGTCACCCGCCCGGCGAGTGCGATGTCGCGAATCGGATTGCTCGCCCCGACAACGAGCTGGTCACCCGGCCGCACCGCCGCGCTGACAACCCGCGCCACATGCAGTCCGGTGGTCGACTCGATCGCGTCGAGCTCGGTGTCGACGGCGGCGAGCACCCGCTGCTGCACCTCCGCGCACTCCTTGAGCCACTCCTCGCGCGGCTCTCCGGCCGGTTCCACCCGCGTGCCCGTCGCCCAGACGTTCCCGGACACATCCGGCCAGCGCGGTCCGGTCGTGAGCGCGTAGACGGTGACCTCGGGATCGGCGAGCAGCCGCGACACTCCGCGATGCAGGGTGGGACGCCCGCAGATGATCGCCTGCTTCGGCCGGATCGATCCCAAAGCGAGGGGATGCAGCGGCGTATGTGCCCGTGGCGCAGTCGGTTCCGCGACGGTGGGGATGCCGGCGAGGGCCGGGTGCACACCGGCACCGTGCCCCGACACGACGACGGTGTCGAGCGAGAGATCGATGGGCAGCGGGACGTCGAGTTTGCCGACCGGGGCCTGCGTCCACGGCACGCCGTTAGACCGTCCAGCGAACGCACCGAGGTCGTCGTCGGGTCCGACGACCGGATCGGGCACGAGCGGCTCCCGCAGCGGGATGTCGAACTGGACCGGACCCGCGTTGCCGGTCCGAGCGCCCCGAGCGGCGGCGAGCACGCGCCCGACCGCGGACCGCCACTGACTGTTGGTGTCGAGATCCTGTTCGGCGAGTCCCAGGCTGATCGCCGCCCGGACCTGCGTGCCGAAGATGCCGAACTGCTCGACGGTCTGATTCGCACCCGAGCCGAGGAGTTCGTACGGACGATTCGCGCTGACCACGACCAGTGGCACCCGCGCGTAGTTGGCCTCGAACACCGCCGGACTCATGTTCGCGACGGCGGTGCCGCTGGTCATCACGATCGGGACCGGCTGCCCCGACGACACGGCCAGGCCGAGCGCGAGATAACCGGCCGACCGCTCGTCGATACGGACGTGCAACCGCAAACGGCCGGCGACGTCGGCGGCGTGCAGCGCGAAGGCGAGTGGGGCGTTGCGCGAACCGGGGCACAGCACCGCCTCGGTCACACCGCAGCGGATCATCTCGTCGACGATGACCCGTGCCTGCAGAGTCGAGGGGTTCATGGAGTCCAGCGTAGGACTGCGTTCGGATGACATCCGCAGGGAGTAACGACAGTGGTGCTCGTCACGCACCTGCGGCACCATCGATGAATGGGCTTCTACGACGACCGCGTCCTCCCGCATCTGATCAACCTGACCTGCGGGATGTCGGCGCTCACGCCCCTGCGACGACGCACGTGTGACGGCCTCACCGGCGACGTCGTCGAACTCGGATTCGGCTCCGGTCTCAACGTCGAGGTCTACCCCGACACCGTCAGCCGCATCGCCGCGATCGAACCGTCCGACGGCGGCTGGCGACTGGCCGCCGACCGTCTCGCCTCCTCGCGCGTGCCGATCGACCGCGCAGGCCTCGACGGCCAGCGCCTCCCCTTCGACGACGACTCCTTCGACGCCGCGCTCACCACGTTCACCATGTGCACGATCCCCGATCTGCCCGCGGCGCTAGCGGAGGTCCGACGGGTGGTCCGCGACGGCGGCACCGTCCACTTCCTCGAGCACGGGACCGCCCCCGACGAGTCGGTCCGCACCTGGCAGCGACGCCTCGAGCCGATCCAGCGTCGGGTGGCCGGCGGCTGCCATCTCACCCGCGACATCCCCGCGTCCTTCGCCGACGCCGGCCTCACCGTCACCAGCATCGACCGCTTCTATCAGCCGGGTACCCCGAAGGCGTTCGGCGCGATGAACCTCGGCGTCGCACGCGTCGGCGGATAGGGTCCCTCACCGAACCCCACCCGTTTCCCCGCCGGTCGTGCACCCACGCCGGGTTTCCGCCGGTCGAGTAGCGGCGCGCAAGCGCAGCGAGCCCGACGCGTATCGAGACCCCCTCACCCCGCCACACCCCGCT
>NZ_RKME01000041.1 GCF_003797825.1 Gordonia sp. OPL2
GCCCCCACCCGCCTGGCCCGCTACCTGCCGGGCCTGGTCACGTTGCGCTCCTACGACCGCAGCTGGCTGCGCGGAGACATCGTCGCCGGCGTCGTACTGACTGCCCTGCTGATTCCCGCCGGTATGGGATACGCGGAGGTCGCGGGGCTGCCGCCGGTGACCGGCCTGTACGCGACGATCGTCCCGCTGATCGTGTACGCCCTCGTCGGACCATCGCGCATTCTGGTGCTCGGGCCCGACTCATCACTCGCGCCGATCATCGCCGCCGCGATCATCCCGCTGGCCGCGTTCGACGGTGAGCGGATCGCACTCGCCGGTCTGTTGTCGATCGAGGTGGGCATCGTCCTCGTCGTCGGCGCGCTCCTGAAGCTCGGATTCGTCACCGACCTCCTGTCCAAACCGATCCGGATCGGCTACCTCAACGGCATTGCGCTCGTCGTTCTGCTCAGCCAGCTGCCGAAGCTGCTGGGATTCAGCGTCGAGGGTGATTCGGTCGTCGAGGAGGCCGTCAACATCGTCAAGGGCATCGCCGATGGCGAGATCGACTTGCTGGCGACCGCCATCGGCATCATCTCGCTCGTCGTGATCCTCGGACTCAAGTTGTGGCGCAGAACGATTCCGGGGGTGCTGATCGCGGTCGTGGGCGCGATCATCGCGGTCGCGGTCTTCGGATGGCAGGACGACCTGTCTGTCGCCGGCGCGATGCCACGCGGATTCCCCACTCCTGCGCTGGGCGGCGTCACCCTCGGCGACGCGGTCAACCTGATCGGGCCGGCCATCGGCATCGCGCTGATCGCCTTCGCCGACACCAGTGTGCTCTCACGCACATTCGCCGCCCGCGCCGGCACGACGGTCAACGGCAACCAGGAGATGGCCGCCGTCGGCGCAGCCAATGTGGCGACCGGATTCCTCAGCGGCTTCGCCATCTCGGCGTCGTCGTCACGGACGCCGGTTGCGGAGCAGGCGGGCGCGAGATCCCAACTGGCGCCGCTCATCGGCGCCTTGCTGATCGTGGTGTTCATCTTCGCGGCGCCCGGCATCACCGAGTACCTGCCGTCCGCGGCGCTGGCCGCGGTGGTCATCTCCGCGGCGATCTCGCTCATCGACATCCGCAGCGTGGTCGACCTGTTCCGAGTCAATTGGGTGGAGGCCGCCCTCTCGATCGCGGCGTTTCTCGGTGTGGCGCTGATCGGGGTGCTGCAAGGCATCCTTGTCGCGATCGGGTTGTCGTTCATCGCCTTCGTCAATCAGGCGTGGCGGCCCTATCGCACCGAACTCGGCAGGGTTCCGGGCTTACGCGGCTACCACGACGTCACACGCCACCCCGATGCGGAACGTATCGCCGGTGTCCTCATCCTCCGGTTCGACGCACCGTTGTTCTTCGCCAACGGAGGTATGTTCGACGACTACATCCGCGCCGAGGTGGTCAAGGGGCTTGCAGCGGGCCGCTCGTTTCACACCGTCATCCTGGCCTCCGAGCCGATCACCGAGATCGATGCCACGGCCGTCGACGAACTGGTCGAACTCGACGACTACCTCACCTCGCACGGCATCACCCTGATCTTCGCCGAGATGAAAGACCCTGTCCGCGAACAGCTTGACCGCTACCGGCTCACCGTCGACGGGCACCCCCGTTTCGACGACTCACGCTTCGCCCCGACCACGGGGGCCAAGATCGACGAGATCACCGGGAACCTGCGCACCGACATCGGCCCCGACGCCGGCGACACTCCGCGGCAGTCCTGAGGCCGTGCATCCCGTCCGGCGTCATTGCGCGGCAGCGGACCTCGGGCGGACTCACCCCGCTGACCGTGTCCGAGAATTCGTCGATCGGGTCCAGCGAGGGCACGGTCGACGAAAAGTAGGGCACGATCGGCGAGATTCTCGAGCAACCACAGGGCAGGATTGATTCATCCGCCCGGTCTCCGAAGGACCTGATGACCGATCAGCGCAACTCTGGACGAGTCCTGTACGCCGCGACGTCGGCGATGGCGATGCTGGTACTCGACTCCAGCATCGTCGGGGTGATGCTGCCCAGCATGCGAAATGATCTGGGTCTCAGCGCCACCGAGCAGAACTGGACGGTGTCCGCGTATCTCCTGACACTGGCGGTCCTGCTGCCGATCGGGGGACGTGTCGTCGACGCGGTCGGACCGGTCCGCGGATTCATCGCCGGCATGTGCGGATTCGCCGCCGCTTCGTTGATCATCGGCGTCTCCCAAGGGCCGTACGAGATGATCGCGGCTCGCGGCTTCGCCGGCGTGGCAGCGGCCGTCCTGATGCCGGCCACCATCGCCCTGATTTTCGCAGCATTCCCACCCGACGGCCGTGCCCGGGCAATGGCGATCTACACCGGATCGGGCCAGGCGCTGGCCACCGTCGGGCCGGCGGTGGGTGGGCTGTGCGCCGAATTCCTCTCCTGGCGAGTCGGATTCCTGATCAACGTGCCGGTCGGGGTGCTCGGCATCGGGCTGCTGGCCACCGCACGCATGCGACGCGCACCGATCACGCGACCGTCCTGGGACCCATTCGGACTGCTGACCCTGACCGTTGGGCTCGGCGGGCTGTCGTTTGGTCTGGTGCAGATGCCGGCGTGGGGCGTCGGGTCTCCCATCATCTGGGCGACCCTGGTTGTCGGCGGCGTCTCGGTCGCAATGTTCGTCCGCCACTGCTTGCGCCGCAGTGAACCTCTCCTCGATCTCCACGTGTTCTCGGACAGGATCTTCGCTGCGGCTGTCACAGTCCTCGCCTGCCTCGGCTTCGCGATGACGGTCCTCACGATCTACCCGGCGATCTCGCTGCAATCCACGTTGTCGCTCTCACCCGCGGCGGCCGGAGTCGCACTACTGCCGCTCGTGGTGCCGCTGCTCGTCGCGACCCGTTGGGTGGGACGACACTTCGACGATGTCGGGCCACGTCGGATCGCACTGTGGGGATCGGTCGCGGTCGCGGTGGGCGCGGCGATCGTCGGGTGCGGTCTCGCTGCCGACAGCACGATCGTGCTGTGTGTCGGACTGCTACCTGCCGGAGTGGGTATCGGACTGCTGCTGAGTCCGATGACAACCGTCGCGGTGGGCGCGGTCGACGAGTCGCTGCGCGGCCAGGCGTCCGGATCGAGCTCGATGCTGCGACAGCTCGGCGGCATCGTCGGGCTCGCGTCGTTCGGGATCATCACGTCGGTGGCGTCGTCGTCCGCCGCCGCGAGTGCGATCGGATTCGCACTGACCGCTGCCCTCATGGTCGTCGCTGCCGCGGTCGGCGCACGGATCCTACCGACACCTCAGGCCGGAGCCCGCTGAATTCCACAGGCGGAGATCGGGTGTGGACAACTGCTTTGCCGCGCTCATCCGGTCGCGTCAGCGGCCTAGGGTCCGTGATGTGCCGTCGTCACCGCGACGGACGGCCGGGTCCGCCGGCACAGGGATCGGAGTTGTCATGTCCAGCAATCTGTTCGAATCGTCACCGGACGACATGTGGCGCGCATATACAGCGGGGTTGGCCGGGCGACTGGCGTCACTGCAACGCAACCAGTTCATCGAAATCGCCCGGACCGACACCGGGGCATTCCGCTCCCTGATGGAGTTCCGGGTACTCGGGTCCGGGCGCGTCCGGTGCAGCATCGGCGGACAGGCGTTCCCGATCGCCGACGTCGCTACGATACGGCAACGCAGGGAAACGCTCGAGGCGATGGGGTGGCGATACCTTCCGCGGAAATGGGTATACGTCCACGACGTCGGTCGCACAGCGCTCGCCGACCTCACCGCCCTCGTCGCCCGCACCCTGCGCGAGATCTGCGGGATAGCGCAACCGTCGCAGCTGACCACACACGATCCGTTCCTACCGTCCGACGAGCCGCCCGTCGACGTCCCGAACGACGCTCCGCAGCGCCCGCTGACGGCCGTGCCCGATCCTGAATCAGACGACCAACCTGCGACCACCGAGATCGGGATCGTCCCGTGCTGCGCCGACGGCCTCCTGGATCTCGCGCATACGGTGGTGTCAACGGACCTGCAGCGAGATGTCGTCGTGGAAGACGGGCTCATCGAGTTGCCGCACATCGACTTTGCGCCGTCGCGGATCCTTGTGACGGACGAGAGCCTGCAGTTGGTGTTCACCACGACGTTGACTCATCGATTGACCGATCCTGCGCTGCTCGGGAGGTTCATGATCGAGCATTCGGCTGCCTGGCAGGACATCTCGTTCATGGTGGATCACGATCACGTCTATGCCCAGCGCGTCGTCGACTGCGCAGTCTTCAACCCGCGGATCGTGTCGTCGGCGCTCGCCGACTGGAGACACTTCCTCAATGACACCGGACCGACAATGGTCCGTCAACTCAATCCCGGTCCGCCCGGCTCACACGACTGCACCCAGAACGGGCTTCCCGTCGGACTTCAGACGTTGCTGGAGATGCACCTGGCCGAGCCGCTGACGCCGGAACGGATCGTTCACCTGACCAGTGGAAAAGTGCACCGCCTGAACGAGTATCTGGCGGCCGCGGAGACGACAGCGGCGGACTGGAAGGACAGCCTGACTGTCACGCCGGACGACCAGAAGTCCGAGGTGGGGTCCGAGGTGGATGCCGAGAACCAGCTCTACGACACCATGTTTCGTCTCTTCGACGACATGAGCGGGCTTCTACGCGAAGCGATCGGATTGGCGAGCCGGTCAGGGGACTGAGCGCTCAGCCGGGCACTCGGACCGCAGCGAAGGTGACCTCTCGACGCAGTCGGAACCCGAGCGAGAGGTAGAGCCCGATCGCGTGCGTGTTGTCGGCGGCGGCGTGCATGAACGGAATCTCGCCACGCTCCCGGATACCGTGTGCAAGAGCGAGAACCAGCCTGGTGGCAAGTCCGTGCCCACGGTAGGCGGGGTCGGTGCAGACGGCGCTGATCTCGGTCCATCCCGGTGGATGCATCCGTTCTCCGGCCATGGCGACGAGCTTGCCGTCGCGGCGATGGCCGAGATAGGTGCCCAGCTCGATCGTGCGTCGTCGAAAGGGTCCCGGTTGCGTGCGTGCCACGAGATCCATCATGTCGGGAACGTCGTCGGCGGTGAGGGTCACCGCCTCAGGGTCAGGTGCGGCGTGCACGCCGTCGTCGACCAGCTGGACTCCGGGAATGTCCATCACGATCTCCCAATCATCCGGCGGCTGTATCGAGATCGCTGCCAGCGGAACCACCCCTCCGGCGCCGACGAGTGCAGCGACGTCCTCCCAGACCTGGGCGGACGGGTGCTCAGGGACGGTCAGGAACGGCGACATGTCGGGCGGATAGCGCAATACGTCACCGCGGCGTTCGGCGAGGTGTGCCTGCGGCCCGGTGAGGGCGGCGTACGCCGGGTTGTCGAGGACGCGCTCGTCCGAGCGGTTGCCACACTGGTCGTCGACGGTCATCCCTCGATTGTGCCGTCGGGGGACGATTGTCGTCACTCCCGGATCGTCATCCCGCTGACCCGGTCCTCTCGGATGCCGAAGGTGAATGTCGACGGCCCGTTGAATCCGTTTCCGCCGACGGTGGCGATCACTGTCACGGAGTCGCCGTCGGCGGTCACCGTCGTCGGCGCCAGTGTGGCTTGCTTGCCGATCAACTCGCTGTCGCTCCACCCTTTGATCGCGTCACCGCCGGTGAAGACGCGCCCCCAGTCGTCGACGTATCCGTCGTCGGTGAACGCCGCGAGGAAGGCCGAGGTGTCGCCGGCGTTGACGGCGTCGAGGAGACGCTGGACGGGTGCTGGTGTCTCGCTCATCGTCGAGGTCCTCTCGGTCAGCGGGTCGTGTAGCCGCCGTTGGCGAACAGGGTCTGACCGGTGATCCACCGGCCGTCGGTGCAGAGGAACGTCACGATGGGCGCGATGTCCTCGATCTCGGTGAGCCGATTGCCCATGGCCTGCGACTTGTGGAACTCGACCCGCTCTGGGGTCTCCTGAGGATAGAAGAACGGGGTGTCCATCGGGCCTGGTCCGATCGCGTTGACGGTGATGTTGCGGTCGGCGAACTCCTTGGAGGCAGCGCGGTTGAAGTGCTCGACCGGACTCTTGCCGCCGGCATACGTCGAGTAGCCGTCGGTGTAGGCGGCGAGCAGGCTGGTGACGAGAGAGATGATCGCACCGCCGTCCTCGAGGTGCTTGCCCGCTTCCTTGATGAAGAAGTAGGCGGCCTTCGAGTTGATGGCGAACATCGAGTCGTACTCATCCTCGGTCGTCTCGACGATGGGCTTGCGCAGCACCTTGCCGACGGTGTTCACGGCGATGTCAATCCCGCCGAACTCCCGTGCAGCGGTGTCGAACAGATCCGTCACCGCATCGGCTGTGGTCAGATCGGCCTGATAGGCGACGGCTTCGACGCCGAGAGCCTTGAGTTCGGCGACGGTGTCGTCGGCGGCGGACTTGCTGGCATCACTGTTGTAGTGGACGAACACGTTGGCGCCACGGCCGGCGAGTTCGAGGCTGACAAGACGTCCGAGGTTCTTGGCCCCGCCGGCAACGAGCGCGGCCTTGCCGTCGAGTCGGGTCTGGGTTGCGGTCTGCACGTTCGTGGTCATGACTCCAGTGTTTGAGCGCCACTCACAAACGTCAATCGACAATGTATGGTGTTTGCACAAACTGAGTTTGTCTGTCGAGAAACTGGAGGTGCGATGGACGACGCAGAACCATCGATCCTCGACACTCGCCGGTTGCACCAGTTCGTGATCGCGGTGGAGTCGGGCACGCTCTCGGCCGCGGCGCAACGACTCTTCCTCACCCAGCAGGCACTGTCGGCGTCGATCCGCCAGCTCGAGCGCGACATCGGCGTCTCGATCTTCGATCGGAGTCGTCGCAAGTTGCACCTCACCGAAGCCGGGGACGCCCTGTACTCGGGCGCCAAGTCGTTGCTGGCGGGAAACGCCGCGCTGATCGGCGCCGTGCGCGAGGTCGCGCGCGGCGCGCCGAAACCCTTCGTCGTCGGCCACTCCCCCGCCATCTCCGGCGAGGAGGTCTACCGGTTGTTGACCCCGGCGATCGCTGCTCACCCGGACCAGCCGATCACGGCACGGCAGGTCTTTCCTGGACAGCTACGGGAGTTGTTGTTCGCCAACGAGATCGACGTCGCACTGCGCCGTGGGGTCGATTCGCCGCCGAACCTGGCGTCGGCGGTGTTCGCCTACCACGAACTGCGGATCGCGGTCGTCGCCGATCACCCACTCGCGACGCAGAATTCGGTGACCGCAGCCGATCTCACCGACACCCCGATCGTCGTCTGGGCACCCGAACGGCGATCGTTCTACACCGACTTCCTCGTGTCGTATTGTCGGCGCAAGGGCTTCGAGCCGACGTTGATCGTCAATCCGATCCAGGGCACCCCGCCGTTCACCGCAGTCCAGCGGTACCCGCACGCGTGCGCGTTCGTCACCGACCCCGCCGGCGACATCCAGGGAGGCGCAGTGAAGGCCATCGACTTCGTCGACCCGCCGTTGGCACCAGTACAGGCGATGTGGTTGCCGCACACACACTCCGATGTGCGCTCGGCATTGATCGCGGGCGGCGGCGACGTGGCAACGAGCTGAGATTCACCCGTTCGATTGACATTCTCCGTCGTAACAGTCCTCAGTCGGCACGCGAATCACAGTCATCGACCCTGTGAACGACGAGGAGGCGCAATGAGGCGCGGGTATCGACTGATGTTTTCCGCAGCGGGATGCTGCTGCGCGGCGATGATGGTGGCGGGATGTTCACCGGCGGAGGAGACGCAAAGCACCACGACGGTGACGGAGACTTCGACAAAGGCGCCACCTCAGACTCCCGCGACCTACGCGCTTCCCACAACAACTCGTCCTGTCCCCCCGCCGGTCGAGACCCGAACTTCTGCATCAGATTCACCCGCAGCTCCTGCGGCCCTCATGCCAGACGTAGTGTGCATGAACCTTCAGGCCGCGCAGAACCGAATCCAGGACGCGGGCGTCTTCTTCTCCCGAAGCACTGACGCGTCGGGCCAGGGCCGTTCCCAGATCCTGGACAGCAACTGGATTGTTGTTGCCCAGACGCCAGATCCCGGAACGCCGATCACTGAAGGCGATGCGGTTCTGTCTGCCGTGAAGATCGGCGAACCGAGTCCCTGCTGACAGCCCTATGCCGTGGAGTCCTGGGTGCCTCGACATAACCGGGGCACAACGACCTCCTGCACCGGCGAACCCCACCCCCACGGCGGGTCCGGGATGTCGCGGCGCAGGGTCGGCGCTACGGCGGACTGGAAAAGTTCGAGACTCGCCCGATGCGCGCTCGGGTCCAGGCCACCGGCGTCGGCATGCAGGTGCATGACCGTGTGCCCGAACTGCTCGTGGTAGCGGTGAACCTTGTCGATGATCTGCTCCGGACTCCCGATCAACGCCGACGAGCGCTCCACAAAGTCTTCGAGGGTCGAGAACACGGGAGTCACCCCGAGCCGTTCCTGAAACGCCAGGTAGCCCGCGTACACGGGCCGGTAGGCGTCGACAGCGTCCTGGGACCGCGCGGCGACGTGGAACCCGGCCGTGCCCGCTCCAACGGCGATCGTCGACGGATTGTGGCCGTGGTGTTCCCAACGCTCGCGGTAGCGGCGGATGAGCTCGGCGTACGGCTCGATCGGGTTGGTGACGTTCGCCGAGAACAACGGATCACCCACGCGCGCAGCCAACTCGACTGACTCAAGGCTGGTGGCACTGCCATGCCAGATCCGGATCGGCTGCTGAAACGGCAACGGCCAGACCTCGGCGTCGTGCAACGGCGGACGAAATCGTGTGTCGGCGGTGATCCGGTTCTCGTGCCACAGCCGGCGGAACACGTCGAACGACTCGGCGTTGCGTTCCCACTGTTCCTCCGGGCTGACGCGGAACAGTTCCCGCTGCGCGGCACCGTTGCCCTTGCCGATGATCAGTTCCAGACGCCCACCCGCGAGGTGATCGAGTGTGGCGTAGTCCTC
The DNA here is from genome assembly GCF_003797825.1 of Gordonia sp. OPL2. GTDB lineage: Bacteria > Actinomycetota > Actinomycetes > Mycobacteriales > Mycobacteriaceae > Gordonia. The sequence continues at coordinate 8,936 of NZ_RKME01000041.1, forward strand.
ATACGCCCGCACCGGATCGAGCAGGGACAACGTCGTGACGGCAGTGAACAGCCGGATGTGTTCGGTGAGTGCAGCGATGTGGCTCAGCACGACGGGCGGCGACGACGAGATGAATGGTCGCTCGTGCCGCTCCCCCACTCCGAATCCGTCGAAGCCGAGTTCCTCGGCGAGAACAGCACTCTCGACGACGTCGTGGAAGCGTTCGGCTGTGGTCTTCGGTAGTCCGGTCGTCGGGTCCGGGCTGTGGGTGATCAGTGTGATCGTGATGAATCGCATCGGGTCCCGACCGTCAGAACGTGGTGGGCGGGTTGACGACGGAACGATCGATCTTGGTGTCCGGGACATCCCATTTCGCAAAGATCTTCGCGTAGTCGCCGGTCTCGATCAGTTTGTTCACCGCGTCGGACAGCGCCGGCGCCAACGGCGAGCCCTTCGCGGTCACGAAACCGACCGGTGTGGAACTGATCTGGCCCAGGAACTTCGTGCCCTCGATGTGCTTCTCGTCGTACTTCAACGACAGCGTCGGGCCGAAGTAGATGTCGACCTTGCCGTTGGCCAGCCCGAGGAAGATCGGCGCAGTGTCCGCGAAATACTGTACGGTCCAGGGCTTCTTACCGGCTGCCGCGCACTTTCCCACCTGGGAGGACAGCAGCGTCTGGAATGTCGACCCGGGTGTCGTGGCGATGGTGTAGCCGCACACGTCGGTGATCGACGTGGCCTTGTCGAGGACGACGTCGGAGGCGGCGAGGAAGCCCTGGCCGTCGTTGAGGTAGGTGGCGAAATCGACGACCTGCTCGCGTGCCCGGGTCGCGCCGAAATTGGCCTGTCCCACCTGATATTTGCCGTTCTCGACGGCGGGAAGGATCGTCGCGAACGTACCGTTCTCCACGGTCAGTCGGACGCCGAGGACCTTGGCCACCGCGTTGCGGAGGTCGACGTCGAGGCCAACGTCCTTGCCGTTGACCTGACCGCCGTGAGGTAGTTGCGATGTCCCCGGCTGCGGCGGCGTCCCGACGGTGAGTGTGCCGGCTGCGCGGATCTCCGCGGGCAGTTCGTTGCGGATCGCGGGGTCGGCGGTCACCGAGGACACGACGTCCTGTGTCGGGATCGCGGTGGTCGCCTCGTCGGTGGTGGCATCGGACGAGCCACACGCGCCCAGGGTGAGCACGGTGATGACCGTGGCGACGGCGGCAAGTGGTCGCGCCAGGGGGTGTCGGAACACGACGGGGTCCTCTCGGGTGATGGGCTGAACGGTCGGGTCACAGAACCGCGGACAGGAAGGCTTTCGCTCGTTCGTTTCTCGGTGTGTCGATCGCCTGGGACGGCGGTCCAGATTCGACGATGCGGCCGTCGTCGAGAAACACTGCGGTGTCGGCGACCTCACGCGCGAAGCCGATCTCGTGGGTGACCACGATCATCGTCATCCCGCTGGCGGCGAGATCGCGGATCACCGCGAGGACCTCGCCCACGAGTTCGGGGTCGAGCGCACTTGTCGGTTCGTCGAACAGCATGAGGCGCGGCTTCAGAGCGAGGGCGCGTGCGATCGCCACGCGCTGTTGTTGACCACCGGAGAGCTGACGCGGGTACGAGCTCTCGCGACCGTCGAGTCCGACACGGGCCAGCAGTTCACGGGCGGTCCCGACGGCGTCGCGTTTGGGGACGCCGGCCGCGACCGGACCTTCGATCACGTTGTCCACCACCGACAGATGACCGAAGAGGTTGAACTGCTGGAAGACCATTCCGATCGAGGTGCGTTGTCGGGCGATGTCGCGGGGTGACAGTTCGTGCAGCGCTGCGCCGGATCGGCGGTATCCGATGATGTCGCCATCGACCTCGACGAACCCCGCGTCGGGCTTCTCCAGATGGTTGATGCAGCGCAGCAGCGTGGACTTTCCCGATCCGGAGGCTCCGAGCAGCGCGGTCACCTCGCCCTCCGCGACGTCGAGGTCGATCCCGTCGAGCACCCGCTGCAGTCCGAAGTGCTTCGTCAGTCCGCGGATTCGGACGAGCGGCCACCGGTCGCTCGTCCTCGTCGGGTCTTCGGTGCGGCTCACGCGCGTGCCTTCCGGTCGAGGTCGCGGAGGTTGGCGCGCAACCGGCCGAAGATTGTCAGGTTCTCGGTCACGATCCGTCGGAAGCCGCCCGGCCGGTCACCGCGGGTCCCGCGCGAGTAGTGCCGTTCCACGAAGTACTGCCCGATCGAGAGGATGCTGGTCACGATGATGTACCAGATCGTGGCGACCATGAGGAGGGGCAGGATGCGGTAGTTCTGCTGGTAGATCAGCTGGACAGAGTAGAGCAGATCCTGCACCGCGATCACGCTGACGATCGAGGTCGCCTTGAGCAGTCCGATGAGCATGTTGCCCGACGCCGGGACGATGGCCGGCATCGCCTGCGGGAGGACGATCCGCCGGAAGATCCGGAACCGGCTCAGGCCCAGAGCTTCCGCCGCCTCTGTCTGACCCCGGTCGACCGACAGGATGCCGCCGCGAACGATCTCGGCCGAGAATGCCGCCACGTCGATGGTGAGCCCGACGAATGCCGCGAGTACTCCGCTGAAGAGGTGCGCAGTCTCGGCTGTCACTAACTCCGGGCCGAACGGGATTCCCAGTGAGAGCTTCGGATACAGCGACGCGAGTTCATACCAGAACAGGATCTGCACGAGCGGCGGCACGGATCGTACAATCCAGACATATCCGAAGCTGAGTGAGCTGAGGATCTTGTTGGAGGACAGTCGCATCGCGGCGAGGCCGATCCCGAGGACGAAGCCGCACACCATGACGGAGGCGGTGAGCCACAGCGTCAGGACCAAACCATCGAGGATCGAGCGGGACAGGAAGTACTTTCCGACCACCGGCCACTGGAATCGCTCATTGGTGACCAGGGTGTTGATCAGCATGGCCATCAGCACAAGCAGGACCGCCGTGATCACCCACTGCCCCGGGCGTCGTGCGCGAACGAGTCTGGCGGTCAGCAGGCGTGCGTCGTCTGGACCTTCGGCCAGCGGATGCCCGGGCTCGGTCGCAACGGCCGCGGCAGCGGGCAGCGTTCGTGTGGCCATTCCCTCACCCCTTCCCTGGCAGGACCGGGGGATCGAGTGTCGCCGCCCCCGCCACTTGTTTGGGAGGCTAACGACCACGGGCCACCTACCCGAGGCTATAAATCGTTGCGATCCAAAGGTGTTGTCGGGTTGCTGTCCGGAAGCGGCGGCCGCAGGACGAGCACGACGACGATCGCGATCAGGAACACTGCGGTCAATGCGAACGGGATCGGGATGATCGGGTCGAGCAGCACGAGCAGCGCGCCGACCGGCACGACGGTGTTGACGACGCGATCGGCGTTGTCGCGGATCGCGATCCACCAGATGCCGAGGATGAACACGGCGATCGGGATGGTGACGGTGAACGATGCCTGCGTCTCGGTCAGTTCGCTGTGGTGGGTGAGGGCGTCGATCTCGACCTCGATTCCCGCGGAGAATGCTCCCGCCGCGGCGAAGACGAAATAGTGGACATACCCGTACCGAAGGGATTCGGCCAGTGAACCGATCGCGCGGTGATGCGGCGGCCAGAAGTAGATCCACCAGAGCGCAGCCGTGGCAATGAAGGTGAGGATCGCGATCGAGATGAGCGGTGCGAGTTCCTGGTCGCTGTGCAACGCCTCGATGATGGCGTTCGACGACGCGAGGAGGCTCTCGCCCAACAGGATGAGGGTGAAGAGACCGTAGCGTTCGGTGATGTGATGCGGATGCCAGGGAGTGTTGCCCTGTCGCTCGGCGATCACCGGGACCGCGAGCTCTGCGCCCACCAGCACGATGAACCCGATCGTCGCCGGGGCACCGGATGGGACGAGCAGCCACAGCAGCCAGAGCACCTGGACGAATGCGATACCGCCGGCGTAGATCTGGGTTGTGCGGCGTTGATCGCCTGCCGATCGCGACGCCCGCAACCACTGCGCGACCATCGCGACACGCATGATCACATAGCCGACGACGACGATCACGTAGTCGTGGTCGACGTACGCGGGCTCGATCCCGGCCGCCAGCACCAGCACTCCGGCCATCTGGACGAAGGTCAGGACCCGGTAGAGCCAGTCGTCGGTGCCGAACGACGTGGCGAACCAGGTGAAGTTCATCCACGCCCACCAGATCGCAAAGAACACCAGCGCATACGACGTCAGGCCGTCGACGATGTGGTTCTCGGTGAGGGCGTGATGCAGTTGGACGGCCGCGATGCTGACCGCGACCACGAAGACGAGGTCGAAGAAGAGTTCGAGAGTGCTTGCGGTGCGGCCGGGTTCCTCCGGGTCGCGGGGGCGCATGGCGGTCAGGTGAAAACGTGTGGTCATCGCTCCGGGTTCCTGATCAGTGCGAGTGGTGGTGAGGCGAATCATGCCATCGGCCGGCGACGTCCCGCCGAGGACGCCGCCGGCCGATGCTCACTACGCGTTCAGTTGCCGCCGTCACCGCCGTCCGGTGCGTCGGTGGTCGTCGGAGCGTCGTCGGGAGCCGGTGCGTTCTCCGTATCGGGGGTGTCGTCGCCGGCGCCCTGGTTCGGGTTGGTGCAGATCGAACCCTCGCACGGCACGTAACGGTTGGCGCCGTCGGGACTCTTGATCGCGTTCGACCCGACATAGGTTCCCTGCGGGCACGCCGGGTCCTGGTTCTGCGCGCAGTACTCCTGCGACTGGTTGTTGCCGGTCGACCCGTCGGCACCGGTCGGGCCGCCGTTCACCGGCTTGCCGTTGGCGTCCCATGCACCGGTCCCCTCACCGCCGCCATGGTTCGGGTTGGTGCAGATCGTGCCCTCGCACTTCACGTACGAGTGGCTGCCGTCCGGATTCTTGATGGCGTTCGCCGCCACGTAACTGTTCTTCGGACATGCCGGATCCTGGTTGCGCGCACAGTATTCCTGCGTCTTGTTGTTGCCGGTCGACCCGTCCGCGCCGGTGGGACCCCCGTTCACCGGATTGCCGTTGGCATCCCACGATCCGCTCTTTGCGTGCGCTGCCACGTGCACACCCAGATAACTGCCGGTCGGGCACTTCGCGTCCTTGTTGTGGGCACAGTAGTCCTTGGTCAGGTTCGATCCCGTCGACCCATCCGATCCCGCCGGACCACCGTTGACCGGTTTGCCTTCCGCATCCCACGATCCTCCGGCGTTCTGCACACTCGTCGACGTCGTCGACGACTCCGAGGAGTCGCTCGAACCGGAACAGCCCGCCACGATCAGACACAGGGCGAACAGGGCGGCCACTGCCGCGAACACACGCTTCACCTCAACACCTCCGGTAGTACCGCCCGAACTGGCGGGTTCACGACAGCAATGCCGCCGTCCGGGATATCCAAGCACGGATGAAGCGGGTATACGCGACGGTCAAGGACAATTTGTCGCCGCACAGACCCCGGTTGTGGGCCACAGGCTCGAGCCAACTACGAACCCCTACCAAGCACTAGCTTGGTTTGCTAGGTTCCCAACGGTGGGATTCCTGAAGCAGACGACCCCCGACATCGACTTCCCGACCTGGAGTCAGGGCACACGCGCGGAGAAGATCCGCCCGATGGCCCGGCACTGGGCGGAGGTGGGGTTCGGGACGCCGGTCGCCCTGCACCTGTTCTACGTCGGCAAGATCCTCGCCTACATCGCGGTCGGATGGATCATCGTCGTCCTCACTCCCGGCATCGACGGCCTCTTCGACGTCACGTCGTGGTACGCCGAGCCGATCGTGTTCCAGAAGGTCGTGCTCTACACGATGCTGTTCGAGGTCGTCGGCCTCGGCTGCGGGTTCGGGCCGCTGAACAACCGCTTCTTCCCGCCACTCGGTTCCATCCTGTACTGGCTGCGGCCCAAGACGATTCGACAGCCACCGTGGCCGCGCATCCCGATGACCGCGGGCGACACCCGCCAACCGTTCGACGCCCTGCTCTACGGAGCGTTGATCGTGATGATCGTGGTGGCGCTGTTCAGCTCGGGCACCGGGCCGGTTCCGGCCCTCGACACGACCGTCGGGATGTTGCCGCACTGGGAGATCTGGGTGATCCTCGCGTTGCTGGCGGCCATCGGCCTGCGCGACAAGACGGTGTTCCTGGCGGCTCGCGGTGAGGTGTACGGCGCGCTGACGGTGACCTTCCTGTTCACCGGCGTGGACATGATCATCGGTGCCGAACTGGTGTTCCTGTGTATCTGGCTGGGTGCCGCGACGTCGAAGCTCAACAAGCACTTCCCGTTCGTGATCGCCACGATGATGTCGAACAATCCGATCTGGCGGTCGCCGACGATCAAGCGCAAGTTCTTCGAGGACTTCCCCGATGATCTCCGTCCCGGCCGGCGGTCACGCTGGATCGCTCACTTCTCCACTGCCGTCGAAGGTCTCGTGCCGATCGTGCTGTTCTTCTCTCACGGCGGCTGGTTGACCGCCGTGGCCGCGATCATCATGCTGATCTTCCACTTCGGCATCCTGTCGGCGATTCCGATGGGTGTGCCGCTGGAATGGAACGTCTTCATGATGTTCGGCGTCGTCGCGCTGTTCGTCGGGCACCCCGACATCGGTCTCGGCGATCTCACGTCGCCCTGGCCGATACTGCTGTTCCTGGTCTCGGCCGGCACGGTCGTCGTGGGAAACCTGATGCCGCGCAAGGTGTCCTTCCTCCCCGGTATGCGCTACTACGCCGGCAACTGGGATACGGGTCTGTGGTGCATCAAGCCGTCGGCGTCGGCGAAGATCGAGAACGGGATCGTCGCGATCGCGTCGATGCCCGCCGCCCAGCTCGAACGCTTCTACGGGAGTCCCGAGGCGGCACAGATTCCGCTGTACATGGGGTACGCGTTCCGTTCCTTCAACAGTCATGGTCGGGCGCTGTTCACGTTGGCGCATCGGGCGATGGCCGGCGCGCCAGAAGAGGGCTACGTCTTGACCGATGGCGAGCGGATCTGCAGCACCGCCATGGGTTGGAACTTCGGTGATGGTCATCTCTCGAATGAGCAGTTGATCGAATCCCTGCAGCGCCGTTGCCAGTTCGAGCCCGGCGAGGTGCGGATCGTGCTGCTCGATGCGCAGCCGATCCATCGGCAGACCCAGGAGTATCGCTTGATCGATCCTGCCGTGGGTGAGTTCGAGCGCGGGTTTGTCCGAGTCGCCGATCTCGTGACACGCCAGCCGTGGGACGACCAGGTCCCGGTGACGGTCACGTGGCGGGCCGACGAGTGATGCCCGCGTCAACGCGTTGAATCCTGCTCCGGATTCCGGAGCAGGATTCAACGTGGTCGTCTCGTGGAGAGCGGATCAGGTCACTGCCAGACCCAGATCCAACGGCGCTGACGCTGATCGAACTTGCGTACCCGACGCCGACGGCGCTGCGGAGCGGGGTTGTTCTTCTGGTTGGTGGTGTGGGTCGGCATCATTGCCCCTTTCGGTTCTTCCGGCGGTGCCGGCTCGCTTCTGACATCACCTACGATGCGGCGTGAACCTGGAGGGGGGATCGAGCGTTGCTGGGAGGTCGCTGGGGGCCGAAAAGCCTTCGGCCACGGTCAGCCGGTGACGTCGTGGTGAACGGCTTCGACGTTGTTGCCGTCGACGTCGCGAAGGAAGACGCCGTAGTAGCCGGGGTGATACTCGGGCCAGACGCGCGGCTCGTGGAGGATCGTCGCTCCCGCTGCCCGCGCAGCCGCGTACACATCGTCGACAGCGGCACGGGTCGGCGCGGTCAGTGCGAGATGGATCGGCCGGATGCCGGAGTCGACGAGCGGCCCGAGCCACAGGTGTGGGAATCCGTCGGGCCCGGACAGTCCGATGACCGCGCCGTCGTCCCGGTCGTAACGCATGGCCTCACGCACCCCGAGAGCGTCGAACACGTGACAGTAGAACTGCGCGGCGGCAGCCGGATCCGCGCATTGCAGCGCTACGTGATCCAGCATGGTGTCGAACCTACCGCCCCACCGCCTCTCGCACCGGCGTATTCGCCGCACCGGCACCGGTCGACGGTTGTTCCGAGCCGGACCAGTTCACCACCCACGTCGCCCCGATGGCCATTCCGAGACCGAGAGCGGTTGTCCACGTGAAGGGTTCGCCGTAGACCGCGGTTCCCCAGACGGCGGTGACCGGCGGCATCAGGAACATCAGGGAGTTCACGGAGGTGACGCCCACCCGTCGCAGGAGCGCCCAGTACAGGCCGTACCCGCCGACCGTCGACAGAACGGTCAGCCACGCGATGGCGATCCAGAATCCGCCCTGCATCGGCGGGACGGCGCTGCCGGCGACGACGGCCGCCGCGCTGAAGACGACCGCCGACGTCCCGCAGTGGATGGCCAGGGTGAGGATCGGTGGGATCACCACCGTGACGCGACGTTCCAGGAAGGTCGCCGTCACCAGACTCGCCATGCCCAGCAGCGGAACCAGATACGCCCACCATGGCGCACTCGCTGTCGACGAGGTGGCATCGGTCCACGAGACGACCACGACACCGGCCGCGCCGACGAGCAGACCCCACCACTGTCGGCCGTGGGTGGCGGCACCGAGGATGGGGCCGGCGAGCGCCGCGACCACCAGGGGTTGCACGCCGTCGATCAGGGCGGTCGTCCCGGTGCTGACGCCCAACTCGATCGCCCAGTACACGGTGACTGTGTAGCCCGCCTGGGAGAGCGCGCCGACGATCGCCTGAATCGTCCACTGACTGCGAGACATCCGCGGCATCGACCACCGACGCCACACCACGGCGACGACACCAGCGAGCACTGCGGCGATGACAAGGAAGCGCCACATCAGCACGGTGAGTATCGACGCATCCGACGCCCCGAGCTTGGCGCCGATGAATCCCGATGACCAGGACAGCACGAAGAGCACGGACAGCAGCGCCGTCATCCAACGGTCAGGTATACCGATCGGTGAAGTTCGCATGGTGGCGACTTTACCGATCGGTGTAGTCTTTGTCATGTGAGTGCCACCGATCAGGGAAACGCCGACCATCTGGCCAGTGCGGTCGAATGGACGCCGAAGGCCAGGGTGATCCTCGATGCCGCATCCACGTTGTTCTACGAGCACGGCATCCATGCGGTCGGAGTGGAGACGATCGCGGCGCAGGCGGGTGTCACCAAACGCACGCTGTACGACCGCTTCGGGTCCAAAGAACAGCTGGTCGTCGAGTATCTGCGAGATCGTGATGATCGGTGGCGCGTGTTTCTGCAGGAAAGACTCGACGCCGCCGACGACGCACCCGAGCAGCAACTCATCGCGGTGTTCGACGCCAGTCGTGCGTGGGCCGCGGACCGCGGGCCCAAGGGCTGCAGCATGATCAACGCTCACGCCGAGATCAGTGACCCGACCCACCCGGCGTACGCGATCATCGTCGGACAGAAGCGATGGATGCTCGACCTGTTCATCGCGCTCGCCGACGACGCGGGCGTCGACAACACCGCGCTCGTCGGTGAACGTCTACTGCTGCTGCACGAGGGCGCACTGGTCACCGCCGGGATGGGGGTCACCGCGGACGCGTTCGACGTCGCGCGGGAGGTCGCGGTGGACGTGTTGCGCACGGCGTGACCCCGTCACGGGGCGTGTCATCCTGAACCGGTGGATCTTGTCAGGCACCTCCGGTTCTTCGTCGCGGTCGCCGAGGAGGGACACTTCGGCGACGCGGCCGCTCGGCTGGCGATGACGCAGCCGCCGGTCTCCCAAGGCTTGCGGCGTCTCGAGGGCGAGCTCGGCATCCAGCTCATCCGGAGAACCTCCCGTGGCGCGGAACTCACCTCGGCGGGCCGCGAACTCCTGCCCCGCGCACGTCTTCTCGTCGACGACGCCACCCGCCTGACCGCGGAGGCGCGCCGTCTCGCCGAACGTGACGAAGCCCTGCGGTGGGGTGCGATACCCCACCTCGGCACCCATCTCACCGCTCTGTGCGCGCAACGGATATCCACCGGGACTCCCGCACAGGACATGGTCACCGACTCCGCCTCGGGACTGGTCGCCGCCGTCGTCGCCGGCACTCTGGACCTCGCGATCGTCGATCACCCCTGCGTGATCGGTGCGGTGACCGCCGATGCCGTCGTCCGCCTGCCTCGGTGGGTGGTCGTGCCCGCCGCACATCTCGCGGCCACCGCGCCACGACCGCGAATCCGCCACCTGGGTGACCTCACCGCGTGTCTGCCACCCCGAGCGTGGAACCCGCCCGCTCATGACCAGCTTCTCGACGGGTTCCGGGAGCTCGGACTCGATCCGACTGTCCACCCGGTCGACTCGGAACCCGAACTCGTCGCCGCGGTGGCCGGCGGTTCGGCGTTCGGTCTGACAGTGCATCCGGCCTCCGTCCACGCGGTTCCGGGCATCCGGTGCGTGAACATGGCACCGGATCTGACGTCGCTGCGGCTGAGGGTGATCCACAAGAACTCGGAGCACGCGGAGACGGCTGCGGTCATCACCGCCGCATTGTGGAAGTACGCCGCACAGGCGGGCGACGATTCGTGATCACCTCCGGGGGCGAGGATCTGGACCGTACGGTGCGCGCGCTGTTCGCCGACGCCGGATGCGCCGGATGGTTGCATGCCGTGTCGATGAGCCCTGCGGGACGCGACGTCGGACTCGGGGCGGACACACCGGTGGTGATGGCGTCGGTCTACAAACTCCCCCTGGTGATCTCGCTGTGCCGCATGGCCGATCGCGGAGCGATCGACCTGACCGAGGCCGTCGTGGTCACCCCGGGACTGTGGAGTGCGGGCGCGACCGGCCTGGGCGCGCTCCGCGACCCGGTCCGCATGACGTGGCGCGACCTCGCGACATCGATGGTCACGGTGTCCGACAACGTCGCCGCCGACGTCATCCTGGACCGGGTCGGACTCGAACGGGTCCAGGCCGACCTCGCCCACCTGGGTCTTCGGCACACGCGGATCGTCGGCGGCATGGCGGAACTGCACGCACGCCTGCAGGCCGAGACCGGCACGAGCACCGTCGCCGAGGCCTTCGCGGTCCTCGGCGACAGCGACGTCGACGATGCCGTTTCCGCCTACGACGCCGCCTACTCGAGTGCGTCCACACCGCGCGACTGCACGACGCTCCTCACCGGACTCTGGCGCGACGAGGTGGCCTCCCCCGAGTCCTGCGCCTTCATCCGGGACACGATGCGCGCCCAGGTGTTCACGTCACGCCTGGCGTCGGGGTTTCCGTTCCGCCACGTGACGGTTGCCGGCAAGACCGGGACCCTGGCGGCGATCCGCAACGAGGTGGGAGTCGTCGAGTTCCCCGACGAACATCCCGTCGCGGTCGCCGTGTTCACCAAGAGCGCACGCTCCGACCTGTCGCTTCCCGACGTCGACCGGACCATCGGGCGAGCGGCCCGCGCCGTGGTGACCGAGCTGCGCGTACCCGTCGACTGATGGCATCGGACGGCGTTTCGTGGCGCTCACCTGCCCCGATAGCACATCGCTATCGGGGTTCACCGTGTCCCGACTTTGCCGGTCGACGCGGACACGCGGTTAGGTCCCTCCCATGACGCGATGGCTCGGCGTGCTGGTGGCAGGTGTCCTGGCGATCTCCTCGGCGACCGGATGCCTCGCGCGATCCGACTCGCCCGGCGACGTCGTCAGCGGATTCGCCGACGCACTCTCCCGAGGTGACGTCGACAGTGCAGCCGATCGCACCACGGACCCCGCCTCCGCTCGTGCTGCGATCCGCGCGATGTTCGACGGGATGGGCCGCCATGCGCGGCTGACCGCATCGGCGCAGATCGTCGACGACAAGAAGGTGACCGCGACGATCGATCAGGACTGGACCATCCGCAACGACCGTCATCTTCGGTACGAGTCGACAGCCACGGTGAGCCAGGTCGATTCCACGTGGCGCGTCGAATGGCGGCCCACGGTCCTTCATCCGTCGCTCGCGACCGGTGAGACCCTGTCCTACAGCGACGACATGGACTACCGCACTCCCGTGCTCGACCGCACCGGCCGACCGCTGATGACCTGGCAGCCGGTGTCACAGATCCGCTTGCACCGTGACCATCTGGATTCGGCCGAGCGCTTGGCGGACATCCTCCGCGTCGTCGAACCGAGTATGAGCGGCACAGGGATCCGGCGGTCATTCGCGTCGAGTACCGAGGACTCCCAGACGGTCATCCGGTTGCGTCCCACGGACATGGCCAAGGTGCAGAACGCACTTCGTGGTCTCGACGGTGTTTCCACGTTGGAACAGGGTGCGCTGCTGAGCGCGACACGGGCCTTGCACTCCCCGGCCATGGCCGGACTCGAGGACGTCTGGCGTGATGCGATCACCCGTACCGCCGGATGGTCGGTGAGCGTCGTCGACGAGAAGGGAACACCGACGGATCTGCTGAAACAGGTCTCCGCACAACCGACGTCGGCCATCAGAACCGGACTCGATCGCGACATCCAGACGCAGGCCCAGCGTGCTGTCGACGCCGAACGACGTCCGGCGGTCATCGTGGCGCTCGCGCCGTCGACGGGTGAGATCGTCGCCGTCGCACAGAATCCGGCGGCGGACAGGTCCGGCGCGATCGCCTTGTCCGGACTCTATCCTCCGGGTTCGACATTCAAGACGATCACCACCGCGGCCGGTCTGGCGGACGGTGTGGTGTCGCCATCGTCGCGGGTCGCCTGCCCCGGACGCGCGAGAATCGAGGGCCGCACGATCCCGAACGAGGACGATTTCGATCTCGGCGTCGTGCCGTTGTCGTCGGCGTTCGCGCAGTCCTGCAACACGACGATGGGCGCGCTGGCCAACCGCCTGCCCGCCGACGCGCTGCCGTCCACGGCTCACGGGTTCGGCATCGGTGTCGACTACGTGATCCCCGGTATCACGACCGTGACGGGACGAGTGCCGGTCGCGAACACCCCGGCGCTGCGGGTGGAGAACGGGATCGGGCAGGGCACGGTCGCCGTCAGTCCTTTCGGGCTGGCCGTTGCCGAGGCGAGCCTGGCTCGTGGAGAAACGGTGACCCCGGTGCTGCTGTCCGGCCGCCGGACGGTGGCCGACGCTCCACCGCGCCGTCTGCCCGACACGGTGGTCCGTGAGCTACGCGCGATGATGCGACAGACGGTCACCTCCGGGACCGCCACCGCGCTGCGCGACATCCCCGGTCTCGGCGGCAAGACCGGAACCGCCGAATACGGCGACAACCGCAATCCGCACGGCTGGTTCGCGGGGATCGTCGGGGATCTCGCCTTCGCGACGTTGGTGGTCGGCGGCGGGTCGTCGGAACCCGCCGTCGCCGCAACGGGGCGTTTCCTGCGCCCGCTGGCGCAGCGCTGACGTTCGCAGCCCCTTCGCCCGGACCGGCCTGAACTGTCGGACCCGTCCCCTACTCTGTGGCTGTCGGGTGGGCGAGGACGGCCACCCCGGTTCACCACCTGGGAAGGAGACCTCATGTCCGACAATGGTTTCGACAGTCATTCCGAGGGCGGTTCCGACGGCGGTTCCGATCATGGCGCCGACCTGGATGTCGACGCCATGATCGACGATGCGTGGCTGGCCTTCACCGCCGACCTGGGCCGTCGGCTGGCCGCCATGGACATCGGCGACGAGGTCGAGGTCGCGCAGTCTCGCGAGTTCCCGGAGGGACCGCACGGGGTCATCCGGTTCGTTGTCACCCCCAGCGGTCGCGTCCGGGCGATGATCGACTCCTCCGACCTTCACACGACTCCCGAATACCACCGCGAGCAGGCCGGTGATCTGCTCCACGGCGGGTGGCGGCAGTCCGGTGGCACCGCGTTCGTCCACGAGGTCGGGCGCACCGGCATCCCCCTGCTGGCCACCGTGGCGGTCCGAGCGCTCCGCGACATCTGGGAGGTCATCCATCCCGCCTTCCTGGAGATCGCCACGGACGCGATGCCGGCCGAGCCGGTGATCGAGGTCGACACGACACCAGTCGAGGCCCCCACCGACGCGGACGAGCATGTCTGCGAGAGCGATTCGCTCCCCGCCGGCATGCAGTACATCATCGATCTGGACAAGGAGAACTGTCTGATGCCGACCACGATCGCCCGGTTGTGCCGATACGACGTCGGCGTCCTGACCGGATACCTCGAGGTCTGTGAACGCGAACTGCGCGAGTGGCGGGTCAACGCCCGGACCGTGCGGGCACAGGGAGCCGAGCGCGAGGACATCGAACTGTGCGACGGCGAGGCCGCGTTCTGGCGACGTTTCGCCACGCTGCTGCGGGTCGCCGTGCGCATCGCCGAGCAGACGGGCTCGGCCGATCAGGGGAGTCCCGTTCTCAAGTGAGACAACACCCGCCGAAGAAGATCCTCTACGTGGACCTCGACAACACCCTCGTCGACTTCCAGTCCGGCATCGACCGGCTGAGCGCGGCCGACCGATCCACCTACCGCGGTCACTACGATGACGCACCCGGCATTTTCGGTCTGATGGATCCGCTGCCGGGTGCGGTCGAGTCGTTCGCCGAGCTCACCGGACTGTTCGACACCTACATCCTGTCCACCGCGCCCTGGGACAACCCGAGCGCCTGGACCGACAAGCTGTTGTGGGTGAAGCGTCACATCGGTGCCGAGCCCGGCAGTCCCGCCTACAAGCGCCTGATCCTGTCGCACCACAAGAACCTGAACAACGGTGCGTTCATCATCGACGATCGAGACAAGCGCGGGGTCAAGGAGTTCATCGGCACACACATCCATTTCGGCCGGCCGGGGTTGACGACCTGGGCCGAGGTCATGGACCACATGCGGCCGCTGGCGTGAGGTGCGGCAGGCAGTCAGTTCACCGTCAGCTCATTGTCTTTCGCAGTTCCCGCTTCAGGATCTTGCCGGCTCCCGACATCGGGAAGGTTTCCACGATCTCCAGGCTGCGCGGCACTTTGTAGCCGGCGATGTCGGCCTTGCTGTGTTGGCGGAGTTCGTCGAGAGACAACGCGGCACCGGGTTTGAGGGACACCACGGCGTGCACGCGCTCCCCCCATCTGTCGTCGGGAACACCGATCACGGCGCACTGCAGCACCGACGGATGTTTGGCGACGACGTTCTCCACCTCGATCGAGTAGACGTTCTCGCCGCCGGAGATGATCATGTCCTTGAGACGGTCCGCGACGAAGACGTAGCCGGCATCGTCCATGATTCCGCCGTCGCCGGTGTGCATCCAGCCGTCACGAAGGGCGGCCGCGGTCTCCTCCGGCTTCTTCCAGTATCCGAGCATCACATGCTCGCCCGACACCACGATCTCTCCGAACTCTCCCCGCGCTGCCTCGGACCCATCAAGGTCGACGATCTTCACGAGTGACTGGGGTGCGGCTTGACCAGCCGAGCGGCGACGCACCGGATCACGGTGATCCTCGTCTGTCAGCATCGTCGCGACCGGTGACAGTTCGGTCATGCCGTACGCCTGCAGGAACCTGGCGGCCGGGAAGGCGCCACGAGCGCGTTCGAGGAGAGCCTCGGAGATCGGCGACGCCCCGTACATGAGGACCTGCAGTCCGGAGAGGTCGAAGTCCTTCAACCGTGGATGATCGACGGTCATCTGGATCATGGTGGGAACCAACAGAACATCGGTGACCCCTTGCTCCGCGATGGCCGTCATCGTGGCAACCGGATCGAAGCCCGGGATGATCACGTGCGTACCGCCGAGCAGCATGTGCCCGATCGTGGAGGCCAGGTCCGCGAGGTGAAACATCGGAGCGACATGCAGCACCCGCCCTCTCGTCGACCACGCGCCGCTGGCCGCCGAACCCATGGCCGACGCGAAGAGGTTCCGATGGCTGAGCATGACCCCTTTGGGAAAGCCCGTCGTGCCACCTGTGTAGAAGATCCCGGCCAGCTCGTCACCGCCACGTCTCGCGTCCGGTATCGGACCAGATGACGCGACCTGCTCATACGGCACCATGCCTACGGGGGTGTCACTGTCGCCGCAGTGGATGAGCGTGGACAACTCCGGGCACTGCTCTCGGAGCGCACCGGCCAACTCGCTGAACGTGTCGTCCACGACGAGGGTTCGGACGTCGGCTTCGACCAGCGAGTAGGCGATCTCCTTGACGCTCCAGCGGGTGTTGACCGGCACCACGACTGCATCGGCCCATGCCACCGCCAGAATCGTGTGGAGATAGCGGTCGGAGTTCAGCGCGAGAATGGCGACACGATCTCCGGATTCGACGCCGAGTCCACGGAGGCCACCGGCGAGAGATGCCACTTCCGAGCGCAACTCCCCGAAGGTGAATCTCCGGTCACCGCAGATGGTGGCAAGGGCATCGGGTTGGAGTTGGGCGTTGCGGTGGAGCGGCTGGGTGAGATACATGAGGGCTCCTCAAAGCCTGGGAATCGGGTGCAGTCCTGGGTGGGTCACAAGGCGCGAGCGATGAGATCCTTCATGACCTCATTGGAGCCGCCGTAGATCTTCTGCACGCGCGCATCGGCGTACATGCGTGCGATCGGATACTCGCGCATGTAGCCGTAGCCTCCGAAGAGTTGGACGCATCGGTCGACGATCCGGCACTGCTGCTCGGTGAGCCACCACTTCGCCATCGCCGCGGTCGTGGTGTCGAGTGCGCCGGTCAGGTGGCGCTCGATGCAGGAGTCGATGAACACCCGACATGCGTGGGCGAGGGTCTCGCATTCCGCGAGCACGAACTTGGTGTTCTGGAAGTCGAAGATCGTCTGACCGAACGCGTTGCGCGACTTGGTATACGCGACGGTTTCGGCGATGGCCACCTCCATGGTCGCGACTGCCGACACTCCGATGATCAGACGTTCCTGCGCCAGCTGCGTCATCAGCTGACCGAAACCCCGCCCTTCCTCGCCGCCGAGCAGGTTCTCCGCCGGTACGCGGACATCGGCGAAGGACAGTTCGGAGGTGTCGGCGGCCTGCTGACCTACCTTGTCGAGGATCCGACCGCGGGTGAATCCGGCAGCGTGAGCGGTTTCCACGACGACCAATGACACGCCCTTGGCCCCGGCCGATGGGTCGGTCTTGGCCACGACGACGATCAGATCTGCCTGGGACCCGTTGGAGATGAACGTCTTCGATCCGTTGACGACGTAGTGGTCATTGTCGCGGATCGCCGTCGTCGAGATGTTCTTCAGATCTGATCCGGCACCCGGTTCGGTCATCGCCACCGCCGCAATGATTTCGCCGGATGCCATACGCGGCAACCAGCGTCGACGTTGCTCCTCGGTGCCGTAGGCCAGGATGTAGTGCGCGACGATTCCGCTGTGCACAGCGTTGCCGAACCCGGTGTCGAGGGCGCGGGCCTGCGCTTCGAGCACGGCGAGATCGTGGGCGAACGTCCCTCCACCCCCGCCGTACTCCTCCGGGATGGAGCAGCAGAGCAGTCCGATGTCCCCGGCTTTGGTCCAGACGTCGCGATCGACGAAGTGCTGCTGTTCGAATCGCTCCCGGTGGGGGATGATCTCGCGGGCGAAGAACTTGTCGGCGAGTTCCCCGAGAGCCGTTGTCTCCTCGTCGCGCCAAGGTGAGCGGTAGGTGATGGAGGGCATCCGCGTCGTCCTAGCCCTCGTAACCGCCGCCGGTGACCATGATCTGGCCACTGACGTAGTCGGCTTCGGGGTAGGTGAGCATCACGACGGACCCGGCGGCCTCATCAGGTGTGCCCGGCCGGCCGAGCGGGATCGTCTGCTTCATCGCCTCCAGCAGATGAGGGTTCACGCCGACCTTGATCTCGCGGCCCTCGATGTCGATCGAGGAGTTGCCGTCGGCAGCCACCTCGGTCAGACGGGTCTCGATGAATCCGAACGCGACTGCGTTGACATTGACGTTGTACCGGCCCCACTCCTTGGCGAGGGTGCGCGTCATGCCGATGATCCCCGACTTGGCCGAGGAGTAGTTGACCTGGCCGGCGTTGCCGTAGAGCCCGGCGATCGACGAGATGTTGACGACCTTGCGCTGCAGCCGGATGCCGGATTCCCTCTCCGCCTTGGCGGCCTTGCTGATGACCGGCTGCGCGGCCCGCAGGATACGGAACGGGGCCTTGAGGTGAACGTCGAGGATGGCGTCCCACTGGTCGTCGCCCATCTTCTGGATGACGGTGTCCCAGGTGTAACCCGCGTTGTTGATGACGATATCGAGGCCGCCGAACTCACCGGTGGCCGTGCCGACGAAGCGCTCGCCGAAGTCGGGGGTGGTGACGTTGCCGGCACAGATCACGGCATTGCCTCCGGCCGCGGTGATCTCGTCGACGACCGCCTGGGCCGGGTCCGTGTCGAGATCGTTGACAACGACGTTGGCACCTTCGGCAGCCAGTTTCAGGGCGATGGACCGACCGATGCCGCGGCCCGAACCGCTGACGATCGCGGTTTTTCCGTCGAGTTTTGCCATGATGATTCGTGTTCCTTTGTGTATGAGGGATTGTCGGGTGTCAGATCAGGTCGACGTTCATTCGAGGGCGACCGTTGCCTCGCCGAGAAGGGTGGCCGTCCCGTCGGCCAGGGTCACCGACAGTTCGAGCGTGGCAAGCCGTTCCCCGTTGACGTCGTCGATCGAGGTGACGGAGGCAGTGCAGGTGGGTTGCCCGTGCACGGGGGTGATCGCTGCGAACCGGACCTTGTACGACCGGAGCTGCCGCTGCGGAATCAGATCGGTGAGTAGGCGGGCGAGGTAGGCCATCGACAGCATGCCGTGGGCGAACACATCGTCGAGGCCGGCGCTCTTCGCGACGTCGAGGTCGACGTGGATCGGATTGTGGTCGCCGGAAGCGCCCGCGAACAGCGCCAGCGTCGTCCGGGAGATGGGATCGATCTCCAGCGCGGGCAGGTCGGCTCCGACGTCCAGTGTGGGGGCGGTCATTGCCCGTCCTTTCCAAACTCGTTCTGCACCACAGTGGTGCCACGTAGCACTGCGACGGTCACGCCGTCCTGATTGGTCACGGTGGTGTCCTTGACGATGAAGTCGAGCAGGCCGCCCTTCTTGTCGAACATGTCGGCGATGCGACTCGTCGCGGTCAGTTCGTCACCGGCGTAGGCCATCTGGCGGTAGTCGAACTGCTGTTCGCCGTGGAGTACCCTGCGCAGGTCGACGCCGAGTTCGGCGAGGAACGCGAACGGATTCGGCGCCTCGAGTTCGATTCCGAACATGAATGTCGGCGGTACCGGCAGGTCCCGGTGGCCTGCCTGCTTCGCGGCGTCCAGGTCGGTGTAGACGGGATCGTGTTGGCCGGTGGCCTCGGCGAAGGCGCACAGCCGACTGCGGGTGATCAGCAGTGAGACCGGCTCGAACTCGCGGCCCATCGCGGTGGTGTCGAGACTCATCGGGCGTCCACCTTCTGGTACAGGGTGACGACACAGGCACCACCGAGTCCGAGGTTGTGTTGCAAAGCGAGGTTCACGCCGTCGACCTGGCGTGCGTCGGCCTGCCCACGGAGTTGCCAGACGAGTTCGGCGCACTGCGCAAGTCCGGTGGCACCGAGCGGATGCCCCTTGGACAGCAGACCTCCGGACGGGTTGGTGACCACGCGCCCGCCGTAGGTGTTGTCGCCGTCGCGGATGAACTTCTCGGCCGTGCCGGTCGGGGTGAGCCCGAGCGCCTCGTACGTGAGGAACTCGTTGGTGGTGAAGCAGTCGTGCAATTCGACGACGTGGATGTCCTCGGGTCCGATGCCGGCCGCCTCGTAGACATTGTTCGCGGCGGCCGCGGCCATGTCGTACCCGATCACCTGACGCATGTCCCGTGACTCGAAAGTACTTGCAGTGTCGGTGGTCAGGCTCTGCGCACGGACGATGACATCGGCATTGACGCCGTGCTTCGCGGCGAACTCAGGCGTGCAGATCACCGCGGCAGCCGCGCCACAGGTCGGCGGGCAGCACTGGAATCGGGTGAGTGGTCCATAGATCGTCGGCGATCCGAGGACCTGCTCGACGGTGAGCAGCTCACGGAAGACCGCATTCGGATTATTGGCCGCGTGCTTTCGCGCCTTCACCGAGATCTCCGCGAAGATCGCCGGGTCGATGCCGAACTCGTCGACGTATGCCTGGCCGGCACCACCGAAGAACTGGGCGGCCATCGGTGAACTCGGGTCGGTGCCCTGCAACTCGTCACGAAGGCTCTCCTGCCGGGCCATCGGGCTGGGCCGATCGCTGTACACCGAGCCCAGCGCGCCGGGCACCATCTGCTCGAAGCCGAGCGCAAGAGCACATTCGACGACGCCGTTCTCGACGGCCTGCCGAGCCAGCCACAGCGCGGACGACCCGGTGGAGCAGTTGTTGTTCACATTGACGATCGGGATGCCGGTCTGGCCGAGACCGTAGAGCGCAGCTTGTCCCGATGTTGAGTCGCCGTATACATAGCCGACGTATGCCTGCTCCACGAGCGTGTAGTCGATGCCTGCGTCGACCAACGCAGCCGCGGCCGCGGACTCCCCCATGTCGGCATATGTCCCGCTTCGACCGGGTTTGGTGAACGGGATCATCCCGACGCCCGCAACATGCACCGTATTGGTCATTGCACATCCTCTCCACTTGAGTGATGCCAGTCACCTTAACGTATATTTACTTCAGACGGCAAGGGTTGCCCCTGCCCAACCGATCGATAGGAAGTGGTCAGTCAGAGAAGAGGACGGCTAGGGCCATGGCAGTCATGTCCTCGGCCAACGACCCGTTCACCTGCAGGTGCTCGAGTCGGGCAAGCGTGTGGACGACACTCAGAGCGGTGTGCACCAGGATGCGCGCCGAGGCCGTGTCCAGGTGGGGGCGGATTGCCTGCAGCAGGGCGGTCCATTCGGCGACGTACTCACGTTGCCGCGCGTGTCCGTCCGCCGACAGCGTGCGTTGCTCGGTCAGCAGCAATGACGTGAGAATCGTCTTGTCCAAGGCCAATTCGACGTATCCGTACGCAAGGTCGGCGAGCGCGCCGGCCGGTTCCGAGTTCTCGCGCAGCACTCGATGCAAGAGCAGGAACAGCGCACTGGTGCCCCGTTCCACGGCGACCTGCAGCAGTGCGGACTTGCTTTCAAAGTAGCTGTACAGGTTCGGTCCGGACACCCCGGCGGCCGCGCCGATGTCGTCGAGGCCGGTTCCTTCGTAGCCGTTCTCGCCGAACAGCACGATCGCGTGTCCGAGCAGGGCCTCCCGCTTCGAGGCGGGCTGTAGGACCGACGGCGCACGGTCCTGCGGTTCGGTCGGTGGACCGAGCTCGGCGGCGCACAGCCGTACTGCCGCACGGGTCATGAGCTCGACGTACTCGGGGTTCCCGATGCGGGTCGTGTGTGTCCCGGGACTCGCCAGGATCGCCTGCACTCCCCACGCGAGTTCCTCGGCCTGAAGATCCGGAAGCGCTGGACGGTGCGCCCTGATCAGATCGCGGTACTCCCGGTTGGTGGCGTACAGACGCCTCTGTAGTTCATCGCGACGTTCCTCTGGCAGGTTGCGTGCTTCCCGCCACCACAGCACACCGACGTCACGGTGAGCGACGGCATGCTCGCAGCTCTCGGCCAGGGCGTGGTCGAGTGTGACGGTGGACCCGAAGGCGGGTGCGACCTCGGCAAAGCTCTGCTCGATGACCGCACCGAGCAGCACCGACTTGTTGGCGAAATGCCGGTAGAGCGCACCCGCGGTGATGCCCACGCGATCCGCGATCATCGCCATCGACACGTTCGGATATCCGACCTCGACGATCAGCGTGCGCGCCGCGTCGAGGATCTGCTCCTTGCGGTTCTTCGGTCGGCGCCGGACCGTGGACAGCTTGGTGGTCATGAGCACCTCACGCGCGATTGATGTGAACGACGGTTAAGCCTAACAACGACTCCGTTCAGAGATCCCCGATCATCGCCCGCACATCGTCGGGGGTGAGGCCCGCACCGAAGAGGTCACCCTCGTCGACGACGGCATCGAACAGCGCACGCTTCTTCGCTTGCAGCGCCACGACGTTCTCCTCGATGGTTCCCTTGGACACCAGGCGATACACGGTGACGGGACGGGTCTGGCCGATGCGATGCGTCCGGTCGACGGCCTGCGCCTCGGCGGCGGGATTCCACCAGGGATCGCAGACGAAGCAGTAGTCGGCCTCAGTGAGATTGAGGCCGAAACCGCCTGCCTTGAGGCTGATCAGGAAGACTTTCGAGGTGCCGCCGGTGAATTCGTCGATGGCGGTCTTGCGCTGCGACGCCGACATCGAGCCGTCGAGGTAGCTGTGGGCGATGCCGAGTTCGACCAGTCGTTCGCGGACGAGCCCGAGGAAGCCGGTGAACTGGCTGAACACCAGCGCGGCGTGACCTTCCGCGATGAGTTCGGGCAACTGCTCGGCGAGGTAGTCGATCTTGGCGGACGCCACGGCGAGGTGGTCGTCGTCGATCAGCCCGGCGTGCAGACTCAGTTGGCGGAGTTTGGTCAGTGAGGTGAAGATGGCGAACCGGTTGTCCTCCCAGTCGCCGAGCAGACCGAGGACCTTCTGCCGCTCGCGGTTCAGATGGGTCTGGTAGATCCGTTCATGCTTCACGCCGAGCTCGATCGCCAGGACCTGCTCCTGCTTGACGGGGAGGTCGGATACGACCTGATCCTTGGTCCGCCGCAACATGACCGGCCGAATACGTCGGCGCAGCTCGGCCAACCGTTCCGGATGCTGTCCGCTCTCTATGGGTTTGCGGTAATAGTCGGCAAAGACCTTCGGCGACGGATACAACCCGGGGGCCGTCAGCGACAGCAGCGACCACAGCTCCATCAAGTTGTTCTCCATCGGTGTTCCGGTGATGGCGATCTTGATCTCGGCACCGAGCCTGCGTGCGCACTGATGGGTCTTGCTGTGGTGATTCTTCACGAACTGCGCCTCGTCGAAAATGATGCCTGTCCAGCGGATCTCGTTGATCGATTCGAATTGCAGCCGGAGCAGTGTGTACGAGGTGACGACGATCTGGGCGCCACCCACCCTCTCGCCGAACGGTATTCCGCTCTTGGCCTCGGTCGTGGTGACCGCGACCGCCTCCAGTCCGGGCACGAAGCGGTTCGCCTCGCTGACCCAGTTGGCGACAACGCTCGTCGGCGCCACGACCAGGAAGGCTCCGGTGGACACCTCCGTCGATGCCTCGGCGATGAGGGCGAGCGCCTGGACCGTCTTACCGAGACCCATGTCGTCGGCGAGGATGCCGCCGATGCGGTTCTGCCACAGGAATCTGAGCCAGTCGAGGCCGGCGGCCTGGTAGTCCCGGAGGTCGGCGTGCAGCCCGACCGGCGGTCCCGCGGGCGGCGGGACCGATGCCGTCGCGAGCTGCCGGATGCGCGAATGCCACTGTGCCAGTTGCTCATCGACGGTACCGAGACCCAAGAGCTCGTCCCAGAGAGTGGCGTTGTAGGTGTTGCGCCGAATCAGGCCGTTCTCCACCTCGCCGAGGGCCTGGGCCTCGCGGAGCAAGTCGGCGAGGCGCTGCAGCTCCGGGGTCGTCAACGAGAAGTACGTCCCGTCGGGCAGGAGCAGGTGGGTGGCGCGGCTCGCGATGCCGCGGATGACATCGCCGAGCGGCACCCGATGCCCATCGACTTCCACGCCGATCCGCAGGTTGAGCCAGTCGTTGCCGACCGGCGACTCATCCTCGCCGATGACGATCTCGGGTTCGTTCTCCGTCGGCCGGAAATCGGCGGGCTCACCGATGACCTCGACGATGATGTCGTCGCCGAGTTCGGGTACCAGCTCGCCCAGGAGTATCGCGGTGTCGAGCAGTGAGTAGGTGAAGGTTCGGCGCAGCAGCCCCGTGGTGGCGCTGCGCACGGCATCGGTGATGTCGGCGGCGACGACGGCATCGAGGTCGCGGTCGTCGGCTCGCAGTCCTGCGTGACGGCCCTGGGTGATGATGCGTCCGGCCTGCTGCTGCCACCGCGTGCACCGCTGTGCGACGAGTTCCATGGCGGGACGGGCGGATTTCCACGCCTGCGTCTCCGCGCTCGCGTCGCGGATGTTGTTGTCGGCCACACGATCATCGATGGTGAAGTCACGGGGCCGGCCGTTGACGAGGTAGCGGATCTCCCAGTTGACCATGGACGACTCTGCACCCACGCGGATGACGAGCAACGGCAGCGGGCCGTCGATGGTCGGATTCGGGAGGGCGTCGTCGTCGACGACCACCGGGAGCGTGGCCGCCAAGGACGGAAGGAGTTCGGTGGTGAACTCCTCGATCTCGTCGTCGGGCACGACGATCCCGCCCTGGGTCACGAGCGACTCGAGCGCACCACGATTCGGTGGCGACTCGAACGGGCCCATCAGGAGGACACCGTCCTCGGTGACAGTGAACGCACCATGAGGTCTGCCGTATCCGATCAGGCCGACCCGGGAGCCGTGCCACGCGTCGTGGTCCACCTGCATCTCCGGTGTGACGCGGACACCGCCGGAGCCGCGACTCACGTGAAACGAGACCCGCGACGACCTGAACAGTTCGACCGATGTTGCACCTGTCGTGTGGTGCGGGTGCAACGTCACCCCGGCGTCGCACGCCTGCTGGAGCAACTCCCAGATGTCGGGTGGTCCGAATGACAATTTGATCACGTTGCGGTCGCCCGGTGTGCCGGCGTCGCGGGCGGCCCGGACGACGGCCCGTACCGCACGGAGGTGTTCGGGATCGAACGCGCTCGCCTCGAAGGACGTCGACTGCCACAGTCTGCTGTGTTGTTCCGCGACCGATCCCCAGCTGATGCCGGTCCGCACCCAGGTACGGCGCACACCGAGGGTGACCAGCCGCAGCACCGGGCTGGGTTGAGGTTCGTAAGAGGTCGCCGTGGGAATCTCGACCTGGATGCCGATGGGTGCCACCGGTGCGTCCTCGTCCGGCTGGGCATGGACAAAAGCGCCGAGCGTGGTCCGCCACTGGGCGGGCAGTGCAGTCACCGGCGCGCCGCGTGTGTGCGGGCGCTCGCCCCACGTCTCGTTGTCGAGCGCGGTGAGCAGCAAGGCTGCCCCGTGTTTGCACATCATGCCCACGGGGCAGGAGCACTCGGTGTGGGTGAGGATTCGTTTCGTGCCGTCCGCAGTGAAGACCGCGTGCGTCTCGTAGGTGTTCTGGCCGGATCCCTCGCACAGACACCGGAGGGCCAACTGATCGTCGGACCACTTCATGTCGAAGACCCGACCGTCGTCCGCGTAGTCGCTGCCGCGGTCGAGGGTGCGCTCGTCGAACTCCATGAAGAGATCGCTCGCGGAGTCACCCAGCGGGTCGTATGCGGACATGCACCCAGGCTAGGGGTGGATCGCGACGAGATCGACGATGTGTCGGGTCTGTCCACAGCGTCGACGGATACGGTGACGTCTGTGAGTACTTCGGCGCACGAGCTGCACCCGCGTGACTGGAACGGCTACGCGACTCTGGCCGACGTGCTGCCCGCGATCGACGACGCCTTCGATCGGCAGCCGTCCTCGATTCTGCCGATCCCCGCGAGCAAGGACGTCGTCCTCCTGCTCGTCGACGGGCTCGGCGCCTCACTGCTCGATCAGCACGCGGAGATCGCCCCCACCCTCACCGCCATGCGCGCCTCGACGATCCGTGCAGGATTCCCCGCGACGACCGCGACCAGCATCACCAGCCTCATGTCGGGCACATCCTGCGGCCGCCACGGGATCATCGGCTACGCCTTCCGAACGGATCGGGAGGCCACCCGCGGACCGAACAGGCAGACGCTCAATGCGCTTCGGTGGACACTGAATCGGTCGACCGGGCCGTCAGCGTTGGGTACCTATGTTCCGGAAGATGTACAGCCGGTGGGTGGGACGCTCGTCGACATGGCCTCACGCGGCGTCGAGGTCACCTATGTGATGCCGGGGGCGTATCGCGGTTCGGGCTTCAGCCGGGCGGCCTTCCGGGTCGACGGCACCCACATCGCGGCCCAGACTCCCGCCGAGATCGCCGACGGCGTCTCGTCCACCCTTGCCGTCAGCACACCGCGGCACCGGCTGGTCTATGCCTACTGGCCGGATCTCGACGCTGCAGGGCACCTGTTCGGGCCTGGCTCCCCGCAATGGGTGGCCACCTTGGCAGCGGTGGATCGAATGGTCACCGACCTCGCCTCCGATCTGTCACGCAGAGCCACCCTCGTGGTGACCGGCGACCACGGAATGATCCACGCGGACAACAGAATCGACATCGACACCACCGACGAGATGCTGAAGGGCGTCGAATCGGTATCCGGCGAGATGCGGGTCCGTCAGGTCTACACGCGCCCCGGCGCCCGCGACGACGTCCAGTCCTTCTGGGAAGGGATCACCGGTAACAACGCACACCTCGCGCCACGCGAGCAGGTCCTCGACGAGGCGTGGTTCGGGGCCGAGGTGACCGACGTTGTCGCTCAACGGATCGGCGATCTGGTGGCCGTCGCCCGCGGAACCACGATCCTCACCCGTAGTCGCACCGACCCGTCACCCGAGGTCACCATGCCCGGGCATCACGGCGCGTGGACCGCGTCGGAGCAGCTGGTGCCACTTCTCGTTCACACTGCGTGACCAGCTTCGGTCGAAGTATGCCTTTGTTTCACGTGTAACCGATTGTTTACCCAGCGCAGTCTCCCTGTAACCATCGTTGTATAGCTTTCTTTCCCGTAAGTATTGACATCAGACAGTGCCAGCGGGAAGGTATGACCATGATCACAAATGACACCGAGTTCGACGTCGTCGTCGTGGGAGCCGGGATCGTCGGCCTTGCGCACGCGTATCACGCGCATCGGCGCGGCCTGTCCGTCGCGATCCTCGACCACGCCGACCGGGTCGCAGGTGCCTCGGTTCGCAACTTCGGCCACGCATGCATCACCGCCCAGTCCGGTGAGGCGCTCGAGTACGCCCGCACCGGTCGGGCGCACTGGCTCGAACTGGCGCACCGCGCCGGCTTCTGGGCGGCGGAGACCGGCACGGTCGCGATCGCACGGCATGACGACGAGCTCGCCGTGATGGAGCAATTCGCCAGCGACAGAGGCGCTTCCGAGGCCTGCGTGCTCGATCGCGCCGAGATCCTCGAACGCGTACCGGCCGATGGCCGGCATGTCGTCGGCGGGATGTTCATGCCACGCGACCTGCAGGTCGACCCGCGGGCGGCGGCCCCGATGATCGCCCGGTGGCTGGAGTCCGAAGGTGTGCACTTCTTCTGGCGGACATCCGCGACGTCGTTCGAAGCCGGGCTGGTCCGGACAACACGTGGGGATCTGCGCGCCTGCACCACCTTCATCACCGTCAACCACGACATCGACCGCCTGTTCCCGGAGATCGCCGAGGGGATCGAACTCCAGCGGTGTGCCCTGCACATGATCAAGGCCGCTGTCCCGCTGCGCTTTCCCATGACGAGCCCGCTGTTCACCGGATGGTCGCTCCTGCGCTACAGCGGTTTCGAGGCCATGCCGTCGACCGGTGTCGTCGCCGATCGCCTCCACAGAAACCATCCCGAGCACACCGCCCTGGACCTGCACCAGATGTACACACCACAGCCAGACGGCACAGTCCTCATCGGCGACACCCACATTCGCGAGGTGACGCCGTCGCCGTTCCAGTCCGAAGAGGGATTCACCACGCTCATCGAGGTCACCAAGGAACTGTTCGGGGTCACCTCGATCGACGTCATCGAGAGATGGCAGGGCGTGTACTGCAGCGCCGCCGGACACGAGTTCCTGCGCGCCGAGCCCGTCCCCCGGACCCACATCGTCACGGTCACCACCGGCATCGGCATGACCACCAGCATGGGCCTCGCGCACGCCAGTGTCGTCGAGGCACTCGACCACTCCACCACCGTCGTCTCCTGATATCGACTCCGCCAGAAAGGTACTGACCATCATGACCGCCACCCCGGCCCCCACCCCGATCGAACTCGTCGTCTTCGACATGGCCGGTACGACCGTCGCCGACGACGGTCTCGTCGTCGCGTCGTTCCTCGCCGCCGACGAGCACGCAGGACTGTCGGCATCCGACGCCGACCGCACCACCATGCTCGACTATGTCCAGGAGACCATGGGGCAGTCCAAGATCACCGTCTTCCGGCACCTCAGCAAGGGCAACGAGGAGCAGGCCCAATCGGCCAACAAAGAGTTCGAGCGCATGTACTCCTCATTGGTCGCCGAGGGTCGATGCAGCGCCATGCCGGGTGCCGAGGACCTGTTCCGTTCCCTGCGCGATCGAGACGTGAAGATAGCCCTCACAACGGGATTCGCCCGACAGACACAAGAGGCGATCCTCGGGACACTCGGTTGGGAGGACGTCGCCGACGTCGTGCTGTGCCCCGGCGACGAACTACGCGGCCGGCCACATCCCGACATGCCTCTCGAAGCCCTCATCCGAACGCGCACCAGCGCCGTCGACGCGATGATGGTGGTCGGTGACACCGCGTCCGACATCACCAGCGGAGTCCGGGCAGGCGCCGGGATCCTCGTCGGCGTTCTCAGCGGCGCACACGATCGCGATCAACTCACCGCCGCGGGCGCACAGCACATCGTCGACGGAGTCGCCGATCTCGCCGCGCTTCTGCCGTAGTCCCAACCCCCCTCCCCCGCAACAGCTCATCTGATTCACCGGGCGGGTTCGCCGACAGCCACCAGACACCAGCGACCCTGGTGATGGATCGCGAACCCGCCGGGCGATCCCGCATGCCTTCTCGCCGTTCCGGCGCCCCACCCTCTCGCGCGCCCGGCCTCTCCGCCACTCACACGCGCATCATCGTCGCTGCGTCTCGTTCACCGTGCACTCGATGCACTCTTCCCCGAAGATCGAAGGACGTCATGACCACCTCTCCCGCCCTCGACGGCATCCGCGATGCCGAGATCGTCCCCCTCTACCGACGGTGGAGGGTGCAGACCTTCGCCGTCACGTGGATCATCTACGCAGGCTTCTACTTCACGCGGCAGGCGTTCTCGGTGGCCAAGCTGGGAATCCTCGAAGACCCCGTGCTCTCGACCACCCTGTCCAAGAGCGTCCTGGCCAACCTCGACGCCGCGTACCTGGCGGCGTACGCGGGAGGTCAGTTCGTCTGGGGCGCGATGTCGGACAGGTTCGGTCCACGACGAATCCTGTTGTGCGGACTGGCAGTATCCGCCGTCGTCGCCTTGCTGATGGGTCTGCTGCCCGCCCTCGTGTTCCTCGCACCGCTGATGATCCTGCAGGGGCTTGCGCAGTCGACCGGCTGGTCGGGGACGTTGACGAACATGGCCCAGTTCTTCACGATCTCCGAACGCGGACGAATCCTCGGATTGTGGAGCACCAATTACGCTTTCGGCGGCCTTGCCGCGGCTCCGTTCCTCGGCTGGATCGCCTACAGCGTGTTCGACGACTGGCGTGTCGCGTTCTTCACCGGCGCCGGCGTCGTCGGCGTGATCATCCTCGTCACCCTTCGGTTCCAGCGGAACTCACCCACGGACGTCGGGCTTCCGGAGATCGAGGAGTTCCGCGCCGAGTTACATGAGCCCGCACCCGTCGGCGAGGTCACCGACGAGGACCGCGACATGGCCCAACCGACGACGTCGGCGTGGCAGACGTACCGCACCGTCCTCGGCAACAGGATGGTCCTCACGCTCGGCCTCACCTACTTTCTCCTCAAACCCGCGCGCTACGCAATCCTCTTGTGGGGTCCGGTGATCGTCGCCGAACGGCTGACAGCTGCGAGCAACCTGACCGCGGTCACCGTTCCCATCGCCTTCGGTGTCGCGGGTGTGCTCGCGCCGATCCTGCTCGGCCAGATCTCCGACCGGGTGTTCAAGGCGAAGCGGATTCCCGCCTGCGTCATCTCCCTGGCCATCCTCGTCGCAGCGCTGATGCTGTTCACGCCACTCACCGCCACCCAGAACGTCTGGATCATGGTCGCGGTGTTGTCGGTGATCGGACTGACGCTCTACGGTGCCGACGCGATGGTGTCGTGCGTGTCGGCGGTCGACTTCGGCACGTCGAAGCACGCAGGTGCGGCATCGGGGATCATCAACGGATGCGGTTCCGTCGGAGCGATCTTCGGTGGCCTGCTGCCGGGCTACCTCGGCACCACGGCGCTCTTCTACGGCTTCGCGGGCGCAGCGACCGTCGCCGCCCTGATCCTGCTGCCACATTGGAATCGGGTGCCGAGCACCGACTGACCACTTCTGTCTGACACCGGGTGGCCACCCTTGCACGGGTGGCCACCCGGTCGTCGTCGGTTAGGGTAGGTAGACAAGTTCCCAGGTGTACCGAACGGCGCGGAGGTCGGGTTGTCCCCTCGACATCAGGAGATCTACCAGGCAATACGTGCCCAGATCGTTGACGGCGAGTACAAGCCGGGCGACGAACTGCCCCCGGAGACCGTGCTCATGGAGGAGTGGAAGGTCAGTCGCGGGCCCATTCGACAGGCCTTGTACAACCTCCGGTCCGAGGGTCTGATCTACACCACCCGTGGTCGGCCGGCCCGCGTCCGTCGGCCTCACCAGCCGACGCAGACGCTGGCCTCGTTCACCCCGTTCTCACAGTGGGCACTGACGTCGGGCCGCGAACCGGGCAACCACACACTGAGCGTGTCTCGTCGGCGGGCAGACTCCGAGATCGCGGACGGCCTCCAACTCGACGAGGGTGCGTTCATCGTCGAGGTCGTGCGACTCCGGACACTCGACGGAGTGCCCGCGCTGCTTGAGCGCAGCCGGTTCACCCTCGACACCGGTCACAGCCTGTTCGAGTTCGATGCCGACAAGGGTTCCATCACCGATCATCTCGTCGACGTCGGCGTCGAGTTCGCCTCGATGCGGCACGAACTCGACGCCATCGCGGCCGATGCCACCGATGCCGAGGCGCTGCAGATAGCCGTCGCGGCGCCGTTGCTGCGGGAGCGACGTACCAGCTTCGATCCGCAGGGCAAGCCGTTCGAGTACTCCGATGACCGTTACCGGCCGGACCAGGTGACGTTCTCGATCATGAACGCGATGACCGGGGAGGGCTGAGGGCGGGTCCGGGGAGCCAGCAGGACCCGCTCGGCGAAATTCTGGACCCGCTCGGCGAGGCCGGGG
>NZ_RKME01000042.1 GCF_003797825.1 Gordonia sp. OPL2
GGGTAAGGGAGGGGGAGGCTCGGGGGGCCTACCGCGGGCCCGACGATCCGTGAAACCCCACCGCGGGCGAGGAGCCGCTCATAAGGTTGGGACATGCAACCGCGAATCGTCGGCACCACCATGCCGGTCCTGGAACTGCGACTCGACGCCGGCGAGCATCTCATTGCCGAGGGCGGTGACGTCTCGTGGCTCTCGCCAGGGTTCGGCATGGAGACCTCCACCGCATTCGGATCGGGCGGTCGCGGCGGATTCATGAGCGGACTCAAACGTCTGATCGGTGGCGGCCAGCTCTTCCTCACGAAGTACACGGCCCCACCGACCGGAGGATTCGTCGCGTTCGCTGCCCAACTGCCCGGCGCGATCCGGCAAGTGCAGATCGACGCATCCGATGTCTACATGGTTCAGCAGGGTTCTTTCATGGTGAGCACGAATGACGTCGAGATCTCGGTCGGACTCCAGAAGAAGCTGGGAGCAGGCGTTTTCGGCGGAGCCGGAGTGGTGTTCCAGAAACTGTCCGGCAACGGGACGGCCTGGGTACAACTCGCCGGCGAGATCATCGAGTACGACCTGGCCGCCGGCGAATCGTTGCTCGTCCACCCCGGACACCTCGCGCTGTTCCGTGCCGAGATGCCGCTCGAGTTCGCCACGGTGAAGGGCGTCAAGAACAAGTTCTTCGGCGACTCGATGTTCTTGGCGCAGATTCGCGGTCCGGGCCACGTCTGGTTGCAGTCGATGACACCGTCGAAACTCGCGGCGGCGATCGAACCGTATCTGCCACAGGACAACTCACCCACGACCAGCAGCTGAGGATCGGTCGGGGCCGGAGCGACGCGAACACCGGTCGGGACCGGGCGATGCGAGCCTGACGTCGCGTGAGGCGATCAGGCCTCGATCGACACGTCCGACACCGCGTCCACGGCCTCCATGAATGGCGGGATGAAGAACTGCGCGCCGAGCACGCAGCATGCGTGACCGCCGTCGACATCGAATCTCCGTGCACCGGGGATGCCGTCGACGAGCAACTGCTGACGTGCCGGTTCCACCTGCCGGTCGCGGGTGGAGATCACCACCGAGGTCGGGACGTCGACCTCGTGCAGCCATGGGCGCGAATCGAATTCACCGAGCCCGTCACCGAAGCTGCCCATGTGGGACAGCGGGGTGGAGAAAAATTGGCGCATCGCCCACACCGAGGTGTGCACGGTCGTGTCGTCGAGGCGCCCGATGCCGGGCCGCGGAATGGCCTTGCTGAGAACGGTCAACACGCGGCCCAGTCGCCGGGACTGTGCGCGGAGCTCGGGATCATGGGTACTGAAGAACGGGCCGGTGGAGCAGAGCACGAGTCCGGAGACACGCCCGCGGTGGCGCTGCCACACGAGCTGTGCGATGCCTCCTCCCATGGAGAACCCGGCGGCGGTGAACTTCTCGATGCCGAGGTGGTCGGCCACCGCGACGACGTCGTCGGCGCAGTCGTCGAGCGAGAAGTCGGCAGAGCGGATACCTCGGCCGTGCCACCGTTGGTCCATGGTGATCACCCGGTACCGCTTGTTGAGTTGCGGGATGACCGGATACCAGCAGAGCAGTCCGGTGGTGAGGACCGAATGCAGCAGGAAGATCGCGGGAGCATCCTTCGGTCCGGAGTCGGTCACGTAGGTCTGCCCTCGGCCCGGCAGATCCAGCGTCGTTCCGGGCGGGATGTCCCGGACCGGGTAGGGACGCAGGACGTGGCCGAAGGCACGGCCGACCCCGCGCGCGAACTGTGCACTCACCTTGTCGACGGTACGCGGACGAGGGTGAGAAAGACCTGTGGTCAGCGCTAGCCGATCCTGAATTCGCAGGGCACGTGACCCAGAACACAGGTCACGTGGGATGCTCGAAGCATGATGGACATCGACCGTCCCAAGATCGAGGGTTCTGTCGCCGTCGGCGACGGGCGGCGACGGATCGGCTTCGCCGAGTTCGGCTCGGCGACCGGGCGCGCGCTGTTCTGGCTCCACGGCACCCCTGGCGCACGGCGGCAGATTCCGACCGAGGCCCGTGCATTCGCCACCGAGGCCGGCATCCGCATCGTCGGCCTCGACCGCCCGGGTGTCGGGTCGTCGACGCCCCACAGCTACCGAAACGTCTATGAATTCGCCGACGACCTCGGCACCGTCGCCGACTCCCTCGGGATCGACGAGTTCGCGGTCATCGGACTGTCCGGCGGCGGGCCCTACGCACTCGCCGCCGCACACGCACTCAGTGAGCGGGTGGTCGCCGCGGGCGTTCTCGGCGGTGTTGCGCCGACGGTCGGTCCTGATGCGATCGGCGGCGGGGCGATGCGGCTGGGCCGGCGCGCCGCGCCGGTCCTCCAGGTTGCGGGCGACCCGATCGGGAAGGTGGTGAGTTCGGTTCTCTCGGTGGCTCGTCCCGTCGCCGACCCCGCGATCGCGGTCTACGGCCGGCTGTCGCCACAGGGTGATCGAGAACTGTTGTCGCGCCCGGAGTTCCGTGCGATGTTCCTCGACGACCTCCTACACGGCGGCTCCCGACGCATGAGCGCTCCGTTTGCCGACATCGTCGTCTTCTCGCGTGAGTGGGGTTTCCGTGTGCCCGAGGTCGCGGTGCCGGTCCGCTGGTGGCATGGCGACCGCGACCACATCATTCCCTACAGCCACGGCGAGCACATGGTGTCGCTGCTGCCCGACGCCAAGATGTTCACGATGCACGGCGAGAGTCACCTCGGGGCGCTCGGCCTGTCGGTCGACATCATCACCGAGCTCCTCGCGGTGTGGGACCAACCGCGGCTCGCCTGACGCCGAAGCCTCGCCTGGCGCGGATCCTCACCCGGTTGGGATCACAGCGCACCGGCGCCGTTGAGTGGAGCTCAGGGGGCTGTGGAGGAGAGCCCGACCGCGAGGCCGAGCACCACGCCCATCACAAGGAGTTCGAGCGCGGCCCGGCGCAGCGAATCCGCCTCGGATCCCCGATGCCGCTCGACCGCCGGAACCCACACCTTCCGATGCCGCGCACCCAGTCCGATGAGCACGGCGATGCCGAACAGTTTGGCGAGGAGAATCCGGCCGTAGCCGGACGTGACGATCTCTGCCAGGCCGCCCACCTCGATCAGACCGGCGATCACGCCGGTGACAGCCACGACGACAACCGCCCACAGAGCTCGCGCCGAGAACACCGGCAGAGCCGCCGCCCACCCCGAACGGCCGCGGATGGTCAGGACCATCGCCGCGAGGGTGCCGCACCACCACGCCGCCGCGAGCGCATGGGCGCCGATCAGCACCGGTCCGATGGCCTGCTGGCTCGGATGTCCGGTGATCGAGGTGGCGAGCACTCCGATGCCGGCAAGGATCGCGTACGCGGCAGGTGGCGGGTCGAAACGTTCCGTGAAATCGAGCACGGCGATGACGATGATCACCCCGGACACGATGAACTCGATGAGTTCGGGCGCGCCCGAACCGATCGTGTCGGCGAACTGGTTGAGCCCGACCGACGTCGGCGCCTCGCCGGACTGATCGGCGGTCCGCATCCACGCGGTGATGAGCGCGGCGACGAACCAGGCGCCGCCGACTCCGCCGATCACCCTCGCCGAGGGCTCCAGTCCCACCGCGGGCAGCGAACCCAGCCCTACCAGGAGTACGGCGGCACCCACGGCGCCGGCAGCAGGAACCGCCAGCGCCTCGGGGCCGCCGGGTGCGGCGAGCACCCAGCAGAGGCCGACGCCGAGGAACATCGCGAGCAGCGCGCCCGGCACGGCGAGGTCACGAATCCGCGACCCCTGCCCCGACGCGCGACCGCCCGCGATGCTCATGTCGGTCCCTGGCCTACGACGTTCCGGACCGGCGGGTCAGCCAGAACACCACGCCGAGACCACCCACCAGGACGACGATGCCGCCGACGATGAACGGCCACAACGGCGGTCCGTTGTCGTCGCTCGACGACGCGGTGTCGGCGAGCGCACCCGGGGTGCCGTTGCCGGCGGTGGTGAGCTCGAACGACCGTCGGCCCTCGACGGGATGACCGTCGGCGGAGGTCACGCGGTAATTCATCGTGTACGTTCCGGCCGGGCCGAGCTCCCGCAATGCGGCATGAAGCCGGGGGCCGTCGACCGAGGCATTGCCCTCCTGCCAGTAGTGGCCGTCCGGACCGACCACGGTCAGCACGGCAAACGACTCCTGCAGCGGCTCGTTGAACGTGATGGTGACCTGCTGTGGACCGGTTGCGACGGACGATCCGTCGGCCGGATCGGACGACACGACGCGCGAATGCGCCGAGGCGACCGGCGCGGCCCAGGTCCCGATCAGGCCGGTGAGCAGTACCCCGGCCAGGACGACCAGGGCCGACGAACGCCGACGATCACGCATCGTCGCCCCGCCCGGTCTGATCGCCGCCGGTCTTCGCGTCGCCGCGCCGTCCGCTGCGGGTCAGTGCGGCAACGCCGAAGACGGCGCCGAGTGCGCCGACGACGAGGCCGATGCCGCCCAACCACCGGGCGGCGCCGTCGGTCGACGAATCCGAAGCCGACACGGTCGCAGTGTCCGCGTTCGCAGTGCTGGTCGTTCCACCGTGGCTCGTCGAACCACCGTGGTGGTCGGCGCCCTCCTCGGCGGCCGGAAGCGTCAGCGTGGGTGCCGGATGCTCGGGCTCCTCGCCACCCTCGGTCATCGGTTGTGACCAATCGGCCTTCACACCGTCGGCGTAGGTCTGCAGGGCCGGCAACGACACCGATTCCTGTTCGGGGAACGGCCCACCGGAGATCCGGAACTGAGCGAATTCACCGACCGGGACCCCCGGGGTGTTGGGCAACGCCGTCCAGGTGATCGAGGTGACCTCCTCGGTGGAGGGGTCCTTCGCGACGGTGGTC
This sequence comes from Gordonia sp. OPL2, assembly GCF_003797825.1. Classification (GTDB taxonomy): domain Bacteria; phylum Actinomycetota; class Actinomycetes; order Mycobacteriales; family Mycobacteriaceae; genus Gordonia. The sequence goes on from NZ_RKME01000042.1 coordinate 4,856, forward strand.
TTCCAGCCGGGCATGACCTCGGGACGTGCGGACTTCAGTTTGGGCAGCGTGACCGTCAGTTCGGTGGTGGCCGCGGTGTCGGATTCGTTCGGGACCACCAGCGTGACCACGCCGTATCCGCCCTGCGTGAGCGTGGGCGCGTTGGCGGTGACGTGTGCGGAGGCGGCACCAACACCGGCAAGGGTCGCGGTGGCGGCCATGGTGAAAGCGGCCGCCGGGACTGCCAGTCGTCGGATGATTCGGGTGTTCATTCAGATGTCTTCCTGGGTTGCGGACACGAGTCGTGTCACGGACGCGCCGCCCCACTGTGGCCTCGATGTCCACCAGGCACCCATGATCCGGGGGCGGACGACGTGTCTGTACGGACACGACAGCGGAGGACTCAGAGACGAGCAGACAGGGCAGGCGCGGAAATGGTCCATGTGCACCGAATTCCGGACCTCGACGACGGAGCGACGAGCCACAGTTGGTGCGACGGTCGGGTGGATCAGCGCACGACAGGTGGCCCGCGGACACCCGCGCCACCGATGACGACGTCGATGACCAGGAGCGGGGCGTCCCATCGCACGGGGCGCACGCCCGGCGCCTCGATCCGCGGCGGAGGCGCCAACCGGCGGAACGTACGGGTGACCGCCTCGAGGAGCACTGCGGCGGCGACGATGAGAACCGCGCTCGCGGGGACCGCGACGAGGTGAGTGAGCAGCATCGGCAGCAGTGCATCGTGATGCATCGCCGACGGCGTGTGCCCGATGGTGAACGAGATGTGCGCGCCGATCTGCGCGAGAGTCAACACGGCCGTCGCGAGAACGGTCGAAGACGCTGCGGGCCGACGACGCCGGACACCGAGCACGAGTCCGACGAGAACCCCGATCGCTGCGCTGAGCACCATGCCACCGACGCCGGGCAACGATCCGGAGCCGAGCCCGTGCGCGGCGATGGCGACCACGGGGACGACGACGCCTGCCGCGACGCGCAGGAGCACGTCGGGCGACCGTTCGTCCGTCGCGGGGCCCATGGTCGACAATCCTAGGGCGTGTCGCGAGTCTCCCCGCCGCCGCCTGGGGCGGTGAAAGAATGGCGGCATGACGCACCCGTCGACCGGAGTCGAGATCCGCGAACTGGCGTCCCCTGCCGAGCTCCACCAGTTGACCAGAGTGTTCGATGACGTCTGGCACCCCGATCCGGGTCGACGACCGGTCAGCGCCGACATGTTGCGCGCCCTGTCGCACGCGGGCAACTACGTGGCGGGGGCCTACGTCGGTGACCGGCTGGCGGGCGGGAGCGTCGGGTTCTATGCCGCCCCGGCCGGTACGACACTGCACAGCCACATCACCGGGGCGTCGCGTATCGGCCGCGGGCACAATGTGGGCCACGCCCTGAAGCTGCATCAACGGGACTGGGCACGGTCTCGGGGTCTGCGGTCGATCACCTGGACATTCGATCCGCTCGTCGCGCGCAATGCCTACTTCACGATCGCCAAACTCGGCGCGGTGCCGGTGGCCTACCACCGCGATTTCTACGGAGAACTGTCCGATGAACTCGCCGGCGCCGACGAGAGCGACCGCCTACTGGTGACATGGCCGGTCGATGCACCGGAACCCGAACCCTCGACCGAGACCGTCGACGACGCGCTGGCATCCGGCGCCCGACTGGTCATCGACGTCGACGACGACCGTCCGCGTGTCATCGGCGACGTTCCCGTGGGCGACGCCCTGGTGGTACCCGTGCCGCGGGACATCGAGGCGATGCGGCGATCGCGGCCCGTCGCCGCATCGCACTGGCGGCACGCCGTACGCGACGCGCTGACCCCGGTGTTCGCCACGGACGGCACGATGCTGACCCACCGGACCCGTTTCCTGCGCTCCGGCCACTACGTGGTCGAGCCGATCGACCGATGACGATCGGGCTCAGACGGTGCTGCGGCGCAACGTGACCCGATAGGTGTAGTGCTCGGGCAAGAAGTGCGAGATCGCGAGCTCGACCGCGTGTCCCTCGGCGTCGCTGTAGAGCCGGTCGACCCGCAACATGGGATGTCCCACCGGACAGTCGAGCTGCTCGGCCACGGCGGGATCGGCGGATGCGACCGTGATCGACTGCGCCGCTTCGGTGATCGGTCGCGGCAGGTGGGGCTCGAGAAGTCCGATCATGGTGTACGCGCTGGTGGCGCCCGCCCGGACTTCTGGGCGTTCGACGACGAGCCGACCGACCGGCTCGGGCCACCACACAGTCGTGACGACGAAGGGCACGGCGTCGTGGAAACGGCGAAAAGCCATGCGGTAGACGAGATCAGTGTCCAGCCGCAGCCGCCCCGCCGCATCGAGGTCCACCTGCCGGCGAGGGGCCGACAACACCTCCATGGTGGTGTCGTCGGACAGGTTCATCAGGTCCTCGATGGACCCGAGCTGTCGGAGATACGGTCCGCGCCCCTCGGTCGCAAAGGTGCCTCGACCCGGGACCCGGTACACCGCCCCCTCGGCCACGAGATCCTGGAACGCGCGCCGCACCGTCTGTCGACTCAGTCCGAACTCGTCGGAGAGCTCGGATTCGGTCGGGAGGCGGACCCCGCCGCGGTAGAGCCCCTCGGCGATCCGCGCACGCAACGTCCCGGCGAGGGTCCGGTAGGCCGGGGCGGCGGCGTCGCGTGGCGTCATCGCGATGATCCTAGCCGCCGATCAGATCCCACCCCGGGCGACGAGCTGCCCGGCGATCACGTTGCGCTGGATCTCGTTGGTCCCCTCGCCGACGATCATCAAGGGCGCGTCCCGGAAGTACCGCTCGACGTCGAACTCGGTCGAATACCCGTAGCCGCCATGGATTCGCACTGCGTCGAGCGCGATCTCCATCGCGATCTCCGAGGCGTACAGCTTGGCCATGCCCGCCTCCATGTCGCATCGCTCGCCACGGTCGTACTGCTCGGCGGCGTGCCAGGTCAACTGCCGGGCCGCGGTCAGCTTCGTGGCCATGTCGGCCAGATAGTTGCCGATCGACTGGTGCTTCCAGATCGGCTGGCCGAACGACTCCCGCTGCTGGGCGTAGGCCAGCGAGTCCTCCAGCGCCGCGGTGGCCACACCCAGGGCGCGACACGCGACCTGGATTCGGCCGGTCTCGAGACCCTTCATCATCTGACCGAATCCCTTGCCGGGCACCGCTCCCAGAATCGCCGACGTCGGCACCCGGTAACCATCGAAGGACAGCTCGCAGCTCTCGACACCCTTGTATCCGAGCTTCGGCAGATCCCGCGACACCGTCAGCCCCGGACCGTGCTCGCACAGCACGATCGAGATCCCGCGGTGTCGCGGCTGCGCCGTCGGGTCGGTCTTGCACAGCAACGCGATCAGACCCGATCGCCGCGCATTGCTGATCCATGTCTTCGATCCCGAGATCACCAGATCGCCGTCGTCTTCACGTGCGAGGGTCGCCATGTTCTGCAGATCCGAGCCGCCTCCGGGCTCGGTCAGTGCCATCGTCGCCCGCATCTCACCGGTCGCCATGCGCGGCAGATACTGCTGCTTCTGCTCCTCCGTGCCGAACAGCGTCAGCAATTTCGCCACCACCGTGTGGCCGCCCATCGCTCCGGCCAAGCTCATCCAACCGCGGGCGAGTTCCTGCGTGACCTGCGCGTAGCACGGCATCGAGACCGGCGAACCGCCGTACGCCTCGGGTACCGCCAGCCCATAGATGCCGATCTGCTTCATCTGCTCGATCCACTTCTCGGGGTACTCGTTGGCGTGCTCGACCTCTTGCACCGTCGGTTTGACGTCGCGGTCGACGAACGCGCGCACGGTCTCGACGAGGAACGACTCTTCGGCGTTCAGGCTGCTCATGGACCCACCTCACGGGAGACTGAGCCAGGCATGTCCCGGCCCTGATTTGTACGGCCATATTTACGCCCAGTGGCGACGCTGTCAAGAGCGAGCCGGACCCGCGCGCCTCGTGAACAGCGCCACCACCGCCCTTTCGCCACCGCAGGAGGTCTGGTAATAGTCTTCGTGAACAGGATTTGGCCGCACATTTGTTTCCGCCAGGGATTGAGGATCTCGTGCACACACACCCACGACGCGCGGTGCTGGTGGCCCCGGCGTCCGACGACCGCAAAGCCCGCAAGGCCCTCGCCTCCACCGCCGACGAGGTCGTCCTCGACCTCGAGGACGCGGTGACCGCGGACAACAAGTCGTCGGCGCGCGCTGCGGCGGCGGCCCTCGTCGCGGAATTCGGCGGCCGCCGACCGGTCTCCATCCGGATCAACGCGTTCGACACCGAGTGGTTCGACGCCGACGTCGCCGCCTGTGCTGACATGGGATCGTCGCTCGCGTCACTGGTCCTGCCCAAGGCCGAGTCGGTCAGCCACCTCGCCGAGGCCGATCGACTCCTCGGCGACGCCCCCGCCCGACTCCAGATCCTGGTCGAGACGCCGACCGGCATCCGCGACATCGGACCGATCTGTAGCGGCTCCGGCCGGCTCGATGCCGTTATCATCGGATATGCCGATCTCGGTGCAACGCTGGGACGTTCGTCGTCCGCACCGCAATCGGTGTGGCATCCGATCCAGGACACCGTGCTGGTCGCGGCCCGCGCCGGCGGGGTCTCCGTCATCGACGGACCGCACCTCACCATCGCCGACGACGACTCGTTCAGGAACGCCAAGACGTGGGTCCGCGACCTCGGGTTCGACGGCACCTGGGTCATCCACCCCGCCCAGATCGACTCCGCCACCGAGATCTTCACCCCGGATCCTGAGGCCGTGGCGGATGCCCGCCGTGTGCTGGCGGCACTCGACGAGGCCGCCGCCCGCGGTGACGGTGCGGCCAAGCTCGACGGTCGGATGCTCGACGAGGCGCTGGCGGTCTCCGCACGCCGCGTGCTGGCGAAGGCCGGATCGGCATGAGCGATCGGACGATCCCGGTCGGTGGGCCCTATTTCGACGAACTCACCGTCGGGCAGACCTTCGACGACGCGCCGTCGGTGACCATCACGTCCGGTCTGGCTGCTGTGCACCAGTCGATTCTGGGCGATCGCCTACGGCTGCCCCTCGACGTCACACTGAGCACTCGCGTGACGGGGCGCCCCTGCACCGTCGCGCACCCCGGTCTCGTCACCGATCTCGCGATCGGACAGTCGACCCTGGCCACCCATCACGTCAAGGCGAACCTCTTCTATCGCGGCCTGCGCATCCTGAGCACACCTCACGTCGGCGACACGCTCACCACGACCACCGAAGTGGTCGGGCTGAAGGAGAATTCGGCGAAACCGGGCCGGGCGCCGACCGGACTCGCCGCGCTGCACATGGTGACGGTCGACCAGGACGGGACCGCGGTCCTCGACTTCTTCCGCTGCGCGATGTTGCCGCTGAGCCCGTCCCCCGATCCAGGACGGACCCCACCCGCCGACGACCTGTCGGCGATCGGAGCCGATGCGTCCGTCGAGCCCGTCCTTCCCGCATGGGACCTGTCGGCCTACCGTGAAACCGTTCGCGGGCAGCATTTCTCCCCCGACCTCGCCGGCACGGCGTTCACCTCGAGCGGCGACGTGGTGTCGAGCGCGCCCGAACTCGCCCGTCTCACCATGAACATCGCCGCCACTCATCACGACGAACGGGTGGGCGCCCAGGGCCGCCTGGTCTACGGCGGCCACACGATCGGCCTCGCGCTCGCCCAGGCCACCCGCGCGCTTCCCACCATGGTGACCGTGCTCGGGTGGGAATCCTGCGATCACACCGGCCCGGTGCACGAGTCCGACACCCTGTCGAGCACGCTGCATGTCGAATCGGCGACACCGCTGCCCGACGGCGGCGGCATCCTCGGCCTGCGGTCGCTGGTCGTCGTCCACGAATCCGACGACGGATCACCGCGACCCGTCCTCGACTGGCGCTTTTGCGCCCTCATGGCCTGATCCGGACCACGCGACGTCCCGAAGGAGAAGTCACTGTGCCCACCACCGATAAACCGCTGGCCGGCCTCCGCATCGTCGAGGTGTCGAGCTTCGTCGCATCGCCGCTCGCCGGACTCACGCTGTCGCAGCTGGGTGCCGACGTGACCCGCGTCGACCCGATCGGCGGGGCCGCCGACGTGCACCGCTGGCCCGTCACCGCCGACGGCGAGTCGATCTACTGGACCGGACTGAACAAGGGAAAGCACTCCCGCACAGTCGATCTCCGAAGTGAGGAAGGCCAGGAGACGGTGCGCCGCCTGGTCACCGCCCCCGGCGAGGGCGGTGGCATCCTCCTCACCAATCAGGCGGGCCGATCGTGGATGAGCCATGAGAGCCTGGCCGCACTGCGGCCCGACGTGATCACCGTCGAGATCCTCGGCCGCACCGACGGCACACCGGGCGTCGACTACACCGTCAACGCAGGACTCGGCTTCCCGATGATCACCGGTCCCGTCGATCACGCGGGCGTCGTGAATCACGTCCTCCCCGCCTGGGACATCGCATGTGGACTGTATGCGGCACTGGCCATCTCGTCCGCGGTCCGCCGGCGGGAGCGAACCGGTGTCGGCGCGCGCATCTCGTTGCCCCTCGAGGACACCGCTCTGTCCATCGCGAGCACCCTCGGCTACCTGACGGAGCCGCAGGTTACCGGTCACGGGCGCGAAGGTACCGGCAACGCCGTCTACGGCACGTTCGGCACAGATGTGGCGACCTCCGACGGCGGCCGCTTCATGCTCGTCGCCCTCACCCCGCGTCACTTCCGTGACCTCGTCGAGCTCACCGGGGTCGCCGATGCGGTCGCCGCTGTCGAGACCGCACTGGATGCCGACTTCCGTTCCGAGGCAGATCGATTCACCCACCGTGCGGTTCTGACTGCGCTCATCGAGCCGTGGTTCGCACGGCACACGTCGGCGGAGGCCACCGCCGCGCTGACATCGTCGTCGGTGCTGTGGGAGCAGTACCGGAGTTTCTCCGACGTCGTCGACTCCGGCGTGCTCTCGTCCAATCCGATGTTCGCCGAACTCGATCAGCCCGGCATCGGTCGCTTCCTGGCCGCAGGACACCCGGCATCGTTCGACGGCGAGCACTACTTCACCGGCCCCGCATCTGAATTGGGCGCAGACAACGAGCGATAGGGCGCACGCCCTACGGTCTCTGATGAGCGAACTCGCGAGCTTATGCCGATCCCTGATGAGCGAACTCGCGAGCACATGCCGGTCCCTGAGGAGCGAGCTTGAGAGCGTCACGAAGGGCCATCCCACCCACCCACCACGGCGACCTACAACTCGATGCCCAGTTCGGCGAGGATGGCGTCGGTGTGTTCGCCCAGCGCAGGCACCGGACCCATCCGCATCTCGACGTCGGCGAAGGTCATCGGGGGAAGGACGGCACGGATCGGGCCGACCTCGGTGTCCACCTCGCGCCACCGATCTCGTTGGGCCAGTTGCGGATGCGCGACGACACCGTCGAGTTCGCGGATCTCGGCGGCGGGCACGCCCGCGGCCGCGAGCCTCTCGTCGAGTTCGGCTGTCGAGAACCGTTTGGTCTCCGACGCGACCTCCGCATCGACCTCGGCCCGACGGCGCACGCGTTCGATGTTCGTGGCATACCGGGGATCGGTGGCCAGCTCGGGGCGGCCGAGCACCTCGGTCACGAGAGCCCGCCAGCCGCGGTCGTTCTGGACACCGATGAGGATCTCACCGTCGGCGGTCGGATAGCGGTCGTACGGCACGATCGCCGCGTGTCCGACGCCGGATCGCGCGATCTGCCGGTCCCCGTAGAGGCGCATGTACATCGGATGACCCATCCACTCGACCGTGGCATCGAACATCGACACCGCCACCGCGGCGCCGACACCTGTCGTGCCGCGACGGACCAGTGCACCGAGGATGGATGTCACCGCGTACATCCCGGCGGCGATGTCAGATGTGGGGATGCCGGTCTTGGCCGCCTCGTCGGCGGTGCCGGTGACCGAGATGAGGCCCGCTTCCGCCTGCACCAGCATGTCGTAGGCCTTGCGTTCCCGGTACGGGCCCGCGTCCCCGTAGCCGGACATGTCCACCACGATCAGCCCGGGATGGTCGGCGCGTAGCTCCTGCGCGCCGAATCCCAGCCGGGTCGCGGCGCCCGGCGCCAGGTTCTGCAGGAACACATCGGACCGGTCGACGAGCGCACGCAGCGTCGACCGGCCCGACGGGGACTTCAGGTCGAGGGTCAGCGACTCCTTGCCGCGATTGAGCCACACGAAGTGCGACGCGAGCCCGTGCACGGCGTCGTCGTAGTCGCGGGCGAAGTCGCCCTCGCCGACGCGTTCCACCTTGATGACCCGCGCGCCCATGTCGGCGAGATGACGGGTCGCCAGCGGTGCGGCGACCGCCTGTTCGAGTGCGACGACGGTGATCCCGTCGAGGGGCAGAGGCGGCTGGTCGACTGTCACCGGGCAACGATCACCCACCCCCGTCCGCACGTCAATGCCCTCTCCCGCGCGGCGCCATAGGCAGTTCCTCATCCGGTGAGAGCCGGACCGACTTTGAACGCGAACCGGCCGCATGATCGTATGGAAGTTGCGGTCCGCAACCGTCAACTGCGCGTGTGACCGCACCGAGCCGGTAGGAGGTGAGATGACCACCATCGAGGTCACCGGTCATCGTCAGCAGGAGGCGTGGGCACAGAAGGTGCTGCCGCCCGTCGAAGAGGTACGTCCCGGACTGTGGTCCATCCCCGTCCCGATGGGCCCCAACCCACTGCGCTACGTCCTCATCTACGCACTCGAGCTACCCGACGGCGTCGCCCTGATCGACACCGGCTGGAACGCCGACGAATCGTGGGACGCCCTCGTCGACGGCCTGCACGCCATCGGTCACGACGTCACCGATGTCCGCCACGTGTCGATCACGCACCTGCACCCGGACCATTTCGGGCTGGTCCCCCGCCTGCTCGAGCACGTGGACCCGGTCCTCGCGATGCATCGCAACGACGCCCGCCACCTGCATCATGTCGACGACGCCGAGATCGAACGGCAGATCGAGACCGCCCGCCGCGAACTCGAGAAGCTCGGCGCGCCCGACACGCTCGACAACGGGTTCCGTCAGATCGCGCGACTGCCCAAAGGCCGGGCGATGGACGTCGAACTCGAGCACGGCGACCCGCTCGACCTGCCCGGCTGGAACGTGCGGGCCCTGTGGACGCCCGGTCACACCGCCGGCCACCTGTGCTTCGTCGACGAGGACGCCGGGGTCATGTTCACCGGCGATCACCTGCTGCCGCGGATCAGTCCGAACGTGTCGACGAACGCCGTCCAGTCACACAATCCGCTCGCCGAATACCTCGTGTCGCTGGCGCACACCGAGCACGTCGGCGACCTCGAGGCGCTGCCGTCGCACGAGTACCGGTTCCGCGGTCTGGCCGACCGGGTGACGGCACTGCTCGGTCACCACGAGGATCGGCTCGCCGAGATCGTGGCCGCGGTGCGAAAGGATCCGCAGAGCACCGCCTGGGAGATCACGCGGTCGGTCACGTGGTCACGGCCCTTCGAACAGCTGTCGGTCGACCTGGCCCGGATGGCGATGCGGGAGACGCACGCACACCTCGTCGTCCTGCAACAACGCGGGACACTCACACCGACAGAGGGCTCCCCGACCCGGTGGACCGTCACCGAGCCCACACCGTCGCAGCAGTAGGCGTCGCCGGACTCCTCCACAGCGTTCGATCTCACCCCACCCCGAGGACAGGAGCTCACCCATGACCAGCTCACCCGACGCCGCAGTGCTCACCGAGTTCGCCGACGGTGTCGCCGTCATCACGATCAACCGACCGCAGGCCAAGAACGCGGTGAACCGGGACGTGGCCGTAGGCATCGCCGCTGCCGTCGACGAGCTGGAGTCCCGCGACGACCTGACCATCGGGATCCTGACCGGCGCGGGTGGGACGTTCTGCGCCGGAATGGATCTGAAGGCGTTCACCCGCGGCGAGGACGTCTCGCTGCCGGGACGCGGATTCGGCGGCCTCGCCGAGTCGCCCCCGACCAAGCCACTCATCGCGGCGGTCGAGGGGTGGGCCCTGGCCGGTGGCTGCGAACTCGCACTGACCGCGGATCTGATCGTCGCCGCCCGCGACGCCCGGTTCGGTCTCCCCGAGGTCAAGCGCGGACTCGCTGCCGCCGCGGGTGGTCTGCTGCGCCTCCCGAAGACGCTGCCCTATCAGCTGGCCATGGAGATGGCGCTGACCGGGGAGCCGCTGAGTGCCGCCCGCGCCCACGAGTTCGGGCTGATCAACCGGCTGACCGAACCCGGCGACGCCCTCGCCGGCGCGCGCCAGTTGGCTGCGACGATCGCCGCCAACGGTCCACTCGCCGTGCGGGCGACCAAGCAGGTCATGTCGATGGCCATCCGCTACACCGACCCTGCGCTCATCAAGGAGCAGTGGCAGCATCTCGGACCGGTGTTCGCCTCGCAGGACGCACAGGAGGGTGCCATCGCGTTCGCCGAGAAGCGACCGCCCCGCTGGACCGGACAGTGAGACCGGCTGGGTCGGTGGGGTCCGTGCATGTCGCCCGCACCAGCTGACCGCAACCGCATGATGCCTCCGAACATGCGATGACCTCGAACGTACGATGACCCCGTGGACCTGCACCTCGTCACCTACTTCGTCGCGGTGGTGGACCACGGCGGGATCACCAAGGCTGCGCAGTCGCTCTACATCTCGCAGCCCTCACTCTCCCAGGCCATCCGCACGCTCGAGCGCCGCCTGGGTGTGACACTGTTCGACCGGACCGGCCGACGTCTCGAACTGACCGACGCGGGCCGCAAACTCGATGTCGCCGCACGCCGCATCCTCGCCGACATCGATCGGGCCAAGGCGAAAGTCGAGGCCGTGCGGGAACTCCGGGCGGGCCGCGTCGACATCGTCACGCACGCGGCGTTCAGCATCGATCCCATGGTGGCGATGATCCGAGAGTTCCGCGAGCGATTCCCACGGCTGGCCGCACGCGTCGTCGCCGCCGACGGGCCGAGCGGAGTGCTGGCCGCGCTGCGTCGCGGCGACGCGGAGATCGGGCTCATGGACGCCGGGGCCGATCACGCGACCTTCACCGCGATCCCGCTCGGCGAGCAGGAACTCGTGCTGACCGTCCCGGCCGCATCGGCCGCCGATCTGACCGATCCGGTCCCCCGCCCATCCGTGAAGACGATTCCGCTGATCCTCGACCTCGGCGATCCGGGAGCCTCCTCGATCCTCGGCGACCTCATCGACGACGACAGCCGCAACGTCGTCGTCGACTGCGCCCACCCCTCCGCAGCCTGGGACCTGGTCGGTCGGGGCACCGGCGCGACGATCGCACCGCGGGTCGTCGCCGAGGAACAGATGCCCGGGGCGCTGCGATATCGACTGGATCCACCCCTGCGCCGGCCGTTCGGACTCGTGGTGCGGTCGGGCCGACCGTCTCCGGCGGCGATGGCGTTCATCGCCGTCGCCAAGGGCCACGTCGGAGTGACGACCGACCCGACCGACTTCGGGGAGTTATAGGCGATGGAGCTCCGTCAGGTCGAGTACTTCCTCGCGGTCGTCGAACACGAGGGCATCGGCGGCGCCGCCACCGCGCTCGGTGTCGCGCAACCCACTGTCTCGCAAGCACTTCGGGCCCTTGAACGAGAGCTCGGCGTGCAGCTGTTCCACCGGATCGGGCGCGGCATGGTGTTGAGCGCGGCCGGTCGGACCATGGTCGGCCCCGCGCGTCAGATCGTGCGTGACGTCGACGCCGTCGAGGACCTGCTGACGACATCGGCCGATGAGCTGACCGGACGCCTGGACATCCTTGCGTTCCCCGCCATGGCCAGCGGCCCGATCGTCGACCTCATCGCCCGGTTCCGCGACGACTATCCGCGCGTGAACGTCAGATTCGGCGAGCTCCGCGACGAAGCCCAGGCGGCGGCGGTGATCGAGGACGGACACTGCGAGTTCGTGGTCGCCCATCTGCCGATCGCGGGCGACGATCTCGAGGTCATCATCATCGGCGAGCAGGAGTATCTGCTGATCTACCCGCCCGGGACCGACGTCCCCGAGGGACCGATCCCCCTGGAGAGCCTGCCGCCGGTCCCGATGGTCTTCGTTCCCCGTGGACAGTCGGTGGCCGACGAGATCGAGGAGGCCATCCGGGTCGCCGGCGTGCGACCACCGCTGGCGGTGCTCTCCGAACATCGCGAGGAGCGTCTGCCGATGGTCCTCGCCGGCATCGGCGGCACGATTCTGGAGAAAGCACTGGCCGAGACCGCCGCGGACCGCGCGGTCATCCGCACCGTCGAGCCACGGTTCGTGCGGCCGTTCGCCATCGCCTTCGACCCGGCGGCGCTCTCACCGGTCGGTCAGGCGTTCGTCGAACTCATCCGCTCGACCACACCGGCCTGACCGGCCGACGGGTTCAGGGGGTGTTGCTCACCCGCTCGAACACCGCCGCGAGTCCCTGCCCACCGCCGATGCACATGGTCTCCAGGCCGTAACGGGCGTCGCGGCGGTGCATCTCGCGGGCCAGGGACGCCAGCATCCGGACGCCGGTGGCACCCACCGGATGCCCGAGCGAGATCCCCGAGCCGTGCACGTTGGTGCGGTCGAAGTCGCCGGCTCCGCTGCCGAATCGCCCGAATCCCCATTCGCGGGTGACGGCGAGTGCCTGCGCGGCGAAGGCCTCGTTGAGTTCGATCAGGTCGACATCGGCCAGGGTGAGACCTGCTTTGCCCAGCGCCTTCTGCGACGCCGGGACCGGTCCGATCCCCATGGTGCGCGGCGGGACACCGGCGACGCCCCACGACACCAACCGGACCAGCGGGTGCAGACCGTGTCGTTCGGCGACCTGTGGCGTGGTGACGATGCACATGGCCGCCGCGTCGTTCTGTCCGCTGGCGTTGCCGGCGGTGACAGTTGCCTCGGGGTCCTGTGCGCCCATGATCGGCCGCAGCTTCGCGAGCGACTCCGCCGACACGTTGGGACGGGGGTGTTCGTCGGTGTCGATGATCGTCTCGCCACCCCGGCCGGGGACCGCCACCGGGATGATCTCCTCGGCCAGGATTCCGTCCTTCTGTGCCCGCACCGCCCGCAGATGCGATTCGACGGCCAGCTCGTCCTGCTCGGCACGGCTGATGTCGTATTCCTTGCGAAGGTTCTCGGCGGTCTCGATCATGCCACCGGGAACGGGATGATTCTTCCCGCCGGCGGTAGAGCGCGCACGAACGAGGCTGTCGTGCATGGCGATCCCGGTGCGCGCGCCGCCCCACCGCATGTCGACAGAGTAGAAGGAGGCGTTGCTCATCGATTCCGTGCCGCCCGCGACGACGACGTCGTTGTCCCCGTTGGCAACCTGGAAGGCGGCCTGGATCACCGCCTGCAGACCGGAACCACACCGCCGGTCGATGTGCATGCCGCCGACGGTGACCGGCAGTCCGGCGTCGAGGGCGACGACCCGTCCGATCGCCGGCGCCTCGCTGTTGCCGTTGCAGTGTCCGAGGATCACGTCCTCGACTGCGGCGGGATCGAGGCCCGTGCGTTCGAGCATGCCGCGCAGGGCTGTCACACCCAGGTCGACAGCGGTCAGGTCCTTGAACATGCCGCCGTAGCGCCCGATCGGTGTGCGGACGGGTTCACAGATGACGACGTCGCGTTGCTGTGGTGTCGTGCCGGTCATTGCGGGCCTTTCGATTCGAGGTCGGGCTGGTGATCGTGGCGAGCGGTCACATGAACCGTCCGCCGGTCACCTCGAGCACGGTGCCGGTCATGTAGGAGGACATATCGGAGCCGAGGAACAACGCGACCGATGCGACCTCGCCGACCTCACCTGCACGCTGCATCGGGATCTCGGCCATCTTCTGGTCCCACGCCTTCTGCGGCATCGCCTCGGTCATCGCCGACCGGATGAGCCCCGGCTGGATGGCGTTCACGCGTACGCCGTGGTGGGCCATCTCCTTCGCCGCGGCCTTCGTCATCCCGACGATGCCGGCCTTGGCCGCGGAATAGTTGGTCTGCCCGACCATGCCGACCTTGCCGGACAGCGACGAGATGTTCACGATCGCACCGTGTTTGGCCTCACGCATGATGGCGGCCGCCTTGCGGGTGCCGTTCCACGTGCCCTTGAGATGCACCGAGATCACCAGATCGAAGTCATCCTCGGACATGGTCCGCATGGTGGCGTCGCGGGTGATCCCGGCATTGTTCACCATGACGTCGAGTGAGCCGAACGCCTCGACGGCATCGGCGAGCAGCGCGTCGACCTGCGCCGCATCGACCACGTCGCATCGGACGGCGCGCGCCACCCTTGCCCCACCGAGTTTGTCGGCGGCGGCCGTCGCAGCCTCGAGATCGAGGTCTCCGATGACGACCCGCGCCCCCGCCTCCACGAAGGACCGGGCGATCTCGAAACCGATGCCCTGCGCGGCGCCGGTGATCACCGCGGTACGTCCGTCGAGCAGGGGCTGGGGTGCAATCGAATCCATGCGTCGGAATCTACCGGCAGATTCCCCGAGGAGAGCCCGGCGATCCATTCGAAGGAGCTAAGGGACCGGTAGGGAGTTCGTTGTGGACCGCGTACGCGCGGGCGGCCACAGTGGGAGAATGACCAGCGTCATGAACACCTCAGCACCAGCACCCCAGGTCAGCGCCGACGATTTCGCCGACATTCTCGCCGCGACACGTGAATTCGTGCGGGAGAAGGTGGTTCCGCGTGAGCCGGAGATCCTCGAGGCCGACGCCATTCCCGACGACGTCCGGGCGACGGCCAAGGAGATGGGCCTGTTCGGATACGCCATCCCACAGGAGTGGGGCGGACTCGGACTCGATCTGACCCAGGATGTCGAGCTGGCGATGGAACTCGGATACACCTCGTTGTCGCTGCGGTCGATGTTCGGCACGAACAACGGCATCGCCGGACAGGTCCTCGTCGGATTCGGCACCGACGAACAGAAGTCCACCTGGCTCGAGAAGATCGCCACGGGTGAGGTCGTCGCCTCGTTCGCGCTGACCGAGCCGGGCGCCGGATCGGACCCTGCCGGGCTGCGCACCAAGGCGGTGCGCGACGGCTCCGACTGGGTCATCAGCGGGGAGAAGCGGTTCATCACCAACGCGCCTCTGGCCGATCTGTTCGTGGTCTTCGCCCGGACCCGACCGAAGGACGAGAGCGGGACCGGGATCGCGGTGTTCCTCGTCCCCGCCGGCACCGACGGCGTGTCCGTGGGGGCCAAGGACCGCAAGATGGGCCAGGAGGGGGCGTGGACGTCGGACGTCCACTTCGATGATGTCCGCGTCCCGGAGGCAGCACTCGTCGGCGGCAGCGAGGACGTCGGTTACCGCGCGGCGATGACGTCGCTGGCCCGGGGACGCGTCCACATCGCAGCACTCTCGGTCGGCACCGCCCAGCGCGCCCTCGACGAATCGGTGACGTGGGCGGCCACCGCCACCCAGGGTGGCACCGCCATCGGCGAGTTCCAGCTGGTGCAGGCGATGCTCGCCGATCAGCAGACCGGGGTCATGGCCGGTCGGGCGATGGTCCGTGACGCCGCACGTGCGTGGGTCGACGGCACCGATCGGCGGATCGCCCCGTCGGCGGCCAAGCTGTTCTGCACCGAGATGGTGGGAAAGGTCGCCGATCTCGCCGTCCAGATCCACGGTGGCAGCGGCTACATGCGTGAGGTCCCCGTGGAACGGATCTACCGCGACGTCCGGCTGCTGCGTCTCTACGAGGGCACCAGCGAGATCCAGCGCCTCATCATCGGACGCAATCTGGTGAAGCACGCTCAGCGCTGAGCGCTGTCGCCGCGTACCGCACGTGGTAGGCAGGACACATGGACCATCGACTGCTCGGTCGTTCCGGCCTGCGTGTCTCGACTTTCGCACTCGGCACTGCGTCGTTCGGGAACGATCCCGATGACCGTTGGGGCACGGTCGATGTGGATGGGGCGCGCCGTCAGGTCGACGTCGCGCTCGACGCGGGCGTCACTGTCATCGACACCTCCGACGCCTATGGCGCGGGGCGGTCCGAGGAGATCGTCGGACAGGCGATCAGCGGCAGGCGAGATTCGATCGTGCTGTCCACCAAGGTCCGTTTCCCCGTCGGTGACGGCGCCAACGACGCGGGACTGTCGAGGTATCACATCATCCGGGCGGCGGAGGCGAGCCTGCGGCGGCTGCGCACCGATCACATCGACATCTATCACGTCCACGAGTGGGACGGCCAGGTCCCGCTCGAGGAGACGTTGCATGCGCTCGACACCCTGGTCCGGGACGGCAAGGTGCGATATCTGGGCGTATCGAATTACGCCGGATGGCAACTGATGAAGGCTCTGGCCATCTCCGACCGGGATGGTCGACAACGTTTCGTCAGCAATCAGATCTACTACTCGTTGCAGAGCCGGGACGCCGAGTACGAACTGTTGCCGCTGTCCGTCGATCAGGGCCTCGGGGTGATGGTGTGGAGTCCGCTCGCCGGCGGTCTGCTGACCGGCAAGTACCGTCGCGACCGGAACCCTGCGCATGGACGACATCTCGACGGCTGGGTGGAACCCCCGGTGCGGGACGTCGACAAGCTCTACGACACCATCGACGTGATCGTGGAGGTCGCCGAGGCCCGGGAGGTCTCTCCCGCCCACGTCGCGTTGGCCTATCTGCTGACCCGTCCGGCGGTGTCCACGCTGATCGTCGGCGCACGCGATGCGGTCCAGCTCGCGGACACGTTGCGGGCGAGCGAGTTCGAGCTCGACGCCGCCGAACTCGGCCGTCTCGACGAGATCAGCCGCCCGGACCTCATCTATCCGCACTGGCATCAGGCGGCGATTCCCACCGAGTTCCGCGGTCCTGCGGATCGGGTACTGCACGGCGACAGATGAACTGACGCCTCCGCCCGGTGCGCGGAACCTCGAGCCGTGCCGCTCTCACGGCGTTGCGAGAAGCTCCCGCAGCGCGACCTTCTGGATCTTGCCGGCAGCGCTGGTCGGCAGCGAGTCGACGACGACGACGTCACGGATCTTCTTGTAGGGCAGCACCTGCTCGGCGACGAAGTCCCGCACCAGATCGGCGTCGATGGCGTGACCGTCCTTCGCCACGAGGAACGCCACCGGCTCCTGCCCGATGCTGCCCGCGTCCCGGCCGACGACGGCGGCGGAGGCGACATCGGGATGGGTCACGAGAAGTTCTTCGAGTTCACGTGGATACACGTTGTAGCCCTTGTAGATCAGCATGTCCTTCGCGCGATCGCAGATGTAGAGATACCCGTCGGCGTCGCGGTAGGCGATGTCACCGGTGTCGAGCCAGCCGTCGACGAACTGCGCCGCGGTGATCTCCGGATGCCCGTGGTACCCGTCGGTCACCTGGGGTCCGCGTACCCACAGTTCTCCGCGCTCCCCGGGACCGAGCGTGACGGTCGGGTCGTCGACGGACCTGATCTCCACCTCGGTGTCGAAGGTCGGCAATCCCACACTGCCCAGGCGGTAATCGCCGTCGGCGGTCAGCGGCGCCGACGACACCAGACAGGTCGCCTCGGTGAGGCCGTAGCCCTCGACCACCGACCCCGACGAGAACGCACTCTGCAGCTGTTCGAGCGTGACATGGTCGATCGGCGCGGCCCCCGACGACACGACCCGGACCGACGACAGGTCGCGGGATGCGACGTCGGGGTGGGTGGCCAGTGCGTGCCACATCGCCGGACTGCCCGTCACATAGGTGGCCCGGTGCCGTTCGATCAACTCCAGCATCCGCGCGGGATCGAACCTGCCCGCGAGGACCTGGGTTGCCCCGCACATCAACAGGAAGGACATGTTGATCAGGGCGTGAGCATGGAACAGGGGCGAGACCACCACCGTCGCCGCGTCTCCCGGGGTCACCCCGCGTTCGGCGGTGGCGTCGCGCCGCTCGAGGTACAGGAGACCGTCGTCGCCGGCCAGGACCGCGTGACCGGCCCGCCACCCGATCATCTGGGTGACATTGGCGAGCACGTTGCGGTGCAGGACCCGAACACCCTTGGACACCCCGGTGGTGCCGCCGGTGAAGGCGAGGTGCGCGACGTCGGCGGAGGTGACCGAGAGCGTCGGGGCCCCATCATGTCCCGCGACGAAGTCGCTCAGCGAACAGATATGTGGCACGTCCGTCTGCGCGGGCGCGGAGGATTCGTCGGTGTCGCCGTCGACGACGACCACGGTCGTCAGTGATGTCCCCTGTGCGGCCTCGACAAGACGGGGACCCTGCTCGACCTGTGTGAACGCCGCGACCGCGCCGGTCTCGCGGAGCTGAGCGCGCAGACCCGGCACCGGCTGCAACGGGTTGATCAACGTGACGGTGGCGCCGGCACGCAGCGACCCGTAGTAGGCGATGACGAACTCGATGCTGTTGGACAGGTAGAGCGCGACGACGTCGCGTTCACCGACCGTAATGTCGCGCAATGCCGCTGCCACCCGGGCGGATTCGGCGTCGAGTTCTCGATAGGTCAGCACACGCTCGCCGTCGACGAGCGCCGCACGCGAGGTGTACATGCGTGCCATGCTCGACGGCAGGACGCTCAACGCCACGTCCGGATATGTGAGTTCGGATCCGTGTGCGACGCCGTCGCGCGGGTCGCGAACCTTCGCCGATGCGCTCACCGTGGCGCCATCCGGATCGCGCCGTCGAGGCGGATGGTCTCGCCGTTGAGATAGCTGTTCTCCAGGATCGACACCGCCAATTGCCCGAATTCCGAGGACTTCCCGAGTCGGGACGGGTGGGGGATGCTCGCGGCCAACGACTCACGCACGTCGTCGCGCAGCCGAGACAGCAGCGGTGTGTCCATCGTTCCGGGAGCGATGGTGTTCACCCGGATCAGCCTGGACGCCAGGTCACGCGCCGCGACGATCGTCATGCCCACGATGCCCGCCTTGGAGGCGCTGTAGTTGATCTGGCCGATCTGCCCCTCGAAGGCGGCCACGGAGGCGGTCAGCACGATGGCTCCGCGCTCGCCGTCGACCTCCGACAGTCGAGCCATGCGTTCGGCGCCCAACGACAACGCGTGGAACGAGCCGATCAGGTTGAGTCGGATGACGAACTCGAAGTCCTCCACCGATCCTGCGCTGCCGTCCTTCTCGAGGACGCGCATCCGGCGCCCCGCGCCCGCACAGTGGACGAGGCCGCGGAGTCCGCCCCGATCGTCGGCGACATCGAGCGCCGCGGCGAACTGCTCACGGTCGGTGATGTCGGCGGGCGCGAAGGTGGCCGACGGACCCAACTGGTCGGCGACGGCGGCACCGTCGGAGGTGGGCAGATCGACGAGCGTGACCTGCCCGCCCGCGTCGACGATGCGGGTGGCGGTCGCCAGTCCGAGGCCCGACGCCCCGCCGGTGACGGCAACGGATTGTCCTTTGAGTTCCACAGTTCTCCTTGTGATTTGGTGGTCTCGATACGCCTCGGGCTCGCTGCGCTCGCACGGGGCTACTCGACCAACAGGGGGCACGCCTCGGGCTCGCTGCGCTCGCACGTGGCTACTCGACCAACAGGGGGCACGCCTCGGGCTCGCTGCGCTCGCACGGGCTACTCGACCAACAGGGGGCACGCCTCGGGCTCGCTCGTGGCCACTCGACCAACAGCAGAGACATCCCTCAGACGAGCTCCAGGATGGTGGCATTGGCCATGCCGCCGGCCTCGCACATGGATTGGAGTCCGTAGCGGACGCCGTTGTCGCGCATGTGATGGATCAGGCGGGTCATCAGGATCGCACCGGAACCGCCCAGCGGATGACCGACCGCGATGGCACCGCCGAGCGGGTTCAGCCGCTCCTGGTCGGCGCCGGTCTCGATCTGCCACGCCATCGGCACCGGCGCGAAGGCCTCGTTGATCTCGAAGGCACCGATGTCGCCGATCGTGAGGCCGGAGCGGTCGAGCGCCTTGGCGGTTGCCGCGATGGGACCGGTCAGCATGATGACGGGATCGTCGCCGGCGACGACCGCCGTGTGCACACGGGCGATCGGGGTCAATCCGTGCGCTGCGGCCGTGTCGCTGCTCATCACCAGCAGAGCACCCGCGCCGTCGGAGATCTGGGAGGCGTTGCCGGCGTGGATGACCCCGTCCTCCTTGAACGCCGGTTTCAGCGTGGCCATCGATTCGACGGTGCCACCCCGCCGGATGCCCTCGTCACCCTCGAGGACGCCGGTGATCGGCGCGAGTTGGCCGTCGAAGGCTCCCGAATCCGCGGCGGCCGCGGCGAGTTCGTGGGAGCGCAGCGAGAACTCGTCCAACGCGGTGCGGCTCAACGACCACTTCTCCGCCATCATCTCGGCTCCGACGCCCTGACTGAAGCGGTCGACACCGTAGCGGCCGAGCACCGTCGCCGGCTGGTTCTCCCCGTTCGGCGCGGCGCTCCCCATGGGCACACGGCTCATCGACTCGACACCGCCCGCGACGACGATGTCCTGCTGCCCCGAGATCACCGCGGCGGCTGCCATGCTGACCGCCTGCTGGCTCGACCCGCACGCCCGACTCACGGTCGTGCCGGGCACCGATTCCGGCCATCCCGCGGCGAGCACCGCGGTGCGGGCGACGTTGGTGGCCTGCTCGGATGTCTGGCTCACACATCCCCACACCACGTCGTCGACCACGGCCGGATCGATCCCGGTGCGGTTCACCAGCGCCTCGAGCACGTGCGCCGACAGGTCGGCCGGATGGATGCCGGACAGCGCGCCACGGCGGCGTCCGATCGGTGTGCGAACGGCGTCGACGATCACTGCATCACGCATGGGTCTCTCCCTTGTCTCCCTCTGTGGTGAGGTCGCGTCGCGAGCACGCGTTCCCGCGCTCCTTCGGCATGGGTCTGTGGACATGGTGCGAACAACTCGGCATTTAAATCGTGGCGTGAGTCACACTCCACGAATGAAACGCGCTGCCGCGAACGCGAGCAATGTCCGTTCCGTGAACCGTCGATTCGCCGCTGCCTATGTGTGCGGGTCAGCACCGCCGCGACCACGCATCATTGGCTGGCGCTATCGCTTCGTTAGCCGATCGCGTCGTTCCGCGCGGTCCGCCGGACGGGCATGCTGGGTTCACCGGTCTCGGCACCCGTCGACACCGCGACAGCCTGTGCGCACGCCGCGGCATGTGCGGCATCGGAAGAAAGAGGTCACGATGGCCCGCCTCGCCGAGACCCTCGGCCTGACCGAGATCCAGACGGAGATCCTTGCGAATGTCCGACGGTTCGTCGACAAGCAGATCATCCCGAACGCCCAGGAACTCGAGCACACCGATTCGTATCCGCAGGAGATCGTCGACGGGATGCGGGAGATGGGACTGTTCGGGCTGATGATTCCCGAGGAGTACGGCGGCCTCGGCGAATCCCTGCTCACCTACGCGTTGTGCGTCGAGGAACTCGCCCGAGGCTGGATGAGTGTGTCCGGGGTGATCAACACCCATTTCATCGTCGCCTACATGATCCGCCAGCACGGCACCGACGAGCAGAAGCAGCGGTTCCTGCCGCGGATGGCGACCGGCGAGGTCCGCGGTGCCTTCTCCATGTCCGAACCCGACCTCGGGTCCGACGTCGCGGCGATCACGACCACGGCCAAGCGCTCCGGCGACGACGACTACTCCATCACCGGACAGAAGATGTGGCTGACCAACGGTGCGAGCTCCACCCTGGTCGCCGCCCTGGTGCGCACCGAGGAGGGCCACGACAAGCCGCACAGGAATCTCACCACCTTCCTCATCGAGAAGCCGGCCGGACTCGGCGAGGTGCTGCCGGGACTGACGATCCCGAAGAAGCTGGACAAGATGGGGTACAAGGGCATCGACACCACCGAACTGATCTTCGACGGGTACCGTGCGCCGGCCTCGGACATCCTCGGTGGCTCCCCCGGCAAGGGTTTCGCGCACATGATGGACGGCGTCGAGGTCGGCCGGGTCAACGTGTCCGCCCGCGCGTGCGGGGTCGCACAGCGCGCCTTCGAGCTGGCGGTGCGATATGCCCAGCAGCGCAGCACCTTCGGCAAACCGATCGCCGAGCACCAGGCGGTCGCGTTCAGTCTCGCCGAGATGGCCACCAAGGTGGAGGCCGCTCACCTGATGATGGTCAACGCCGCGCGCCTGAAGGACTCCGGCGAACGCAACGACGTCGCCGCAGGCATGGCCAAGTACCTGTGCAGCGAGTACTGCTCGGAGGTGACCCAGGCCAGCTTCCGGATACACGGCGGCTACGGCTACTCCACGGAGTTCGAGATCGAACGGCTCATGCGCGAGGCGCCGTTCCTGCTCATCGGCGAGGGCACCAGCGAGATCCAGAAACAGATCATCAGCAGAGGACTGCTCCGCGACTACCGCGCGAACTGAGAACCGAGAACCGAAGACCAAGGGGAAAATCCATGCAGCGCACCGTGTTCACCGAAGATCACGACGCCTTCCGCAAGATCGTCCGCGACTTCATCGCCAAGGAGGTCGTCCCGCAGTACCACGACTGGGAGAAGCAAGGGCACCCGCCGCGCGCGTTCTACAACCGACTCGGCGAGCTCGGCGTCCTGGGGATCGAGGCCCCCGAGGAGTTCGGCGGCGGCGGCGCCGACGACTTCACCTATTCGATGGTGATCGCCGAGGAGACATCGGCGGCCGGGGTCACCTTCGGCAGCTACTCCGTGCACTCCAACCTGATCCTGCCCTACCTGCTCGAGCACGCCACCGGCGAGCAGAAGCAGCGGTGGCTGCCCGGATTCTGTTCCGGCGACATCATGTTCGCGATCGCCATGACCGAGCCGGGTACCGGTTCGGATCTCGCGAACATCTCCACCACCGCCACACTGTCCGAGGACGGCAGCCACTACATCCTCGACGGCGCGAAGACCTTCATCACCGGCGGCGCCCTCGCGGATCGGGTGCTGGTCGTCTGCCGGACCTCGCCCTACGACGCCGACAACCGTCGCGCGGGTCTGTCGATCCTCGTCGTCGACACGACCTCTGAGGGCTACACCGTCGGACGCAAACTCGAGAAGATCGGGCTCAAGGCCTCCGACACCGCCGAACTGTCCTTCAGCTCGGTGAAGGTGCCCGTCGAGGATCGCCTCGGCGACGAGGGCGAGGGCTTCTCCTACCTCACCCACAACCTGGCACAGGAACGGTTGACCATCGCGATCGGGGCGTCGGCCACCGCAGCAGCGGCGGTCGGGCATGCACTGGCCTACACCAAGGAGCGCGACGTCTTCGGCAAGCCGGTCGCGTCGTTCCAGAACACCAAGTTCGTACTGGCCGAGTGCTCGGCCGAGGTGGAGGCGATCCGGCAATTCGTCGACCGCGCTCTGCAACTGCACAACGCCGGGGAGCTCACGGTGCCCGACGCCGCGCGGGTGAAGTTGTTCGCCACCGACACCGCGGGCCGCGTCATCGACAAGTGCCTGCAACTGCACGGTGGCTACGGCTACATCCTCGAGTACCCGATCGCGCGTCTGTACGCCGACACCCGCGTCTCCCGCATCTACGGCGGTACCAACGAGGTCATGAAGACGATCATCGCGAAGGACATGGGGCTGTGACCCACTAGTCTCGGGGATGTGTCTGTCTACGATCACGGATTCGCGCGCGTCACCGGGGCAGTCCCGGTCGTCTCGATCGCCGACCCCGCCACCAACGCCGAACGCACGGTGGCGCTCCTACGCCGCGCCGCCGACGACGGCGCCGCACTCGTCGTGTTCCCGGAGCTCGGCCTGTGCGGGTACAGCATCGACGACCTGTTCCATCAGGACGCGGTCATCGACGCGTGTCTGGCGGGTCTGGCAACCGTGGTCGAGGCCAGCGCCGGAGTACGTCCGCTCATCGCGGTCGGTCTGCCGCTCGTGGTCGGCGACGGCATCTACAACTGTGCGGCCGTGGTCCACGACGGCGAGATCCTCGGCGTCGTCCCGAAGTCGTATCTGCCGAACTACCGGGAGTTCTACGAGCAGCGCTTCTTCGCCGCCGCCCGCGATGCCCCCGTCGCCACCGCAACCGTGCTGGGCCGCGAGGTGCCGTTCGGCGCCGACCTGATCTTCGAGGCCACCGACCTCGCCGGTTTCGCGGTGCACGTCGAGATCTGCGAGGACGGCTGGGTACCGATCCCACCGAGCACCTGGGCGTCGCTCGCCGGAGCCACCGTCCTGGTCAACCTGTCCGGCAGTCCGGTCACCGTGGGTAAGGAGGGGTACCGGAAGTCGTTGTGCCAGTCGCACTCTGCACGCTGCGTCGCCGCGCACGTGTACGTGGCGGCAGGTTTCGGTGAGTCGACCACCGACCTCTCGTGGGACGGCGACGCACTCATCACCGAGAACGGCACACTGCTGGCACGCTCCGAACTGTTCTCGATGGACGAGCAGACCATCACCGCCGACATCGACCTCGACCGCCTGCGGCAGGAGCGGATGCGGATGATCAGTCTGCGCGACCAGGTGGGCGACCACGCGGACGCACTGAAGCCGTTGCGCCGCATCCGGTTCGCCCTGGGTCCCACCGACTCCGTCGACGACGAGCTCCGTCGGCAGGTGGCGCGCTTCCCGTTCGTGCCCGCCGACTCCGCCGACCGCGACGCCCGCTGCCGCGAGGTGGGGAACATCCAGGTGCAGGGACTCGCGGCCCGCCTGCGTGCCACCGGCATCGACAAGATCGTCATCGGGGTCTCCGGCGGCCTCGACTCGACACTGGCACTGCTGGTGGCCGTCGACACGTTCGACCGCCTGGGTCTGTCACGCGAGAACATCCTCGCATACACCATGCCGGGATTCGCCACCGGCACAGCGACATTGCGCCGGGCGCACGTCCTGATGAACACCCTGGGCGTCACCGGCGCAGAGATCGACATCCGTCCCTCGTGCGAGCAGATGCTGACCGATCTCGGTCACCCCTACGCCGACGGCGAGAAGGTCTACGACGTCACCTTCGAGAACGTCCAGGCCGGCGAACGCACCTCGCACCTGTTCCGGCTGGCCAACCATCACGGCGCCATCGTGCTCGGCACCGGCGACCTGTCCGAACTAGCGCTCGGCTGGTGCACGTACGGCGTCGGCGACCAGATGTCGCACTACAACGTGAACTCCTCGGTGCCGAAAACCCTGATCCAGCACCTGATCCGGTGGATGATCACCACGAGCGCCTACGCGCAGGAGACGACGGACGTGCTCGCCGAGATCCTCGACGACGTCATCTCGCCGGAGCTGGTCCCGGCCGGCGACGACGGCGCCATCCAGAGCACCGAGGACACCGTGGGCCCGTACGAGCTACACGACTTCTTCCTCTATCACCTCACCCGTTTCGGGTACCGCCCCGCCAAGGTCGCTTATCTGGCGTCGGCGGCATGGGGCGACCGCGAGCGCGGGGCCTGGTCGGAGCTGATCGTGACGCAGCGACGCAACCAGTACGACCCGGAGACCATCGATCGCTGGCTGCGAGTGTTCCTGAAGCGATTCATGAGCAATCAGTTCAAGCGCAGCGCGATGCCCAACGGCCCGAAGGTCGGTTCCGGTGGGTCACTGTCGCCGCGGGGCGACTGGCGGTCGCCGAGCGATGCGAGCAGTCGCGCCTGGCTCGAGAGTTTCTGACCGGTCCCACTAATCGCATTGCTCGAGGAGCAGCTTGAGCTCCTCGTCGAAGGCGTGCGCGATCGCCCAGACGTCGGGGGTCTGATCGGTGCATGCGACGATCCCGACATTGAGGTGGCCGTCGGCGGAGAACACGGTGATGTTGAGGCCCAGACCGTGGAAGATCGGTCCGAGCGGATACACCGACGCGACCCGCGCCCCGAGGAAGTACAGCGGGAAATCGGGTCCCGGCACATTGGACACGAGCACGTTGAAGATCGGCGGATGACTCATCGCCAGTCGTCGGTCGCCGTAGAACTTCATCAGTGTGGACATCGTCGTGCCGGGTGCGAACTGTGCCCAGCCACGCAGCATGTTGGCGTCGATCTCGGCGTGGTGTTCCTTCGACGTCCGGGTCAGCGATGCGGCACGTTCGATCCGCTCGACCGGGTCGTCGAGGTCGGAGGGCAGGCGGGTGAACATGCCGGTCACCTTGTTGGTGCCTCCCGTGACGAGCGCACTCTCGTCGGCGCCATGGACCGACACCGGCACCATCGCGACCAGCGGCTGTTCGGGCAGTTCGTCGTGCGACAGCAGATAGCTGCGCAGCGCACCGCCGGTGATCGCCAGCACCACGTCGTTGATCTTGACCCCGAAGCGGTTCTTCACCCGTTTGACGTCCTCGAGCGACAGCTGGGTCAGCGCAATCGATCGATGCGGTGTGATCGGCGCGTTGAATCGGGTCCTCGGCGCCTGAAAGGGCGCCGGCATGGCCGAGTTCGACCGGCTGCGCCGCAACCATCCGACGGGCACGCCGACGGTACCGGGCACGAGCTTCGCCATCGCGATGGGCCGCTGCACGAAATAGTTGAGTGCCCCGGTCACCGCCATCGTCGTCCGCGACGACGGCCCGGCCGTCTCCGCCATCTTGTCGCCGTCGAGATCGGGCGCCTCCGGCGTCAGCGTGCACAGCTGGGCGAGCATCTCGGCGCTGGTCACACCGTCGGTCGAGGCGTGATGCATCCGGAGCATCGCGGCGACCTTGCCGTCGGACAGTCCCTCGATGATCCACAGCTCCCACAGCGGTTTGCCGCGGTCGAGGGTCTGGCCGGCCAGATGACCGCAGAGTTCGGCGACCTCGATCTCACCGCCGGGCGCCGGAACGGCCACCCGGTGGACGTGGCGCTCGATGTCGAAGTCGGCGTCCTCGATCCAGACCGGGTGATCGATGTTGAGCAGGGAGTTGTCGAGCTTGCGCCGGAAGGCAGGCATCGCCGAGATCCGCCGTTCGAGTTCGTCGCGCAAACGCGGGAAACTGTAGCCGCCGGGGACGGTGGCCGGGTCGAGTTCCATCAGTCCGATGACCTGCATCAGCTGGGACCGCGTCTCCAGATACAAGAAGGACGCATCGAGTCCGCTCAGCCGCTGCATTGCACCCTCCACCCCTCGCCGACCAGACCGCCCCGGCCCGGCTTGACCATGATGCACCCGCGGAACGGCGAGCCGCATGCGAACGCCCATCAGTTCGGTCACGAAGACCATTTCTAGAACACGTTCCAGTATGCTCCAGCTCGATGAGCACATTCACCGCCGCCGAGCTCGACGACGCCTTCCGCGGCTTCCAGAAGACCGTGGCCGAGATCGCCCAGACCCGCGACTGGGATCGATTCGCCGAGTTGTTCACCGACGACGCCGACTACATCGAGCACGCACTCGGCACGATGTCGGGCCGGGAGGAGATCCGTCGATGGATCTGGAAGACGATGACCGCCTTCCCCGGCAGCCACATGACCGGGTACCCGTCGCTGTGGCACGTCGTCGACGCGCCGACCGGCCGGGTGATCTGCGAGGTCGACAATCCGATGCGCGACCCCGGCGACGGCACGGCGATCACCGCCACCAACATCACCATCCTCACCTATGCCGGCGACGGCCTGTGGAGCCGCGAGGAGGACGTCTACAACCCGATGGAGTTCGGACAGGCGGCCATGAGGTGGTGTGAAAAGGCCTCCGCACTGGGTACCCTCGACGACGACGCGGCCCGATGGATGGAGACCTTCGGGGCCATGTTCGCCCGGCGTTCCTAGCGACGTCGACGCCGGGTCTCGGGGGGATTCGTCGGCCACGGGTGGTGCGCCGCCGGCCTGCGAATCGGCTGTGAATCCGCGTCGACGAGCTGCGCACAGGTGCCCCGATCGGCCATCATCGGTCGGGCGCGCACGGGTTCACCGGGCACGATCCGATCGTGACCGGCGCCACGAGAGCGAACTGTAACGACGCCGGGGCGTGGTTACGATGGCGTAAGTACGGACTTGGGGCGATCTGGGAGGGTGTCGTACCCTGGACCACTGATCACCGTGTCCGTCCCGCGCCGAGAGACCGGACACGCACATGCGGACCACCACCATTCGGAGGAAACAATGGCACGCAAGCTGACTCAGCTTGAACTCCTCAAGGAGCTGGCGCCGGTTGCCGAGGACAACGTCAATCGGCACCTGAAGACCGCCAAGGACTGGAACCCGCACGACTACGTCCCGTGGGACGAGGGACAGAACTTCGCCGCCCTCGGTGGCGTGGACTACGACCCCGAGCAGTCACAGCTCGGCGAGGTCGCCAAGGCCGCCATGGTGACCAACCTGCTGACCGAGGACAACCTGCCGTCGTATCACCGCGTGATCGCCGAGAACTTCTCGATGGATTCGGCGTGGGGCCACTGGGTGGGTCGCTGGACCGCCGAGGAGAACCGGCACGGCATCGTGATGCGCGACTACCTCGTCGTCACCCGCGGCGTGGATCCCGTCGCCCTCGAAGAGGCTCGGATGATCCACATGACCAACGGCTACGATCCGATGCTCGCCGCCGCCGGCCGCACCGACGAACTCGAGGATTACGCCGACGAGCTGGGTCTCCTGCACTCGGTCGCCTACGTCACGTTCCAGGAGCTCGCCACCCGCGTGAGCCACCGCAACACCGGCAAGGCGTGCAACGATCCGATCGCCGACCGCATGCTGCAGCGCATCGCCGCCGACGAGAACCTGCACATGATCTTCTACCGCAACATCTGCGGCGCCGGCATGGACATCTCGCCGGACCAGACGCTGCGCGCGGTTACCGACATCGTCACCAACTTCCAGATGCCCGGTGCCGGCATGCCGAACTTCCGACGCAACGGCGTCCTGATGGCCAAGCACGGCATCTACGACCTCCGCCAGCACCTCGAAGAGGTCATCATGCCGGTCCTGCGCAAGTGGCGTGTCTTCGAGCGTGAGGACTTCACCAGCGAGGGCGAGCAGACCCGCGAGGAGCTCGGCGCCTTCCTCGAGCAGCTCGAGAAGGACACCATCCGCTTCGAGGAGATGCGCGACCGTTCGCTCGCCCGCGAGGCCAAGAAGCGGGAGCAGCAGGCATCCTGAGCACGACGACGATCAGCCGACCGGCGCCTTCGGACACCGAGGGCGCCGGTTCTCTGCTACCCGGAGCCCGTGCCGCACTTCGCATCGGGTCGATCGAATTGGCCAGCCCCGTGGTGCTGGCGCCGATGGCCGGGGTCACCAACGTCGCATTCCGAACCCTGTGCCGCGAGCTCGAACTGGAACGCACCGGGACGGTCTCCGGCCTCTATGTCTGCGAGATGGTGACGGCTCGCGCGCTCGTCGAGCGCCACCCCGTCACGATGCACATGACCACGTTCGGCCCCGACGAGAACCCGCGGTCGATGCAGCTGTACACCGTCGACCCGGAGAACACGTACGCGGCGGCGAAGATGATCGTCGACGAGAACCTCGCCGACCACATCGACATGAACTTCGGATGCCCGGTCCCCAAGGTCACCCGCAAGGGCGGCGGATCGGCGATTCCCTACAAGCGCAAGCTCTTCCAACGCATCGTCGCGGCCGCGGTCCGCGCCACCGAGGGCACCTCGATCCCGGTGACGGTCAAGTTCCGGATCGGCATCGACGACGATCACCACACCCACCTCGACGCCGGCCGCCTCGCCGCGGCCGAGGGCGCGCAGGCCGTGGCCCTGCACGCCCGGACCGCCTCGCAGCGCTACTCGGGCACCGCAGACTGGGACGAGATCGCGCGCCTCAAGGAGCACGTGACCGACGTCCCGGTACTCGGCAACGGCGACATCTTCGAGCCGGCCGACGCCGTCGCCATGATGCAGCGCACCGGGTGCGACGGGGTCGTCATCGGCCGTGGATGTCTCGGCCGACCGTGGCTGTTCGCCGAACTCGCCGCCGAGCTGAACGGATTCGACTCCCCCGCCGCCCCGAACCTCGGCGAGGTGTCGAAGATCATCGTCCGTCACGGACAGTTGCTCGCCGCACACCACGGCGAGGACAAGGGGATGCGTGAGATCCGCAAGCACGTCGCGTGGTACCTCCGCGGATTTCCGGCCGGATCGGATCTGCGGAACCGATTGGCGCTGGTCAGCACCCTCGACGAACTCCGCGACCTCGTCGACACCCTTCCCGCCGACGCCGAGTTCCCCGAGGACGGGCACGGGCCGCGCGGCCGCCAGGGATCACCGGCCAAGGTCGCGCTGCCCGAGGGCTGGCTCGACGATCCGTATGAGGACGTCGTCCCGGCGGGCGCCGAGATCATGCATTCCGGCGGCTGACCTCACGGTTCGGTCAAGTCACGTAGTGGCTGAGACACGTTCTCAGGTGCAATCAGTACTATGACCCGAGGCCTCGCACGTGCGGGGCCCGCGCTTTGGTGCGTCGCGAACGGCCGACCGCCACATCGAGATCACCGACCACAGCCAGGTCGGGTCGAGGGGAAGACCAACGTTGAGTCGTAGGAACACGGGACCGGACGAACCGGCCGACGACGGCAGCACGCCGCGTCGCAGCCGGCGCGCCAGCCGATCCGCCGGCGCCAACGACTTCTCGCAGCGTTACGGACAGGCCCCCACCAACGACATCCCCGCGCACGGCGCCCTGCACGAGCCGCGTGCCACCGATCGCTACGTCCGTGGCCGTACCCGGCTCACCGTCCGTGAGCTGATGGAGCAGATGAACGCCGGCGGCGAGGTGGCCCCCGGCGGCCCGGCCGCACCGCAACCACCCGCCGACGACGATCCGACGACGGTCCACCGGTTCGGCGACCTGACCCGATTCCCCAACGAGAACGAGGTCACCCAGAAGATTCCGACCGTCCGTCCCGGCGACGTCGACGTCGATCTGTCCGACGACGCGACTCGGCAGCGGGTCACCGAGGAGTCGCGCGGACAGGGCAGCCGCGCCCGGCCGCTGCAGCCGACGCCGGATCTGACCGACACCATCCCGCCGCGGTCGCGGCCCCGCCGTCACCCGGCCACCGACTCCGACCGGCGCCGCACACTGAGCCGCAACGTCACGACCGGCGGACGCATCATGGTCGCCGTCGCGTGCGTGATGGCACTCGTCGGCACCGGTTTCGTGTGGGGCTACATGAAATCGGTGAACGGCAGCTGGAAGACGATCAACGCGGTCAACCCCGAAGACTCCAACATCCGCAAGAAGGACGCCCAGTACGGCGACGAGAACTACCTCATCGTCGGCACCGACACCCGCACCGGCCAGAACTCCAAGGTCGGCGCCGGCACCACCGCCGACGCCGAGGGTGCCCGGTCCGACACGGTCATCCTCGTGAACATCCCGGCCAATCGCAGCCGCGTCGTCGCCGTCTCCTTCCCGCGTGATCTTCAGGTGGACCGCCCCGACTGTCAGCAGTGGGACAACAACGCCGGAAGTTACGGCGCGGCACTGCCCGCCTCCAGCGGCGTCAAATTGAACAGCGTCTACGCCGACGGCGGCCCCAAGTGCCTCGTCAGCGTCATCACCCAGATGAGCGGCCTGAACATCAACCGCTTCATCGCGATGGACTTCTTCGGTTTCGAGAAGGTCGTCAAGGCCGTCGGCGGCGTGCAGGTCTGCTCGCCCACCCCGCTCTACGACTACGAACTCGGCCAGATCCTGCGGAAACCGGGCGAACAGAAGCTCACCGGCCGCCGCGCACTGAACTATGTCCGTGCCCGCAACATCGCGTCGGAGGGCAACGGCGACTACGGGCGCATCAAGCGCCAGCAGCTGTTCATGTCGTCTCTGCTGCGCTCGACACTGTCCGGAAACGTGTTGTCGAACCCGAACAAACTGAACAGCATCGTCAACACGTTCATCCAGTACAGCTTCGTCGACGGCGTCAACACCCAGTCGCTGCTCAATCTCGCCGAATCGATGCAGGGCATCGAGGCGGGGCGGGTCACCTTCGTGACGGTCCCGACGTCGGGTACGTCCACGGACGGCCAGAACAACGAGATCCCCCGCACCGACGACATCAATGCGATCTTCAACGCGATCATCGACGACGATCCGCTGCCCGGCGAGAAGGCCAAGAAGCAGGCGGCCAGCTCGAGCAGCTCGAAGTCGAGCAGTTCGTCGAGCCCGTCGTCGCCGTCGACGCCGACGCGCCTGTCGGCGACGGCACAGGATCCCGGCAACGTCGGCGTCCGTGTGCTCAACGGTTCGGGCCGCACCGGCGCGGCCGCCGAACTCTCCGACCAGCTGGTGCCGATGGGCTTCGATGTCCGCGGTGTCGCCGATGCCTCGGAGAACCGCGACGACACGGTCATCCGCTACGGCACCGGCGAGCAGGACTCCGCCGCGACGCTTGCGGCGATGTTCCCCGGCGCCTCGATCCAGCTCGACCGGAACGTGAAGTCCGGTGTCGAGGTCATCGTCGGCAAGAACTTCGACGGGTCGATGGACGCCACGCCGGCATCGGGCAGCACGATCTCCGTCGGTCAGCTGCCACCGGCCAGCAGCTCGTCGGCACTGCCGAACGATCTCGCGGTGACCAACGCCGGTGACACCACCTGCTCCTGAGCCGAACACCACCTGACCTGCATCGATCGGGCGGCTACCAGAGGTAGCGGCCGTTCACGGGGAGTTCATCCGGTCAGGGCCGGGAATACTGGCCGGTGACAGTACCCTGGATACATGCGTACCGCCTACCATGAGCAGCTCGAAGCGCTCAACACCATCCTCGGCGAGATGTGCGATCTCGCCGGCGCGGCCATGGCGCGGGCCACCCAGGCCCTGCTGCAGGCCGACCTCGCCGTGGCCGAAGAGGTCATCACCGACAACGACCGGATGAACGAACTCTCCGCACGCGCCGAGGAGCGGGCGTTCGCGCTGCTCGCGCGTCAGGCACCGGTTGCCGGAGACCTGCGCGGGATCGTCAGCGGCTTCCAGATCGTCGCCGACGTCGACCGCATGGGCGCACTCGCCCTGCACGTGGCCAAGGTCGCCCGCCGTCGCCACCCGGCCAAGGCGCTCCCGGAAGAGGTCAACGGCTACTTCGCCGAGATGGGCCGGCTGGCGGTCGCGCTGGCCGGCACCGCACGCGAGGTGCTCACCACGCAGAATCCCGAGGACGCACTTCGTCTCCAAGAGGACGACGACGCGATGGATGATCTGCATCGTCACCTGTTCACGGTGCTGATGGACCGCGAGTGGAGCCACGGAGTGGCCGCCGCCGTCGATGTCACGCTCCTGGGCCGCTACTACGAGCGCTTCGCCGATCACGCGGTGCTGATCGGCCGTCGGGTCGTCTTCCAGGCCACCGGCCAGACGCCCGAGCAGTACTCGGAGGTCTCCTGACCGAGGAGGTACTGCCGATCGTCCGGCCGGGACCCGGTGAGGCCATGAGCCACACCGGGTCTCGTCGTCTCTGCGACCCGAGCCGCACGCGCGGTGACGATGAGATGGTGCTCACCGGAAAGTGTGACGGATTTCTCCGTGTACCGGACGGCGCGTTAGGGTGGCGTCATGGGTCAGCACTATTCTGCGGAACCAGATTTCAACGCCGTCACCGACGAGGAGCACGCCGCTGCGGCGCATCGTCGGCAGATCATCGTCTACGGCGGGGTGACCCTGTCGTTGATCGCGTTGCTGGTGATCCTGCTGATCAACATGTGACCCTTCGAGACGCTCGCAAGCTCGCTCCTCAGTGTCTGAGGCCGCCGGTGGCGGCCGTGGTGGGGAGCGAAGAGTGGATGCTGGCCACCTGGGGTCGGTGGGGGGGATCATTGATGGGTGGATCGTGGCCGTCCCCGGACGCTTCCCTTGTGTCAGTGAGCCAGTTCCTCAGTGTGGGGTGCGGGGCCTACCACGGGAATCGTGGATTGTTGCTACGAGCACGCGGA
>NZ_RKME01000043.1 GCF_003797825.1 Gordonia sp. OPL2
GCCGACCCCGGTCCGACCCCGACCCCGATCCGACCATGGTCCGACCCGACCCCGACCCCGCCGACCTCGCCCGCCGAACTCGCCGACCGTGTCCAACATTTCGCCGACTGGGTCCAACATTTCGCCGACCGGGTCCAACATTTCGCCGACTGGGTCCACGAATTCGCCGACCGGGTCCAGAATGCTGCCGACCGTGTCCAGCACGTGCGGCGCGCTCGGCGCGTGGACCCGATGGGCGAGATCCTGGGCCCGATGGGCGAGATCCTGGGCCCGATGGGCGAGATCCTTGGGCCCGATGGGCGAAAATCTGGACCCGATCGATGGCGACGGTGCGAGCCCGTCCGACGACGAACATGCAGGCAAGGGTGGTGCGAGGACGGGATGTGTGGCACACTGTCGCCGTGATCATGAGCTGTCTGGAGTGTTGTCAGGGCTGAGTCCGCTTCTGCGGCCGCCCTCTTTCGACGACCCCCGCTCGATCTCGATCACCTCAGGAATTCTCATGACCGCCGCCCTCGGCACCTCCGCTGTCACCTCTCTCGAAGCTGTCACCTCTCTCGAAGCTGTCACCTCCCTCGAACCGACCGTCGCGCCGGCCACGGACGCACCGCTGTCCGCGCAGGCCGCCGACTACCCGAGTCTCGTCACCGACGGTTGGATCGCCGTCGACGTCCGTAGCCAGCGCAAACGCCAGCTCGATGGCGTTCTGTCGGGCGCGCTCGCGATCGACGCCATCGACGTCCAGACCCGCTTGACGCCCGGTCACGCGGACTCGTTGCGCAGCGCGACGCCCGGCGCCCGCTGGTTGCTGGTCTCCGACGACGGGCACGAGGCCGAGTGGCTGGCGTGGCATCTGCAGGCGCGCGGCGTCGCCGGCGCCGTCTTCGTCGTCGGAGGGTTCCGCGCGCTTCGCCGGGCACGGGTCGCCGGACGGATCAGCGAGCAGGAACTCGCGTCCATCTCCGCCCACTGAGCGCGTCCGACTGGGCCGCGACCGACGCCACGGCCGCATAAGATCGGCGTATGACATCTCCTCCGCGATCAGCGGAGCGCCGCGACGTCATCACCGGTTTCCGACGACGACTCGATGACCTGATACGCGGCGACGACCGGCGCACGGCCACACGATGTCTCGTCTTGCTCGCCGAATCCGGCTCCGGGAAGACCAGCATCCTGCGAGAGGTGACCGCCGACGCCGATGTCGCGATCGGGTGGGCGACCGCGGCCGAATTGTCGTGGCGCGCGCCCTACTCGGTGATCGGGGACGCACTCGGACGCGCCGTGCCCGACACCCTGGGCGCCGAGGCCGACGAGTACTTTCTCACCGCCGTCGACGAGTGGGCCGGAGCAGGTCGGTGCCTGCTGGTGATCGACGACGCCCATCACGCCGACGCCGCGAGCCTGAACGTGCTGCTGTCCGTCGTCGACGCGGCCCGCGACCTGCCTCTGACGATCCTCGTCGCGGCCAGGCCATTGCCGCAGCGCGAGTATCTGACCCGCCTGATGCGTCGCGCCGACGTCGGGGTCATCGGCATCCCGCCGATGGACGCGATGGACCTCGACGTCCTGGTGCATGATCACCACGGCGCCTGGCCCACCGGGCGATTGCAGTCGGCACTTGCGCCCGCGCAGGGTAATCCCCTGCACGCCAAGACAATTCTCGACGACCTCGACCGCGCGGGTGCGTTGATCAGAGTCGGCGATCGACTCGACGTCGCCGACGACGCTGATCCGCTCCCGGCCGCATGGGTGGCGGATTCGATTGCCGCCCGCATCGATTCACTCGAGTCGTCGGCGCACGATCTGGTGGTCAAGCTCGCGCTGTGGGGCGGACCGACCCACCTGGAGGACCTCGCGGCGTTGTCCGCGGTACCCGCCGCCGCGTTGCTCACACCGGCGCAGGCGTTGCTGGGTGCCGGTGTGGCGGAGTTCGACTCGGCCGGTCGACTGGCCACCACGCACGACGCGGTCGCCGAGGTGGTCACCGAGCGCACCCCGTACCCGCTGCGCGCCATCGTGCACCGCGCGATCGCCGAGCGGGTGGGCGGCTCGGATCCCGTGGCACAGGCCTTCCATCTGCGCGCCGCCGGGGCCGACGCGCAGGAGATCGAGGTGGCCGACGACTCCGCTGCGCACATCCTGGCCGCCGTCCCGTCCGTGCGGGCCGATCTGCTGACCGATGCGGTCGACGCCGCTGCGGCGGCCGGCCGGTCGACCCAGCTGCTCTCGCTGGAACGGGTCCTCGCCCTCGCACGGTCCGGCCAGCTCGATCGTGCCGACGAGGCGGCACGCACGGCCCTCGCCGCCGCCGACGACATGGATGTCATCGCCCGGCTCTACCGGATTCGGCTGTTCGTGCTGACCGCTCGCGGCGCCATGGACGAGACCATCGAGACCATCGACTCCCTCGCGGGCGTCGACATGCCCGATCGAAGTCGCCGCGTCCTGACCGATCTCCGCAATTACGTCAACCTCTTCGGCGGACGCGCGCCGCTGCCGACCGAGCCCTACGGGCCCATCGCCGACCTCACCCTCACCGGGCTCGTCGCCGAGGCGTTGCGCAGCTGCCTCGTCGGACACACGCACCAGGCCGTCGAGTACGCGGCCGAGGCATCGCGACGCTTCATGCCCGCCGAACCGGGAGCCGGCGGTGCGGACTCCAGCGAGGGGGCATCGGCCGATCTGTGGCCGCCGTTCGTCGAGCTGTACCACGGTGGCCCCCGCGTGGCGTCGGAGACGATGAACGACACGATCCTGCGCGAACGCGAACGCGGCACCGATTGGCAGACGACCTACCGGCAGCTCATCCAGGCCTCGATCCTCACCCTGCGAGGCCGGTTGTCCGACGCGGCCGCGACCTACGACACCGCCTTCGAGAAGGTCGCCGTCGGCGACGAGGCGGTGCCGTCGCTGGCCATGGGCGGTCGCATCATGATCGACATCGCCCGCGGGGACCTCACGTCGGCCGAACGTCGCGTCGAGGACTGGGAGGCTGGGCGGGTCGGTCACGGCGTCCTCGTCCGACAGTTCGGGCTGCCCGACATCGAGCGGCAGAAGATGCTGATCTTCGAGGCCCGCCGACGACATCGTCCGGCTGCTGCGATGGCGTGGGCCGCGTGGTCGGGCGCGATCGAGCAGCACGCTCTTGCGTGGGCCGCGGCGATCTCGCCGGCCTGCGCCCGCATTGCCATCCGGGCGATGGAACCGTCGCTCCTCGAGCGGATCGCCCACGACCTCGACACCCTCCTGCCCCGGCCGCTCAGTCCTGCCACGGCTGCCCCGGTCCGCCTTGCCACCGCCCTCGCCTCCGCCGACAGCGCCGACCTGGTGACGATCGGCGTCGAGGTGGCAGAGGCCGCCCGGGACCTCGACGACATGTTTCTCGAGGTCGCGGGATGGGAGGAGGCGGCCGTCGCGGCAGCGACCGCCGGTGACCGCGATCGCGCCATCGACCTCGCCCGACGGGCCCTGCAGCGCGCCGAGGACGCCGGCGCCGACGGGCTGCAGACGCGTGTCCTGTCCCGGATGCGCGCCGCTGGGGTGCGGGTGACGACCGCGGGGAAGCGTCGCGCGACCACCGGGTGGGAGAGTCTCACGCCGACCGAATCCCAGGTCACCGAGCTCGTCGCAATGGGCGTGAGCGGACCCGACATCGCCACTCGCCTCTACATGTCGCCGCGGACCGTGCAGACCCACGTCTCCCATGCACTCGCCAAACTCGGCCTGCGAACCCGCGTCGAACTCGCGGCCGCGGCGAGCGCGCGGACATTCGGATGAATCGGCCACCCATCGAGGGACATGTCGACTAGGAACGAGTCATGAGCACACCGACCGTTCCGTGGGACAGCACCATCTTCGACGGCGACTGGGTGCCCGGCGGCGCCGGCACACTCGACGTCACGGCACCGGCCACGGGGGAGGTCCTGGCCGTCGTCGGCGCCGCCGACACCGGCGACCTCGACGCCGCAGTGACCGCCGCGCGTTCCGCGCAACCGGCCTGGGCGGCACGGCCCTACACCGACCGTGCCGCTGTGATGAGCAAGGCCGCGGCACTGCTGTCCGACGACCCGGCACGACTGAGCAGATGGCTCGTGCCGGAGTCCGGATCGGGCCAGGGCAAGGCGGCCTTCGAGGTCGGTCTCGTCGCGAGCGAACTGTCAGAGGCCGCGGGGCTGGCGTCGCAACCGTTCGGCCAGATCCTCCGCAGCCAGAAACCGCGGATGTCGATCGGGCGTCACGTGCCGGTCGGCGTCGTCGGCGTCATCAGTCCGTTCAACTTCCCGGCCATCCTGTCGATGCGGTCGGTCGCCCCCGCGCTCGCGCTGGGCAATGCGGTCATCCTCAAGCCGGACCCCCGTACGCCGATCGCCGGCGGACTCGCGCTCGCCGATCTCTTGGCCGAGGCCGGACTTCCGCCCGGACTGCTGCACGTCCTCCCATCGGGCGCCGACGTCGGATCGGCACTGGTCACCCACGCCGGCGTCGACTGCATCTCGTTCACCGGGTCGACGGCAGCCGGTCGCAGGATCGCCGAGACCGCGGCGCCCCTGCTCAAGAAGATCCACCTCGAACTCGGCGGCAACAACGCGCTGCTCGTGTTGCCGGACGCCGACGTCGAGGCCGCGGCGTCGGCCGGAGCATGGGGGTCCTTCCTGCACCAGGGGCAGATCTGCATGACGGCAGGGCGCCATCTCGTCCCCGCCGCGATGGCCGAGGAGTACACCACCCGGCTCGCCGACAAGGCGCGCAGCATTCCGGTCGGCGACCCCACCGACGCCGACAACGTGCTCGGTCCGATCATCGACCGCCGACAACTCGAGCGCGTCGACGAGATCGTGCAGACGTCGGTGCAGGCCGGCGCGATACTCGCCGCGGGCGGCACGTTCGACGGACTCTGCTACCGGCCGACGGTGCTGGGGTCGGTGCCCGTCGACTCACCCGCGTTCACCCAGGAGATCTTCGGCCCGGTCGCCCCGGTGGCCGCCTACGACACCGTCGACGAGGCCATCGACATCATCAACGCCAGCGAATACGGGCTGTCCGTCGGCATCCTCACCGGCAACGCATTCCGTGCATACGAGTTGGCCGACCGCATCCGGTCGGGCGCCGTGCACATCAACGATCAGACCGTCGACGACGAGGCGGTCGCGCCGTTCGGCGGCACCAAGGCATCGGGGACCGGTGGGCACTTCGGGTCGTCGGTGAATCTGGACACCTTCTGCGACCTGCAGTGGGTCACCATGCAGGCCGACATCGAGAAGTATCCGTTCTGACGACGACATGCGGCCGCCCGCTCGCTGCGTTCCCGGTGCCGAGGTGATGCGGCCCGCTCGCTGCGCTCCCGGCGCCGAGGTGATGCGGCCCGCTCGCTTCGCTCCCGGCGCCGAGGTGATGCGGCCCGCTCGCTGCGCTCCCGCCGCCGAGCTGATGCGATCACCGGCCATCGGGCCACCGTGCCGATTCCGGAAGGGGCGATTCCGATAGGGTCTCACGGGTGAGCAACACCCCCGGCCCCCAGAGTGCAGCGCCTGAATCGACCGACGACAACACCCCGGAGCAACTCCGGATCCGTCGGGAGAAGCGCGATCGCATCCTCGCCGAAGGCCGTGAGGCCTACCCGGTGTCGATCCCGCGGACGCACGCGCTGTCGGAGATCCGGGCCGCACACCCCGACCTGGAGGCCGGGACCGAGACCAGTGAGGTCGTCGGCGTGGCCGGACGCGTCATCTTCCTCCGGAACAAGGGCAAGCTGTGCTTCGCCACGTTGCAGGAGGGCGATGGCACCCAGTTGCAGGCGATGGTCAGCTTCAACGGGGTCGGTGAGGATTCGCTGGCGCGGTGGAAGGCCGAGGTCGACCTCGGTGACATCGTCTACGTACACGGCCAGGTGATCAGCTCCCGGACCGGCGAGCTGTCGGTGATGGCGGACGACTGGGAGATGGCGTCGAAGTCGTTGCGTCCCTTGCCTGTCGCGCACAAGGACATGAACGAGGAGACCCGCGTCCGACAGCGTTATGTCGACCTGATCATGCGGCCGGAGGCGCGTGAGATCGCCCGGCAGCGTATCGCCGTGATCGCCGAACTCCGTGCGGCCCTGGGGGATCGGGGATTCCTCGAAGTCGAGACGCCGATGCTGCAGACACTGCACGGCGGTGCCGCGGCACGTCCGTTCTCCACGCACTCGAACGCATTCGACATCGATCTCTACCTGCGCATCGCGCCGGAGCTGTTCCTCAAGCGCTGTGTCGTCGGCGGCATCGAGCGGGTGTTCGAGATCAACCGCAACTTCCGCAACGAGGGCGCCGACTCGACGCACTCGCCGGAGTTCGCGATGCTGGAGACGTATCAGGCCTACGGGACCTACGACGACGCCGCGGTGATGACTCGCGAACTGGTGCAGGAGGTTTCGCAGAAGGCGCTGGGTACGCTCACGCCGACTATGCCGGACGGCAGCACCTATGATCTCTCCGGCGAGTGGACCTCGTTGTCGATGTACCCGTCGCTGTCGGAGGCGCTGGGGCGCGAGATCGTCCCCGCCGCAGGTGATTCGGGAACCTCGGTCGACGAGCTGCTGACGATCGCGGCGGAGGTCGGCCTGGAGATCCCGAAGGACAAGGGGTACGGCCACGGCAAGCTCGTCGAGGAGCTGTGGGAACACATGGTGGGGCAGCATCTGTCGCAGCCGGTGTTCGTGCGCGACTTCCCGGTCGAGACATCGCCGCTGGTGCGGGCGCACCGGTCGGTTCCCGGCGTCGTCGAGAAGTGGGACCTCTACGTCCGCGGATTCGAATTGGCCACCGGCTACTCCGAACTCGTCGACCCGGTGATCCAGCGTGAACGTTTCGTCGACCAGGCGCGCCTCGCCGCTGCCGGCGACGACGAGGCGATGAAGCTCGACGAGGAGTTCCTCGCCGCGATGGAGTACGGCATGCCGCCGACCGCGGGCACCGGCATGGGCATCGACCGGTTGCTGATGGCCCTCACCGGTCTCGGCATCCGCGAGACGATCCTCTTCCCGCTGGTCAAGCCGCGCACCTGACCTCCGTCTCCCGATTTTGTAGTACGAACACGCGCTTAACGCGAGTCCGTACTACGAATTCACGGTCAGGCGGCCTCGCGCTGACGGATTGTCGCGCGTATCTGGGCGAGGACCCACTGCGGTCGTTGCGTGATGTCGTGCCATGTGAACCTCAAGACGATCCAGCCGTTGGCGATCAGAACGGTTTGACGCTCGCGATCGTGTTGAAATGCCTTCGCATCGCTGTGGAACGACACACCGTCGATCTCGATGTCGATCTTCAGTTCGTCGATTGCGAGGTCCAACACGTACCCGCATGCGTCGACATTGGTTGCCCAGCCCACGATGTCGGAGGTCTTCAGCAGGGCCACCGCTCTGCGCTCGGCCTCGGAACGTGCTCCCTCAGACATCGCCGCGAGCATCGCCCGAGCGCGCGGGGAGCCGCGGCGTCCTGCATTGCGCTTCTGGGCGTCAACGAGGTCGTCGAGGGCGACTCGCTTTCTCAGCAGAGCAGAGTCCATGATCTTCACGCCGTTATCCACGGAGGCGTCGAGAACTGTGAGAGGAACCGCCGTGACCCGGAGTCCGTCGACGACAGTGATGTCGCGCTCGTCGACGGTGCGGTGCCAGACGCGTGCGCCATCGACGGGCCGGCCGCGTCGGCCATGGGGGGCCACCACCGAGATGGTCGACGGCGCTTTGTCGGTCAACCTGTGCCACCACGCAGCGCTCGCCCCACACAAGGCCGCTCCGGGTCCGGCGGACAGGACGGCGATCCTCGCCCTCATTCGGTTGTCGAGCTTGCGGTTCGCCACGCGATAGACACCTCGGGTCTCGCGAATCCACTCGCCGGACCCGACCCGTCGTCGTGCGCCGTCTGCATCGACCCCGCACGCGTGTGCCTGAGCCGAGGTGAAGACGCCGTCGTGCTCGGCGAGCATCGCGCGTAGCGCTGTTTCGTCTGTCATGCACACTTTGACGCTGCCGGTGGTCAATCGGTTCCATCAGAGGTACTCGTCCTCGAGCACACCGGACGGCGTAGTACAGACACGCGGAGAACGCGTGTTCGTACTACAAAATCGAAACGCGGTCAGGACAGCTGACGCTTGAGGATCTTGCCGGCGGCGTTGCGGGGGAAGGCGTCGACGACGACGACCGACCGCGGCACCTTGAAGTTCGCGAGGTGTTCTTTCGCGTAGGCGATGACCGACGCCTCGTCGAGCGTGACGCCATCCCGAACTGTGAGGAACGCCCGCCCGACCTCGCCGAGCCGCTCGTCGGGCACGCCGATCACCGCGGACTCGGTGACACCGTCGAGGCGGGCGAGGGTCTGCTCGACCTCGGCCGGGTACACATTGAACCCGCCGCAGATGTACATGTCCTTGAGTCGGTCCGTGATCGTCAGGTTGCCGCGCTCGTCGATCCGGCCGATGTCGCCGGTGTGCAACCAG
The DNA here is from genome assembly GCF_003797825.1 of Gordonia sp. OPL2. Taxonomy (GTDB): domain Bacteria; phylum Actinomycetota; class Actinomycetes; order Mycobacteriales; family Mycobacteriaceae; genus Gordonia. The sequence continues at coordinate 8,470 of NZ_RKME01000043.1, forward strand.
CCGTCGGCGTCGATCGTCTCCTTGGTGGCGGTCTCGTCGTCAAGGTAGCCGCGCATCACCATCTTCCCGCGCGCGAGCACCTCGCCCTCCTCCGACAGCGCGATCTCCATCCCTGCGAACGCGCGCCCGCAGGTGTTCGCCACGGTCTCGTCGTCATCGTCGGGGGTGCAGGTCGACACGAAGCCGCTGGCCTCGGTGAGGCCGTAGGCGGTGACGACGGTGTCGACGCCGAGGTCGCTCTGCAGCCGCTCGATGAGCACGACGGGCACGATCGCGGCCCCCGTGACGATGAGTCGCAGCGACGACAGGTCGTGGTCGGCCCGGGCGGGATCGTCGAGGATCGTCTGGAAGATGGTCGGGGCGCCCGGGAACACGGTCGCCTTGCGCCGTTCGGCAAGTGCCATCGCCTCGGTCGGCGAATAGACCGCGAGCGGGATCATCGTCGCGCCGAACAACGTGCACGGGAGGATGCCGGCCTTGTAGCCGAAGGTGTGGAAGTACGGATTCACCATCAGGTAGCGGTCATCCGACGACAGGTGACCGTTGGCGCCCCACGCCTGGGACCCGGACATCGTCTGCTGGTGTTCGGCGAGAACACCTTTCGACTTCCCGGTGGTGCCCGAGGTGAACAGGATGTCGGAGATGTCCTCGGGCGCGACAGCGTCCGCACGCGCGTCCGCCTCGTCGCGGGTCGTCTCCGTTGCCCGCGCGAGGAACTCCGACCACTCGATCGCGATGTCCGGGACCGCCGACGACCCGTCCAGCGTCACGCCGACGACGACCCCGGGCAGCGAGTCGGCGTGGGATTCCACGAGCTCGGCGAGATGGTCGCCCCCGAGGAAGGCGCCCGACACGATCACGGCGCGAGCCGCGGATCGCTCGATGATCTCGACGGCCTCGGTGCTCGTGTACCGCGTGTTCAGGGGCACGAGTGTCGCACCGGCGTAGTGGGTGCCCAGTGCGGCGACCGGCCAGTGATGGCTGTTGGGCGACCAGATCGCGACCCGGTCTCCGGCGGCGATGCCCGAGGCGACCAGGGCGGCGGCGAACGTACGGACTTCTTCGGCGAACTCCGACCACGTCAACTCGACAGTGGGAGGATCGCCCCATTGGTCGTCGACGACGGCCACCCCGTCCGGCCAGGTCTGGGCGGCCCGGCGCAGGGCAGCCGGGGTCGTCAGGATCGGCTCCATGTCCCCAACCTAGCACTTGCTTGGTGAGTTAAGCTAGCGGTCATGACCTCGATCAATCTTGCCGATCGGTCGCTTGACCTCGGCGAATGGGCGCGCTCCACCCCGGACGCCGCCGAGGTGTTCGCGACGGCGGTGCGCGCGTGGCTCGACGAGAACCTCGCCGGCGAGTTCGAGCATCTGAAAGGTCGCGGTGGGCCGGGCAGCGAGCATGAGTTCTTCGCCGAGCGACTCGCCTGGGACCGTCATCTTGCCCGGTCCGGCTGGACCTGCCTCGGTTGGCCGACGCGTCACGGTGGGCGTGGCGCGACTCTCGATCAGCGGATCATCTTCCACCAGGAGTACGCCCGCGCGAACGCGCCGGCGCGCGTCAATCATCTCGGCGAGGAACTACTCGGACCGACCCTGATCGAGTTCGGCACGCAGGCGCAGCAGGAACGCTTTCTGCCCGGGATCGTCGACGTCACGGAACTCTGGGCCCAGGGTTATTCGGAACCCGGAGCCGGATCCGACCTCGCCGGGGTGTCGACGACGGCCACCCTCGACGGCGACACGTGGATCCTGAACGGGCAGAAGGTCTGGACATCGCTCGCGCACGTCGCCCAGTGGTGCTTCGTCATCTGCCGCACCGAGAAGGGCTCTTCTCGTCACAAGGGGCTGAGCTTCCTACTGGTGCCGCTGGATCAGCCCGGTGTCACCGTACGACCGATCCAACAGCTCACCGGCACATCCGAATTCAACGAAGTGTTCTTCGACGACGCGGTGACCGACGCCGACCTGATCGTCGGTGAACCCGGCGACGGGTGGAAGGTCGCGATGGGTCTGCTGCAATTCGAGCGCGGCGTGTCCACGCTGGGACAGCAGGTCGGCTTCGAGCGTGAACTCGACAACCTGACGACGATCGCGCGGCGCAACGGCGCGACGGACAACCCCGAGATCGCATCCCGTCTGACGCGTGCCCGCATCGGACTCAAGGTGATGCGTGCGCACGCGCAGCGCACCCTGGCCGGTGACATCGTCTCCGGCGGCGGTAGCGCGAGCGGACCGTTCGACGCACAGGCGGGCTCCGCGTCGGTCGCGAAACTGTTGTGGGCGAACTGGCATCGGGACCTCGGTGAGCTGGCCATGGCCGTCGTCGGCGCGCCGTCGCTGCTCGGTCCCGCACAGACCGTCGAAGGCGTCGCGAACGACATCACCGACCCCGACAACGTCGAACTGGACGAATGGCAGCGGCTGTTCCTGTTCACCCGCGCCGACACGATCTACGGCGGCTCGAACGAGGTGCAGCGCAACATCATCGCCGAGCGCGTGCTCGGCCTACCGCGAGAGGCCCGACAGTGACCGAAACGACGATCTCCCAGCAGCGTTCACCGCTCGCCACGCCCCCGGAGGAGACCCCGGGACACGGTCTACTCCTCGGCCGCAAGGTGGTCGTCACCGCCGCCGCGGGGACCGGGATCGGTTTCGCCACCGCGCGCCGCGCGCTGCTCGAGGGGGCAGACGTCGTGATCAGCGACTGGCACGAGCGGCGGCTGGGGGAGGCGCAGGAGCGGCTCGCGGCCGAGTTCGCCGATCAGACTGTCGGCCAGATCGTCTGCAACGTACAGGAATCCGCCGACGTCGACGCACTGATCTCGTCGGCCGCAAGCGAGCTCGGTCGGATCGACGTGCTCGTCAACAACGCCGGTCTCGGCGGCGAGGCGCCGGTGGCCGACATGACCGACGAGGAGTGGGATCGGGTCATCGACATCACCCTCAACGGCACCTTCCGCGCGACCCGTGCCGCACTGCGCTACTTCCGCGGGGTCGAGCACGGTGGGGTCATCGTGAACAACGCGTCAGTACTCGGCTGGCGTGCCCAGCGCGGGCAGGCCCACTACGCGGCGGCGAAGGCCGGGGTCATGGCGCTGACCCGATGCTCGGCGATCGAGGCCGCCGATGTCGGCGTCCGGATCAACGCGGTGGCGCCGTCGATCGCCAAACACCCGTTCCTCGCGAAGGTCACCAGCGACGACCTCCTCGACGAGCTGGCCTCACGAGAGGCCTACGGCCGCGCCGCCGAGGTCTGGGAGGTCGCCGCCACCATCGCCATGCTCGCCAGCGACTACACCACCTACCTGACCGGCGAGGTCGTCTCGATCTCCAGCCAGCGTGCCTGACAACAGAATTGGAGCACTGACCATGTCCACACCACAGGCCTACATCGTCGACGCCGTGCGCACCCCGGTGGGCAAGCGCAACGGCTCGCTCGCCAAAACCCATCCCGCCGACCTCGGCGCGCACGTCATCTCGTCGATCATCGACCGCACCGGGATCGACCCGAACGTCGTCGACGACGTGGTGTTCGGGTGTGTCGACGCGATCGGTCCGCAGGCCGGCAACATCGCCCGGACCGCGTGGCTGACCGCCGGACTGCCGCTCGACGTCCCGGGCACCACCGTCGACCGGCAGTGCGGGTCGTCGCAGCAGGCCATCCACTTCGCCGCCCAGGGTGTGATGAGCGGGACGCAGGACGTCGTCGTCGCCGGTGGTGTGCAGAACATGAGCGCGATCCCGATCTCGCAGGCGATGATCGCCGGCCAGGAGTTCGGGTTCACCACGCCCACTGCGGAATCGACCGGGTGGCGCGAACGGTTCGGGGACGCCTCGATCTCCCAGTTCAACGGCGCCGACATGATGGCCACGAGGTGGGACATCAGTCGTGAGGACATGGAGCGCTGGGCGCTGCAGTCCCACGAGCGTGCGCGGGCGGCGATCGCCGAGGGGCGCTTCGACAAGGAGAACGTCGCGATCGGGGATTGTGTCGTCGACGAATGCCCGCGCGAGACGTCAATGGAGAAGATGGCCGGATTGTCGCCCCTCGCCGAAGGATCCCGGCTGACGGCGGCGGTCGCGTCGCAGATCTCAGACGGTGCGTCGGCGACGCTGGTGGTGTCCGAACAGGCGCTCAAGGAGTACGGACTGACTCCGCGGGCCCGGATTCACCACATGTCGGTGCGCGGCGACGACCCGGTCATGATGCTGTCGGCGCCCATCCCCGCGACGGCGTATGCGCTGCGGAAGTCGGGCCTGTCGATCGACGACATCGATGTCGTCGAGATCAACGAGGCCTTCGCGTCGGTTGTGCTGGCCTGGCTCAAGGAGACCGGCGCAGACCCGGCGAAGGTCAATCGCAATGGCGGCGCCATCGCCCTCGGCCACCCGCTCGGCGCGACCGGCGCCAAACTGTTCGCGACCCTGCTGAACGAGCTCGAGCGCACCGGCGGCCGATACGGACTGCAGACGATGTGCGAGGGCGGCGGCACCGCGAACGTGACGATCATCGAGCGCCTGAGCTGAGGGCGCCGGCGCCCGGCAACCCCTCATCTGAAAACGGGTGTCGCCAGAACGGTGTGATCTGACGCATACTATGGTGGAACAAACATGCGCATTCGTTTCACGATGCGCATGGCCATCGGTACGAGTCGGAGGATCGGATGACCAAACCAGCAGAGGTGAACACTGCGGCGACCGGCCGCGTGTCGTCGGAAGCCCACACCATGACCGAACTGCTGGAGATCCAGCGGGCCGCGTTCCTGCGTGACGGCATCCCGGATGCCGCGACGCGGATCGACCGCATCACCAGACTGTCCTCGCTGCTGCTCGACAATGCCGACGAGATCGCGGAGGCGCTCGAGGCCGACTTCGGCAGCCGTCCGCGTGAGCTGTCGATCGCGGCCGATGTCGTCGGCTGCATGATCGACCTCACCCACCAGCGGCGGCACGCCGAGAAGTGGATGAAGGAGGTCAACGTCGCCAAGGGGCAGGGGCTGGCCGGCTTCAAACAGCGTCTGCGGCACGACCCGCTCGGCGTCGTCGGCATCATGGGCCCCTGGAACTTTCCGTTGCAGCTCACCTTCGTGCCGGCCGGTTCGGCCTTCGCGGCGGGCAATCGGGTGCTGATGCGTCCGTCGTCGATCACCGCCCGCACGACCGACGTGATCGCCAAGCACGCCCCCGATTACTTCACCGTCGAGGAATTCGCGGTGATCACCAGCAAGCACGGATCGGGATCGGACTTCGCGAAGCTGAAGGTCGACCACATGTTCTTCACCGGCTCGCCCGAGGTGGGTGCATCGGTCGCGGTCGAGGCGGCAAAGAACCTCGTGCCGGTCACCCTCGAACTCGGCGGCAAGAACCCGGCGGTCGTCGACGCCGACGCCGACATCGACAAGGCCGCGAAGTTCCTCGCCGATGCGCGCATGGTCAACGGCGGCCAGGTGTGCTTGTGCCCCGACTACGTCTTCGTGCCGGAGGCCAAGGTCGGCGAGTTCACCGACAAGGTCATCGCGCGGTGGAAGGACAAGTTCGCGACGATCCGCTCCAACCGCGAGTACACCGCGACGATCAACGAGAAGAACTTCACTCGCATCGTCGATCTGATCGACGACGCCGAGAAGCTCGGTGCGACCAAGCATCAGGTGATCCCCGCAGGCGAGTCGCTGCCGGACGCCGACACCCGCAAGATCCCGCCGACCCTGCTCACCGGTGTCAAGGCCGGCATGAAGATCGAAGAGGACGAGGTCTTCGGACCGGTGCTGACGGTGTACCCGTACCGCAAGTTGTCCGAGGTGATCAGCCACATCACCAGCCACCCGCATCCGCTGACCATGTACTGGTCCGGCGACGACAATGACAACCTGAAGACCCTCGCCGACAGCACCCGCAGCGGATCGATCAACGCCAACGACTTCGCCACGCACCTGTTCAGCGGTGGCCTGCCGTTCGGTGGCGTCGGCAAGAGTGGGATGGGTAACTACCACGGCAAGTTCGGTTTCGAGACGTTCAGCCACGCGCGCGCGGTCACCGTGTCGACCCTGCCGCTGTCGGTCGCGGAGATGATGTCGCCACCGTTCACCGCCCGTGACAAGAAGATGACGAACAGCCAGCTCAAGCTCTGGACCCGACTCAACAACCGGGCGATCAAGAAGCTCAAGCGTCGCTGATGCGACACTGATCGCACACCGACACCCCTTGGCCGGGCTCGCATCACCGCGGGCCCGGCCAAGCGCTTGCTAGGGTGGACCAATGGCACCACGCGGCTCCGTCACCGGCACCACCAGGCGCGATGAGCTCCTGGCGACAGCGGGAAGGATGTTCGCCGAGCAGGGCCTGAGGTCGACGACCGTGCGGGACATCGCGGATGCGGCGGGCATCCTGTCGGGCAGTCTCTATCACCACTTCGATTCCAAGGAATCGATGGTCGACGAGATCCTGCGCAGCTTCCTCGACGACCTCTTCGCCCGCTACCGCGAGATCGCGGGGTCCGGGCTGAGCGCCGCGGAAACCCTGCGTGGACTGGTCGTCGCCTCATTCGAGTCCATCGATGCGCAGCGGAACGCCGTCGCCATCTACCAGGACGAGGCGAAGCGTCTCGCGGGGCAGGAGCGCTTCGCCTACATCGACGAACTCAACACCGAGTTCCGCCAGCTCTGGCACGCCGTGCTGCGACGCGGTGTCGACGACGGTGAGTTTCGTGCGGACCTCGACGTCGAACTCGCCTACCGGTTCCTGCGCGACACGGTGTGGGTTGCAGTCCGCTGGTATCGGCCCGGGGGTGCGCTCGCCGCCGACGACATTGCGCGCCAGTACCTCTCGATCGTGCTCGACGGCATCCTGCCGCGCTGAGACGCTCAGATCACGCCGAGTGACAACATCGCGTCCGCCACGTGCGTGAAGCCGGCGATGTTCGCACCGACCACGTAATCGCCTGGCGTGCCGTACTCCTCCGCAGTCGCCAGGCAGGTCTCGTGGATCGACCTCATGATCTCGGCCAGTCGGTTCTCCGTGTAGTCGAAGTCCCAGGAGTCGCGGGAGGCGTTCTGCTGCATCTCGAGTGCGCTCGTCGCGACTCCTCCGGCATTCGCGGCTTTCCCAGGAGCGAAGCGCACTCCGGAGGCGGCGAATGTGCGTACCGCGTCCGGTGTGCATGGCATGTTCGCGCCCTCGGCGACGACCGTGCATCCCCCGGCGACCAGTGCCTTGGCGTCGAGCTCGTCGAGTTCGTTCTGCGTCGCACACGGCACTGCGATGTCGGTGGGGATCTGCCAGATGGTGCCGTCGGTGATCAGGCGAGCCGAGGCGTGGCGTTCGGCCACGTAGTCCGCAACGCGTCCGCGTCGGGAGTTCTTGATCTCCTTGAGGAGTTCGACGTCGATCCCGGCGTCGTCGATGACATGGCCCGACGAATCGGAGCAGGCGATCACGCGGCCGCCGAGTTGCTGGATCTTCTCGATGGCGTGGATGGCGACGTTGCCGGAACCGGAGACGATCGCGGTCTTGCCCTCGAGGGAGTCGCCCGCGGCGGCCAGCATCTCGGCGACGAAGAACGCCACGCCATAGCCGGTCGCCTCGGTGCGAACCTGGGATCCGCCCCAGGACAACCCCTTACCGGTCAGGACCCCCGATTCGTATCGATTTGTGATCCGCTTGTACTGACCGAAGAGGTAACCGATCTCGCGACCGCCGACCCCGATGTCGCCGGCGGGCACATCGGTGTGTTCACCGAGGTGTCGGTACAACTCGGTCATGAACGACTGACAGAAGCGCATCACCTCGCCGTCCGACCGGCCTTTCGGGTCGAAGTCCGAGCCGCCCTTGCCTCCCCCGATCGGGAGTCCGGTGAGCGCGTTCTTGAAGATCTGTTCGAAGCCCAGGAACTTGACCACTCCGAGGTAGACGCTGGGGTGAAAACGTAACCCGCCCTTGAATGGTCCGAGCGCCGAGTTGAATTCGACCCGGAAGCCGCGGTTGATCTGCACGACGCCGTGATCGTCGACCCATGGGACACGGAAGATGATCTGACGTTCGGGTTCGCAGAGTCGGGTGAGGATGCCGGCATCGGTGTACTGCGGGTTCTTCCGGAGCACCGGTGTCAGACTCTCGAAGACCTCGCGAACCGCTTGATGGAACTCCGCCTCGCCGGGATTGCGCGCAACCACCCGCCGATAGAGTTCCTCGACCTGGCTGTCCATCGCTGCCATCTCCTGCACCGACCTCTCGTTCGTCATGACGTGCTGTCTGTCCGAATCAAGCGCGGACGTCCCGAGCCTATCGATCGACAGGAATGGGCTTCCGCGTGGGAGACGGCAAGTTAGGGGACCCTTGCCTTGTGGCGAGCGACAGCGTTATCGTACGTGTATGACAACCGGTGTCGAGCTCGACGAGCGCGCAGAAGTACAGTCGGACCCGCCATCGGGGGAAGTGACGCCGGACGCGCGGGTCGAGGCACGGCAGCAGGCCGCTGCCCTGCGGTCACTGCTCCACCCCGTCCGCACACGAATCCGGATCGCACAGATCCTGCAGATCATCGCGTCGGCGGCGACCGTCGTCCCGTTCATCGGGATCGTCGAACTGGGCAGGACGCTTCTCTCCGACGGTCCGGTCGACAGCGGTCGCGTCTGGGTCATCGTGTGGGTGGTGACCGCCGGACTCGGCGCCCGCGCCTTCTTCAGTGGGCTGGCGCTGGCGGTGACCCATTTCGCCGACGTCGACCTGCAGGCCATCCTGCGGCGCCGCATCACCGCGAAACTCAGTCGGCTGCCACTGGGATGGTTCACCCGAACGACCTCGGGACAGGTCCGCAAGGCGACTCAGCATGACGTCGGCGAACTGCACTATCTCGTCGCACACGCCGACGTCGAGACGACGGCAGCAGCGGCGACGCCGCTGTTCGCGCTGATCTACTGCTTCGTGCTGGATTGGCGTCTCGGTCTGCTCGCCATCGCGACCCTGCCGCTCTACGCCGTTGCCTACGCGTGGATGGTCAAGGACAGCACCGAGCAGATGGCGAAGATGAACGCGGCGCTCGCGCGGATCAGCAGCACCATCGTCGAATTCGTGTCCGGCGTGGCGGTGGTGAAGACCTTCGGACAGACCGGCCGCGCGCACAAGGCGTTCGTCGATGCGGCCGACGAGTTCAACGACGACTTCGCCGGCTACGTCGGACCGATGCTGCGCATCGAAGCGCTGTCGATGCTCATGCTCTCGGCGCCGCTGGTGTTGCTGGTGAACCTCGCCGGGGGTTACTGGTTCGTGCGATCCGGCTGGGTGGAACCGATCGAGGTACTGGGCTCGACCCTCGTGGCCCTCATCCTGCCCGCGACACTGCTCACCGTCAGCATGGCGATGTACAGCCGGCGTGAAGCGGCCGCCGCAGCACAACGGCTCGTCGACCTGTTCGACCTGCCCGAACTCGAGGTCGCCGAGAAGCCAGCGATGCCACAGGGGAACACGGTCGAGTTCCGGGGTGTCTCGTTCGCCTACCCCGGTGACGACGACGCCGCGGAGGTGCGGGCCCTGGAGTCGGTGTCCGCGACGCTTCATCCGGGTACCGTGACCGCCCTGGTTGGACCATCCGGTAGCGGAAAGTCCACGCTGGCAACGCTTCTCCCGCGTTTCGCCGATCCCGACGAAGGTAACGTCACGATCGGCGGTGCCGACGTGCGCGACATCGCCCCGGAGGAGCTCTACCGACACGTCGGATTCGTATTGCAGGACGTCGCGCTGATGGGCGTCAGCATCGCCGACAACATCCGGCTCGGCCGGCCGGATGCCGGTCTCGACGAGGTCATCGCGGCGGCCCGGGCGGCCAACATCGATGAACGTATCCGTCAGCTGCCCACCGGCTACGACGCGATCGCCGGTGTGGATGCGCATCTCTCAGGTGGTGAGGCACAGCGGATCAGCATAGCCCGGGCGCTGCTCTCCGACGCCCCGATCCTGGTACTGGACGAGGCAACGGCCTTCGCCGATCCCGATTCCGAGGCCCAGATCCAAGAGGCCGTCGCTCGACTCGTAGTCGGACGCACGGTTCTTGTCATCGCCCACCGGCTGGGCTCGATCACCCACGCCGACAACATCATCGTTCTCGATCGGGGGCGGGTCGTCGAGACCGGACAACATGCTGATCTGGCCGCGGGCGACGGGCTGTACGCGTCCATGTGGCAGGCATACCTCGGTGGGACATCCCGCCGGGACGACGAGATCGCCGGAAAGGGCGTGGCCGAATGATCAAGGGATATCTGATGATTCTCGGGACCGAGCGGTCCCGAATGATCGTCTATCTGATCTGGGCGGCCGTCTTCGGTGTGGCGCAGGGACTCTCCATGATCCTGTTGGTGCCGATCGCCCGGGAGCTGTTCGACGGTGATCTCACCTCCGCCGGACGGTGGTTGCTCGTCCTCGTACCCGTCGTCGCGTTCTGTGCGGTGACGTTCTATGTGCAGTCGATCAAGTCGATGCGGATGGCCGTGTTCACCATGCGGACATTGCATCACCGGCTGGGCGATCACCTGGTGACCCTCCCGTTGGGCTGGTTCAGTCGCGAGAAGGTGGGATCGGTCTCCCAGGTCGCGGTGAAGGGCACGATGTTCGTCGGCAGCGCAGGTGCACACCTGATCACGCCGGTCGTCACCAACCTCATCAGTTCGATCACCGTCGTCGTCGGCGTTCTGATCATCGACTGGCGGATCGGGATCGTCGCGGTCGCCGGCGCCGCCGTCCTGTGGGCTGTCGGTGGGCTGTCGAGCCGCATGATCGCCGAGGCCGAGACGCGCAATCACACCGCCGCCGTCGAGGTCAACAACCGAGGGCTCGAGTTCGCGCGCCATCAACCGGTTCTGCGTGCGTTCGGCAGAGCGGGGGACCGGTACCAGCCACTCGATGACGCCCTCACCGGACAGCACCGGGTGGGCCGTCAGGTGATGTGGCGGTCGGTGCTCGGCATCATGCTCAACGGCCTCGCCGTGCAGCTCGTGTTCACCGCGATCATCGTCGTCGGCGCGTGGCTGGCGGTCACCGGGCGGATCGAGGCCGCGTTGCTCGTCGCCGTGATAGGGCTAGCCGCACGGTTCACCGACCCGATCGCCGAGTTGGCGTTGCTCGGCTCGTCGTTGCGGATGGCGACCGCGGAGATCGACCGTATCGCGGCGATTCTCGACACCGCCGCCATGCCGCAGCCCGATCGTCCGACCACGATCACCGCACCCGGCCTCGTCGAGGTCGACCACGTCGGCTTCTCCTACGAGGGTGAGGCGGCGCGACGTGTGCTCGCCGACGTCGACTTCCGGTTGCCCGCCGGATCGATGACCGCACTCGTCGGGCCGTCGGGAGCCGGCAAGACAACGGTCACACGTCTCATCGCCCGCTTCTACGACGTCGACTCCGGCGCCGTACGGGTCGGCGGCGCCGACGTCCGCGAACTCGACCCGGCGACGCTGATGGATCAACTGTCGCTGGTGTTCCAGGACGTGTACCTGTTCGACGACACCCTGTGGGGCAACATCCGCATCGGGCGTCCCGACGCCACCGACGACGACATCCGGGCGGCGGCGGCGACAGCCGGCGTGACGTCCATCGTGGACCGACTCCCGGACGGATGGCGGACCCGGGTCGGTGAGGGTGGCTCGGCGTTGTCCGGCGGTGAGCGGCAACGGGTCTCGATTGCGCGGGCGCTGCTGAAGAACGCGCCGATCGTGCTGTTCGACGAGGCGACGAGCGCGCTGGATCCGGAGAACGAGGCGCATGTCGCGGCGTCGATCCGCGCCCTGGCCGAGCACAGTACCGTGCTCGTGATCGCCCACAAGCTGTCGACGGTGGTGGCGGCCGATCAGATCGTGGTCCTCGACGATGCCGGCCACGTCGACGACATCGGCACGCACGATGAACTCCTCGTCCGTGGTGGTCGATACACCGACTTCTGGGATCAGCGAAACGCCGCGGCCGGATGGACGATGGTGTCCGCCGGGAGTTGAGGCCATCGGCGATTGATACTGTGACCCGCACAACACTCGGTCGGTCGGGTCAGCGAAGGGTTCAGGTCATGACAGAGCGCTACACATCGTCGACGTCGGCGGCCATCGCCACCGCCCGGCAGCAGACTCTCGGCGATCTGTTGCGCAGAACGGCGCTGCGTACACCGGACAAGACCGCGCTCGTCAATGGTGATGTCTCCCTGACCTTCGGCGAGTTCGACACTGCGGTCAACCGGTGCGCCAACGCGCTGTCGGCGCGCGGGATGTCCAAGGGTGATCGGCTCGCGTTGGTCAGCCACAATTGCTGGCAGTTCGCCGTGCTGCACTACGCGACTGCGCGGCTCGGCGTGATCCTGGTGCCGGTGAACTTCGGTCTCGGTCCCGAGGAGATCGCCTTCATCCTCGATCACTCGGGTGCCGGCGTGGTCGTCGCCGAGGACGCGCTGGCGCCGACCGTGGGCACGGCCGTCGACCTGTCCGGCCAGACGAGTGTGGTGCGCGGCTGGATACCGGTCTCCGGTGCACCCGCCGACGACGGGTGGGAGAGTGTGGACGGGTGGATGACCGCCGGGGATGCAACGGTGCCGTCCGTCGCGATCGCCGACGACGACCCGCTGCGACTGATGTACACGAGCGGCACCGAGTCCCGTCCCAAGGGAGTCCTGTTGTCGTCGAAATCGCTGATCAGTCAATATGTCTCGTGCATCATCGACGGCGAGATGAGCGGTGACGACATCGAGGTGCATGCGCTGCCCCTGTTCCACTGCGCCCAGCTCGACTGTTTCCTGTCGGTCGACGTCTACCTCGGCGCCACGAGCATCATCCTGCCGGGTCCCGACCCCGCGGCCATCCTCGAGACCATCGAGCACCGTGGCGTCACCAAGCTGTTCTGCCCACCGACCGTGTGGATCTCGCTGCTCCGTCATCCGGACTTCGACCGCCGTGACCTGTCGTCGTTGCGTAAGGGGTACTACGGCGCATCGGCTATGCCCGTCGAGGTGCTGCGAGAGCTGGGAGAACGACTTCCCGACGTCGCGCTGTGGAACTTCTACGGGCAGACCGAGATGTCGCCGCTGGCGACCATTCTGCAGCCACACGAACAACTCGACCGCGCAGGCTCGGCCGGGCGCGCAGCGCTCAACGTCGAGACGCGGGTCGTCGACGACGAGGACAATCCGGTCCCGATCGGCGAGGTCGGCGAGATCGTCCACCGGAGTCCGCATGCGTGCCTCGGTTATTACAACGACGAGGAGAAGACGGCTGCTGCGTTCCGCAACGGCTGGTTCCACTCTGGCGATCTCGGTGTCGTCGATGCCGACGGCTATCTCTCGGTGGTCGATCGCAAGAAGGACATGATCAAGACGGGTGGCGAGAATGTCGCGTCACGCGAGGTCGAGGAGGCGATCTACCTGCTCGACGGCGTCGCAGAGGTCGCGGTTTTCGGTGTGCCGCATCCGAAATGGATCGAGGCGGTCGCGGCCGTCGTCGTACCCAAGGGCGACGCGACGATCACCCAGACAGCCGTCGACGAGCACCTCGCCGGAATCCTTGCCGGCTACAAACGGCCCAAGTACGTGGTGGTGGCCGACGCTCTGCCGAAGAACCCGAGCGGCAAGATCCTCAAGAAGGACCTACGTGTCCGGCACGCGGACATCGCGCAGCAGTGATCGTCACCCTCGCAGCGGTAGCATTCCGTCCCGCCCAGCGACACGGAATGCTATGGCTGCGAGTGGCTTCGGCGGTCAGGCGAGCGTGCTCAGTGCCTTGAGTCGGGTGTGCGCCTGAGTCATGATCGACTGGATCAGCTCGTCGCAACTGGGTAGGTCGTCGATAAGGCCGACGACCTGACCCGAAGCGAGGACACCCGCGCGGGTGTCGCCCTCGACCAGGCCGGCCCGTAGCAGCATCGGGGTGTTGCCTGCCATGATCACCTGCTGCCAGGTACGTTCACCGGACTTCCGCATGGTCCGACCGTCGCGAAGCATCGTCGTCCACTTCATGCCGGTCATCTGCTTGAACTCGTTGGCATTTCGGGCTGCGGCGATCAAGGCCTTAGCGCGGCTGCCACTCTCGAGCGCCTCCACCAGCGGGGTGCGCAGGACGCGGTGTGGCATCCCGTCGACCTTCACCGAGACCACGGTGTCGCCGAGTCCCCGCCCGAGGTACTCCTGTTTGACGGCGTCGGGAACGGCGCTGTCGGAGGTGAGCAGGAACCGGGTCCCCATCGCGACGCCTTCGGCGCCGTACGACAGCGCGGCCGCCAGACCCCGCCCGTCGAAGAAGCCGCCCGCTGCCACCACCGGGATACCGTTCTCTCCCAGAGCGTCCAGCACCGACGGCAACAATAGGGTGGTCGCCACCGGTCCGGTGTGTCCGCCGCCTTCTCCGCCCTGCACGATGACGGCGTCGGCACCCCACGACGCCACCTTCACGGCGTGCTTGGCGGCCCCGATCGACGGGATGACCACGACGCCGTGGTCCTTCAGCTTGGCGATCAACTCCTGTTTGGGTGCCAGCGCGAACGACGCGACCCGCACACCCTCGCGGATGAGGAGGTCGATGCGCTCGGGCGCATCGGTGGCGTCGGCACGGATGTTGACGCCGAACGGCTTGTCGGTCAGCGACTTCGTCTTCGCAACTGCTGCTTCGAGTTCAGCGTAGGTCATCGTCGCCGACGCGAGGATGCCGAGTCCGCCTGCGTTCGACGTCGCCGACGTCAGCGACGGACCCGACACCCACCCCATTCCGGTCTGGACGATCGGATACTCGACGCCGACGAGCTCGGTGAAACGCGTACTCAACCCTGCCGCGCGGGCGGTACTCGCTCCGCCCGCTCGCTCCGCTGCGGGCGCGGTACTCGCTCCGTCCGCTCGTTCCGCGGTACTCACTTCACTTCTCGATTCCGGACGCCCTTGGGATCGAGCACATCCCGGATCAGCGAGAGTTCTTCGGCCGACGGTAGACGTGTCGTCGGAGCGGAGTCCAGGCCCGCGACCTCGAATCCGGTGTTCTCGGCGACCTCTTCGGGGCCGACTCCGGGGTGCAACGACCGCGCACGCATCGTGTGACTTGGACCCTCGAAGTCGAAGACTCCCAGGTTGGTCACCACGCGGTGGATGTTCAGGAAGCGGAAGGCCGGATTGTCCGGATCGACCTTGTCGTAGCCGACACCCGCGACGATGTCGACGTTGTCGCCGAACACCCTGGTGGAATGACGCGGAACCCAGTAGCTCGTCGGATGATTGATGGTGTTGCCGGGTGCGCCTCGGACACCGAACATCTGTCGGGTCGGTTGCTGCAACGGTCCGAAGGCGGACAGGTTCTGGTTGCCATATCGGTCGATCTGGTTGGCGCCCATGACGACATGACGCCGGCCGGAGGCGACCACGTCGAACACCTTCCGGAACGGCATCCACCCCTCGATGGGGCCGGACTTGCCGATGGCCGGCGTATCGGCCAAGATCAGCGCTTCTCCATCGGTGATCAGGAGGTCGGGCTCGGTGGTGAGCCGTGCCAGGCGTGCGCCGAGCAATGGTGTCGGCGCCATCGGCGACGCCATGATCTCGCCGGCGCCGGAGAAGATCTCGGCGCAGGCGATCACGCACACCTCGGCCCGGGTGACCTCGGCCGCGTCGGCCGACGGTGTGGACTCGGTGGTTGCGTTGGTGCTCACTGCTGATCCTCCTGCTCGCTCTGCCACTCGGTCACCGCGCGTTGATAATCGGTCTCGTCGACCTCGAGGAATCGTGCGGAGAACGCCTTCCAGGTCTCGGGTTCCTTCGCGGACTCGACATAGAACTGCTGGAACTTCTCATCGCGTCCGTACTCGCCGGCGAAGGTGAAATGTGCACCGTTGGGAGTGTGTACGACGCGGTCGACGTTCATCCGGTTCAGCAGGAGGCGTTGTGTCGGAACGGTCTTGACGAGCACCTCGGTGGAGACCAGCTGATCGGTCTCCAGGTAGCGACGCTCCGCGGCGGCGCAGAACAGGTCGTCCATGTACGGATCGACACCCGTGTAGGCGGCGTTGCCGCGGTTGTCGGCGAGGTCGAGATGGACGAAGGCGGCATCCAGACGCAACGCCGGCATCGCGATGAGGGTCTCGGCCCGTCCGTCCTCGCCCGGGTACGGGGAGGTGACGGTCTGCAACTCGCCGTCCCAGAAGTTCGGCACATCCGAGCCGAGTCCTGCGCGGATCGGCAGGAATGGCAATCGGGCTGCGGCTGCCTCGAGGCCGCACTTGACCATGCCCTCATCCATCTCGCGGGCTTCGAGAGTGCCCGACGTCCGTGCCTTCGCAAACCACGGATCGTAGAACGGAGCCGAGTCGAGGGACACGAATCCGTAGTAGGCACGCTTGACCTTGCCTGCCGCGCAGAGCAATCCGAGGTCCGGTCCGCCGTAGGTGACGACGGTCAGGTCCTTGACGTCGGAGCGGGCGAGGGCGCGGACCAGAGCCAGCGGCTTACGGCGCGAGCCCCAGCCGCCGATGCCGATGGTCATGCCGTCACGCAGTTCGCCGATGACGTCGTCGAGCGAACTGGTCTTGTCGGTCGGGGTGGCCGCCATCAGGCTTGTCCTCCATTGGTGTTCGATGCTGCGGTGTCGAGGGCCTTCCCCGTCGAGACGAACGCATCGCGATGCTCGTCGGCGACGCCGGCCAGATTGAGTTCGAACGTGAAGCCCTGCTCGAGCCGGTAACTGCTCTTCACGTCGATCGGGTCGATGTGGTTGATGGCCTCCTTGGCCGCCCGGATGACACGGGTGTCCTTGGTGGCGATCTTCTCGGCCACCTCCATCGCGGCGCCCAGCAGTTCGTCGCGGCCGACCACGCGGTACACCGAGCCGAAGTGTTCGAGCTGCTGCGCGGTGACGTTCTGCGCTGTGTAGTAGAGGGTCCGCATCATGTGCTGAGGGACCAGACGCGCCAGGTGTGTGGCCGCACCGAGTGCGCCGCGATCGACCTCCGGCAGTCCGAAGACGGCGTCGTCGGTGGCGACGATGACGTCGGCGTTGCCCACGAGTCCGATGCCGCCGCCGACACAGAAGCCGTTCACTGCGGCGATCACCGGGACGGCACAGTCGTACACCGCGGAGAACGCGGCGGCGCATCCGCGGTTCGCGCCGATGAGTGCGTCGAAACCCTCGGTGGCCTGCATCTCCTTGATGTCGACGCCGGCGTTGAAACCGCGCCCCTGCGCCCGCAGGATCACGACGTGCGTGGACATGTCCTGACCGGCCGCGGTGATGGCATCGGCGAGTTCGAACCACGCCGCCGACGGCAGTGCGTTGACGGGCGGGTAGTCGACGGTCACCGTCACGATCCCGTTCTCGGTGCGTGTCGTGGTGATCGGCACACCTGCTCCTCTCGGGTACGAATGCGAACCAAGCAAGTGCTTGGTTGTTTGGTAGGGTAGCACCCATGACGTCAGAGGGGCAGGCCGCAGGCCGGCCGGCATCGGCTCGGGACCTGGGACTCGACAAGAAGGTCGTGCTGGTGACCGGAGGTACGCGCGGGGTCGGCGCGGGTATCACCCGCGTCCTCAGCGACCTCGGTGCTGTCCCGGTGGTGTGCGGTCGCCATCCCGGGACGGACGCCGATGTCGAGTTCGTCGCCTGCGATGTGCGCGACGCCGATGCCGTCGACGCGATGGTGCGCGGCATAGCGGAGAACCACGGGAGGCTCGACGGCGTGGTCAACAATGCCGGGGGGTCGCCGTTCGCACTGGCCGCCGACGCCTCGCCGCGTTTCTCGAGCAAGATCGTCGAACTGAATCTTCTGGCGCCCCTCGCGGTTGCGCGTGCCGCGCAGGCGGTGATGACGGGCCAGGAGGCCGGCGGTGCGATCGTGAACGTGTCGAGCGTGAGTGGCCATCGACCGTCGCCGGGGACCTCGGCCTACGGCGCGGCCAAGGCCGGTCTGGACAACATGGTCACGTCGCTGGCCATCGAGTGGGCGCCGCACGTGCGCATCAACTCGGTCGTCTGTGGCGCCGTCCTCACCGAGCAGGCACACCTGCACTACGGCGACGACGACGGTGTCGCGGCCGTGGGTGCGACGATCCCGATGGGTCGATTGGCGATGCCGGAGGATGTCGGCAACGCGGTCGCCTTTCTGCTGAGCCCGATGGCCGGATACATCACGGGCTCCACGCTCACGGTGCATGGTGGAGGAGAACGCCCGGCCTTCCTGGCCGCGGCCACCGCCGACAACAAGATGTGATCAGTCGTGCGCTGTCGGCGCGCGACCGAGAGGACAAACGAGGGGAAGATCTTGTCTGACAAGCTGAATGAAGGACGCGTGGCAATCGTCACCGGGTCGGGTCAGGGCATCGGTCGCGCGCATGCGCTGGCGTTCGCGGCAGACGGTGCCAAGGTTGTCGTCAACGACTTCGACGCGAACGCCGCCCACTCGGTCGCCGACGAGATCACCGCGGCCGGTGGCCAGGCCCTCGCGATCGTGTCCGATGTCGCAGACTGGGCTGCCGGTGCGACGATGATCGACTCCGCGGTCAAGGAGTTCGGTGGCCTCGACATCATCGTCAACAATGCGGGTTTCGTCCGTGATCGCATGCTGGTCGCGATGTCTGAGGACGAGTGGGATGCGGTGATCCGGGTCCATCTCAAAGGACACTTCGTGACGATCCATCACGCCGCCGCGTTCTGGCGTGCACAGTCCAAGGCGGGACAGCAGCCGGTGGCGCGCATCATCAACACGTCGTCGGGCGCCGGCCTCTTCGGCTCGGTCGGCCAGGGGAATTACGTTGCGGCCAAGGCGGGTATCTCCGCTCTCACCATCCAGGCGGCCGCCGAGCTGGGGAACTACGGTGTCACGGCGAATGCCATCGCGCCGTCGGCGCGGACACAGATGACGATGAGCGCCGGGGACGCGATGGCCGCGCAGATGGCGGCACCGGCCGACGGGTCGTTCGACGCGATGGACCCGGCGAACATCTCGCCGCTGATCGTCTGGTTGGGGTCGCCCGAGTCGTCGGCGGTGACCGGTCGGGTGTTCGAGGTCGAGGGCGGGCGGATCACCGTCGTCGACGGATGGCAGCGCAGCGCTGAGCAGGACAAGGGATCTCGGTGGGCGCCCGGCGAACTCGGCCCCGTCGTCGAGGAGATCCTGGCCAAGTCGCCGGTGCCCGTGCCGGTCTACGGCGCGCGGTAGTCGTGACGCCGAACGTCGATCCCGAACGGGCTTCCGAACGCATTGCGGTGGCACGAGCCTACGTCGATGCACTTCTCAGTCATGACCCGTCGGGCGTCTCGCTGCACGTTGACTGCACGCGCACCGAGATGGGTGTGAAGACGGGGCGAAGTGGGCCGCACATCGCGCGAAGTCTGGCGCGCGGCCCACAGTTCCGGCTCATCCACCGCATCAGCGACTTCACGGCCGACGTCGACGGACACACGGTGTCCACCAGGTACTGGGTGTACGTGCGGCCCAAGGCGATCGGGCTCGCCGCCCATGTCAGCGAATCGTTCGTCGTCGACGAGGACAATCGGATCCGGGCGATCGTCGCCCGGTTCGGGGTGCCGAGGCGACGCGTCGGACCCTGACCCTTCGTGACGCTCGCAGGCTCGCTCCTCAGGGATCGGGAGGCGCTCGCAGGCTCGCTTTCCGTGTGCGGTCCCTGAGGAACGGAGCGCCAGCGCAGTGTCTCGAAGGGTCGCGCCTACGAGCTCGGTGCGCGGACCACCATCGGGACGCCGGGGAAGTCGGCGGCCATCTCCGAGCGTGACTTCCGCAGCGCGGCTGTGCCATATCCCTTCTTGCGGTGATCCGGGTGGATCCAGATCCGGACGTCGACCTCGCCGTTGACGAGCTCGCCGAAGACGAAGCCGACCTTGGTGTCACCTTCGAGAGCAACCAGCCACACGGCGTCCTCGTTGTCGACGCGCTCGGTGGCCTTGGCGATCTCCTCGCCGAGGTCTCCCGCCGGGCTCCCGGAGCCGTCGCCGGCGACCTTGAGCTCCTCGGTGCGCACCTTGAAGAGGTCGGCGTCGTCGGCAGCGGAGAAGGGGCGCAGATCGAGGGAGTCGCCACTGCTCGCCGGGCGCTCGGCCAGTGTGAAGGTCAGAGCGTTGTTGAGGTCGTCGAGTTCGGCCTGGTTCTTGCGGCGCTCATCTTTGGTGAGTTGGTAGAAGGACATCCCCAGGACGGCCTCCGCGCCGAGTGTGGATTTCCCCAGAAGGGTGGCGATGGCCTCGACCGCCTCGTCGCGGGTCTCGGCATCGACGATGGCGTCGAGGACGTCATGGCGACGCTCGAGTGCGGTCAGAAGTGCGTCGGTGATGTCGCGGCGAGTGGTCGCCAGGTCAAGATCGGTCATGACTCCCGATGGTAGTTCAGCACCGCGCGCGATGTGCCGCCGACGACATTCCTCACCACCACAAACTGAAACACGTTCTATCTATGATTTTGGGGTCCAGGGATGTCCGTATTGCCACGTCATGGCATCCGAATCTCACCCGGTCCTTCCCTGATGCTGTAACACGTCCTAGTCTTGATGACCATGACGGATGTTCAGGATGCGACGACCGACTTCGACCACCTGCGCGGCGGTACCCACCTCGGCGACCTGTTGGTCGCGGCTCTGCGCCGACACGCGAGTCGCAAGGTGCTGTTCCTCGGCGAGACCGAGCTGACCGGTCGCGAGATGGCCGACGCGGTCAGCCGGTATCAACAGGCGTTCGAATCGCTGGGCGCCGGGACCGGATCGACGGTCGGGTTGCTCGCGCTGAATCGCCCCGAGGTGTTGCTGGTGATCGGTGCGGGGCAGACCCAGGGTTGGCGCCGTACCGCGCTGCACCCGCTCGGTTCGCTCGACGATCACGCCTACGTGCTCTCCGACGCCGGCGTCACCACCCTGGTCATCGACCCGGTGCCGATGTTCGTAGAGCGTGCGCTCGCACTGGTGGAACGTGTGGACAGCCTGAAGCAGGTCCTCACTCTCGGTCCGGTTCCCGAGGAACTCGCCGCCTACGGGCGCGACGTGATCGCCGAGGCGGAGAACTATCAGCCCAAGCCGCTGGCCGCTGCGGATCTGCCGCCGGAGCACGTCGTGTCCATCACCTACACCGGCGGCACCACCGGAAAGCCGAAGGGCGTCATCGGAACCGCGCGAGCGATGTCGACGATGACCCAGATTCAGCTGTCCGAGTGGGAGTGGCCGGAGAACCCGCGATTCCTGATGTGCACACCGCTGTCGCACGCGGGTGCCGCGTTCTTCGTGCCCACGCTCATCAAGGGTGGATGCATGGTGGTCATGGCGAAGTTCGATCCCGCCGAGGTGCTGCGCGTCATCGAAGAGGAACGCATCACCGCGACGATGCTCGTGCCGTCGATGCTCTACGCGCTGATGGACCATCCCGATTCCCGGACCCGCGACCTCTCGTCCTTGGAGACCGTGTATTACGGTGCGTCGCCGATCAATCCGGTGCGCCTGGCCGAGGCGATCGAACGCTTCGGTCCGATCTTCGCCCAGTACTACGGCCAGTCCGAGGCGCCGATGGTGATCAGTTACCTCGGCAAAAACGACCACCCGAAGCCCGGCGAGGACTCGCGTCGGCTCAGCAGTTGCGGACGACCGTCGGCCTTCTTGCGCACCGCGTTGCTCGGGCCCGACGACAAGCCGGTCCCGCAGGGTGAGCCGGGGGAGATCTGTGTGGCGGGCCCGCTGCTCGCGGGCGGCTACTGGGGTCTACCGGAACAGACCGCCGACACGTTCCGCGACGGATGGCTGCGTACCGGCGACGTCGCGCGCGAGGATGCCGACGGATTCTGGTACATCGTCGACCGGACCAAGGACATGATCGTCACCGGTGGTTTCAATGTCTTCCCGCGAGAGGTGGAAGACGTTGTCGCCGAACATCCCTCGGTCGGGCAAGTGGGGGTCATCGGGGTCCCCGACGACAAGTGGGGCGAAGCGGTCACCGCCGTCGTCGTGCTGCGCGCAGACGCCGATCAGGGAGATGTGGCCAAGGAGACGGTGACGAAGGAGATCCAGCAGTCGGTGAAGGACCGCAAGGGTGCGGTCCAGTCGCCCAAGCAGGTGATCTTCGCGGAGTCGCTGCCGCTGACAGCGTTGGGCAAGCCCGACAAGAAGGCGCTGCGCGCACAGTTCTGGGAGGGGTCGGGTCGCG
>NZ_RKME01000044.1 GCF_003797825.1 Gordonia sp. OPL2
TCCGCGTGCTCGTAGCAACAATCCACGATTCCCGTGGTAGGCCCCGCACCCCACACTGAGGAACTGGCTCACTGACACAAGGGAAGCGTCCGGGGACGGCCACGATCCACCCATCAATGATCCCCCCACCGACCCCAGGTGGCCAGCATCCACTCTTCGCTCCCCACCACGGCCGCCACCGGCGGCCTCAGACACTGAGGAGCGAGCCTGCGAGCGTCACGAAGGGCCGCCCTTCGTGACGCTCGGCTGGCGCCTCGCTCCTCAGGGATCGGGTGACGACTGATTCTCACGGATCGGGGTGCGACCGATTCTCAGGGTTGCTGCGCCGGAGCGACCACGTTGAACGTGATCGGCGCCGACTCCTTCTCCCCGATCTTTCCGATGGCTTGGTAGGCCCCGACCGGGATCGGCACGCGCGGCTTGTCACAGCCGGGGCTGCTCGTGGTGCCCGACCAGGTGATGGTGTCACGCACCTGCTGGGAGGGCTTGAGGTTGACGTTGTTGACGGTCTGCAGCGGCGAGCAGTCGCGGGCCGACCACAGGGTACGGGTGCCGTCGAGGGTGCGGACCACCACGTTCTGCGCCGCCTTGCCGACGTCGCGTGTGCAGTCGGTGAGTCCCGCATTGGTGGTGACGATGGTGAAGACGGGCTGATCGCCGGTCGAGTAGGTCGGCTTGTCGGTGTAGAGGACGACCGAGATGTTGGCGTCCGGGCAGAGACCCGACGCGGGTACCGGGCCGGGAGCCGCCGACGACCCACCGGGTGCGGGCACCGACGAGGCCGCCGCGCTTCCGGACGGGGCCGCGACGCCACCACCGCTGCCACCACCGGCGACGGGCCCGCCACCTGACACACCCTCACTCGCCGACGGATCGGCCGACGAGGAAGGTTCGGTGGAGTAGGCGGTCGACGACGCGACCGAGGATGTCGCTGCGGCGTTGGACGGATTGTCGTTGCTGCCGCCCGTGGCCCAGATGATGAGACCGATGATCAGTGCCACCGCGATGGCCGCACCGCCGAGCGCGACGACACGGCGTCGCCAGTAGATCTCGGGGGGTAGTGGGCCTTGCGGTTCGATCACGCCCCCACGCTAACGGCGGATCTCAGAGCGCTGTCCGACCCTGCTCGGCGTGTCGCGGGAACAGGGCCTGACCGGCGGAAAGTCTCAAGTCGGGGTTCACCCCCGCCGGACGTGTCAGCTGTGCGCGACGTCGACGGTCTCGACGCCGTCGACCTGTCCGAGGACGCCCCGGACGTGGGCGCGCCCCTCGCCGAGCTGATAGGTCAGCCCGACGATCGCGAGGCGGCCGTCGGCCACCCGGTCGGCGATGATGCGGCTGCGCTCCATGAGCTGCTTGCCGGTCTCGAGCACGTGCCGCGCCTCGAACTCGTCGACACGGCTCAGCCCCTCACTGCGACCGGCCAGGATGCTGGGGCTGACCTTCTCGACGACGTCACGGATGTAGCCGCCCGGGATCTCCAGGTTGTCGAGCGCGTTGAGCGTCGCCTTCACCGCACCACAGCTGTCGTGGCCGAGGACCGCGATCAACGGGACCTCGAGCACCTCCGCGGCGAACTCGAGGGACCCGAGCACCGCGGAGTCGATGACCTGGCCCGCGGTGCGGACCACGAACATGTCGCCGAGTCCCTGATCGAAGATGATCTCGGCGGACAGTCGTGAGTCGGAGCAACCGAACAGGACGACGTGCGGGTGCTGGCCCGATGTCAGACGCTCACGATCCTCGATACCCTGTTTGGGATGTTGAGACTCGCCGGCAACGAACCGATCGTTCCCTTCCTGCAGGATCTTCCAGGCTTCGGTGGGCGTCACTTGGCTCATGGCCACTAGTGTGCCACCGGCCGTTCTCCTCGGCTGGTTCGACCTCCACGAGCGCGACCTGCCCTGGCGCGCCCCCGGCCTGTCCGGATGGCAGATCCTGATCAGCGAGATCATGTTGCAGCAGACCCCGGTGTCGCGGGTGGTCGGCCCGTGGCAGGAATGGGTCCGACGCTGGCCCGTGCCGTCGGCGATGGCGGCCGCCTCGGCGGGTGAGGTGCTGCGCGCGTGGGGCAAGCTCGGCTATCCGCGCCGCGCTCTGCGGTTGCACGAGTGCGCCGGGGTCCTCGCCGAGCAGCACGGCGATCGTGTCCCCGACGATGTCGAGACCATGCTCACCCTGCCCGGGATCGGCGACTACACCGCGCGAGCCGTGGCATGTTTCGCCTACGGACAGTCGGTTCCGGTGGTGGACACGAACGTCCGCCGTGTCATCGCCCGTGCGGTGCACGGCCGCGAGCAGCCCGGGAACCCGTCGCGCACCGACCTCGCCGATGCCGAAAGCCTCCTCCCCCGCCACCCGGACGGGACCCCGACCGACCGGGCGCCACGCTTCTCGGCCGCGCTCATGGAACTCGGCGCGCTGGTCTGCACCGCGCGCAACCCGAACTGCTCGGAGTGTCCGTTGACCGATTGCACGTGGGTGCATCTGGGCCGGCCCGCCCACACGGGTCCGGCCCGCAAGGTGCAGAAGTTCGCGGGAACCGACCGCCAGGTCCGCGGATTGCTTCTCGACGTCCTCCGTGGCACCGACCTTCCGGTGATCCGCGATCGGCTCGACGCCGTGTGGACCACCGATGTCGCGCAGCGCGATCGGGCGCTCGACTCACTGCTCGTCGACGGACTCGTCGAGATCACCGAAGACGGTCGGTATTGCCTTGCGGGTGAGGCGAACTGACGACGATGCGACTGTCGGGATCCGCTGCGTCCGATCAACCGATCGGTGCGGCCAGGAACGCTTCGACGGCGCCGCGGTAGACATCGGGCGCATCGTCGTGGACGAGATGTCCGGCTCCGGGCACCTGGAGGTACTGGGCCCGGCGGTTCGTCGAGCACATGGTCCGCATCTGACCGGGCGGGGTGACGGTGAACCCGGCTTCGATGACCAGCGACGGCACACGCACCGCGGTCCACTCATCCCAGAAGTCGCGGCCGCCCCACTCCTCGGCGATGTCGGTCCAGATCGACAGGCTGCCGTGTAGTCGCCCGTCGTCGAAGGCCTCGTAGAAGTAGCGGCCGGCGACGGCGCCGAACATCTCCTGCGCATGCGCCATCGAGGTGAAGCGATCCGGCCAGCTGTCGAACCAGGGGGTCCAATTGCGGGTGGTCTGGCCGCGGAAGTCGGGGGCCATGTCCTCGATCACCAACGCCGACACCATCTCCGGGTAGGCCGCTGCCGTACACCAGGCGTGCAGTGCGCCCATCGAGTGGCCGACGAGGACCGCCGGGCCCTGATCGATCCAGACCAGGATCTCCGCGAGGTCGGCGACGAATCGTTCGGTGCCCAGTTCGTCCGGTGCCTGCGGCGGCACCGCGTCGGCGCCGGTGTGGAAGGCCGCGTCGTAGGTGAACACCCGGCCGTGTCGTCGGAGCCACGGGATCTGTCGACGCCACGTGCGGCCGCGTCCCATCAGACCGTGGAGCAGGACGATCGGTCCGACGCCGCGCACGGGTTGGCCATCAGCACCGACCGGGCCTCCGTGGTCACGCAACCCGATCTCCGGCGCGCTCTTGGCGATCTCCGGTGCTGTGCCGTCGATCCCGCTGTCGGGCAGGGAGGGGTTGGCGGTCACGCGCCCAGGGTAGGACACGAGTCAGCCGATCGGCCTGATCCGCACGCCGACGGTGTCGTCGCCGAGATCGGTCTCGCGAGATCGCCGTTCCGGTGACGAGTCGTCGACAGTAGGGTGGGCCCATGGCTGTTGTGAAGATCAATGCGATCTCGGTCCCCGAGGGTGCCGGACCCGAACTCGAGAAGCGTTTCGCCCATCGCGCCCATTCGGTGGACGGGTCGAAGGGATTCCTGGGATTCCAGTTGCTGCGTCCGGTGAAGGGCGACGATCGCTACTTCGTCGTCACCCAGTGGGAGACAGAAGAGGACTTCCAGGCGTGGGCATCGGGACCCGCACGGGAGGCCCATGCGGGTGAGCGGGCGAAGCCCGTCGCCAGCGGTGCCGACCTCCTCGAGTTCGAGGTCGTGCTCGACGCCAGACCGAGCGCCTGAGTGAGGCCGAGGTGACCGGCGCCGATCGGGCGCCGGTCACACCCATGTTCCCGCTGGGCACCGCGCTGCTGCCCGGCGAGCCGCTGCCCTTACGGATCTTCGAACCGCGGTATCGGCAGATGCTGACGGACTGTCTCGATGACACATCCGACGGGCCCCGATTCGAGCCGGGAGCGAAGCGAGCGGGCCGGTCTGGACAAGCGCCGGGAGCGAACCGAGCGGGCCGGTCTGGACAAGCGCCGGAAGTGGAGCGAGCGGGCCGGTTCGGCGTCGTGCTCATCGCCCGGGGACACGAGGTGGGTGGCGGCGATGTCCGCCACGACATCGGGACGTTCGCGCGCATCGAGAACGTCCTGGCGCAACCCGACGGCCGCGCATCGCTGACCTGTACGGGCGCGGAGCGGTTCCGGGTGATCGAGTGGTTGGCCGACGACCCGTATCCGCGGGCGATGACCGAGACCCTGCCGGCCATCGAGATCGACGCCGAGGACGAGTCGTCGCTGCGTGCGCTGGCCCTGGAGCTCCGGGCGTTCGTGGACGAGGTGGCCGAGGTGAGGCCCGAGGCGGTCCCCGTCGGACTGCCCGACTTCGACGTCGCCGATCTCGCCGTGTTCGGTGTCTTCGAGTGGGCCACCCGGTTGCCCATCGGGCCGGCGGATCGGCAGCGACTGCTGGAGTGTCACTCCGTCGCCGACCAGGTCACCGTGTTGCACGATGTGATCGAAGGGCTGACCGCGATGATCCGATTCGGCCGCTGACCGTCATCGGCGGGCAAGGCCCCTGGCCCTAAAGTTAGAACGTGTTCTAGTATCTGGTGTGGAGTAGTTCACACCACCATCAGGAGCACAATTCATGACCGAGACCGTCGAGTCCCGTCCGGCCGCCGATCTTGTCGGCGCCGGCGACCAATCGCAGCTGTTCATCGGTGGGCAGTGGGTCGATCCGCATTCGACCGAGACGCTCGAGGTGTTCTCGCCGGCCACCGGCGAACGGGTGGGTTCGGTGCCGCTGGCCGACGAGGTGGACGTCGACACGGCCGTCAAGGCCGCCCGGGCCGCCTTCGAATCGGGAGTCTGGCGCGACACGGCGCCCGCCGAGCGCGCCGCGGTCCTCAACCGTGCCGCCGATCTGATCAACGAACGATCCGCCGACATCACGAATCTGGTGTCCGCCGAGATGGGCGCGACCCCCACCGACGTCGCGACCCTCCAGCAGTTGGCCGGCACCGGCGTGCTGCAGGGCTATGCCGCCGCAGCCACCGATTTCCCGTGGGAGGAACGTCGTACCGGTCTGTTCGGTGAGACCCTGGTGACCCGGGAGGCGGTCGGTGTCGTCGGCGCGATCATCGCCTGGAACGTCCCATTGTTCTTGCTGTGCAACAAGTTCGGACCCGCGCTGGCCGCCGGCTGCTCGATCGTGCTCAAGCCGGCTCCCGAGACGCCGCTGAACGCCAACCTCCTCGCCCAGCTCTTCGTGGAGGCCGGTGTGCCCGAGGGCGTCATCTCGGTGATCCCGGGCGACGTCGCGACCGGCAAGGCGCTCGTCGACCACCCGGACGTCGACAAGATCACCTTCACCGGGTCGACGGCTGCCGGTCGGGCGATCGCCGCGCGGTGCGGTGAGACCCTCAAGCGCTGTTCCCTCGAACTCGGCGGCAAGTCGGCCGCCATCGTCCTCGACGACGTCGATCTCGAGGCGAACATCCACATGCTCGTCTTCTCGGCAGGCCTCATCAATGCGGGTCAGGCGTGCGTCGCCCAGACCCGGGTGCTCGTCCCCCGCTCGCGGCACGACGAGATCGTCGCCGCGATGGTCGAGACCGCCAAGTCGTTCACGCCCGGACTGCCGACGGCCGAGGGCACCACGCTCGGGCCGATCATCACCGAGAAGCAGCGCGACAAGGTCGAGGGCTACGTCGCGAAGGGCAAGGAGGAAGGCGCGACGGCGGTGCTGGAGGGCGCCCGTCCGGAAGGTCTCGACAACGGCTTCTACGTGACTCCCACCATCTTCACCGGCGTCACCAACGACATGACGATTGCCCGCGAGGAGATCTTCGGGCCGGTGATCAGCGTCATCGCCTACGACACCGACGACGAGGCGATCGCGATCGCGAATGACTCGGATTACGGTCTCGCCGGGTCGATCTGGACCACCGACGTCGAGCGTGGTGTCGCGATCGCCAAGCAGGTCCGGACCGGTACGCTCGGGATCAACTGGTATGCGATCGATCCCGCGTCGCCGTTCGGCGGCTACAAGAACTCGGGTATCGGACGTGAGAACGGACGTGAGGGCCTCGAGTCGTACCTCGAGCACAAGTCGATCCTGATGCCGATGGGGTACACCTCGGAATCCTGAAGACCTGCTCTCTCACAGGGGGACGGGGCCGGCCACCGAAAGGTGGTCGGCCCCTTCTGCTGTCGTGAGCCATTTCATGGCAATAGTCCGCGTCTGACGCGGGCTGTTGCCCCCACCCGCCGATCGAGTAGCGACGTGCGAGCTTGCGAGCCCGACGCGTATCGAGATCAGCCCGCAGGCGCGGACGGCACCGGCGACGACGACGGTGCCCCCGACGATCCCTGCGCGGGATTCGGCAGCGGGACGGCACCCGGCGGTGGGGTGTCGGTCTGCTGGACGCGACTGCGGAACGAGTCGTCGGTGATCACGTCGATGCCCTCGATCAACCACTGGTCGTCACGTTTGACCATCGTGAACGTGAGCCGGCTCGGGTCGACGCGCACGAGGTCTTTCCCACCGCGCGTGACGGATTGGTTCATGAAGATCAGGACTGTCGACGTGTCGGCAGTGTTGGTGACCACACCGGCATCCTGGATCGCCGCCTCCGACACCACCTGCTGCTTGCGCACCTCGGAGACCAGATTGTTCTTCGTGACGAGTTCGTCGTAGGTGGGCTTCGCCGCGCCGGTCAGCACCTTCTGCGACTGCGCGACATGGTCTTCGACGTTCGCGGGCGTGTACCCGAACATCGTCGTCGCGTAGTCCTTGGCCGCAGCGAGTGAGGAGTCGCGGGCGTTCTCGGTCTGCCGCAGATCGTAATAGCGGTATCCGAGGAAGCCGGCGACGGCGATGGCCGCGATCGTGAGGACGACGACGGCACCGGCGACGAGGCGTCGGGTGGACACTGTCATCACGTCACCCACTCGAAGTTGGTCATCTTCAGTTCTCCGTTGATGCGCGTGATCTGCACGCGCCAGCGGAAGGTCTGCACGATCGTCTGTTCCTTCGGGTTCTCGGGCTTCAACTGCCACCCGTATACGAGGATGACGGTGCCCTCATCCGGCGTCGACTGCGTCACGGCGTCGGACAGGACGGTCGACTTCGTGTCGAGATCCTGGTCGCGGACCAGGCTGACCGCCTGCTTCATCGACTCCTGCATCTGCTGGTGGGCGCGACCACTCGTCTTGTCCTCCAACGTCTTCATCGCGTCGTCGACGTTGCCGGCGTTGAGGGAGGTCAGGTTCACCACCATCTGCTGGGCGAACCCGGAGTACTCCTCGCGGAGCTCCTGCTGATCCCGGATTCGTCCGATGCCGGTCGCGAAGACGGCGGCCGCGACGATGCTCGCGACGAGCAGTACCGCGCACACACTGACGGCCGCGATCATCGGCGCCGAGCGTTTGCGATTACCGCGATAGCGGACGCCGCGACCCGCGGCCGGGGTCGACGACGACCGGCGGTTGCGCCGCTCGCGATAGCTCAGTTCACGCTCGACGGCCTCGGGTTCCGGCTCGGCCGGCGTGGGGTCGGCGGCCGTTGTGGCGGCGGGGCTCGTGGCGGCGTCGGCGCCGACGGTTCCAGGCGTGTCAGCGCTGTCGGTGTCGGACAGGCCCGGGGAATCGGGCGCATCTGTCCACTCGTCGGCGGCGGCCGTGTCGGCAGTGGCTGAGGTCTCTCCGGCGGCTGGTGCGTCGCCGGCGTCCGACGCGGGGCCGGTCGCCCCCGCTGTCGGCGTCGGCGGGACCGCCTCCTTCGCCGCGTCGCCCTCCTCTGCGGTCTCGGGCTGCGCGTAATCGTCCGTCGATCGCGTCACCGGGCGGCGCTTGCGGCGCAACGGCGCCGACCGCACGGGCCCCTTGCGTTCGGTGGTGCCCGGTTCGGTACGCGCCGCGTCCGTGGTGCCGGCCCCATCCTTGTCGCGGTCGGTGTCGCCCCGTTCAGCGCCGCCCTTCTCGGTGCCGCTCTTTTCGTTGTCGTCGGGATCCGTGCCGTCGTTCATCCGTGCACGGTCCGCGTTATCAGGCTCTGCCATGTATTGTCTTGTCCTCGCGAATCCTGCCCGGTACCGGCGTTGTACGTCTTGCCATCCGGTCCGATGAAATCTCCTGACTTCGGATCGTAACTGGTGGCATAGACGGCGGGTCCGGGCTCATGGTCGGTCGGCGTCCCCGGGGTCGTGTAGCCCGCGGGATCGGTGGGCAGCCGCACGCCGGGTATTCCGTTCGGCAGTGCGTTGTTGTAGCCGGGCAGCGGTTTGTAGCCGGTCCGGCACTCCTCGGGGGTGGGCGCGCGCCGACCGGGGAACTCCACACACGGATAGTTGCGGGCACCGCGGACGGCCACCTGGGCGTTCTGTGGGACCCGGCACAGCATGCCGGGCGGCAGCTCACGGGCATTCTGGGCCGACGGATACCGCCAGTCCGAGCGCGGCAGGTAGCCGACCGTGCACGGCGGCGGGTCCTGGAAGCCCAGCGAGAACTCGACGCTCGGACCATAGCGCGGATCGCCGGCGTTGAGAGCGGTCAGCAGTGCGTCGATCAGCCGCGGATAGATCACCAGGACCTGCTGCAGGTTCGGCAGGTACACCGCCAACGTCTTCGACGCGACGCCGAGATTGGAGATGAGCATCGGCAACGTCTCGTCCATCGACGCGAACAGATCCTGCGACTTCGACGCCGTCGACGGCCCCTTCTGCAGGATGCCGGTGATCTCGGGATTGTTGGCCCGAAGCTGATCGGTCACCTTCGTCACGTTCGCGGTCCACGCCCGGATCTCGTCCGAGGTCGCCGACTGGGTCGCCAGCAGCGGCCCCGCCTGCTTGACGAGATCGATGGTGACACCGGTGTTCTTGTCGGCGTCGTCGACGAGCAGGATCATCGAGTCGAGCAGTCGCCGCAGGTTCTCCGCCGTTCCGTTGAACGCGGTGAACGCCTCGTCCATCAGGGCGCGCAGCTTGGTGTCGCCGACCTTGTCCAGCAGCGCGTTCGCCTGGTCGAGCACCGACGAGATCTCCACGGGCACATCGTCACTGGTGACGACCGAGCCATTGTGCAGATCGCCCGACGGACCGTCGGGCTGTGGCGTGAACTCGACGTACTGCTCACCGACCGCGGACACGCTGCGCACCGCCGCGTTCGACGACGCCGGGATCTTCGCGTCACTGTTGATCGACAGCTCCGCCTGCACCCCGCTCTCGGTGAGCCGCACGCCGGTGACCTTGCCGACGTTGACGCCGCGATAGCTGACGTTCGCGTTCTGATACAGGCCGCCGGTGTTGGGCAGATCCAACTGCACCGCATAGCGTCCGACACCCGCCATCGCGGGCAGCTTCACGTAGTAGATGGCCATGGCGACCATGGCGACGACCGTGACGATCGCGAAGATCGTCAGCTGGATCCGGACGAACCGGGTGATCTTCATCAGTTACCCCCTACCCCGGGAATCGCGGGCAGCGCGGGCAGTTTCGGCAGGCCGGGGATTGACGGGACCGGATCCTTGGTGTCCGGCTTGCGCTCACCGCCCGGCTTCAGCGGCGAGGTGAACGGATTCATCCCCTGCTTCGCCGCACCCGCCGGCTTCCCGGCGACCGCTTCCGGCCCGACCACTCCGACCGCCCGGAAGATGCTGTCGTTCAGCTTCTCGAAGGTGAGGTCGAGAACCAGGTCGGAGTTCACGTAGTCGCCCTTGACGATGGTCGGGATCGCCTCCTCGAGGAACGGGAACGTCAGGAGGATCTTCAGCGACCCGGGCAACGACGGGCCGGCCGCCGCGAGTTGAGCCAGCGCGAGTTTGACGTTGCCGACGATCGTCTTGACGTCCTCGCTGTTGGCGTCGAGCACGTCGTTGGTGGTCTTCGACAGTCGGGCGAGTGAATCGAGTGCCGTGACGAATTGCTGGCGCTGATCGTTCAGCAACTGCAGGATCTTCGGCGCATCGGCGAGAGCCTTCTCCACCGTCGGTTTCTGTTCGTTGATCGACGCGCTGAGCCGGTCGAGTCCGTCCATCGCCGAGATGATGTTCCCGGTCTGCCGGTCGAGGTCGGCGACGAGGGTGGACAGTCGCGGGATCAGCGAGCGGATCTGCTTCTGATGGCCGTCGAAGATCGAGTTCATCTCGTGCACGATGTCGCCGAACTGCGAGAGGCCACCGCCGTTGAGCACCACCGACAACGAGCTCAGCACCTGCTCCGTCGTCGGATACGAACAGCCGGGGACCTGTTGGGCGGAGTTGATGTCGGCAACGGGCGCCACGTCGGTCGGCGCCGCGATGTTCGCCTGCTGCGGGCAGGCGGGCAGTGGGATCTGATCTCCCGCTTGCAGATACCCGTCAGAGGTCTCCGGCTCGACGATCTGCAGGTGCGTCGAACCGAGGACGCTGGTCATCCCGACCATCACATGCGACCCCTTGCGCACCCGGACGCCCGGATCGAGCCGGATGCCCATTTCGGCGTTCCAGTTCTGCACGGTGATCTTGCCGACGCTGCCGACGGTGGCGTCGTCCATCATGACCGGCGCATTCGTGACCAGCCCGGCGGCGCTCGGCAGGACGGCACTGATCTCGGTGGACCCGTTGCCGGTTCCCTGCGCGCCCGGGACGGGCAGGTTGTTGAGTCCGGAGAATCCGCACGCCGACGACGCGAGGACCACGGCGAGCAGGGCGATCGCCATCCGCAGGTGACGCCTCATCCTTCGCCTCCCCACGGCACGAGCAGGTCGCCGAGCGCGCCGCCACCGTTGTCACGGCGGGTCTGGGCGTCCTGCGCGCGGACCCCGGCCTTGGCCCGGGCCTCGACGCTCGAGTTCTGATAGGTGATCTGATCCGGTGTCGCGTTGATGCCGCTGACGGGATTCGTCATGAACGGCGGGTAGGCGACGGCGATCGTCGACAGCATCGGCGCGAGCACGTCGGCACAGTGTTCGACGTCGGCCTTGCTGGCCCCGGGCCGGTTGTTGGCGTCCATCGTGCCGCACAGCAGGGTGATCAGGTTGTTGCCCATTCCGAGTCCGAACACACCCGACAGCGACCCGGTGAGCGGGTTGTAGATGTTGTAGAAGTTCGCGAGCTGGTTGGGCGCAGAGTGGAGCACCCCCCGCACCTGCTCGTCCTTCTCGGCGAGAATCCGCGTGGTGTCGGCCAGGCTCTTCACCGACGACGTCAATGCGTTCTTGTTCTGGTCGATGAACACCTGGATGTCGCCCATCGCCGAATCCAGTTCGTGCAGCGCCTCGTTCAGACCCTTCGTGTTGTCGGCGAGCACGTCGCTCACCGACGCGATGCGGCCGTTGAACTGCACGAGTTGCTCATGACTGTCCGACAGGGCATCGGTCAGCTTCTGCAGACTGCGGATGGTGGCGAACAGATCACCGCTGCCGGCGGCCAGAGTGCCCATCACGTCCGACAACTCGTTGATCGACCGGTTGATGGCCGCACCGTTGCCGTTGAGGTTTCTCTCCGCGACGTCGATGACCTTCTCCGCGGTACCCGGGTCGGTGCCCTTGGGTCCGACGGCCTCGGTCAGCCGGTTGAGCTGCTTCTTGATGTCGTCCCACTCCATCGGAACGGCCGTCCGCTCCATCGGGATGGTGCCGCCGTTCTCGAGTTGCGGCCCACCGGAATAGACCGGCGTCAGCTGGATGAAGCGACCCGACACCAGGCTCTGCGCGACGACGACCGCCTTCGCGTCGGCGGGGACCGCGGTGTCCTTGTCGACCTGTAGCTCGACGCGGACATCACCGCTGCGCGGCGTGATGGAGCGGACTTCGCCGACGTTCACCCCGAGCACACGCACCGGATCGCCCTCGTAGAGTCCGGTGGCCGTCGGGAAGTACGCGGTGACCGACTTCGTGGTCGCCCGGGTGAACCCGACCCACGCGAGCACACCGACGAGTGCCACGAGCACGACGACCGCGACGATCTGCAGAATTCGCTTGGTCATTGCGGCATCACCCTCCTGATCTCGGCGCGGCACTGCGCGGTGTCGAATTGGGCGGCGGCGTCGGATAGGTCGGCTCCGGCGCGACCGGCGGCTTGGGGCGGGTGCCGGCCGGCGGCGCCTCGCTCCACGCGTTCGGCAGCAGCGGGAAACCGCTGTAGGAGAACGCCTTCGCCGCCTCCGGATACTTCTGCTGCAGAACCTTCAGGAAGGTCGCGGTGTAGTCGCCGAACGTCGACACCCCGACCAGCGAGTCGAAGTTCGGGCCATTCGCGACGGCCTCACCGAGCGCATTGGCGTACGGGCCGAGCCGATCGATGGTCTCCTTCAGGCTCTTCTCGTTATCCGTGAGGATCTTGGTGACCCGATCCAGCTTGTTCAACACCGGCGTGAGTTGCGCGTTGTTGTCGGCGATGAAGCCCTTGATCTGGATAGACACGTCACGGGTGCCCGTGATCAGCGACGCGATCGCCGACTGCCGGAACTGCAGTTCGCCGAGCAGTGAGTTGGCGTCGACGAGCAGCTTGTTGATCTGGTTGTTGCGGTCCCCGAGGATCTTGCTGACCGAGTTGGCCTTCGCGAGCAGCTCTCGCAACGCCCCGTCCCGATCGGCGACCGCCTTGGACAGGCGGGCGACCCCGTCGACGGCACCCTGCACCTGCGGAGGGGTGTCCTCGAAGGTCACCGACAACGTGGTCAGCGCCTTGTTCAGCTCGTCGGTGTCCGTGGTCTCCAACGTCGACGACGCGTCGTCGAGCGCATCGGTGAGCGAGTACGGCGCCACCGTGTTCTGGTTCGGGATCTCACCACCGGGTTTGATCCGGTTCCCACCGTGCGGGATCACCGTGAGGTTCCGCCGACCGAGGACGGTCTCGGTCTTGATCGCCGCCTGTGTCTCGTCACCGATGATGAGGTCGTCCTTCATCCGGAAGGTGACCGCCGCCTTCGTCCCCTGGTCCGTCGAGGCGAGCTTCACGCCCTCGACCGTGCCGACGTTCACACCGGAGACGGTGACGATGTCGCCGGACACCAGACCGCCGGCGTCATCGAAGTACGCGGTGTAGGAGCTGATCGGCGACAGATAGGGCAGCTTGTCCATCTGCAGCGCGACCACGATGACGAGAGCCGTGATGACCACACCGATGATGCCGATCCCGGCCCGACTGCGCCCGCCGCGCTTCTGCTCGCGGGACACGTCGGCCTCGGAGGATTCGGTGCGCTGGCTCGAGAAGAACCGTCCGAAGGGATTGGTCATGTCGCCGCGCACCTCCCGCCTGCCTTGGTCGTGTCACCCATGACGTCGTTCGACGTGAAGAAGTACTGCTTGCCGGCCGGTCCGGTGACCAACAGCCGGATGCGGCAGAAGTAGATCTGCAGCCATGACCCGTAGCTGCCCAGATTCGACAGTTTCTTGTAGTCACTCGGCAGCCGCTGCAGCAGCGAGCGCACGTAGGGCTCGGCGCGCAGGATCGAGTCCGACGTCTGCCCGGTGTTGGCGACCATTTGCTTCAGATCCGGCCGGGTCGCGCCCAGCAGATCCGACAACCCGTTGGTGACCTCGGAGGTCTGGGTCAGCGAGTTCCCGATGATGCCGCGTTGCTCGGCGAGCCCGGAGGTCAGCTGCTGCAGCTGATCGAGGCTGGTGTCGAGGCCCTTGCGGTCGCCGTCGAGGGTGCCGAGGGTCGCGTTCAGATTGTCGATGACCTGCCCGATCAGTTGGTCGCGGTCGGCGAGGGTGCTGGTGAACGACGCCGTGTCGGTGAGCAGCTTGTCCACGGCCGCGGTCTGCGCGGGCCCCTGGAACACCTCGACTATGGACGCCGACAGCTGGTTGACCTCTTCGGGGTTCAGTGTGCGGAAGAGCGGCTTGAAGCCACCGAGCAACTTGTCGAGGTCGAGGGCCGGTTCGGTCTGACTGATCGGGATCTCGTCTCCGGGCGACAGGAACTCGCCCGGCTCACCGGTCCCCTGTTGCAGCTCGAGATAGCGGTCGCCGGTGAGGTTCTCGTACCGGATGAGTGCCCGTGCCGACGCCGGTAGGCGGTACTGCCGGTCGACCGTGAACTCCACCTCTGCCTGGTTGGCGCGGTTCAGCGAGATGCCGGAGACCCGGCCCACCTCGACGCCGGCGATCTTCACCTTGCTGCCCGACTTCATCGCCGAGGCACTGGTGAACACGGCGTGGTAGTCGTCGGACTTGCCGGAGCGGTAGTTGCTGAACACGACGACGAGGCCGACGAACACCAGCAGCATGACGATGGCGAATGCGCCCAGTTTGATGACGGTCGCGCGGAATGCGCGTGCGCGGTTATCCACGTGGCGGCTCCCCGAACAGCAGCTGGAACAACTTCTCCCGGTTCGCCTTCGGCGTCGTGCGGGGCTGATACGGCACCGGGGCGTTGTTCGTGACGTAGAACTTCGAATGCTGGGTGGTGGTCGGGTCGCTGAGACCGCCCGCGCACGTCGGAGGTCCGGCGGCGCCCACGCGCGGCAGGTTCTCCGGGTAGTGGTACGGCTCCTTGCCCGGCAGCAGACCTGCATAGAGCAGGAGGTTGCCGTTGCGACCACCGAAGTACGGCTTGGCCAGATCGGCGGCCTTCGCCGAGGTGGTCAGGAAGCACTTGATGCCCGGCGAGTTGTACCCGAGCAACTGCGACACGGGATCGAGGTTGGCCAGCGTCGAGATCAGCGTCGACTTCGACGGCGCGAGCACCCCGTTGATGGTGTTGGCCATCCCGGTCGCGTTGATCAGCAGGGCGTCGAGGTTGGCGGTGTTGTCGACGAGGTTGTTGCCGATGAACGTGGCGTTGTCGACGGTGCGCATCAGGTCCGGCATGGCGTCGGCGTAGACGTCCGTTGTCGTCGCCGCCTGCCGGAGCAGCTGATTCAGCTCGGGCAGATGCGGATTGGTCTCCTCCAGGATCCCCGACAGCTGATCGAGGGCCGACCCGATCCGCTCCCCGTTGCCGGCGAGAGCGGTGTTCACCGCGCCGACGACCGAATTGAGTTTCTCCGGCTGGATCTCGGCGAGCACGTTCACCAACTGCTGATAGACCGTGTTGAGTTCGACGACGACGTGATCGGCCTCGATCACCTGATCCGGCGCGAGCTGGCCACTGGCACCCGACTCCGGGACCACGAAGTTGACCGTCTTGGCTCCGAACACCGTGTTGGACTTGATGTCCGCGGTGACGTTGCCGGGGATCTGCGACATCTGGTCCGAGTCGATGTGCAGGGTCAGCACCGCCTGATCGTTCTGCTCCTTGATCGACTCGACGCGTCCGACCGGGACGCCGCGCAGGCGGACCTTGGCGTCCGGGCTCATCACCAGACCCGCGCGCGGCGCCTGCAGTGTGACCGTCTGCGTCGAAGAGAACCAGCCGAGGAATTGACCCGACGCCGCTGCGATGATCGCGACGAGCGAGCCGACCATGACGACCGCTGCGGTCCGCCGGACCGCTCTGCTCCGTTCCTGTCTCCGTGCCATCTGCCTACCCCGCCAGGTTGAACTTGCCGTCGACGCCGTAGATGGCGAGTGAGGTCAGGAGGGTGATCACCACGACGACGACCAGCGACGCGCGCACCGCGTTACCCACCGCCACACCGACGCCCACCGGTCCACCCGAGGCGTTGTAACCGTAGTAGGTGTGGATGAGCATCACCGCGACGGCCATGCAGATGGCCTGCACGAACGACCACAGGATGTCGGACGGGATGAGGAAGGTGTTGAAGTAGTGGTCGTAGACGCCCGGCGACTGTCCGTAGATGAACACCGTCGCGAACCGGCTGGCCAGGAACGAGGCCAGCGAGGCGAGTGAGTACAGCGGGATGATCGCGATCAGCCCGGCGACGATACGGGTGCTCACCAGGTAGGGGATCGACGAGATGGCCATCGTCTCGAGGGCGTCGATCTCCTCGCTCACGCGCATCGCACCGAGCTGTGCCGTCGCTCCCGCGCCGATCGTCGCGGCGAGGGCGATGCCGGCGATGACGGGGACGGCGATGCGCACATTGATGAACGCGGAGAAGAAGCCGGTGAGCGCCTCGACACCGATGTTGGCGAGCGAGCTGTAACCCTGGACGGCGATCGTGCCGCCGGTGAACAGCGTCAGGAAACCGACGACGACGACCGTGCCGCCGATCATCGCCAGCGCGCCGGTGCCCATCGAGATCTCCGCGATGAGACGCAGCGTCTCCTTCTTGTAGTGCTTCAGGGCTCGCGGGATGGCGATGATGCTGTCCCAATAGAACAGCGCCTGGTCGCCGATCTGATCCCAGTCCTCGCCGGCTCGTTTCACCGCGACCCGCGCAGTGCGGAATCGGGTCGTGAACGGAAGTACCATCGCTCAGCCCGCCGTTGCCTTGAGACCGACCGCGGTGACCACGACGTTGACGACGAACAGCGCCATGAACGAGTACACGACCGTCTCGTTCACCGCGTCGCCGACACCCTTCGCGCCTCCCTTGACGTTCAGCCCCTGATAGCACCCCACCATGCCGGCGAACAGCCCGAACAGCGCGGCCTTGACCATCGAGATCATCAGCTCGCCGAAGCCGGTGAGCAGTGTCAGGTTGGCGATGAACGCGCCGGGGTTCACATCCTGCAGGAACACCGAGAACATGAATCCGCCGCCGATGCCGATTGTGCACACCAGGCTGTTGAGCAGGACGGCCACGCCCGTGGAGGCGATGATCCGGGGTACGACGAGGCGGTGGATCGGGTTGATGCCGAGCACCTTCATCGCGTCGATCTCTTCACGGATGGTGCGAGCACCGAGGTCGGCGCAGATCGCGGTGGCACCCGCTCCCGCGACGATGAGCACGGTGACGATCGGACCGATCTGGGTGATCGTGCCGAGCGCGGCACCGGCACCGGACAGATCCTGCGCACCGATCTCACGGAGCAGGATGTTCAGCGTGAAGCTGACGAGCACGGTGAAGGGGATCGCGACCAGCAGGGTCGGGACCATCGAGACCCGCGCGATCGCCCAGGACTGTTCGACGGTCTCCCGCCATTGGAACGGGCGACGAAGTAGTTCCCGCGCCGATTCGACCCCGAGGGCGACGAAGTCTCCAACACCGGACATGGGCGTTGCGAGCTTCTCGAACACCAACACTCCTCACCCCCCGGGATCGCTCCCGTTCCTGCGTTCGCCCCGGCGAACACCGCGAACCTATCACGCACGCTCAGATGGATTAGGTCAGTCGACCAATTCACTCGCCGAGAACGTGCGGTTCTCGTCGCGATCGGCGAAATAGCTGGTCAGCGTCTTCGCCAGGTCCCCTTGTTCCCACGCGTCCCCCACCGAGGTGAAGGTCTCCTCGACCGTCGGCGCAGCCATCAGCATGACCTTGCCGCCGTAGACGACGAACACCTGTCCGCTCACCTTCGCGGCATCGGGTCCGGCGAGGTAGGTCACGAGGTTGACGACATGCTCGGGCGACAGCGGATCGACACCGTCGGCGGGAGGCTCCCCGAACACATCGGAGGTCATCGACGTCCGCGCCCGAGGGCAGATCGCGTTGGCACGGACGCCGTAACGCGCCAACGCGCGCGACGCCGACACCGTCAGTGCGATGATCCCCGACTTCGCGGCCGCGTAGTTGGCCTGGCCGCCCGGACCCAGCAGGCCCGCTTCCGACGCGGTGTTGATCAGCCGGCCGTACACCGGCCCGCCCGCTGCTTTCGACGCGGCCCGCCAGTGGCTCGCGGCGTTGCGGTTGAGCAGGAAGTGCCCGCGCAGATGGACCCGGATGACCAGGTCCCACTCGTCGTCGGTCATGTTGAAGAGCATCTTGTCGCGGGTGATCCCCGCATTGCTCATCACCACGTCGAGGCCACCGAGATCCTCGGTGGCGGTCCGCATGATCTCGGTCGCGGTCGCGGAGTCGGCGATGTCACCGGTGACCGGGACGGCGCGGCCGCCCGCACTGCTGATGACATCGAGAACATCACTCGAATCCAACGACGACGCAAGGTCGTTCACGATCACGGTCGCACCGTGCGCGGCCAACCCGATCGCCTCCGCGCGACCGAGCCCCCCACCGGCACCGGTCACGACCGCCACCCGTCCGTCCAACGACCCTCCCACGCCTGTTCCTTTCCGAGGCTGTCACAAACTAGAACCTGTTCTAGCACGAACGCGCTCGGACCGGAACCGGTTGGTCAGATTGGCTGTCGCGAACTCATTCCAGCGACAGCGCGGATTTCGGACAGCTGGCGACCACCTGACGCATTTCCTCTTCCCGCTCGGCGGGAACCTCTTCGGCAAGAATCACCAGGTAATCGTCATCATCGAGGTCAAAGACATCGGGTGCCATACCGACGCACACGGCATTGGACTCGCAGAGGTCGAAATCGGCCTTGATTCGCATCGTGCCCACTCCTTCACGGAAGTTCATCTGGTTGACGGGCTGTGTCATTCAGGTTAGAACGTGTTTCAGAAGTTGGCGAGCAACAGTTCGCCTTCCCCGGTTGATCACTGTAGACACACCCGCCCGAGACCACGCCCCAGAGGACAGCCCGATGCGCATCGCCTATACCGACCAACAGAACGATCTACGCCGTGAACTCAGGGCCTACTTCGCGGGTCTGATGACCGACGAACGCCGCGCCGCGCTGACCGGGGGTGCGGGCGGCGAGCTCGGCGAGGGCGACGCCTACCGCGACGTGGTCGCGCAGATGGGCGCCGACGGCTGGCTCGCACTCGGCTGGCCCACCGAGTACGGCGGTCAGAACCGGTCGATGATGGATCAGCTGATCTTCACCGACGAGGCGGCGATCGCGGGTGCGCCTGTCCCGTTCCTGACGATCAACTCCGTCGCGCCGACGATCATGCATTACGGCTCCGACGAGCAGAAGGCGTTCTTCCTCCCGAAGATCGCTGCGGGACAACTGCATTTCTCCATCGGCTACTCCGAACCGGGGGCCGGCACCGACCTCGCCGCACTGCGCACCACCGCCATCCGCGACGGCGACGAGTACGTCATCAACGGTCAGAAGATGTGGACCAGCCTCGTCCCCTACGCCGACTACATCTGGCTCGCCTGCCGTACCGATCCGTCGACACTCGAGCCGGGCGGAAAGAAGCACAAGGGGATCTCGATGCTCATCGTGCCGACCACGGCCGAGGGGTTCAGCTACACGCCGGTGCACACCATGGCCGGAGTCGACACCAGCGCCACCTATTACCAGGACGTCCGGGTGCCGACGTCGGCGATCGTCGGCGAGGAGGGCGGCGGATGGTCGCTGGTCACCAATCAGCTCAACCACGAGCGTGTGGCCCTGTGCAGCGCGGCCCCGATCCAGACGGCGCTCCGCGAGACGATCGAATGGGCGCAGCACACGAAAACCGGTGACGGCCAGCGCGTGATCGACTCCCCGTGGGTCCAGGCCAATCTCGCTCGGGTTCATGCGAAGGTCGAGTTCCTCAAACTGATCAACTGGAAGATCGCGTCGATCGCCGCGTCCGGGGCATCGCCGAGCCCGGCCGATGCCTCGGCCACCAAGGTGTTCGGCACCGAATTCGCGACCGAGGCCTACCGCCTGCTGATGGAGGTCGTCGGCCCCGCGGCGACCTTGCGGCAGGGCACCCCGGGCGCTCATCTCCAAGGCCGTCTCGAGCGGTTCCAGCGGTCGTCGCTCATCCTCACCTTCGGCGGCGGGACCAACGAGGTCCAGCGCGACATCATCGCGATGCTCGCCCTCGGCCTCCCCCACCAGCGCCGGTAGTCGATCCGACCGCCGGTTGAGGATCGACCCGACCCCCGACCGCCGGTTGAGTAACAACAACAAGACAGCGACCCGACCCCCGACCGCCGGTTGAGTAGCGACAACCACACAGCGACCCGACCCCCGACCGCCGGTTGAGTAGCGACGAGCGAGCGCAGCGAGCCCGACGCGTATCGAAACCCCCACACACCGAAAGCACACCAGCACAATGGACTTCACACTTCCCGAATCCGGCGAGGACGTCCGCGGCCTCGCTCGTGACATCGCCGGCAAGATCAGCACACCGGAACGGATCGCCGACCTCGAGTCGTCGTCGGCGCCGATCGACACCGATCTCTGGCGTGAACTCGGAACGGCCGGCCTGCTCGGACTCGAGGTGTCCAGCACCGTGGCCGGCGAGCGCGGCGGCGACCTCTCGGCGATCGAGAACAACCTGGTGGCCGAAGAACTCGGACGCGCCTTGGCGCGTGTCCCGTTCGCCGCTCACGCCTGCGCCGCCCTGCCGGTGATCGCGACCCGCGCGGATGCACTGCGTGACTCGATCGTGGTGCCCGCAGCCGGGGGCGAGGCCGTGCTGACCGTCGCCTTCGAGGAGGATCTCGGGGTCGACGTCACCGCACCAGCCACCACCGCGACGCGCGACGGTGACCGACTGACCGTCACCGGCACCAAGGTCAACGTCCCCTACGCCGAGGCGGCCGATCACTTCGTCGTCAACGCCACCGGTCCCGACGGCCCGATCGCGGTCGTCGTCCCAGCGCGCTCTGCGGGCCTCTTGATCACCGCCACGGAATCGACGGGCAAGATCCCCACCGCCCAGATCGATCTCACCGATGTCGTCGTCGACGCCGACCATGTCCTCGATGGGGGCCTGGCCGCCGTCCACGACATCGCCGACCGATTCACCCTGGCAGTCTGTGCCGAGCAGTCCGGCGTCGTGACACGTGTGCTCGAACTCGCCGCCGAATACGCCCGTGAGCGTGAGCAGTTCGGCCGCGCGATCGGGTCGTTCCAGGCCGTCGCGCAACGCCTCGCCGACGGCTACATCGACGCGCAGGGCCTGTCGCTGACGACCACCCAGGCATCGTGGATGCTCGCGAATCTCCACACCGACGCGCCCACCGGAGACGAATCCGACCTGCGAACCGCGATCGCGACGGCCAAGTTCTGGGCCACAGAGGCCGGCCATCGCGTCGCCCACACCACGGTCCACGTCCACGGCGGCGTCGGACTCGACACCAGTCACCCGGTACACCGGTACTTCCTGCGCGCCAAGCAGAACGAGTTCACCCTTGGCTCGGCGCCCGTCGTCCTGGCCTCGATCGGCGCCGAGCTGGCCGCCACCCCGGTGTGACTCTCGCGGAGCTGTTGGCCGCGGTCGCGGACGTCGACGACCGCGGCCTTCATCATGGCGACGAGTTCGTGTCGTGGCGTGACCACGTGGCGCTCTCACACGAGTGGGGCACTGCGTTGCGGGAGGTGCTACCGGCCGGCCGTCCGCCGCATGTCGGTGTGCTGATGGGCAATTCGCCGGCGTTCAGCTACCTGCTCGGAGCCGCGGCGACCGGTGCCTTCGTGCTCGTCGG
Organism: Gordonia sp. OPL2; assembly: GCF_003797825.1. Taxonomy (GTDB): domain Bacteria; phylum Actinomycetota; class Actinomycetes; order Mycobacteriales; family Mycobacteriaceae; genus Gordonia. The sequence goes on from NZ_RKME01000044.1 coordinate 21,548, forward strand.
ACTGAACACGACACGACGCGGCGCCGCACTCGCGGCCGACATCGCGCGATCCGAGTGTCAGATCCTCGTCACGGACAGCACGTACCGTGCTCTGCTCGACGATGCCGAGCTCGGTGATCTGCCGGTGATCGACTTCGACTCCGGAGATAGCCAGGGAGCGATCTCGATACGCGACTCACTCCGTTCGCCGCTACTCGATCAGCAAGAGGGACGCGACTCACTCTGTTCGCCGCTACTCGATCAGCACGAGGGACACGATCAGCACAGAGCGCCCGACGCCCCCAACCGCTGGTCGATCTCGATACGCGACTCACTCCGTTCGCCGCTACTCGATCCGAGGAGTGGCGACGAGCGAGCGCAGCGAGCCCGACGGGTATCGAGACCACTCCCACACCCACTTCCCGCACCCGACGACCTCATGATGCTCATCTTCACCTCGGGGACAACCGGCGACCCCAAGGCCGTGCGTTGCACGCAACGCAAGTTCGCCGAGAGCGGGCGGATGCTCGCCGATCGCTTCGAGATCGGCGAGCGAGATGTGGTGTACCTGTCGATGCCGATGTTCCACTCGAACGCGGTGATCGCGGGATGGTCGGTGGCCCTGGCCGGGGGTGCCTCGATCGTCCTGCGAGATCGCTTCTCCGCCAGCGGGTTCCTGCCCGATGTGCGCCGCTACGGCATCACGTTCGCCAACTACGTCGGCAAACCGCTCAACTACATCCTGGCGACACCGGAGCTGGCCGACGACGCCGACAACCCGCTGCGGATCATGTACGGGAACGAGGCGTCGGCACGGGATCGTGTGCGGTTCGCCGAACGATTCGGATGCCGAGTCGTCGACGGATTCGGATCGACCGAGGGCGGGGTCGCGATCACCCGCACCCCGGACACTCCCCCGGACGCGCTGGGTCCCCTGCGCGCACCGACTGCTGTCGTCGATCCCGAGTCCGGTGAGCCCGTACCTCCCGGAGTGGTCGGCGAGATCGTCAACACCTCCGGGCCGGGACTGTTCAGCGGCTACCACAACGATCCAGACGCCACCGCGGACCGGATGCGCGGCGGGGTCTATCACACCGGCGACCTCGGCTGGGTGGACGACGACGGCTACCTGCACTTCGCGGGGCGGCTCGGCGACTGGCTGCGGGTCGACGGCGAGAACCTCGGGACGGGACCCATCGAGCGAATCCTCCTCCGGCATCCCGCCGTGCGGCAGGTCGCGGTATACGGCGTGCCCGTCGAGATCGGCGACGAGATCGAGGCGGTCCTGGTCGCCGACGACACCGTCGACGCGGATGGGTTCACCGAATTCCTCAGCGCGCAGACGGATCTCGGCCCCAAGCAGTGGCCGCACCGTGTTCGCCTCACGCACGGATTGCCCGACACCGCCACGTTCAAGACGGTCAAGCGGCAGCTTCGGGACGCCTCCGAGCCGTGCACCTGGGCCCGGCGCGACGGACGTTACGTCGCCGTCCAGCACTCACCGTCGCAGTAGTCGACGACCCTGATACGCCTGCAGTACGGGAGGGCCGGGGCGACAACTGTTGTCGCCCCGACCCTCCTGTACTGCTCTGATATCGCGGCCGCTCAGCTCACCGGGGTGGTGACCGTCGCGTTCATCCGTGCGACCGCACGGTCGTACTCGCCCACCAGACCCGCGATCATGTCGGCCACGGGGACGATCTCGTTGCATCGTCCCACGATCTGACCCGCGGGCATCGCGACGACCTCGGGATCGTCGGCCCGTGAGATCCGCGCGTGCGCCTCACCGACCAACAGGTTCTGCAGCGGCATCGGCAGCGGATCGGGCGCGTCCGGAGCGTCCCAGGCGTCAGTCCACTTCGTCTTGAGCAGACGCGCAGGCTTTCCGGAATAGATCCGCCGCCGGACGGTGTCCCGCGACGTCGCCTTCAGCAACGCCTTCTGGATCGTCGACGGGCCGTCGGCGTCGGGTTGCATGCCGAGCTTGTATTCGGCTGCGGTCAGCCAGTAGGTGCCCATCCACACCCCCTGAGCCCCGAGGGCGATGGCAGCGGCGATCTGGCGGCCGCTGCCGACGCCTCCCGCTGCCAGCACCGGGGCGGAATCGCCCATGGCGTCGACGAGTTCGGGCCACAGGATCATGGAGGTCACCTCGCCGGTGTGTCCGCCACCCTCGTATCCCTGGGCGATCACGATGTCGACCCCGGCCTCGACATGATGCAGCGCATGCTCTTTCGCGCCGGCCAGAGCGGCCACGAGGACACCGTTGTCGTGGGACGTGGCGATGACATCCGCAGGCGGCGAGCCGAGCGCATTCGCGATCAGTTTGATCTGACCGTACTTACGCGCGTGCTCCATCGACACGTCCACGTGTGAGCGGGCCACCGAGTGCAGCCATCCGAGCACGCCCGCGTCGACCCTCTCACCGTTCGGCAGCGGAGGCACACCGAGATCGTCGAGCGTGCGCTCCACGAACGCTCGATGCTCCGGCGGGATCATCGAGTCGAGGTCGAGCTTGCTGCCCTCGGTCGGAATCTTGGCCGGCATCACGATGTCGACACCGAACGGTTTGCCGTCGGTGTTCTGATGCATCCACTCCAGAACCTCGTCGAGTTCGTCGGCCTCGTTGAACCGCACGCAACCGAGGACGCCGAGTCCGCCCGCCCGGCTGATCGCCGCGGCCACGTCCTGGCTCGGGGTGAAACCGAAGATCGGATAGTCGATGCCGAATCGTTCGGCGAGTGCGGTACGCATGTCAGCTCTTCTCCGGGGCGCCGAGCGCCTCATCTGCGGGTCGTTCCTGGGTGATGCCGGCACCCCACCGGTAATCGGGTTTGCCCGCCGGCGACCGTTTGATCTCGTCGACGAACCACACACTGCGCGGGCACTTGTAGCCCGCGAGTTCCTTGCGCACCACGTCGTTCAGTTCGGCGAGGGTCGGCCGGGCGTTGTCGCGGGTGGCGATGACCGCGGCGACCCGCTGACCGAAGCGGTCGTCGGCGACACCGACCACCACCGTGTCGAACACATCCGGATGGGCCTTGAGCGCGCCCTCGACCTCCTCGGGGAACACCTTTTCGCCGCCGGTGTTGATCGAGACCGAGCCCCGGCCGAGCATCGTGATGGTGCCGTCCTCCTCGACCTGGGCGAAATCTCCCGGGAGTGAATACCGAACCCCGTCGAACTCCTTGAATGTCTTCGCCGACTTCTCCGGGTCGTTGTGATAGCGCAGCGGGATGTGGCCGGTGCGGGCCAGCACACCGATCTCGCCGGTGCCGGGTGTCACCCGAGAGCCGTCCTCGCGCAATACGTGGGTCTCGCTGTCGGCCTTCACCCGCGGGCCGCCCGTGTGGGGCGAGTCCTTCGAGGCCACGCCGAGACCGCCGAATCCGGTCTCCGACGACCCGATCGCGTCGATGATGATGGCATTCGGGAAGCGGTCGATGAACTGTTCCTTGATGCTGGGCGAGAACAGACACGCCGACGACGCGATGGACACCACACTGCTCAGATCGTGCTGGTCCTTCTCCGCCAGCGCCTCGATCATGGGACGCCCCATGGCATCTCCGGTGATGAACACGACGTTGACGCGATGCTTCTCGATGACGTCCCAGACGTGGCTTCCGCTGAACTCCGGGTACACCACCGCTTTTCCGCCACCGAACAGCGCCTGGAAGATCGCCCACTGCGACCCGCCGTGGATGAACGGCGGGATCGGGAACCGGACGAGCTGCCCGCCGTCGGCGCCCTCACGCGCGAGTTGCCACTCGTCGGCAACGGGAGTGCTGGTGTACCAGTCGATTCCACCGCCGAGGACGCGCCAGACGTCGACCTGACGCCAGACGACACCCTTCGGCTTCCCCGTCGTACCACCGGTGTAGAGCATGTACAGATCGTCGTCGGACCGCTCCTCGAAGTCCCGCTCCGGACTCGCCCCGGCGATGGCGTCCTCGAAGCGGATCGAATCGGGGTAACCGGAACACGTCAGCGCCGCATCAGACCCGTCCTCGACGACGATCCGGTGGCCTATGGTCGGCGCTTTCGGCAACGTGTTGCACACGCGCTCGCAGAACTGTCGCTCGTGGATGAGCACCGACATCCCGGAGTCGGTGAAGATGTGCTCGAGTTCGGATTCCACATAGCGGTAGTTCACGTTCACCATCACCGCGCGGGCCTTGAAGATGGCGACCATCGACTCGACCGCCTCGATGGTGTTCCTGCTGTACAAGCCCACTCTGTCGCCCGGTTGCACGCCGAGTTCGCGGAGCTTGTGGGCAAGGGCGTTGGATCTCGCCTCGAGCTGGGCGTAGGTCCGCGTCTCGTCGCCGGATTCCAGCGCGATGCGGTCGGGTACCAGGTCGACGGCATGCTCGATGAGGTCGGCAATCGTATAGGCCATGGCAACAAAATTAGAACGTGTTATCGTTTCGGGCAAGCAGCAATCACGCACAGATTCGCGAGGGACGACGATGACCACTGTTGCCGGCGCCGAGACCGACACCGACCGGGCACCGGAGTGCCTCGTCGAGAAGCGCGGCCACATCCTGATCGTGACCATGAACCGGCCCCAGGCGCGCAACGCGCTGTCGGCGGAGATGATGCGCATCATGGTCGAGGCCTGGGATCAGGTCGACACCGACCCCGACATCCGGGTCGCGATCCTGACCGGCGCCGGGGGCGCGTTCTGCGCCGGTATGGACCTCAAGGCGATGAACAAGAACTCCCCGGGGGACACCGCCGATCAGGGCACGTGGAATCCAGCCAGCCTGCCGGCACTGCTGAAGGGCCGCCGGCTGACCAAGCCGCTGATCGCGGCCGTCGAGGGACCAGCCATCGCCGGGGGCACCGAGATCCTGCAGGGCACCGACATCCGCGTCGCCGGCGAGGGTGCGAAGTTCGGTGTCGCAGAAGCACGGTGGGGGCTGTTCCCGCTCGGCGGCAGCGCCGTGCGCCTGCCCCGGCAGATCCCGTACACGATCGCCGCGGATCTCTTGCTTACCGGCCGGCACATCACCGCGACCGAGGCCAAGGAGTACGGCCTCATCGGGTACGTGGTCCCCGACGGCTCCGCCCTCGACAAGGCCCTCGAGATCGCCGAATCCATCGCCGCCAACGGTCCGCTCGCGGTCCAGGCGATCCTCAAGACCATCCGGGACACCGAGGGTCTTCACGAGCTGGACGCGTTCGAGATCGAATCGAAACTCGGCATCGCCGTGTTCAAGAGCAAGGACGCCAAGGTCGGCCCGCGAGCGTTCGCGAACAAGGAGAAGCCGGTCTTCACCGGCGAGTGAGTGCGACTTCGTAGTACGAACCCGCGCTCGACGGGTGTTCGTACTACAGAATGGGTGCCGTCGCCCGAACACGCCGCGGCGTCACCGAGAGCTCGAACCCCCTCGGCACCATAGTCAGTCGCTCCTCGACATCGAGCTCGTAGTCGGGATCGGCGGTGATGTCATACCGATGGATGAGGCACGCCAACACCAGAACCGCCTCATGTAGCGCAAATTGGCGTCCGATACATGCGCGAAGTCCGGCACCGAACGGCTTGTAGCTGTGCGCCGGACGCTTCTTGACCTCGGCCGGCAGGAACCGATCCGGGTCATAGACATCGGGCTCGCGCCATACGGCGGGATCACGATGCACCTGGCCCAGGACGATCACCGCCCAGTCGTCCGGCCGCATTCGGTGACCACCACCGATCGTGGTCTCCTCCCTCGGGCTGCGGGCGAATCCGGGCACGGTCGGCCAGATCCGTAAGGCCTCGTCCAGACATCGCCGGATGTACCGGAACTTCGGGACCTGCTCGAATGTGGGTGTTGCGTCCACGACGTCACCGAGGATGTCGTCGACCTCCTGTCGCGCTCTGGCGAGGCACTCGGGATGGCGCGACAGATAGTGCAGCGTGAAGGACAGTGCACCCGAGGTCGTTTCGTGCCCGGCGACGAGGAATGTCAGGATCTGATACCGGATGTTCAACGGCGACAGGCGCTCTCCGGTCTCGGGATGCGCCGTGTTGAGCATGATCCCGAGCAGGTCGTGCTGATCGGCGCTTCCGGCGCGTTCGGCGATCAGGTCGTCGAGGAGTTCGTCGACGTACGCCTGCTGGGCGGCGTTGCGGCGGTCGAGCCATCGACCCAACAAGCGACCGCCGGGTGCGGTCAGCAGACCGCCTTTCCGCCGTCCGGTCTCCAACGCACGGATCATGGCGTCGACGAACGGATGCGGTCGTGAGGTGGTGAACGATCCGAAGTCGTGACTGAACGCCGCGCGGCTGAGCGTCTCCATGGTGAGTTTCGTCATCGATCGCGTGACGTCGACCGGCCCGGACTGCCGATCCCAGTAGTCGAACAGCTCGCCGACCGTCTCCAACATGATCGGGTGATAGGACTGCATCGCCGATTTGGTGAAGGCCGGCATCAGCAATTCGTGCGCGAGTTGCCAATTCGGCTCGTCGTTGTGTGCGGTGAACAGCCCGTCGCCCGCGTAGTGCCGGAGCGCGACGATTGCGGGCGGAAGTGCCTTGCAGAATCGCGACTCGTCGCAGAGTTCCGCCGCGAGAGCAGCACTCGACACGAACACGAAGTTCTGCCGGAAGATCCGCATCTCGTAGATCGGACCGAGGTCCGCGCCCCATTCGAGGAGGTCCAGCAGTGGGTGGCGCGGATCGGACACCCCCAGATCACCGATCAGCGGCTTGCGTCGGCCTGCATGCGGAAAGGACTGTCCCGACCAGTCGTTCTTCAGTGTGGCGACCACGTCTCGACACTGCGCCCGGCCGACGATCATGTCAATCCACCCAGGGGTGGAATCGAGTCCGTACGCGCCCTTGACACCTTCGATAATAGCGAGCAGTCTCTGATAAATGATGGATCTGCAGCTCGCACGATCGGTCCTCGACGCCCAGCCATTCAGTCGGATGATCGGGGCACGCCTGACCCGTGTCGGCGACGACGGCGTCTCGTTGGTCGTCGACATCCGCGACGACCTCAGGCAGCAGTACGGCTACATCCATGGCGGGGTGCTGAGTTACCTCGCCGACAACGCGCTGACGTACGCGGCAGCGCTCGGTCTCGGGACGGACATCATCACCAGCGGTTTCAGCATCGAGTACCTCGCGCCCGCCGACGACGGTCGGGAACTGGTCGCCGATGCCGTGCTCGTCCACTCGGGTCGAACGAAAGCTGTTGCGCGGTGCGACATCAGCCTGGTCGCCGACGACGGGTCGCGGCGGATCGTCGCTGCGGCGCAGGGTACGAGCATGGTGCGGGGCCGTGGGTCGTCGACCACAGTTCAGCGCTGACGAGATCCTCGACGCGGCACTGACGCTCGTCGTCGACGACGGCCCTGGCGCGGCGACCGCCACCGCGATCGGTCGGGCGATTGGCGCGCCGTCGGGTTCGGTGTATCACCGCTTCGCCAGCCGGGACGAACTGATGGCCCGGTTGTGGCTGCGCACGATCATCCGATACCAGGACGGTGTCGTCGAGGCGCTGACGATCGACGACGCCGACGGCGCCGCGCGCGCTGTCGTCGCCCACTGCTTCGACTGGACCGCCGCGCACCCCGGAGAGTCCGCGTTGCTCGTGCAGTACGACAAGCGCGATCTCACGCGGTCGTGGCCGGACACCCTTGCCACAGAACTCCGTAAGCACAATCGGTCAGCCCGCGCCGCACTGCGCGGCTATGCTCGTCGACGCTTCGGCGACGACGGCCCCGAGATCATGGACCGGGTCACCTTCGCGCTCGTGGACCTGCCGTATGCGGCGGTCCGCCGACACCTTCCGGATCGGGGTGTTCCTTCGGAGTGGTTGCGCGACTTCACCGTTCGGTCGGCGCTGGCGATTCTCGCGGAGATGGATCGTGGCGGGGACCCTTCGTGACGCTCGCAAGCCCGCCAGCACCACGATCCCTGAGGAGCGAGCTTGCGAGCGTCACGAAGGGTCACACCAATGTCGCCAGCTCTCGGATCGTCTCGGTGTCGCGGGCGGTCACCATGAGCATGGTCACCCCGGCCGCCTCCCACTGCTTGATCTGCGCGCGAACCTCATCGGCGGTTCCCGCGATCATCGTCTCGCGCACCATCTCGTCGGGCACCGCAGCCATCGCCTCGGCCTTACGACCTTCCCGGAAGAGCGCACCGATCTCGTCCACCGCATCGCCGTACCCCATCCGCCGGTACAGCTCGGCGTGAAAGTTCTTCTCCTTGGCGCCCATTCCGCCGACGTACAGCGCGGTCGACGGCCGGTATCGCTCCACCGCCTCCGCGACGTCGTCGGTGATCACCACCTGCACGGTCGCGGCGACCTCGAACTCATCGCGGGTGCGTCGGGCCCCCGGTCTGCCGAATCCCTCCGCCAGCCATTCCTCGTACTGATCGGCGAGCCGCAGGCTGTAGAAGATGGCCAGCCAGCCGTCGGCGATCTCCGCCGTCTGCGCGACGTTCTTGGGCCCCTCGGCGCCGAGCCAGATCGGGATGTCGGCCCGGAGCGGGTGCGTGATCGGTTTGAGGGACTTGCCGAGTCCGGTCGCCCCCGGTGCGTCCGACGGATAGGGCAGAGGGTGATGCGGGCCGGCGCTGGTCACCGCTCCTTCCCGCGCGAGGACATCTCGGACAACCTGGACGTACTCACGCGTGCGGGCGAGCGGTTTGGCGAACGGCCGCCCGTACCACCCCTCGACGACCTGCGGCCCCGACACCCCGAGTCCGATGATGTGCCGACCACCGGACAGATGATCGAGCGTCAGCGCGTGCATCGCCAGTGAGGTGGGCGGTCGGGCGGAGAGTTGGGCAACCGCCGTCCCGAGTCGCACACGCTCGGTGGCGGCCCCCCACCACGCCAAGGGGGTGTACGCATCCGACCCCCACGACTCGGCGGTGAACACCGCATCGAATCCGGCCTCCTCGGCGGCCGCGATCAGTGCGGGAGCGTTCTCGATGGGCCCCCGCCCCCAATAGCCGAGCTGTAGTCCGAGCTTCACCGTTGCGTCCTCCACGGGTCCGTGACGTGCATCTTGTGCCTCAATACTAGAACGTGTTCTACTCGACTGGTGAGCACCAGCACAACTGCACCC
>NZ_RKME01000045.1 GCF_003797825.1 Gordonia sp. OPL2
TCCGCGTGCTCGTAGCAACAATCCACGATTCCCGTGGTAGGCCCCGCACCCCACACTGAGGAACTGGCTCACTGACACAAGGGAAGCGTCCGGGGACGGCCACGATCCACCCATCAATGATCCCCCCCACCGACCCCAGGTGGCCAGCATCCACTCTTCGCTCCCCACCACGGCCGCCACCGGCGGCCTCAGACACTGAGGAGCGAGGCGATAGCCGAGTGTCTCGAAGGGTCGGACCCTTCGAGACGGTTCTCCGCTGGCGCTCCGAACCTCCTCAGGGTGCATGTGTTCGTGGTCCCTGAGGAGCGACGCGATCCGGCGTCCCCTGATCCCTGAGGAGCGAGGCGATAGCCGAGCGTCTCGAAGGGCCACTCACGCTTTCGGTTTCGCCTCGACCGCGATGATCGGTGTGCCCACAGCCGTCTCGCCCTCGGCGATCTTCTCGACCGATGCGAACTTCTTCGTGTTCATCACGACGACCGGCGTGATGAGTGGGTAGCCGGCGGCCTCGATCACCGCGCGGTCGAACGTGACCAGCGGCGTTCCCACCTCGACCTTCTGCCCGGCCTTCACCTTGACGTCGAATCCCTCACCCTTGAGCTGGACGGTGTCGATGCCGACGTGAATGAGCAGTTCGATACCCCCGTCGAGGACCATGCCGAACGCGTGGCCGGTCGGTTGGGCCGCCACGATCGTCGCTACGGCCGGGGCGTACACGGTATCGCCGGACGGCAGAATGGCGACGCCGCCGCCCATGGTGCCCTTGGCGAACACGGGATCCGGGACGTCGCTCAGCGGCACGACCGTTCCTGCGAGCGGAGACGGGATCTCGGTGATCGCACCACGGACGGCGGTCGACGCCGGGGCCTCCGCCGTCGCGGTCGTCGTCGACGTCACCGCTGTGGCCACCCCGCCCGCGCCGGTACCGGTCGACTCCGCATCCGCGAGTGCGGCCGCGGTGGCGACCCCCTCCGCCGAGTCGTCGACCGGGATGGGTCCCGGCCGCTCGAGGCCTGCGTCGCGGGCGGCCTCGAAATCTGCCTGCTGCTCGGGTGTTCGATACCCCGACAACACGACCAGGATCATCGCGGTGAAGAAGGCCGCGGCGACCGCGATGCTGTACAGAATGATGTTGTCGAACGCGGGGATGGTGAGCAACGAGGTGAAGACGAACGCGTTGGTTGTCACCCCGCCGCCGATTCCGATGATGAGGCCGCCGACGAAGCAGCCCACGAGCATTCGTGGATAGATCCGTTTGAAGCGCAGGTGTATTCCGTAGAGCGATGGCTCGGAGATCCCGCCGAGCAGGCCGGCGGCGAGAGCGCCGGTCGCGGTCTGTCGCATCTGGAGATCACGCTCGCGCCAGGCGATCAGCAGCACGCCCGCGGTGGCACCGAAGCAGGCGAAGTTCCATGCACCCATCGGCCCCTGGATGAAGTCGTAGCCGAGGGTCTGGATGTTGAGCAACATGATCGCGTTGATGGGCCAGTGCAGGCCCAGCGGGACCATGAACGGGTAGGCGAGCGGGATCACGATCGCGAAGATGAACGGCGAGAAATCGTTGATCGACTTGAGGATGTCGGCCAGGCCGGCACCGACGTACACGCCGATGGGGCCGATGATGAAGGCGGTCAACGGGATCATGATCAGCATCGCGAGGAACGGGACGAAGATCAGCTGGATGTTCTCCGGGATGATCTTCTTCAGCAGTTTGTACAGAGGCCCGAGCACCGCCGCCATGAGCAACGGCGGGAACACCTGCGAGCTGTAGTCGAACACGGTCAGCGGGACGCCGAAGATGTCGATCGTCTGCACATCGAATCCGAAGATGGTGTGCTGCTGGGCATTCTCGGTGAAGTTGGCGTATGTCGGCAGCATGAGCACGGCCATGATCGCGAACCCGACCCACGGATCGGCGCCGAGCTTCTTCGACGCGTTGTAGGCGATCATCAGCGGAAGGAAGACGAAGACGCACTGCCAGCAGAGGTTCACGAACTGCCACGACGGCGACAGTTCGGTCCGGGGATCGGCCCAGTTGCCGATCACACCGAGCGTGCTCATCAACGACATGAACGTGATGAAGAGGGACGCCCCGAGTAGGGCACCCAGGATCGGCCGGAACGAGTCGGACAGATACTCGAACAACGAGTCGAGCCACGCCGACTTGCCGCGCGGTCCCTGGGCACGGGCCGCCGCCTTGATCGCTGCGGCGTCTGCGGCGGCCCGACCCATGTCCGGCAGGGCCATGATCTCGTTGTAGACCGTCTGGACGCCGCCACCGATCACCACCTGGTAGCGATCGCCCGCCTGCGGGACCGCACCCATGACCCCGTCGATCGACTCCAACGCCGACTGGTCCACACCGGAGGCGTCGTTCAGTTGGAACCGCAGGCGCGTCGCGCAGTGGGTGAGGCTCTCGATGTTCGCGGCGCCACCGACCCCGGCGACGATCTCGGCTGCGGAGTTCGCTGACATGACTCTCCTCGGGGGATGGTGGCCACAATGCCCAGCACTCGGATGCTAACGCCGTGCGCAGGTCACGCGGGTCGAGATGGCAAACCCCACCCCACAGACGTAGCGGGAACCGTCTCTCGGCGACGATTTCCGCTACGCCGACGGCGCGGGCATCGGGCCGGATCCGTGCGCGAGGAGTTCGGTGACGAGATCATCCATGTGGGAGCGGCGCGTCCGCCACGACGACACCGAGATCCGGAACGCCGGCTGGTCCTGCCACACCGCAGGCCCGAACCACGTCCGACCGCCCCGCAGCACGCGTTCACGCACGGCCAGTGTCTCGTCAGGAGACTCAGCGCGTACCAGCACCTGATTGAGCACGCAGCGGTTCAGCACGGTGAGGTCCGAGTCGCGCAGCAGCCCTGCGGCGTACTGGGCATGGGCGATGCAGGTGTCGACGAGGTCCTCCACGCCGTCGGTCCCGAGGGTCCGCAATGCCGCCCACACGGGGATGCCGCGAGCCCGACGGGAGAACTCCAGGGTCAGGTTCTTCTGGGAGTCGGGCGCCCCGGTCAGATACGAGGCGTCCGAGTTCATCGCGTCGGAGAGCGCGGCAGCGTTGCGGACGATCACCATCGCGCTGTCATACGGGGTGTTGAGCCACTTGTGGCCGTCCGTCGTCCAGCTGTCGGCGCCGTCGACCCCTGACGTGAGGTGCCGGTGTGTGCGCGACGCACGTGCCCACAGGCCGAAGGCGCCATCCACGTGCACCCAGCTGCCGGCTTGTCGTGCCGCAGGGATGACCTGGTCGAATGGGTCGAACTCGCCGGTGTTGACCTCTCCCGCCTGCAGCACCACCAGCGTGCGGTCGTCGAGGGTGGGCATCTGGGTGGCGTCGAGGCGCCCGTGCTCGTCGACGGGAACGCGTTCGATGATGTCGAGCCCGAATCCCAGCACGCGCAGCGCGCGGACGACGGTGATGTGGGCCAGTGCAGAGATGACCACCCGGATTCGCGGGGCGCCGGCGAGCCCCCAACTGTCGACGTCCCATCCCTGGCGCTCGAGAAGTCGTCGGCGGGCAGCGGTGAGCGCAGTGATCGCCCCGGCCGTTGCACTCGTGGTGAACCCGACCGCGGACTCTTCGGGCAGCTGCAACGCGTCGAGCACCCACCGTCCCGCGCGCGTTTCCACCACGTGGGCGGCAGGTGAATTGTCGAACGACGACGCGCATTGATCCCAGGCCGACGCGATCCGTTCGGCCGCGGCGGCCACCGGCAGGGCCGAACCCACGACGTACCCGAAGTACCGGGGATCGTTGGACGCCACCACCCCGGCGCCGGCGATCTCGTCGAGCATCGCGATGGTTTCGTCGGCGGGCCGTCCCACGGTCGGGAGCGGTTCTGCGAAGCCGTCGAGCCGGGCCAGGGACTCGGCTGACGGGAACACTCGTCGCTCGTCGCGCCCGATCCCTGCCGTCCACGCCCGTGCGCGCCGGTCGGCGTCGGCCAGCATGGCGATCTCGTCATCGGATGTCATGTCCACCCGTTGACGATCTCACCACTGCGGCGATCCGGGGACCAGGACGGCCGGCTCAGGCGACGCGTCGATCGGCGGAGTGGACGTCGGACAGCAGCCCGCCCGGGTCGACGATCATGATGACGGGTCCGACGGTGTCGGTGGCGCGCTCGATGATCGCGTCGATCTGGGTCGGATCGGACGGGTCGGCGACGACGGCCCAGACGCGGTCGCGAACCGACGCGTCGACGTAGGGGACGAGGTCGCGCGAGGAGGACCCGGCGACGGCGACGTTGCGGCCCGACCGCAGGATCTGGTGCACGATCGAGCGTGCCCGCGGGGTGCCGTCCACGACGACGAGGATGGTGTCGAGCGCACGTTCATTGCTGGTCATACGGACATCTCACTGCGGCACGCTGCGACCATCGTGTGTCCGGCCTGTCAGTTGGCTGGGCGCCGACGACGACCGCCCCACCGTCCGTGCGAACCCCGCGCCGCGCCGCCTATCCTCACCAGGATGACCAACTCCACCGGAGCCGGGACACGATCGCAACGCTGTCCGTGCACGTCGGGTCTGCCGTTTGCGGAATGCTGTGGCCCGATTCTCGACGGTCGACGACGCGCTGCCACCGCCGAGGCCCTCATGCGCTCTCGGTTCACCGCATTCGCCGTCGGCGACCGGGAGTACCTGCTCGACAGCTGGCACCCGCGAACACGCCCGCGCACCCTCGAGCTCGACGACACCCTCACCTGGTATCGCCTCGACATCGAATCGACCTCGGGCGGAACGCCGTTCGACACAGCGGGTGAGGTCGTCTTCACGGCGCACTATCGGACAGTCGACGGTCGCGAACGACTCCACGAGCGCAGTACCTTCGAGAAGCGTGACGGCCGTTGGGTCTACGTCAAAGGGGTGCTCGCCCCCGACTAGTGGTGGGGTGGCTGGGCAGCCCGCACCGCTGACCGAGAAGGGTGCTGTTGAATGTCGCCTTCTCGGTCAGCGGTGTCGGGCGCGCCGCTTTTCACACTGTGGAGTTGTCAAGGTACGGATGCGGTCCCGGCGTGGCCGGGTGCGAGATTGTGGTCGGTGTGGAGAGTCGGTTATGGGGTCAGGCGGCGACCGCGTCGAGGGTCATGGTGCGTCTGCTGTAACTGGGTAACGCTCTTTGCTCGGGGTCGACGGTGGTCGGTGGTGTCAGCCAGGGGTGGTGGTCGGCGCCGATGAACACGTCCCACCCGTTGTGGTGGATGTCGGCGTGACACGACGGGCACAGCAGGCAGCCGTTCTCCAGGCACGTGTCACCGCCATCGCTCCAGTGGTCGATGTGGTGGGCGTGGCATCGTTCGGCGGGGGCACCACATTTGATGCAGCATCTGTCGCGGATGTAGAGAGCTTTGCGTTGTGCGGGGGTGAACAGGCGTTTGTCGCGGCCGACGTCGAGCGGCACGGTTTCGCCGTCGACGAGCAGCGGTGTGATCGTCGGGTCACAGGCCAGTCGGTTCATCGTCGCGCGGGTGACCGATCCCATGTACTCGAGGGACGATTCTTTGGGGCTGTCGGCGGGGATGGTCAGCAGCACATGGGTTCTCGGAACCATGGTCGCGTCGTGTCCGCCGGCGGCGGCGATGTCGAGCAGGGTCTCCAGGGCGTCGGCGAGGCGTCGTTCGGTGGAACGGGCATCGGGGGAGCCGTCGGGTTCAGGACGGGGTGCACCGTGGCGTTCCATGGCCGCCTGGAACTTTTCGCCGACTTCGACATCGAGGTCGGCTTCGACATGGATGCGTCCGTCGGTGGTCCTATTCTTGGTGAGCGTGTTGATGGTGCGGTCTTCAGCGGCAGGCAGCCCGCCGGGAGTGTCGTCAGCGACCACGTTGCCCAAGGTGCGGGCACGATCGACGATTTCGGCGGGGGTGGCGCCGGAGAAGTGTTGTCCGAGAAGATCTGTCACATAGTTTAGACGTTGGCCGTCGTCGATCGGTTCCGGTGATCTTTTCCCGATGTGCTCGATACCACGGACGATGGCGTCGACATGTTCACCCGACACCACGCCGTCGGCGGCATGCGCGGCCAACGTGGGCAGCAGTGCGAGCGCACCGGCGATACGGACGTAACGCTGCGTCACAGATGGGGCAAAGCCCATGACGATCAACAGTTCTCGAGTGGTGCGGCCGTGGTCTGTGGCCACGCGCAGTCGGTCGAGGGTGGCGGTCAGCTGTGCTGCATGGTTATCGATCAGATTCCGGATCGTGGACAGGGCGCGCATCTCCTCGAAGGCGCTCTGCCCGCTCATCGACTCGTGGTCGAGGTGAACCGTGCGTAGAGCGTCGCCGATGGCGATCAGTGATGCGGTCGATGACATTGCGGCCTCCCGAATGACAGAACAGGACAGCAGGACTTGCGTGTTCTGTGCACGGGCCGGCAGATGGACACGGGGCGCGCTTCGTCTTCTTTATTCCTGCTGGTGACAACACTACGAGATGGCACCGACAAGATCGATCAGAGCGAGATCGCGACCAGAGATGACCCGGGAGGACTAGCCGCCGTGGCGTGCCACCCAGTCGACGAGCGGTGTCGTCGCCCGCCAGTCGGTCCGGATCCGCTCGACCAGCTGCGGCGTGTGAATGATCTCATCGAACCCGTAGTCGCGCATGGCGGTCAACGATTTGTGGCGCAACAACTCGATTCGTGGATGATCGGCATCCCATCCGCGGGGCGAGGTCTTGAGCGTGGTGCCGCCGATCTCCCAGCCATCCCGGCCCAGGCGTGCGACGATCTTCTCGAGTTCGGGTCCATGGCGCCGGTGATCGATCGCCGCCCGGATGGCCGCCAGCCGCTCGGCCGACGCGTCGTAGAAACCTGCCCCGACGCGGACGCCGGGGGCGCCGATCTGTACGTAGTATCCGGTCGCCGCAGCCACGCCGACGAACGCGCCCTGGTGAGTCTTGTACGGCGTCTTGTCCTTCGCGAATCGGACATCCCGATACGGGCGAAAGATCTTGGCCTGTCCGAATTCCTCGGCGAGGTCGTCGGTCAGCGCTCGCATCGGCCCGGCCACCGCCGTCCGATAGGTCTCCTTGTGGGCCTCCCAGAACACCTTGGAATTGTCGATCTCGAGGTCGTCGTAGAAGTCGAGAGCGGCTTCCGGGAAACCCTCAAAGGTCACGGCTCTCACCCAGGTCGAGGACGTCGAGCGGCGTCCCGGTCAGGGAGTCGGCA
Organism: Gordonia sp. OPL2; assembly: GCF_003797825.1. Taxonomy (GTDB): domain Bacteria; phylum Actinomycetota; class Actinomycetes; order Mycobacteriales; family Mycobacteriaceae; genus Gordonia. The sequence continues at coordinate 7,187 of NZ_RKME01000045.1, forward strand.
CCCAGGAACATCCCGGTCGAGGCCTTGCCGGTGTCGCTGAGCATCACGTCATGAATGGCGATGCTGCGGCTGGGCGCAAGTGCGCGCACATAGTCGATCGCCTGTTCGGTCGAGATCCACGGTCCGCTGACGGGCAAGAGAAGGGTCTCGACCGGGCGCCCCGGGTTCAAGTAGGCATCACCGGGGTGGAAGACGGTTCCGTCGATGAGGAATCCGACGTTGTCGACCAGCGGGATCTCCGGATGGATGACCGCATGATCGGCGACGAACGTCTCGACGGCGAACCCGGCGAGGTCGAACGACTGCCCGGTCGTCACCGCATGAACCCGGTCGGCCACGTCCGACAGCGCGTCCGCGATCGAGGCGGGCCCGTACAGATGAAGTCCGGCACGGTCTTTCATGGCCGCGACGATCTTGTCGGCGTCGAAGTGGTCGAAGTGCTCGTGGGTGATCAGCACCGCATCCGCCGCTGCCAACAGTTCCGATGCATTCGGGGTGAACGCGCCCGGGTCGATGAGGAGTGTCGCGTCGCCTTTCGTCAGCGTGACGGTGGCGTGGGTGTGCTTGGTGAGACGCATGAGACCTCCATGGGCACGTCGGGGCTGATTCGATGACGTGTCGACTGTAGTCCTCGTGGTCGAGACGTCCCCGTGTCTCACTTCTTCGTCAAGGACGACTCCTTGTGGGCGGCCTTCGCACCGGTCTTCGACGACTCGACGATCCAGTACGGGTCGTCGTCGCTCGCGGTGAACTTCTGACCGTCGAAGGTGAAAGTGGAGGTCCGCTTCTCGCGAGCGTGCCCCTCGGTCGTGCCCTGCGAGGTGTTCCACTGCACCGTGTCGCCCGTGGTGATCGCCATGTTCCGCCCTTCGGTGTTGATGTTCCGCTCGGTGTGTTCCCGACAGCGATGCACTGAAACACACCACCGCCACACGGTGGTGAAGCACAGCGCCGGTACACAGGGACAAGACGTCGAAAACCCGACTCTGTACGGTTGGACAAGAACAGAGATCGCATGAACCGCGCACGACCTGAGCGAGAGGACATGCATGACAACACCCACCAAGTCGGCGACGAAGTCGCCAAAAGACCTGGACAAGGGCTATGTGGCCCTGCTCGGTTGGAGTCTCGGGGCCATCGAGGCCCTCGATCGATTCGACCGACGTTACGTCGTGGTCGCACCCGAATGGGCCGAGGAATACTGCTCGGAACACGACATCCCGTATCTGCCGTGGAACTTCGAACGTCTGAACGATCGATCTCTGGAGATCGCCGAGACCTTGCAGGACAAGGGCGTCGACGTCGCGATCCCGCTGTTCGAGGAGACCGTCGAATGGGCCGGCGCGATCAACTCGGTGCTGATGAACAAGCCTCGGCTGTTCGGTCAGGCGATGTTGTTGCGGGACAAGGCGCTGATGAAGCGTCGTGCGCAGCTCGGTGGCATCAGGGTGGGCATCTTCGAGGAGGCGCACGATCGCGAAGACGTGATCCGCTTCCTGCGACGTGTCAACCAGACCCTGTTGAAGCTCGACGGCGACCCCAACGACCCGATCCATCTCAAGGCGTTCGACAAGGCAGGCTGCCTGGGGCACCGCGTCATCCGCACACCGGACGAGGTGGATTCGATCCCGGATGAGGAGTTCCCGGTCCTGATGGAATCTCATCTGGACGGTTGGGAGTTCGCGGTCGAGGCTTGGATTCACAACGGGAAGATCAAGTTCCTGAACATCTCCGAGTACGTCACGCTCGGCTACTCGGTGTTCGTCCCCGCCACACCGGAACTCGAGCAGTACCGACCGCAGATCACCGCGCAGATCGAGAAGTTGATCAAGACCTTCGACATCGACTTCGGCTTCGTCCATCCCGAGTACTTCGTCACCAACGACGGCGAGATGTACTTCGGAGAGGTGGCCTACCGGCCGCCAGGCTTCAAGGTCTTCGAATTGTTGGAGCGCGCCTACGGATTCAACGCCTATCAGGCTCTGGTCCTCGCCTTCGACCCGAAGACCACCGAGGAGGAGATCGACGCCTTCTTCCCGCGTGAGGTCGTTGACGCCGCAGGCGTGGCCGGGTGTTTCGGCGTCTACCCACGTCGACGCGTGGTGTCGCATCTCGAGATCCCCGAGGCGACCGCCGACGACGACTACTACGAGACACACGATCTGGCGCCGCCCGTGGAAGAGACGGTCACCAAGCGCACGGCCTTCGGGACGCACTGGGGTCTGCTGTACTTCTTCGGTGAAGATCCGTACCGGATGCGGGATCTGTTGAAGGAGCAGGAAGAGCTTGACTTCTACGTATGAGCGCAACCGGGGACATCGCCGCCGAGACGGTCGACGCGCAGGACAGCGAGGTGCTCGTGTCGTCGTCGGCCGACGTCGATAAGGGACTCGCCTCACGGGTGGACCAGCTCGATCACGCCCTTGCGGCGATGCGCGATGCTCCCGACTATGCCAAGTCCGGCAAAGTGCGACGGGTCCTCGATTCGCTGCGCCGTGTGTTGTCCCGCGACGGCGGCTGCGCCGAGATCTTCCGTCGCGCTGCCGAACTCGACGAGGTCGGCGTGTTCACCGGCACCGACTGGGATCAGCCCGACATCCTGATCCCGGCACTGGCCGGGGGAAGTCTTCGCAGCGAACACCCGGACACCGTGGTCCTGGAGGTGACCAGCGAACTCCGGATTCTGGCCATCGCGGTGGGCGAGCACACCCGGCCCGAGTTGTCGTCGGAGGAGGCGCGCCGGTTCTTGTCGCAGATCCTGGCGATGAATCTCGAGCTGCTGCTGTCTGCGCCGTCGGAGGCCGAGCGGGTCCGGCAGGGGAAGATGGCCACGCTGAGCCGCGTCGTGTTCGCCTACATCGTCGAGCAGATCGGGCTCGGTGACGTTCTCGACCAGCTCGTGGACGAGATCTGGCGCATCCTGCGGCAACGGCCCATCCAGGTCGACCACGTGAAGGCGATGATCACGCGTATCGCCGTCTACCGCAACCAGTCCGACGTCGATCTGGGCAGCTCGGCGCAGGGGCTCGATCGGCTCACCACGGCCCTGTTCGGTCCGACGGAGGCATGTCGTGACGATCCGGGTGTCGATCTCTACCTGTCGCGGCTGAACGCGATGGACGCCGAGGGACTGGAGTTCGAGGCACGTGGCCTGGCCCGCGCGATGCACGACACCGGACTGGTGTCGGCGTATCACGCCACACTCGTCCGTTTCCTGGTCGACGAGAACGTCCATCTGCTGCCCGAGGCGCTCGGGGTCTCAGAGGTGGGGCGCAACTGTCTGTTGCGTTACCCGGATCTGGTGCACGAGCTGATCCTGCGCACGGTGCATCCGCACAGTGCGCAATGTGTCTACGGGTTGTCGCTACTGCTCGACCGCGGCATCCTTCATCAGCCGCCCGTGGTGCCGTCGCTCTGGCGCCAGCTCTCGCTGAAACTCTCGCCGTCGGTTCGAGAACGGCTCCACTCCGCCTTCGGAACGGCGGTCGAACCCGACGCATTGTTGCTCGGGGGTCTGCTCTCCATGCTGGGGCAGCCGCTGGGAGTCGGTCAGGGCGACAATCCCACCTGCCAATCGGCGCGTGCTCTGTCGATGTGGGCGTACAACGATCCGGACTACCTGATGCAGGTGGTGGCGTGGGCGGCCCGTGACGACGAGGTCATCGCCCACTTCGAAGGGCAACCGATCTCGTCGGTGGAGAGCATCGGAGGTGTTGCGACCGCCGATCCCATCGACCTCGACCCGGTTTCTCTCCTCGTCGTGCCGCACCTGGACCGCATCTACGCGGAGATGGTCCGCCGCTGTGCCGACCGACCGGGTGACCCGCATCGATGGGTGAACCCGGAGTTCCACGGCTGGTGGTCGGCCCGCGGTTTCCGCATCAACGTGGATGTCGCGACGGGCGACCTGATCGACCTCGATGACTTCATCCGGCAGTTCTACGCCGCGTATCACCCCGATCACAACGGACACCAGCCGTTGATCCATCCACAACCGGCGGGCATCGCCGTCACCGACAGCGCCGCTCGCTATGTCGGCTGGCATGCGATCACCATCCTCCGGGTCGCACCGGATACGAACGGCGACATCCGCGTCTACTTCTTCAACCCGAACAACGACAGCGGTCAGGATTGGGGCGACTCGGTGGTCGTCGGCACGGCGGGCAATGGCGAACGCCCGGGGGAGGGCTCGCTGCCGTTCGAGCAGTTCGCCTCACGGCTCTACATCTTCCATGCCGACCCCCTCGAGGATGGCGCCGTCGACGACGTACCTGCCGACGCCGTCGAGCGTGTCGTCGGCCACATCGAACGCAGCTGGGGCGTGGGGCGCCTGGGTGAGCAGTCCGTGGAGGACTGACATGTCGACTCTCCTGCGGCGCGATGACACCCGGCAGCGCCGGGGACGCGCGGTCGCGCGCGTCCTGCTGGGCATCGTGCTGATGATGGCGGGCATCGGCCACCTGACTGCCCAGCGCACCGAGTTCCAAGCGCAGGTGCCCGACTGGGTGCCCCTGGACAAGGACTTCGTGGTCCTCGCCTCCGGGGTCGTGGAGATCGCGCTCGGTCTGGCCCTCATCGCCCTGCCGCGATACCGCGCACTCGTATCGGCGGTGGTCGCGCTCTTCTTCGTCGCGGTGTTCCCGGGCAACATCCATCAGTACGTCGCACACATCGACGCCTTCGGCCTCGACACCGACACCCAGCGACTGATCCGGTTGTTCTTCCAGCCGGTCCTGGTGGTCTGGGCACTGTCGGCGGGTGTGTTGGATCGGTGGCCGCGGCGGTCAGAAGGTGGAGCTGCCGACACCCCCGCGGACTAGACACTGCCACCACCAGGTTGCTGTTTGGCTCGCCTGGCGGACCATCGGGCAACCTGGAAGTGCCCGACACCCGGACCCGCGAACGCCCGGCCCCCGCACCCGTCCGCCGTTAGACTCTGCGGGTGTCCAGTCCTCTGGGAATCACCCCCGACGAGTCGCTGCGCAAAGGACTCCAGAGCCGTCACATCAGCATGCTCGCGCTTGGCGGTGCGATCGGCACCGGCCTTTTCGTGGCGTCGGGTGCGACCATCGCCGACGCCGGCCCCGGCGGCGCGATCACGGCATATCTGCTCATGGGCGCCATGGTGTTCTTCCTCATGCAGAGCCTGGGCGAGATGTCGGCCTACATCCCGTGTAGCAATCCGTTCGAGGAGTACGGAAAACGGTTCGTCAGCAAGTCTTTCGGATTCGCGGCCGGATGGAACTATTGGCTCAACTGGTCGATCACCCTCGCTGCCGAACTCGTCGCGGCCGGGCTCATCATGAAGTACTGGTTACCCGACGTTCCGTCGTGGATCTGGTCGGTGGTGTTCCTGGGTGGGCTCCTCGCCCTCAATCTGTTCGCGGTCAAGGCATTCGGCGAGGCCGAGTTCTGGTTCGCCACGATCAAGGTGATCGCGGTGGTGGTGTTCCTACTCGTCGGCGTGCTTCTGGTGCTGGGTGTCGTCGGTGACATGCCCTCGCCCGGGTTCAGCAACTGGACCGTCGGCGACGCGCCGTTCGTCGACTGGCCCGTCGGCATGCTGTCGGTCTTCCTGATCGCCGGGTTCGCCTTTCAGGGCACCGAGATGATCGCGGTCGCCGCAGGAGAGGCCGTCGAGCCGAAGACCGCGATCCCTCGCGCGGTACGGACCGTCTTCGTGCGCATCCTGCTCTTCTACGTGGGCACCCTGACGATCATCGCGTTCCTGATCCCGTATACCGATCCGAACCTGCTGAATGCCTCCGAAGAGAACATCGCGATCGCGCCGTTCACCCTGGTGTTTTCACAGGCCGGCATCTCGGTGGCGGCGTCGATGATGAACGCCGTCATCCTCATCGCGATCCTGTCGGCCGGCAATGCCAGCCTGTTCGCCGCCACGCGCGCGCTGTACGGCCTGTCCGTCGAGCGCAGTGCGCCGCGCATCTTCTCGTGGGCGACGCGATCGGGCGTGCCGGTGATGGCCGTTGCTGCCACCGCAGCGATCGGGGCCCTGTGCTTCTCGGCCAGCAAGGTGGGCGACGGCCGTGCCTACGTATGGCTGGTCACGGCGTCGTCGGTGGCCGGGTTCATCACCTGGATCGGAATCGCCTGGGCCCACTACCGTTTCCGACGAGCATGGAATCTGCAGGGCAACAACCTCGATGTCCTGCCGTACAAGGCTTGGCTGTATCCGGCCGGTCCGATCATCGCGCTCCTGATGTGTGTCGCAGTCATCGCGGGTCAGAACCTGAGCGCGATCCGCGACGGTAGCGCCGCGAACCTCGAGTTGTGGCTGACGGCCTATGGTGCCCTGATCGTGTTCCTCGCGCTGTGGTGGGGGCACAAACTGATCACCCGTTCGCCGACGGTGGATCTGCTCACCGCCGATCTGTCACCCGCCGCGGCGGCGTCGGCCCACCGCGACCCCGATCCGGTCCACTGATCACGCGCCAGCACAAGGGTTGCCGGATGGTCCGTCGGGCGGACCATCCGGCAAACCCGGCCGTTGGTGGATCGTCTGACCGACGCGCTCAGCCCTGGGCGGCGCCCTGCGTCGGCTCGGCTCCGGCTGCTGCCGTCGGGTCCATCCACATGATCTGCCACGAGTGCCCGTCGAGGTCGCTGTAGCTGCGGCCGTACATGAATCCATGGTCCTCGGTGTCGCCCGCCGTGGCGCCGGCCGCGATGGCCCGGTCGACGAGCGCGTCGACGCCGTCGCGACTGTCGGCATCGAGGCAGACGATGCACTCCTTCGTCGTCGTCGCATCGGCGGTCGACGCCGGGTGGAACGTATCGAAGTAGTCGCGCCGGAGCAGCATCGCGACGATGTTCTCGCCGAGGATGAGCGAGACGGCGTTGTCGTCGGAGAACGCCTCGTTGAACGTATAGCCGAGGTCGGAGAAGAAGGCGCGCGAGCGGGCGACGTCGGCCACGGGCAGGTTCACGTAGATCATGGTGTGCATCGGATGTCTCCTCTGTGCTGCGCGCCCGTTCTCGAACGCTGTCAGATGAAGAGACATCCCGCGACGCCGAAACTCATCGCCGCAATTCCGACGGCGCGGCGAATTCCGCCGGACGTTCGGATTGCCAGGCGTGCCAACGTTCCCAGTTCGCCACCGACCTGGCCTGGAGTCGGGTGTCGACGCCGGGTACGACGCGACGAATGACCTCGCCGACCAGTCGCGCGGGGACTGCGGCGAGCAGCAGTCCGACGCCGACCCAGCCGCCGGGAAGATCGAAACGGCGTCGGTTCTGCGGCAACATGAACAGCCGCGCGTAACCGGACTGTGTCTGGAGGTGATACCAGGCGCGGAGACGATCACGACGACCGGCGTCCGGTCGCGGCGCGAACCCGGGCACGAATGATTCGACGAGTTCGGCTCCGGCAGAGCCGGAATCGTGGGAGCGGGTGGCGTCGAACAGGTACAGCAGACGAAGCCCGTCGGAGATGGTCCGCGGGTAGATGTCGTCGACGCGGACACCGAGGAGGTATCCGAGGTAGCGGTTGAACATCAGCGACGCCTCAAGTTCGCGCTTCGACGTGATGTACCCCAGGCCGTACAACCCCATCGCCGGTCCGACGCTGCCGCCGAGCAAGGTCAGCATCATCTCGCTCTGACTGATGGGAAGTCCCCACCGCTCGTCGTCCCACTCGTCGTGCCGGCGTACCCCGGCGCGGACCGACACGTGCATGACACGAACCCGCATCGTGATGGCGCGAGCGAGACTTCCGGAGCGGAGGATCGCACCGGGTCGCGAGACCTCGATCCACCATCGGCTGGTCTCGAGATAGCGATTCAGCGCGCGCTCGCCGGCGTAACCACCCGCCAGTGAAAGCGGCACTGCGAGAGAACCTTCGGTGTAGGTGTCCATCGTCCCCGCATTGCCGACACCGCCGAGCGCGTACGCCCACCGCCGCCACACTGCTGCCCCGGCCTCGATCTGCTCGGGATCAGCCCAGTCGGGTAGCGCGTCGAACTCGGCGAACAGGTTGCGCATCGACGCAGGTGCGTCGTCGATGGCGTCGATTCCCTCCTCGAGGGCGCGGTCGAGCAACGCGCGGGCGGCCTCGGGGCCGAGTTCGCCGCGGTAGGTCTCTGCGACGAAACGTTCGGCGGGCGGGTCGCCGGCACTCAGGAGCTCGCCGTAGCGCTGGGCCGTGTACTCGTCGGGCAGCAGGTCGACCCCGGTGACCTTCAGCACGCGATCGCGCAGTCGTGCGTGGGCCGTGTCGCCGAGCGGCCATCGATAAGCGGTCGGCAAGGCGCTGGCTGTACTGGCGTTTGAGATGATCGGCTGGTTTCGTCTCACGGCCACACGGTAGCGGATCGATCGCGGGTGATCGAGGCGTGGTGCCGGGGAGTCGCGACCACGAATCCCTCCGGAATGCAGAAAAGCCCCCGCTGAGCGGGGGCTTTTCTGGTGCCCTCGGTGAGACTCGAACTCACACTGGACGGGTTTTGAATCCGTTGCCTCTGCCAATTGGGCTACGAGGGCATCCGCAGTCGCGCACGTGATGTGGCGGCTGCGACAGTCCACTCTAGATGATCGGCCGACGGGCCGACCAGCCGGTACTCTGCACGCATCGGCTCGTGACGGATCGTGCTGGTCACGGGTACATCGATGCGGAGGAGGGGATGGTGACGGTGACGGACAGGGCTGCGGCGTCGGAGGGCGAGCAGGTGACGACACATCGTGTGCTCGTGGCCGAGGACGACTCGTTGATCCGGATGGATCTCATCGAAATGCTCCGCGAGGAGGGGTACGAGGTCGTCGGGGAGGCGCCCAATGGACAGGTCGCGGTCGAGCTCACTGAGCAACTGACCCCGGACCTGGTGATCATGGACGTGAAGATGCCGATCCGCGACGGGATCGACGCCGCGTCGGAGATCGCCGAGAAGAAACTGGCGCCCGTCGTCATGCTCACGGCATTCAGTCAGCGCGAGTTCATCGAGAAGGCGCGCGATGCGGGGGCGATGGCCTATCTGGTCAAGCCGTTCACCAAGGCCGATCTGGTGCCGGCGATCGAGGTGGCGGTGAGTCGCTACAACGAGGTCTCCGCACTCGAGAAGGAGGTCGCCACCCTGGGCGATCGTCTCGAAACACGCAAACTGGTCGAACGTGCCAAGGGGCTGCTGATGGAGAAGCAGGCACTGTCGGAACCAGAGGCGTTCAAGTGGATTCAGCGTGCCGCCATGGATCGCCGGACGACGATGAAGGCGGTCGCGCAGGTCGTCGTCGAGACGTTGGGGCCGCCCGCCTGATCCATGCGTGGGGTGAGCCGTTAATTCTGTGAAAACACGGCGACCGCTGTGGTGCGCGTTTGCCTCCAATCGAGCGCGGTGGCCGTCGTTTCGGTCTATGTTTTCTCAAGGTCTCCTCAGCAGACCTCCCGGCAGACGAACACCTCGCCGCGCCGGGTGGGTGGGAAGTGAAGAGGTAAGAGAATGCATCGTCGCGTGACGACAGGTGCTCTCGCGTTGGCCATGGCGAGTGTTCTCGCCGTGTCCGCGTGTAGCAGCAAATCCAGCGACTCCGGATCCGAATCGGGTGCCAGTGGCTCGGCTGCCGCGAGTTCCGGACTGGAGATCGCACCACTGGCCCAGATCGACACCCAGGGCAATGAGGTCCAGGCCACCGCAGAGGAGGCCGCGCTCAACCCGGCCGGCGACGGCAAGGCCGAATGCCCCGAGACCACGATCGCGATGGCCGGCGCCCTCACCGGCGCCGACGCCGCGCTCGGCATCAACATCCGCAACGGCGCACAGCTCGCCGTCGACCAGCACAACAAAGCCAACCCGAACTGCCAGATCGTCCTCAAGATGTTCGACACCGAGGGGGATCCGCAGAAGGCCACCCAGGTGGCCCCGCAGATCGTGAACGACGACGCCATCGTCGGACTGATCGGTCCCGCCTTCTCCGGCGAGACCAAGGCGACCGGCGGCATCTTCAATCAGGCCGGTCTCGTCTCGGTGACCGCCTCGGCCACCAACCCGACGCTCACCGACAACGGCTGGAAGACCTTCTTCCGCGGCCTCGCCAACGACGATGTGCAGGGTCCCGCGGTCGCGAAGTACCTCACCGGCACCATGGGCAAGAAGAAGGTGTGTGTCATCAAGGACGACACCGATTACGGTGTGGGACTTGCCAAGGCGATGACCGAGTCGCTCGGCCCGGCCGCCGACGCCAGCTGCTCCGGTGACGTCAAGAAGGGCGACCGCGAGTTCTCCGCGATCATCTCGAAGGTCACCGCCGCCAACCCGGATGCGGTGTTCTACTCGGGTTACTACGCCGAGGCGGCTCCGCTCGCGCAGCAGCTGAAGACCGCGGGCTCGGAGGCGACCTTTGTCTCCGGTGACGGCACCAACGACCCGCAGTTCACCGCGCAGGCCGGCGACAGCGCCAAGGGCGCGATGCTGAGCTGCCCGTGCGGTCCGGCGCCCTCGCAGTTCAAGTCGGAGTACGAGTCGGCGTTCAAGCAGGCACCGGGTGTGTACTCGGTGGAGGCCTACGACCTCGCCACCATCCTGATGAAGGGCATCTCCGAGGGCCAGCGCACGCGGCCGGAACTGCTGAACTTCGTCAAGACGTACAAGGGCCCCGGCCTGGCCCGCCAGTACGAGTGGACCCCGACCGGCGAGCTGACCTCGTCGCTGATCTGGGTGTACGACGTCAAGTAAGGCACGACCATCACGGTGCGTCCGGGCACATCGGCCCGGACGCACCGTGGTCTCTGTGGGGGAATTCTCTGTGGCTGAAAGGCGCGCATGATCGTGTACTCGATGGCCGAGACGACGGTGATGGCCTCGACCATCAACTTCGACCTCGGCGCTCTCAAGGACGGCTTCTGGGGCCTGACGATCGAAGGCCTGACCTACGGGTCGATCTACGCTCTCGTCGCGGTGGGGTACACCCTGGTGTACGGCGTCCTTCGGCTGATCAACTTCGCGCATTCCGAGGTCTTCATGCTCGGAATGTTCGGCCAGTACATCGGCCTGCTGCTACTCGGATTCACGCCGTCGGGGAACACGTACTCCGAGGGCACGTTCATGACGATCATCTACCTGCTGCTCGCCGGTCTGTGCGGCATGGCCGTATCCGGTAGCGCAGCAGTCGGATTGGAGTTCGTCGCCTACCGGCCGCTGCGCAAACGCAACGCCAAACCGCTCGCATTCCTGATCACCGCGATCGGCATGTCGTTCGTCCTGCAGGAGTTCGTGCACTACGTGCTCCCGAAGTTGCCCATCGATCCGCCGCTCGGCGGGTCGAGCGCGCAGCCGACGATCCGACTGGTCCAGCCGGTCAAGGAGTTCAGCATCTTCGGTGCGCCCGTCTACAACCTCACGCTGATCATCATCTTCTCCGCCCTGATCCTGGCGCTGGGCACCGACTACATGATCAACCGAACCCGTCTGGGCCGCGGCATCCAGTCGGTGGCGCAGGATCCCGACGCGGCACTGCTCATGGGTGTGTCGCGTGAGCGCATCATCATGATCACGTTCCTCATCGGCGGAGTCCTGGCCGGCGCGGCCGCGCTGCTTTACACGCTGCGGGTGCCGACCAACATCGTCTACTACGGCGGATTCATCCTCGGTATCAAGGCGTTCTGCGCCGCGGTCCTCGGCGGTATCGGCAACGTCCGGGGTGCGCTGCTCGGCGGACTTCTCCTCGGCGTCATGGAAAACTATGGATCGGTGGTCCTCGGCAACCAGTGGAAGGACGTCGTCGCCTTCGTCCTGCTGATCCTGGTGCTGATGTTCCGCCCGACCGGCATCCTCGGCGAAAAACTCGGGAAGGCGAGGGTATGACGACACACCAGCCACCGGCGGATCCGTCGGCACTCAAGGACCCGAACGCACCTGAACCCCGCGGCGTCGGCGACGCCATCCGGACCTGGTGGAACGGCCTACCGCGCGTCGCGCAATGGCTCGTCGGCGTGCCGGCGATCGTGGTCATCGCACTGCTCCCGGTCGTCAACCCTCCGCTCATCACCACCACCGCAACCGATTTCGGCGTGGTCATGGCGACGTTTGCGATGACCGCGCTGATCGCCATCGGCCTCAACGTCGTCGTCGGCCAGACCGGCCTGCTCGACCTGGGGTACGTCGGCTTCTACGCGGTCGGCGCCTACGTCGTCGCGCTGCTGACCAGTCCGGCGAGTCCGCTGTGGAACAGCACCGACCACGGCATCTTCTCCGGCCCGTGGGCGTGGCTGGCCTGCGTGCCACTGGCGATCATCATCACCGGCATCACCGGCGTGATACTCGGTACGCCGACGCTGCGCGTGCGCGGTGACTACCTGGCCATCGTCACCCTCGGGTTCGGTGAGATCGTGCGGCTGCTCGCCGACAACCTCAGCGACATCACCAACGGCGCCTCCGGCCTGCAGGGCGTGCTGTTCCCCGAACTCGGCACCTCCGACAAGCATCCCGATGGGGTCTTCTCCAGCGCCAACAACGCGGACACACTCAACTACGGCGTGTGGTGGTACTGGCTGGGCATCGTTCTGGTGATCCTGGTGCTCATCGTGATCGGCAATCTCGAGCGCAGCCGCGTCGGCCGGTCCTGGGTGGCCATCCGCGAGGACGAGGATGCCGCGGAGATCATGGGCGTGCCGACCTTCAAGTACAAGCTCTGGGCGTTCGTCATCGGCGCCGGCATCGGCGGACTCTCCGGCGCGGTCTATGCCGGTCAGGTCCAGTACGTCGACCCGAAGGCGTTCACGGTCATCAACTCGATGCTGTTCCTGTGCGCCGTCGTCCTCGGTGGCCAGGGCAACAAGCTCGGCGTGATCGCCGGTGCATTCCTCATCGTCTATCTGCCCGCGCGCGTGCAGGGCGTCGAGATCGGCGGACAGTCGTTGAGCGAGTTCAAGTACCTGTTCTTCGGCATCGCCCTGGTGGTGCTGATGGTCTTCCGGCCGCAGGGGTTGTTCCCGGCCCGCGCCCGCCTGATCACGTTCGGTCGCCGCATCTATGGCGCGGTGAAACGGGCGCCGGCAACCCCGGCACGCGGTGAGGAGGCGGGCGCATGACACGACATCGTCAACCCGACGACGGACCGGGCGACACCTCGGGCGGAGTGCCCGACCACGAGGAGCAGATCGCCGAGGCGGTCGCCGACCCGGAGGCGACCACCGTCGTCGACACCGCAGCGATCGACCCCGAACTGGCCGATCCGGAAGCAGTCGCCGAAGTCGTTGCGCCGCAGCGTGAGATCGCCACGGCGACCGGCGAGCCGCTGCTCGAGGTCAACGGTCTGACAGTCGAGTTCGGCGGTCTCGCCGCCCTCGACGACGTCACCTTCGACATCAAGCGCGGCGAGATCCTCGGGCTCATCGGCCCCAACGGCGCGGGCAAGACCACCTGCTTCAACGCGATCACCGGTGTCTACCGCCCGACCCGGGGCACCGTCACGTTCGACGGCGCGCCGCTCGGTCGGATCAAACAGCACAAGATCACGCGCAAGGGCATCGCCCGAACCTTCCAGAACGTCCGCCTGTGGGGCGAGATGACGGCGCTGGAGAACGTGTGTGTCGGCACCGATGCGCGACACAAGACGTCGGTCGTCGGCGGCATCCTGCGCACCCCGCGTCATTACCGCGAGGAACGCGACGCGGTCGACCGGGGGATGGCGTTGCTCGAGTTCGTCGGGATCGGGGCGCGGGCGGCGGAGAAGGCGTCGAACCTGCCCTACGGCGACCAGCGTCGCCTCGAGATCGCGCGGGCACTGGCGACCGAACCGAAACTGCTGTGCCTCGACGAGCCCGCCGCCGGGTTCAACCCGATCGAGAAGACCGCCCTGATGGGGCTCATCAAGAAGATCCGCGACGACGGGTACACGGTGCTGCTGATCGAACACGACATGCGTCTGGTCATGGGGGTGACCGACCGCATCGTCGTGCTCGAGTTCGGACGCAAGATCGCCGACGGCACACCGCGAGAAGTCCGCGACAACCCCGCTGTGGTGGCCGCCTACCTGGGAGTGCCCGATGACGAATCCGCCTGACCCAACGACGCCCGACCCAACGACGCCCGACCCGACGACGCCTGAGCCCGCAGAGGGACCGGGCGTGCCTCCGGAGACCACGATCGACCCGACCACGCCGGCGACACCCGTCCTCGAACTCCGCGACGTGGTCATCCACTACGGCCGCATCCGTGCGCTGCACGGGATCTCCCTGCAGGTCGGGGCGGGCGAACTGGTCACCCTGCTCGGCGCGAACGGGGCGGGCAAGTCGACGACGATGCGCGGCATCTCCGGACTGAACCGGCTGACCAGCGGGGAGATCCTGTTCAACGGCGAGGCCATCTCCGGGCTCGCCCCGCACGAGCGGGTCAAGCGTGGCATCATCCAGGTCCCGGAGGGCCGTCGGATCTTTCCCGGCATGACGGTGCTCGAGAACCTCGACATGGGTTGCTACGGAAGGAAGTTCGACTCGAAGGCGGCCTACCAGGAGTCGGTGGACCATGTCTTCGAACTCTTCCCACGTCTCGGCGAGCGACGCAAACAGTTCGGCGGCACCATGTCCGGCGGCGAGCAGCAGATGCTCGCCATCGGTCGTGCATTGATGGCCCGACCGAAACTCCTGCTGCTCGACGAACCGTCGATGGGTCTGGCGCCGATGGTGATCCAGCAGATCTTCCGGATCATCGCGCAGATCAACGCCGAGGGCACCACCATCCTCCTCGTCGAACAGAACGCCCAGCAGGCGCTGAGCCGCTCCACCCGCGGTTACATCCTGGAGACCGGCGTGATCACCAAGGAGGGTGCCGGCCGAGATCTCCTGGTCGACGACGCGGTGCGCGAGGCGTATCTGGGCGTCGCCTGACGTCGGCGGATCGCATTCAACACAAAAATTCCCGGATGCGACCCGAGCCGCCTCGGTAGGCGGCCCGGCCGTATACAACTGCAGCGCCGGAGGCCGGGGACGACAACAGTTGTCGCCGACGGTGTCCGGGCCTGCTCGTGTATACGGCGGGCCCGCCGACCTCACGCGTGACGCGCGTCCAAGGATCTGCGCGACGGCATCATCTACCCTCGAGACATGCCGGGCATCGCAGTGACACCGAGCCGAGACCTCGATCTGGTGAGCTCGCTCCTCGCGCAGGCGTTCGTCGACGACCCGGTCATCCGGTGGCTGCAGCCCGATCCGCGACACCACAAACAGATCTTCCTCACGCTTGCCCGGTGGGTGCATGGCGCCGACGCGTCGATCGATCTCGCCATCCGTGACGGCGTCCCGATCGGGGCAGCGGTGTGGGACGCACCCGGTCACAAAGTGAGCGCGACGGCGCAGATCGCGTCGATGGCCTGCTTCGCGAAGGCGCTGCGTAGTCGCATGCGGTACGGCGGAATCCTCGAGCAACAGTTCACCAAGCTCCGCCCGAAGGAACCGCACTGGTATCTCGGCCAGGTCGGCGCCACCGTCAAGGGCGCCGGGATCGGTAGCGCGCTGCTGACCGCAGGCATCGACCGGGTCGATGCCCCGGCCTACCTGGAGAGCTCGAACGAGGCCAACATTCCGCTGTACGAGCGCTACGGCTTCCAGGTGACCGACGAGATCACGCTGCCCTACGGCGGCCCGACCGTCTGGCCCATGTACCGGCGCGGTTGAACCTGCCCGAAAACGCGGGTCCGCGACGCCGGGCCGTTTTACGCTCGCAGCATGCCGGAGATCTCCGTCGTCGCCTCCACCGACAAGAAGCTCGTGAGTGCTGTACTCGCGCAGGCCTTCATCGACGATCCGGTGGTCCGTTGGATGGCGCCCGACCCCGCGAAGCATCGGGCGTTCTTCGCAGCGATGTTGACCACCGGGCACGGCCGGGAGAACGGTCTGGACGTGGCGATGCGCGACGGTGCAGTCGTGGGCGCGTCGGTCTGGGATCCGCCGGGTTTCACCACCCGCAAGGTCGACGAGTTGCGCGGCATCATCGGATTCATCCGCGCCCTCGGGCAGCGCGCGTCCTACGGGCAGGACCTCGAGCGGCTGTGTGCCGAACACCGGCCGGACGAGCCCTACTGGTATCTGCCGCTGATCGGCGCCACCGCCCACGGGCAGGGAATCGGCACGACCCTCCTGCACGCACGGCTCGACGACATGCGCGGACCGGTCCACCTCGAGGCCTCCAACGAGGTCAACGTCCCGCTGTACGAACGCTTCGGTTTTGAGGTGATCGGAGAGATCCAACTGCCGAACGACGGGCCCAAGCTGTGGCCCATGCGCCGACGTCGCTGACACCCCCTCGAACTGTCGGGGCGGGTCATTAGACTCGCTGGGGTGAGTCCCGCGAAGAGTTCGACAGCGCCCGCGAAGAAGACCGACGGCAAGGACGGGCAGCCGGTCCTGATGCTGCTCGACGGACATTCGTTGGCCTACCGAGCCTTCTTCGCGTTGCCGGCGGAGAATTTCAAGACGGCGACGGGCCAGACCACCAACGCGGTCTATGGCTTCACCTCGATGCTCATCAATCTGCTGCGTGACGAGCAGCCGACGCACATCGCCGCCGCCTTCGACGTCTCCCGCAAGACCTTCCGCTCGGAGATGTTTCCCGAGTACAAGGCCCAGCGGTCGAAGTCGCCCGACGAGTTCAACGGTCAGGTCGACCTGACCAAGGAGGTGCTCGACGCGCTCGGTGTCCCGGTGATGGCGATCGAGGGGTTCGAGGCCGACGACATCATCGCCACCCTGGCGACGCAGGCCGAGGCGGAGGGCTTCAAGGTCCTCGTCGTGACCGGCGACCGCGACTCGCTGCAGCTCGTCGACGACAGCGTGACGGTGCTCTACCCACGCAAGGGTGTCTCGGATCTGACCCGGTTCACGCCGGACGAGGTCGAGAAGAAGTACGGGCTGACCCCGGTTCAGTACCCCGACTATGCCGCCCTGCGGGGCGACCCCAGCGACAACCTGCCCGGAATCCCCGGGGTGGGGGAGAAGACCGCATCCAAGTGGATCCGCGAGTACGGCTCGCTGGCCTCGCTCGTCGACCACGTCGACGAGGTGAAGGGCAAGGTCGGCGACGCGTTGCGCGCCCATCTGGCGTCGGTGCAGACCAACCGTCAACTGACCGAACTCGTCCGCGACATGCAGCTGCCGGCGGGCCCCGACGACCTGGCGATGGTCGGTTGGGATCGTGATCGCATCCACCAGCTGTTCGACGACCTCGAGTTCCGTGTTCTGCGCGACCGTCTCTTCTCGACCCTGACTTCCGTTGAACCGGAAGCGGAGTCAGGATTCGATCTGGACGGCACCATCCTGCGCGCCGGCGAGGTCGGCGCCTGGCTCGACGAGCACACGGCCACCGGCCGCAGCGGTGTTGCGGTCACGTCGCCGCAATCGGTGACCGCCGCCGACGCGACCGGGATCGCCGTGGCCGCCGCCGACGGGACGTCGGCGTTCATCGACGTCACCGGGATCGACGCGGCCGACGACGACGCGCTGGGCACCTGGCTGGCCGACCCGGACAAGCCGAAGGCGCTGCACGAGGCGAAATGGGCCATGCACGCCGTGCGGGCCCGCGGCTGGATACTCGGGGGCGTCACGAGCGATACGTCGCTGGCCGCCTACCTCGTCCGCCCCGGACAGCGCACCTTCAACCTCGACGACCTCGCCCTGCGCTATCTGCGCCGGGAGTTGCGCGACGACGCCGCGCCCGACGACGGTCAGATGTCGCTGCTCGACGAGGACGCCGGTGACGCCAAACTCGCCGAGCACCAGATGCTCGAGGCCCGGGCGGTCGCCGAACTCGCCGACACCCTCGACACCGAACTCGAGCGCATCGATTCCAAAGCGTTGCTGACCGAGATGGAACTGCCGCTGCTGTTCGTGCTGGGCGAGCTCGAGGCGGCCGGGATCGCTGTCGACGTCGACCATTTCGGCGAGCTGGAAAGTGACTTCTCGCAACGGATTCGAACTGCTGCCGACGCCGCGTACGACGTGATCGGGGAGCAGATCAACCTCGGCTCACCCAAACAGCTGCAGACGGTGCTGTTCGACAAGCTCGACATGCCCAAGACGAAGAAGACCAAGACGGGTTACACCACCGACGCCGACGCCCTGCAGGGCCTGTACGAGAAGACCGAGCACCCCTTCCTCGCGCACCTGCTCGAGCACCGCGACGCGACCCGGCTCAAGGTGACCGTCGACGGACTCCTCAAGTCCGTCGCCGACGACGGGCGCGTGCACACCACCTTCAACCAGACGGTCGCCGCGACCGGACGGCTGTCGTCGACCGAGCCCAACCTGCAGAACATCCCGGTGCGGACTCAGGCCGGGCGACAGATCCGGCAGGGTTTCATCGTCGGCGGCGGAGACGGGTACGACTGCCTGATGACCGCCGACTACAGCCAGATCGAGATGCGGATCATGGCCCACCTGTCGGAGGATGCCGGCCTGATCGAGGCGTTCAACACCGGTGAGGACCTGCACAACTTCGTCGGCTCACGGGCGTTCGGGGTGCCGATCGACGAGGTCACCACCGAGATGCGTCATCGCGTGAAGGCGATGTCGTACGGGCTGGCCTACGGGCTGAGCGCCTTCGGTCTGGCGGCCCAGTTGAAGATCAGTCGCGATGAGGCGAAGGAGCAGATGGAGGCGTACTTCGCCCGATTCGGCGGCGTCCGCGACTACCTGCACAACGTCGTCGACGAGGCCCGCCGCAACGAGTACACCGCGACCTTGTTCGGTCGTCGGCGCTACCTGCCCGACCTCAACAGCGACAACTGGCAGCGTCGTCAGTCGGCCGAGCGGATGGCGCTCAACGCTCCCATCCAGGGCACGGCCGCCGACATCATCAAGGTCGCGATGATCAACGTGTACGGACGTCTGCGTGATGAGAAGCTGCGGTCCCGGATGCTGCTGCAGGTCCACGACGAACTCGTCGTCGAGGTCGCCTCGGGCGAGCGGGAGGCCGTCGAGGCCGTCGTCCGGGAGGAGATGGGCAGTGCGATCACGTTGTCGGTGCCGCTGGAGGTCTCCGTCGGCTTCGGCCGGTCGTGGGACGACGCGGCGCACTGATGACGCGCATCGGTGTCCTCACCGGTGACGGGATCGGCCCCGAGATCGTGCCATCGGCGATCGCCGTCGCCGAGGCCGCGGCGCGCGCGGAGGGCGCCGACTTCGATTGGCTGGAACTGCCGTTCGGCCGCAGCGCCATCGACTCTCACGGAACGCCGGTCCCCGAGGAGACGTTGCTCGCCCTCGACGACCTCGACATCTGGGTGCTCGGTCCGCACGACTCGGCGAGTTACCCGGCGGAGCACCGAGGTCAGACCCCGGGCGCGGTGATCCGCAAACGCTACGGTCTCTTCGCCAATCTGCGTCCGGCGCGTGCCTTCCCGGGAGTGCACGCGACCTCCCGGACGATCGACCTCCTGATCGCCCGCGAGAACTCCGAAGGCCTCTATGCCGACCGCAACATGGTCGCCGGCAGCGGTGAGTTCATGCCGACGCCGGACCTCGCGATGGCCGTCGGCGTGATCACCCGGCAGGCGACCGAACGCATTGCCCGCGTCGCGTTCGATGCGGCCCGGCAACGCAAACACCGGGTCACCATCGTCCACAAGGCCAACGTGCTGACCATGACCACCGGGCTGTTCCGCGACGTGTGCCGCGAGGTGTCCGCTGACTATCCCGACGTGATCGTCGACGAACAGCACGTGGATGCGATGGCCGCCCACCTCGTCCGGCGGGCCGGCGATTTCGATGTCGTCGTCACCGAGAACCTGTTCGGCGACATCCTTTCCGACCTCGCCGGTGAGCTCGCCGGGTCGCTGGGCATGGCGTCGTCGGTGAACTGCTCGGACACGAAGGTCATGGCCCAGGCGGCCCACGGCGCCGCACCCGACATCGCCGGGCGCGGCCTCGCCAACCCGGTCGCGATGATCCTGTCGGCGGCGATGGCGTTCCGACGGCACGCCCTCGCCACGACCGACTCGGCGATGGTCGCTGTCGCGGGGCGGATGGAGGCCGCCGTCGCCGACACGCTCGCCGCGTCCGTCGCGACCGCGGACCTCGGCGGCACCGCGACGACCACCGAGTTCACCGAGGCGGTCGTCGAGAGGGTGTGATCGGGTGCGGGTGTGGTCTCGATACGCTCGCTCGTTCTTTGCGGGCTGCTCGACCATCGGGGCGTCGGGCGGGTGTGGTCTCGATACGCTCGCTCGTTCCTCGCGGGCTACTCGACCAGCGGGCGTCGGGCAGGTGTGTCCTTCTGCTGGTCGAGTAGCCGACGAGCGTGCGAGGAGGTGTGTCCTTCTGCTGGTCGAGTAGCCGACGAGCGTGCGAGGAGGCGTGTCCTTCTGCTGGTCGAGTAGCCGACGAGCGTGCGAGGAGGCGTATCGAGACCCCGACCGGTTAATCTCTCGTAACTAGCCGGTGGATGGACTTGGTACCCACTAAGTTCGACACTGTGCGTCGACGACGACCGGGAGGTGCGTCGTCGTGCGCCCGAGCATGTGAATGCATGCGGGAAACGAACAGATGGGGTGTGTGATGCGTGTAGTGCGATCCCGGCTCGGAGTCCTGACGGCGCTCCTGGCCGTGCTGGTCCTCGCGGTGGCAGGTTGTTCCAATAGCGAGGACTCCGAATCGGCCGGTCCCGCGAGTTCGTCGGCGGCCGTCGACGTCTCCGAGGTGTCGGAGATCGCGGCGCTGGTTCCGCAGAACATCCGGGATTCCGGGAAGCTCATCGTCGGCGTGAATGTCCCGTATCAGCCGAACGAGTTCAAGGATTCCTCCGGGCAGATCGTCGGCTACGACGTCGACCTGATGAATGCGATCGGCAAGGTCCTCGGACTGACGCCGGAGTTCAAGGAAGCCGAGTTCGACAAGATCATCCCGGCCGTCCAGCAGGGCACCTACAACGTCGGCATGTCGTCGTTCACCGACACCAAGGAACGTGAAGAGCAGGTCGACTTCGTCACCTACTTCAGCGCGGGCATCCAGTGGGCCCAGCGCAAGGGCGAGAGCATCGACCCGAACAACGCCTGCGGCAAGCGAGTTGCGGTGCAGTCGACGACCGTCGAGGACACCGACGAGGTCCCGGCCAAGAGCAAGGCCTGCACCGACGCCGGGAAGCCGGCCATCGAGAAGCAGCGGTACGACTCGCAGGACGAGGCCGTCAATGCGCTGGTCATCGGCAAGGTCGACGCGATGTCGGCGGACTCGCCGGTCACCGCGTACGCGATCAAGCGGTCCGACGGCGCGCTCGAGCCGGCAGGCGGCGTCTTCGAGTCCGCACCGTACGGCTACCCGGTCGCAAAGGGTTCGCCGCTGGCCGAGGCCCTGCGCCAGGCCGTGCAGCACCTGATCGACAACGGCCAGTACAAGACGATCGCCGAGAACTGGGGCGTCCAGGCGGGCACCATCCCGAACTCGGTGATCAACGGCGCGGTCAGCTGACGACGTGACCTCTCCATCGACCGGGCCGATCGCGCCCGATCCGACGGAACCCGCGCCGATCAAGGCGGTCCCGCTGCGCCATCCGGGGCAGTGGATCGCCGCCGCGGTGGTGTTGATCTTGGTCGCGCTGTTCGTCTGGGGCGCGGCCACCAACGATGCCTACCGGTGGGACACCTACGCGAAGTACCTGTTCGACACCCGGATCCTGTCCGGGGTCTGGTACACGCTCGTGCTCACCGTGCTGGCGATGATCATCGCGATCATCCTCGGTGTGGTGCTGGCGGTCATGCGTCTGTCGCCGAACCCGGTTCTGCGCTACACGGCGTGGGTGTACCTGTGGATCTTTCGCGGCACACCCGTGTACGTGCAGTTGGTCTTCTGGGGGCTGTTCCCCTCGATCTACAAGCGAATCGACCTCGGCATCCCGTTCACCGTGCAGTTCGCGCACTTCGACATTCAGGCGTTGAACGCGGCGTTCCTCTTCGCGATGATCGGCCTGGCACTCAACGAAGCCGCGTACATGGCCGAGATCGTCCGCGCCGGCGTGTCGTCGGTGGGCGAGGGGCAGACGGAAGCGTCGGTGGCGCTGGGCATGTCGTGGGCGCAGACGATGCGCCGCACGGTGTTGCCGCAGGCGATGCGGGTGATCATCCCGCCGACCGGCAACGAGTTGATCAGCATGCTCAAAACGACGAGCCTTGTTGCCGCAGTGCCGTTCACGAACGAGCTGTACGGTCGCGCGCGTGACATCTCGGGCGTCAACTTCCAGCCCATCCCGCTGCTGATGGTCGCGTCGACCTGGTACCTGGTCATCACCAGTGTGCTCATGGTGGGGCAGTTCTACCTGGAGCGCTACTACTCGAAGGGCGCCAGCCGGCAGATGACGGCCCGACAGCTCAAAGCCATGGCCGCCGTGCAGAATGCACCGATCATCGAGGGGGAGAGCGATGAGCGCCGCTGACCACCCGATGGTGCGTGCCGAGCGCGTCTGCAAGAACTTCGGCTCACTGGAGGTGCTGAAGGGCATCTCGCTGGAGGTCGGTCGGGGCGAGGTCCTGTGCATGATCGGTCCGTCGGGGTCGGGCAAATCGACGTTCCTGCGATGTGTGAACCATCTCGAGGTAGTCAACGCCGGCCGTCTCTACGTCGACGGTGACCTCATCGGATATCGGGAGCGCGGTGACAAGCTCTACGAGATGAGCCCGAAGGACGCGGCCAAGCAGCGTCGCGACATCGGCATGGTGTTCCAGCACTTCAACCTGTTCCCGCACCGCACCGCGATCGAGAACGTGATCGAGGCTCCGACGCAAGTCAAGGGTGAGAGCAAGAAGGCTGCCACCGAGCGTGCCCGGTACCTGCTCGACCGTGTCGGTTTGGCCGACAAGGCCAACACGTATCCGGCACAGCTCTCCGGCGGACAACAGCAGCGTGTGGCGATCGCCCGGGCGCTCGCGATGGAACCCAAACTCATGCTGTTCGACGAGCCGACGTCGGCGCTCGACCCCGAGCTCGTCGGCGAGGTCCTGGGCGTGATGCGTGAACTCGCCGCCAGCGGTATGACGATGCTGGTGGTCACGCACGAGATGGGTTTCGCGCGGGAGGTCGCCGACCAGTTGGTGTTCATGGACGGTGGTGTCGTCGTCGAGCACGGCAACCCTCGTGAGGTTCTCGCCAACCCGCAACATCAACGGACACAAGGGTTCTTGTCGAAGTTGTTGTGAGCGTTCCGCGCCGGTTCTGACAGGCACCCCTTCTTTCCGACACCACCCGGGTTGTGTCGGTATTTGTCAACCTGTCTGAGACAGGACCTGGTTCTGTTTCTGTTTGTTGTTGATGCCGACGATGCTGGGGACTTCAGGTGCCCGGGGTGGGTGCCGGTAGCGCTGCGGGTTGGCTGCGTAGAGG
>NZ_RKME01000046.1 GCF_003797825.1 Gordonia sp. OPL2
CCCCTGCCCCTGCCCCTGCCCAGACGAGGTTGCCCGATGGTCCGGTCAGCGGACCATCGGGCAACCTCGGTGTGAGATGTGTTGTCGGCGGACTAGATTCCGGCGGTCGCGCCGGTGAGCGGCGGATTGGCCGCCAGCACCTCGTTCTCCTCCGGGCTGAAAGCCCGTGCCCGCGAAAGGAACCGGACACCCTCCGGCGCCTCCAGACTGAACCCCGCCCCGCGACCTTTCACGACGTCGAGGATCAACTGCGTGTGCTTCCACAGATCGAACTGGTCGCCGTTGATCCACACGCGCACATCCGGAATCAGCTCGGGGAGTTCGATCTCGCCGACGAGGACATCGCGCTGTCCCACGCGGTACTCGCCGACCGGATAACACATGGGGGCCGAGCCGTCACAGCATCCACCGGACTGGTGGATCATGAGTCCGCCGTGCAGCTCCGACAACTTGGTCAGGAGCTGCACGGCGGCGTCTGTGGCGACCACCCGATCAGGGATCGTTTGTTCGGTGGTCATCTGGTGCACCTCTTCGGATCAGAAGAAACCCTTGGCGTTCTGAGCGTAACCAACCAGCAGGTTCTTCGTCTGCTGATAGTGCTCCAGCATCATCAGGTGGTTCTCGCGACCGATGCCCGACTGCTTGTAGCCGCCGAACGCGGCATGCGCGGGGTAGTCGTGGTAGGTGTTCGTCCACACGCGACCGGCCTGGATCTCCCGGCCCGCACGGTAGGCGGTGGCACCGTCGCGGCTCCACACACCGGCGCCGAGGCCGTAGAGGGTGTCGTTGGCGATGTGGATGGCGTCGGCGTAGTCCTTGAACGTCGTCACCGCGAGGACCGGCCCGAAGATCTCCTCCTGGAAGATGCGCATCTTGTTGTGGCCGTCGAAGACGGTCGGCTTGATGTAGAAGCCGCCCGACAGGTCGCCGCCGAGATCGGCGGGCTCGCCACCGGTGAGCACCTTCGCGCCCTCTTCCCGGCCGATGGCGAGGTAGGAGCTGATCTTCTCGAACTGGTCGTTGGAGGCCTGCGCACCCATCATCGTGTCGGTGTCGAGCGGGTTGCCCTGCTTGATCTGGTTGACGCGGTCGACCGCCTTGGCGATGAAGTCGTCGTAGATGCTCTCCTGGATCAGCGCGCGACTCGGGCAGGTGCAGACCTCGCCCTGGTTGAGCGCGAACATCGAGAAGCCTTCCAGCGCACGGTCGAGGAAGCCGTCCTCCTTGCTCATCACATCGTCGAAGAAGATGTTCGGGCTCTTGCCGCCGAGCTCCAGCGTGACCGGGATGAGGTTCTCCGAGGCGTACTGCATGATCAGTCGGCCGGTGGTGGTCTCACCGGTGAACGCGATCTTGCGGATGCGGTTGCTCGAGGCCAGCGGCTTGCCGGCCTCCACGCCGAAGCCGTTGACGATGTTCACGACACCCGCCGGCAGCAGGTCCGCGATCAGGCTCATGACGTAGAGGATCGACGCCGGGGTCTGCTCGGCCGGCTTCAGCACCACCGCGTTGCCGGCGGCGAGCGCGGGGGCCAGCTTCCACACGGCCATCAGGATCGGGAAGTTCCACGGGATGATCTGGCCGACGACGCCGAGCGGCTCGTGGAAGTGGTAGGCGACGGTGTCCTCGTCGACCTCCGAGATCGAGCCCTCCTGGGCGCGCAGGGCGCCGGCGAAGTAGCGGAAGTGGTCGATCGCCAGCGGGATGTCGGCGGCGAGCGTCTCACGGACGGCCTTGCCGTTGTCCCAGGTCTCGGCGACGGCGATCTTCTCGAGGTTCTCCTCGAGACGATCGGCGATGCGCAGCAGCACGAGCGACCGCTCGGCCACGGAGACCTTGCCCCACTGCGGTGCCGCCTTGTGTGCGGCGTCGAGCGCGAGTTCGATGTCCTCGGCGGTCGACCGCGCGACCTCACAGAACGTCTTGCCGTCGACCGGCGACGGATTCTCGAAGTACTGACCCTTCACCGGCGGGGTCCACTGGCCACCGATCCAGTTGTCGTATCGCGACTCAAAGCTCATCACCGATCCCTCGGTACCCGGCTTCGCGTAGACGCTCATCTCGTGCTCCTCATGTTGTTCCGATTGAGGTGTCAGGGGGTGTCACACGCGCCACGCACCGGTGGACATGTGATCTGTTGCACAGAGTAGGAGCGAGGTGGTTGCACCTGCGTTGCACCGACGTACCCAACGTTGCACCGCCGGAAAAGCCGAGCTCAGCGACCCTTCAGCAGACTCACCGCCCGATCGCGCGCACGGTGTCGACGATGCGTTGCACACCCTGCTCGACGATGCCCGGCGCGCATCCGACGTTCATCCGCGCGAAGCCGCGTCCCTGGCTGCCGAATGCCGGCCCGGAGTGCAGGGCGAGGCGTCCGTGGTCGAGGATCGCGGCGGCCGGGTCGTCGCCCAGCCCGAGCGCGCGGAGATCGAGCCACGCGAGGTAGGAGGCAGTCGGACGGTGCAGCACCACCTCGGGCAACTCCTCGTCGAGCAGTTGCCCGAGGATGTCGACGTTCTCCACGATCCGATCCACGGTCGAGAACAGCCAGTCGTCGCCGCCGGTGAAGGCCGCTTCGGTGGCCGCCCGCCCCAGGATGCTGGTGCGGAACCCGACCTCGCCGGGCTGGCGGTCGACGAGTGCCCGCATCCGGTCCGACGCGGTGACCGTCAGCGCACACTTGGCCCCGGCGATGTTGAAGCCCTTGCTCGCCGAGTGCGCGGCGATGCCGACCTCGCGTGCGGTATCGCTCGCCGACAGGAACGGGACGAACGTCGGCTCGAAGTGATGGACCAGCGGGGCATGGATCTCGTCGCTGACGACGACGGCGTCGTGGGCCGCGGCCAGCTCGGCCAGCGCGACGAGATCCTCGCGCGGATGGACCAGTCCGAGTGGATTGTGCGGGTGGCACAGCAGCACCGCTCGGGCACCCGCGCGGAGCGCGTCCTCGATGCCGGTCAGGTCCAGCGACCACCGATTCCACTCGTGAAGCTGCAGCGGGACCTCGACGAGCCGTCCTCCCGCCTCCGGGATCAGCTCGAAGAACGGTGGATACACGGGCGGGGTGATGATGACGGGATCGCCGGGCTCGATGGCCACGCGCAGCGCCTCGACGATCACCACACTCACATCGGTCGTCAGGCGGACGTCGAGGGGATCGACAGCCCAGCCCCAGTGACGGTCGGCGAATCCGCGGAAGGCCTCACCGACGTCTCCGGGCCCGTTGCAGTACCCCACATCCGAGGTCCGGACCTGCGCGATCATGGCGTCGGCGACGACGGGCGCGAGCGCGAAGTCCATCTCCGCGACGAACATCGGCAGGACGTCGTCGGGGTAGGACCGCCACTTCGCGCTGGTGCGCCGACGCAGTTCGGGGAGTTCGGGTGCCACCGGTCCAGACGTCACGATCTCTGCTTACCACGCGTGCGGGGCCGCCGATTCGGACAATGACGTGCGGCCGATCTTTCGGCAGACTGGCCACATGACCTTCACCGCCCGTGATTTTCCCGTCCGCATCGGCGTCCAACTGCAGCCGCAGCATGCGCCGCAGTACTCGCAGATCCGTGACGCCGTCCGGCGCGCCGAGGATCTCGGCGTCGACATCGCCTTCAACTGGGATCACTTCTACCCGCTCTACGGCGACCCCGACGGCGAGCACTTCGAGTGCTGGACGATGCTGGGCGCGTGGGCCGAGCAGACCACTCGCGTCGAGATCGGCGCCCTGGTCACGTGCAACTCCTACCGCAATCCGGAACTGCTCGCCGACATGGCGCGGACCGTCGATCACATCTCCGACGGCCGGCTGATCCTCGGCATCGGGTCCGGCTGGTTCCAGAAGGACTACGACGAGTACGGCTACGAGTTCGGCACCGCAGGTGGCCGTCTCGACGATCTCGGGGCATCGCTGCCGCGCATCTCCGACCGGCTCGGCAAACTCAATCCGGCTCCGACCCGCGACATCCCGGTGCTCATCGGCGGCGGCGGGGAGAAGAAGACGTTGCGGCACGTCGCCGAGTTCGCGAACATCTGGCACTACTTCGTCGACGTGCCGACCTATGAGCGCAAGTCGGAGATCCTCGACCGGCACTGCGCCGACGTCGGCCGTGACCCGTCGGCGATCGAGCACTCGGCCGGGCTCAACTCGACCGACCCCGACGACGCGCTGAAGAAGGCCGATGAGCTGGTCGCGGCGGGCATCTCACTGATCACCATCGGCGCCGGTGGCCCCGACTACGACCTGACCGTCCTCGAGGCCCTCTGCAAGTGGCGGGACGCGCACAACAGCTGACCCGGTGAGTCGGCGGGCAGGGTCTCCATCGACCGGTTGGCGGACCGTTAGATTGGGACCCATGCCTGCCACCGCCACGCTCATCCGTCGGCTCGGTCTGCTCGTCGTCGCGGTCGTCGCCGCGTTGCTCCTCCCCGGTGTCTCCGGACCGGCACATGCCGAGCCGCCGTCTCGGCTGCCCACCCAGGTGGTGGATCCCGCCAACGTGCTGACCGACGCGCAGCGCGGCCATCTGCTCGCCTCGATCGACCGTCTCTACACCGACCACGAGGTCCAGTTGTGGGTGGCCTATGTCCGCAGCTTCGACGGACTGTCACCCGAGCAGTGGGCCCAACAGACCGCTGCGGCAAGCGATCTCGGTGACCGTGACGTGCTCCTCGCGGTCGCCACGGAGGATCGCGGGTACTACTTCTCGTCGCCGGAGGCGATCGACGGACTCGATCAGGACGCCCTCGACGACATCGCTCGCGGCGACATCGTCCCCGCCCTGAAGGACGGCAACTGGGCCGGCGCCGGCGAGGCCGCCGTCACCGGGATCAGCTCCGCCATGACCCCGTCGAACACCGGACTCATCACTGCGGCGGCCGTCGGTGGTGTCGCCGTCGTCGGCGGGGCGGGCGCCCTGATGTACACCCGCCGGCGCAAACGCCAACGGATCGACGCGGGCCTCGAGGCGGTGCGCGAGCAGGAGCTGACCGGAGACCAGTTGCTGGCGCAGCCGCTCGAGGTCCTCGACCCGTGGTCGCGGGAGGTGCTCACCGACACCGACAATGCCATCCGCACCAGCGAGGAGGAGTTGCAGTTGGCGATCGGCGAGTTCGGCGAGTCCGACACCGCACAGTTCTCGCAGGCGCTCGCCACCGCCAAGGAGGGCCTCGCCGAATCGTTCACACTCCGTCAGCGTCTCGACGACGACATCCCCGAGACGCCGGACGAACGTCGGTCGATGCTCGTGCAGATCATCACCACCTGCACCGACGTCGACGCTGCGCTCGACGCGCAGGTGGAGAGTTTCGACGCGATGCGAAATCTGTTGATCAACGCAGACAGCCGGCTCTCCGAACTGACCCAGAAGCTCGTCGGCGTGCGAACACGCCTGGAGAACTCGCAGAAGCAGTTGGACACGCTGATCGCCGCACACGGCGAGGATGTGCTCGCATCGATCATCCACAACATCCCGCTGGCGCAGGAGGAGGTCGAGTTCGCCGAACGCAGCGCCGACCAGGGGCGTGAGGCGGCGGCAGCACCGGCCGGTCAGCAGGGCCCGGCGGTGGCGGCGATCCGTTCCGCCGAGGGTGCCCTCGACCAGGCGAACAAGTTGCTCGACGCGATCGACAACGCCGACCGGAACATCGCTGCGGCGCACACCAGGATGCCCGCGCTCATCGAAGAGGTCGACGGCGAGCTCGCGGAGGCGGCGTCACTGACCACCGATGGTGGCCGTGCCCTGGCGACCGCCGTCGCCGCGGCGACGACCGCTGTCGAGGCTGCCCGCACCCGATTCTCCGACGACCCGCTGGGTACCTTCACCGCCCTCGTCGACGCGGACGCCGACCTCGACAACGCACTCGACTCGGCGCGATCGGCGTCGGCGGAGCGGCAGCGCCGGTCCGAGCTGCTCACCGCGGCGATCACATCCGCCCAGGCAAAGGTCTCGGCGGCAAGCGATTTCATCGCCACCCGGCGAGGTGCGATCCAGTCGACGGCGCGCACCCGTCTCGCCGAAGCGCAGCGCCTCCTGCAGGAAGCCACCGAGTCGGCGACCGCAGATCCCGCGAGTGCCGCCGACACCGCCCGTCGTGCCGGCGCGCTCGCCGATCAGGCGCTCATGGCAGCCCAGGGTGACGTCGTGCAGTGGCAGCAGAGTCAGCCGCAGTCCGGTCCGTCGGCCGGCGGTGCCGTGCTGGGCGGCATCCTCGTCGACAGCTTCCTGCGGGGCATGGGTGGTGGCCGCGGCTGGGGCGGCGGCGGTTTCGGTGGTGGTTTCGGCGGCGGCTACGGCAGCGGCGGCCGCAGCCCCGGCTCGTTCGGCGGCTCTGGCACGTCCGGCCGGATCGGGGTGGGCGGTCGCTTCTGACGCCCGCCGCCCGATCCGCCCGTGTGGCCGGTGGCGGCCGCTACTTGCTCGAGGTCCTGCGCAACCGAGTGTTGACGAACTCGCCCAGACCCCAACGACCGAGCTCACGCCCGTAGCCGGAGCGCTTCACGCCGCCGAAGGGCAGTCCGGGAAGCGTCGTACCGTGCTCGTTGATGTAGGCCATGCCGACCTCGAGCCGGTCGGCGACCTGCTCGGCGCGGTCGGTGTCGGTGCTCCACACCGAACCGCTGAGTCCGAACTCGACGTCGTTGGCGAGTTCGACGGCTTCGTCGGCGGACGACACCTTGTAGACCATCGCCACCGGACCGAAGATCTCCTCCGAGTAGGCATCCATGTCCGGGGTGATGTCGGTGAGGACCGTCGGCGCCAGGAACGCACCATCGCGGTCGAGCGGTTTGCCGCCGGTGTGCAGGGTCGCACCCTGCTTCACCGCGGTGTCGATCTGTTCGGCGACGGTGTCGCGCGCCGACACCGACGACAGCGGACCCATCCGGGTGTCCGGGTCGGCCGGATCGCCGACGGCCATCGCCTCGAACTGCTCGACGAGTCCGCGGACGAAGTCGTCGTAGAGGTCGTCGAGCACGATGAACCGCTTGGGTGAGTTGCACGCCTGACCGGAGTTGGAGAGTCGTGCGCGGGCCGCGATCTTCGTGGTCCGCGCCATGTCGGCGGTGTCGAGCAGGATGAACGGATCCGAGCCGCCCAACTCGAGGACCGACTTCTTGAGGTTCTCCGCCGCGGCCTGCGCGACGGCGGCCCCGGCGGCGTCACTGCCGGTCAGCGAGACACCACGGATGGCCGGATCGGCCAGCAGGTCGGCGATCTGGCCGCTGTTGGCGTAGGCGTTGATGTAGGCGTCCTCGGGCACGCCGGCGTCATGCAGGATCTCGGCCATCAGCGCCGACGACGCCGCGCAGATGGACGCATGCTTGAGGATGATCGTGTTGCCCAGCAACAGATTCGGTGCGACGAATCGGGCCACCTGATAGTAGGGGTAGTTCCACGGCATCACGCCGACGAGCGGTCCGATCGGGACGCGCTGCACGATCGAGGCGTCCGCTCCCTGCGGGTCGAGCGCCTCGGTGGCGAGCAGTTCGGGCCCGTGGTCGGCGTACCAGCGATAGATGTCGGCGGCGAGTTGGACCTCACCGGCGGCTTCCTTGGTGGGTTTGCCCATCTCGGTCGTGATGGCCGACGCGAGTTCGTCGGCACGCTTCTCGTACAGCTCCGCCGTCCGTGCGAGGGCGTCGGCGCGCTGCGAGACCGAGGTGTCGCGCCACTGTCCGTAGGCGGCCAGGGAACGATCGGCGATCTCGGCGATCGCGTCGTCGCCGAGTCCGGGGAACTCACGCTCGGTCTGTCCGGTCGTCGGATTCGCGGTCACGTATGTGCTCATCGAAAACACCGTCCTTTCACGTCGATGAGTCGGGGTACCCGGGCCCGGCGCGGCCAAACAACATCCAGGTCGGCTCGCATGATCAACCCGTGTTCGTCTCCCGTTCACGCGCGGATCGCCGTGCATTCCACTCGCCTCCCTAATGTTCGGACAGTTCTCGATCAGCCCAGAGAGCGTCCCGGGGAGGGCCCTACCGTGCGTATTCCGTTGCAGTTGTTCACGTCGTCCGGCGATCAGATCGGCCGCTCGGCCCGCGCCCACGTGACGTGCCGATACAAGTGCGGAGAGGCGTGCTGGCACGAACCGGGTAACTCCAGCGACAACCCTTACTTCCGTGATGTGTTGCGTGCCAGTGCTTCCCGACGAGCAGTCCTGCGGTCGTCGGCCGGTGCCGCCGTCGCACTGGGCGCCACGTCGCTGCTGGCGGCGTGCGGGAGCGACAGCGGTTCGAGTACCGCGTCGTCGACGACGACGAGCAGCGGCGACAGCGCGCTGCCCGGGATGAACTTCGCCGCCGTGGCGCCCAACACCGAAGACGCTCTGATCATTCCGCAGGGATATCGGCAGGACGTCGTCATCCGATGGGGTGATCCGGTTCTTCCCGGGGCTCCCGAGTTCGACTTCGCGAACCAGACACCCGAGGCGCAGGCGATGCAGTTCGGGTTCAACAACGACTTCGCCGGACTGATCGCCGTGGACGGCGTGAGCGGACACCACTACCTCGTGTGCAACCAGGAGTACACGACCGAGGAGTTCATGTTCCCCGGCTACACGCCGAAGGAACCGAGCGAGCAGCAGGCGCGGATCTCGATGGCCGCCCACGGGATCACCGTGCTCGAGGTCGCCGCGACACCCGGCAGTGGTTCGTTGACACCGGTTGTCGGACAACGTAACCGGCGTATCACTGCGTCGACGCCGATTCGGCTGACCGGGCCGGCGGCGGGCAGTGCCTTCGTCACCACCTCGGCCGATCCGGCAGGCACCACCGTGCTGGGTACGATCGCCAATTGCTCAGGCGGGCTCACCCCGTGGGGGACGATGCTGTCCGGCGAGGAGAACTTCAACAACTACTTCAGCAACGCGAGCACCGTCACCGACCCGGCCACCAAGGAGAACCTGGAGCGGTACTCCTTCGAGGACGACGGCGACTACCACCAGTGGGGTCGGTTCGACAAACGATTCGACCTCGCGCAGGAACCCAACGAGGCCAACCGATTCGGCTATGTCGTCGAGGTCGACCCACATGACCCGGCGTCGACGCCGATCAAACACAGCGCGCTCGGGCGATTGAAACACGAGTCGGCGACCATCCACGTCGTGCAGTCGGGATCCGACGCCGGCACCGTCGTCGCCTACAGCGGCGACGACGAGCGTTTCGAGTACATCTACAAGTTCGTGTCGACGCGGAAGATGAAGACCGGGTTGTCGGCGACGGCGCGTGCACACAACACCGGCATCCTCGACGAGGGCACGCTGTACGTCGCATCGTTCACCGGCAACGAGCCCCAGGCGATCGACGGGTCCGGAACGTTGCCGCCCAGCGGCTCCTTCGCGGGGACGGGCACATGGCATCCGCTGCTCACGGTGAACCCGGGCGGCAGCGCACGCAGCCACGTCGACGGGATGGATCCAGCCCAAGTCGCGGTCTTCACCCGGGTCGCCGCCGACAAGGCGGGCGCCACCAAGATGGACCGTCCCGAGGACATCGAGCCCCATCCGCGGACCGGCAAGGTCTACTGCGCGCTGACCAACAACTCCAAGCGCGGGACCGAGGGCGAGGCCGCCGCCGACTCCGCGAACCCGCGCAACGAGAACAAGAACGGTCAGATCATCGAGATCACCGACAACCACACCGGCACCGACTTCACCTGGGATCTGCTGCTGGTCTGTGGCGATCCCGCCGAGGCCGACACCTACTTCGGCGGTTTCGACAAGACTGCGGTGAGCCCGATCTCCTGCCCGGACAACGTGGCGTTCGACCCCCACGGAAATCTGTGGATCTCCACCGATGGCAACGCCCTGGACAGCAACGACGGACTCTTCGCGGTTGCTCTCGACGGCGATCGGCGCGGCGAGACCAAACAGTTCCTCACGGTCCCGGTCGGCGCGGAGACCTGCGGGCCCATCATCGACCGCGATCGGGTGATCGTCTGCGTGCAGCATCCCGGCGAACTCGACGACCACTCCGCCGACAACCCGGCCTCCCACTGGCCCGACGGCGGCACGTCACAGCCGCGACCCGCGGTGGTCGCGGTCTGGCGAGACGGAGGTTCGCCGATCGGGGTGTAGCTCGTCAGCCCTTCCGACCGACGGTCAGGTAGGCGATCGGGCCGACGAAGTTCACGAAGCTCAGCGCAGCCCAGAGCGGTTTGGGACCCTTGACCTGCGCGGCCGGTCGACGCTTGAGATCGCGCAGGGCAGTGCCCTGCAGGGCGAACTGCACGACGGCGCCGACGATGATCAGCGCGCGCGAGCGAGGCGGCAATGCCGAGAACCGCTTCCTCTGTTCTGTCATGCACTTCACACTAGCGTCGGCTTTTATTTCGTAAGCCTAAGTATTAGCCTTACGAATGTGTCTGATATCGAGGTCTCCGAACTGGCGGTCGCACTACGACCGACCGTGACCAGGCTCTACCTGGCCCTTCGTCGCCGTACCCCGATCCAGGAGTACTCCGCCGCCCAGGCGTCGGCCCTGTCCGTCCTGCTCGACGATGGTCCCATGCGGATGGGCACCCTGGCCGACCGTGAGTCGATCCGGATGCCGACGGCCACCGCCCTCATCGACGGACTGACCAAGAACGGACTCGTCGAGCGCAAGCCCGACCCCGCCGATCGGCGCGCGGTCATGGTCGATCTGACCGCCCACGGCCGGCACGTACTCGACCAGGTCCGCGGGCGACGCGACAGCATCCTGACCGCCGCCCTGGCCGGACTCAGCCCCGACGACCGCGCGGCGCTGGCCGCCGCAGCGCCGGCCCTGCAGGCACTCCGCGAACAACTCGATGCGCTGCCCACCCACGCCGACGCCACGCCGGCGGACGCAGCGACACCGACCGAGTGAACACGAGGTACACATGACCGTCACCGAGAACCGGGCGGCGTCGCCGACGCCCCGACCCGATCACCACGAATCCTTGATGGAGACGTTCCGGCAGCAGCCCCGCACGGTCTGGGTGACCGCGTTCGCCGCCGTCATCGCCTTCATGGGCATCGGCCTGGTCGACCCGATCCTGAACAGCATCGCCGAGGCGCTCAACGCACCGCCGGAGAAGCTGACTCTCCTGTTCGGCGTGTACGTCGGCGTGCAGTGCGTAGCGATGCTGCTGACCGGGTGGACCGCCTACCGGTTCGGCCCGAAGCGGACGCTGACCGTCGGACTGGCGTTCATCGTGGTGGCGGCCGGGATCTCCGCGTTCGCAAGCGGCATCGACCAACTCATCGCCTATCGCGTGCTGTGGGGTCTGGGCAATGCACTGTTCATCGCCACCGCCCTCGCATTCATCGTGTCGGCGGCCAAGGGCAGCCAGCACGGCGCCATCATGCTGTACGAGGCGGCGCTCGGCGTCGGCCTCGCCGTCGGCCCGTTGCTGGGAGCCGTTCTCGGCGAATGGAGTTGGCGTGCGCCGTTCGGTGGTACCGCACTCCTCATGCTGATCGGGGCCATCCTGTGCGCCGTCATGCTGCCCGCGGACGGACCGCGGACCACCCGCGTGCCCGTGCGGATCGTGGACCCGCTCAAGGCATTACGCAATCGGACCCTGCTGATCACCTCGATCGGTTCGGCCTTCTACACCGGCGCCCTGTTCACCGTGATCGCGTGGGCCCCGATCGCCATGGGTCTGCGGCCGATCTACGCGGGCCTGATCTTCTTCGGCTGGGGTCTGTTGACCGCGCTCGCGGGAGTGTTCATCGCTCCATGGCTGGCCGAGCGCGTCGGCCAGAAGGGCGGCGTGATCACCGCAATCGGCACCTACGCGGTCGTGATGGCACTCGCCGCCGTCGGCGTTCTCGCCGGTCAGGTGTGGTTGATCGGTCTGGCCGTCATCCTGTCGGGCCTGCCGTCGGGCGTGCTCAACACCCTGTTCACCGGGGTGGCGATGTCCTCGGGCGACGCGTCGATGCCACGGTCGGTGTCCAGCGCCGGCTACAGCTTCCTGCGCTGGATGGGCGCTGCCGTGTCGGCCGTCCTCGTCGCGCACCTCGCGGACTGGTTCGGCTCGGTGTCGGCACCCTTCTGGTTCGCGGTGCTCTACTGCCTCGTGGCCGTGTTCGCCGTCTCGTTCGTCCGCGGTCGCGCCGCCGAGGAGCACGACGTCGACGACGAGGCCGCACTGGTCGGGGCCGAGGAGTACTGAGTCGCGCCCGGCGGCATCCGTTGTCGACATCCGTTCTTCCGCCGGGTGTGTGTTCGTCCTGCGGTTGCAACCGGAGGACGAACTCACTTCCGGGGGAAGAACTGTCAGCCGAGACGGTCGCCGGCTCAGTCCAACCAGTCGAGCACCGCGGCAGCGGTCCAACTCTGCTGCATGCTGCCCAGTGGTTCGCCCGTGAACGGCTCGTAGTACTCCGCGAACGCGCCGTCGGTCGCCTGACGCAGTCCCTCCTCGCGCAGGCGTGCGGAGCGTTCGGTCCAGCCGCGACGGGCGAACGCCCAGCTGAACAGCCACGTCATCACCGGCCAGACCGGCCCGCGCCAGTACTCGCGGGGCTTGAAGTCCATCGAGATCGGCGACGTCGACGGCGGGACCGCGTAGCGCAGGTCGGGGTGACCGCAGAATCGCGGGCCGTCGAACAGACGCAGCAGCGCGCGTTCCCGTTCCCGGGAGAGTCCTCCGCAGATCAGCGGCGCGAAGACCGCGAGCGTCTCGGTGTTGATCCACGCGTCGGCGCGCAGGTCGTAATCACGTGCGGCGCCGTTGCGTTCGTTGGTCGAGGCCACCACGCCGGCACGGAACCGGTCGGCCCACGCCCGCAAGTCCCGGACGTCCGACCGCGGTTTCGAGTAGTCCTCGCCGATCGTCGCCAGCACGTCGCAGGCGACGGAGAAGATCGCACTGACGAAGACGTCCTCGACGGCGAAGCTCATCACCTTCGGCAGCAGATCGTCGTCGTAACTCGCCCGCTTCATCTGCTCGACCAACCAGATGTAGCGGTCGTACTCGAGGTCCGACGGGCGCATCGAGAAATCCGTGACGTGATCGAGGTCGGCGCGCGAGTACGGCGGGAGATCCTCTCCCGGAACCACATTCGCGTACGGACGATCCCATCGGGGCGAGTTGTCCATACCCGATTCCCAGCCGTGGAACAGGGTGACGCGGCCGTTGCCGTGGGGGTCGCGCGCGTGGGCCAACCATCGGTGCCAGCGCACGAGCGACGCCCACCGACGATCGATGAACTCGTTGGCGACGGCGCGGGTGGTGCGCCCGTGCCGACGCGAATGATCCAGGATGCGTTGCACGGCAATGGCATGGACCGGCGGTTGGGTGATGCCCGAGGTGTCCGGGAAGTCCGGTGCGCATGCCGCCAGGCGCGCACATTCCCACCGCGAGGGCCCTGGGAAGTATCCGTCCCGGCCGTTGGCGAACACGATGTGCGGGATCATCCCGTTGTCCCACTGTGCGGAGAGCAGGGTGTCCATCTCGATCACGGCGCGCTCGACCGACAGCGGCGCCAATCCGACGGTCACGAACGCCGCATCCCAACTCCACATGTGCGGATACAGCTTCGGCGCGGCGCTGGTCATCGTGCCCAGATCGTTGCCACGAAGGAGGTAGGCCGCGCGCGCGGAGAGCTGAGTCGGGGTGAATCCATACCGGGCCACGCGTCGATTCTTCCACTGGGTGGGGCATCGTCGCGCACCAAGGGCGGCGCGACGGGTCGTCGGCGTAACGTGGGCTCTCGTGCCCACCGCTTTGATCACCGGGGCCAGTCGCGGCCTCGGCGCCGAGATCGCCCGCCAGCTCGCCCCCACGCATGACCTGCTGCTCGGTGGCCGGCCGTCCGCCGAGCTCGATGCACTCGCGACCGAGCTCGACGGTGCCAGCACATTCGCTGTCGAGCTGACCGACTACGACGAGGTGGAGGCCGCCGTGGAGGCGATCACCACTCTCGACGTCCTCGTCCACAACGCGGGGGTCGGCAGCAGCCTCGAGCGGGTGGCGGACACACCCGTCGAGGAATGGCATCAGGTGCTCGAGGTGAATCTCGTGGCGGCGGCCGAGCTGACCCGACTCCTCCTGCCCGCCCTCCGCGAGGCACACGGGCACGTCGTGTTCATCAACTCCGGCGCCGGTCGCCGGGCCAACCCCGGGTGGGCGCCGTACGCGGCCAGCAAGTTCGGTCTCCGCGCCCTCGCCGACGCCCTACGCGCCGAGGAACCGGACCTCCGCGTGACGTCGGTGTTCCCCGGCCGGATCGACACCGACATGCAGCGTGATCTCGTCGCGATCGAGGGCGACGAGTACGACCCGTCGCGATTCCTCACGACGTCGACGGTGGCCGGCGCGGTGATACATGCGGTGACCACGTCGGCCGATGCACATCCCGAGGAGATCGTGCTCCGGCCGACGGGCCGCCGCTGACCGCCGGTCGCCGGTCGCTGGTCGCCGAGGAGCCCGGGAGCCCGGGAGGAACGAGCGAGCGGCACGATGCGCCTCGTGGGAGACCCTTCGTGACGGCCTCCGCAAGCTCCGGCCTCCTCAGGGATCGGGGTGACGGCCTCCGCAAGCTCCGGCCTCCTCAGGGATCGGGTGACGGCCTCCGCAAGCTCCGGCCTCCTCAGGGATCGGGTGGTCGCAGCGGGGATCAGATCTGCTTGAGGTCCGACTGCTCCCACACCGCACGCATCGACGACACCTTGCCGTCGGCGTCGAACACCATGATGTCGATCGGGGTGATCTCGAACTTCATCCCCGACGTCCCGGTGACCAGGGTGAACTCGAAGACGGCCGTGTCCCCGGCGATCTTCTTCCACTTGAGCGTCGCGGTCCGCTCGTCCATACCGGTGATCACCGAATAGAACTCGACCAGCTGCTCGCGGGTGGTGCGCAGGTCGGCACCGATCGGGTCCTCGACGGTCGCGTTCGCGGCGTAGAGGTCGGCGATCTGTTCGGCGGTGCCCGAGTTGAGCAGGTCGACGTAGGCGTCGACCACCGCGTTGATCTTCTCGCTCAGAGTTTCCTGCTCGACCGTCATCGAAAGCCTTTCGTCAAAGTAGAACGTGTTCTACTTCGTGACGGTAGCACCGTCAGCCGTCGAGACGTTCATAGATCGTCGCATTGGCGACACCGCCGGCCTCACACATCGTCTGTAGCGCGAATCGCTCACCGCGCTGCTCGAGCGCGTTGATCGCTGTCGTCGCCAGCCGCGCCCCGCTGGCGCCCAGCGGATGTCCGAGCGCGATCGCACCGCCGTGCACGTTGACGCGGTCGAGGTCGACATCGAGTTCCTTCGCCCACGCGAGGACGACCGGCGCGAACGCCTCGTTCACCTCGAAGAGATCGATGTCGGAGAGGTCGAGCCCACTGCGCGACAGCACCTTACGCGTTGCCGGAATGATGGCGGTCAGCATCAGCAGCGGGTCGTCGCCCGCGACGGAGAACGAGTGCACTCTCGCCCGGGGGCGCAGCCCGAGTTCGCGGGCCTTCTCCTCCGACATGATCAGCACCGCCGCGGATCCGTCACTGATCTGACTCGCATTGGCCGCAGTGATCGACCACCCGATCTCCGGGAAGCGTGCCGCCATGGCCTCGTCGTAGTACGCGGGGCGCAGCTTCGCGAGATCGGCGACGGTGCTCCCGAGACGGATGCCCTCGTCGGCGTCGAGACCGGCGATCGGCGCGATCTCGTTCTCGAACAGCCCGTTCTTGGTCGCGACCGCGGCGAGATCGTGTGAGCGCAGCGAGAACTCGTCCATCGC
The DNA here is from genome assembly GCF_003797825.1 of Gordonia sp. OPL2. Taxonomy (GTDB): domain Bacteria; phylum Actinomycetota; class Actinomycetes; order Mycobacteriales; family Mycobacteriaceae; genus Gordonia. The sequence goes on from NZ_RKME01000046.1 coordinate 15,701, forward strand.
CGTCCGGGAGATGCCCCAGCGCGCGGCGATCAGCTCCGCCGAGATCCCCTGTCCGACGAGTCCCTCCGGGTAGCGATTGTCGAAGGCTCGCCCGTTGAGGTCACTGGTCCCGGCGACGGCGGATCCCATGGGCACCCGCGACATCGATTCGACGCCGGCCGCGACGACGACGTCGTACGCGCCCGAGATCACGCCCTGCGCCGCGAAGGCGATCGCCTGTTGCCCACTACCGCACTGCCGGTCCACCGACACCCCCGGGACCGATTCTGGGTACCCGGCTGCGAGCAAGGCGCGGCGGGCGATGTTGAAACCCTGCTCCCCGACCTGGCTGACCACGCCCGTGACGACGTCGTCGATGACCTCGGGATCGATTCCCGTGCGTTCGACGACGGCGGCGAGACTGTGCGCCAGAAGGTCGACAGCGTGCACATCATGCAGTGCGCCGGCGGCCTTGCCCTTGCCGATCGGCGTGCGGATCGCGTCGACGATGACCGCATTGCTCATGATTCCTCCATCTCCGGGCCATCTGACTTTGGATGGCTATAGTCAGAGGTCTACGCCCTGACTATAGCCCTGTCAAGCCAGATGTAGGATGGCTCACATGATGACGCTCACGGGTCCCCTGCAGGACCGCGATTCCTGGGAGGCGACCAACTGTTCGATCGCCAAGGCCTTCGACGTCGTCGGCACCCGGTCGGCGATCCTCATCCTGCGCGAGGCCTTCTACGGGGCCACTCGGTTCGATCAGTTCGCACGGCGGGTCGGTATCACCGACGCGGTCGCCTCCGCCCGGCTCCGGGAGCTGACCGACGCCGGCATCTTCGAGAAGGTGCCCTACCGAGAACCCGGCCGGCGCACGCGCAGCGAGTACCGACTCACCGAGATGGGACACGACCTCCTCCCCGTCGTGCTCGGACTGCTCCAGTGGGGCGACCGCTATCTGCAGCCCGACGGCGCCCCGTTGCGGCTCACCGACTCCGACTCCGGTGATCCGGTGACCGTCGAGGTTCGTGCCGACACTGATGCCGGATCGGAGGCCAGGGTCGACGCCGACCACATCGAGGTGGCCCCGGCACGGCGCCGACGACGGTGAGTGCCGCCGACATGACCGTCCCCGCTGGGCAGACGTCGTCCGGATGATCCAGGCATCTGCTGCCCAGCGGTGATCCCGGTGTCGGACTCCGGTCACACCCACACCGCCCGACGCGGTCATCCGCGCGACGGACAAGACGGCCGATACGCGCCCGGTTTTGGTAATTTCGCCGACAACACCAGCGGGACGATCAGCTGCCCCGGGCGAGCAGACGGGATGATCCAGCGGCGATGAACGAGATCGGCGACCACGACGGACCACCTGGGCGATCCGGCCCCGGGTCCTGGGTGGCGCCAGGCGCGTCGCCTCCCCCGGCGAGCCCGTCTCCACACCCGCCATCTCCACACCCGCCATCTCCGCCCGAGTCCGGGCGGCCGGTCGTGCCACCGACGAATCCTGCGACAGCGGTGCCGCCCGGGTGGAGTCCTCTCCCCGGGGCCGTGCCGTCACCGCATCCCGCCTGGGGAACCGGCACACCGCCTGCGCCACTCTGGACCAATCCTCTGGCCGCGCACCGACCCGGCATCATCCCGCTGCGCCCGCTGACCGTCGGCGACATCCTGCAGGCCGTCTTCACCGCGATTCGCCGCAGCCCGGGCACCTACCTCGGCCTCACCCTGATCACCTGGGCGGCGTTCCTCGTCGTCGCGGGGGCGATCGGACTGTGCGGTCTGGCGGTCATCTCGGCCACGGACGGCTGGGGCACCGACGCCGGCGACGCGATTCTCATCTCCGGCGTGCTGCTGCTCAGCACGTTGAGTGGCGTGGTGACCGCTGCGCTGTGCGGCATGTTCGCCTACCCGGCGAACCAGCAGGCGGTCGGGCGCACGCCGACGGTCGGCGAGACCTGGCGGCGCACCCGATCGCGCCTCGCACCGCTGTTCGGGCTGTACGTGCTGGTCCTTCTCGTCGGAGCGGCTGCCGCGATCCCGCTGTTCGTGTTGTCGGTGTGGTCGTTCACGCTCGGCGGAGGTCTCATCCTCGTCGGCCTCCTCCTTCTCGCCGTGATCGCCGCCGGTGCGACCTGGCTGTCGGTGCGGCTGGCGTTCTGCCTCCCGGCCGTCGTGGTGGAGGGCTGCGGCGTGACCGAAGCAATCCGCCGATCGTTCGGTCTGACCGCCGGCCGGTTCTGGCGGACGTTCGCGGTGCTGTTCCTCGTGATCGTGCTGACCTCGATCGCATCGGCGGTGATCTCCGGTGCGTTCCAGATCGCCGGAGGAGTGGTCGGCATGGCCGGGTCCACCGGCGACATCGGCCTGCTCACCCCCGTCGTGCTCGTGCTGCCGCTGCTCGGGTCGGTCCTTGCGACGCTTGTCACGCAGCCGTTCATCGCGCTCACGGTTGCCCTGCTGCACGTCGATGCCCGTATCCGCAGTGAGGGTTACGATCTCGTACTCGCCCAGGGCGCCTCCGAGGTCGCGCAGGGTGGGCACCGCGACGGCTGGATTCCGGCGTGACGACGGTCGCGGTATTCGCCGCGCTGTCACCCGACAACGACGAGGCGCGACGATGGCTGTCCGACGAGCTGTCGAAACCGCGGTACGGATCGTCCGAACCCGGTTTCGCAGAACGGATGTGGCAATCCATCGAGGACTGGTTCGACTCGGTGCTGAGTCAGATCTCCGGCGCCTCGACGCCACTTCCGGGATTCGTCGCGGCGATCGTCGCGATCGCCCTGCTCGCTCTCGGTCTGTATCTGCTGCGCTTCGTGCGCCGCACCCCCCGGGTGGCGCGCACGGACACGGTGAGCGTGTTCGGCGAACGGGACGTCTCCGCCGACGAGTTCCGACGACGCGCACAGGCAGCACTGACGCGGGGTGACACCGACGCCGCGGTGCTCGACGGAGTGCGCGCCATCGCCCGCCGGGGCCTCGAACGCACCCTGCTCCCGGACGCGCCGTCGCTGACCGCGCACGAGGTGGCCGACGCCCTCGCCACCCACTTCCCGGATCACCTCGACCGATTGCGCTCGGCGGCCACAACTTTCGACGAAGTCGCCTACGGCGGGCGGCACGCGACCGTGCTGCGCGCCCAGGAGATCCTCGAGGTGGACGAGGCGATCTCGTCGGCCCGGCCGCGGTCGTCGGCGCACGCCTCGGAGATCGCGACATGACGACGACGGCAACACCCACCGCCCCGCCCGCCGCCACTGGGTCGCAGGCCCCCCGGCGGACTGCGCTCTGGGTGGTCATCGCACTCGTCGTCGTCGCGGTGCTGACCGGCCTGATCCTCATGATCGGAGGCACGGGACCCGCGCCCACCGAGGCGCTCGACCCGGAGAACCCGGGACCGACCGGAACGGCCGCGCTCGCTGCGGTTCTCGACGACCACGGCGTGCCTGTCGTGATCGCCCGTGGTGAGCGCGACCTGCTCGCCGAACCGCGGCCCGGGCCGGGTACCACCGTCGTCGTCGGCGCCACCGAGGATCTGGGTGAGAACTCCGCTCGCACCTTCGGTGATCGGGTCCGCGGAGCGGATCGTGTCATCGTGGTGGCGCCGTCCTGGCGAGGGCTGGAACTGCTGGGTCTGCCGGTGGTGACGAGCTTCTCGTCCGGGGTCACCGATTCGGTCGATGCGCGGTGCACCGCGCCCGGCATCGCCTCCGACGACATCATCCTCCGCGACGACCTCGGATACCGCACGATCGATCAGAATGTCCGTGCGACATCATGTTTCACCTCCGACGACTCGTCAGCGCTGATCGCGCTCCCCGCGACGGGCGATCGTCCCGAGGTCATCGTGATGACCGGTGCGATGCTGCAGAACGACGACATCACCCGATTCGACAACGCCGGCGTCGCGCTCCGCACCTTCGGCCGCTCCGCCCGCATCCTCTGGTATGTGCCGTCGATCGCCGACAACGGGCCCGCCGACGACGCGGGCGACTCCGACATCCCGCGCGCCGTCGGACCGCTGATCCTTCTCGCGTTCTTCGGCCTTCTCGTCCTGATGTTCTGGCGCGGACGACGATTCGGCCCGCTCGTCACCGAGCCCCTGCCGGTCGTCGTGAAGGCGATCGAGACCACCCAGGCTCGTGGCCGGATGTATCACAAGGCCCGCGCCGACGCCCGTTCCGCCGGACAGTTGCGGGTACACACCACCGACCGGCTCGCCCGCCACCTCGGTCTTCCCTACGACGCCGCTGCTGCGACAGCAGCCCTGGGAACCGGGAACGCGGCACCCGACCCTCGTGTTTCTGCGATCATCGCAGCCGCCGCCCGTACCGCCGGGCGCGACCCGCAGCAGGTGTATCACCTGCTCGCCGGTCCGCTCCCAGAGACTCCCGACGATCTGCTGTTTTTCGTCACCGACCTGACCGCCCTCGAGAAGGAAGTGCGACGCACGCCATGACCATCAATCCCGGTGTCACCCGAGACTCCCGTGCCGCCCTCGCCGCGGTTCGCGACGAGGTCGCCAAAGCCGTTGTCGGACAGGATGCCGCCGTCGCGGGCATCCTGATCGCACTGCTGTGCCGCGGCCATATCCTCCTCGAGGGCGTGCCCGGGGTGGCGAAGACGCTGCTCGTGCGATCGGTGGCGACCTCGCTGAGCGTCGACACCAAGCGCGTGCAGTTCACCCCGGACCTCATGCCGGGCGATGTCACCGGCTCACTGGTGTTCGACAACGCCACATCGGAATTCACCTTCCGCGAGGGTCCGGTGTTCACGAATCTGCTGCTGGCCGACGAGATCAACCGCACCCCACCGAAGACCCAGGCGTCCCTCCTCGAGGCCATGGAGGAGCGTCAGGTGTCGGTCGACGGGGTGGCCCGGCCGCTGCCGAACCCGTTCCTCGTCGCCGCCACCCAGAATCCGGTGGAGTACGAGGGCACCTACCCTTTGCCCGAAGCGCAGCTCGACCGTTTCCTGGTCAAGGTGGCCCTGCCGCTACCTCCGCGCGACGACGAGATCGCCGTCGTCATGCGACATGCCGCTGGTTTCGACCCGCGCGATCTCGTGGCTGCGGGCCTGCGCCCGGTGGCGTCTGCCGCCGACGTCGTCGCCGGAGCCGAGGCGGTCCGTCGGGTGTCGGTGTCACCGCAGGTGATCACCTACATCGTCGACATCGCTCGCGCCACCCGGATGTCGCCGTCGCTGTCGTTGGGGGTCAGCCCACGCGGGGCGACCGCGCTGCTGGCCACGAGTCGCGCCTGGGCGTGGCTCAACGGACGCGACTTCGTCACGCCCGACGACGTGAAGTCGTTGGCGCAGTCGACACTCGCGCACCGGCTCTCATTGCGTCCCGAGGCCGAACTCGAAGGCGTCTCGGTGGCCGCCGTTCTCGACGCCGCAATCGGGTCCGTCCCGGTCCCGCGCTGACCCGATGTACGTCACCGGCCGGCTGCTCGCCCTGGTCATCCTCGGCGCGCTACCCGTCGTCGTCTACCCGGGTTTCGCCACCGTGTGGCTGTGGTTCATGTTCTGCCTGATCGTGCCCGTCGTCGACGTCACTCTGGCCGGCAAGACGACGGCGGTGCGGGTGTTCCGGCGCCCCACGGCCCCGATCCGTCTGGGCGATCAGACCACTTCGCAGTTGATCGTCGAGAACACCGGATCACGCCGGTTCCGCGGACACATCCGCGACGCGTGGCAACCCTCGGCGGGGGCCCGTGACGACCGCACCCGGCTCACGATCCCGGCGGGCGAACGTCGCGCGGTGATCACCCGGCTGACGCCCACGCGCCGCGGCGACCGGCAGGCGGTCCGCGTGACCATCAGGCGCAGCGGTCCGTTCGGTAGCGCCGGACGTCAGCGTTCGTTCTACATCCCCGGACAGGTCCGCGCGCTGCCACCGTTCGGATCTCGCAAACATCTCCCGTCGCGGCTGGCCCGGCTCCGTCAGCTCGACGGTGCGGATCCGTGGCCAGGGCACCGAGTTCGACTCGCTCCGCGACTATGTCGACGGTGACGATGTCCGGAGCATCGACTGGCGGGCCACCGCGCGCCGGCGCTCCACCGTGGTGCGCACATGGCAGCCGGAGAAGGACCGCCACATCATCATCGTCCTGGACACCTCGCGGACGTCTGCCGGTCGCGTCGATGACGTCCCGCGCCTCGACGCCGCCATGGACGCGGCCCTCCTGCTGGCCGCGTTGGCATCACACGCCGGTGACCGCGTCGATCTGCTCGCCGGTGACCGGCGCGTGCACCGTCGGGTCGCCGGTTCCGGTCGCGCCACCCTGCTCAATGATCTGGTGAACGCGATGGCACCCCTGGAACCGGCTCTGCTCGAGGCGGATTGGCCGATGCTCGGCGCCGAGGTCACCAGACTGAGCCGACAGCGCGCTCTCGTCGTCCTGCTCACGCCGTTGGAACCCGCCGCCGTCGAGGAGTCGTTGCTGCCGCCGCTGTCGGTGCTGGCCCAGCGCTACCGGGTGGTCCTCGGCTCGGTCGCCGACCCCGCACTCAGCACGATGCTCGACCGGCGCGACGACGCCCGCGAGATCTACGACGCCGCCGCTGCCGCGCGCACCATCGCGTTGCGCAACCGCACCTCGAGCGCGCTCGGCCGTCTCGGCGTAGAGGTCGTCGACGCCTCCCCGGAGCGGCTCCCCGCCGCCCTGGCCGACCACTACCTGTCGCTGAAGGCGCGAGGGTTGTTGTAGATGGGGCGTCGGCGGCCCCGCAGACATCTGGATCGTCGAAGGCCGGGTTATCCGGGCGCGCGGGTCGTCGTCGAAGACACGCCACTCGCCGACCGTGTCCAGAATTCCGCCGACCGTGTCCAGTCCAGCGAATCGGGAACCTTTCCGCCCCCGTGGTGCATCCAATCGGAGAACAGCGAGAACACCGCGCACCGACCGAGGAGCCACCATGCACCCCAACCAGATGAGCCCACTGCCCGCCTACGGACGCACCGTCCATCCCCCGCAACCGTTCGCGGCGGGCCCCATGCCTCCGACCAACACCGGGTGGGCAGTGGTCGCGCTGCTGTTCTTCTGGCCGTTGGCGTTCTCCGCGTTCTCCCACTCGTCGAAGGTCACCGGCCTGTGGTGGTCCGGCGACGTCGCCGGCGCCCAGTACTCCTCCGACCAGGTCAAGAAGCTGGGCAAGATCGCGCTGCTGGTCTGGGGGATCTGCACGGCGTTGCTCGTGATCTTCTACGGAGTCGCGGTCGTGTACGCCACCTCATCGGGAGCCGCGGGATCGTCGGGCCCGCGGTAGGACCCGCTCCGCGCCTCCTCCCCCTCCCCCCGAGCCGCCCCGCAGACGGGTCGAGTCGAGGACAGGCATTGACTTGAGTCCGACGTAAGCGTAGAACTTCAGACGTCAACGTCAATGTAATGTCGGTCGAGCCATGGGAGACTCCGATGACGTCCAATGATTTCGTGATTCGCGGTGCGCGCGTCTTCGATGGCGAGCACGTGCACGACAACCTTCACGTCCGCGTCATCGGAACCACCATCGCCGACGTCGGCCCGAGTATCGAGGTTCCCGACGATGTCGAGATCATCGACGCCAGCGGCAAGACGCTCATGCCCGGCATCATCGACTCCCATGCGCACGCGAAACCGCCCGCCATCGAGGCAGCGATCGTGTTCGGCGTCACGACCGAGATGGACATGGGTTCGGTTCCGTCGTGGATGCACGAGGTGCGCGAGCAGGCCCGTACCCGCAACGATGTCGCCGATGTGCGATCCTCGTCATTTGGCGCCACCGTGCTCGGCGGTCACCCGTCGATGTTGATCGGTTCCTATTTCGAGGAACAGTTCCCCGTGGTGAGCGGTATCGACGACGTTGAGAGCTTCGTCGAGGACAGGATCTCCGAGGGCGCCGATTACATCAAGATCCTGATCGACAACGGCACCGCGATGGGTCATCCTTCACCGACACTCACTCCGGACGTCGTGAAGGCGCTCGTCGACCAGGCCCATCGCCACCAGAAGATGGCCGTCGCCCACGTGACCGCTGTCGAGGGTGCGCACCAGGCCATCGACGCGGGTGTCGACGGCCTCGTGCACCTTTTCATGGACCAACCCCCGACGCCCGAGATCGTCAGAGCCATCAAGGACTCCGGGGTGTTCGTCGTCCCGACGCTGGTCACCCTCGGGTCACTCGCAGGCGAGCACACCGGCGAGACGCTGGCGGCCGATCCTCGCGCCGAGGGCCTGCTTCCCGCGGAGTGGCGCGAGAATCTCCAGGCATGCTGGCACCTCGGGGGGCCGAGCAGACTCGACTACTCGATCGAGGCGGCACGCCAACTGCATGCCGCAGGTGTCCCGCTGCTGATGGGAACGGATGCGGCCAGCATCGGTGTCGTCGGCACCGCGCACGGAATCTCCGTGCACGCGGAGATGAAGCTCCTCGTACGGGCAGGTCTGACCCCGGTCGAAGCACTCCACTCGGCCACCGCCCTGCCTGCCCGTATCTACGGACTCACCGATCGAGGGCGCATCGGCCCCGCTCTCCAGGCCGATCTGCTGCTGATCGACGGCGATCCCACCGTCGACATCGACGACACTCTGTCGATCGACTCGGTCTGGCGTCGCGGTGAGAAGTTGAACCGCGACCGGTACCGGACAACCATCTCCGCATGAACGCAACTCCCCGCGACGATGAACTCACTCGTGCCCCCATGCAGGGAGCTGCCCTGGTCACCGGCGGCTCTGCCGGCATCGGATACGCCATCGCTCACATGCTCGCCGCTGACGGCTGGGCGGTGACGGTCTGTGGTCGGGACGCCGACAAGCTCGCATCGGCGGTACGAGAACTCGGCCCGCGCGCTCATGCGGTCGCCGCGAACCTTGCCCGGTCCGGCGCCGCCGAGAGCGTCCTCGCCGAGCATCTCGACCGGCATGGTCAGCTCGACCTGTTGGTGAACAACGTCGGCTCGGGTGGCCTGGCGTCCATCGAGACGAAGAAGGACAAGGCGCTCGATCTCGAACTGAACCTCAACTTTCGCGTTGCGTTCCAGCTTCTCCGCGCAAGCATTCCCAGCCTTCGGGAATCCGCGGCCACGCGAGGAAAGTCCAACGTCGTCAACGTCAGTTCCCTGGTGGCCCGTCAGACACCACCCAACGTCTCGGTGTACGCCGCCACCAAGGCGGCGCTCGTCGCGCTCAGCAATTCCGCCCATGGTGAGTTGAGCCGCGACGGCATCCATGTCACCGCGCTGCTTCCCGGGTTCGTCGACACACCCGGGGCATCCTGGGCGTCGGCCGCGCAGGACACGATGATCACCGCAGACGACGTCGCCGAATCCGTGCGCTTCCTCCTGCGCACCTCGCCACGATGCTTTGTTCCGGAGTTGATGCTGACCACGTCGGGACCGACCGTGCTGCACTCCCCCGTCGATTGGGAGACCCCCGACCACTGACGCCAACCACC
>NZ_RKME01000047.1 GCF_003797825.1 Gordonia sp. OPL2
GTGCCCAAAACCTCGCCGATCGTGCCCCACATCCCGAACCCCGCCACCGAAGCCGCCGACTCGCCCACTCACCGACTCGCCGACCGTGCCCCAGATATCGCCGATCGTGCCCAGAATCTCGCCGATCGTGCCCCCGGCGTCCCGGACCGCCACCCGCCCCCGACGACGGCCCGCATCAGGGTCACCTCAGAGCATCGATGAGTGGATTATCCACTTATCGGCGCTCTCTCGTGACTCTCATGCGGACCTCACCCGCCGCCTCTACGTCCCCGCCCCTTGCCGTCGGCGGCACGCACCAGCAGAGCTGACCTCCACACAGGTGATCCCTATGTGGACGGGCTTCTCCCCTCCGACCGAGCCGAGACCACCCTGACAATCCCGACCATCTACTCCGGAATCGACTGCATCACAGTGGATATCCGCGCCGCGGCGTCGCGCACCCGGTCGACCTTCGCGGTCAGATCATCCCCCACGAATGCCTCGACGCGACCGCCGATGCTGATGGATGCGATCAGCGCGCCCGATCGGTCGACGATGGGTGCGGCCACCGCGGCCACGCCGTCGAGGTAGTCGGAGTTGCTCAGTGAGTAGCCCTCGCGCCGCACGACGTCGAGATGGGAACGCAACTCAGTCGCATCGACCAGCGTCCGGTCCGTGAATGCCGGCAGATCATCGTGAATCCACCTGTCCCGCAACTCCTCCGAGTACGCGAGCATGACGGTCGGCCCGGCCGCCGCATGGTAGGGAAGCACGGTTCCGACGTTGATCCCCGCCACCACGAGGGTGTTCGCACCCTCGACCCGGTCGATGCACACCGCCCCCTGCTCGGCGGGCACCATGAGATAGGCCGTGTCGCCGAACGCATCGGCGAGTTCGTTCATGTACCGCTTTGCCGCAGAACGGATGTCGAGCTCCTCCAGCGCCGACGACCCGATCTCGAACACACGCAACCCGATTCGATAGGCACCCTCGTCGGTGCGGTCGACCCACCCGGCATGGATGAGAGTCGCCATGAGCCGGTGGACCGTCGTCTTGTTCATCCCGCTGACCGTGGTGAGTTCGTTCAACGTCCAGGTGGGACGGTCGGCGCCGAAGTGCTCCAGCAGCGAACATGCCTTCAACACGGCACCGACGACCTCCCTGTTCGACTGATTGCCGGAATCAGCAGGTGTTGCCACTGACGGCCTCCCCCTCGTGTGTCGGTGCGCGATCGGTATCGACATCTTACGAACCCTTCTCCAACGGCCATGGCTTGACTTGTGACGCAGCCCACCCTACCGTTCGTATCGAGATGCGAAATGCATTCCGCATTACGGAACGGAGTACATCACATGAGTGCAGCCTCACTCAAGGAACTGACGAACCGTGGACTCGTCTACGCGCCCGGGGTCTGGGACGGACTCACCGCCCGCCTCGCTGACCAGGCCGGTTTCAGCGCACTGTGCGCCTCGGGCTTCGCGATCTCGGCCGGGCTCGGCCTCCCCGACGCCGAGCTCTACACGATGAGCGAGAACCTCGACGCGGTCCGCACCATCCACGCGGCCTCCGATCTGCCCCTGGTCGCCGACATCGACACCGGTTACGGCAACGCCGTCAATGCGGCACGGACCGCGACGAAGTTCGTCGAGGCCGGCGTGCAGGGCATGTTCATGGAGGACCAGGTCTCGCCCAAGTCCTGCCCGATCTGCGTCGGCGACCCGGTCGACCTCATCACGGTCGCCGAGGCCAGCGGCAAGATCCGCGCGGTGCGCGATGCCATCCCCGACGACGTGCTGCTCATCGCCCGCACCGACGCACGGGGCGACGACGCGATCGCGCGGGCCAAGGCCTACGTGGATGCCGGCGCCGACATGATCATGCCCGTCACGAAGACATTCGCGTCCATCGACGAGTGGGAGCGGTGCCACACAGAGGTGGGCGTGCCCCTGATGGCGACGCTGACCGCATCGACCTGGACCGAGCGCGACTTCACGCCGGACGTCCTCGAGAGGATCGGGGTGCGCCTGGCACTGCTGCCCACGCAGATCCTGCTGGCCGCCACCGGGGCGATGCAGACCGCCCTGCGCCGCCTGGCCGCCGGCGAGCCACCCGCCGAGGTGAGCAAAGACGCGCTGGCGCACCACGACTTCGTCGACATGATCGGCTTCTCCGACGTGGAAGCGATGCAGCGTAAGTACCTTCCCGCCGAGCGGACCCGGTGATCGCGATGGGACAGACGATCACCGAGAAGATCCTCACCCGCGCCACCGATCAGCACGTCCGGGCCGGCGAGAACCACGCGGTGCGCCCGGCACGCATGATCGCCTACGACTTCCCCGGCTACACCGACGTCATGTTCCGGCAGATGCGCGACGACTTCGGCATCACCGAGCTCGACGACCCGAGCCGCTACATCGTGTTCATCGACCACATGCTCACCAAGAACAACGAGCGCGAGGACGAGGTCCACCAGGTGACCCGCGACTGGTGCGAGTTCTACGGCATCGAGCTGCACGAGGGTCAGGGAATCGGCCACCAGCTGACCGCCGAACTCGGCCTCGCCATACCCGGCGATTTCCTGGTGCATTTCGACGGCCACATCAGCGGGGTCGGCGCGTTCAACGCCCTGGGCTGGGGTATCCGGCGCGACCTCATCGAGGCCTGGGTGACCGGCCGCATCCACGTCGACATCCCCGCGACGACCCGCTTCGATCTCGTCGGCGAGTTCCCCGACGGCGTCGACAGCCGCGACCTCGTGCACACCATCATCGAGATGGTCGGCGCCGACGGCTGCGCCCATCAGGTGATGGAATTCGGCGGCCCCGGCGCCGCGAGCATGAAGATCGATCATCGCCAGGGACTGTGCGGCATGGCCATGTTCAGCGGTGCGGTCTCGGCGGTGTTCGAGCCCGACGAGATGTCGATGGCCTACGCACGTGACGTCGCGCGACGGGACTTCGAGCCCGTCTACCCCGACGCCGACGCCGAGTACGCGGCCCGCTACGAGATCGACCTGAGCACGCTCGTGCCCCGGGTCGTCCGGCCGGGCTCGGCCCGCAGCGGCAACACCGCCACCGCCGTCGAACTCGCCGGCACACCGATCACCCGCGCGTTCATCGGTTCCTGCGCCAGCGGCCGGATCGAGGATCTGCGCGCGGCAGCGCTGGTCCTCGACGGCCAGACCGTCGCCCCCACCGTCGAACTCAACGTCGTCCCGACCTCCCGAAAAGTGTTGCAGCAGGCCGAGGACGAGGGCATCCTCGACGTCCTGCGCTCGGCAGGCGCGAAGATCGCCATCTCCAGCTGCGACTTCTGCTTCGGCTATCAGCAGCCGCTGCAGCCCGGCGAGAACTGCATCTCCACCGGCGTCCTCAACATCTCGGGACGCATGGGCAGCCCGGACGCCAACATCTACATGGGCTCGCCGTACACCGTCGCGGCCAGCGCGGTGAGCGGCACCATCGTCGAATCCGTCCAGGCACAGCGCATGGAGGCCGCCCGATGAGCGCCTACCCACCGCCTCCCGACATCATCGACGGACGGGTCGCCTGGATCTTCGGCGACGACTTCGACATCGACCTCGTCGTCGGGGTGTCCAACATCAAGTCCTACGACCCCGATCATCTGCGTTCGGTGTGCATGCAGGCCTACGACCCGGGATTCGTCGACCGCGTCCGTCCCGGCGACATCATCGTCGGCGGACGCAACTTCGGCTACGGCCATCCGCACTATCCGCCGATGGTGGCGCTGCGCAACGCGGGGATCACCGCGATCGTCGCCGAGTCGTTCTCCCCGGGCTTCTGGCGCGGGGAGACGTTCAACGGCATGCCGCTCATCACCATCCCCGGTGTGTCGTCGGCGGTGGCGCTCGACGACACCGTCTCACTCGACTGGCGTGCGGCGCACCTGCGCACCGGACGCGGCGCCGACCTCGTCGGACATGCACCCAACCCCCGCACGGTGGCAATCATCGAGGCCGGCGGATCGTACGAGCTGCTGCTCGCCGAACACTCACCCGTACGACAAGGACTGACACAATGACCAACGTGGAACGCCCCATCCGGGCAGAGGGCCCCGCTTCCGACGGACGTGGCGCAGCAGACTCGGCACAGCCGACCCGCTCGCCCGAGATGGCGCGCCGCGCTGCCATCGCCGGCGGGGTCGGCACGCTGATCGAGTACTACGACTTCGCCGTCTACGGATTCCTGGCCGTCGTCATCGCGCCGCTCTTCTTCCCGTCCGACAGTCCCGGCGTCTCGATCCTCGCCACCCTCGCCGTGTTCGGCGTGGCCTACGTCGCGCGCCCGCTGGGCGGCATCTTCTTCGGCCGTCTCGGAGATCGAAAGGGCCGACGATCCGCGTTGGTGGCGACCGTCGTGTGCATGGGTATCGCCTGCGGCGTCCTCGGACTGCTGCCGACCCATTCGGCGGTCGGCGTCCTCGCACCGATCCTGCTGGTGATGATTCGACTGGCCCAAGGATTCTCGGCCGGCGGTGAGGTCGGCGGAGCGGCCACCTACATCGCCGAGTCGGCACCGCCGAACCGTCGCGGATTCTTCGGGTCGTTCACCCCGATCGGTTCGACGCTGGGATTCGCCGTCGCCGCCGCCGTGGTGGGCATGATCGCGCTGCTCACCACCGACGAGCAGATGGAATCGTGGGGTTGGCGTATCCCGTTCCTGTTGGCCCTGCCGCTGGCCCTGATCTGCCTGCGCGTTCGGCTGAAGCTGGAGGACACCCCAGAGTTCGAGGAGATGGCCGAGAACCAGGAGGTCACCAAGAGTCCGCTGCTCGACGTCGTCCGCAACAATCCGCTGTCGGTCCTCAAGGTCATCGGTATCGCCATCGCCATGAACGGGTCCGGCTACATCGGCCTCACCTACTTCAGCGTGTACCTGATCAACGATCTCGGTTTCTCCAAGGACTCCGTGTACTGGACGTCGGCGATCGCGATCGCCCTCGCCTGTGCGACGTTCCCCGTCAGCGGCATGATGACCGACCGTTTCGGGAGGAAACCTGTGTTGCTCTTCGGCTACGTGGCGTTCATCGTGATCGCGTTGCCCGCCTTCATGATCCTCGGCGCCACCGGCAGCATCGTCGTGGTCGGGCTCGTCTACTTCGTGTACATGACACTCAACGGCGTTGTCCAGGTGCCCGCGTTCCCGCTGTTCACCGAACTCTTCCCCCGCGCCACCCGATACACCGGTGTCTCCCTGGGCTTCAACATCGGCACCATCGCTGCCGGCGGAACCGCGCCGTATGTGGCTGCCCAACTGGTGGAATCGACCGGCAGCAGCATGTCACCCGCATACTGGGTGGTGGGTGTGTGCCTCATCGGTGCGATCACCCTGCTCAGCATCCGTGAGACGAGCCGGGACGCGCTACCGGCATGACCACGGCATTGTCGCCGCGAGGATCGGAGGACGTCATCGTCGACGACACCCTCGCCGAGGCCTGGGCGCGTCGGGTTCGCGATGAACCCGACGCGCCGGCCCTGGCCTACCGTGACCGGAAACTGACGGTCCGTGAGGTCGACGACCTGGCCGATGCTCTGGCCGACGCACTGAGCGAGCGAGGCGTCGACAAGGGCAGCCGGGTCGGTGTCCACTTGCAGAACGTCCCGCAGTACGCCCTGATCTTCGTCGCGCTGTGGAAACTCGGTGCGATCGGTGTGCTGATCAATCCGATGTATTTCGGCCGTGAACTCCACGGCATCGTCGATGACGCGGAGCCGGTCGGGATCATCGCCGGCGACCGCGACGTGGAACGGGTCCGAGCATCACTCACGGCGGGATCCGCGCCGTGGGTGATCGGAACCTCGGACTCGTTCGATCCGACCGACGACGAACTGATGACCCTGGTGCACCGGCACATCGGCGGTCGGCCACCGGCGGTGGACGTCACCGGCGACGACATCGCGTTGCTCGTCTACACCTCCGGCACCACCGGGCCGCCGAAGGGAGCGATGAACTCGCACGCCAACATCATGGCGGTCGCGTCGTCGTTCGCTCGTCTCGGCGGAATCGGCAGCGGAAGCGTCGCATTCGCCCTGGCCCCGTTGTTCCACATCACCGGTGCCGTGCTGCTCGGCGCGCTGCCGCTCGTGCAACGGGCCGAGCTCGTCCTGGCCGGCCGATTCGCGCCCGATGCGGCTCTCGACGCGATCCGGGATCACCGCGTCACCTACACCATCGGCTCGATCACCGCCTTCACCGCGATGATGAACTCACCGCACGCGCAGCCCGACCATTTCGCCTCGGCCACAAGCCTGTTCAGCGGCGGGGCGCCGGTTCCGCAGAGCACGGTCATCCGGTTCCAGGAACGCTTCGGGCGCTACATCCACAATGCCTACGGCATGACCGAGACGTCGTCCGGGGTGATCGCGGTCGCGCCGGGGACAATCGCACCCGCCGAGCCGGACCGGGGCACGTTGTCGGTCGGAAAGCCGCTCGACGGCGTGCACGCTGTCGTCGTCGACGCCGACGACCGGCCACTCGGCCCCGGAGCGGAGGGCGAGTTGGTGTTGTCCGGACCGCAGATCATCAGCGGCTACTGGCGCAACCCCGACGCCTCCACTGCGGCGATCCCCGGCGGTCGTCTCCACACCGGCGACGTCGCGATGATCGACGACGACGGATGGGTGTACATCGTCGACCGCATGAAGGACCAGATCAACGTGTCCGGGTACAAGGTCTGGCCGCGCGAGGTCGAAGACGTCCTCTACGAGCATCCGGCCGTGCTCGAGGCGGCCGTCGTCGGCGTCCCCGACGACTATCAGGGCGAGTCCGTCGTCGCGTATGTGTCTGTGCGTGAAGGATTCACCGTGTCCGGCGCCGAACTGATCGATTTCGCCCGTGACCGTCTCGCGGCGTACAAGCGACCGCGGCGGGTCGAGTTCGTCGACGACCTGCCGAAGACGCAGACCGGCAAGATCCAGCGGCGGTTGCTGCGCAGCCCCGAGTCCTGAGCGTCGTCGTCCCTCGCGCGCATCCTCGTAGCGCGCCGCCCTTCTCGTCTCGCATCGCCGTCCCCCATCCAATGGGGACCGACATCCACACAGGTGATTCCCCATGTGGATGGGCGGGGCCCATGTGGCTGTGGCGTGCCTCGCATGCGCGCCGAACCATGAGTCGTGGATCATGGGGTTTGACGGGCCGACCCGTCGGGTACTGACCCTCACACCCTGCTCTCCAGAAAGCGACGACCACGATGCGAGACTTCCTCTGCCACAACTGCGGCCAACGGCTGTCGTTCGAGAACAGCAAGTGCTTGCACTGCGGGAAGGAATTGGGCTTCTGGCTCGCGACCCGGTCGATCTACGACCTCGACGAGAAAGAGCAGACCACGATCGACGGCACCCTCGTCGAACGGTGCGAGAACACCAAGATCGCCCAATGCAACTGGCTGGTGAAGTGGACGGGAACGCCGACGCTGTGCGAGTCGTGCCGCCTCACCCGCACCATCCCGCCGGAGACCGACGTCGAGGCCCGCATCGAGTACGGACGCGCCGAGACCGCGAAACGCCGGCTCATCCTGGAACTCGACGAGTTGAAGCTGCCGATCATCGGCCGCGACGAGAACCCAGAGACCGGACTGGCCTTCGACCTGCTGTCCAGTTCGGAGCAGTCGGTCATCACCGGCCATGCCAACGGGTTGATCACTCTCGATCTCGCCGAGGGCGACGACGTCCATCGCGAACAGATGCGTGTCGAACTCGATGAGCCTTACCGCACTCTGCTCGGCCACTTCCGCCACGAGATCGGCCACTACTACCAACTCGTGCTCATCGACGACGCGGTCCGACCACGCTTCGAGGAACTGTTCGGCAACCCCGACGACGACTACCAGGCCGCTCTGGACCGGCACTACTCCGAGGGGGCGCCGGAGGGCTGGCCGCAGGACTTCGTGTCGTCGTACGCGACGATGCACCCGGCCGAGGACTTCGCCGAGACCTTCGCGCATTACCTGCACATCCGCGACACCCTCGACACGGCCGCCGCGTTCGCAATGGCACCCGCGGGGTCGACGCTCGACAGCGTGCTTCCCGGCGACGTCGGATTCGATCAGGTCGTCGACTGGTGGCTGCCGCTGACCTGGGCACTCAACCAGATCAACCGGTCGATGGGCCACCCGGACCTGTATCCGTTCGTGCTGCCGCCGAAGGTGCTCGACAAGATTCGCTTCGTTCACAACCTGATGCCGTCGAGCTGAGCTCACCCCCCATTCGCAGCGGTAGCATCCTGTCGTGCTGAGCGATACGGGATGCTACCGCTGCGGGAGGTCACGCACACGCGGACGGATGGCGACGAGCAGCTGGATCAGCCCGACGACCGACAGCACCGCACCGAGCGCACCAAGCCCGGTCACGTAGAGACGTGGGTCGGGCGTCATACCGAATCGTCCCGCCGACCAGCCGCCCGCCCACCAGAGGACGGCCGCGCCCGCCGCTCCGAGAACCGCCAGCACCACCCGCGACGGCCGCTCCCACACAGTGAGTGTCCCGGGACCCACCATGCCCGTCGTCTGCGCAGTGGCACGCACGGATTCCAGCAGCAGCGTCGCGACGCCGATGACGATGCCGCTCCACAGAGGCGCTCCGAGCAGGATCAGCATCGCCACGAGCAGCAGGTCGCAACACCGGTCGGCGAGGGTATCGAGGACTGTTCCCCACCCGCCGGTCGAGTGTCGTTGCGCAGCAAGGGCTCCGTCCACACCATCGAGGACGGCACCGACGACGATGAGCAGTGCGGCGAGGGCGGGCCACCACCGTCCCGCGGTCGCGATGCCGACCGCCGTCATCGTCAGGACGACTCCGCAGACCGTGATCACATTCGGGGACACGCCGAGTCGACTCAACGGACGGGCGATCCGGTGGCTCAGCACCACCCACCCCTTGATCCATACGGACGTTCGCGGATCGATGTGCCCGTGCATCCGTGACCAGTCGTCGTAGGTCGCCTCTCGGTCGGCCGACTCATCCGACATGAGCATGGCGCTCCTCCTCCACTGCTTGCACGAATGCCCATCCGACGACGACGAGAACGTGCAGTACGTACAGCCACAAACCCACTGCGACGACCCCGCCGATCGCCCGCAGCCCGGCGTACGGGATCCCGACGTCGATGTCCAACGACAAGAACAGTGAAAAGCCCTGCACGAAACCGGCGACGAACGACGCCGTCCCGACTCCACCGACGACGGCAGAGACGTTCGACGGCGCTCCGGGCGTCACCCTCGAGTACACCCAGGAGAGAACCACCGACAGCAGAACCCACACAGTCATGTAGCCGACGACGATCCGGGCCACCAGGTCGGCTGTTCCACCGCCACCGTTGTCGCCGGTCCATTGCGTCATCACCGTGCCCATGGCCAGATAGGTGAACCCGACCGCCGGAACAGCCGGCAACAACACCAGGATCGCAGCGCGGGCACGCCAGCCGGTGAATCGATCGCGGTCCGGGCAGAACGGAAGACACGCCCGGCGTAGTCCCTCACCGTAGAACGAGGCGGGAAACAACAGCACGATTGCTCCGAGCACATCGAGATGCGTTGCCGCCGAGACGAGTTCGTCGAACACCGGGCGCGCACCCATTTCCGGCGGGATCAGAGCGCGAAGCTGCGACCAGCGTTGCTCAGCGCCGCCCACGCCGAACACCCACGTGGTGGACCAGATGGCCAGCACCGCCCAGGGCACGACGGCGATCGCCGCGAAGTACGTCAGTGTGGCTGCGGCTCCGGCGAGATCGCCTCTCGCCAGTATCCTCCGCGTTCTCGACGAGACAGAACGGACGGTCACAAGAGCCTGTGACCGTCCGACCGCCTCGTCGGTCTCGGTCACCTCACGACGCGCCGGCCTCGTCGGCCGCAGCGATCTCGACCTCGGCGGTCGCCTGGATCAGGGCGAGGAGGTCTTTGTCCAGGCCGGGAGCGAACTCCTCCCGACGGTCCGGCGAGATGGTGATCGGAGAGCCCTCCGGCATTACCGCGGTACTCAACTCGGTCCCGTCATTCGACGGCGACGCTCCGCGGAACAGTTTCGCCGCTTCACTCTTGTCATCTGCGCTGAATGTGTACTGGATGCTCTGCAGACCTTGGTCGACGAGTTTCTTGACCTCGGGGAAACGCTCGGCGTTGGTCTTCGGGATCGGCAGCACCGAACCCCAGTTCACCCCCAGGCTCTCGAGTGCCTTGGCGAAAGCATTCTCATGCGCCTGATCACGGACGATCAGGTAGGCGATCGTCGAGCGAGCCGTCTTGTTGTCGGTCATCTCGTAGATGCGACATTTCTGCAGTCGGCCCGTCGACTCCAGCATGAGGTTGTACAGCAGATCGAGCACCAGGTTCCCGCTGTTGTACACATAGGAACCCGACCACGGGTTACCGGCCGCGTCGACCGGTAGCGCGCCCTGCGCACCGACGAGGTAGTGATGGATGTTGCTCGTGTCCAGGGCGATGTTCAGGGGTGTCGCCCCCTTGGCACCCGGCTTGTCGACCGGGTCGGTCTTCTTGCCGTTGTATTCCGGCGATCCGTCGAGGAGCTGAGAGATCGTGGTCCCGATGAGCTCGACGTGGCTGATCTCCTCGGTGCCGACTCCCTGCAGCAGATCTCGATACGGTTTCGAGGCGGGGTCGCCACGAAAGTTGATGCTCTGGAAGAGGTATTGCATCATCGTCCGCATCTCGCCGAACTGGCCGCCCAGTCCTTCCTGGAGTGCGTTCGCCGCAGCAGGATCCGGTTCGTCGACGGCGATCTCGTTGATGAGTTCTTGGGTGTGCAGATACACAGGTTTCCTCCGATACCGTTTCTCCCTCAGCGGGAGTGGATGCACCGATTGTTCTCCGCTGGCTGGAAGTGAACGGTTCAGAGGACTTACCCCGCGTGATCGTCGGCAAACATCCGGCGCCCCCGCCCGGACGCGCTGGGAGGCAGCGTCGTCACCGCCACCAGTCGTCGAACGGACTCGCCGGCAGTTCGCGCTTGTGGCGCGTACGCAGATAGGTGGACTCGATGATCTCGGCGGCCGTGCCGTCGACGTCTTCGCCCTGCAGGTAGCGGTCGATGTCGGCGTAGGACACTCCGAGGGCCTCCTCGTCGGGGAGTGCCGGCCGATCGTCCTCGAGGTCGGCGGTCGGCACCTTCTGCCACGTGCTCTCCGGCGCGCCGAGGTGTCGGAGTAGTTGTGCGCCTTGACTCTTGGTCAGACCGGCGAGCGGATTGATGTCGCTGCCGCCGTCGCCGTACTTGGTGAAGAAGCCCGTGACCGCCTCGGCTGCATGATCAGTTCCGACGACGAGCAGGTTGCGTTGTCCGGCGATCGTGTACTGCGCGATCATCCGTTGACGGGCCTTGACGTTGCCGCGGACGAAGTCGCGGATCTCGTCGACGCCGAGTCCCTGTGCGGCAGCGGCCACCGAGGCGTCGACGGCCGGTTTGATGTCGATGACGCAACTGCTCGTCGGCGCGATGAACTCGAGTGCCACGTCTACGTCGGACTGGTCGGACTGTCGTCCGTACGGCAACTGGACTCCGATGAACTCCGCGTCACCGCCTTCCTCGAGGATGCGGTCGACGGCGAGTTGGGCCAGCCGTCCGGCGAGTGTGCTGTCCTGGCCGCCACTGATGCCCAGCACGAACCCCTGGGCGGGGGTGCTTCGGAGGTAGTCGACCAGAAACGACGTCCGTCGGTGGATCTCCTCGGCCGGATCGATCCTCGGCGCGGCGTGCAGCTCCTGCCGGATCTCGTCGTCGAGACCGCTCATCAGCGCTCCTGTCGTTGTCGTCGGTCGGCGGCCGCGAGAAGCAGGTCGAGGCCTGTCCCGATGGTTCTGGCCAGGATGTCCGGTGGTTCGCCCTCGAATCGGTGGTGTTCTGCCCGGACGTCTCCGTCGGCGCAGATGCCGAACCAGACCGTGCCCGGCGGGACGGCCTCCTGCGTCTCCGGGCCGGCCTCGCCGGTCACCGCAAGCGCGATGTCGGCGCCCATCAACTCCGCTGTCGCCGACGCCATCGCCCGAGCAGCCTGCTCACTCACGACCGGCCCTTCCGGTACGTGGAGTACGGCGTGCTTGACCTCCTTGCGATAGGCCACCACACCGCCGCAGTACCAGTCGCCGGAGGCGGTCGCCCGTCCGAGGTGTCCGGCGAGGTTGCCGGCCGTCAGCGACTCCGCGGTCGCGACCGTGAAACCGTCACGACCGGCTCTCTCGGCCAACGTCTCGCATGAATCGCACACCTGATCATCTGTCGGTACGCGGTCCTCCGGGTCAGCGACCATGTTCACACCTGCCGTCGACGAACTCACTCATCCCGACCGGTTACCCACCTGCACGGTCGCGAAACCGTCCGCCGAACCCTCCTCAGCTTGTTCAGCATTCCGTTCCCGGGTATCAATCGGTCAGAAGACGTCGAACGTAACGCTGACCGTTACGTTCGCCGTCATCTCCACACGGTCGACGCGGCAAACGGCTGCCGCTGGGGGTTTCAGGGAAGCTCCGACCCGACCTCAGCCGACGACCACCGACCGTGCCACCGGCGCCGCCGACAGATCCCGCACTCTCGGGATCACCTCGGTTGCGAACCGTTCCATCTCCGCCTCGAACGGCTGGAACTGCAGCATGAACGTTTCGATCCCCGCACGGTGGAACTCCACGATCCGCTCCGCCACCTCGTCATACGAGCCGACCAGACCGGCCGCCGTCCCACCGTTGGTGCCGATCGCCGGATACTTGGCGAACGTCTGGAACATGACCGCCTTCTCGTCCGCACCACCGACGATGTTCTGCAGGTACTGCTGATCGTGTTCGTTCAGCGACCAGTGATACGCGAGTTCCTCCTGTGCGGCCTCGGCGTCGGGGCGTGCGATGACGAACGCCGCCAGCCCGAACCGCACTGCGGTCCCGACGCGCGGTCGCGTTGCGACACTGTCGATCAGTGCGTTGACGTTCTCCAACGGCTGACCGTTGATGAACCATACGTCACCCTGCGCGGCCACGAGATCGCGCGCTGGCTCGGACTCACCGCCCACATAGATCTGCGGGCGGTCCCGAAAGCGGCCGGTCGGACTGATCTGGTAGCCGTCGATGCTGAAGTGGCGCCCCTCGTGGTTGACCACCTCGCCACTCAACAGCCTTCGGACAATGCTGAGCCACTCGGTGCCATACCCGTAGCGGTCGTCGTGCTCGGGGAAAGCGATTCCGGCGCGCTCGATCTCAGGTTTGAACCACGCGTTGACGACGTTCAGCGACAGTCTGCCTCCCGAGATCTCCTCGATGTTGGCAGCCTGCTTGGCCAGGACCACCGGATGGAACAGCAATGGTTTGATCGCGGCGATCAGTTCGATCTTCGACGTCGCGGCCGCCAGAGCGGCTGTCGCCGTCCACGTCTCGAGCTGATCCCAATCCTGCGCGAACGGGTTGATCAGGTGCTGGGCGATCAGCGTGCTGTGATAGCCGAGCTCCTCGGCCCGCTGGATGAGTGCGAGGTTCCGTTCCCACGAAGCATCGACCGGATCGTCAGGGTGATGGGCCGATGCCCACGTCCCGTAGACATTGGCCCACACGCCGAAGCGGGGTTCACTGACAGGTGCCGTCATCGGTGTCTCCTCAATGCCTGTGAACTCAGATGGTCAGGACTTGTCGGCCGACGACGATCGATAGAACCAGTCGTCGAGGTCGAAATCGGTACGAACACTGTTGTTCGACACCAGGAATGCCTTCGTGCCCTGGAGTAGCTTCACGCCGGCGGCCGGGAACGGTTCCTCGGAGTAGCCGTCCGGGTTGGCGGCGGCGCGGATCGACTCCGGCGCGGCTTTGGAGTTCCCGACCTCGAAGTCGAGGTAGGAGTTCCAGTGTTCCTTGGCGTAGCGCACCGACTCGGCGTGCAACTGCTGCCATGCGGCGCCGAAGGCGGGATGTTTCGCGAGGAACTGCTCGCTGCTGACGGTGGCGCTGGTGCCGGCGAGGTCGGGATGATCGCGGTAGACCGAGTCGACGAGGTGGAAGCCCTTGGACTCGAACGTCTGCAACGATACCGACGGGATGACCGCAGGCAACGCGGCACCGTCGATCTCACCCGAATTCAGCGGCCCCTCCTGATCGGCCGGATACAGATGGATCAACGTGGCGTCGATCCCCTGTTCCTGCAGTGCCCCTTGCAGATACCGGTCGATATAAGAGCCCTTGGGGACACCGATCTTCTTGCCGGCCAGGTCGGAGAGCGTGCGGATCGACGGATCCTTGGCGACGACACCCGCATCGTTGTTGAATTGCGAGATCGCGAGGAGCCGAGTCTGCAGCCCCGAGCCCTTGGCGACCAGCGCCGGGGTGTCACCGTAGCTGGCGACGTCGAGGCGGCCGCCGATCAGCGCCTGGTTGAGGTCCGGGCCGTTGGGGAAGCTGAACACCTCGACCTTGTCCACACCCAACGGCTTCAGCGCCTCGACGAGTTCGCCTCTCTGATGGGCGAACCCGATCGGTCCGGAGATCACGTTGGCCGAGCCGATCACGCCCACCCGGAGGGTGTTGATGACGTCTCGCTCCGCCGTCGACGACGTGTCGGAGCCGCACCCCACCACCGCGAACGCCGTGGCGAGCGCCACGACAGTGGCGGCCAGTCGAACCCCGAGGCGGACTCGGGATCGGGATCGGTGACGACGAATGAACATGATGTGTCCTGGTTCTCGAGTGCACACGGCACGTGACGCAACGGGCATGGATCGGTTGCGGGCGGCTCGCGCCGTCCGCACAGGTGAAGGTGGTTACCGGGTGGGGTCGTCGTCAGTGCGCGCCCGCGCGCCCGACATCGACCAATCGTGGTGGCGGATCCCCGTGCGGTATGGGCGGTCCGACGGCCGTTCGGCTGCCCGGTTCGCGTCCCTTGCCCCAGCCGAGGCGCTCCCGATAACTGCCGATGAGGTCTGCGGGAATATCGTCCTCGTCCGCGAGCGGCGTCGACAATGGGCTGACGTACAGGGCGTCGGTCGGGCAGTAGGCCTCGCACATGAAGCAGGTCTGGCAGTCGGACTGACGCGCGATCGTCGGCACGCCGTCGGAGCCGCGATCGAAGACGTTCGTCGGGCACGCGACGACACACTTGTCGCAGCCGATGCACGCGTCGGCGACCACGATCTCGATCATGCCGGGACCCGCAGGTTGCGGCTGTCGATCGCGTTCACGGCGTCAAGCGAGGCGTCACGCACCCACACGTCATCGAGCCCGCCGGTACGTACATGCCCGTGTTGTGCGGGATCGAGGCCAGGATGATCGTCACGCTTGCTCATCCCCCGGGACTCGGTGCGCGCCAGAGCCGAGCGATAGATCCATCGGCCGACGGCGGTGATCGCCGCGGCCTCCCGGGCACGGACTCGACCACCTGCGGTGTCCGCGCCGTATGCCCCTCCGGCGATCTCCGCCCACACATTGTCGAGCTCGGCCAGCGCCGGACGCAGCCGGTCGGCGTGGCGAAGGTAGTTCTTGTCGAACGGGATCAGCTGTGCCTGAGCGGCTCGCACAACCTCGTCGGGAGCCGCCGACGACGACCGCCGCACGAGCCCCACGGTTCCGGCCCCGGAAACCGCACTCGCGGTCGGACGTCCGGCCGTCCGGGCGGCGCGCGCCGCGGCCGCGCCGGCAAAGCTCCCCGACGACATCGCCCACGCCGAATTGTGGCTGCCACCACCAGTGAATCCACCGCAGATGCGCTCGCGAGTGGCGACATCACCGGCGGCGTAGAGACCGGGAATGCCGGTCCAGCAGTCGTCGTCGACGATGTCGATACCGCCGGTTCCGCGCACGGTGCCCTCGGCGAGGAGATCGACCTCGAAACGATCGGTGAACGGGTTGATACCGCGACGATCGAACTGCAGGAAGAAGTTCGGCTGCCCCAGCCGCATCTTGGCGGCGACGGTCTCGTCGGCACGGTCGAGTTGTGCGTAGACCTTCTCGTTCAGCAGGGTTCGCGCGATGACCGAGCGGCCCTTCATGGAACCGGCACCCTCGACGATGCGTCCGTCGCCGTGGAAGAAGGTGGCGTATCCGTAGTAGGCGGTCTTGGTCACCGTCGATCCCTTGGGCACGATGGCGTAGGCGTTCGCGAACTCCATCCCGGAAAACGACGCGCCGACCTCGGCCGCCATGAGTGCCCCGTCACCGGTGTCGACGTTGCTGCCCAGCGCTTTCGACAGGAACGCGCAGCCACCCGTGGCCACGACGACGGCGCCGGCGGTGATGGAGAAGTCCCGGTCGGACTGGCGTTGGTATCCGGCGGCGCCGCGGACCGCGCCGTCGGCGTCGGTCAGCAACTCGAGGACCGGCGAGTGGTCGAGGATGCGAACGCCGCGTCGCTGCACCCACGCCCGCATGCGCCGCATGTACTCCGGACCTTGGAGGCCGGTGCGCATCGGTTCGCCGGTGGTGGCGTCGACAGGGAACGGATAGCGCCCCTCGGTGCCGAGCCGATGCATGTTCGCATACGTCTGGTCGAGGACGCGGTCCATCCAGTGATGGTCGGCGAGGTGCCCGCCGAGGGTCTCGCGACTGGCTTTGGCGTCTGCACGCTTGGCCGGGTCAGGCGCGACGTACCAGACACCGGTGCCCGACGGAGCCGTCGTCCCCGACGATCCGCAGTAACCCTTGTCGGCGAGGATCACCTCGGCCCCGGCATCCCGCGCATTGATCGCCGCCCAGGTAGCTGCTGGACCACCTCCGATGACCATGACGTCGGTGGTCAGTGTTAGTTCGTCAGACATGGGTGAACTCCTCATCGGCAGAGACGGTTTCGGTACGGGACTCACGCTGCGGGTCGGTGTCGGTGGTAACCCCGAGGCCGGCCAGCAACCGCGATCTCAGTGCGACGAATGCGGGATCGACGACGGCCCGTGGACGGTCGAGATCGACGACGATCTCCTCGGCGATCCGACCCTCGCGGAGTATGAGTGCGCGATCCGCCAGCAGCAGTGCCTCTTCGACGTCGTGGGTGACGAGCAGTGTGGCCGGACGATGCTGTGCCCAGAGCCGGGCGACCAGTTTCTGCGCGGTGATCCGGGTCAGCGCATCGAGGGCGCCGAACGGTTCGTCGAGCAGCAGCAGTTCCGGCTCGCGGACGAGTGCGCGCGCCAACGCTGTCCGTTGCGCCTCGCCGCCGGAGAGGGTCGTCGGCCAGGCGTCCGCCTTGTCGGCGAGACCGACCTCCGCGAGCGCGGCGAGAGCGCGCGGCCGCGGCCGATCGGCACGCAACCCGAGCGCGACGTTGCGCCACGCCGACAACCACGGCATCAGCCGGTGTTCCTGGAACACCACGGCTTTCGACGCCGGCGCGGCGATCTCGCCGGTGAACCCGGTGTCGAGTCCACCGATGCCGCGCAGCAATGTGCTCTTCCCCGATCCGCTGGCGCCGAGCAGCGCCACGAACTCGCCGGGTCCGATGGTGAGGTCGATGTCGACGAGGACCTGGTGGTCGTCGAAACTTCGGCCCGCGCCGCGCACGCGGACACCGTGTGTGGTGCTCATCGTCCCTCGAATCCGTTGCGCCAGCGCAGGAACCTGTGCTCCAGGAGGCGCACGGCGATGTCGGTGAGCAGACCGAGGATCGCGTAGATGACTAGGACGAGGAAGATCTGGTCGACGCGCAGGTACTCCTTCGCGTCGTTCATCAGGAATCCGAGTCCGACCGGCGTGGTCTGCATCTCGGCGACGACGAGCACCAGCCAGCCGATGCCGAGCGCCTGCCGCAGCCCGACGAAGATCTGCGGGAGCGCGCCGGGCAGCACGACGTAGCGCACCAGCTCGACACGCGTGAGTTCCAGGGACTCGGCGGCCTCGATCAGCTTCTGGTCGACGCCGCGAATCCCGGCGAGGACGTTGAGGTAGATCGGGAAGATCGGCGCGACGATGATCAACGCGATTTTGAACGGGTCGCCAATGCCGAACCAGATGATGAAGACCGGGACGAGCGCCACCGCCGGCATCATCCGCAGCACCTGGATAGGTGCGTTGACCAGGTCTTCCGCGAGCTTGAACAGCCCTGCCGCGGCACCCAACACCAGTCCGATCGCGATGCCGATCGACAGCCCGATGGCCACGCGGCGTGCGGATGCCGCAAGGTGGTGCCACAGTTCGCCGGTGGAGATGAGATCCCATCCGGCGTTGATCACCTCCGTCGGGGCGGGTGTGGTGGCGCCCAGCCAGGAACGCGCGCCGAGCTGCCAGATCACGATCACGAGGATCAGGCCGATCGACTGTCGGAGGGCGCGGGTTACGCCCCGCAGCCGACGTCGTCGGGCGCGCACAGGGTGACCATCGGCGGCCGGTCGGACCGCGGGAGCTGCCGCGACCATGGGTGGACCGGCAGCCGCGACGCGGTCGAGTTCGACTGTCACGGGATATCCGCCTAGAGAGTGGGCTGAGTAGGAACGTTTTGGACATTACGGCCGTTCGGCACGCCCCAGAACAATTGAACTCACCGGCGGCGAAACCGCCTTCCGCCGCGAGATGACGCGAAACGTAATGGCGGCCGATACGTTCCCCGTCACCTGCGGTCAGCCGCCCGCCAGCGCGCCTCCCACTCACAGATGACGTGAAACGTAACGCTGGCCGTTACGTTCCCCGTCATCTGGGGCCGCGTGCCTCGCCGTGCGCCCCAACCGCGCACAAGTGATGGGAATCGTAACGTCCACCGTTACGTTCCCCGTCATCTCCCTCACGCCGCCGCCGACAACGCGCGGCGAACCTGCGCGATCACGTACTCGCGACGCTCGACGAGGTCGCCCCACGTGAAGTTGAGGACCGTCCACCCGGCCGCGATCAAGGCGTTGCGCTTGGTGCGGTCGCGCTGGAACGTGACCGCGTCGCGGTGAAAGGCGAGCCCGTCGATCTCCACCGCCAGCATCTGCGCGTTGAATGCGAAGTCGATCTCGTACCCCTCGGCCGGATGGTTCGCCACCCACCCGGTGATTTCTTCGTCGCGAAAGAGGCTGACGGTCAACCGTTCCGCCTCCGATCGCGCGCCAGAGTCCACGAGCGCGAGCATCCGTGCCATCTCGGTCGCGCCCACACACTTTCGACGACGCTCGAAGGTCTCGATCAACTGGGTGACTGTCACGAGCCCTTGTTGGAGGCCGCGGTCGATGGGCTCCATGCCGCCCTCCACTGCGGCGTCGAGCACCGACAGCGCCTTCGACGTCGTGCGCAGTCCGTCGTGGGTGACGATGTCGACGGGATCCAGTGTTCGGCGGATGATCACCGTTCCCGGCCTCACCGCACCGTGATGCCCACGGGGCGCCGTCACCGTGATCGTCGGCGGCGGGTTGTCGACGATGCCGTGCCACCACACGGCCATCCGTCCGCAGAGCGCCGCCCTCGGCGACACCGACAGCGTGGCCACCCGGGCGCGTGCGCGAAGCGTGAGTGGGTGGTCGGCGACGCGATACACACGGCCGGCCATCCGGATCAGATCACCGGCCTCGATGCGCCGCTGCACCGCTGGACGGCTGAGGCCATGGCGACGCATGTCGGCGGCTGTGAGGACGCCGTCGCGCTCGAGGGCCAGCGCGCGCAGGCCGGGAGGAAGGTTCATGCAACTCAGACGCAGCGGGCGGCCCGTCGGTTCCACCCGACGCCCAAGTCGTCCCCACCGACGTCGGCGGGCCCGCAGATGACGTCAAACGTATCGTTGACCGTTACGTTCTCCGTCATCTACCGTCGCGCCGCCGTCGACGCGCGAACGGGTCACCGCCCCGCCCCGCAAATGACGTCAAACGTATCGCTGACCGGTACGTTCTCCGTCATCTACGCTCACGAACACACCGGCACATCCACCGTCACCGCCGGATCGTCGGTGAGCGGCTGCACCGGCACCTCGGCCGCTCCCGCCGACGTCGGCTCATCGAGTTTCAGCGTCACCGTGACGCTCTCCCCCGGCGGTATGCGCACCATCGTCGACAGGTACGGGCGGCCGTGCAGCGGCTGCTCGACGTACATCGGGGTCTGGCCGTCGACCGAGATCTCCTTGACGACAGCGCCCTTGGTGGTGAGCATCTCGACGTTGGTGAGGCTGGTCCCCTTCGGCACCTTCAGTCGGGTGCCCATCGAGCCGATGACGTAGTCCGGCAGTGACATGTCGTCGAGCGTGTTGGTGAGCTTCACGGTCACCGTGCTCTCGCGGGTGTCGCCGCTGCAGTCGCCGGCCCGGTAGGTGATGTCGCGCTTGAGGTAGTAGTCGATCTTGTTGCCCGACGCGTTGCCGAGCGCGACCTGCAGATACGGCGACTCCGTGTCGGAGATCTGGTGCCCGAGAGCGGTGGACTCCAGAACCTTCTGCTCCTCGGGATGGGTGCTGTAGATCATGATCCGACGCTCGTGCACACCTCGACCGAGTGCCTCGAGCACGTCGCCCGAGTCGCCCTTGGCATCCGCCAGTTGCTGCACAACGGCTTTCGCGATGGCCTGCAGGTACAGCTTGCGGGCCTCGTTGTCGCCGGCGAAACGCTCGTACGACGTCGACAGCGTGATGGGCACGACGTTGTCGGCGGTGATCTTCTCACCGTTCGGCAGCGTCACCGGCCCGGTCACCTTCAGCACATAGCTCAGCGCGATCGGGTCGAGCGCCATCGCGCCGTCGAGCTGCTGACCGGTCTGCCGCTTCCAGTTCGCGATCCAGATCTGCGCGGCGTCCGGGAAGTTCGGGCTCAGGTTGCCGTTGCGGAAATCGGTGTAGGGCCGGTACGACGAATAGATCGTGTCGTAGTCCTCCCCGAGGTCGATCTGTGGTCGCGCCGGGTCGTCGAAGGTCGAGTTCGCACCGAGCGTCGGCACGGTGACGCGCCCGTTGCGGGCGTTGAGAACAGCGAATCCGCCGACGAGGCCGCCGGTTCCGCGGGATTCCGACGGTGTCTGGAAGGCGAGGAAGTAGTTACGCGGTCCGTCGCCGCCGAGCATCGACGGGACGAGCTGCGCGGCGACATTGGTGCCGTTCAAGGTGGCCGCGGCTTCGTCGACCTGCTCCTGCAGCTGCCCTTGCGCATCGGCGACGACACCGAGCCACGTCGGCTTGATCGTCGATACTTCCTCGGCGATGGCGGTCGACTTCTCCGCCACCGCAGCGAGTTCCGTTTGCGCGGCACGCAGCGGTGCGGTGTTCACCTGGTCGCCGGACCGGATCTTCGACGGATTCAACACAGACGCCAGATCCGCCGACGGCACGAGCACCTGCGTCGCGAGGTCGTCGACGGCATCGCTCATCTGCTGCACCGACTTCAGCGGCGCACCCACCCACGGGACCGACGCCGCCGCCGACCACACCATTCCGTGCGACCGGTCCCCCGCACGGGACGCGGAGTCGGCGGCCGCCTGCGCCGCCTGCCGGGCACCGTTCTGGTCGCCGTCGAGCGCGAGCGTCCGCGCCCGACTCGCATCCGAGCGGGCCGCCTCGAGATCGTCCTTCACCTGCAACGCCGAATAGGCCAACCATGCCAGCAACGCGACCAACACCGCAATCAGTATCGCGCCGATCTGAAATGTGCGGCTGCCCAACACACGCCGCGTCATCGGCGATCACCGGTGGCGACGGCGGTCCGGGCGACCCAGCTCGCGATCGTGGCGACATGTGGTTCGATCTCGCCGAACACCCGCTCGAAGTCCTCCTTCGGCCGGCCCATCGGGTCCTTGATGTCCAGGTGCGCCGAGTTGGTGTCGATGCGCGATCGCGCGGCGATGATCTCGTCGAGGGTCGAGCCGTCGACGATGTCGATCAGTTCCGCGAACTCGGTGACGGTGAACATACGCTTCCATCGAACGGGCAGCAGCTGCTGGGCCCCCGCTCGGTGATCGCGGGTCATACACAACACCAGGTCGACGCCCTGCAGGATCGGCGGCCGCAGATAGCGGGACTCGAATGCCGTTGCATCGTAGCCGTGTTCGTCGAGCACCTCGACGGCGTACGGGTGCATCGCATGTCCGTTCATCGCACCGACACCCGCGCTCGACGACGACACCGCCACCCCGGCACGCTCCGCCATCCTCGCCAGCACCCGCTCACCGATCGGCGACCGACAGATGTTGCCGGTACACACGAACAGCACCGAACTCACGTCACTCACAGCTCCTCCTCCACGACCCGTGCGATGCGCCCCATCACACCGGGATCACCCAGACGCGCATGCGACGCATCCACATCCACCACGTGCACCGCTCCGCCGACGGCCCGCCCCCACGCATGGGGATCCGGGTTCTCACGGGCTGCCACGTAAACCACCTTGCCGACCGGCACCGGTCGCAGATCGTACGACCGCGCCGCCTGCGTCATGGTCGCCGTCCGCTCGTCGAATCGTCGCAACGACGCTGGGTCCCGGTCCTCGACGGCCTGCCGCAACGGATTGTTCTCGCGCAGTTCATCATCCGGCACCATGCTGAGCGTCGACGGCGTGCGCGGGTCGAGCAGCACGAGCAGCGCCACCTCGGCGCCCGCGTCGACGAGCTGTCGCGCGATCTCATGTGCGATGACCCCACCGACCGACCACCCCACGAGCCGATACGGGCCGTCGGGCTGCACAGTCCGCAGCGCCGCAACGTGACGTGCGGCCATCTCCGACAACGAGTTCGGCATGTCCAGCGACGAGTCGACGAGCTCCGGCAGCTGCAATCCGAGCACCGGGGTCGACGCCAGCGCATCGGCGAGAGGACGGAACTGCTCGACGACGCCGGCCGCGGTGTGCACGCACCACACCGGCGCTCCGTCGTCGGCCCCCGCCGACGACAGCCGAACGATCCGGTCGTCGGAGGCGCGATCCGGCGCAGCGACGAGCATCGCGATCTCCTGCGGAGTCGGATGGGCGAACAGCTGCGGCGCGGACACGGCGACCCCGGTCCGGCGCAGGATCTCGTCGCGCAACGAGAGCAGGGCGAGCGAGTTGCCGCCGGCACCGAAGAAGTCGTCGTCCATGCCGACATCGACATTGAGCACGGACTCGAATGCCTCGACGACGGCCCGCTCGGTCGGAGTCCCTGGACCTCGCTGCGACCGTGACCATTCCGGCGTCGGCAGCTGACGCTCGTCGAGTTTGCCTGCGCCGGTGAGCGGTAGCTCGCCCAGCGCGACGATGCGGCTGGGCACCATGTGGCGTGGCAGACGCGTGCGGCAGACCGCGCTCAGCACGGCGGCAGAAGCGTTCGGCGCGACCACATACGACACCAGTGCCGGACCGACCGGCCCGTCGCGGACGACGGTGGCCGCCCGTTCCGCTCCGGCGAGCACCAGGGTGGCATCGATCTCCGATGGCTCCACCCGTTGTCCACGGATCTTGACCTGACGGTCGGCCCGACCGAGATAGACGAGCTCGGCGCGCTCCACATCCCACCGCACGAGATCGCCGGTCCGATACCAGCGGGCACCGTCGGGACCCGCGACGAAACTCGCCGCGGTCAGGGCGGGATCGCCCAGATAGCCACGCGCGACGCCGGTCCCACCGACATACAGCTCGCCGACGACACCCGGCGGCACCGGCCGCAGCGCGCGGTCGAGTACGTGAGTGGTGATACCGGGTCGCGGCCGTCCGATGCGCACGCCGTCGCCGGCATACGGCCCGGTCGACACCGTCACCGAGGTCTCGGTCGGCCCGTAGATGTTGATGACCTGCGCGACCTGCGCCCACCTGTCGGCGAGATCGGCGGTGAGCGCCTCACCACCGATGTACACGAGCCGCAGCGAGCCGATGTCGGGTGCGTCGAGGGTGCGCATCACCGACGGCGTGGCGGTGAACACGGTGACCTGCTGATCACGCAGGAATGTGGTCAGGTCACGCCCGCCGGACACCGCAGCGGGTACGACGACGAGTGTCGCGCCCGCCGACAGTGGCAGCAGAATGTCGTGGAAGGTGGCATCGAAGCCGGGGCTGATGGCCATCGCGACGCGATCGGTGTCGACCACGTCGCCCAACTCGGCGACCCGATGAAGGCCGCGGTGTGGCACCCCGACGATGTTGGGTGTTCCGGTGGTTCCCGACGTCGTGATGATATAGGCCAATGCGTCAGGCGATACCCGTGTGATCGGCTCCGGTGCAACGGGTTCGGTCGGCTGCAGCGGGAGGTCCGACAGCACGAGCAGCGTCGCGCGGGTTGCCGTGACCACCTGCTCGAGGCGCGCGGCCGGGTAGGTGACATCCACCGGGACACACACGCCGCCGATCCGGCTGACGGCCCATAGCGCCACCACCGACTCGATGGATCTCGGCACGACGACGGCGACGACATCGCCCGCACCGAGCCCACGTGCTGTCAGCGTTCGCGCTGTCACCGACACCCAGTCGTCGAACTCTCGGTAGGTGAGACGCCGCGACCCGTCGTCAAGGGCGACCCGCTCCGGGTGGTGCGCCACTGCCGTCGCGAGGATGTCCGACAGCAGCCCCTCGCCCTCATCCCTGAGGACCGCCCCCGCGAGCCCCTCCTGATCCCTGAGGAGCGAGCCCGCGAACCCTTCCTGATCCCTGAGGAGCGAGC
>NZ_RKME01000048.1 GCF_003797825.1 Gordonia sp. OPL2
CCATCGAACCCCGAGACGTCGCCTAACCAAACACCGGCCAACCAGGGTCGCAACCACCGACCCCATTCCAGCATGCCCCAGGGGGTCAGCTACCCAACTCACCTCACCGAACTCTTCGGATCAGGGACCAGACAGCACGCTCACTCGCACCCCAGGACAAGACAACGCCCGCACGCTCGCATCACCTGCCGCCATCCATGACGCAAGCGTGTGGTCAACTCGACAGATGACCGGTTCCTCGACGACGTCCGTGGCGATGGCGGACGCGAACGCCGCCGTCCTCACCCTCGGTATCGCGGCCTACGCGGCAGCCATCCTGATCGGGATCGGGCTGGGCATCAATGCCATCCAGCATCAGCGACGGCAGCGGGCAATCGTTGCGGCCGTCGTGGTGGGAGTTCTCGTGCTGGCCGGCGTCGTCGTCGCCGTGGCGAGCAGCATCCACTAGCGGTCAGGCGAACGCGGCCCGCAGCGCCGCGACCTGACTGCGGAAGAACTCTCGTGACACCGGAGCCGCCGGATCGACGAGATCGAATCCGTGAAAGGCGCCCGGGATGACCTCGACCGCGCATGGCACCCCCGTCGCACGGAGCCGATCGGCGTAGACCAGGTCCTCGTCGTGGAACAGGTCGAGGTCACCGACACCGATCCACGCGTCGGCGACACCGGTCAGATCGTCCTGACGGGCCGGCGCCACCTGCCCGGGGTCGGCCTCCCCGAGATAACCCGACCACCCGAACCGATTGGACCGCGAGTTCCACATGCGGAAGCCCCGCTCCTGCGCGGCCGGCCCGTCGGTTCCTGTGCGGTCGTCGAGCATCGGATACACCAGCAGCTGCAACACCGGTGGCGTCTCCCGCCGATCCCGGATACGCAGCGCCAGCTGTGCGGCCAGTCCCCCACCGGCGCTCGCGCCGCCGATCGCGAGCCGATCGGGATCGACGCCGTCGAGACGTCTGGCCAAGTCGACGGCGTCGGTGCAATCGTCGAGAGCGGCCGGATAGGGGTGGTCGGGCGCCAGACGGTAGTCGACCGACACGATCACCGCCCCGAGGACGCGGGCGAACCGGCGGCACAGCGCATCGTCCTGCTTGGCCTGCCCCAGGACGTATCCACCACCGTGCATCCACACCAAGACCGGGGCGTGCGCCACGGCATCCTCAGGCCGGATGATCCGCGCCGATCCCCCGGAAGGCAGCGAGCGCACCTCGATTCCGGGGCTGCGCTGCAGCCGACTCAGGGTGCCCTGGACGAACCGGATGATCGGCAACGAACGCGGACCCACCACTGAACGCGGCAGCACCCGCGCGGCGCGCGCCAGATCCGGATGGAACTCCTGATGGTCGACGACCACGGTCGCCTCCGTTCTCCCTGCGATGTCGGATTCGATTCGCCCACCTTATTACCGGCAGAATCTGCGTCGATGACTTCCGCCGCACCCGACCCGAAGCGCTATGCGCTGCCCGCCATCCTGACGGTCCTGTTCACGACCGGGTGGGGCGCCAACCACTTCGCCTCCATGATCCCTGTCCTGAAGATGGACGAGGGTCTGTCGGCGACCGTCCTCGACGGGGCGTTCGGGATCTACGCCGTGGGCTTGCTCCCGGGACTGTTCGGCGGCGGTTCTCTGTCGGACCGGGTCGGCCGACGACCCGTGGTGCTGACGGGAGCCGCACTTGCCGGTGTCGGCAACCTGGCCATGATCGGGTGGCACGACCAGACGGGCGTGCTCATCGGCCGGCTGGTCGTCGGACTCGGCGCGGGTCTGACGATCAGTGCCGGAACCGCGTGGGCGGCGGACCTGCGTGGGCGCTCCGGCGCCACTCTCGCCGGTGCACTGCTCACCACCGGCTTCGCGATGGGGCCGGTCATCACCGGTCTGCTCGCCGAACTAGCACCCGCCCGGCTTGCGGTTCCGTTCGCGGTCAGCGGGATCGTCTCCCTCCTGGCCGCGGCGGCGGGACTGCTCCTCACGCCAGCCGTCGAGCCGGCACACGCCCACCCGGTGTCCGACATCGACGAGACCGGTGAACGGTCTGTGGCGCTCGCACTGTCGTGGTCGGTGCCCATGGCGCTGTGGGTGTTCTCGTCGATCACTGTCGCGGTGGTGGTGATGGCCGCACGGATCGCCGATCGGCACAGCGGTGCTTGGGTTCCGGGACTGGCCGCTGCACTGGGGCTCGGGTCCGGGGTCATCGTCCAGTTCGTGGTGCGTCGCCTGCACACGGGCCCCGTCGCCGGTGTCGTCGGTGCGGCGTTGGCAGCAGTCGGGTTCATCCTCGTGGCAATCGCGGGCGAGCATCCGTCGATGACGTTCTTCGCCGTTGTCGCGATAGTTCTCGGCCTCGCCTACGGACTGTGCCTGCGCGACGGACTCGTCGATGTCGAGACGATGACGCCGCCGGCGCATCGCGGCGGGGTCACCGGCATCTTCTATGTGGCGTGCTATCTGGGTTTCGGGCTGCCGGTCCTGCTCACCACCATCGCCCCCACGGTCGGACTGATCGCCCCGATGGTGGTGCTTGCTCTCGCCGCGGCCGCGTCGTCGGCGGGACGTGCGGTTCGTCTGCATCGTCATCGGCACGCATGAGCCGATGTCACCGCTGACGTAGGGGGTTCGGGGTACTCACCTCAGGCAGGTAGGAAGACCCGACCACCGAACGCGCCCCTCGCGGTTCGCGCCGCAACGATCACCCATGCGGTCAGCAGCACCACGTAGAGCGCCTCTGCCAGGTCGCTGATCGGCGCCGAGCCGACGGCCACTCCGAGCGCGCTGAGTCCGGTGACGCACGTGCCGATGGGAAACGTGAAGCTCCACCAGGTCAGGGCGAACGGCAACCCGCGGCGCACACTACGCACCGTCACCGCAACGGCCAGTGTGAACATCGCGGCGCCGAAGCCACCCATGATCAGCCCGTACACGATCCCGAAGACCATCAGGCCCACGGCGATCGGAGCCTTGTCGCCGCCGAACACGAGACCCGCGTGGGCGCCGAGGAGATTCGCGGCGGTGATCGACTGTCCGACGACGCCCAGCGTGATCCAGATCGTCGGCGCCGACTTGTCGACCGGCACCCCGCCGTGCAGGAGGCGTGCGTAGATCATCGTCAGCGTCATCATGCCGAGGACGAGACTCATCCCGAACAGCAGGTAGCACAGCGACAACATGCCCAGGCGCGCTTGGCCTTCAGGGATGAACTCGAGCAGCGCGGCGCCCGTGGACGCCGAGACCATCGGGGGAACGACGGGCATCAGCCAGGCCGGCAGCGCCTTCACCTCGGGACGTCGCTCGGTGGTCATCATCGCGAACGGGACCCAGATCGCCGTCGTCACGCCGATGACGGTGCCGGCCACCCAGAGCGTGCCGCCCACCCAGACCGCCGCCATCTGCCCCAGCATCGGGACGCCGAGGTGGACGGTCCCGGCACCCACGGTCAACAAGGCCATCGGGAGCGCGCCGTAGAACTGCGACATCACCGGATCGGAGGCGTAGCGCCGAGCCTGATCGGGATGCCGCACCCAATGCGCGGTGAACGCCGCTCCGATGAGGACCAGCAGGCACGACGCCAACACCCACACGACCGTCGCGAAACCGGTGAGCGCGGCCGAGTGCACGGGCAGCGCCACCGCGGCGTTGGCGACGATCCCGGTGCCCATCACCGCGGCGAACCAGTTCGGCGTGATGTGTTCGACGACCTGACGGGGATGGTCGAGGTCGCCGAGGAATCGCCGGGTCGCGACGGGTGTGGTGTCGGCGGGGAGCGTTGCGGTCATGACTCAAGGGTCGCCGGACCGCATCGTCGCCGGTAGACGCTTCGTCGTTGTGTGCCCACAATCATAGGTTGTGGGTACACGGTTGTGGGACGTCAGGGGCTGGGACGACCCGCCGGGTTCAGTCCACGGACATCTCGCCCAGCTGTGACCATTCGTCCTGCTCGAGGGAGAAGTTGACGATGTCCGGGGTGCGCTGGAGGTACTTCGGCAACTCGCTGGTCGCGGTCGTGAAATGGGCACTGGTCACGTGCGCCTCGGCGGCGTCGTCGTCGAAGGCCTCGACGAGCACGTAGGTGTTCGGATCCTCCAGACTGCGGGACCACTCGAACCATTTGTTGCCCGGCTCGGCCCGGGTTGCGGCGGTGAACTCGGCGACGAGTTCGGGCCATTGGTCGGCGAACTCGGGTTTGATCGGCCATTTCGCGACGATGAAGATCATGTCCCCAGCGTAGTGATCACACCACCGGATCGGACGCCGTCACCTGTCTCAATACGAGACCATACATCTGACAACACACGTTTCCTCAAACCTGGCACCGATGTCACCCTGACGGGCATAGTGTGGTGTCGACAACACCGCGCCGAGACGGAGGAACACATGCGCGAGATCTCCAAGTTCTACATCGACGGCCAGTGGGTGGAGCCCGCCGAACTCAATCTGGTCGACGTGATCAACCCCGCCACCGAGAAGGCGGCCGGGCACGTCGCCCTCGGTACCGCCGCCGACGTCGATGCCGCGGTGGATGCCGCCCGCAAGGCGTTCACCACGTGGAGTCAGACCAGCGTCGACGAACGGGTGAACATTCTCAACGCCGTCGTCGCCGAGTACCAGAAGCGGATGCCCGACCTCGCCGCCGCCGTGACCGAGGAGATGGGCGCACCGAGCGGATTGTCGAACAACGTGCAGGTGCCCATCGGTCTCGCCCATCTGATGACCGCGGCGGCACAGCTGCCGACGTTCGCGTTCAGCGAGGATCGCGGAACGTCGCGCATCGTCAAGGAACCGATCGGCGTCTGCGGTTTCATCACGCCGTGGAACTGGCCGCTGAACCAGGTCATGGTCAAGGTCGCTC
Source organism: Gordonia sp. OPL2 (assembly GCF_003797825.1). GTDB lineage: Bacteria > Actinomycetota > Actinomycetes > Mycobacteriales > Mycobacteriaceae > Gordonia. The sequence continues at coordinate 4,848 of NZ_RKME01000048.1, forward strand.
CGGCCCTGGCCACCGGTTGCACGATGGTCCTCAAGCCGTCGGAGATCGCACCCTTCAGCGCGGCCATCGTCGCCGAGATCTTCGACGCCGCAGGCGTTCCCGCCGGTGTGTTCAATCTGGTCAATGGTGACGGACCGGGCGTCGGCGCGGCCATCTCGTCGCACCCCGGCATCGACATGGTGTCCTTCACCGGCAGCACCCGCGCCGGCATCGAGGTCGCCAAGAACGCGGCACCGACCGTCAAGCGGGTCTCGCAGGAACTCGGCGGCAAGAGCCCGAACGTGATCCTCGACGACGAGGACTTCGCGGCCAACGTGGCCGGCGGAGTCGCCGCGGTGATGATGAACTCCGGGCAGTCGTGCAACGCACCGACGCGCATGCTCGTGCCCGCGGCACGACTGGCCGAGGCTGCCGAGGCGGCGAAGTCCGTGCAGGACACGTTGACCGTCGGCGACCCGAGTGGCGACGTCCGTCTCGGACCGGTGGTGTCCGAGGCGCAGTTCGACAAGATCCAGGGCCTCATCGAGCGCGCGGTCGGCGACGGCGCGAACGTCGTCTTCGGCGGTGCCGGGCGTCCCGAGGACCTGCCGACCGGCTACTACGTGAAGCCGACGGTCTTCTCCGATGTCACCAACGACATGGAGATCGCGCGCACCGAGGTGTTCGGACCCGTGCTGGTGATGATCGGCTACGACGACGTCGACAATGCCGTGGAGATCGCCAACGACACCGAATACGGTCTCGCGGGCTATGTCTCGGGCAAGGACGTCGACGAGGTGCGCAAGGTGGGCTCCCGCATCCGCGCGGGCTCCATTTCGCTGAACGGCGCCCAGCTCGATCCGGTCGCCCCGTTCGGCGGCTACAAGCAGAGCGGCAACGGCCGCGAGTGGGGCGACTACGCCTTTGACGAGTTCCTCGAGGTCAAGTCGCTACTCGGGTACGACGCCTGATCTGAACCCGGAAGAGCGCCCCGGACAACCGCCCGCTGTAGGGCCGTCGTCGACGATGTGTCGATGGCGGGCCTACAGCGGGCGCATTTCCGGGAATACCGGCCCGGTCGGATGTCCGGAGGACCGCTCCCGGAGCGGCCGTCCTCCCGCGCTCACTCCGCGGGCAACCAGGCCCCGTGCAGGCCGGCCGGCACCCGGATCGGCATCCTGACGGTGGCCAGCGGCCCCGCGGACGGGTCGTCGGCCGACAGCACATAGAAGTACGAGGTGAGGTCGGCCGGATCGGTGCCGTAGGCGCCCCAGTAGTCGCGCTCCGAGCCGGGCATGTAGATCGGTTCGCCGATCGCAACACCCGGGCTCCACCGGGTTTCGCTTCCCGAGCCGACGTCGAGGAACCACAGGCTGTCACGCCCGCCCTCGTCACCCGCGCCCGCTCCGACGGTGGCGATGCGCGTGTGCGAGCGGGTCAGCAGGCGATCGTCGACCCGCGGGAACTCGACATCGGCGGCGGCGCCGATGGTGGTGCGGTCGATGGTCCCCCTATCCGGGTCGAGTACTGCACGCACCAGTTCCGACGACGCAGGTTGCGGCATGTCGGCGAAGCCACCCGGATAGGTCCACTGCACGTAGTCGACAGTGACCGTCGTCGACTGCGGGGTGTCGAAGGCGTTGGCGAAGTGCCACACCCACATCGGGTCGCAGTCGATCCACCGGACTGCGCTGCCGTCGCGCGGGACCAGTGCGATCCGCGTGCCGCGCTCCGGACGCCACTGCAACAGTCCACCGCCGGTGAGCATGCCGTCGATGTCGAAGATCAACGGGCACAAGAACAGCACCACGTACCGCGACGTCAGCGCCATGTCGTGGATCATCAACGGCGCGTCGACGCCGTCGACCGGGGTCGGCGGTCGACTGACCGCGCCGTCGGGCCCGACCACCGACCACGTCAGATACGGCGCATCGAACACATAGTTGAAGATGACCAGTTCGCCGGTCTCCGGATCGATCTTCGGATGCGCCGTCGTACCGAACGGCATTGCACCGTCGAAACTCTCGCGGCCGATGGTCGCGAGATCGGCGCAGTCCAGCCGGTACGGCTGGTCGGACTCGGCCATCGCGAACAGCTTGCCCCCGTGCCGGACGATGTTGATGTCGGGCAGTTGCCGGAATGTGCCGGCCAGCTCCGGGCCGACCTCCGCGGCCGAGGGCGTGTAGCCGTCGGTCAGGCCGGACCAGATCGCGTGGCCCGCCTTCTCCTCCGCGAGCACCATCGGGGTCCGCACGAACCGGTTGCGGTAACGCGCCGCGGCGCCGTCGATTTCGAGCCGATGCACCATCGCGTCGCCGTCGAGCGGGTAGACGTAGGACCCGATCGGGTCGAACCGCGGGTTCGGGCCGTTGCGCAGATAACTGCCGCGAAGATCGGCCGGGAGTTCACCGGTGACCTCGAGGTCGGTGACGTCGACCTCCTCGCGCTGCGGCGCGAAGACGCCCGACAGATGGGTGTGGTGGGCCATGTCCACGGGAGCGGGACGGGGCGGGGTGGCTGCGGTCGTGGTCATGGGCGGTCGTCACTTTCTCGGGAGGGGTCTGCGTGAGGGGCTCGTCCCACGCTGCCGTCTCAGAATGCGCTTGTCACCATGCCCAGACGTCGGTTATCTGACGGAGATTTCGGTGCCACCGGGAGTCCCACCTCCCGTCGGAGTCAGGACGTCAGCATCCGCCGGTCGGTCTCCCGGCGAACCTGTCGTTCAGGAACACCGCCGCGTCACGCTGGAACGGGATGAACGCGGCCCCGTGCGCGTCGCCCTGGTAACGGTGGAACTGCGTCGGTACCCCTCGTGCACAGAAGCTGCGGGCGAGCCCGGCGACGTCGGCGGCCACCATGACCCCGTCGCCGACGGCGTCTTTCTGCCCGACGGCCAGCATCATCGGGGCGTTCGGGGTTCCGGCCGTACCCATCACGTTGCGGGCGATCGCCGATCGAAGGGCGGGCACCTGCAGGAATCCGCGATACGGGGCCCGCAGCATTTGACCGTCGGTGAGTCCTGGGTAGTCGGCGGCGAAATCGAGGATGCACTGGCTGCTCACCGTGTTCACCAGACGCTGCCCGTACGGCGACAGGATCGACGCGAGGTCGAGGTCGTAGGCCCGCTGGTAGGCGACCACCAGTGCCGGCATGACCCCCGACCAGTCCTTGCTGCCGCTCACATAGGGCAGGTTGTGCGCGAGATCCACCGGGATACCGCCTGCCGCAGCCCCGACGACGGCGAGTTCCGGTGCGTAGGTCGGGGCGAGTTCGGCGCCGAACCCGGTGGGGACCGAGCCGCCGGAGTACCCGATCATCCCGACGGGTGTGGAGCGCGGCAGCCGCAGGACCGACTGCGCGGCACGTATGCCGTCGAGAGCGAGATATCCCGATTGCCGACCGATCGTCCACTCCTGGCGCTGCCCCTCGTAGTCGGGGACGACGACGGTGTACCCCGCCGCGAGGTAGCCCGCGATCGCGATCTCCTCGAACTGCGCCGCGCGACTCGGGTTGTTGCCCTGCAGCGTGTACGACGGATCGCATTGCGGGCCGAGGGCGTCGTAGGCCATGTGGAACGACACCATCCGGCCGTTCGGCACTCCTGGCCGCAGGATGGTCGTGACGCCGGCGATCGGGCTGCGGAAGTCGTCGTTGCTGCGGTAGAGCACCTGTGTCGACGTCACCGGCACCGTCACGCCGCGGGCGACGAACCGCGCCGGGCGGGTGCGCAGCACGTCACCGGGCCGATGCTCGCCGAGACCGGGTCCCGCACGATAGAACGGGTCCGCGCTGGGCAGCGGTGCAGCTGGGGCCGCCGTGGCGACCGGAACCTGCAACCCCACCACCACAAGGAGGGCCGCGCCGAGCGCGATCACCCATCGTCTCGACATCGGATCTCCATCTCCCGTAGGCGCGAATCCGCCCGTCTCACAGTGTTTTCACAGCGTAGTCGAGCCACTGCCCGGTGTAACGCCGGAGCGTCGAGACGCGACAGACGAGACAACACGGCTGTACCCCGCGGGGCGTTCGTGTGCCGGGGTCTCAACAGCGCAAGTGTGTCAGGAGTCAGATGTCCACCTCACCCGAATCGCCCTCATCGGGGTCGTCGCAGCCCGCAGGTATCCCCGACGGATGGCAGGTGGCGCCCGATGCCGCCGCCGAGTCCGCGCCCGACACGGTCAAACGGCGCCCGCGCGGCGGCCGCCGCAAGCTCGCCGGTGTCGCGGTGATCGCGATTCTGAGCGTCGCCCTCTTCGGGATCAGCACGCTCATCTCCGGCAACAATCGCGCGTCGGCACTGACCGGTCACCCCGAGGTCCTGCGAGAAGGTTGCACCTGGGACAAGTCCGGCAACTACGTACAGAACTGCAAGGTCTGGTCGAAGTCGCAGAACAAGTTCGTCATCGTCCAGATCCGCGCGTCCAACGGCAGCGACAACGGGATCTACCTCCTCGACGGCATGCGGGCCGCCGAGGACCGCTCGGCCTGGACCACCGACGTGCAGGCGGCCAAGGTCTACGACGGCAGCACCGACACCACGCTGGTCATGCCGGTCGGCGGCGCGTCGTCGTTCTACACCGACTGGGACGGCGGGGCCGGTGACAAGAACACCACCATCAAGCAGGAGACGTTCCTGACCGACGAGCTCCCCGACTACCTCGCCGCGAATTTCGGCGTCAGCAAGAACAACAACGCGATCGTCGGCCTGTCGATGTCGGGTGGACCGGCGGTGACCCTCGCCGAACGCCATCCGGAGCAGTTCAAGGTCGTCCAGGCGATGTCCGGGTACTACCAGACCGACAACCCCCTGGGTGCGGCCGGCGTCTTCGCCAGCCAGACCATGGTCTCGAACTACACCAACGGCATCCTCAACATGTGGGGCGCGCCGGGCAGCCAGCGCTGGACCGACAACGACCCGTCGAAGAACGTCAACAAGCTCGCCGAGAACGGCCAGGTCCTGATCATCTCGTCCGGCAACGGATTCCTGACGCCGAGCGAGATGTCGAAACTGTCGCAGCAGGACCAGATCAGTGCGATCGCCCTGGAGATCCTCTCCGCCGTGTCGACCGTGTTGATGCAGCTGCAGGCCGCCCAGTCCGGGGCCTCGGTCATCTCGTTGCCCAACTACGGCGGCCACACCTGGGAGAACTGGGGCCGCGCGTTGTCCGACGGCAAACCGCACGTGCTCGACGCCTTGCGGAACAACCCACCGGTCACCCAGAAGGTCCAACTGGTCAGTGCCGCCGGATCCCCCGATCCCGACGGTGCCACCAAGGCGACGCAGGCCGCCCTGGTCGCCGCGAAGGCGTCGCCGGTTCTCGCCGCGGCAGACCTCGCGGACGCGTCGGGTGAGTCGTCGGCGACGGCATCGAGTTCCGAGGCGTCGGGCACGAGCACCGATTCCGAGACCGCGTCCTCGGCCGCCGATTCGAGCGCAACCGACCAGGCGACCTCCGAGGCGCCTGCCGGCGCTGCCGCCGACGACACGATCGCGCCGACCACACCTGTCGAGGCGGTCGCCCCATCGGCGCCGGGCACGTCCGACGTCCCCACCGCACCGGACACCGGGCAGTCGCTGACGGTGATCCCGAACGCGGGCTCCTCGTCGGCGCCGACGACGACACCGTCCCGCTGATCCAACCGACCCGCTGATTCACCTGACCGGACAGATGCCGGCCTGACGGGGCCTTCCCTCCCTCAGGCCGGCATCCGCTTGTCCAGCCAGTCGATCACGTCCGCGAGGACGCGGTCCTGCTCGGGTTCGTTGAAGATCTCGTGATACAGCCCGTCGTAGATGGCGAGCGTCTTGTCCTCCGACGACGCGAGACGATCCACCATCTCGCTGCCGGCCGGACTGGTGAGCTTGTCGTCGCCGCCGTGCATGACAAGCAATGGCAGGTGCATCGACGGGAGCCGACGCGGGAACGACTGCATCGTCGAGATCATCGCCGCACCGAGATCGGCGGGGATCTTGGCCCGTGTCACCAGCGGATCGGCGTTGTAGTCGGCGACGACCTGCGCATCACGGGAGATGTTCGTCGAGTCGAGAGCGGTGGTCGGCAATCCGGGAGCGACGCGCGCCAGCCACGGGGCCAGCTTGATCGCGATCGGCGACAGGTCGTCACCCGGGACCACCGCCGCGCCGGACAGGATCAGCCCGGCGAGGCGGTCCTGGTGGTCGAGCGCGTAGTCGAGCGCGATGCATCCGCCCATGCTGTGCCCGATGAGGACCGTCGGCGCATCGGACAGCGCGGTCTGGTCGATCACCGTTCCCAGGTCGTCGGTGAATTGCGAGAACCCGTGCACGCGTAGCCGTTTGCCACCGGATCGTCCGTGGCCCAGATGATCCGGAACGGCCACCTGATAGCCGGCTCCGACGAGGCGATCGACGACGTGGCCATAACGTCGGCCGTGCTCGCCGAGTCCGTGCGCGATGACCACTGCTGCGCGTGGTGTGCGGTCGGGACGACTCAGGTCATAGGTGATGGTCTCGCCGTGGCGTCCACGGAAGGTGCGTTCTTCGACTGTCATGTCGGCCATTGTGTCCCTTCCGCTCAGCGGGTGAAGCCGAGTCGGGACGCAAGGCCCCGACCCGCGGATTCGATCGCTCCGAGCGGCCGCATCGCCACCTCACCGATCCCCACCAGAGCCTCGACGCGGCTGACGACCCGTTCGAGCCGGTCGACGACGTCGCCCATCGCCACGACGGTGGAATCCACCTGATCGAGCGTCCCGGACAACCGGGTCAACGTGCTGTCGAGGGTGTCGATGGCACCGTCCAGCCCACCGATGGTCTTGTTCATGTCGATCAGCACGTCGCCGAGATCGCTGAGGATTCCCTCGACCTGATCGACGGTGACGTCGGCGTTCAGCGCCGCCTGGGCCAGCTTCTTGAAGCGCTGACGCTCCTGCGGTCGGTCGTCGCCACCGGTCCCACGAGCGTCGATACCTTTGTCGGCCATGCCGTGATTATCCACAGCGGACCGTGGTCCCGGTGGACGTTCGCCGTGAGCCGGCGGCAACGATGGCGTGTCGTCGCGCATAACCGGTACGGAGTGCTCTCGCTGCGCCTGGGAGGGAATTACTGCGGCCGCGGAATAACCCTCCGCTGTCCCGACGTTCCTCCCACATAGCTCAAAATTGAGCTACTTCCGAGAGGAGCTCACCATGCCCGCCGTCACCGCCGACACGTTGACCCTGCCGCGACTGTCCTCACCCGCGCCCACCGACGTCGAGCGTCCCGTCCGGTCCATCACCACCGGGCCGCGGGGTTACGAGGGCGAGGGATTCCCCGTCGTCCGCGCGTTCGCCGGGGTGTCGGCGGCCGACCTCGATCCGTTCGTCCACATGGACCAGATGGGTGAGGTCGAGTACGAGCCGGGTGAACCGAAAGGGACGTCGTGGCATCCCCATCGCGGCTTCGAGACCGTCACCTACATGATCGACGGGCGGTTCCAACACCAGGACTCGACCGGCGGCGGTGGCCTCATAGAGAACGGCGCAACGCAGTGGATGACCGCCGGATCGGGAATCCTGCACATCGAGACCCCGCCGGCGGAACTGGTCGACTCCGGCGGCCTGTTCCACGGCATACAGCTCTGGGTTAATCTGCCGGCCGCCGACAAGTTCCTGACCCCGAAATATCAGAACCTGGAAGGCGCCCAGACCGCGCTCCTGACCTCCGAGGACGCCGGATCATTGATCCGCATCGTCGCGGGCGACGTCGGCGGCCACACCGGCCCGGGCTCGACCCACACGCCGATCACGTTCGCGCACGCGACGATTCAGCCAGGGGCACGACTGTCGATGCCGTGGCGGCCCGACTTCAATGCCCTGGTGTACGTCTTGTCGGGCCGCGGGACCGTCGGTGCGGAGGGACGACCGATTCGCCAGGGCCAGCTGGCTCTGCTCGGTGCCGGGGATCGGATCACGGTGTCCGCCGACGAGACCCAGGATTCCAACCGGCCGGCGCTCGAGGTCCTCGCCCTGGGCGGACGACCCATCCGCGAACCGGTCGTCCAATACGGGCCTTTCGTGATGAACACGCGGCAACAACTCATCGAGGCGATGGAGGACTTCCAGGCCGGACGGCTCGGGGTCATCCCTGCCGACGCCTTGATGCCGCACACCTCGCGATGACCTCCTCTGCTGCCCAACATGATCCGCGGCGCGCGGCGTGGCAGGTCTTCATCGAGACCAGCGCGCGGCTGCAGACCGTGCTCGACGACGATCTCAAGGCCGGCTCGGGCATGTCGCTGGCGGACTATCAGGTGCTGATGCTGCTGCATGACGCACCCGACCATCGCCTGCGCATGCGCGAGCTGTCCGATCGCCTGGTGTTCTCGACGTCGCGTCTGTCCTATCAGATCGACACACTGGTCCGCCGCGACTGGCTGTGCCGAGAGCGTGCCGACGAGGATCGGCGTGGCAGCTACGCGGTCCTCACCGCGTGCGGCGTCACCGCCTTCCGTGCGGCGGCCCGCGATCATGCGCGGTGCGTCGACGAGTTGTTCGTCGAGGCGATCTCCGACGCCGACGGCCGTGCCCTGCTCGACATCATGACCCGACTGTCCGGCCGCCTCACCGATGCGAGAGCACACTCGTGACAACACAACTGATCCGCGGGACGCAGCGACACCACTGGCGCAACGAGTGGCTCGAGTCGTGGCAGTCATTCCCCGCGACCGGAAACTTCGATCTGTCAGCGAATGCGCACGGAGTCCTGCTCGTGCACAACGACGATCGGGTCGACGCCGGCGAGGGTCTCGACATGCATCACCATCACGACGCGGAGATCGTGACCTGGGTCTTGGAGGGCACGCTGCACCATCGGGATTCGAGAGGTCACCGTGGCACCCTCGGTCCCGGTGTGATCCAGCGGATGTCGGCGGGGCGCGGTATCACGCACGCAGAGGCAAACGCATCGTCACGACGAGACGGCGAGTCCCTTCGCGTGGTGCAGATGTGGATCGCGCCGGATCACACCGATGTCGAGCCCGGCTACGCGGAAAGAGATTTCACCGAAGAACTGTCCGCGGGCGAACCGGTCGTCGTCGTGTCCGGCCTACCCCGCGACGCCGGCACCACCGCAGTCCCGCTCGCCAGCAGCCATGCGGCACTGCATATCGCGCGTCTCGACCGCGGGTGCGGAGCCACGTTCCCTGCATCCCCGTTCGGGCACCTCTATGTCGCATCCGGGGCTGTCGTCGTCGACGGGGTGGGCAGCCTGGAACAGGGTGACGCGGTTCGTCTCACCGATTCCGACGGAGTCCGGCTGACGGCGGGTGAGGCGGCGGAGATCCTGTACTGGGAGATGCACGCGTCGTTCGGACTTCCCTGATGTTCGCCGACGATCAACTCCGACGCGCCCGGACCGCCGCGCGTTTGGCACGCGCGCAGCGCAGGAGATAGAGCGGCGACGGAGGCACCCAACCGAGTTGTTCACCCATTCCCAGATCATCACGATTGGCCCAGTGCTCGATACACAATCCGTCACTCATGCGGAACCAATGGGTCTGGGTGACCGTGAACGTCCGGCCGGTGGGCGCGAACGCCTGTTTCACGTCTCCGCCATCGTCATAGACGACGAATGCCCCGGTATGCGTCCCCGACATCGTCGCGTGAATGGCGACGATGTCCCCGGCGGCAACCACATTCTGCACGTCGTGGCGCAGACCGGTGAACGCGGACCGTAACCACATGGCGGTGGCCCACGCAGCGTCCGGACCGACGCCCCGACACTCCGGGGGTTCGGCGGCAGCCTCTCGGTTGACCATCTGCGGGTGCGTGACCTCCTCGAACTCGGCGCGAGTTCCGCAGCCCATGATGGTCACCGCACGAACAGCGACGTCTATCTGATCGGTTGCCTGTCCCATCACAACCTCCGGGAATTTCATTCCAGACGAACTGTACTGAAAATCGAGTATTCATTACAGAGTGACTGGAGTCAATAGACAGCGCGGATACGACGCGACCGGCCGACGAGATCGGGCCCGGCAGCGGCGCCGCGAGATCGTGCTGGTGGCGACCCGGATGTTCGAACGCCACGGGTACTCCGTGACCATCGCAGACATCGCCTCCGACGCCGGTGTGTCCGCCGAGACCATCTACAAGTCGTTCGGGGGCAAGGCCGGTCTGCTCAAGGTGGCGTTCGACCAGGCACTGGCCGGCGACGACGAGCCCGTCGCCGTCGCCGATCGTCCGGAGTCACGGGCGATCGACGACGAGCCCGACATCCGCACCAAGCTCGAGATGTACGCCGCGGTGGCCGCCACGCGCAGCGATCGGGCGGGTCGACTCACGCTCGTCATACGTGACGGAGCACGCTCGGACGACGCTCTGGCCGAGTTATGGGCACAGACACTCGAGCAACGGCTGCGCGGGATGACCATGTTGGCGACTCATCTCGCCGAGTCCGGCGGCCTCCGGCACGGTCTCTCGGTCGAGGAGGCTCGGGACACCCTGTGGACGTTGATCTCGCCGGAGATCTACGAGCTACTCGTGGTGGAGCGCGGATGGTCGAAAGATCGTTATCGCGACTGGATCTCGCGGGCGATGATCGCCGAACTCACCTGACGAGCTGTGGCGCAACCTCGTTCGCGATCACCTCGAGATGATCGAGATCGGTCAGGTCGAGGGTCTGCAGGTAGATGCGGCTGATCCCTGCCTCGCGATACCGTTCGATGGTCTCGACGACCTCGTCCGGGGTGCCCGCCGCACCGTTCTCGCGCAGCTCGCCGACCTCGCGGCCGATCGCGTCGGCACGACGGGCGAGCTCCGATTCGCTTCGCCCGCAACACAGGACGAGTGCGGCGGAGTAGGTCATCGTTTCGGGTCGGCGTCCGGCTTTCGCGCACGCGGCACGGACGCGGCCGATCTGCTCGGCCGCGGTGTCCGCGGGCACGAATGCGCAGTTGAACTCGTCGGCGAAGCGGGCGGCGAGCGCCGGCGTCCGCTTCTTCCCGGCCCCGCCGACGATGATCGGTGGGCGCGGCGACTGCACCGGCTTGGGAAGCGCCGGCGAGTCGGTGAGCTGGTAGTGAGCACCCTGATGATCGAACCGGCGTCCCTCGGACGTACCCCACAGTCCGGTGATGATCTCGAAGGACTCCTCGAGTCGATCGAACCGCTCCCCCAGCGGTGGGAACGGAATCCCGTACGCATTGTGCTCGGCCTCGAACCAGCCGGCGCCCAAGCCCAATTCGACGCGGCCACCGCTCATCTGGTCGACCTGCGCCACCGAGATGGCCAACGGGCCCGGGTGACGGAAGGTCACCGACGTGACGAGAGTGCCCAGCCGAATCCTGGAGGTCTCGCGGGCCAGTCCGGCGAGTGTGAGCCATGCGTCGGTCGGGCCGGGCAGGCCGTCGGCATTCATGGCGAGGTAGTGGTCGGAGCGGAAGAACGCGTCGAAGCCGAGGTCCTCGGTGGCCCGGGCCACCCGGAGCAGATCGTCGTAGGTCGCGCCTTGCTGGGGTTCGGTGAAGATGCGGAGGTCCACGTGAGCCAACGTACCGGTTCGCCTGATCCTCCGATCACGCCGCGGTCAGGGCGTCAGCGACGGCTCTTCGGTCGTCGACAGTGTCAGGACCGCCTCGACGATGCTGTCGCGTAGCTCGATCTCGGCCTCCAGACCGCGCAGACGTGTGGCCAGGTCGTGTTCGGCGAGATCGCCGACGATGTCGACGGCGGCGACCAGGTAGTACCGGTTGGGCCCGACGTACTCGGCGTGCAGATAGGTCACACGATCGATGTCGGGATGATCGAGAAGTGCACGCAGGATCTGTGAACGGGTGGTCGGCATGGCCGACTGACCGAGTAGGAACTCGCCGTTGCGTTTGATGAGGAACACGGCGATGAAACCCAGCAGGATGCCGACCAGAATGGAACCGACGGCGTCCCAGACCGCGTTGCCGGTGATCTGATGCAGCGCCATACCCAGCGCGGCGATCGCCAATCCGACGAGGGCCGCCGCGTCCTCGGCGAACACGGCCCGCAGCGTGGTGTTGGACGTGCGGTTCACGAATCTCAACGGATGCATCGAGAATCGCTCGCCCCCTGCGGTCGCCTGACGGACGGACTGCAGGAACGAGACGGCCTCGAGCACCGCGGAGATGGCCAGGACGATGTAGCCGACCAGGTAATCGCTCTCGGCCTCCGGCTCGGTCAACGCGGAGACACCGTGCATCACCGAGACGACGGCACCGACCGTGAACAGTCCGAACGCGGCGAACATGGACCAGATGTAGGTCTCGCGTCCATAGCCGAACGGATGTCGCCGGTCACGCCCTCTGCTGCCCCGTCGTTCGGCGATCAGCAGAAAGACCTCGTTGCCCGCGTCGGCCCAGCTGTGCGCCGACTCGGCCACCATGGACGCCGATCCGGTGAGCGCTGCCGCGATGCTCTTGGCCACGGCGACGAGCACATTCATGGAGAACGCGATGACAACGGTGATCATCGACTCGCTCGGCGCGTCGTTGCCGGTCGACGGCTGACTCGTGGTCATCGCACGATCGTCTCACGCGTGCGGGTTCGCCGATGATTCGGCGGGGACGCCATCCACCGTCGGTTCGGCTCCGAACTCCCGGGTACGCAACCAGCGACCGAAAGAGATCATCATGCGTAAGACCACCCGTGTTGTCGGCGGATTCATGATCGCTGCCGCCGGAGCCGTCGGCGTATCCCTCGCCGCATCTCCGTCCGCGGAAGCCGCTCCTCAGGTGTGTCCCGCACTGCCGGGTCAGACCTCGACGATGCCGAACTGCGAGGCGTCATCCGGTCCGACCGGACTCACGCTGGCCGTCACCGACAACGGAGGCACCGCCACCGCAACCGGCGACAACTACGCGGGACCGGCCGCGATCGCTGTCGGCAAGGGCGCCACCGTGACCATGAACGGCGTGAAGCCGGGCCTGGCCATCGCGATCGCGGGGCCCGGGGCAACCGTGACCGTCGACGGCAAGAACGGTCCCACCTGCAGTGGCGGCCCTGCATTCGCCGGCGACTTCCAGACGTGGAAGGGCTGCCGCTCCTAGCTACGAATCAGCCTGCAGTCCGCGCAGATACGCGGCCTGGCCCACGTGCTGGGCGTCGTCGTCGACGATGCTGACGAGGCGGACCCCGAGTGTCACCGGCGGATCCCAGTTCTCATCGATCACCGTGTCCAGGTCATCGTCGGACAGGCCCTTCAGATAGGTGACGGACGCTTCGTGGGTCGCGTCGTAGTACTCGGCCAGCAGTCCCGGCTCGACGACGACCTGCGCGACCTCGTCCGGGGACTGCCCGTATCCGGAGGCCGACGCGGGAAACGGCAGGTCGAAGCGGTCGTGGAATCCGGACGCGGTCCACACCTCGTCGGTGTCCGCCACCCCGGCGATCTGTGCGTCCTGGGCGCGGGTGAGATGCCAGATCAGCCAGGCGATGGTGTTGGCATCCGGCGACGGACGGTAGGTGAGTTGCTCGGTGGTGATGCCGTCGAGCACGGCGTGGACGTTCTCGGACACACGGGTCAGCCCGTCGATCAGTACGTCGGTGGATCGCATACATCCACTACTACTCCTGCACTCCGACGCGCTGCTTGGATTCGTCGTGCGCGAAACGCTGGCGCCTCGTCGACCGGGGCCGCACCATCGCACGCGTGTCCGAACAGTCCCGCCCCCGCCAGATCCGTTTCAACGCCTTCGACATGAACTGTGTCGCCCATCAGTCGCCCGGCCTGTGGCGTCACCCGGACGATCGGTCGTGGGACTACAACACCATCGACTACTGGGTCGACCTCGCGACGCTGCTGGAACGCGGCGGATTCGACGGCCTGTTCATCGCCGACGTGCTCGGCACCTACGACGTGTACGCCGGTACCGACGAGGCCGCGATCCGGCAGGGCGCGCAGATCCCCGTGAACGATCCGGTGCTGCTCGTCTCGGCGATGGCACACGCGACCGAACACCTCGGATTCGGCATCACCACCGGAACCGGATTCGAACACCCCTATCCGTTCGCCCGTCGTCTCTCCACCCTCGACCACCTCACACGCGGGCGCATCGGGTGGAACGTGGTCACGGGTTATCTGCCCGCCGCGGCGCGGAACATGGGCGAGGAGGACCAACTCGCCCACGATGCGCGCTACGACCACGCCGATGAATACCTCACCGTGCTCTACAAGCTGTGGGAGGGATCGTGGGAGCGTGACGCGGTCCGCCGCGACCGGGCACATGGAGTGTTCGCCGATCCCGCGAAGGTGCACCACATCGGCCATCGCGGTGAGCACTTCTCCGTGCCAGGCATCCATCTGTCCGAGCCGTCGCCACAGGGATCACCGGTCATCTATCAGGCCGGCGCGTCACCGCGCGGTCGGCGGTTCGCCGCGCAGAACGCCGAGGCGATCTTTGTCGCCGCGCCCACCAAAGCGATTCTGCGAGAGGTCGTCTCACAGATCAGGGAGGAGCTGGTGACCGCCGGCCGCGACCCGTACGACGCTCGCATCTATACGTTGCTGACGATCATCACCGACTCGACCCCCGAGGCCGCGCGGGCCAAGGCAGCCGAGTATCAGCGCTACGCGAGCGACGAGGGCTCGCTGGTGTTCATGTCCGGGTGGATGGGCATCGACCTCGCCTCCTACGACCTCGACGAGCCCATCGGCAATGTCGAGAGCAACGCGATCCAGTCGGCCGTGGCGGCGTTCCAGCAGGCCTCGGAGTCGGGCGGGGAGTGGTCCGTGCGCGACATCGCGGCATGGGGAGGTATCGGCGGAATGGGACCGGTACTGATCGGGTCCGGCGACGAGATCGCCGAATCCCTGCAGGAGTGGGTCGCCGAGACCGACGTCGACGGGTTCAACGTCGCATACGCGATCACGCCGGGCTCGTTCGAGGACATCGTCACCCACGTCGTCCCGGCGTTGGAGAGGCGCGGCGTATACGACCGCACGTACGCGCCGGGAACATTGCGGCACAAACTGTTCGGCCGTGGCGACCATCTCCCTGACAACCATCGGGGAGCCGCGTATCGGGTGGACGGACCCTTGTCGACGATCGACGATTCGATCCGCACGGTCGGAGCGCTCGCTCCCACTCGCTAGAGGTCACCGGCCGGTGACGGCTGCCACCCGTCGCTCGACGATGGACTGCATGCCTCGGCGGCGCCGGTCGTCGTGTCGACTTCGTCGTTCATCGTCGGTCTTCGATTCTCGTGACGGTCAGTCGAGGAAGGTGATCCGCACCGAGATCGGGTCGCTCTGCAGCGCGCGGAATCCGGCCGCGGTGATGCCGGCGAACAGCGGTCTGGTCGCGAACGTCCGAGCGCGGGCGTCGACATCGTCGCCCGGGACGAATTCGGCACTCCCCCTGCGCCATCGGGTTCCCTGTCGGATGCGTACCCGAGAATCCGCGGCGACGTTGATCGCCCATCCGGACCGGGTACCGTGCTGGCTGATGACCCACGCGCCGTCGTCGTCGAAGGCGGCCGAGACGGGCACGATCCGCGCCTGCCCCGATCGGCGACCGATGGTCTCGAGGTCGGTCGCCAGATGCGTGGTGACTCCGATTCGCGACAGGAACGCCACCGCCGGATTCATCACATGACGGCCCACTGCACGTTCGAAGCGGAACTTGCGCACCGCAGATCGTGTGGCGGCGGGACCGCGGGTAGTGCGCAGTGCATCGATGCCGTTGCGACGAACCGTGGTGATCGCAGTCCGCCACAGGGGTCGTCGCGGGTCGGGGTCGAGACCGTCGCCCATGCGGTGCAACTGGTCGGTGTGCCATTGCAGATCGAGGGCCCCCTCCATCGACCGGATCGATGCAGCGCTCGCCGCCTTCGCCGGCACCGGAAGCGACAACAGTGGCACCTCCAACCGGTGCGCGCCGTCGGTGATCAGTTCGCGCCCCGCTCGCGGTGTCGTGACCGTCGGCCGGCCGATCCCCACGATGTCGCACGCGCCCTCGGCGAGAGCGTCGGCCATGGCCGTGCGCGAGCGGAAGCCGCCGGTCACCGCGAGCGGGATTCCCGCGGTGAGGCCGCGGACGGTGACCGCGTACTCCAGAAAGTACGCTTCGCGCGCCTGAGTGCTCGCCCGCGCCACCGGACGTCCCATCATCGCCGGGGATTCGTAACTGCCCCCGCTGATCTCGATGAGGTCCAGCGACTCGGCGGCGAGCATCTCGACGACGGCCCGCGAGTCGTCCTCGGAGAACCCTCCGCGCTGGAAATCGGCGGAATTGAGTTTTATGCCCACACCGAACCCGGGCCGCACCACGGCGCGGACCCGTCGGATCACCTCGAGCGCGAAGCGGGTCCGGTTCTCGATGGAGCCACCCCAGCGATCCTCGCGCCGATTGGACCGCGGTGAGAGGAACTGGGATATCAGGTAGCCGTGCGCGCCGTGGATCTGCACGCCGTCGAATCCGGCCGATTCGGCGACCGCGGCAGCCGTGGCGAATCGAACGATGATGTCGTCGATCTCCGCGTCGGTGAGTTCACGGGGCGTCGGCATGCCGGGGATCGCGAGACGGACCGCCGACGGGGCGACGATCTGACCCGTGGTTGTCAATGGGTTCGCCTGACGTCCAGGATGATTCAGCTGCATCCAGATCGGCGAACCACCATCCTGGGTGGTCTTCGCCCAGCGGGCGAGCGCGTCCAGATGTCGATCGTCTTCGATCACCACATTCCCGGGCTCACCCAGGTAACGACGGTCCACCATCACGTTCCCGGTCACCACCAGTCCGTATTCCCCAGTGGCCCAGCGCGAATAGAGACGCTCGAGCCGGACGTCGGGTCCGGCGTCGCCGTCACCGAGGCCCTCGCTGAGGGCCGATTTCATGAGGCGATTCGGAAGGACGCGGCCCGAGGGCAGTGTCAGCGGCGTCGACAGCGACACGGTGGTGGTCATCTCACTCCTGGGTATGTGGTCCCGGGCGCTGTATACCGCTCGGTCTACCTGGCGACCGTAGTAGACCGAATGGTATATTTCAAGGGCCTTTGATCCGTCGGCCCGAAAGGATGGACAGCTCATGGCGGTCCGCGATCAGCTGACCGGCGCCACGGCAGATCTGATGCGGCGCTACGGCGTCGCCGGGACCGGCATCGCCGACATCCTGAAGAAGAGCGGTGTGGCGCGCCGGTCCATCTACCTCAACTTCCCCGGTGGGAAGGCCGAACTCGTGTGCGCGACGACGCGGATGTCGGGCGAGGCGATCACGACGATCATGCGAACGCTGATGCGCACGCCCGATCCGATCGGGGCGTTCGCCGAGATGTGGTCATCGGTTCTGATCGATTCGGATTTCGACGCAGGCTGCCCGGTGGTCGCCGCCGCGTTGGGACGTCACTCAGCGCCGGAAGCGACGGACGTCGCCGTCGAGGTGTTCGCCGACTGGCGCACCGTCAGCGCCGAACGTCTCGTCGCCGACGGCGTCGACCCGCAGCTCGCCGAGTCCCTCGCCATCACCATCGTGGCGGCGATCGAGGGTGCGGTCATCATGGCCCAGGCGGAGCGATCCACGCGCCCGCTCCTGGAAGTCGCCGCCCGTCTGAACGACCTCGTCGCGGCGCACCTGCCCGCCTCCTCGCCTCACGACCCGGGTGATGCCTGACAGCCTTGGATAGGGTGTCGTCGTGAGTCATCCAGGACACGGTCACGGGCACGGCCATTCACACAGCCTGTCCGAGATCCCCGCGGTGCTGTCACCGTTCGCCCGCTGGTTCGTCATCATCACTCTCGCCGTGATCGGCGTGGGCGTCGTTGCGGGGGCCGTCGTGCTCTGGCCGTCCGGCAGCGACCATCCGATCCCCATGCAGTTCCGGTCAGCCGACGGTGGTTCGATCCAGACCGTCGATGCCCACGTCGTCGACCAGCAGCGTGCCCAATGCCTGAACCCGCTGGCCGGGACGGTGCAGGACGACGCCGAGTTCCAGATCGAGGGCAACGCCGCCGACGGTCCCTGCATCGAGACGACGGTGCAGATCGACAGTGGCGACGATCAGGGACGGCACACGCTGCTCGAGATCCCCACCAATCGGGCACAGTCAGGATCGGAACCGGGTGCCGTGGCGCCACCTGCCGACCAACTCGACCAACCTCAGGCCGGTCAACCGACTCTCGCGGTCGGCGACAAGATCAGACTGAGCGTCGTCCCCGGCCCGGACGGCAACACCCGCTACACGTTCTTCGACTTCCACCGGACGGTCCCGACGATCATCTGGGCACTGTTGTTCGTCGGGGCCGTGGTGCTCGTCGCGGCGTGGCGCGGTCTGCGATCCATCGTCGGCCTGGTGTTCGCGTTCCTCGTCCTCGGGTTCTTCACCCTGCCCGCGATCCTCGACGGCGAGTCACCGGTCGCGGTCGCGGTCGTGTCGTCGGCGGCCATCCTGTTCGTCGTGCTGTACCTCGCCCACGGTGTCAGCCTCCGCACGAGTTCCGCACTCCTGGGCACCCTGATGTCCCTCGTCCTCGCGGGCGTGCTGAGCTGGCTGGCCATCGAGACGATGCACCTGACCGGCCTCTCGGGCGATCAGACGACCAATCTGCAGGTGTACCAGGGCAGCATCTCGATCAGCGGACTGCTGCTGGCAGGCTTCATCATCGGCACCCTGGGCGTCTTGAACGACGTGACCATCACCCAGGCCTCGGCGGCCTTCGAGCTCGCCGCAGCGGGGGAACCCACCCGATTGGCAACGTTCCGGGCGGCGATGCGGGTTGGCCGCGATCACATCGCCAGCACCGTGTACACCCTCGTCTTCGCCTATGCGGGAAGCGCATTGCCATTGTTGTTGCTCTTCTCGGTGGCGCAGCAACCATTCGGTTCTCTGATCACCACCGACGCCGTCGCCGTCGAGTTGGCCCGCTCCTTCGTCGGCGGCATCGCGATCGCGCTGTCGGTACCGCTCACGACGGTCATCGCCGCGGCCCTGGCCCGTCCGGCCGGGATGATCGAGACAGGATCGGCCCGCGCGGCATCCGGCCCCACCCGAGAGTCGAAACCCCGCCCGGCGCCCGAACCACCACGGTCCTCGAC
>NZ_RKME01000049.1 GCF_003797825.1 Gordonia sp. OPL2
TCGCTGCGCTCGCCCCGGCACTCCCCGGCTCCCCGTCGAACCACTCCGCGTTCTCGAACGGATAGTGCACCTGGGCGAACGGCATCGAACCGGACTCGAACCAGCAGTCGAGGACCTCGGGTACCCGACGCATGGTCGAGTTCCCCGACGGGTCGTCGGGATTGGGCCGGGTCAGCTCGTCGATGTAGGGCCGGTGCAGATTGTCCGGTCGCACACCGAAGTCGCGCTCGAGGTCGTCGAGCGATCCGTACACGTCCACGCGTGGGAATTCGGGGTCGTCGGAGACCCATACCGGGATCGGCGCGCCCCAGAATCGATTACGGCTGATGTTCCAGTCTCGCGCCCCTTCGAGCCACTTGCCGAACTGGCCGTCACGGATGTGCGCCGGCGCCCAGGTGATCTGCTGGTTGAGCTCGAGCATGCGGTCCTTGATCGGGGTGACCGCGACGAACCACGACGGAACCGCCATGTAGATCAACGGCTTTCCCGACCGCCACGAGTGCGGGTAGGAGTGCTCGATCGTGTCGTGCCGCAGGATCTTGCCGATCCCCTTGAGGTCCTTGATGATCGCCGGGTTGGCATCGAAGACCATCTGACCCTCGTACGGCGGCACGAGTGCAGTGAACCGGCCGCCCGGGTCCAGCGGCTGCACGACCTCGATGCCGTTGGCCACCGACAGATCCATGTCCTCTTCACCGAACGCGGGCGCGAGATGCACGACGCCGGTACCGCTCTCGGTCGTCACGTAGTCGCCGAGCAACACACGGTGCGCGTTCGGATGACCGAGGAAGAAGTCGAACGGCGGCGTGTAGGACAGGCCGGCCAGTTCGGCACCCCCATAGCTGCCGACGACCTCGGGCTCAGGGATCTCCTTGGCGTAGCTGCCCAGCAGCGCCTTCGCCAGGAGATACTCCTCGCCGTCGGCGGCCCGGACATGGACGTACTCCACGTCGGGGTTGACGGCGATCGCCAGGTTGGACGGCAGCGTCCAGGGCGTGGTGGTCCAGATCAATGCATTCACGCCGTCCAGCACGGCCAGCGCACCGTCGGGGACCGACAGCGGCATGCGCACCGTGACCGCGGGGTCCTGGCGCATCCGGTAGGCGTCGTCGAGCTTGGACTCCTGGTTGCTCAGGGGGGTCTGCTCGTACCAGCTGTATGGCAGGACGCGGTAGCCCTGATAGATGAGTCCCTTGTCGTACAGGCGCTTGAACGCCCACATGACCGACTCCATGAAGTCGATGTCGAGGGTCTTGTAGTCGTTGTCGAAGTCGACCCATCGTGCCTGCCGCGTCACGTAGTCACGCCACTCGCCGGTGTAGCGGAGTACCGAGTCGCGGCAGTAGTCGTTGAACTTCTCCATGCCCATCAACTCGATCTCCGACTTGTCGGTGATCCCGAGCTGTCGTTCGGCCTCGAGCTCTGCAGGCAGACCGTGGGTGTCCCAGCCGAAGCGACGCTCCACCTTCTTCCCGCGCATGGTCTGGTACCGCGGTACCAGATCCTTCACGTAGCCGGTGAGCAGGTGGCCGTAGTGCGGCAAACCGTTGGCGAACGGCGGGCCGTCGTAGAAGACGAACTCCTCGGCGTCTGCGCGGTTCTCGATGGACGCGGTGAAGGTCTCGTCGTCGGCCCAGTAGTCGAGCACCCGTTCCTCGACCGCCGGAAACGACGGGGCGCCACGCCCCGTGCCGCCCGTCATGTCGACGACCGGATACACCCGCGCCGCAGAATCGGCGGACGGAGACCCGTGCGGGTCGGAGAAGGTGTCGGTGGTGTCGTTGCTGCCGACCGTGTCGGTCATCGTCGCTCTCCTCGTGCCTGGCATACGAACAGCTGCTCTGGCACGGGGACGCAGATCCGTGGTCGACGACCACTGTGTGCGCGGTACCACCCCGCTTGCGCCGGCAAGGTCCTCGGAGAGGACCGTGGCGCCACTCCACGGTTCACCACTGCGGGTGAGAACCCACGGCTGTGTCGGGCCGCTCCCGCTCGGTTCTACTGAGGACGTCCGGGCACCTGGGTGCCGGACTCCGGTTCTTCCGAGTGCTCCCCGGTGATGGCCGGATCGACGCAGCATCGAGTGTAGCCGCGGTGCGCCCGAACGGGCGAATCGATTTCCGATGCGGCCGCCGACGACGCGGTCGGAGGTCGTTCAGTCGAGCGGCGGACGCCAGTTGGGGTCGAGCGGATCGAACTTCTGGGTGCGTGATGGCTCGCCGTCGGAGTCGTCGGTGCGGTTCGACCGCTGCGCGGACTCCCATGCGCCCGGCGTCGAGCCGTCGGGGCGTCGGACCTGTGCAGGCGCGGGAGCGCCCCGATGGGTCGGCATCCCGAACGACTCCGTCGCCGGGTCACCGCCCCGGCGGGACTCCGGCGGGCGCGGCTGTCCGACACCGGGTGGTGACGACTGCTGAGGGGGCGACTGCCGAGGAGGCGATTGCTGCGGATACGGCCGGCTCGCGCCGCCGCGATCGACTGGTCCCGGGTATCCGCGATCCGGTGGCGGTTGGCGATGGGTTGCCGCGTCGTCGGGGCCCCCGACCGAGCGGAGGTAATCGTCGAGTGTTCCCTCGCGCCGGGGTGTCCGCGGATCGACCGCGCCCGCCGCGGATGCGCCACCATACGGCGGCGCGGCGGGCGGCACCGGCGGCCTCGGCGTCGGCCCGCTTCCGGACGAGGGGACATCCGGAGCAGCAGGCCTGGGGGCGACCAGTCCGCCCAGCGACACGTCGTCGTCGGAATCCGGTGCGGACCGACGACCGGTCATGCCGTCGTCGGTGGAATCGGGATCGTCCGCACCATCGACGAAATCACCGATGGTCGGCTCGTCGGTGCGACGACCCGACCCGACGATGTCGGCGATCAGGAAACCCACGCCGACCAGACAGACGACGATGCACGAGATGGCGAGCCACACCGTGCCCGTGATCAGGCCGAGCACCAACAGCACGAACCCTACGAGAGTTGCCGCCAGGGCGAGCGTCAGCACGAAGACTCTCCGCCAGTCCGCCGATTAACTCGGTGAGTAGCTGGTGAATCCGCCGTTACCCGGATCCGACGAGAAGGAGTCTGCTCGCCCACCCTCGACAGGTGCCGCGCTGCCACGCTGCTGCAGTTCCTCGAGCTGGGATTCCAGATAGGTCTTCAGGCGGGTCCGGTATTCGCGTTCGTACACCTTCAGCTGCTCGATCCGGCCCTCGAGCACGGTCCGCTGCTGATTGATGGTGCCCATGATCTCGCTGTGCTTGCGCTCGGCGTCGGTCTGCAGTGCGTCGGCACGTTCCTGCGCCTGGCGCACCTGCGCCTCCGAGCGGGTCTGCGCGTCGGCGAGGATGGCCTCGGAACGCTGGCGCGCGTCGGTCAGCATCGCGTCGGACTTCGTCTGCGCATCGGTGACCATCGCGTCGGCCCGCGACCGCGCATCGGCCAGGAGCGACTCCGCTTCCTGCCGCGACGTCGAGGTCAGGCGATCCGCGGTGTCCTGCGCGAGCGCGAGCACGCGTGCGGCACGCACGTTGGCGTCGTCCTCACCGAACTCGGGCCGCGGAGCCGCCTCGGGAGCCGGGGCAGGCGTCTCGGGGGCGACCGGAGCGGCGGCGAACACCTGGGTGCGCTCTTCCGCGGCCGGGGCCGAACCACCGGCAGGCGCCGACGAACGGGCCTCGGCGAGATCACCTTCGAGCTCCTCGACCCGCTGCTTCAGGTCGCCGTTCTCCTCGATGAGACGGGCCAGTTCCGCCTCGACAAAGTCGAGGAACTGATCAACTTCGTCTTCGTTGTAGCCGCGTTTACCGATAGGCGGTTTGCTGAACGCGACGTTGTGCACATCAGCTGGTGTCAGCCGCATGTCGGTTCCCCTCATTGTCAGTCGAGTGTGGTGGATCAAACTGTCTTCAGTTGGCAGCGCACCCAGTCTGCACAGTCTTTGCTACAGGCTGTCACTGTTTATTCATACCAGTCCAATTGGTAACTGGCGTCAAATCCTGTCACACGAGAATCGTTGGTAGCAGGACTTCGATGCACTCCTGCAATGCAACGGTCACTCGATGATGACCATCCAACCGTAGACCACCGCGTGCCAATGGTCACGAAGTGGTCACGAACACGCCTCGGCGCGTCGCCGATGTGCAGGGCGGCCGATTCGTCGGCGCAGGTCATGCGAGTCCCGCGATCGCCAGCGCGCTCGCCGAACTCCGGCTCAGCGAGCTCACGATCTGCATCGCGATCAGGACGACGATCATCACGATCATCAACGAGAGGTCCAGCCGTACCGGACCGAGCGGGATCGGCGGCAGAATCCGGCGCAGCGCACGGATCGGCGGATCGGTCGCGGTGAACACGATCTCGATGATCACAACCGCGAATCCGGTGGGGCGCCATTCCCGGGCGAAGGTGCGGACGAGCTCGACGACGAGTCGCGCCAACAGCAGCAGCCAGTAGATGAACAGCACGTAGTAGAGGATCTGGAACAGAATCGTCACGCCACCAGATTGCCTGAAATGTCGGAGGGTCGGGCATCCGACCCGCTCAGGGCGGTCATGATGGTGGTCACGGCACCCCATCCCCACCGACGACGACCGCGAAACTCTTCCCGACAACGCAACGGCCCGCCTGTCGTCCGGGGACGACGGGCGGGCCGTTGGAGTCGATGAACCGGCGTGACGCCGGGCGTCAGCTGTGGTTGTAGAAGCCGGTCTCGGCGATCTTGCGCCGGTCCTCGGGCGAGACGTCGACATCGGCCGGCGAGAGCAGGAAGACCTTCGTGGCGACCTTGTCGAACGATCCACGCAGTGCGAAGGCGAGGCCCGCGGCGAAGTCGACGAGACGCTTGGCGTCGTCGTTGCTCATGTCGACGAGATCCATGATGACGGGATTGCCGTCGCGGAACCGCTCGCCGATCGTGCGTGCCTCGCTGTAGTCCGACGGACGCAGAGTGGTGATCTTCTGGAGCGGACCGTCGGCGAACACGCGCTCGAGCTCGGCGCGCTCATCGGTGACCACCGCGGACCGGACCACGCCGGTGGGCCGCATCCCCGACCGCTGCAGGGGCTCGAGGCGATGCGCCGCTCGCACCCGCTCGACGGGATCGGCCCCCATGTGGCGAGCTCCCGCGTAGGCGTACTCCGGGACCGGCTCGAAGCCGGCGTCGTAGCCCTGCGGCTCGAACTCGCCCGGGTAGCGACGATCGTCGACGTAGGCGTAGTCGGCGTCGCGCGGGCCGTCGCGGAACGAGGGCTCCCGGTAGGGCGCCTCACCGTAGTAATCGTCGCGGTAACCGCGACCGCCGCGAACCGAGCTGCCCGGCTCCTCGAGGTAGTCGTCCTCGTAGTCACTCGGAGGCACCATGCCGAAATATGCCTTGAACTTCTGCATCGACGTCATTTCTGGCCTCTCTGTCGGTCCAACGCTGCCAGCGAGTAGATCGGGAGCAATCGGTGGTGCTGTTGTTGATCAGTGTGCTCGTTGGTTCTCATGTGACCAATGTGATTACTGAGAGACTAGCGGCCGAGGACCCATGATCGCGGTACCGACACGCACGCATGTCGAGCCATGTGCGACGGCGGCCTCGAGATCGCCGGACATGCCCGCGGACAGTTCGGTGGCCTCCGGATGGTCGACGACGAACCCGGCGCGGATCTCGGCCGCGCGCGCCATCCACTCGTCCGCGGATCCGTCGACGGGCGCGATGACCATGAGTCCGCGGAGGTCCAGTGCCGGGGCCGCTCGCACGCGGTCGGCGAGCTTCGGCAGATCCTCGACGAGCACTCCGCCCCGGTGCGGATCTCCGTCCAGACTGACCTGCAGCAGCACACCGAGCGGGTGCGACCGGACGCCTGCGTCCAGGGCTGTCTCGGCGCCTCGCGCGAGTGCGTCGACGACCTTGTCGCGGTCGACGGAGTGCACCGTCCGGGCCCACTCCGCAACCGATCGCGCCTTCTTGGACTGGACCGAACCGATCATGTCGAACACGACGTCCTCATCCCCTGGGCGCTTGCCACCATCGGCTATCCCGGCGATCTTGCGGGACGCCTCGGGTTCACGCGACTCGCCGAAGGACCGGACACCCAGGTCGATCAGACGGCGCACGTCGTCGGCCGGGAAGAACTTGGTGACCACCAGCAACTCGATCTCACCGCGCTCGCGCCCGGCCGCGTCCGCCGCGGCGTCGAGCCGGTCGCGCGCAGCCGAATACCGTTCGGCGAGTTCCCGACTCCGCGGATCGGGAGCCGCGTCAGGCATCGGCCGTCTCGTCGCGCGAGTCGATCCAGATCACCGAGGCGAGGCGACCGGTCGGCGCCCCCCGGCGGTGACTGAACAGGTCGGGGTCGTCGATGGTGCACCGCGGGTCGGCGGCGACCGCGGCCACCCCCGCGGCGAGCAGCTGGCGGCGCAGGCCCGCCCGGAGATCCAGTCCGGTCGTGCCCTTGGCCGTCACGCAGGCGCTGCCCGGAAGGCGCTCCTCCACGTCGTGCTGCATCTGCGCGGGAACCTCGTAGTTGCTGCCCGAGGCCGCCGGACCGAGCAGGGCGCCGATGCGTTCGGGCCGGGCGCCGAGACCGATCATGGCGCGCAGGGTGGCCGGGATGATGCCGACACGTGCGCCCACCCGACCCGCGTGCACCCCGGCGATGACGCCGGCCTCGTCGTCGGACAGCAGCACCGGGACACAGTCGGCACTGAGCACCGCCAGGGCGAGATCGGGTTCGGTCGTCACGAGCGCATCGGTCGCCGGCACCGCACCGTCGACCGGACCCGTCACGACCGTGACGTTGCGGCTGTGGATCTGCTCCATCCAGACCACCCGGCCCGGCGGCAGTCCGATCTGTCCCGCGAGCCGATCACGGTTGTCCGCAACGGCTTTCGGATCGTCACCGACGTGGTCGCCCAGGTTGAAGGAGTCGTACGGCGGTGCCGACACCCCACCCGTGCGGTCGGTGACCACGCGGCGAACCCGCATGGCCCGCCTCAGCGCTTCATGAACGACGGCACGTCCACGTCGTCGTCGTCGAGGGTGACGTTGTTGCGTCGCGGACGCTCCTGCGCCTCGACGAACGGGTCGCCCGCACCGGCCGGCATCTTGCCGAACAGCGGGTCGTTGTCCTGCGCCGTGGCGCCGACGGTTCCGGCCTGCCCGGAGGTGACCGACGACTTGCCTGCGGCGGCGGGCACGTCGGTGCGCTTACGCGGTGTGCCGCCGTCGAATCCGGCCGCGATCACGGTGACGCGGACCTCGTCGCCGAGGTTGTCGTCGATGACCGTGCCGAAGATGATGTTGGCATCCTCGTGCGCGGCCTCCTGGACCTGAGTCGCCGCGTTGTGGATCTCGAACAGACCGAGATCGCTGCCGCCGGCGATCGAGATCAACACGCCGCGTGCGCCTTCCATCGAGGCCTCGAGCAGCGGTGAGTTGATGGCCGCCTCGGCGGCCTTCTTCGCGCGGTCCTCACCCCGCGACGACCCGATGCCCATCAAGGCGCTGCCGGCATCGCTCATGACGCCCTTGACGTCCGCGAAGTCGACGTTGATCAGACCCGGGGTGGTGATCAGGTCGGTGATGCCCTGAACACCGTTGAGCAACACCTCATCTGCGCTGCGGAATGCATCCATCAGGCTGACCTGGGCATCGCCGAGCTGCAGCAGCCGGTCGTTCGGGATGACGATCAGGGTGTCGCACGATTCACGCAGCGCGGTGATGCCTGCCTCGGCCTGACCTCCGCGCCGCTTGCCCTCGAAGGAGAACGGCCGGGTGACCACACCGACGGTCAGCGCGCCGAGTTTGCGCGCGATCGACGCGACGACGGGAGCACCACCCGTGCCGGTGCCGCCACCCTCGCCCGCGGTGACGAACACCATGTCGGCGCCCTTGAGGAGTTCCTCGATCTCGTCCCGGGCGTCCTCGGCGGCCCGCCGGCCGACCTCCGGATCGGCACCGGCGCCGAGGCCCCGGGTGGAGTCGCGACCGACGTCGAGCTTGACGTCGGCGTCGCTCATCAGCAGGGCCTGGGCGTCGGTGTTGATCGCAATGAACTCAACACCTTTCAGCCCCTGCTCGATCATTCGGTTGACGGCATTGACGCCGCCGCCGCCGATGCCGACGACCTTGATCACGGCCAGGTAGTTGTGCGGTGGCGTCATGTGCCCGCCTTCCTCGTTCGATCCCGAAACCCTAAACCTCAACCATAGATTTAGAGTTATGTCAAGTAGATGGATGTTGGGGATGACGCTAGGCATCCAACCGCGGGCAGGCCAGCAAGCGGTCGGCGTGTCGCGAACTTGGTCGTTTCTTTTTTCACCGTCGTCACACGGGATTCCGCGGTCGTGGCGGTCACGGGAGCGGTGCCGGACGTCAGATCGCCGGGCCACCAGGTCATTTGTAGGCCGGGAACTCCGGACTCGAGACGTTGTACATCCTCGCCGGCCGGGTGAGCAGCGCCGTCAGGGTGCGTGCCTTCTCGGCTCCGCGCTCGCTGTCCCCCCACACAACTGTCTTGTTGCCCTTGAGGGTGAACTCGATGTCGACCGGCGACGAGGCGGTGACTTTGACGAGCTTGCTCGAGATCGTCTCGGGCAGTGCGGAGACCGCGGTGAGCGTGGCGACGGTGGTGGGATCGCCCGGACCCGGATTGGGTGTCGCGAACTCGGGCAGCCGGTTCATCTCCGGCGGCACCCCGGTGGTCGTGTCGAAGGTGAGGTAGCCGACGCCGGTCCGGTCGAGGACGTGGACCTTCTGTCCCTCGGTGACCTTCGCGACCGGCTGCCGTTCGACGACGGTGATGGTCAGCGACGACGGGTAGCTGCGCTGGACGCGGACCGATTCGATCGACGGGATGGCCGCGATCCGCTGGGCGACAGCCTGTGTGTCGACCTGGAGCAGCGGTGTCCCGTCGGCCACGTGGGCGGCGCCGACGATCTCGTCGGTGGCGACGGCGCGGTTGGCCACGACGTCGGTCGAGCGCACCGACATCAGCGGGGTGAAGTACGCGATGAGGCCCAACCCGACCACCACCACGACGAGCACGATGCAGCCGAGCAGCAGACGCGACCGACGCGTCGCGCCCCGCCCACGTCGGATCACGGCGTCGGCCCCGGGGCGTCCGCCGCGGCCGGACGCGGATCGGCAGGCTTCGCTGCCGAGTCGTCCACCGTCAACCCGACCGCGCCGGCTTCGGCGCCGGGAGCCGGTGTGGCACCGGCCGAAGCCGTCTCGAGGGCCGCGAGGATCTCCGGGCCCTGCATGGTGATGTCGCCGGCGCCGAGGGTGAGAATCAGGTCACCGGGCAGGGCGATCGACGCGACGGTACGCGCCAGCGCCGACAGGTCGGGCACGAACACGACCGGACGGGTCACCCGGTCGGCGATGCTCGCGCCGCTGATGCCGGGGATGGGCTGCTCGCGCGCCCCGTACACGTCGGCCACGACGACCTGGTCGGCGAGGTCCAGAGCGGCCGCGAAATCCCCGGCGAACTCCTGCGTCCGCGAGAACAGGTGCGGCTGGAAGACCGCGATCACACGACCGGGCCGGACGGCCGCCGCACCACTGCCGTCGTCGGCGTCGAGGACGTTCTCCGCGGCTGTGCTCTCGACCGCCAGACGTGCCGCGGTGAGGACAGCCCGCACCTCTGTCGGGTGATGAGCATAGTCATCGAAGACATCCACATCGCCTGTGCGGCCACGGAACTCGAAGCGACGATGAACGCCGCCGAAGGCCTCGACGCCGCGGACGACGTCATCGAGAGCGGCGCCGGCGCGAACGCACGCGACGATGGCCCCGAGGGCGTTGAGCGCCATGTGCCGGCCCGGGACGGTCAGCGCGATGGTGCGGTCGGTGGGGCCGTCGGACAATGGCGCATCGAAGCGCACCCGCGCCTGTCCCCCGGCACCACGGGCATCCCACGACTCCAGTCGCGCGACATGGATGGCCGTGGGCGCCCGGTCGGCGTGCCGCCCGTCCCCGTATCCGAGCACCGAGATACCGCGGGCGGCCAGTGATTCGGCGCATCGTCCGGCGAACTCGGCCGCTCCCTCGTCGTCGAGACACACGATGAGGGACCCGCCGTCGGCGATCCGCTCGGCGAACGCGTCGAACACCTGCACGTACGCCTCGCGGCTGCCGAAGAAGTCGAGGTGATCGACCTCGATGTTGGTCACCACGACCACATCGGGGGTGTACTCGAGCAGCGAGCCGTCGCTCTCATCGGCTTCGGCGACGAAGATCCCGCCGTTGCCGTGGTGGGCATTGGTGCCCGATTCGTTCAGCTCGCCGCCGACCGCGAACGACGGATCGAGCCCGCAGTGCTGCAGTGCGACGACGGCAATCGATGTCGTGGAGGTCTTTCCGTGGGTGCCGGCCATCAGCACCGTGCGGTACCCGGCCATCAACTCGGCCAGCACGCGCGGACGCAGCAGGATCGGGATCCCACGCGACCGCGCCGCGACGAGTTCGGGATTGGTTTTCGGGATCGCCGCGTGGGTGGTGACCACGACCGACGGGCCGCCGGGGATCTGGTCGAGCGCCGAGGGATCGTGACCCACCTGGATGCGGGCGCCGCGGGTGCGCAACGCGAGGATGCCGCGACTGTTCTTGGCGTCCGAACCCGACACCTGACCGCCGCGCGCGAGGAGGATGCGGGCCAGCCCACTCATGCCCGCACCGCCGATGCCGACCATGTGGACACGGCGGAGTTGTTCGGGGAGTTCGCCCGTGGGCGCGTGTGCGCTCATCGCCACACCTCTCCGCTCGTCGAGAACGCCACGGCGTCCACCGTGTCGCACGTGTCGATTCTCACCGCTGTGACCCCGAACCGTGGGAACGAAACGCCGCACGCAGCCGACCACGGTGATCGCCGGATCGGTACTCGGCCGCGAGATCGAGGGCGGCCGAGGCGACCGCCGACGCGGCGTCGCGGTGGCCGGTCCCGGTGGCGGCGGCCGACATCACGGCCAGTCGATCGGCGTCGGAGAGCAGCGCGGGTACCTCGCGGGCCACCCACTCCGACGTGATGTCGGCGTCGTCGACGATCATGCCGCCGCCCGCCTCGACGACCGGCAGCGCGTTGAGGCGCTGCTCGCCGTTGCCGTGTGGCAACGGTACGTAGACCGCCGGCAGCCCGGTGGCCGAGATCTCGGCGACCGTCATCGCGCCCGAGCGGCAGATGACGAGATCGGCGGCGGCATAGGCCAGGTCCATGCGTTTGAGATAGCCGACACCGCGATACGGCGGGGCGTCGTCGGGCGATTCCGGGTGGATCGTGTTCTTCGGCCCATAGGCGTGCAGCACACCGATCCCGGCCTTGCCCAAAGCACCGGCCGCACCGGCGACCGCCTCGTTGATGCGTTGCGCGCCTTGCGAACCGCCGAACACGAGGAGTGTCGGCGCGTCCTCGTCGAGCCCGAAGTAGTGACGTGCCTTGGCGCGCAGCCCGGGACGGTCGAGCTCGGCGATCACCCCACGCACCGGGATGCCGACCACCTCGGCGTCCAGGCCCGACCCGGGCACGGCGGCCATCACCCGATCGGCCAGACGAGCACCCACCTTGTTCGCGATGCCGGCGCTCGCGTTGGCCTCGTGGATCACGATGGGCGGCCGGCTGCGGCCACGGAGATGCATCTGTGCGGCGAGGTAGGCCGGCAACGCGACGTACCCACCGAAACCGACCACGACGTCGGCGCCGACCTCGGCGAGCACCGAGCGGGTCGTCGTCACCGCCTGGATCAGGCGGGCCGGGGTCTTCGCGAGTTCGAGTCCGGGTTTGCGTGGCAGCGGGACCGGCGGGATGAGTTCCAGTTGGTACCCGCGTTCGGGGACCAGGGTGGTCTCGAGTCCGCGGGTGGTGCCGAGCGCAGTCACCCGCGCCGTCGGGTCGATCCGGGTCACCGCGTCGGCGACCGCGAGAGCGGGCTCGATGTGCCCGGCTGTCCCCCCACCGGCGACCACCACCGACAGGGGACGTTCCGATCGTGACCGATCTCGCCCAGAACTCACCGGTGACCTACTCCATTTCTCATCTGTGAACGTCGGTTACCGGCGGGCGAGGACGGCTCGCCCCGACGTCAGCGTCGCGACCAGGTGGGCCGATCCGTCGGACGCCACTGCTGCGCTGACGTCGTCCGCCGATCGCCGGTCGCAGGTCCGCCACCTCCCCGGGCCGCACCCGACCGTGTCGACGCCGAACGCGTCGCACCCGATCGTGCCGGGGCCGCGCGGGGCGACCAGGAGGATGCCGAACCGTCACCGCGATCAGCCGTGCCGGAATACCCCGTACGGTAGTCGACCCGCACCGCGGACGTGCGCGGTGCCCGGGCCCGCGACGGGGCCCGACCGCGTGCCGGCTGCTCTGCCTGCCCCGACCGTCGGCCGCGCAGTCGCGCCCAGCGCGACGGGGTCGCCTGCGGCGCCGGGCGAGCCCGTCCGGGACGGGTTCGCTCGGCCTGGGCACGGTCCGGGCGGCGACGGTCGAGTCGGTCGCGCAGAGCGTCGGCCCGGCTCGGTCGATACGGCACCGGAGCGGGCAGTCGCAGCCACCGGCCCAGGCGGCCCTCGTCGCCGCCGACGAGCGCGGCGACGGCTTCCGGTTCGTGCCGGGCGGCGTTCGCGAGCAGGCCGAGCATCGCCAGCACCGTCAGTGTCGAGGTACCTCCCGCCGACAGCAGTGGCAGCTGGATTCCGGTCACCGGCAGCAGACCGATGACGTACCCGATGTTGATGAACGCCTGGGCGGTGATGAGCACCGTGATCGTCGCGGTCATGAGTCGGAGGAACGGGTCGACCGAGCGGACCGCGATCCGGAAACCGATGAAGGCCAGGATGGCGAACAGGATGACCACCAGCAGGCCGCCGATGAGTCCGAGTTCCTCACCGATGATCGCGAAGATGAAGTCGTTGTGCGCGTTCGGGAGATAGTTCCACTTGGCCCGACTCTGCCCGAGGCCGACGCCGAAGACCCCGCCGTTGGCGAGCGCATAGGTCGCCTGCCGCGCCTGATATCCCGCGCCCTGCGGATCGTCGATGCTGCCGAGGAAGCTCATCACGCGTTGCGACCGGTATCCCTCGACGAGGGCGAGCAGCACGGCGAGCGCGATCCCGACCGCCGCGAACGACAGGAACACCTTCGCCGGCAGACCCGCGAACCACAGCAGTGCGCCGACGATGATCGCGATGGTGATCGTCGTGGACAGGTTGGGTTCGAGGATGATCAGCAAGCAGATCAGCATCGCGACCGGGATCAGCGGGATCAGCAACTCCTTGAGCGACGCGTTCTCCCGACGACGCGATGCGAGCAGATGCGCACCCCACACGCAGAGGGCGACCTTGACCAGCTCCGACGGCTGCACCGACAACCCGCCGACGACGAACCAGCGGCGCGCACCCTGACTGAGGGTGCCGATACCGGGGACCAGGACGAGGGCGAGCAGGATCGTCGTCACGACGATCAGCGGGGCCGCCACACGCCGCAGCAGTCGCACCGGGATGCGCAGCATGATGTAGAAGCCGACGAGGCCGAGGAGCGCGAAGATCACCTGGGTCGCGAAGAGTCCGTAGGACGACCCGTCCTTCGAATACCCCTCGACAGACGACGCCGACAGCACCATCACGAGCCCGAAGGCGGTCAGCAGGAACGCGATGGTGAGGATCAGGTGATATGAGGCGAGCGGCCGGGCGAGCAGGTTGCGCACGGCCTCGACGATCGTGGCGCCCCACGTGTGACCGGTGGGCGCCGGCGATGTCCGCGCCGTCTTCTTCGCGTCGGGCGTGGTCGCCGACGACGCGTCGGTGGCCTCGCTCATCGCGGCGACCCGCTCGTGTCCGCCGCCCCGGGTAACGCTCGGGCGGCGGCCGCGAACGCGTCGCCGCGCCGGCCGTAGCCGGCGAACATGTCCAATGACGCCGCGGCCGGTGCCAGCAGCACCGCATCGGGGCGGTCCTCGACGACCCGGCCCAGGTGCGCGGCGATCGCGACGGCGCGATCCATCACGGCGACGGCCTCGGCGTCCCGGGTCGCCGACGACCGCTCGTCGGGATCGTCCGACGAGGCGGGGCGTGTCAGGTCCGCGGGCAGGGCATCCTCGAGGGTCGCGGTCGCGAGCTGAACAGTCACCCGCCCATCGTCCCCTGTGAATACTGTGACTGCTGGGACTTCTGGGGCGTGTCGCGCGATCGTCTCCACGATCACGTCGCGGTCCCGTCCGATGGCGACCACGGCCGCGAGTCGTTCGCGCGTGTCGCGCACCAACTCGTCGACCGAGGCGCCCTTGAGCAGACCGCCGGCGACGAGGATCACCCGCCGGTGACCGCGGATCGCGGCCTGTGCCGCGTGCGGATTGGTGGCCTTGGAATCGTCGATGTAGTCGATCCCCTCGACCGTGGCGACGACGTCCCCGCGATGCGCTCCCGGACTGAATGCACGGAGTCCGGCCGCCACGGCCTCGGGTGGCACGCCGATGGCGAGAGCCGTCGCCGCGGCAGCGAGCGCGTCGGCGACCCCGGACGGCCCGGGCGGACGGACGACGTCGGCCTCGACGAGGTGCCGCGCGGCGCGATCCGGCCCGAAGGCGCGGTCGACGAGCATCCCGTCGACGATGCCGAGCGCGTCGTCGCCGGGCGGGCCGAGGGTGAAACCGACGCGGCGGCCCGCGACCGGAAGCCCCGAGGCCACGCGGTCATCGAGGCCCACCACCCCGATCGACCCGTGCAGTGCGATCGTCTTCGCCTCGGCGTACGCGTCGAACGACCCGTGCCAGTCGAGGTGGTCGTCGGCGATGTTGAGCACGACACCGGCGTCCGGGGTGATCGACGGCGCCCAATGCAACTGGAACGACGAGAGTTCGGCGCAGAGCACGTCGACGCGCGGGTCCTGCTGCATGGCGTCGAGGACGGGCAGACCGATGTTGCCGCATGCCGCGCCGGCGAGGCCGGCCGCATCGACGATGTCCGCGAGCATCGAGGTGGTGGTGGTCTTGCCGTTGGTCCCGGTCACCACCAGCCAGGTGCGAGGGCCACCGAGGATGCCCGCCCGATCCACCCGCCACGCGAGTTCGACCTCGCCCCACACCGGGAGTCCGGCATCGGCCACCACCGTCATGAGCGGGTGGGTCGGCGCGAAGCCGGGCGACACGATCACCAGGTCGGTCGTCCCGGTCCAGGAGTCGTCGTCGAGCAGTTCCGACATGGCCACCGCGCGCGCTCCCAGCGCGCTGAGTTCGTCGTCGGCGGGTGCGTCCGGCCCGAACTGCGCATCCGCGACGGTCACCTGCGCACCGACACCGGCGAGAAAACGTGCCGCCGACCGCCCGGCGGTGCCGGCACCGGCCACCACCACGGGCGTGCCGGCGAGAGCGGTCACATCGATCATCGTCTGCCGATCAGCCACTGACGGCCAGGAATTCGCTGTAGAACAACGACAGACCCAGCGCGCACGCGATCGCCGTCAGGAGCCAGAACCGGATGATCACCGTCGTCTCGGCCCAGCCGCCCAGTTCGAAGTGGTGATGGAACGGCGCCATGCGGAACACCCGGCGGCCGGTTGTCCGGAAGAACGCGATCTGGATGACGACGGAGACGATCTCGGCGACGAAGAGAGCACCGATGACGACGGCGATCAGTTCGGTGCGCGTCGTGATCGACAGCCCGGCGAGCATGCCGCCGAGCGCCAACGATCCGGTGTCGCCCATGAAGATCTTGGCAGGAGCAGCATTCCACCACAGGAAACCGAGACAGGCGCCGCCACCCGCCACGGCGATCAGGGCGAGGTCGAGGGGATCGCGGACGACATAGCAGCCGGGGGTGATCTCCTGGGTGGCCTTCGGCCCGCCGGTGCATGCGTTGCGGTACTGCCAGAACGTGACGAGGACGTAGGAGCCCAGCACCATCGCCATGGAACCGGCGGCGAGGCCGTCGAGGCCGTCGGTGAAGTTCACCGCATTCGACCATGCCGCGACGACCAACCAGCAGAACACCACGAACACCGCCGACCACATCGAGATGGCGTCGATGTCGCGCACGTAGGACAGGTGGGTGCTGGCCGGGGTGTAGCCGGCGTCGTTGCGGAACTGCAGCACCAGCACACCGAAGAGGATCGCCGCGACAAACTGACCGATCGACTTCGCAGTCTTGTTCAGGCCGAGGTTGCGGTGCTTGCGGATCTTGATGATGTCGTCCAGAAAGCCGACGATGCCCAGCGCCGTCGCGAGTCCCAGGACCAGCAGACCCGACGCCGTCACCCCGGTGCCCCCGGTGAAGAGTCCCACCAGATGCGAACCGAGATACCCGGCCCACAGCGCGGCGAGGATCGCCACGCCACCCATCGACGGCGTCCCCCGCTTGGTCTGGTGGCTCTGCGGACCCTCGACCCGGATCTCCTGGCCGAAACCCTGTCGGGTGAACAACCGGATCAGGAACGGGGTGAGCAGGATCGACACCGCCAGCGCGATGCCGCCCGCGATCAGGATCTGTGTCACCGCGTCGTCCTCGTCTGCCCTGTCACCGTCGTGGCTCTCTCTCGTTCGTCGTCGGTCGGTCGGTTCTCAGACCGCGTCTGCCCTGCCGGCACGCGCGGGTCGTCGCCGGGCAGCCCCGTCACCGCGCGCCCTGCCAGATCTCCGCAAGCGCAGCGATCTCCGGGCTCGCGGCGGCGACGAACACGACGTCCCCCGACGCGGGGCGCCAGTCCCCCGGCGCGCTCAACAGGACTCGCGCCTCGGCGGCCGTGGCAACCAGGCGCGCCTCGTCCCCCCAGGAGCCTTCCATGATCGCTCCCTGATGCAACGCCCGCACCGACCGGGACTCACCCACGCAGAGCGTCTTGTCGACGGCGAGCCGGACGGCCTGACGACCGAGTCGGTCGTGCTCGACGACACCGTCGTTCTCGCTGAGTCCGGCGTCCACGGCGACCTCACCGATGATCGCCCAGGTGCGGCTCGTGTCGTCGGCGGCGCGCGCGACGGCGCCGGCCTCGGCCAGGTCCCGCAGCATCGTCCGGACGTCGTCGATCCCGGCCGGGACGGGTGCGACGAGCACCCGCGGCGCGCTCACTCCCCGCCTGCCCGACCCGAGCCGTCCTCGCGGGCGTCCGCGGCGACACCCAGGAGTCCGTCGAGCGATTGCGCCGCCACCACACGGTCGTCGAACGGGTGCTTGACCCCGTCGATCTCCTGCCCGGTCTCGTGGCCCTTGCCGGCGATGAGGATCGCGTCTCCGGTCTGGGCCCAGGCGATCGCCGTGGCGATCGCGTCCGCACGATCACCGATCTCCTGCACCTGGGCGCCGCGGGCGTGGACGCGGTCGGCGCCGGCCTTGACCTCGGCGCGGATCGCCGCCGGATCCTCGGTGCGCGGGTTGTCGTCGGTGATGATCACGAGGTCGGCGCCGCGAGCGGCGATCTCCCCCATCATCGGACGTTTTCCCGTGTCCCGGTCGCCGCCCGCGCCGACGACGACGCCGACGCGTCCGCGTGTCTGGTCACGCAGGGTGGCGATCACCGCGTCGAGAGCGGCGGGTTTGTGCGCGTAGTCGACGAGCACGAGGAAGTCCTGCCCGCGGTCGATGCGCTCGAGTCGACCGGGCACCGACACCTCCGCGATCGCGCCGAGGGCGGTCGTGGTCGGGACACCCGCACCGGAGGCGATCGCCAGGGCGGTCAGGCCGTTGGCGACGTTGTAGCGCCCGGGCAGCGGAACGGTGAGGTCGTGCTCGGTGCCACCGGGCGCGGTCACGGTCGCGTGTTGCACCCCGTCGGCATCCACCGACGACGGCCCGGCGTGCCACGACGCCGGAACCGGCCCCGTCGAGACGGTGACCGGGGTGGTCTGCGGGTCCGCGCCGGCGACCTCGACCATCCGTCGGCCCCATTCATCGTCGACACAGATGACCGGCCGCACTGCCCGGGTGGACGACGCCGGGGCGAACAGCCTGGCCTTGGCGTCGAAGTAGGCACGCATGGTGTGGTGGAAGTCGAGGTGGTCCTGGGACAGGTTGGTGAAGGCACCGATCGCGAAGTGGGCACCGTCGACACGGCCCAGCGACAGTGCGTGACTCGACACCTCCATCACGACGGCGTCGACGCCGCGTTCGAGCATCGTCGCCAACATCGCCTGCAGGGTCGGGGCCTCGGGGGTGGTGAGCGCGCTCGGCTGGGCGACGCCGTCGATGCGGGTCTGCACCGTGCCGATCAGTCCGACGGAGTGGCCACCGGCGAGCAATGCCGCCTCGACCATGTAGGCCGTGGTCGTCTTCCCGGACGTCCCGGTGATGCCGATCAGCTTCAGACGCTGCGACGGATAGCCGTAGATCCGGGCGCTGACCGGCCCGAGGACCGCCCGCGGCTCGGGATGGATGAGGACGGCACACGTGGCGTCGGGCCCGAGGACGCGGGTCAGTTCGTCGCGCCCGGCCGGATCGGTCAGCACCGCCGTCGCTCCCGCGGCAAGGGCCTGTTCGGCGAATCGTGCCCCATGGGTGCGACCCCCTGGCAACGCGGCGAACAGATCGCCGGGGACGACGTCCTGCGCGCGCAGGGTCACGCCGGTGACCTCGACATCGGTGGCCACGGACCCGATCAGATCGAGCCGCGCCCCGGTTGCCGTGGACAGCACCGACACCGCGGTCGGTGCCACGCTGCTCGGGCGCGGCATCTGGTCGGTCACCTGCGCACGCTTGCGGCGAGTCGACGCCATCGCCTGGATCCGCCTCCCCTCGCTGATCATCTCGACGGACCCGATCCGGGCCCGGAAGAACGCACTCACGATACCGTCAGCCGCTCCCCGTACGTGTATCGGTGAGAATCGGGCACCGAACGCGCTCAGTGCGACGTGATCACGTCCCGATCGCGCGACATCGGCGCGACACTCACCGCGCCTCGAGCGTCAGCCGCGGTGTGGGTCCCGGGGACAGCGCGACCCGATCGCGCTGCAGCAGCCACGACGCGAGCGTGCCGAACATCGGGGCCGCCGACTGCCCACCGCTGCCGTCGGAGCTGCGCTTGGGATTGTCGAGCATGATGCCGATGACATATCGCGGGTTGTCGGCGGGGGCGATGCCGGCGAACGTGATGTTGTAGTTCGAGTTCGAGTAGCAGCCGCACGCCGGATCGACCTGCTGGGCCGTACCGGTCTTGCCGGAGAGCTGATAGCCCGACACCGCCCCGGTGGAGCCGGTGCCCTGCTGCACACCCATCGGATCCTTCTGCAGGACGGCACGGAACATGTCACGCACGGTGGTCGCGGTCTGCGGACTCACCACACGCACGCCGTCCGGCCGGGCCACGTCGTCGGTCGGCTGTCCGTCGCGCTGCTCGGACGCCATGATCCGCGGCGGAATGCGCAGACCGTCGTTGGCGATCGCCTGGTACATGGCCGTCATCTGCAGCAGCGTCATCGAAAGGCCCTGTCCGATGGGCAGGTTCGCGAAGGAACCACCCGACCACTGACTGAGGGCCGGGACCTCTCCGGCACTCTCGGCGGGTAGTCCCACCCCGGTCCGCTGACCGAGCCCGAAACGCGTCACCATGTCGGCGAACCGCTTCTCACCGATCTTCTTGGCGAGCATCAGGGTGCCCACGTTCGACGACTTCCCGAAGATCCCGGTGGTGGTGTACGGCTCGACGCCGTGTGCCCACGCGTCGTTCACGGTGACGCCTGCCATGTTGATGCTGCCGGGGACCCGGTGCACCTCGGTGGGCGTGGTCACCCCGTACTCGATGGCCGCGGCCGCGGCGATGATCTTGTTGACCGACCCCGGCTCGAACGGCGAGGTGACCGCGCGGTTGCCCAGATCGGCGTCCTTCTGCTCGTCCAACGGCTTCGACGCATTGAAGGTGTTGTCGTTGGCCATCGCCAGGACCTCACCCGTGTGCGAGTCGAGCACGACCGCGGAGGCGTTCTGGGCGCCGGACGCGGCCTTGGCC
Organism: Gordonia sp. OPL2; assembly: GCF_003797825.1. GTDB lineage: Bacteria > Actinomycetota > Actinomycetes > Mycobacteriales > Mycobacteriaceae > Gordonia. The sequence continues at coordinate 19,902 of NZ_RKME01000049.1, forward strand.
GCCGACACCTGACTCTGGACGAACCACTGGATGTCGGAGTCGATCGTGAGTCGTACCGTGGCCCCGTTGATCGCCGGGTGCACGTTGCGTGTACTGCCGGGGATGATCGCCCCGTCCGATCCACGGTCGTAGGTCTTCGACCCGTTCGTGCCCGCCAGAGCCGAATCCAGCGATGCCTCGAGACCGATCAGCCCGTTCCCGTCGTAGTTGACGTCGCCGATGATGTTGGCACCCAACGACCCACCGGGATAGAGCCGGATGCTCTGCGGATCGGCACCGATCTCGGGGAACTCGGTGGTGATCGTGTTCGCCGTCTCGGGACTCACCGACCGTGCGAGATAGACGAAGGTGTCGTCGCTGGTGAGCTTCGACAACAGATCCTGCTCACTGATCGAACCACCCAGTGCAGAGGACACGCCCTTGGCGATCTCGGCCAGCCGGGTGTCGACGTCCGGGAGGGCGGCGTCCTCCCGATGAGCGGACTCGATCTGCTTGCGAACAGCCTTCGGCAGGAACGTCAGTGACCGCGCCTCGTCGGTGTAGGCCAGCGGCTTGCCGTTTCGGTCGAGCAGCGCGCCACGTTTGGCGGTCAGCACCTGTGTGTACTCGCGCTGCTGCGCGGCCTGGGCTGAGATCGACGAGGCCTCGACGGTGTGGACCACGATCATCCGGACGGCGACGGCCACCACCGCGAGGATCACGATGGCACCGGCGATCCGGCTGCGGCCGAGGAACGCCTCGGGCCGGCGCGGACCGCGACCTCCCGACGACCCGGAGCCACCGCGGCCCGAGCCGCCCCGTCCGGATCCGCCGGAGCCACCTCGTCCGCGCCCGGACATGTCGAGGCGCTGGAAGACGGCACGTGTCATGGTTGCCAATTGTCCACTCGACTATCGCGATTGCGGCCCATTTGCGCCCGGCGCGTTGGTGTTGGCCGGAGCACTCGCATTGGTGCTCGGCGGCAACACGTTCGGCGCGGGCGCAACGGCGGTCGGCGCAGGCGGATTCTGCGAACCGGGGCCGGGCGCCGGAGTTGTCGGGGTCGTCGTGTTCGGTGCGACGTTGTTCGGCGCGGTGGCGTTCGGTGCAGTGGCGTTCGGTGCAGTGGTGTTCGGTGCGGTCGTCGGCGCTGCCGGAGCCGGGGTCTGCTGCGACGGCGTGCTCGACGGCGTGCTACTCGACGAATCCGATTGCGCATCATCCGATCCCGCTGACGCACCACCGGGAAGGCCTTCGGAGTCGTCGACCTTCTTCGGGTCGATCTTCTCCACCGGGTCCGGTCCGGTCGACGGGTTGATCGAGCGCATCGCCTTGCCCTGGGCGGGTTCCGGATCGCCGACGACCCGCGGCCGGCCGGATCCGTCCACGATCATGCGGGCCGGGTTCTTGGCGGGGATCAGGCCGAGCCGCGACGCCTTGTCGGCCAGTTCCGGTGCGGAATCACCCGATTCGTAGCTGCGCTTGAGGGTGTCGCGGCGGTCGAGCAGTGCCTGGTTCTCCTGGCGTTCCTCACCGAGGCGGTACGAGTCGGCTGCCGCCTTTGTCGACAGCCACAGACTCAGACCCAGTCCGACGACGAGCAGCGCGATCACCGGGACCACGAACGGGACACCGGTGATCCGCGCACGCAACGACATCCTCTCGCGCGGAGCCGCGGTGACCACCGGCGTCCGGTCGGCGACGCGCCCGGTGCGCTTCTCGCGGTCGAGTCGCTTCTGTCGACGATCGATGGCTCGTTGCGCGGCACGCGATCTGGTGATCCGTTCGGTGCCGACGGTCTCCCGGCGGGCCCGGCGCGTATGTCCGGCGCCGACCTCGTCGTCGTCGACGTCGATGTCCTGCAACAGCGTCATGCGCGATCCTTTTCGTCGACACGTTCGATCACCCGCACCCGCACCGGGGCGGAGCGGGGATTCTGCTCACGTTCCTGGTCGTCGGCCTGTTCCGCCCCACGAGTCACCAGCCGGAAATCCGGTGCGGAGCCGGGCAATTCCACCGGTAGCCCGCGCGGGGACGTCGACACCGTCCGCGTTGCGAACTCCCGCTTGACGATCCGGTCCTCGAGCGACTGATAGCTCATCACCGCCACCCGCCCACCGACGCGAAGCGCAGACAACGCGGCCGGCAGCGCACGACGCAGGGCGTCGAGTTCATGGTTGACCTCGATGCGCAGCGCCTGGAAGGTGCGTTTGGCCGGATGCCCGCCGGTCCGCCGCGTGGCCGCCGGAATGCTGTCGTACAGCAACTCGACGAGACGCGCACTGGTGGTGAACGGTTCGCGCTCACGTTCACGGATGATGGCCTTGGCGATCTTCCCGGCGAATCGCTCCTCGCCGTACTCGGACAGGATTCGGGCCAGTTCACCATGGCTGTAGGTGTTCAGAATGTCTGCGGCCGTGGTGGTCTCGCCCGAGTTCATGCGCATGTCCAGGGGCGCGTCGACGGAGTAGGCGAAGCCGCGGTCCGCGCGGTCGAGCTGCATCGAGGAGACCCCGAGGTCGAACAGGACGGCATCCACGAGCGGCGTGCCTGCGGCCTGCAAGACGTCCCCGATCTCGTCGAATCGGGCCTGGTGGAAGGTGATCCGGTCGCCGAACTGTGCCAGGCGATCGCGAGCGATCGCCAATGCCGAACTGTCGCGGTCGATTCCGATGACGCGGACGTCGGGATCGGCACGCAGGATCAGTTCGGTGTGCCCTCCGGCGCCAAGAGTGCCGTCGACGAAGACGGGGCCGTCGCCGACATGAGCGTCGAACGCGGGCGTGATGAGGTCGATCATCCGAGCCGCCATCACGGGGAGGTGTCCGAACTCACCGGAGCGTCGCGTGGCGCCCGGGTCGCCCTCGGACTCCTCGTGGCGTGCGTTCACCGGCCTTCTCCTCGGACTGTGCGGCTCGACTCGTTCACTGTTGAATGCGGCCCCGGCCCTGCCGGGGTGTCCGATGAGGCGGGGTCTCGGCCCGATCGCGCACCTGGCGTTGGGGAAGTACGCCAGGGTCGCGCCGGGCCGAGGCCTCGACCCACCCGATCCCTTATTCATCTCTTCGGCCCGCTCGTCGAGCCGGCTAGAGCAACGAATCCAGTGCGGCGGAGCCCGCGGCGGAGAAGTCCTCCTCGTGCTCGCTCTGGTAGTCGCGCCAGGCCTGGGCGTCCCAGATCTCGAGGTGATCGAAACCGCCGATCACCACGCACTCCTTGGACAGGCCTGCATAGGTCCGGTGCTCCGACGACAGGGTGATCCGGCCCTGCCCGTCGGGGCGTTGCTCATCGGTACTCGCGAAGAAGTACCTCTGAAACGCCCGCGCCTCGGGGTTGTTCCGCGACGCCGCCATGGTCTGCTCGGCGATCGCGTCGAACTCCTCGGCCCGGTACACCGACAGGCTGCGGTCCTGGCCTCGTGTGACCATCACCCCTCCTGCCAGTGCGTCCCGGAACTTCGCGGGCAACGTGAGTCGCCCTTTGTCGTCCAGCTTGGGCGTGTAGGTGCCGACAAATCGCACGGACATGTCGCCACCTCCTGCCCCACCGAGTTCGACGTCCGGTCCGTCTCACCCAGTGCTGCCACAGTACCCCACTTTCCACCACTTTCCACCCCCAACACTCCACCCGCACCCCACACGATCACAAAATTGCAGTTCAGTGCACTGTTCGGCGCGGCGGCTCGTTCGTGTTCACGGCGCGTCGCACACCGAACGGGATGTCACCCCTGTGACTGAACGACACCAAAGGGCCTGGTGAGACTGCCTGCCGACACAGGTGGGGCGAAGTGGGGCGTCGGTGTGGGGCG
>NZ_RKME01000004.1 GCF_003797825.1 Gordonia sp. OPL2
GGACGGGCGGGCCCGCGCGGGTGCTGGCCCTGGTGTGATCCCCGGATAGGCGCCGCGCGCCACCGCTCACAGGGTTCTCCCAGCCGGTGTCCAGCCGCGCAGGAGCCCACCACAGCACTGTGGGGTCATCACATCCGATACAGGAGGACCCATGACCGCAGTGCTGGACCACCGGGACGCACACGTGCCCGGCGAGCCGCCGCCACCGACCGGTCGCCGTGGCCGGCGCGGTGCCGACCGACCGACCCCCCACCGATCCGCGCGGTGGAGTCCGTTCGCCCTCGCGGGCCTGCTCGCGACGACGGCGGTGCTCTATCTGTGGAATCTGTCGTCGAGCGGGTACGCGAACACCTTCTACGCCGCGGCAGCGCAGGCCGGGTCGCAGAGTTGGAAGGCCTGGTTCTTCGGTGCGCTCGACTCGTCGAACTTCATCACCGTCGACAAGCCGCCGGCGTCGCTGTGGGTGACCGGCCTGTCGGTGCGTCTGTTCGGCATGAACAGCTGGGCGGTCCTCGTTCCGCAGGCGCTGATGGGCGTCGCGGCGGTGGCCCTGCTGTACTGCGCGATGCGCCGCACCTTCGCCGACCCGCGGCACGGCACCGCCGCCGGTCTGATCGCGGGCGCCGTCCTCGCGTTCACCCCGGCCGCCGCGCTGATGTTCCGGTTCAACAACCCGGACGCGCTGCTGGTGCTGTTGATGGTCGCGGCCGGTTATGCGCTGATCCGCGCGATCGGGACGAACTCCGGACGGTGGCTAGCCCTCGTCGGCGTCGCACTCGGATTCGCATTCCTCACCAAGATGCTGCAGGGTCTGCTGGTGCTGCCGGCATTCGGCCTGGCCTACCTGCTCTTCGCCGACAACGGCTGGCTCAAGCGCATCGGCCACCTCATCGGTGCGACGGTCGCGTTGATCGTCTCGGCCGGCTGGTTCGTCGTCGCGACCATCCTGACCCCGGCGTCCGCGCGTCCCTACATCGGTGGATCGACGAACAACACCTTCATGGATCTCGTGTGGGGATACAACGGTGTCGGACGCATCAGCGGTGGCAACGGATCCGGCGGCGGAGGCGGCCCGGGTGGTGGTCAGGCCGGCGGATCGTTCGGCGGCTCGACCGGACTCAACCGTCTGTTCGGCTCGGAGATGGGCAACGGGATCTCGTGGCTCCTCCCCGTCGCGCTCCTCGCGCTGGTCTTCGCCGTCTACCTCGGACTGCGCAGTTTCCCGATCTTCCGCTTCAGCAACGGACTCTCCCGCGTCGAGGGCGGTGCAGTCGTCGCATGGGGTGGTTGGCTGGTCGTCACCGGACTGATCTTCAGCTACATGAGCGGCACCATCCACCCGTACTACACGGTCGCGCTGGCGCCGGCGATCGGCGCACTGGTCGGCATGGGCGGAGTGTTCGCATGGCGACGTCGCGATCACTGGGACGGGCGGCTCGCCTTGTCGGGGATGATCGCACTCGCCGGATGGTGGTCCGTGGTGCTCCTGAGCCGCAACGACTTCGGTCCGCAGTGGTGCCGCTGGCTCATCGGTGCGGCGACGGTGGTGAGCGTACTGGTCCTGCTGGTCGGCAGCGTGATGGCGTGGCGTAAGGCGGTGGCCGGTGCGGTCATCATCGGCGCGCTCGCCGGCGCCGGAGGCAGCGTCGGGTTCGCCATCGCCACGGCCGCGACACCGCACAGCGGGTCCATCCCGACCGCGGTCCAGACCTCCATGGAGAGTGGCGGTATGGGTGGTCCCGGCGGTGGAATGCCCGGCGGCACAGGTGGACCCGGTGGAAACACGACCGGTTCGGCAGGTTCGGGGTCATCGTCGACGACGAGCCAGGGCCAGACGCAGCAAGGCCAGACCCCGCAGGGCCAGACCCAGCAGGACGGCCGACGCGGTGGCGGAGGTCCGGGCGGCATGGGTGACATCTCGTCGAACACCGAACTGGTGAACCTGCTGTCGTCGACGACGACCACGTGGTCGGCGGCCACCAACGGGTCGCAGTCGGCGGCCGGGATCGAGATCGCCACCGGCACCGCGGTGATGGCCATCGGCGGTTGGAGCGGCGACCCCGCCCCGACGCTGCAGCAGTTCATCGACTACGTGAAGGCAGGCAAGATCGCCTACTACATCGGCGGCGGCCAGGGAGGTCCCGGCGGCAACTCCGAGATCGCCACCTGGGTCGCGCAGAACTACACCCCAACCACCGTCGGGGGGACCACGGTCTACAAGCTGAGCTGACACGTGGCGCCGACCGCGAGAGCCGTCCACCCCATCGGGGCGGACGGCTCTCGTCGTCGGGTGCCTCTCGACGCGATCGATGGGTCGCGCAGAATTCGGCGATCAGCCGGCCTTCAGTGAATCGACAATCGAGGCGACCCGTCGTTCGCGCGTCTTCTCCTGCTTGGCATCGGCGACCGAGCGCGCGTGCTCCTTACGGCGGGACGGGGCCAGGGCGTCGAACGCGGCACGCAGGCTCGGATCAGCGTCGAGAACGCGTGCGAGCTCGGGTGGCAGCGTGACCTCCCGCGGTGCAAGATCGGCTTCGATGATGACGTCGACGGTATCGCCGGCCTCGACGCCGAGTTGCCCGCGAACGCTCTTGTTCAGTCCCAGGAGGTTCTCGCCACCCATACGTCCGATCCGGCCCGCAACGGTCTGAGAGCCGATCGTGAAGCGGACCGGGGGTGTCTTGGTCGGAGCGCCGAGGGCCGCGACCTGATCATCGGTCAGCACGATGGCCGCCGCCGGGCCGCGCTTCTCCAGAACCACGGTCAGGCGGAGTCGTTCACCGGTCATGCGGGGAATCCTATCGCCGCGACCCCGTGGAATCGCGGGTTGTTTCCGATCTCTGACAAGATTCCCCTCATGACCGGACGCATCTCCGAATTCAGTCATGGACCGCTTGTCTTCGACGTCGTCGACGGCGGCCCGCTCGACGGCCCGCCGACGATCCTCCTCCACGGCTTCCCGCAACGTGCGACGGCGTGGGACCTCGTGACACCGCTGTTGCACGAGAACGGCCGCCGCACACTCGCACCCGACATGCGCGGGTACTCGCCGCGTGCCCGTCCCGCAGCGCGACGGGACTACCGGATCGGTCTGATCGCCGACGACGTGGTCGCCCTGATCGACGAGCTCGGCGTGGACTCGGTCGACCTCGTGGGTCACGACTGGGGTGGCATCGCGGCGTGGGCCGTCGCCGCGAAGCATCCCGATCGGGTCCGCACGCTGACCACATTCTCGGTGCCGCACCCGGCCGCGTTCATCAAGGCCATGCCGCGCGGTCAGGTCCTGCGGTCCTGGTACATGTTCGTCTTCAATCTGCCCAAGCTCCCGGAGTTGTTCCTGTCCAGGTTCTTTCGGACGTCCACGGGCGGCGAGCGGATGGGCCTGCCCGAACCGTTCGCCGGCCGCCTGCACGACGACATCGTCGCCTCCGGTGCGTTGCCGGGGGCGTTGAACTGGTATCGCGGGATGCCGTTCTGGACCCGGGACGATCAGGTCGGACACATTACCGTGCCCACCACATACGTGTGGAGCGACGGCGATTTCGCGCTCGGCCGGGCGGCGGCGAAGATGACGTCGCGATACGTCGACGCGCCCTACGAGTTCCGCATCCTCCGCGACGCCGACCACTGGTTGCCGGAGAGCCGTCCCGCCGACGTCGCGTCGGCGATCCTGGACCGGGTCAACGCCTGAGCGGTGAGGCCGGCCCGATCAGCGTCGCCGACGACGCAGGATCGCGATGAGCAGCACCAGGATTCCGAGTGCACCCGCGGCCGCGAGCGGTAGCGTGCGGTTCGCCGTCGGCAGCTCGGTTGGTGCGCCCGCCCGTAATTGCGCGAACGTCGCTCGCTGAGCGTCTGATTCGGCAACCACGTCGACGATGGCCGGGGACGGACGCGACGGCGGCGCGCTCGGCGCGGTCGACGCCGGGCCGGAGGGCCCGGTCGACGCCTTCTTCTTCACCGGAGGCTTCGAGGATGCCGACCGGGGCGCGGAGGGTGTGGATGCGGCAGGTTTCGGCGCAGAAGGTTTCGGCGCAGGAGGTTTGGGCGCAGGAGGTTTCGGCGCAGGAGGTTTGGGCGCGGACGGCGTGGACGCCGACGACTCCGGTGACACCGGTTGCGATGCCTCAGGAGTCGACACCGGGGGATCGGGTTGTGCCCGAGTTGCTTTCTCGGGCGCGGGCTTCGCGACCGGAGCTTCCGTCGCCGGGGCTTTCTCTTCGGCCGCCGTCGTGGCAGGTGCCTTCTTCGCAGCGGCCTTCTTCGCGGGTGCCTTTGGCGCAGCGGCCTTCTTCGCAGCGGCCTTCTTCGCCGGAGCCTTCTTTGCCGGGGCTTTCTTCGCCTGGGTCTTCTTCGCGGGAGCCTTTTTCGCAGTGGCCTTCTTGGCGGGCTCGTCTGCTGCGGGCTCGTCCGCCGCAGGCGGCTCCACCGGCGTTGCGGCGTCGGACTTCTCGGGTTCTGGTACGCCCGTACCGGACGGGACGTCGCTCGGATCGGGTCCGGTCATCTCGTCACGCTCCCTTGCGCGATGAATCGGTGCGCGGTGTCCGGTTCATCTCAGTGTCCCGCCTGCACACCCAGACGGGCGAGGATGTCCGCGTCGATCGCGGCGAGTTCGGATTCGACCGCCTGGTGCGCCGTCTTGCGCTGGCCGGGAGGCATGGCCTCGGCGGTGTCGACGGCGATGGCGAGGTTGTCGAGTCGGGTCGTCATCGCGGTCACGAAGGCGGACCCCTCGTCGGTCGTGTCCTTGGTGGCGACTTTCTGCAGCGCCGCACGGGTGGTGCTGATACGCGCCGACAACGTGGCGCCGTGGCCGGAGTACTGCCGCAGCACATCGGGGGCGACGCCGGCCCGGTTGGCCTGGAAGGCGGTCACCTGACCGCGGGCGGCGACGGCCGCGCGATAGGCGATCGGTACCACCACCGGCGACAGCAGGCGTGCGACCATCAGATAGCGACGCACACTGGCCGGGCTGAACCGTTTGGCGTCGGCATCGGCCTTGGCCTGAGCCTCGATCGCCTTGGCCTCCGCCTTCGACGCCTTCGCCTGCGCCTTGCCGGCGACCTTCAGCGTCTTGCGTTCCTGCTTGAGTTCCTTCTTGCGGTACTTGCGCTCGTCACGGCGACGCGACTTCTCGTCCTTCCGCGCGGTCTTCGCCTCGAGCTTGGCCTCCAACTTGGCCTTGGTCTTCAACGCCTTGGCCTCGGCCCGGCGCTGAGCGCGGGTCTTGCCGTTCGACGAGAACAATCCCATCTGAGGACCTACCTCCTGTGCGGTGTCTCGGGCATGTCCGGTCACGGACGTGAAACGCCGTGCGACCGGTGAGTGCATCGGTACAAGCATTACATAGGCTCGACAGGGGCGGTCCGCGCTGACCGGTCGCTGTCGTGCCGACGGCGAAGCACGTCGATCAGCGTCTGGCGAAAGGATGGCGAGTGTCGAGAGTCGTGTTGCACCCGCGAGACCTCGCGGGCTGCGAACATCGGCTGTCCCTCGATCACTCGCATCCCGACCAGGCGCGCAATCGACCCGACACACCTGAGGCGCAGCGTCGCAAGGACGCGGCCGCCGATCACCGCGCCCGCGTGCGGGAGATGATCCGGGGGCTACATAGCGATCAGCCGACCGGCACGGTCGTGCTGGTCGAGCCGGACACCGATCACGCCACGCGGGTCGCGGCGACGCTCGCCGCGTGCCGTGAGGGTGCGGCCTGGATCTGGAACGCGACGCTGCCGACCGACCGCGAACACGGACGTAGAGGACACGCGGAACTCCTCATCCGTGACGGCGACGGCTACGTCCCGGTCATCGTCGTCAACCACCGGGTGAGCTACCCGGCGAAACCCGTCCGAGCGCCCAACGGCTCGCTCGGCAACGGGTCGTCGACGCTCACGAGTCCTGTCTGGACCTGGGCGCCGCAGCCCGACCCGTCGCGTAACGGCCGCAACCAGCGTCGGGACCAGCTACGGCTGGCGCAGCTCACGGCGATGCTGCGCGACCTCGGGCTGGCTGCCTCCGACGATCCGCAGGCCCTGCGCGGCGGTGTCATCGGACTCGATGCGGACTGCATCGTGGTGTACGAGATGGCCCCGCTGCTCGACGACTACGCGGAGATCTTCGAACGGCGGACCGCGATCGCCGAACAACGTGTCGCCACCACTCCACGCCGGATCGGCGAGTGCCGCAGCTGCCCCTGGTGGGTGCGCTGTGGGCCGGAGCTCGAGGAGCGCCGCGACGTCAGCCTGGTCGTCGGGGGCAATCAGAGCGTGGTGCTCGACGACGCCGGGATCACCACCATCGACCAGTTGGCCCACTACCGCGGTGATCCTCCGGCGGACTGGCCGGGAAATGCGCCGTTCGACGACGCGGTGCTGACCGCCATCGCCTGGCTGACCGACACCCCGCTCATCCGTCGGCTCGAGCAACCGACGGTGACCCGGGCCGACGTCGAGGTCGACGTGGACATGGAGAGCTACGGCGAGCACGGCGCCTATATGTGGGGGACGTTGCTCACCGACAACACCGACCCCTCACGCCCCGTCGTCTACCGCGCGTTCGTGACGTGGGAGCCGCTCCCGACCCGGGACGAGGGACGGTCGTTCGGTGAGTTCTGGACGTGGCTGAGCGCCGAGCGCGAAGCCGCTCGTGAGGCCGGGAAAAGCTTTGCCGCATATTGCTATTCGCAGCAGGCGGAGAATCGGTGGCTGCTGGGATCGGCGAAACGGTTCGCGGGGATCGCAGGTGTCCCGTCGCTCGCCTCGGTCGAGGCCTTCATTGCGTCCGACGAGTGGGTGGACATCTACGAGGCCGTCGGCCGGAACTTCGTGTGCCCGAACGGGAAAGGCCTCAAGCGGGTCGCCCCGGTGGCCGGGTTCAGCTGGCGCGACGCCGAGGCGAGCGGCGAGGCCTCCATGGATTGGTACCGCGAGGCCGTCGGCCTGGGGGACACCCCGATGGACCTGTCACAGCGCCGACGCCTGCTGGAGTACAACGAGGACGACGTGCGCGCGACCAAGGTCCTCCGCGAATGGATCGACGGGTCGGCGAAACATGATGTCCCGCATAAAGATCAGGTGCTGGAGTTTCGCAACCCCGGTTGATCGCAACCTGGTTTCACCCGCACCCCATCGGTGCGCGCCCGCTCGATCCCGTCCCCGATCAGGGCCGCGACGAACGCAGTGCTTCGAGGAACGATCCGCTGCCCAGCAGGGCGACCGCGCCGAGGAGCAGCAGTCCTCCCGGGGCCAGCCCGACGAGGATGCGACGGGTGGAGGAGACCAGGCTCGTGTCGTCGGCGACGGGGGCGGCCGCCGGTGCGGATTGTGCGGCCTGCGCCACGCGAGCACTGTTCGACTCGGCACTGTTCGACTCGGCACCGGTGGACTCGGCACGGTTCGACTCGCCGCCGCCGGTCGACGCGCCGCCACCGCCGGACTGCCCGCCTGCCTGGCCGTTGCCTGCCGGCCCGGTCGCCGACGACCCGTCCGCCGGACCGCCACCGGTCCCGGGTGCGGCCGCGGTCGGCACGGTGGGCACCGGGGCGTTCGGAGTCGCCGCACCACCGGACGGACCGCCGACCGAGGGGTTGTCGCCGCTGCTACCGGGCATCGCGCCACCAGTCTGCGGGGTCGAGGTGAATCCCGGCGGTCGCGGCGGAAATGCCACGCCGCCGCCGGAGCCGCCGCCACCAGCGGCCGGAGGCACCGTCACCGACGTGTCCGTGGTGTCGGTCGTCTCGGTGGTCGGTGTGCTCTCCGTCGGCTCCGTGCTGCCGGACGGTTCCGACGGCCCGGTGCTGCCCGACGGTTCCGTCGTCCCGGAGGGCTCGGTGGTTCCCGATGGTCCCGTGGTTCCCGACGGCTCGGTGGTCCCGGAAGGCTCGGTCGTCCCGGAAGGCTCGGTCCCCGACGGTCCGCCCGCTGCTCCGGTGCCGTCGTCATCATCATCGTCGCCGGAGCCGCCGGGTGACCCGTGCCATCCGCCGCCGTGCCCGTGATGTCCCCAACTGCCGGAGTGCTCGTGGGAGTCGCCCTCGGAGGAGTCGGAGTCGCTCCCGGAACCCGAACTCTCCGAGTGCGCACCGCTGCCCGACGAGTCGGAGGAATCCGGGGCGGACAGTGCCACACCTGCGCCGATACCGAGAATCGCGACCGCGAGCACAGCGATCAGCGCGGCGAGCGCACCCATGCGGCGGCGCGACGGCGGCTGCTCGGGGGTGCGGTGTGTCATCGGACCTCGTTCGGGTTACAGGCAGGAGAACGGTCGTGGTGCATCGTCGCCCACTGTTCACGCTCAGGTAAACTCGGATTTGCGCCGCTGCAGGATATTTACGATCGAGTGTGAACAATGCCACAATGGGTAATCGTTACATCATTGGCACAGGTGATACGCATGGGCGGTGGCCGTCAGGTACGTTCTGATCGTACCGAGCGTTGCAACGACGATGCACGCAGGTCTTTAATGTTTGCAAGTTCAAGCTTTGGATTTGCCGGGGAGAATAATGACTTCACAAGGTACGGAAATGCCTGCTGTTGACGGCGGGCGTCGAACCGACACGAGGTCGGTCGATGCCATGCAACACGAAACAGTGGACCCAGGCCTCTTTGCTCGACGCCTGGAGGAACTGTTCCGGACGGTGCCGGGACCCAACGGTCGGGCATACAGCGCCAAGGCCATCGCGGCCAGGTCCACCGAGCGGGGATTCCGGCTCGGCGAGTCGTATCTGAGTCAGCTGCGATCCGGCAAGGCGAAGTCGCCGTCGTTCCGCACCGTGGAGGGGATCGCCGCGGCGTTCGGTGTGGACGTCCACTACTTCCTGGAAGATCGTGCCGCGCAGCGCACGCGTGACGAGATCGACCTGATGCGTCTGCAGGCCGACACCAACGTGCAGCTCGCCGCCTTCCGGCTCGCCGGACTGTCCAGCGACTCGGTCACCGTCGTGAACGAGCTCATCAAGGTGCTGCGCGAGCAGCAGGGCCTCCCGAAGGATCCGCCGGACATCATCGCGGCGGGGATCTCCGAGGATGCGCGCCTGCGGGTCGTCGGCGGACCGATCGTCAACGACTGACTTCCGGTCCGGAGCTCCCTGTCATCCATGCGACGTCAACGGGCGCTCCGGGCACTGTGTCGTGACACCCTCCGGGGCCTCGACCTCGATCTGCCGCTCGACGTGTCACAACTCTGCGGGCGCTACGGCGAACGCCGTGGACGTCCCATCCGTCTGATCGCCCATCCGTTGCCGGCCGGGATGCCGAACGGTGTGTGGCTGGCGGCCGAGGATGCGGATTACTTCTTCTACCAGGCGAACACGTCGAAGCTGCACCAGGACCAGATCGTCATCCACGAGTTCGGCCATCTCATCGCCGGGCACCAGATGCTCGGTGAGGTGTCGGCCTCGGCGTTGTCGGCGCCGTCCGACGACGACTCCGATGCCGCACTGAAGCGGACCTGCTACTCCGACGAGCGGGAGTGGGAGGCGGAGATGCTCGCGTCGATGATCCTCAGCTGGGCCGCCGAGGCCCGCGACACCGTCGGCTCCACACCCGAGAACGCCGACCTGCGCGGCATCCAGCGCGTCCTCGGCGGTCACAAGGGATGGCTCTGACGTGATCGCGATCGGTGTGGTCAACGCAATCGCGGCGGTCGTCTTCGCCGCCGCGCTGTGCTGGCGCCTCGAACAGATCCGCCGCGAGGGCGGCGGACTCCAGGCGGTGGCGATGACGGTGGCGATCGCCGCGCTCACCCTCGCGTTCGTCGTCTCCGGCCACGACGTGACCGATGCGCTCGACGAGGTCGCGTTCACCGGCGCCGCACGTGTCCTCTTCTACGCGCTGCTGGCCGTCGGTGTAGCGGGTCTGATCGTGGTCTTCTTCTTCCCCGGCCGCTCGACCTCCCGGGAGCGGCGTGCGGGCATCGAGGCCGTTCCGCTGATCGTCGCGCTGATCGGTCTACAGGTGTCGATGCTCGTCATCCCGATCGACCTGCGCACCGAGAACCTCTCGGAGTGGACCGCTCGCAATGTCGCGTACGCGATCTTCGTGCTCATCGCCTCCGGCTACCTCACCTATGGATTCGTCGCCTGTGTGCGCAGCATCCGACGGTTCCTCGCCATGGCCGACGGCTATCTGCGGACCTCGCTCGGGATGTTGTTGGGCGGACTGGCGTTTCTCGCGCTCAGCTCGGTGCTGCAGATCCTGTTCGTGATCGGCTCCGCGGCCGAGGTGATCAGCTTGCCGTGGTTGCTGGGTGCGGCGCGGGTGTGTTCGATCATCGGTGTCGTCGGCTTTCTGCTCGGGATCAGTTACCCGATGCTGCATGCGCGATGGCACACCATCACCTCCGGCCGACGACACCGGCGCGATGCCGAGGCACTGGTGCCACTGTGGGCGCTCGTGACGGGCGCGGTGCCGGAAGTGGTTCTGCCCCTGGGGGAGTCCACCACAGACGAGGTGCCCGCCGGTGCGTCCAGGACGTCCGCACCGTCGCTGCTCCTGCATCGGCGGGTCGTCGAGATCCGGGACGCCCTGACTCAGCTGAGTCCCTATCTCACCGAGGATTTCGAGATCGTCGACGACGACGCCCGTGCCGACATGCTCTGGGCCGCAGCCGAGGACCACGCCCTCGCCGGGCAGGCCCGCGGCGCGGTGCGCGAGGTACTGCCGGGCGGTCGGCAACTCGAGGAGGACGCGGCACCGCTGCTGCGTCTGTCGGCGGCCGTCGCCCGGCAGTCGTTGTCGGAGAGCAGTTCCTGATCAGCGCGGCGCCATGCGGATGGCGCCGTCCATGCGGATCGTCTCGCCGTTGAGGTAGTTGTGCGTGACGATGAACTCGGCCAGCTGGGCGTACTCCTCCGGCTCACCGAGTCGCTGCGGGAACGGGATCGCCTCGGCCAGCGTCTGCTGGAACTCGGGCGTCACGCCTGCGAGCATGGGCGTCTTGATGGTGCCCGGTGCGATGGTGCACACGCGCACGCCGACGCGGGCGAGGTCGCGCGCCGCCGAGATCGTCATCGCGTGCACACCGCCCTTCGACGCGGCGTAGGCGATCTGACCGATCTGACCCTCGAAGGCCGCGACCGACGCGGTGTTGATGACGACGCCGCGCTGTCCGTCGTCGTCAACCGTCGACTCGGTGGCCATCTGCGCGGCGGCCAGGCGCATTACGTTGAACGTGCCGACGAGATTGATGTTGATGATCTTCTGGAACAGCGACAGGTCGTGCGGCCCGTCTTTGCCCAGGATGCGTGCGGCCCATCCGACGCCGGCGCAGTTCACCGCGGCCCGCAGGGGTGCGCCGCCGTCGCTGATGGTGTCGATCGCGGCCTTCACCTCGACCTCGTTGGTGACATCGGCCGGCAGGAGGGTCACCCCGCCGGTCGGGGTCGCCTTGTCGATGGACGGCTGCAGGTCGAGCCCGAACACCTGGGCGCCGGCGGCGGCGAAGCGCGCTGCCGTTGCTGCGCCGAGGCCGGATGCTGCGCCGGTGACCAGTACGGATGAGCCGGAAACGTCCATGGGGGAGTCCTTTCGGGGTACACCGGCCGCCGGGGAGGGGCGGCCGCGATCGGTGTCACCGAATCACCCTAAACAGGACGCGGTTGGCGGCCGACCGCAACCCCCGAAATCACCGAGCGATCGTTCGGGACTCCTCGTCGGAGTCGTCGTCGGCCGAGGTCAGGGCGGTGCGCCGCAGGTGGCGGAGGTAGACCGCGCCGATGCCGAGCAGGACGACGACAGCGCTGAGGGTGGCGATCACCGTGACGGTTCCGGCGTCGGCCAGACCCTCCCACAGCAGCCATGCGGCGAAGCCGAAGAACAGGATCGCGGCGCCCCGGGCGATCATCCGCTCGGGCAAATGCTTGCCCAACAGTGCGCCGACCGCGATGGCGAGCGCGTCGGCGGCGACCATGCCCACGGTCGACCCGATCCACACGCCGAGCCAGTCGTTGTTGGTGGACAGCGTGATGGTCGCGAGCATTGTCTTGTCGCCCAGTTCGGCGAGGAAGAACGACGACATCACCGCGAAGAAGACGGATGCGCCGACCCGTTCGGCCTTGCTCGACTCGTCGTCGTCGAGATGATCGCCGCGCAGGGTCCACAGGCCGAAGATCAGCATCGCGATCCCGGCGAGGATCGACATGAGGTCGGCGGGGATGGAGAGTCCGAGGAAGTGACCGAAGAACACCGACACCGCGTGTACGGCGGTGGTGGCCACGGTGATCGCGAGCAGGACGACCCACCACCGGTACCGGAGGGCGTAGGTCATGGCCATCAGCTGCGACTTGTCGCCGAGTTCGGCGACGAAGATCACGCCGAAGCTCAGGAGCAGGGCAGCAATCACGAAAGCCAGGTTAGGGTGCCCGCAGATGGCTGTGCAACAGATTGCATGCCCGTATTTCCGCAGGTAGGAGGCACAAAACTAAAAGTTAGGGGACCCTGAATCTCCTGTCGCAGGTCAGGCGGCCAGCAGCATCGCGAGGACGGCGGTATCCGGGTCGGCGTTGGGATCTATACCGACTTGGTTACGCAATGTGACGACGGTCCCATCCGCCTCCGCCTCGGCCCATCCGGCTCGGTGCTCGAGCCCGAGTTCGGGCAGTCCCGGCAGCAGCACACAGCCCGAGGCGACCTGTGAGCATTCCGGCAGCGATGGCCGGGTCTGCGACGGCGGATGCAGCATCACCAGCGCCGGCGGGTTGCTGAGGAATCGCCCGGCCTCGACGAAACTGTCGTCGACGACGTTGCCGACGGCGACCATCATGCCCACGGCGTCGGCCTCGGCGTCGTCGGGTCGTTCCTCGACCACCCCGAAGATCGTCGTCGTCGGCAGGAAGCCCGGTCGGCACGCGATGCGGACCGACGCGACCAGGGTCTGCGTCCACTCGAGGGTGGACTCCGGCCAGCGGCCGGAGATGAGGATGCCGTTGAGATGCCCGTCGAAATGGAACGGCGTGAGGCCGATCGGTATGGAGGTCGTCATCGCTGGTCCCCCTCTGCGGCAGGGCTTTCGCCGGAGTTGGAGATGTCGTGGTGTACGACACCCCGTCTGAGAAGAATCCACCCCACCGGCCTCGCAGACAACTCGAACACGGGTCTTGTGACGGTTCTTTTACACGGAGTGGCCCATCCGGGGGACACGAGCACGCCGCCACCACCAGGCACACTGGATCAGGTGAGAAGTTCTGCACCCCTGCGTCCGATGGAGATGGCGTCGATCGCGATCTTCGGCGGACTGACCGTCGCGGCCATCGTGGTGGCCTCGGTCATCCCCCTGGCCACCGCCGTCGGGCTGCTGGCCCCGGTCCCGCTCGCATTGATCGCCGCCCGGACCCGGCCGCGTGCGCTCATCGCCGCCTCCGTTGCCGCCACCGGTGTCAGCTTTGCGATGGCCGGCACCGGTGCCGCCGCGACCGTTCTGGGATCCGCGCTGGTCGGAGGGATCGTCGGCGACACGAAGCGTCGTGGTCGAGGCATCGGGACGATCACCGTCGCCGGCATCATCGCCGCACCGATCATCGGCGGATTGTCGGTTCTCGTGCTGCTGATCCTGGTGCCGTTGCGCACCCTGGCCCTGGAGGCACTCGGCAACACCGTCGGCGGACTGGTGAAGATCCTCGACAGCGTTCCTGCACTGTCGGGCGTGGCCGACTCGGTCGAGACGCTCGGCAACAGCATGGTCGACCAGTGGTGGATCTGGATGTGGGTGTCGGGTGCGCTGGGCACCGCGGTGTCGCTGGCGGTGGCGTGGTGGCTGCTCGGCGGGGTCATCGCCCGGCTCGCCGACGTCCCGAGCGAGGACACCCTCGACGCCGGCGATCTGACCGCCGACGACACGCCTGTCGGCCCCCTGCCGCTCACTCTCTCCGGTATCGGATTCCGCTATCGCGACGGTGGCCCGCTCGTCCTCGACGACGTGAGCGTGTCGTTGGCGGCCGGTGAGTTCGTGGCCGTCGTCGGCGCGAACGGGTCCGGCAAGTCGACGCTGGCGAAGATCCTCGCCGGGCGGGTGCCGACCGCCGGCACCGTGCACCGTCCGGGTGCCGCCGGGCTCGGGCGGCACGGCGGTACGGCGATGGTGCTGCAGCGACCGGAGACCCAGATGTTGGGTTCACGGGTCGCCGACGACGTCGTCTGGGGTCTGCCGCCGCACGTCGAGGTCGACGTCGAGCGCCTGCTCGCCGAAGTCGGTCTCGCCGGGCTCGGCGGCCGCGAGACGTCGGACCTCTCCGGCGGGCAGCAGCAGCGCCTCGCCATTGCTGCCGCGCTGGCGCGCGAACCCGCGCTGCTCATCGCCGACGAGGTCACCTCGATGGTCGACCCGGCCGGACGCGACGAATTGCTCACCCTGCTCGCCGCACTGCCCGCGCGCCGGAACATGACCGTCGTCCTGATCACCCACCGCGGCGCGGAGGCGGCCGCCGCCGATCGCATCATCCACCTCGACCACGGTCGCGTCATCGCACATCCGCCGCAGTGGATTCCCCGCCCGGGTTCGGTGGCCGAGCCCGCACCGCATCTCCCGGCCGGCCATGCACCCGCCCGACGATCGGGCGAACCACTTCTCGTCCTCGACGACGTCGGGCACACGTATTTGCCCGGTTCCCCGTGGGCCGTCGACGCCGTGCGCGACATCTCGATGACGGTGCATCGCGGCGACGGCATCCTCATCGTCGGCGGGAACGGATCGGGCAAGACCACGCTCGCGTGGATCATGGCCGGCCTCATCTCGCCGAGCGCGGGAACGGCGAACCTCAGCGGCTCACCGGTGTCCGACCAGGTCGGCGACGTGGCCCTCGCGTTCCAGCACGCGCGTCTGCAACTGCAGAAGCAGACCGTCGGCGACGAGATCATGTCTGCCGGAGGACTCGGTGTCGGCACCGCCGAGGTGGCCCGCGCCCTCGAGGCGGTGGGGCTTGGGCGCGACATGGCGGCACGTCAGATCGACTCGCTCAGCGGCGGGCAGATGCGACGGGTGGTTCTCGCCGGACTGGTGGCGCGGCGACCCACGGTCCTCATCCTCGACGAACCGCTCGCCGGGGTCGACCCGTATGCCCGTGCCGAGATCATCGAACTGCTGGCACGATTGCGCGCCGACGGCCTGACGATCGTCATCATCTCGCACGATCTCGGCGACCTCGACGCCGTCGTCGACCGTCGCGTCCAGTTGGTCGACGGCACCCTCACGACGGTGGCCCCGCCGCACGACGCGCCACCGCGGGAGGCGACGGCACAGAATCCACCGCCGCCACCGATCGACGAGACGAGAGTTGTTGACGTGCACCAGTTTCGACCGATCATCTCGCCGGAGGCAGGGGAATGAGCATGCAGTCCGTCCCGCTGCGGCAGGTGCCCGGCAACTCGTTCGTCCACCGGCTGTGGGCCGGGACCAAACTGATCATCGTGCTGGCCCTCGGCGTGATGACGTGGGTTCTGCCGTCGTGGCCCGCGCTGGGACTCGTCGCGGCGATCGTCCTGCTGACGGCAGTCGTCGCGGGAATCCCGCTCGGTGCCATCCCGCGCCCGCCCTGGTGGTTCTGGGGGCTGATCATCGCCGGCGGTGTTCTCAACGTCGTCTTCGGGCCGGCGGCCCTCATCGTCTACCTGCGGGCGGTCACGCTGGGCCTGGTGCTCGTCGCCAGTTCGATCCTGGTGATCTGGACGACCCCGATGGCCGAGATCGCCCCGGCGATCGCCACTTTGATGCGACCGCTGCGGATCTTCCGGCTGCCCGTCGACGAGTGGGCGGTCGCGATCGCACTGTGCCTGCGGGGTCTGCCACTGCTGATCGAGGAGATGCGACTGCTGCGGGCCGCCCACCGGCTGCGGCCGTCGGCTCCGGCGCGCAGCGGACACCCGGCCGCGGAGATGGGGGTCGTCGACATGATCACCGCGGCGATGTCGAGCGCGTTGCGCCGCAGTTCCGAGATGGCCGAGGCGATCACGGCACGCGGCGGCACCGGGCGGCTGACCGCCTACCCGTCACGGCCGGGGCGGATGGATGCGGTGGCGCTGATCGTCATCGGGATCGCCTGCGCCGCAGCGATAACGCTGACCCTTGTGCTCTGACCTCGCAACACGTGGGTCGCGACAACCGATGGCGTCCGCGAAAACAGTTCTGCCCCCGTTTCTCCCGGAGTGCGGGAGAGACGGGGGCAGGCCGTACGCGAAGTGGCGTCAGGCGGGGACGACGAGTCCGGCGCCCTGGCTCTTGGCGGTCGCGAAGCGCTCGGCCGCGTCCGCCCAGTTGACCACGTTCCACCAAGCCTTGACGTAATCCGGCTTGACGTTCTGGTAGTCGAGGTAGAAGGCGTGCTCCCACATGTCGAGCATGACGACCGGGATGATCGCGGCGGGGATGTTCCCGCTCTGGTCGGTCAGCTGCAGGATGACCAGGTTTCCACCGATGGTGTCGTAACCCAGGATCGCCCAGCCACTGCCCTGCAGCGTGGTCGCCGCCGCGGTGAAGTGTGCCTTGAACTTGTCGAAGCTGCCGAACTGATCGTCGAGGGCGGCCGCGAGGTCACCTTCGGGCTTGTCACCACCGTTGGGCGACAGGTTCTTCCAGAAGATCGAGTGGTTGGTGTGGCCACCGAGGTGGAACGACAGGGTCGCCGACAGTCCGTAGACCTTGCCCGCGATGCTCTCGTCGTCACGGGCCGCAGCCAGCTTCTCGAGGGTGTCGTTGGCGCCCTTGACGTAGGTCGCGTGGTGCTTGTCGTGATGGAGCTCCATGATCCTGCCGGAGATGTGCGGCTCGAGCGCCGCGTAGTCGTACGGGAGATCCGGCAAGGTGTATTCAGCCACGATATTCCTCTCTGAGGTGTAACTCGTTACTCACTCTGCGCGCACAACCGCGGCGTTCCGACGCCGGTCACGCGAGTACTTCCACCCTTACCCACCTCATGGGGGATTGCAAACACTGCGGCACAATCCACTTCAAGTGCGGTTGAAGTATTGACCGCTGCGGGGATCGCCGGAACGGCTGGTCAGATCACCATCAGGACGATGAGGAGAACGATCAGGCCGACGATGCTGGCGGCCGTGCCGAGGCAGGCGGATCGGACGTCGTAGGTCGCACGCGGCGTACTCGGTCGAGGCCCGAGGGTCCGACGGAGATCGGAACTCGCATGCGTTGCCATGGACACCCTTCGTCGTCGCTGAGTGCGGTCGTGACGACCGCGGGCTGGACTGCTGGACCGGCTGTGCCGCGTCGTGACGATTCTCGTGAGTGACAACCGTCACAACCTCGACGTGGGGGACATGATAGGCAGACTCCCGGAGATCCATCAACCCCGGGGAGGTCGGGGAGCGAGCGTACGATCGGTGCCATGTCATGGCTTGACCAGCTTCTTTCCGGGCAATCCCACAAGCGTCGACTCGTCGACGCGGATCAGGCGCTCCCCGGTCGCGATGCCGCCGTGCCGGTGGCGGCCGAACACCTTCTGCTGCATCACCCGATGACCTGGACCGACGACCCGGCGGGTACCGGCATCGGTGAGTTCGACGGGAACCTGTCGGCTGTCGTCCTGGCGGGCGGGTGCTTCTGGGGTGTCGAGGAGATCTTCTGGCAGGTGCCCGGCGTCTACACGACGGCGGTCGGCTACGCAGGCGGCCACACGCCGAACCCGTCCTACGAGGAGGTCTGCACCGCACGGACCGGGCACACCGAGTCCGTGCTGGTCGTTTTCGACCCGGCGGTCATCGATCTCGAGGGCATCCTCACGATCTTCTGGGAGTCGCACGATCCGACGCAGGAGATGCGTCAGGGCAACGACGTGGGGACGCAGTACCGCTCGGCGATCTACACGCTGACCGCCGACGATGCCGACCGCGCGCGGGCAACGGCGGAGACGTTCGGTGGTGTGGTCGCCGACGCCGGGCTCGGACCGATCACCACCGAGATCGCGCCGCTCGCCGACGCTGGCGCGGGTCGTTTCTACTATGCCGAGGACTATCACCAGCAGTACTTGGCCAAGAATCCGAACGGTTATCGCTGCCACGCGTCCACCGGTCTGCACTATCCGGCCGCCTGAGCGGTGGCCGCCCCGACCAGCCGCCGTCAGCTCACCACCGGCCAGTGGAACCGGACCCTCCTGCACCGCCAGCATCTGCTCGAACGAGCCGACGAGGACGCCATCGACGTCCTCGATCGCTGTGTGGGACTACAGGCACAGGAGCCGAAGGCCCCGTTCTTCGGGCTGGCCTCGCGCGTGGCCGATTTCGACCCGGGTGAGCTCGACGCGCTGCTCATCGATCGCGAGGTCGTCCGGGTGGCGCTGCTGCGTTCGACCATCTTCCTGATCGACGCGGAGGACGCACGGTGGATACGACCGATCGCCCAGCCCCTGCTGGACACCGAGGTTGCCATCCACGAACGACGACTCACGCGCACCGCGGCCACCGACATTCTCGCCGATGCGGCCGAATTACTCTCGGGCACAGCGATGTCCGGCGCAGATCTCGGTCGTGCGCTCGCGGCCCGCCACCCCGACGACAACCCGTCGACGATGGTTTCCGTCGCGCGGTGCGGCCTGCCGCTCGTCCAGATCCCACCCCGGGGGCTCTGGCAGGGGTCGGCCGCGCCGACCTATCAGCTCTTCGACGACTGGGTGGGTCCAGGTGAGCCGGCCGTCGTCGGCGACGAGGCGCGCAAGGAGCTGATCCGCCTCTACCTCAGGGGTTTCGGGCCGGCCACGGTGAAAGGCATCCAGAGTTGGGCCGGACTCACCCGGCTCGGGTCGCTGGTGGCGGAGATGGAAGCGGACTGGGAGCTCGCCGAACTCGCCGGACCCGACGGTGAGCGGCTCTTCGACCTCGAGGGCCTCGACATCATCGACGAGGACACCCCGGCACCGGTCCGGCTGCTCGCACCGTTCGACAACGTGCTTGTCGCACAGGCCGACCGACGTCGCATCGCCGACGACGACCGCTACCGGAGCCTGGCCACACCGAACGGCCGCTCGCCGGGCTTCGTGCTGCTCGACGGCCGCCTCGCCGGGAGCTGGCGGCTCGACGACGGCCGGGTGGTCACCGACCTGATGATCGACCCGCCACGTCGACAACGATCCGAACTGGCGGCCGAAGTCGAACGGCTACAAGCCTTCTGCGACACCGCACAGTGATCCCCGAGGGCCGGTCACCCGCCGGTCCGGGGATTGCGGTCGGTGATGCAGTACCGGCGACCCACCGGGTCGGCCATCACGGTCCAGTTCGGCAGGCGCTCGACGACCCGCGCGCCCCAGTCCTCGTGCCGGACGACCTCGTCCTCGACGGCCGTCGCCGCCAGATCCAGGTGGCCGCGCGCGACCGGTGACGGGTCGGATTCGTCGTTGCGCTGCAGCAGGATTCCGATGGCGAGCGCCGGATCGCGGGCGATGCGCAGCAACTCCGGCCGGCTGGTCGCCTCGGTCGGGCGCCCCGTGAGCCGGGTCCAGAACGCGACCTCGCGGTCGAACTGGGAGTGCGGGACATCGATGCACACCTGATCGATGATGCTGATCGTGTCACCGGGCCACCGGATCGGACGCGACCGTTCCGATTCCCCTTCCCAGGCCACGAGACAGAACACGAAGCCCGACGGCGACTCCAGCGTCAGGTAGGCGGGCCCGGCGGCATCACGGACCACCCTCGCGCCCAGCGAGATCGCCTCCCGCGCCGCGACGCCCGGGTCGTCGACGTGGAGGTCGATGTGGATGCCACCCGGGCCGTCCTCGATGCGTTGCACCCGAAGATGCGGATCCCCGTTGAACGGCTCCAGTGAAGCGAATTCACGGTGGTCGCCGCGAGGTGGTGAGACCGTGCTGCCGGCGATCGCGCGCCAGAACGTCACCTCGGCGCCAAACTGGGCGGAGGGAAAATCCAGGAACGCCGTGAGCCATCGGATCCGCACGCGCAAAGTCTAGAGTCCCGGGCGTCGCGAATGCGGCCACTAGACTCGTCCCATGACAAGTGGACCGTGGACAAAGGTGACCGAGCGGGTGTCTCGGTCGCGGGCGGATCGGGTGGCCGTGGTCCGCCTCGACGGTCCGATCGGGATGAGCGGCATGGGTCGTCCGGGTATCACCACCGACTCCGTGGAGCCCGTCCTGAAACGGGCCTTCGGTACCGAGCACGTGAAAGCCGTGGTCGTCGTCATCAACTCACCGGGTGGTTCGCCGGCGCAGTCGGAGTACATCGCCGAGCGGATCCGTCAGCTGTCGGCCGAGAAGGGTGTCCCGGTGCTCGCGTTCTGCGAGGACGTCGCCGCGTCGGGCGGTTACTGGATCGCCTGTGCCGCGGACGAGATCTTCGCCGCGCACACCTCGATGATCGGGTCCATCGGGGTGGTGTCGTCGGGGTTCGGCCTGTCGGATGTCCTGACCCGGTTCGGCGTCGAACGGCGCCTGTACACCTCGGGCTCGAACAAGGCCCGCCTCGACACGTTCTCCCCCGAGCGGCCCGAGGATGTCGAGTGGCTGCAGACGCTGCAGTCGCATCTGCACGAGGCCTTCATCGGCTGGGTCCGCCAACGTCGCGGGAAGAAGTTGAACGCCCCCGACGACGAGCTCTTCAGCGGAGACGTCTGGGTCGGGAACCGAGCACTCGAGGTCGGCCTGGTCGACGCGATCGGGGTCATGCGGTCGGTCGTCGCCGAACGCTATCCCGACGCCGAGATCACGATGATCGACACACCGAAGCCGCTTCTCGCACGTCTCGTCGGTGGTCCGCTGGGTGCGCACACCACCGCCCAGGTCGGCATCGAGGGGATCGTCGAGCGTGTGGTGAGTGGCGTCGTCTCCGCACTCGATCGCGGAGTGGTCACGCACCTGCGGTGACACGTCATCCGACCGGGTGACAGTCGCCTCGGCACGCAGGTGTGCACAGTTCTCCCCAAGTTCTCCACAGGCGTTGTGAGGATCGAGAAAATCCTTTGTCTGTGAGGTGCATCTGCACTGTTCTGAATTCTCTGCGCCGCTGGTCAACCAGATCGGTGACGCTGGTCACAGGCCCTGTGAGGGCCATCACAGGAAACATACCGCGACGTGCGGAGTTGTCCACATTATCCACAGTCTCATCCACAGCTTGAGGTGGAGAATGCACACCCGGTGTCCGGTTGGCAAATCGCCATGTGGATAGTTATATGCAGGTCGTCATAGTGCTCGATCGGGTCCGGATGCGGTGTCAATTCGGCGGCGGCCCGAGTTCTGCTCATGCGGGTTGTACACAGCGCGCGCCGTCGCCCACCGGCCTGTGCCACCATGGATTCGTGAGCATGGGCGACATTCGGCAGGTACCGGTGACGGAACTTCCGGACGACTTCACCGAGGAGACGGGTCGGGTCCTGCTCGACGTCCGCGAGGACGATGAGTGGGCCAACGGACACGTGCGGGGAGCGCTGCACATCCCGCTGGGGGACGTGCCGGCACGGATCGAGGAGCTCGACCTCGATGCCGAGCTCCTGGTCGTCTGTCATTCGAGCGGACGCTCGATGCGGGTCCTGCAATACCTCGATCAGCTCGGCTACGAGGGCAGCTGTGTGCGCGGCGGGATGCTCGCCTGGCTCGAACAGGGCAAGCCGGTCGAGACCGGGAGTACCGGCTCCTGATGATCGACCTCTGTCCGAGGTGTCGAATCCAGGCGCCACATCGCGCAGGACGCGAGCAGTGTCCGCGATGCGGTGGACCGCTGCGGGTGCTGGACTCCGACCTGTTGGGCCAGGACCCGGCGACCGTGCCCGACCGGCCGTCGGTCGCCGCGGATCCGCACGCCTCTGGACCCGCGCGCACCCACTCCACGCCGACGCAACCGGGTCCGACGCAAGCACGGCCCTCGACACCGCCGGTCGGTGGACCGCGCAGCGCCCGGCTGTATCGGAGCCGGCACGTCCGCTGGATCGCGCGCCGTCCGCCCGAGGCCATCCCGGCCCGTCGGCCGTTCGTCGTCGGCGGACCGCGTCCGATCCCGCGATACGTCTACATCCCGCAGTGGGGTCTGCGCGATGCCCCCGTCGAGGCGGATGGTGACCAGCGCACTCGCGGCGAGATCCTGGCGGCGGCCGTGACGCAGGCGCTGCATCTGTTGGCCGGCGCGCTGGGATTCGCGGCGGTTGCGCACCTGGCGCGCTACATCCTGCTGGTGGTGAACCGATCGACGCCCGTGCCCGGATGGCTCGACGGATTCACCTGGGTGCTGGTCGTGTTCGCCGGGCTCCTCTCGCTCGGTGCCTATGTGTACACGACGGTGATCGTCACGCGATGGACCATCGTCACCCGCGCCGACGCTTATGGGCGTCACCACCTGCGGGATCCGCGGCCGCGCTGGCAGATCGCGTTGCTGGCCGCGACACCGTTGGTCAACGTCGTCGGTGCCGCCCTCCTGCTGCACGAGGCGGCGGTGCAGCGCGACGACCTCGATCCGGTTCGGACGCGTCGTCGGCTCACCCGGATGTGGGTGGCGTGGGCGATCGTCAACGTGCTCGCGGTGCTCGCGCTGGTGACCCGACTGGTCGCCACGATGTCCGGTTCCATCCAGACCGGCGCCAACGGGCTGGCGGCCGTCGTGATCAGCTCTGCGTGTTCCGCTGTGTTCGCGTACTGGCTGGCCGGACGGCTCACGGCAGCCTTCGGTGCTGCCGTCGAGGAGCCAGTACCGTCACGGCGATGGGTGGCGGTCGCATGACGGGATCTGGGGCATGACGGGGATCGAGGACGTCTCGCGCTCGGGCAAACCGGCGGTGGTCGCCCACCGCGGCGCCTCCGAGGAGATGCCGGAACACACACTCGGCGCCTACGAGCTGGCGTTGGCCGGCGGGGCCGACGGGCTCGAATGCGATGTGCGCCTGACGAGCGATCACGAACTCGTCTGCATCCACGACCGCACCATCGACCGGACCTCCGACGGCACCGGGATCGTCAGCGAGATGTCGTTGGCGGAGCTGCGCGACCTGGACTTCGGCAGCTGGCATCCGTCCGGGAAACCGGCATCAGTGCTGACGCTGCGCGAATTGCTGACCCTGACCCTCGACTGGCGGCGCCCGGTGCGGCTCTTCGTCGAGACGAAACATCCTGTGCGCTACGGCAGTCTGGTGGAGCAGAAGCTCCTCGGTCTGTTGCAGGAGTTCGGTGTCGCGAGCCCGCCGTCGGCGGATCACAGTCGCGCCGTGGTGATCTCGTTCTCGTCGGCCGGAGTGTGGCGGATCCGGCGGCATGCGCCGATGCTGCCCACGATCCTTCTGGGCGACACCGCACGTGTCCTGGGCGGCAGTGCTGCCACCGCCGTCGGGGCCACCGGTATCGGTCCGTCCATCGACACCCTCCGCCATTACCCGGACCTCGTCGATCGGGCCGCCGCAGCGGGGCGGGTGACCTACTGCTGGACGGTCGACGAACTCGTGGACGTGCAGCTGTGCGCCGACCTGGGCGTGCGATGGCTGGCGACGAACCGTCCCGCCAAGGTGCGGGATTGGCTCGTCACCGTCGACTGACCTCTCGCTGCCGCCCCGCTTGCGGCCCCGACCTCTGGCCGACGGCACAGACCGTCGTGAGAGGGTGGACCCATGGCGAAGAAGAGCAAACGAGGCAGTGGTCCGCGGCCGGGGAGCAACCGGGCCGAGCGGGTGGCGGCACGCAAGGAGCGTCAGCTCGCCGCAATGGCGCCGCCGCCTCGCCCGTTCGCCGGCCTCGCCGCGGAATGCGATCTGGTCGCGTTGCGCGCCTTCGTCGCGTCGGCCACGGCCACACCCGCTCTCATCGAGCCCGGCGCTGCCGAGCCGACTCTCACCTCCGCGGTACCCGGTGACACACCGGCGCCTGCGGCCGCACGCGCGGACGGAACGCGCAATGACATCGTGCTCGCGACGATCCTGCCGGGTGCGGTGCGCGCGATCGTGCGAGATGCGGCGAACGGCCCCGAGGGCGTCGTCGCGGTGCAGACGGATCCGGACCCCGACGATGCGGCCGGCGAGATCGCCGACGCGCTCAGGTGGGCCTCCCACGCCGCGTCCGGCGACGAGTACGAGCCCGGTGACACCGAGGTGGTACTGACCGACGTGCTCGTCGCCGATGCCGATCTCGACCTCGTCGTCCACGACGACTTCGCCTGGTGGTTCCCGCCGGGATCCGATGTGCCGCCGGAGATCGCGGACATGCTGGCGCGTGCGAACGACTCGATCATGCCGACGGCACGCCTGACCCCGAAGAGCGGAACGGGCGCCCCCTGGTGGGTCGACGCGGGCGAGCGGGCCCACTTGCGTTGGGTACGACCGGAATCCGAGGACGGCCTGATGACCGCCCTGGCCCGCCTGCACGCCGCGGGACGGCTGACGCTCGGCGAGGGTTCACGATTCGCCGGGTCGTTCCGTACCCACGGGCTGCTGGTCCCGGTGTTCGATCTCGACAACGAGTTGCACCACGAGGAGTGGTATCCCGGGCTCGATCAGTTCGACGAGTGGCTCACCGAGGCGCTGTCGGTGACCGCCGACCTGACCAGCAGCGAACGTCGCTCGCGCGACGGCATCCGCGGCAGGCAGGTCACCCTGCGCTGACGCCGTCGGCGAGCCGGCGCGCTGCTACAGGTTGCCACCCGCGGCGGCCGGCGGCGTCGCGGCTGCCGCCTTCGACACATTGACCTCGCGCTCGACGAAGTTCTCCAGATCGAACAGGTTGCCCTGTGCGCGCTCGGCGATCGTCTGCAGGGTGGTCATCGTCGCGACTTCCTCGACCTGCTCGGCCAGGAACCACTGCATGAACTGCTCGCCGAGGTAGTCGCCGCCGTCGCGGGCGGCGCGGGCCAGGTCGACGATCTGCTCGGTGACGGTCTTCTCCTGCGCGAGGGCGAGCTCGATCGGCGCCCGATAGTCCTCGAACTCGGTCCGGGGAGCCGCGACGCCGGGGATCTCGACCTCGATGTCGCGATCGAGGAAGTACTGCACGATCATCATCGCGTGGTTGCGTTCCTCGACCGCCTGCGCATAGAAGTGCTTGGCGAGCTGAGGCATGTCGTGGCTGTCGTAGTAGAAGGCCACGGCGATGTACTGCTGCGAGGCGGCGAACTCGTTGCCGATCTGGTCCAGCAGCAACTTGTGGAAGACGGAATGGTCGGTCGTGTGGTCACTGATTGCTGTCATGCGGCCCATCGTAAGGACGCGGAAAACGGCGAATTCACTCAGTTGAACCTTACTGAGTTGGTCCTTACTGAGTTGAGCCTCACCGTATTTCGGCTCCGGGGTGAGGCGCACGTCACGCCGAACGGGACGATCAGCCGCCGATGACCCCGCCCGGTCCCGAGATCAGATCCTCGGGAACCGCTGCGCCCTTGCGGATGTAGGTGAAGAACTGTTCGGTGTTGTCGCCGACGGCGAGTGCATCACCGTCGTCGGTGTACTCGCTGCCGCCCGTCGGTGTCGTCGTGGTGATCGGGTCGCCGCGCAGGGCGAACGCCAGACCGAGCAGATTCCAGATGTGGTCACCGTCGTCGACGGTGACCGCGTTGACGGCGCCGTTGACAAAGGGGATGAGACGGAACGGATTTGCCAACACCGATGGACTGGTCGCCTTCGCCATGAGCGCGTTGAGGAACTTGCGCTGATTGACCACACGCTCGAGGTCGGCGTTCGGGAACGCCCGGGTCCGAACGAGTCCGAGTGCCTCGCGTCCGTTGAGCTGCTGGCAGCCGCGCGGCAGCCGCAGACCGGCCTTCGGGTCGTTGAGTGGTTGGTCGAGGCAGATGGTCACCCCGCCCACCGCGTCGACGACGTGATCGAAGCCGCCGAAACCGATCTCGGCGTAGTGATCGATCCGGGCGCCGGTGAGACCCTCGACGGTCTGCACGAGGAGTTGGGGTCCACCGAAGTTGAAGGCGGCGTTGATCTTGTGCGAACCCTGTCCGGGGATGGGGACATAGAGGTCGCGCGGGATGCTGATGATCATCGCCCGGCCACTCGGCGGCTTGTGCACCATCATGATCGTGTCGGTCCGCGAGCCGTCGCTGTCGCCCGTCGACAACTGGGAGCGCTGCTGTTCGGACAGTTCGGCGCGAGAGTCGGTGCCGACGATCAGCCAGTTCGTGCCGGGCGTGTTCGCGGGCCGGCCCGCATAGGCCGTCAGCGCGTCGGTGCGATGCAGCTTGCCGTCGTAATAGAAGACCAGTCCGACGGATCCGACGACCAGCAGCAGCAGGACGACCAGGAGAATCCGTCCGACCCGCATGCGGCGTCGTCGGCGGGGCGGCTTCGTCCCCGCGGGCGCCGACGATCGGGACCGCGGCTTCTTCGGTGGTGCTCCCGCCGATCCGCGCGACGAGGGACGGCGCGGCGGAGGTCCGTCGGTATTCGGGTCACGCCGACGGTCACCGGGCACCGGCTCGGGCTTCTGGGTGGGTGCGTAACCGACACCGCCGCGTCCATCGCGCCGGGGACCATCGTGTCGGGGTTCATCCGGCCGGGGCCGTGCCGTCGCCGAGTCCGACCACGCCAGCGGGGGCCGGTACTGATCCGGCGCACTCGGTGGCCGGCGGGTCGGGGGAGGTGGCGGCGGGGCGGGATTGCGTCGTGGCGGCACGCGACCGGCGGCCCCGGGATCGGCCTGCGCGGGCGGCATGTGTCGCGGTGGGCCGGCCTGGCGAGGAGGTGGAGCGGGCTGTCGGGGTGGTTGCGGACCACCGGGCCGGGGAGGCGGTGGGACCGCGCGGCGAGTGGGGTCGCCGGCGCGGGGCGCGGGTCCCGGGGGGACGTCGCGCCGACGCATCATCGGCGGCTCGGACTCGTTCATCCCAACCAATGTACGCAACGGTGCTGGTCCGACGGCCGGTCGAGAAAATGACCACTGATGATTGTGACAGTGAGTATTGACACATATCGAGGTCGCTCCTAGTGTCAGGGGTCACAGGCCGCCGATGCGAGGAGATGCGCGATGAGTGTGACGACGCAGGTGAGAACAGGTGGCGGTGGCCGTGAGGCGATCGCCCGTCGGCTGATCAAGGGATCGGTCAAACGCTCGTATGCCCCCGTCGTCGACCTCGAATGGGAGCGGGAGCCGGAACCCGATCGATACTTCCTACCGCCGTCGGTGCTGTCGCTGGTCGGCACCGACCTCTGGGAGCAGATGGACGAGGAGCAACGGATCGAGCTGTCCCGGCAGGAGATGGCCAACATCCTGTCGGTCGGGATCTGGTTCGAGAACCTGCTCAACCGGACGCTGCTCGCCCGGCTCATGACCGCCGACCCGGCGTCGGCGACCACCCACTACGCGCTGACCGAGATGGGTGACGAATGTCGCCACATGGTGATGTTCGGCCGGGCGATCGAGTGGGCGGGAGCGCGCCCGTTCCAGATGCGCCGGTGGGAGCGGATGACGATGGCGATGTTGCCGCAGGCCCTGCGTGGCAGCCTGCTCTGGGTGGCCGCGCTCGTCGGCGAGGAGATCTTCGACGCGCTGCAACGCGAGATGCTCGACGATCCGCAACTGCAGCCGCTGGTGGCCCGCCTCATGCAGGTGCACGTGGCGGAGGAGGCCCGCCACATCGGTTTCGCCCGGGACGGCATCATGCGGCGCAAGCCGATCCGCGGCCGATGGGAGACCTTCGTCGCCGCCAACGGGCACGCCGTCGCGGGCGTACTGTTCCGCAATCTGTTCACGAATCCGGCGATGTACCGACGGGCCGGACTCGACGGCCGCGCTGCCGCGCGTGCAGCACGGGCCAACCCACACTTCCACGATGCGCAGATCCGTGGGTTCGCCTCGCTCGCCGCCTTTCTCACCGAAGCCGGCCTGATGAGCCGGCTGTCGCGATACGGATGGCGCCGCGGCGGATTCCTGTGATGACCGACGCGGCGGCGGTCGCGGTGCTCGGCACGGGACCGCTGGCCCGCCGACTGAGGAATCGGATCATGCTCTCGCCGTTGCCCATCGAGGTCGTGGACAAGCCGTCGCCTGGTGACGTCACCGTGCACGAGGGGTCCGCCCCGTCCGGCAGCTACCTCGGTGTCGCGACAGCCGACCGTCCTGGCGAGGTGTTCCTCGACGACGAGGCGGCGCTCGACTACGTTGTCGCGCTGGTCGAGCACTTCGCGACGTCGGGGGCGACGTCGGTGAGAGTGCGCCCACCTCTCGAGAACGAATGGCGGAGTGTCGGTTCCGGGCGTCTGCGGCGGAAGCGTCTGCGGCACTTCCGGCCCGACGACTACACGTGGATCGGTGTGCCCGCGATCGACGACGACGTCTTCGACGGTGAGGCCGTGCTGCGGACCGACGACGACGAGATCGTCGCGCGGATACGGATCGCCGGCGCCCTCGACCCCCTCGACGGCAGATACCACTGGGCGGGTACGGCATTCGGCGATGAGGTCCGCCGGTGGAAGGACGACCGCGCCACGACGGTGTCGGTCTCGGTCTCCGGTCACGACGCCGTCGACGCACGTCTCGCGGAGGTCACGCCGTCGGGCGCGGTACGGGTCGTCGGCGTCGGTGAGCCGCCCTATCCGCTGGAGGACCTGGCGGTCTGAGCGCTGAGCGGCGGCGGAGTTCGCACTCGTCGAGGAGCGCTGAGCGCTACCCCACCCAGCCCAGGTGATCCTTCAGGAGCGCGTAGCCGACGAAGGCCACGATGTCGATCACCGCGTGGGCGATGACCAACGGCCACACCCGCGATGTGATCTGGAAGAACCGTCCGAAGACCAGCCCCATCACGATGTTCCCCAGGCCGGCCCCCACCCCCTGATACAGGTGATAGCCGCCGCGGAGAACGGAACTCGCAGCGAGTGAGGTGTTCTCGCCGGCCCCGAGCTGGCGCAGCCGGGTGATGAAATAGGCGACGACGATGATCTCCTCGGCTGCGGCGTTGCCGATCGCGATGAGGATCAGGATGGGCCAGCGCCACCACACGCCGTCGGCCTCGCTGGGAATGAGGTGTGCGTTCATGCCGAGTGCGCGGGCGATCGCGACGAGTGCCAGACCCGGCAGCCCGATGAGGGCGGCGAGGCCCAGGCCCGCCGGGACGTCACGGCTCGGTGCCCAGCGGCCGAGGCCGACGCGCTGCAGTCCGATCCCACTCCGCCACAGCAGGTAGATGCCGAGGCCGCCGATCGCGAACAGCCGCAGCGCACTCATCAGCTGGCGGGCGAAGTCGATCCAGCCCAGATCGGAGCGGGCCGGATTGAGCGCCACGGTGGTGTTGCCGATCCCGCCGGAGAGCTGCGCCTCGATCAGCGACAGGGCGGCAGCGAGGGCGGAGAAGAGGAAGGTGAGAACGCCGACGATCAGCAGTTCGACGACGATCGCGCGACGTTCGGTGCGATCGGTGACGACGGGGATCGCGGCGGGCCGCGACGGACGCAGCACCTGTGTCAGCACCGATCGGTCCGTGGCACCCATGGCGCCCAGCCTACGGGCGCAAACAGATCAGTCGGGCAGGCTGTTGATGAACGGACATCCGGCGAGGGAACGCAGCGCCTGGGACAGCTCGTACACGTCATTGACCGGACGCGGGAACGGCAGCCGGACGTCGGAATCCCCGCCCGGGCCCTCGATGCGGAAGCGGATGCCGAACCGGTCGAGTCCGAGGGGACGGACGCGTCCGTTGCGCAGTTGCCGCGGCAGCTTGCGGGCGAGTTGGCCGATGACGTCGGCGTGGTCGGCGTCGAGGTGGGCGATCCAGTCGCTCTCGTACTCCCAGAACGGATCCGGAAGCGCCCCGGCGAGTTCGGGTGCGGGGACGGATGCGGCGCCGGACGCGGTGGCGATCACGGCGCTGTCGATCTGCAGCCGCAGCATCGAGTAGCCGTGCCCGATGTCGAGGAGGCCGTCGTCGGGGTGCTCGGACACGATCTCGAGGGCGAGGTCGCGTTCGAGGTTCGCGGGCACCGGATGCAGGTGGCCGTTCAGCCAGATCAGCGACCGGACTCGTTCGCGCAGGTCGATCGGGGCGCAGTCGGTGATCTCGACCATCGCGGTCACGCCGTCGGCGGATTCGCCGGCCAGCAGCATGGCGTCACCGTCGGTGGGAACCAGCACGAAGGCCTGCGACTCGAAGAGATGGACGACGTTGACCGGGGTCGGCTCGGCGCCTTCGATGGCCAGGGTCGCTGCGGACACCCGACGGCACGCGGTCTGGATCAGTTCGGCGTCCGACGGGCGGTCGGTGACGGCGTGGGTCATGCGCTCCCTCGCTTTCGGCTTGTCGTGGCCCTCGGCTCCACCACGGCGATGCTCACCACGGCGAAGAAGGTAACCCTAACCTAAGTGTGTCGTCGCTGTTCGTCAATCGTTGAATCCGGGCCGCGTGGAAACCCGGGTCGGACGAGCGCCCCACTCGACTAGGCTCTTGTCGTGTCCGTGTTCGCCTACTTCGGCCCGTCCGGGACCTTCACCGAGATCGCGCTCGACAAACTGCTGTCCGAGCGTCTGCCCCGTCAGACCACGCCGCGCGTGACCGGCGACAACCAGAAGATCGCCGCGAACAGCCCGGCGGCGACCATCGAGATGGTGCGCGGCGGCGTCGCCGACTTCGGGTGCGTGCCGATCGAGAGTTCCGTCGAGGGTGCCGTCCCGGCGACCGCCGACGCGCTGGTACCGCCCGGTCCGGGGACCGCGGGGCGCGTGCAGGCCTTCGCCGAGGTGATCCTCGACGTCGCCTTCACCATCGCCGCTCGCGAACCGATGTCGGCGAGCGAGGTCCGCAGCGTCGCTGCCTACCCCGTGGCGGCCGCACAGGTCCGGGAGTCGGTCGAGAAGCTGTATCCGCAGGCGGGATTCGTCAACGCCTCGTCGAACGCGGGCGCCGCCGCCGACGTCGCGGCCGGACGCGCCGATGTCGCCGTCACCACCTCACTGGCCGCGGAGATCGCCGGGCTGACGGTCCTGGCCGACGGTGTCGCCGACGCCGACGACGCCCACACCCGGTTCCTGCTCATCGGTCCGCCGGGCCCGACGCCGGAGAGAACTGGTGCCGACCGCACCTCGGTCATCCTCGACCTCCCGAACGTGCCCGGCAGCCTGATGGCGGCGATGAACGAGTACGCATCGCGGGGAATCGATCTGACGCGCATCGAGTCGAGGCCGCGTCGCGAGGTGCCCGGGTCGCACCGCTTCTACCTCGATGCCGTCGGCCACATCGACGACGACGCGGTCGGTGAGGCGCTGCGTGCGCTGTACCGGCGGTGTGAGCGGGTGGTGTTCCTCGGTTCGTGGCCGGTCGACCGCACGACGGGCGCGCCGCCACCGGACACCTCCGACAGCATCGCCTGGTTCGACGGCATCCGCATCGGGGAGGCGCAGTAGTGGCGCGGCTTCATCTGGTCCGCCACGGCGAGACCACGTCGAACGTGATGCGGCGGCTCGACACCGCCCTGCCGGGTGCGGCACTCACGGATTTCGGTGTGCGACAAGGTGTCCGGTTCGCGCTCGACAACCCGCAGCAGGACGAGGTGGTCCTGGTCAGCTCGCAGGCACGTCGCGCGCAACAGACCGCCGAGCTCATCGGCTCGGTGTGGGATGTGGGTCTCGAGGTCGCCGACGGCATCCACGAGGTCCAGGTCGGGGAACTCGAGGACCGCTCCGACGACGACGCGCACGGCGTGTTCAAGGACATCGTCGACCGCTGGCATCGCGGCGATCTCGATGCCCGACTGCCCGGCGGCGAATCGCTGGCGATGGTCTACGACCGGTATCTGCCCGTCGTCGAGGACCTCACCGGGCGTTACCTGACCGGTCCGGGCGGCGGTCGCGACGTCTACGTCGTCAGCCACGGCGCGGCGATCCGGTTGATCGCGGCCCGACTCGCCGGCGTCGACCCGACCTTCGCGGCGAGCACTCACCTGCAGAACACCGGCTCGATCGAACTGGAGTTCGTCGACGGACTGTGGCGACTGCACCGCTGGGGAGCGGTGACCGGACCGTTCGGTACCGAGGTCGACGAGCCGCTCGTCACCGACCCGATGGGCTAGCGGTCTGAGGGATTCGAGTCCCCTCACCCCCACCCGTTGGCGTGCAGCCAGTCGTCGTCGATCCCGAAGTGGTGGGCGATCTCGTGGATCACGGTGACGGCGACCTCGTGCACCACCTCCGCCCTGTCGTGGCACATCGCCAGGATCGGGTCGCGGTAGATCGTGATGGTGTCGGGCAGGAAGCCGCCGTACTCATGGTCGCGCATGGTCAGCGCGACACCGTGATAGAGCCCGAGGATGGACGGTTCCTCCGGGTGATACGGCTCCACCAGGATCACCACATTGGACATGTTGTCGGTCAGATCCGACGGGATGGTGTCGAGAGCGTCGGACACCAGCCCGTCGAACTCGTCGTCGGACATGCGGACGGCCATCACATCACCCGGCCGGGGCCGGCACTTCTTCGGGGTTCGGCGCGACCCCCGGTGGCAGCGGCACCGGAGTCGGGAGCGCACGGCCCGGCGGCGCCGCGGGCGGCGGGACAGGGAGTTTGCCGTTGATCAGCAGCGTCGAGCGCGCGTCGCCGACCAGTGTCGCGAACCCGCCGCGGTCCGGGAGTCCGAGGTAGCAGACCGCGGTGCGACTGCCGGCCAGCCAACTCGGCTCCGACAACACCGACCACTGCACGTTCAGAGTCGTCGCGTCGAGCTTGTTCTTGCCGCCGAGGAATCGGGTCGCCTGCACCGGACAGATCGACTTCAGGTAGTCGTTCTGTGCCTCGACGCCCGGCCACGGCTTGCCCGAGAGCCGGTCACCGAAGCGCGGGGCGAGGACGACGGTCCCGGTCGTCTGGAAGGCATGTGCCTCGGTGCAGTTCACGGTCGAGCCGGTCGGTTTACGGGTGGCCGGGTCGATCCCGATGCAGGTGCCGGCGGGCCACTGGAAGGACTGATCCTGGTCCGCCACCCGGCCGACGAACTGGTCGGCGGTGCCGTCCTTGCCGGTCTGCTGCAGGCCGCAGCGGAGTTCACGGGCACCCTTGTCCCACTGCACTTGCGAGGGGTACATCATCCCGACCGAGAACCGGCCCTGCGGATCGAGTCGTCCGTCGAGGTAGGCGTCGACGATCACCGGGCACTGTTCGTCGCGGATCGCGGCGAAGCGCTCGACGCCGGGCCATGTCGCGCTCTCGCCGAACTCCGAACCCGGCAGCAGCGCGGTGTCCAGCGGGCCGGCGACCTCGAACCGATGCTTCTGGTCGCAGGCCACCTTGGCCGGTTCGCCCGGGTTGCCCGCGGGCCAGTCGAGGCAGTCGCCGCGAACGGACCGGGTGAAGTCGTTCTGGGCGAGGCGCTCGTTCTCGCCGATGTCGGTGCCGCCGACGCTGCCGCTGTCGTTGAACACACCCAGGGCGAGGGCGATACCGCCCGCGACGATCGCGCCGATGACGACGGCGGCGAGCACCAGACGGACCGGGTTGGCCAGCAGTGAGCCCTGCCACCGCGACTTCCCGCCCTGCGCGTCGGCTGCGACGTCGCGATCCGTGTCGTGGGCGCTGGGGTCATCTGCGATCGGGTCGTCGGCGGGCAGACTCACCCAGTCGTCGTCGTCACGGCCGTCCGCGCCGCGATCGGCCCTGCCGTGTGGAGTGTCGTCGGCGTTCATCGGGATCCATCATGCCTGCTCCGACGTGGCAGCAGAACCGCCCGCCTAGACTGGCGGCGGTGACCGACGGACCGCCATCGCCCGACGTCCCCGACGACATCGCCGAACTCGCCGGCCGGCTGTTCGACATGGCCCGTGCCGGCGACGTCGAGACGTTGCGCGCCTACCTCGGCGCGGGTGTCCCCGCCGACCTGCGCAATCAGTCCGGCGACACCTTGCTGATGCTCGCCGCGTATCACGGTTCCGCGCCGACGGTGGCGATGCTCCTCGAGGCCGGCGCCGACGTCGACCTCGCCAACGACAAGGGTCAGACACCGTTGGCGGGTGCGGTGTTCAAGGGCTTCGACGACGTCGTCGAGACGCTCGTGCATGGCGGGGCCGACCCGTATGCCGGCACCCCGACGGCGCACGATGCGGCGCAGATGTTCGGTCGCGCCGACTACGTGCGGTTCTGGCAACCCGACCTCCAGTAGGGTTTCAGACGTGATCGACCTCAAGATTCTGCGTGAGAACCCAGACCTCGTGCGTACATCGCAGCGGACCCGGGGAGAGGATCCCGGGCTGGTCGATGCCCTCCTCGATGCCGACTCCGCCCGGCGGGCGGCCATCGTCGAGGCCGATGCACTCCGGTCCGAGCAGAAAGCGCTCGGCAAGCAGGTCGGCAAGGCGCAGGGCGAGGAGAAGACCGCGCTCCTCGCGCAGGGCAAGGAACTCGCCGAACAGGTGAAGGCGGCCGTCGCACGGCAATCCGCCGCCGACGAGGCGGCCACGGCCGCCCATCGGGCCATCTCGAACCTGGTGCAGGACGGTGCGCCGGCCGGCGGCGAGGACGATTACGTCGTGCTCGAGCACGTGGGCACGCCGCGCGAGATCACCGATCCCAAGGACCATCTCGAACTCGGCGAGTCGCTGGGTCTGCTCGACATGGAGCGCGGCGCCAAGGTGTCCGGCTCGCGCTTCTACTTCCTGACCGGGCAGGGCGCGCTGCTGCAGCTCGGTCTGCTGAACATGGCGGCCCAGAAGGCGGTCGCCAACGGCTTCACACTGATGATCCCGCCGGTGCTCGTGCGCCCGGAGATCATGGGCGGCACCGGATTCCTCGGCGCGCACGCCGACGAGATCTATCACCTCGCCGACGACGACCTCTACCTCGTCGGCACCTCCGAGGTGCCGCTCGCGGGCTATCACTCCGACGAGATCATCGATCTCGCCGACGGACCCAAACGCTATGCCGGCTGGTCGAGCTGCTTCCGGCGCGAGGCGGGCAGCTACGGCAAGGACACGCGCGGCATTATCCGGGTGCACCAGTTCGACAAGGTCGAGGGCTTCATCTACTGCAAGCCCGAGGACGCCGCCGACGAACACCAGAAGCTGCTGGCCTGGGAGAGAGAGATGCTCGCCGCGATCGACGTGCCGTACCGGGTCATCGACGTCGCGGGCGGCGACCTCGGGTCGTCGGCGGCCCGCAAGTACGACTGCGAGGCCTGGGTCCCGACGCAGAACACCTATCGGGAGCTGACGTCGACGTCGAACTGCACGACCTTCCAGGCCCGGCGCCTGTCCATCCGGTATCGCGACGAGCAGGGCAAACCGCAGGTCGCGGCGACCCTGAACGGGACGCTCGCGACGACGCGGTGGATCGTCGCCATCCTCGAGAACCATCAGCAGCCCGACGGTTCGGTGATCCTGCCGCCCGAGCTCGCGCGGTTCGTGGGGACCGACCACCTCACGCCGAAGTGACCCCGCACCGACCATGACCGCGGGAATCGTCATCGCGGTGATCGGCTCGTTCGCGTTCGCCGCCGCCGCAGTACTCCAGGCACTCGGGGCCGATCAGGTCGCACAGCGTGCGGCGGTCCGCGAAGAGCGGCGCCGGTCGTCGAAAGCCCATCCGTCGCTGCGGTCGACCCTCGCGACCATGCTGACCGTGCCGTTCCTGGTCGGGTTCGTCTTCGACATCGTCGGATTCGTGTCGACGATCCTGTCGGCGCGGCTGATCCCGTTGTTCTTGTCGCAGACCATCATCTCGGCCCGTCTGGTCGCGACCGCGCTGCTGGCGATGGTGGTCCTCCACGTCTCGCTGAAGCCGCGGGACTGGATCGCGGGGACAGTCGTGGTGGCCTCGCTCGTACTGCTCGCGGTGTCGGCGGGACGAGAGGGCGTCGAGAACGACCCGTGGATGGCGTGGGCCGTGCTCATCGCGGGTCCGGCGCTCATCGGGGTCGGCGTGATCGTGATGCGCACCGTCCACAAGCATCTCGCCGCCGCCACCGGGCTGATCGCCGGCGCGGTGTTCGGCGTCATGGCG
Source organism: Gordonia sp. OPL2 (assembly GCF_003797825.1). GTDB lineage: Bacteria > Actinomycetota > Actinomycetes > Mycobacteriales > Mycobacteriaceae > Gordonia. The sequence goes on from NZ_RKME01000004.1 coordinate 35,831, forward strand.
GTCGCCTCCCGCATCCTCGACGGGCTCGACCCGTTCGACGCCGGCGCGCTGTTCACCGACCCCGCCCTGTACGCGTTGCTGATCAGCGGGATCGGCGGCTTCTATCTCTTCACCGTCGCGTTGCAGACCGGGTCGGTCAACGGTGCCGCCGCAGCACTGGTCGTCGGGCAGACGGTGCTGCCCGGTGCGGTCGGCATCATCTTCCTCGGCGACGTGACGCGGGCGGGGTGGGGTCCGGTCGCCATCGTCGCGTTCGTCGCGGCGGTGCTCGGAGGGGTGGCGCTGGCATCGTCCGGAGCCGTGACCGCCGTCGAGACGGCCGACGCCACGAATCTGCCCCGCGGCTACGGGCATCCGCCGCGGGACGTCACCCGGTCACGGTGATGTCGGCACCGTCGATGTCGTCGTCGACGACGTGGCGGTACGACGCGGCGAGGATGTCGCGCAACACTTCTCGGTCGACCGCCTCGACGTCCTTCAGGTAGAGGCAACCGCGACCGGTGGTGTGCGGGCCGAGGACCTCGAGTGACTCGAGGTGGGCGTCGATCCCGTCGAGAAGGTAGACCGTCGTCGCCGACTTGCGGGCGGCGAACCCGATGATCGGTGAATCCCCGTCGGTGCCGGTCGGATACCGGTAGTGGCAGGCACCGAAGCCGACGATCGTGCCCCAGAGCTGTGGCTCGTGACCGGAGACCTCGCGCAGTATCTCGACCAGTGTCTCCGCATCGCGCTGCCGCTTGGCCGGCGACACCTCGGCGAGGTGGGCGTCGACGTCACCGCCGGTGGGTTTCATGCCCCGAATCGTAGCGGGCACGCGATACTGAACCGATGCTCATCGGGATCATCGCGGCCGTCGTCGCGGCACTGGCCTACGGGACCGCGTCCGTGCTGCAGGCGCACGGTGCCCAGAGCGTCGCCGAGCCGACCACCGGGGACGACGGGCCGGGCGCCTCGCACGCGCCGACCCTGCGGTCGACCATCACCGCGATGCTGACGGTCTCGTTCCTGGCGGGCATGGCGCTCGACGGTTTCGGGTTCGTCGGAAACCTGATCGCCGCGCGCGAGCTGCCCCTGTTCCTCGCCCAACCGATCGTCAGCGCGAACCTCGTGGTGACCGCGGTGCTGGCCGCGCTCTTCCTGCACGTCCGCCTGCGGACGGTCGACCGGATCGCGATCGGGGTGGTCGTCGTCGCGCTGGTGGTGCTGGGGTTGGTGTCGGCCGACGAGGGGCACGGTCACGACGGCACGTGGTTGCACTGGACGGTGCTGGTGCTCGGCGCCGCACTGATCGGCGGTGGACTGGCCATGCTGCAGCTGCCCGGTGCACGGGTGGCGGTGGTCGCGGGTCTGCTGGCGGGCATCGTGTTCGGGGTGATGGCGGTGGCGGTGCGGATCGTGCACGGCCTCGACCCGTTCTCGCCGGGTGAGCTGCTCACCGACCCGGCGGCATACGCCGTCGTGGTCTGCGGTGTCGGTGGCTTCTATCTGTTCACGGTCGCATTGCAGACCGGCTCGGTGAACGGTGCCGCCGCGGCACTCGTCGTCGGCGAGACGGTCGTGCCCGGCGCCGTCGGCATCGCGCTGCTCGGCGATGCGACGCGATCGGGGTGGATGCCGGTGGCGGTGATCGCCTTCATCGCGGCCGTCGCCGGTGCGGTGATCGTGGCGTCTTCACCCGCGGTGCCGCAGGGCTGAGGCGAGCCGGCTTGCCACCGGAACGACGCCGGGAGTCGCCGACACCGCTCCGGTGACCCCCAACTACCGGTATGTGAGAACAATCCGTTCCACATTGCGGAGAAGGTAGCACGACGGTTCGCCACGAGCAACGCACACGCTGCTGGTCAGACGTGTGTTAAGTCACGTGTGCGAGGAATGCGTCGCGGTCAGGCGTGAGAGGTGGGTGCCCGCGCTGCGGCCAGCGCCAGGATCACTCCCACGAGCATGGAGACCACGGTGTCGCGGTCCGGGCGTGGATCGCTCTTGGCCCATAGGTGACCGGCCTCGGTCAGCGCGCCGATGAAGATCATGGCCTCGTAGTCGAAACCGAACTCCGAGTCCGACAGGTCGGCGAACTCGGCCGCGGCAGCCGAGAAGAACGTCATCCACTCGCGGCGCGCCTCGAACCGGTGTGCCTCCACGCGGGTGCTGACCCCGCCGACCTCGATGAACGCGATGCGCATCCGGCGCGGATCGGCCGCCACCGAGTCGAAGAAGGCCGCCACCGCGGGACGGACGCGCTCCTCCAACGGCGGATTCGGCCGATCGACCGACGCGAATGCCGCCAACACTGCGGCCCGCGCCTCGGCATGGATCATGTCGTAGACCGCGATCAGCAGATCCTCGCGGGTCTCGAACAATTCGTAGAACTGTCGCCGGGACAGTCCGGCGCCCGAGCAGATCGCGGAGACGGTGCCGCCGGCGTAGCCGAGCGTGCCGAACACCTCCAGCGCCGCCGTCATGAATCGCTCACGCCGTTCGGCGCTGCGTTCGGCCACCGACTGGCCGCGGTAAGAGCGTTGCGCCACTGTGCGTCTCGCGTCTCTAGGAGGTGTGTGCGTCTTGTGGGTTCTGCGGTGGCGGTGAAGCCGTCGCTCAGGACTCGAGTCGCTCGGCCCGCAACTCGTGCCCCTTGGAGGTGAGGCAGCGTCCGGTCGGCAGATCCCATTGCCAGCCATGCAGATTGCACGTCAGCTTCTCGCCCTCGATGACGCCGAACTTCGACAGGTCGGCCTTGAGGTGCGGGCAGCGACGCTGGATCTCCCAGCCGTCCTTGGTGATCGACGCCGAGTCGTCGTGTGCCTCGGAGAACCAGCCATCGGCGTAGGCGATCCGTTCGTCGGTGAGGCACTTGAAGAACGTGTAGAGGTACTCGTTGTAACCGCCGATCCGCCACGTGGTGAATCGGGTGGACAGGAAGATCGTGTTCACCCAGTCCGGCTCGTTGTCGCGCAACACCGTGCGCACCAACTCCGGTGCGATGCGGAAACCATAGCGGTACTTGCCTTCCCGCTCCTTCGGTTCGCGCACGATCCGGTTGGGGAAGTCGAGCACGACGGTCTGGTCACCCATCACCAGGCCGACCGGGTAGCCGATGCCGTCGCAGATGAGATCGGACTGCGCCATGATCGGCTCGAACACCTGACGGAGCGGCTCGAGCAGTGGTTCGCCGTCGTCGGCGGCCCAGGTGGCCTTGTCGGCGGCGATGACCGGCGCGAACTTCTCCTTCATCCGCTCGAGGTAGGCGCGCTTGTTCTCGCCGAACACCTCGTGCGGCGCAAACGGGTGAGACACCTCGTTGAGGGTCGGGCCGGTGAAGTCGGCGACCGACCCGGACACCATCATCAGACCGCGATGCTTCTCCCCGTCGTCGGTGCCGTGGATGCGCATCTGCTCCAGGAACGTCTCCTGATCCGGGAAGATCGAGGTGACGTCGGCGCTCTCTGCGGAGCCGAAGTCGTTGAGCCCGAACAGGTCGTCGTCGAGGAACATCGGCGGCCCCGCCGAGGGGACCACCCACGTCGCGCCGACCTGCTCGATGTAGGACCGCGCGCGATCCATTCCGCGCTGACGCTTCTGCGCCGCGAAGTTCGCCTTCGACTTGCGCGGGATGTCGTAGACCATCGGGTACCAGATCGCGCCCGAGTACTGGAGCAGGTGGACGTCGACGTGACCGAACGCCTCGTCGACGACGTCCAGATCGATGGGGCGGGCGTCGTTCATGTTGAACACGGTCGTCTCACCGTCGGAGACGATGAGGCCGCTGTCGCCGATGGGCCCGTCGGCGGGGGCACGCAACGCGATGATCATCACGTCGAGCGAACCCTTGGGGCCGGAGACCGTCGTCTTCACCGAGTCCTCGGTCTCCACGAAGGTGTGGAAGCCGAGTCGCTCGAGTTCGCGCCTGAGGTCGGGCACCGGGTAGTCGGGGAGCAGGACGGTCGCGTCCTTGTTGATGTTCTCCCGGAGGTTCTGCTCGTCGAAGTGATCGCGGTGCAGATGGGAGACATACAGGTAGTCGCAGTCGCCGAGGGCTTTCCAGTCCAGTTCCGAGTTGTCCGGGAACGGCACCCAGGAGGCGAAGTACGCAGGGTTCACCCAGGGATCGCAGAGGATGGAACCGGCGCTCGTCTGGATGTGGAAGCCGGCGTGTCCGACGCTGGTGATCTGCACGGATGGGCCTTTCGTGGGCAGTGCGCTGGGCTGCGCAGGTGACGCTCTCGATCTACCAATCTAACGACCGGGCCGCGGTCGTGTCGTGGGCCGTAGGTCCGTCGGGTCCGCCACGTGACGGGCGTCATGCTCGGTCCCGTGGGGATTGCGGCCCTGGCTAAGCTCGTCCCATGGAACCCGTCTACGACACCGTGATCACGACTGCCCGCCTGTTGTGGCTGGCCGAGGGCCTGAAGTTCGAGGTGTCCGGCGTCGAGAACGTGCCGAAGGACGGTCCCGGTGTGGTCGCGATCAACCACACGGGATACATGGACTTCACCTATGCCGGCATCCCGGCGTTCCTGCAGGGGCGTCGCAAGGTGCGCTTCATGGCGAAGAAGGAGGTCTTCGACAACAAGATCTCCGGACCCATCATGCGAGCGCTCAAGCACATCCCGGTCGACCGGTCCAGCGGCGCGGACAGCTACCGCGCAGCCGTCGACTACCTCAAGCGCGGCGAGCTCGTCGGCGTCTACCCGGAGGCCACCATCAGCCGCAGTTTCGAGCTGAAGGAGTTCAAGTCGGGTGCGGCCCGCATGGCCGTGGAGTCCGGCGCACCGATCATCCCGACCGTGATCTGGGGTGCGCAGCGTGTCTGGACGAAGGGCCACCCGAAGAATCTCGGGCGGAGCAACGTCAAGATCCTGATCGGCGTGGCCGAGCCGGTCGAGCCGGTCGGTGAGCCCAACGAGATCACCGCACGCCTGCACAAGGTCATGGGCGAGAAGCTGCTGGAACTCCAAGACGCCTACGGCGAGCACCCGAAGGGTGAGTACTGGGTGCCGGCACGTCTCGGCGGGTCGGCTCCGACCCTGGAGGAGGCCAACCGGCTCGACGCCGAGGAACAGGCGGAACGTGCTGCTCGACGAGCCGAGCGCGAGGCCGGCGGCGACGTGTCCTGATCGGCGCCCCCGCTACCCTGACAACCATGGAACCGGTCTACCGGACCCTCGAGATCATCGCGCACGGTCTCGTGCGTGCCCAGGGTCTCGACCTGCGCTTCTCCGGGCTGGAGAACATCCCGCGCACCGGCGGGGCCGTGCTGACGGTGAACCACACCAGCTACGTCGACTTCCTGCCCGCGGCGCTCGGCATGTACCGGGCCGGTCGTCGGACCCGGTACATGATCAAGTCCGAGGTGATGGACGTCGCGATCATGCGCTTCCTGGTCAACCACACCAAGACGGTTCCGGTGAACCGGTCCGCCGGCGCGGACGCGTACCGCCTCGCGGTCGAGGAACTGATCGACGGTGAGATCGTCGCGGTGTATCCGGAGTCGACGATCAGCCGGAGCTTCGAGCTCAAGGAGTTCAAGTCGGGCGCGGTCCGCATGGCCGCCGAGGCAGGGGTGCCGATCGTGCCGTCGATCGTCTGGGGTGCCCAGCGGCAATGGACCAAGACCGAGACCGGCTCCCGAAACATCGGTCGGAGTCGACTGCCGGTGGCGGTGCGGTACGGCTCGCCGCTGACCGTCGCTGCCGACGAGCCACCGGAGGCGGCGACCGCCCGCCTGCGAGAGAGCATGACCACCCTGCTGCACACGGTGCAGGACGAGTACGGACCGCATCCCGCCGGAGAGTTCTGGGTCCCGTCCCGACTCGGCGGGTCGGCCCCGACGCCCGAGGAGGCGCACGTGATCGAGGACGATGAGGCGGCCCGCAAGGCGGCGGCCCGGGCAGCCAGGGAGAAGGCAGCCGGAGATAGAGCAGCCAGAGAGCAGGACGGCCGGTGACCCCCGCTGAGCCCCTGTCCGATTCGGCCGCAATGGAATTCGGTCCGCCGACCCTCATCGCATCCGACGTCGACGGCACCCTGATCGACGACCAGAACCGCGTGTCGCGGCGCACCATCGACGTCATCGGAGCGGCCATCGGGGCAGGCTCCGAGTTCGTCCTCGCGACGGGACGCCCGCCACGATGGATCGCCGAGATCAGCGATCAGTTCGACGACACATCCGCGCACGTGCGGTATGCGGTGTGCGCGAACGGCGCCATCCTGTACGACGTCGAGCATGACCGGGTCCTGTCGGCCGCGACGCTTGCACCGGACGTTCTCGAGAAGCTCGTCGAGCGGGCATACGCACGAATCCCGGGCTGCGGTATCGCCGCGGAGCGTGTCGGCGAATCCGCCTACGACGCCGCGACACCGCCGTTCGTCGCGACCTCGGGCTACCGGCACGCATGGTTGAACCCCGATCACATCGAAGTGGGGGACGACGATGTGTACGCCAAGCCTGCGGTGAAACTGCTTGTCCGGCAACCGGACATGCGCAGCGACGAGATGGCGGCACGCCTGAAGGACGCGGTCGGCGACCTCGCCCAGATCACCTTCTCCACCGACAACGGCCTCATCGAACTCTCGCTCCCCGATACGCACAAGGCGTCCGGACTGCAGACCCTCGTCGGCCTCGCCGGCCTGACCGACACGGCGACAGTCGCTTTCGGTGACATGCCCAACGACGTCGAGATGCTGACCTGGGCGGGCCACGGCGTCGCGATGTCACACGGGCACCCGGCTGCGCTGGCGGCTGCCGACGAGATCACGGTCGGCAACAACGAGCACGGAGTCGCCCGGGTGCTCGAGCGGTGGTTCGGGTAGTCGCGCGGCTGAATCGGCGATCCAGGGCAATAGCCCGCGGTATGCGCGGACTCTTGCCACGGATCGGTGGGGCGCGATCGCCTCGGCTGTAGTCGAGCTGCTCGAGCGCATCCACTGATCCGTTCTTGTCGGTGGGGTGTCGTAGGTTGGTTTCTGCAGGACCGAGATGATGATTGTCGAGGCGGACGCCCGTGAGCGGGTGGCGGCTTCTTTCCAGAGGTATGTGAGACCGGTGGTGCTGCGGTCGTATCCGTATCTCTGGAAGGTGTTGCCGTGGCTGCTGTCGCTGGGTGGGAGATGTCGCGGTGGTGGCGTGCCCGCTCGCCGTGGCCGGATCTGCCGGCGTTGTATACCGGTGATGTGCACGCCGATGACGTGACTGATCTGATCGGTACCCATGTCAACGAGTTGCTGGGGTCGATGGCCTCCACCCAGCGTGCCCGTTCGTACCTCGCATGGCACAACTATCAACTGGCTGCAGAGTTGCATCGTCGCTTGGTCGGTGACAGCGACGAACACGACTTCCTTGTGGTGGATGGCCTGGCGGATTGCGCCGCCCGGATTGCGGTGGCGTTAGCGATCACTCAGTACGCCGCTGAACAGCTCCTCGCCCAGGCGGTCGCCCTGCGTGATCGGCTGCCGCAGGTGTCGCAGCGGTTGCGGGAGGGTCGGATCTCGCCGGAGCGGGTGATCGCGGTGATCGCGCGTACGGATTTGATCGATGGTGCGGACTGCGCGGGCGAGGTGGATGCGCAGATCGCTGCGGAGTTGGATCTGCATGATGGTGCGTGGTCGGCGGAACGGCTGCGGGACATGGTTGATCGGATCGTCTACCGGCATGATCCGGATGCGGTGCGTGAACGTCGCCGTCGGGCGTTGGATGCACGCGACAGTTGGGTCGAGGCCAAAGCGGACGGTGTGGCGAAGGTGGCGGCCACGATGAGCGCGGAGAACGCCCGAATATCGAGGGAGAACATCGGCGCCCTGGCTGGGTCGACGTGCCCGGATGATCCTCGCACGATCGCCCAGCGCCGTTCGGATGCCGCGTTCGCCCTGATGTCGCAAACCAGCTTTGCATGCCTGTGTGGTCAGGAAGACTGTCCTGCCGAGATTCCCGAACCGGGGGTCGCCGCGTCGGCGTCGAAGATCCTGATCCATGTGGTGGCCGACGAGAGGACGATCGCGGGGCAGGCCGACAACGCCGGGTTCGTCGCGGGGCACGGTGTCATCTCCGGGGAGCATGTGCGTGATCTCGCGGCCCGCCCGGACGCGGTCATCAAGCCGATCGTGCCGCCGGGCACCCCACAGAACACCGACGGCACCTGGACGCTGCCCGCGCATCAACCGTCGAATCCGTATCGACCGTCGGCCGCGTTGGACACCTACATCCGCGTGCGGGATGGGCACAGTGTGGTGCCCGGCAATGCCACATCAGCGTTCGCGGGCGATGTCGATCATGTATGGGAGTACAACCACGCCGACCCTTCCGCCGGTGGTCAGACGCTGCCGGAGAATCTCAACGTCAAGGATCGGTTCTTCCACATCCTCAAGACCTTCGGCTCCTGGGTCGATGACCAATACCGCGACCGACGGGGCCGGCTACGGCAGGAGTTCATCACGCCGGAGGGTTTGGTGCTGAGCGGTGATCCCGAGAACGTGGAGATGCTGTTTCCCGGGTTGCGGAGGATCCGCTTTGCTCCACAGGAAGCGCCGCCGCGAGGTGCTGGTGCGGGCGGCTCGGCGCCCGATGATCAGCCGCCACCGGCCCGTCGCCGCACCCGCCTGGCCGACAAACACGCCCGCCGCGAACAGGAGCGCGAACGCAACCGCAGACGACGCGAACGAGCAGAAAGAGAAGGCAACACACCTGATTCCGCCGAATGAGCCATTCGATCTCACTGGGCGCATCCATGTCGCCGGCGCGCCCGAGGTTCTACCGTGCGTGCATGACAGCAGCAGACACCTCCATCCGAACCTCCACCGCACGATCAGAGTTCGGCCCCGACGCGACCAGCAACTCGATCGACGTGCTCGACTCCAGCCTGCACTGGGTCGAGCACGGCACCGGGTCACCGATCGTCTTCCTCCACGGCAACCCGACGAGCTCGTTCCTGTGGCGCGGTGTGTTCACCGGCCTCCGCGGACGGGGGCGGCTCCTCGCGCTCGACCTCATCGGGTTCGGTGACTCCGGAAAGCCCGACATCGACTACACCCTCGACGACCACCAGGGGTACGTCGACGCCTGGTTCGACGCGCTCGACCTCACCGACGTCACGCTGGTGCTGCAGGACTACGGCGCGGCCTTCGGATTGACCTGGGCGCGCCGACATCCCGACCGAGTGAAAGCCGTCGTGCTCGCCGAGCCGGTGATCCGTCCGATAGCCTCCGCCGATCTGCCGGAGCAATTCGTCGCCCTCCGCGGAGAGGTCCTCAAAGACGTTGTGGGCGAACAGATCGTCCTCGAGGAGAACCAATTCATCACCGAACTCCTGCCGAGCGCTGTGCTGGGTGGACTGACTCCGGAGGTCCAGGAGGTGTACGCGGCGCCGTTCCCGACGGCGAACAGTCGCAAGCCGATTCTGGTGTTCCCCCGTGCGCTCCCGGTCGACGCCCGGCCGCAGTCGACGGTGGACTTCCTCGCCGCCAACGAGTCGTGGCTCGCCGAGTCCGAGGTGCCGAAGACCCTGTTGACATTCGAACCCGGCTTCCTGCTCACCCCGGAGATCGTCGACTGGGCGCGGCGGAACATCGCGAACCTGACCGTCCAGTCCGGCGGGGCCGGTTCACATTACGTCCAGGAGGACGCCCCCGACGCGATCGCCTCGGCTGTCGCCGAGCTACTCGACCGCACCTCCGACCGCAGTTCCCCCGACCGCACGGCCTGACCGGGCCATCCCGCGCCCCGTCCGACCCCTCGTGCGGTCAGACGGGGCGCGACCGCGCGGACGACATCCTCGGCGCCGCCCGGATTGTGGGAGAACTTCACCACGAATCCATCGCAGGCCTCGTCGTCGATCCACTCGTTCATGACGGCGGCGACCTTGTCCGCGGTTCCGGTGAGGGCGAGATGACCACGGCTGCCGGCGATGCGGTCGACGAGGCCTCGCCACGTCGCCGACGGTCCCAGGGACTCCGCGAGCTCGGCGAGGACTGCGGCCCGACTGCGAATCCCGTTGTGCGCGGGATCGAAGGCGACTGCATCCAGCGGCGAGTCCAGTCCTGCCGCCGGCAGCGAGACCCCGTACGCCGACAACATGTGTCGCGCGGCGCCGACGGTCACCAGCGAGTTCAGATGTTCGCGCAGGGCGACGGCGTCGTCGTCGGTCTCGCCGACGGTTATCAGAACGCCCGGCAGGACGCGGATCTCGTCCGGGTCGCGGCCGATCATCATGGCGCGTTGTCGGATGTCGGCGCGGTAGGCTGCCGCGGCCTGCTTGTGCGGTGTCGCAGTGAAGATCACCTCGGCATGGCGAGCCGCGAACTCACGTCCGCGTTCGGACGCGCCGGCCTGCGCGAAAAGAGGTCGTCGTCCCTGCTCCGCCCAGCGCCGCGACAACTCGTCCACCACCGTGTCGGCCGTCTCGTACCGCGCGTCGTGCTGTTCGACGACGCCCCCGCCGAACGCGTGTGCCGTCGCGGGGGCGCCGGTGGTCACGATGTTCCAGCCGATCCTGCCGCCGGACAGGTCATACAGTGTCGAGAAGCTGCGGTAGAGCTGGTCGACCGTCGCGAAGACGGTCGACCCGGTGACGACGACACCGATGTCGGGAACGGACGCAAACAGATGTGCGGCCAGCGTCGTGGGTTCGAACGGCCAGCGGACGACGTCGCGCACGATCGGGTCGTAGCCGACGAAATCGGCGAAGAACACCGCGTCGAAACCGCCGTCCCGGGCGAGCCGGGTGCGCTCGACATAGTAGGACGGGTCAGCCAGCCGGTCGACGGCCGATCCGGGAAGTCGCCACGCACCCTCGTGATCACCACTGTGGTGGAACTCCGCGAAGAGCAACGGGATCGGACTCAACGAACACCTCCGGGATCGACGACGGGAACGACTCCCTGGGGACCGGCACACACATCGAGCGGCGAGTCCACCGCGAACCAGGTGCCGTGCACATGCACCGGCATGACGCGGTCGGTATCGACGTGAAGCCCCGCCGCACGATCGTTGACGACGGCATCCGGTGCCCACGACGTGAGCAGCGCCGCGACGATGTGGACGGCCTCGTCCCGCCGGGTGTCGACCGGATCGTCCGGCCACCAGTCGATCCGGCCGCCGGAGATCTTGTCGAGCGCCGCCAGGCGGCGGGCGACGAGGTACGGATGCCACTGGTCGGTCGGTACGCGTATGAGTATTTGGATGCTCGACGTCGCGCTGGCAACGGCAGAGGCGAGCACGAACGGGTCGACTGCCGACGACCCGTCCGCGCCGACCACCACCGTTCGATGACCCTGTTCCTCTGCGCGGACGGCTCGGTCGATCGGACTCAGTTCGAGGCCGGGGCGGCTCACCGACGGAACTCCCCGAGATAGCGGCCACCGTCGGCGATGAACTCCGACCCCGTGGAGAACCGTGAATGCTCGGAGAGCAGGAAGACGACCAACGAGCTGATGTCTTCCGGCAGCCCTGCCTCCCGGATCACCTGGTTCGGCAGGACTGTGCTGTCGAGGCCGTCGATGAAGGGCGTGACGACACGGCCGGGATGCACGGAGTTGACGCGAATTCCCCAGGGGCCCAGATCCAGTGCGGCCGAGCGCGTGAGGCCGCGCACCGCCCACTTCGAGGTCACGTAGGCGACGTGATCGTGGATTCCGAGCAGCCCGGCCACCGACGAGATGTTGACGATGCTGCCGCCCCCACTGTCCCGCAGGGCGGGCGCCACCGCCGCGATACCCAGCAGACTGCCCTCGACGTTGACCGCCTGCACCGTCCGGAACTCGTCGATCGACGTGTCGGTCACCGAGCCACTGCCGAACACCCCGGCATTGTTGACCAGGCCGCGTACCGGGCCGAGTCCGGCCGCGAGGTCGGTGATCCGTTGCCAGTCGGCGGGTTCGGTGACGTCGAGAGAGGTCGCGCCGGCCGCGGCGCCGAGGGATTCGGCAACCGCGGTCACACCGTCGACGTCGATGTCACCGAGTACTACACGACCTCCTGCCGCGACGATCGCCCGCGCGTGCTCGGCACCCATCCCCCGTGCCGCGCCCGAGACGATGACGACCCGGCCCGCCAGCGTGTCGGTGGTGAACGACATCTACTGCAATCCGAGCGCGAACGTACCGACGAACGCGCGGACGGTGTCGGAGTTCGGCGGGTGGAATGCGCCGGCCCGGACATCCCGGTAGAGTCGCTCGAGTTCGTTGCGCTTGTGCAGCGAGCCGGCGCCAGCGATCTCGAGTGCGAGGTCGGTGACCAGTCGCGCTGTGCGCGTTCCGTTCTCCTTCGCCGCGAACAGTCGCAGCAGGGTCCGCTCGCCGAGATCCTCACCGGCGGTGAGAGAGGTCGTCAGATCGTCGAGTTGACCGCGGGTGCCCTCGAGGGCGAGTTCGGCCTCGGCGACGTGGTACTGCGTGAACGGCTTGTGCGCGACCGATTCCCCCGCGAGACTGAGCGAGCTGCGGGCCTGTGCCGATGCGATGGCGAGATCCACTGCCCGGCGACCGATCCCGAGATAGATGTTGCCGAGCAACGGCAGCACCCAGGGGAAGATCCCGGCCACGTATCCGGTGGGCGGCGTGCCCAGATCGACGATCCCGACGGTGCGGTCGGCCGGGACGAACACGTCCTCGAGGTGGGTGTCGTGGCTGGCCGTGGCCCGCACGCCCAGCGTGTCCCAGGTCTCGACCGTGGACACGCCGGCCTCGTCGCGACGGATGAAGGTGTGCACGATCTTCGGGTGATCAGGGTCGGAGTTGTCGCGCGCGTGCACGCCGAGCCAGTCCCACGCCGGTGACAGGGACGTGAAGATCTTGTGTCCGCTGATCCGGTAGCCACCGTCGACGGGGGTCGCGGATGTCGTGGAGTCGTCGATGACCAGATCATTGCCGGGTTCGCCGTGACCGGCCGCGATGACCTTGCCGGCGACGATCTCCTCGGCCAGCCACGCCAGGTCGGTGTTGCCGGCGTTCAGTTGATCGGCGAGCGGTCCCGTCCAGTAGAGGTGCATGTTCACGCCCAGCGCGGTGGCCGGCGCGAACGACGCCAGCCGCCGCTGCTCCCGGTTGAGCTGATGCAGGGACAGCCCGAGACCGCCGTGCTCGGTGGGGATGGCGGCGCGCAGGTAGCCGAGGTCGCGGAGTTCGGCGAGATCCTCGGCGAAGAACGCGTTGTCGCGGTCGTATCCGGCCGCACGTTCGCGGAACCGCTCGAGGGTGTCCTCGGGAAGAAGGTACTCGTCCGACTGCTGCACACCGGAGCGTGCCGTCCTGGTTTTGGTCATGCTGATTCCTTTCGTGGTCCGCGGCGTGGTCGACGCGGACGATGGGGGTGGTGAGAACCGAACAGGTACGCGCGGTGCTGGCGATCGCCGAGACGGCGTCGTTCCGTGCCGCCGCGATCCGGCTCGGCATGAGTCAGTCGGCACTCAGCGCGACCGTGCGCCGCCTCGAAGACGAACTCGGCGTCACGTTGTTGACGCGTTCGCACGACGGCACCCACCTCAGTCCGGCCGGTACCGCTGCACTGCGTGCGATGCGCGCGATCTGCGCCGCCGACGAGGACCTTCGCACCACCGTGCGCGCGTACGCCGCGGGAGGGACGGAACTCATCCGGGTGGCCGCGGTCACCGCCGCGATCAACACCGTGCTGCCCGGCTGCCTCAATGACCTCGTCGTGGACCCCGGCGTCGAGGTCCAGGTCCGGATCGGTGGCTCGGGTGATGTGATCGACCAGATCCGTTCCGGGCGCGCCGACCTCGGGCTGATCACCCTCGAGCACGGCGCGCATCCCGTAGACGGCGTCCGGATGCACACGCTGTTGTTGTCGCCGATGGGGGTCGTGGTGCCGGCCGGTCACCGGCTCGCGGCGCAACCGGAGGTGCGCGTCATCGACCTGACCGGCGAACGTGTCGTCAACTTCCGTGCGGGCTACATGATGCATCGGGTGGCAACCGGACTGCTCGACGTCACCGACGTGCGGGTGGTCTCCCACGTGGAGTCCACACCCGACGCGGTGCGTCTCGTCGCCGCCGGGGTGGGCGTCTGCCTGCTGCCCGGATTCAGTGTGGCCGAGCGCGATCCGGTGGTGTGGCGCGAGTTCGTCGGCGTCGATGCGCCGATCACGTTGGCGCTCATCGTCGCCGCCGACGCCGCGCCCACCGACCGGGTGCGACGTCTCGGCCGGGAGCTCCGACGCCGATCGGCGTCGAGCGATCCGCACGGCGGTCACCATCCGGCCTCGGCGAACACGACAGTCCGCGTGACGGTGTAGTCCTCGATCGTCGCCCGCACTCCTTCACGTCCGCGGCCCGAGCCCTTCACTCCACCGAACGGTGTCACGTCGGATCGGAAGGTCGGTACGTCGCCGATCACTACCTGACCGACCTCCAACTCGGCGCCCGCTCGAAACGCCAGACGGACATCGTGGGTGAAGATGCCGACGCTCAGCCCGTAGCGCGAGTCGTCGACGGCACGGAGCGCGTCGTCGATGTCCTCATAGGCGAGCACCGACACCACCGGCCCGAACACCTCCTCGGTGAGAACCCGTGCGTCCTCGGGCGGTTCGATCAGAACGGTCGGACGGATGAATCGGGCATCTCCGTCGGGATGTGACGTCCCATCGTCACCGGTCGCCACCCGTGCGCCGCCGGCGACTGCGTCGGTGATCCAACGACGGATGCGGTCGGCCCCGGCGTCATCGATGACCGGCCCGACATCGGCGTGCAGATCTTGTGCGCGCGCTTGCGTGACGAGCAGGTCGGTGAACTCACCGAGGCGGTCTCGCGGGACGTACACGCGCTGTGGTGAGGTACAGGCCTGCCCCGCGTTGTAGAACGCGAATGTGGCGATCCGGCTTGCTGCGTGGCGCAGATCGTCGAGGCCGACGAGATCGGGGGCGATGACCGCGGCGGCGTTTCCACCGAGTTCGGCGACGACCTGTTTGCGCGGCACGGCGTCGACGATCCGCCAGCCGACCGGATCGGACCCCGTGACACTGACCACCGGTAGCCGAGGATCCCGGATCAGCTCCCAGGTCAGGGTGTGGTCGGGGGAGGCAGGCGCCACGTGGACGGCGCCGTCGGGCAGGCCGGCCCGCTCGAGAACCCCGGCGAACGCGGCGGCGGTGCGCGGTGTGCGAGGACTCGGGACCACGACCACCGAGGCGCCCGCCGCGATGGCGGGCGCCACCTTGTGCACGGTGAGATGCAGCGGAAAGTTGAACGGCGCCAGGGCGAGTACGGGCCCACGCGGAACCCGGACCGTGAGTGCGAGCCGTCCGACGCCGGACGGCTGCGCGTCGAGCCGTTGAGCCTCTGGATGTAGCGCCACCGCCTCGCGTGCGGCCAGCCGTACGATCGATGCGGCGCGCTCGACCTCGATCGCCGCCCACTTCGGTGGCTTGCCGGTGTCGGCGTGGATGTCTGCGGCGATCGAGTCGGCGGCGGTGTCGATCTCGCGAGCCACCGCCTCCAACCATCCCGCGCGGGTACCCGCATCGGCGGAGCGGAGCGCATCGAAACCCGTGCGAGCGGTGGCGACGATGTCGTCGACGGAGGGTACCCGCGTGGTCAGGACATCGGTCATCCCGTGTGGTCGCCGTCGAAGATCTCGGGGTCGGGCAACAGCCCGAGCGCGAGGGAGATCCGATTGGTCGCGTTCAGTGCCGCGACGATCTGGACGGCCTCGTAGATGTCGACATCGGACAGGCCCAGGTCACGCAGCTGCTCGATCGTCGCATCGCTGATCTCACCGGTCAGATCGGTGAGTGCGAAGGCGAGTTCGATGAGTGCGTGCTCACGCTCGGACAGCTCGGGTACCTCCCGATGGTCGAGCGCTATGCGGTGCGCGAGCCAACCGTCATCGAGGAACTGCCCGAGTTCGTGGACGTGCAGCGCGTGACAGTAGGAGCAGCCGTTGCGAACCGAGACGACGGTGGCGAGGATCTCGCGTTCGCGTCGCGTGATCGACGTGTCGACATCGGGTGCGCCTTGCAGCAGCGGGAACAGGTACGCGTTGAGCCGTTCGAAATGCCCCTCGTCGAGAGCGAAGCCCCGCAACCAGTTCGGGACGAATCCCGTCTGCTTCTCGGTGGCCTCGAAGAAGCGGCTCACCGACGGGGAGAGCTCGTCGTCGGTGGGTACGCGCAGTCGGGAGATGCGCAGCGGTTCCGTGGTCGATCGTGGGGTCGGTCGTGTGATCGTGGTGTCGGTCATGAGGTGAGTCCCTTGTCCCGCAGCTCAGTTGAAGAACTGGTCGTCGGGGGTGACCTGCAGGAAGATGCTGAACCGATTCGCCGCCGCGAACGCCGACACGACGTGGACTGCCTCGAAGATCTCCTCATCGTTCAGGCCGAGGGCGCGCAGGGTGTCGATGTCGGCGTCGTCGACCTCGCCCGGTTCGGCGGACAGCTTCGCGGCGAAGTCGGCCAGCGTGCGATGCCGCGCCGATAGTTCCCGCACCTCGCGGTAGTCGACGGCGACGCGCGTCCCGATCTTGTTGTCGCCGATGGCGTCACCGAGGCTGCCCGCATGATTGAGGCGGCAGTAGGAGCATCCGTTCTCGGCGGAGCTCACCGTTGCCAGGATCTCGCGGTCGACATAGGGCAGCACCCCGGAGTTCGGGTCCAGCAGCGCGAGTAGATAGGTGTTGAACCTCGCGGTGTGCGCACCACCGAGCGCGAATGCCCGGATCCAGTTCGGCACGTATCCGAGTTGCCGCTCGAGCGAGGCGATCTGATCCTGCAGCGCCTGGGGGAGCGTGTCGACCTCGGGCACGGTCAATCGGGAGATGCTTGCGACGGAGGGTGATTCGAGTGTGTCGGTCATGGTGGTCCTCGCGGGTCGGTGAGACGCCCACGATGGTGGGCGGCGGTGACCCGTCAGACGCTAGGACGACGATCCCGGGTGGAACAGGGTAAGAACCTCACACGACGACAACTTGCGCTGCGACGGCGATCGAGGGGCGGACGTGGGTGATCGAGGAATGCGATCAGGCCGGCCTGACATCCTCGCCATCCGCGAAGATCAGATTCCCGTCGTCGAGCACCACGGCGAAC
The DNA here is from genome assembly GCF_003797825.1 of Gordonia sp. OPL2. Lineage (GTDB taxonomy): Bacteria > Actinomycetota > Actinomycetes > Mycobacteriales > Mycobacteriaceae > Gordonia. Next base: position 52,851 of record NZ_RKME01000004.1, read on the forward strand.
TGCTTCGGTCCGGCGATGGTCTCGTCGCCGAGACGCGCGGTCGTCACGTCCGACGGCTGCTCGCCGAAGTCGTCGACGACGACGCCGTGTGCCCCGTCATGGGTCGGCACCACCACCCGCGTGCCGACCTCGACGGCGATGGGTTCCCCCGCACTCTCGTCCCGGTCCACCGGCTCGTCGTTCTGCTCGGTCATGTGGCTCCCCCCACTGGATGCGCGATCATGAATACCGGGTGCAGTAGAGCACATGGCGAGGGCGGCTGCAACCTCGGCTCAGGCCGGTGGGGGAGGAGACGCCGGCGCCGACGGGCCGGGTGTCGCGGGTGGCGGCGTGGGCGACGCGGGTGGTGCCGGCTCGGCCGGTGGCGCTGTGCCGCCGACCATCGCCCGGATCGGAGCGAGCGCCGCGTAGCCGAGTTCGCCGGGACAGCTCGTGTTGTTGTAGTCGCGATGCCCGCTGATCACCGGGAGGTTGGTCTGCGCACCCGCGGGGAACTTGCTGTCGGAGAACGACTCTGCGGTCAGCTGTGCGGTACTGGCCGGATTCACACCGGCCTTGCCGAGTCGCCACCGGAGGAAGCGGGAGACGGCCGAGACCATCGCCGTGCTGGGCGCCACCTGATCCAGGTTGCCGATCATCGACACGCCCACGGTCGACTTGTTGAAGCCGCCGGTGTGGGTGCCCTCGACGTTGCGGTCCAGGCCGCCGAACGCCCCTTCGAACACCTGGCCGTACTTGTCGACCAGGACGTTGTAGCCGATGTCGCACCAGTTCAGCGTGCGCGCGTGGTAGGCGTAGATGCCGCGGACGATCTCGGCGGACTGCTGGGGCGTGTAGTCGTTGCTGCCCGCGGTGTGGTGGATGATCGCCCCGCGCATGGCGGGTGAGAAGGCCGGTTGCGAACATCGCATCCCCTCGTCGGCGCCCCACTGGGCACGGGCCACCACCGACGGCCCCCCGAGCAACGGGGTCAATAGCGACGAACCCAGGGACAGCAGGCTTTCCGGGCTGATCAGCGTGGCCTTGACCGCCGACAGCGCAGTCGTCAGCAAGGTCTTGATGACGGTGCTCGCCGTGCCGATGCCCAACTCGGCGAGACCGCCGCCCTGCGGTTCGGCGGCGGGGATCGCCAGCCCGCCGTCGGTCATCGCGACCTGGACCTCCTTGGCGTCGCCGACCCACACCGGCTCGGTGCCCATCGGCTGCTCCGGGGACGGCGCGTGCTGGGCATCGACGCGATCAAGCGTGATCCAGTCTCCCCACGACCCGTCCTTCTCTCTGGCGCGCAGGAGCATCGAGGTGTCGTCGGACTTCTGGGAGATCGCGCGGTCCCAGGTGAACGCCACCATCTTCAGCGGGGTGTCGCGGACGATGTGGTGCACCGCCGCGCCGACCGGGCGACCGTCGGCCATGCGCGGTGCCTCGTCGGCGTCAGGGGTGCCGGCGGGTGTCGGACGCGCTGAAGGCGTGGACACAGGACGCCCCGCACCGCCGAACGCAGACGGGTCGATCTCCGGAAGCCGGACACCCGCCGCGGCGAGACCCGACTCGGCGACGTCGACGACAGCGGTCGCCAGTTCGGTGAGTCCGACCTGCTCGACCGCGGTCGGCGGGACTTCCCGCGACGTGTCGGTCGGGCGTGGATCGGACCCGGCGATGACGACGGCGAAGGGACTCGCGACGATCGCAGCAGCGACAGACGCGAGCACCATCGACCGCCGAGGGACGGCATTCGGACGAACTCGGCGCATGGTGAGCCATCGTGTCCGGTTCGCGAACTCTTCGACGACGCCGCGCGCCGACACTCAGTGACTCGTGATGCGGTTGTTATCTAGTGGGGTCGGTGTGACTCGGCTGTCGAACACCGTGCACCATCAGTTCGCGTTCTGATCCGCCTTGGTGAAGATCACGTACTGCGCCGAGATCTGCTGGAACGCGTCCTTCTTGTCGCGCGAGCTGATCGAGCCGACATACCGGCCCTTCTGCACGATGCAGAAGAACACCGTGGAGTTCGTCTGGCACTTCGCGGACGGCAGTCCGGGTGGGCTCGCCGCGTCGGTCCACCCGGCGTTCCGGTTGGACGCGAGGAAGGTGTCGACGATCTTCGTCGCGCCCTCGGGCGTCGAGGCCCGGTAGACGGTCGACTTGTCGACGGCGTTGGCGGTGGAACCGACCTCGGTGAGCACGTTGAAGTCGGTCACCGGGTCCGAACTCTGGTGCGCCATCCCGCGCGGCCCGTACACCGCCTGGATGCTGCCGCGCGGAATCCCGCTCTGCGAGTTCTTCAGTTCTTCCTCGGAGTAGGGCAGCGCGTAGATGAGCACGTGGTTCTGATCCATCTGCGGCCTCGTCGGCCCGGTGATCCCGCGTGCCGCTGCCTCGGCCTTCGTCGGGGTGGCCGGGAACTTGTCGATCAGCGCCGACTGTTTCTCGATGGCCGTGCGGATCGTCGGTTCCAGCCGGTCCTGCTGCGCCGGGGTCGTCTCATACCACTGATAGAGGACGTAGTTGCCGCGCGGGGTGAACGCCATCAGCACCTTGCCGTCGGTGCTGTCGTGGGCGACGGTGATGGTCCCCGGCAGTCCGGGCAGGGTGCCGATCCGACCTTTCGCGTTGGCAGCGGTCGCGTCGGCCATCTGCTTGGCCGCGGCCGTCGCGTCGGCAGGCGTGAGGTAGCGGACCACCATGTTGTTGAGCGCGCGCTTCGTACCCGCCCGCAGCGACTCCACGGGGGTCGACGCCGTCGCGACGTATCCGCCGACCATCGCCTTGTTCGCGGGCACGTCGGCGGCGCTGCGGTCGAGGACAACACGCACGTTCGTCGGGCCGGTGATCACCATCGTCAGCATCCCGGCTTTGGTGAGGTCCTCGTCGACCTCGAACGGGACGACGATGAACTGCGCCATCCGCTGCCCCTCGATCTGCAGGATGTTCTCCTGCGTCGCGGTGCCGAACGGCGGTCGCGGATCGGTCGGATAGGTACCCGTATCGAGGGCGGCCACGTCGACCGACGGCTCGGCCGCACCCGACGATGCCGCCTGTGCGGCGTCGACGCTCGTGGCCTCGCCGTCCACCGAGCACCCCGCCAGCACCAGCGCCACGGCGGCGGCGGTGCCCACTGCTGCTGCACGACCTGCCCGGCGCGTCACCCTTGGTCGCATCGCTCGTGACCCCGCCGCTGTTCGCCGACTGCTCATCTGACTGTTCCCCTCTCGTGGCGTTCCCCGGTCAGACGCGGCGGGCCGCGCAGAATGTTCCCGAGTCCGGGGCGCTCGCATGCGAGGTTAGTGCACTGAGCGAATGACCTGCGACAATGTCGGCTGGGTAGACTACGGCCCCGGCAGCTGTGAACACGACCGGGGGACAACGGTATGGGTGAGACTGCGGTACCGGACACCGCGTCCTCTGCTGTGTCCCGAGAGGACGCTGCCGGGGTGGTGACGAGCGCGGCCAAGGTGTTGCGCGCCTACAAGATGGACGGCGTCGCAGACATCGCCCAGACCAAACTCGATCGCGACGCGCAGACGCGGGTGGTGGTCGTCGTCGGTGAGGTGCAGCGCGGCAAGAGTTCACTGGTCAACGCACTCATCGGCCGTCGCGACATCTGCCCCGTCGGGGTCGACGTGACCTCATCGGTCTCGGTCGGGGTGACGCCCGATCCCGACCTCGACTCCGAGAGCGTCGCCGAGATCTTCTTCCCCGACGGTGCGCGGCGGATCGACGCCGCCGACCTCGCCCAGTGGGTGACCACCGACGGTGCGATGGTGCGCGATCCACGTGTCGAGGAGCTGCCGACGTCGGCGGCCCTGGCCGTCCGGGAGGCCCGGATGTCGAACGTGACGCTCGTCGACACACCGGGCGTCGGCGGCCTCGACGCGGGACTGAGCCGATTGGCGGCCCGGTCCGCCCAGCAGGCCAGCGTCCTGGTGTTGGTGTGTGATGCCTCCTCGCCGCTGACGGCGCCGGAGATGGCGTTCGTCCGCGAGGCCGGCGCCACCGTCGACTCGGTCATCGTCGCGGTCACCAAGACCGACAAGAACCTACAACGCTGGCGGCAGATCGTGGCCGAGAACGAGCAGCTCCTCGCCGAACGACTCCAACGCCGGGTCACCGTGATCGGGGTGTCGAGCCTGATGGCCGTGCTGGCCGCCGAGGTGGCCGATCCTGCGCTCCGTCGACAGATCGAGATCGACAGCGGGATAACGGTTCTGCGCTCGGAGATCGATCGGCGACTCGACGCCGCCGCCGACGTCCCGCACATCGACGCGGTGCGTACGTGCCTGGAGGGTCTGCGTGTGGTGCGCAGCGGCATCACCCGGGAGCTCGACGCCGTGCAGGCCGGAGCCAAGGCACTGCCCGACCTCACCTCGGACATGGCGCGCCTCGCCGAACTGCAGGAGCAGTCCCGGCAGTGGGAGCAGTACCTGGCCCGCGACCTGACCCTGTTGCGGCAGTCCGCGATCGACGATCTCGAGCGACGCCTCGACGATGTCCGCGACACCTGGACCACCTACATCAACACCCACGGCATGCAGGTGTTGCGGCGCAGCGAACAGAAGTTCACCGCCGACATGCAGCGCGATCTGCAACTCGCGATGGCCGAGACGCTGGCCGCCTTCCTCCAGCGGCTGCACGACGACATCATCGCCACCCGCTTCGCCGACGACCCGACCGTCTGGGAGGAGCTGTCCGCGCGGATCGTGGAATCCATGCAGGACAAGCGGATCGAGACCCATCAGGTCGGCAGCAAACGGCACGGACTGCTCGACCCGACCCTCCTGACGATGGGGGTCGTCGGCGGGTCAACCCTCGGTGGACTCCTCGGGCTGTCGGCGCTGATGGGGGTCGGGGTCGTCGTCGGGACGATGTGGGTCGGCGTGAACCTGAGCTTCCGCGCGATCCGTGCCGGCAAGTCCAATCTGCTGGCGTGGCTGCGCGAGACCATCGCCACGACCAAGGCCGCCACCGGCCGGCTGCTCGACAGCGCGGTCGCCCAGTCGCGACCCGAGATCGTCATCCGCTACCGCGACTACCTCCGCACGAACATCGATCGACTCCAGAAGACGATCGACGAGGTGCAGAAGACCGCGTCCGCCGATGCCGCAGCGCGCGACAAGACCACGCAGCGACTCACGACCAACCTCGAGATCGTCGACAAACGGATCGCGGCCGCCGAACAACTGCTGGAACAGGCGTCATGACCACGTATCCGCCGCCGGCCGCCGACCCGGTCCACGCCACCCTCGACCAGGGTCTGCACCAGCTCGCCGCACTGGGTGGTGACCTTCCCGCCCACGCCAACGCGATCGGCACCATCCTGTGGTCGCCGCCCCGCGTGGTGATCGTCGGGCGGCTCAAGGCCGGGAAGTCGACGTTGGTCAACGCCCTCATCGGGGCGCCCGTCGCCGAGACCGCGGCGCTCGAGGCCACCAACGTCGTGACCGTCTACCAGGACGGCGCACCGTCGCGGGCCGAGGTCGTCGGCGTCGACGGCCGGCGGCACGCGGTCGCCATCCACCACCACCAGCCGAGTAGGCTGCCGGTCGAGACGCTCGACATCGCGTTCGTCGACCGGTGGCTGCCGTCCTCGGCGCTGCGCGGGCTCACCCTGATCGACACACCCGGCCTGTCGACGCTGACGGTCGCCAACGACGCCGCCACCCGTCGCGTCACGATCGACGGATTCGAACAGACCCGTGGCGCGTCGATCGACGCCGACGCCGCCGTCTTCCTGTTCGACGCCGTGCCGCGCACGGACGAGATCGAGTTCCTCTCCCAACTGCCGTTCACCCCGCTCAACACGCTCGGCGTGCTCTCCCGCGCCGACTCGTTCGGCGAGGGCGCGCTCGGTCGGCGGGACCCACTCGTGCACGCGCACGAACACGCGGCACGCATGGCGACGCAGCTGTCCGAGACGGTCAACACCGTCGTCCCGATCTCCGGACTCATGGCGCAGACCAGTCACACCGGGATGATGACCGAGCACCTCGCCGGTGCGCTGGCCCGATTGCGTCCGCTCGCACCGCTCGAGGTCATCCGGGTGCTCGACAGTGACGAACTGGCAGGGGATGAGCCGGCAGGGGACGACGTCCTCCCCCTCGCGCTGCGGGTCCAACTGCTCGAACTGCTCGGTGAGTACGGCGTGCTCAACGGCAGGCACGTCGCGCCCCACGGGGCCGCGGCCCTCAACTCGTGGCTGACCGAGCACTCCGGAATCGGCGAGCTGCAGCGTGCACTGACGTCGTCGACGGCCCGGTTCGCGGTGCTGCACCGTGCCCACCGCATCCTGGCCCGGCTCGATCAGTTGGCCTTCAGTCATCCTGCGCGCGAACGTATCCGATCGCTCGCCGCGCAACTGAGGGCGTCGCCGGCGCTCCACCTCGTGGCGGTCCTCGAGGACTACCAGCGCATGCTCCGAATCGATCCCCGAGCCGAGGTGACCGAGGACCTGCGCGCCGTGCTCCTCGCCTCCTCACCCGCCGGCCGTGTCGGCCTGCCCGACCACGCCTCCACCCACGAGATCGCCGCGGAGGCGCACCGTCGACTGGGGCACGCGCAGCGTCGAACGCTGGCCACCAGCTCCGCAGCCGAGGATGCCGCACTCGTCACCCTCATCCGCACCTACACTGCACTGACGATCACGGGCTAGCCCAGACCACACAGGACACAGGACCTCACCGCACATGTCATTCGCCCCATGGACCCTGGCCATCGACTTCGGTACCTCCAACTCGGCTGCCGCGCACTCCGGTGCGACCAGTGGCGGCATCGAGGCGCTGTCCCTCTCGCACACCAGCAACCTGATGCCGTCGGCGGTCTACGTGGCGGCCCCGGACCGCATCACGGTCGGTGAGGCCGCCGTCGATGCGGCACAGCACAATCCGTCCGGTTACATCGCGTCGCCGAAGCGGCTGATCGGGGCCGATCCCATGTGTACGGTCAACGGACACACCATGCCGACCTATGCCCTGGTCGCCGCGGTTCTGGGCGCGATCATCCAGCGCGGCAAGGCGGCCCATGCGGGAGCGCCGCCGGAGCGGCTCGTGCTGACCCACCCGGAGGCGTGGGCGCAGCAGCAGGTCCGGGTGCTGGTCGACGCCGCGACGTCCGTCGGCATCCACCCGTCGGCGATCACCACCATCTCCGAGCCGCGTGCCGCGGCCGCGCACTATTCCCGCTCGCACGCCATGCAGCCGGGTGCGAAGATCGCGGTGTTCGATTTCGGCGGCGGCACACTGGACATCGCCGTACTCACGGTCACCGCGATGAACAGCTTCCAGGTCATCGCCGCACGCGGCGACAACGGGCTCGGCGGCAAGAACCTCGACGCGTTGGTGCAGCGGTGGGTGGAGGACCGCCTGACCGACCGCGACCCGAACCTGGTCACCTGGCTGCGCCGCCAGGCCCCGGTCGACGTGGTGGCCGATCTGCAGGACTCGATCCGCCGGGCAAAGGAGCTGCTGTCGGAGGCGCCGTCGGCGACGATCACGGTCCCGACCCCGTCGGGTCGGATGACACTGCAGATCACCCGAGACGAGTTCGACGAGCTCATCGGTCCCGCCGTCGGCCAGGCGTTGCAGCTGACCCGCGCGGCGTTGATGGATGCCGGGGTGACTCATTCGAGCCAATTGACCGCCCTGTACCTGACCGGCGGGTCGTCGCGAATCCCGCTGATCCAGCACCGGCTGCACGACCTCGGTCCGGTCGCCACGCTCGACGATCCGAAAACCGTTGTGGCGCAAGGTGCTTTGGTCGTCGTCGGCGCGGAGTCCGCGCCCAGGCCCGTCGGCCCACCGATCATCCCGGGTGCCGGCGACCTGATGCCGTCGTGGCAGGGCGGCCCCCAACAGGGCGCCCCTCGACAGGGTTCTCAGCAGGGTGGGCCTCAGCAGGGCGGGCCGCAGCAGGGTGCCGGGCCGCGGCCGGGCAGTGGGCCGCAGCCGACCGCGCCGTCCTTCCGCCCGCCGGAGTTCGCCGAACAGGCGGGTGGCACGAACCCGAAGGCCGGTCGGCGGTGGGGTCGGATCGCCGCGATCGCGGTTGCCGCGGTCGCCGTCATCGGGATCACCGTCGGGACGGTGGCCGCGATGACCTCCGGTGACGGCAATTCCGACGACAACCCCGCACCGCCCGGAAGCGGCACCGCGGCAGCCGACTCCGAGTCCGAGGGGTCCGGGATCATCACCGACGAGAACCAGCTGATGGCACTGGTTCCGGGGCCGTTGAAGGCTGCGGTGACCAACTGCCGGAAGTCGGGCTTCAGTTCGAACGGGGCACTGAAGGTCACTTGCTCGTTCTCCGACACCGGCGCCCTCGCCGACCTCGGGGAGGACACCACCGCGGCGTCGTACTTCATCGTCCTCTATGGCGACGAGCCCGATGCCCGGCAGCGGATCGTCAACATCCGCAACGGCATCTACTCCGCAGGGAAGGGCACGCTCGTCGAGAACGCCGACCGGACCTCGGCGGCCGAGATCCGTGAGCAGTCGACCTCCGACTACACCATCGACTACGCCAACACCGCGACCTCGTTGGAGGCCACTGTGTTCGGGATCGGTTCCATCGACAAGGGACGGACCTTCCTGACGCGATCGGGGCTCATAGCCTGACGCCTCGACAGTCTCGGGGAACATTCCCCACGGCCACCGACGTCTGATCCATGCCACCGGCAGACGTCCTCGTTCGCCGAGGTTCGAGCGAAAGGCGTGGATCAGATGACCCCCGGGACCGTGACGATCGATGGCGCCGTACGCAATCTCGGCGACACCCGGCGGCTGACCGTCGGTTCCGCACCCGACAACGGCATCGTCGTCGACCATCCCCTCGTCGGCGCGCATCACCTCAGTATCGAGTGGCGCGGCGACGGATGGTGGGTGATGTGCGACGACCCGGCGACGCCGGCCTACGCGGCGGGAAGCGTGATCACCCAGTTGCTCGTGGCGTCGTCGGCGCGTGTTCGACTCGGCGATCCGGACATCGGCCCGGCGTTGTACGTCGTGCTGGGTGCGACGGGCGAGCAGCCGACCACCGCCGTCGTCGACGGGATCCTGACGATCGGGCGAACACCGGAGAACGATGTCGTCGTCGACGACCCGCTCGTCTCCCGCCATCACGCACGGGTGATCGCCCACGGCGATGGCCTGATCCTCGAGGATCTCGGCAGCAGCAACGGCACCTACGTCGATGGCGATCGCATCGCCCACGCTCGCCTGGCCGCCGGGACCACGATCACCATCGGCAACACCGACTTCCTCGTCTCCGGACGCGCCCTCGTCCGCCGACCGGCGCAGCGGATCGCCGCGCCCGGGGGCGGCGGGCTCCATGTGCGAGGTGTCGGACTGACCGTCGACGGTGGTAAGCGACTGCTCGACGACATCGAATTCACTGCTCGGCCCGGCACAGTGACCGCGGTGATCGGGCCGTCCGGTGCCGGCAAGTCGACGGTGTCGAGCATCGCAGCCGGGATCGTCCGGCCGACCGAGGGGGCGGTCTGCTTCGAGGGCCACGACGTCCATGCCGATTACGACGCCCTGCGCACCCGTATCGGGATGGTGCCGCAGCAAGACGTGTTGCACCACAAGCTGACCCTGCGTCAGGCGCTGGGGTTCGCCGCCGAACTACGCCTGCCACCGGATCTGTCCGACGACGACCGCCGCGCGGTGATCGCCGATGTCCTGACCGAGCTGCAACTGCTCGACCACGTCGACACCCGCATCGACAAACTGTCCGGGGGACAACGCAAACGGGCTTCGGTGGCCATGGAACTGCTCACCGGACCCTCTCTCCTGATCCTCGACGAACCGACGTCCGGCCTGGACCCGGCGTTGGACCGGCAGGTCATGGCGTCCCTGCGACGTCTCGCCGATGCGGGCCGCGTGGTACTCGTCGTGACCCATTCGCTCACCCATCTCGCCATGTGCGATCAGGTCCTCCTGCTGGCTCCCGGCGGCCGAACCGCGTATCTGGGTTCACCCGAGGGTGTCTCGGCCGCGATGGGCACCGGCGACTGGGCGGAGATCTTCGCGCACGTGTCGGCATATCCGTCGGACGCACACCGAGAACATCTGCGACGCAGCGGGTCCTGCGCAGGAGCGCGAGATCCCGCACTGCGATCTGGTTCCGACCGGGCCGGGCGTCTCACCGCAGCACCGCAGTCAGGTGTCATCCGCCAATGCAGTACCGTCGCGCGACGTCACTGTCGCGTGATCCTCGCCGACCCTGGCTATCTCGGCTTCCTTGCAGTGATGCCCGTCGTTCTGGGACTGCTCACATTGGTGATTCCCGGTTCGGTCGGATTCGGTGTGAACCGCGTCGCGGACACGGCAGGTGAAGCACTGCAGATCCTGGTGATCCTGGTGATCGGTGCAACCTTCATGGGCACCGCGATCACCGTGCGGGATCTGGTGGGGGAGCGTGACATCTTCGAGCGTGAGCGTGCCGTCGGACTCCGGCCCGACGCCTACCTCGCCGCGAAGATCGTCGTCTACGTCGCCGTGGTCGCTCTGCAGACTGCGGTGATGATTACGATCACCTATCTCGGCAAAGGGATGCCGACGGCAGGCGTCGTCGGGTTCGCGCCGCTCGAGCTCGTTGTGTCGCTTTCTGCGATCGGTGCCGTCGGAGTACTTGTCGGCCTGGCGATCTCGGTGACCGTCCGGTCCACCGAGCAGACCATGCCGCCGCTGGTGATCCTGGTGATCTCTCAGCTCGTGTTCAGTGGCGGACTGTTCCGCCTCACCACGCCGGGTCTGGCGCAGCTGTCCTGGTTGTTCCCGTCGTACTGGGGATACGCGACCTCGGCCGGTGCCGTCGACCTCACCGCGATCGCTCCGTTGGCTCCGCAGACCGCAGGGGCGGCCATCTGGGAGCCGACTCTGCTGAACGCAACTCTCGGTTACAGTGTCCTGCTGCTGATGTCGGTGGTGTTGGTCAGTTACACGGTCGGGCGGTTGACGCGGGAGCGGTGACCCACGGATGCGTCGCCGAGCCTCAGTGAGTGTCGGCCAGCCAGGACTTTGCCTGCCGAGACGCGATGTCGACGAGTCGGTCCAGGCCGAAGTTGACGTCGATGACATGCGTGTCGAACAGTGGGATCTCATTGAGAGCTTGCGGCCGGGTCATCGTGATGTGGTACTGCCGATAGCCGTTCACCTCTGCACATCGTCCGACGCCACGCCCGCGACCCGTCGTCCAGGTCGTCGACGACGTCGGCCACGCACCTGGGGCGGCCGTGTACGCCACGAAGGCGGCGAGGATTCCGGTGGGATAGGGTGCGCTGGGTACGGTGATGCCGACGGGGTCGTCGTTGCCGCTGATGACCGCGGGATCGGTGCAGGCAACCGCGTATCGCGGTCCCATGGGCAATCCTGCTCGCAGGGAGGCGATGTCAAGTGTGCTGTTGCCGAACAACGACAGTGGTGGCGGCACGATATTGTTCGAATAGGCGGTGACACAGCGATACTGATATCGCTGTGTGCAGATGGGAATCCGCGTGAAGTCACCGCCGACGGTGCTGCCGCGCTCGGTGGTCACGTTGCCACCCATCACGAACGCCCCGGCCAGGCGGCTTCGCACCTGCGGGCGAGGATCGATCTGTTCACGGATCAGCTTCCGGAGCAGGAAGGCACCCTGTGAGTGACCGATGAGAATCACACCGCGGCCCGTGTCCTGGTGCGACAGAAAAGCGTTCCACGCGTCAAGCACATCGCGGTAGGCGACGGAGAAGGGTTCGGTGTAGCCGAGATTGACCAGGAGGGTCCCGGGAAAGGACGCCTGCCGGTACACGGGAGCGTACATTCGGCAGATCCGGTTGAACCGAGCACCCTGCAGGCTCGTCGCAGCGCGGATCTCGGGGGAGGCAACGCGTTCCGCGTTCGGGGTCAGCGAGTGGGTCGCCGTCCCGTAGACGAAGAAGCAGTCGACGGACTTGTCGGGATCAGTGACCGGCGGTGGTGAGGTCACGGCGCCGGTCAGCAGATCGGTGGTGTCCTGCGGCAGATCGCACGGGTCCGACGGCACGGCGGGACTACACAACCAGATGGTCGTCGAGGGTGCGGGTTCGGCGAAGGTCGCACCGCCGCCGCTCGCGAGAAGGGCTGAGGTGAGACAGATGGCGAGCACGGTGATCGGGCGACGCCATCGGCGTGTCGTTGAACGTCTGCTCGAACTGATGGATTTGTGGCTCCGCATGGTCAGTTCTCCCCATGGCGATCATCACCCGGCCGCGGCGGCCGCACCGGGTCGTCGCGCATGATTCGGCGTAGTTCGGCGTCGACGACGCCGTCTCCCACTCATCCGCGTCAGCACCGCCAGGTCGAGAGCTGCGGTAATGACATCGACCATGGTCCTACAGAAGACGGTCGCCCGTACAGCGATTGTCCGAACAGGAAGGCCCCGGACACCTTTCGGTGACCGGGGCCTCGGCTGTGACCTTCAGAGAACGGTGTCGTCGTATCCGCTGCTCGGCTCGTCCTGTGACGGGGTGTCGTCGCCGTAGGACGGCGAATCATGATCGTACGACGGCGAATCGTCGTAGGACGGTGAGTCGCCGGAGCGCGAGTCGATCTGGCCGTCACCATCGGTGTCGGCGGCGTACCGGTCGACCTTGCCGTCGCCGTCGGTGTCGAATCCGAAGCGGTCGAGGCGACCGTCGCCGTCGCTGTCGACACCGATCGCGTCGGCCTTGCCGTCGTGATTGCTGTCGACGATCACGGTGTCCGGGTCGCCGTCACGGTCGGTGTCGAGGGTGGAGGCCACGACGCGACCGTCCTCGACGGTGTCGACCTGGGTGATGTCGCCCGAGCGGTCGAGGTGGACGATCTTGTCCGCCTCGCCGTCGTCGTCGAGATCCTTGGCCACCAGCACGCCGCCGTTCGGGCCCTCCTTGGCGGCGGTGTCGATTCGGCCGTCGCCGTCGGTGTCGGCCTCGACCAGGGTCACGTTGCCGGACGCGTCGTAGTGGACGTACACATCGTTGCCCTGTGCGTCCGTGGTGTGCCGGACCTGGTCGTCGCCGGTCCGCGGGGTCGAGCCGGCAGGGGCGGTGGAGGTGTAGTCGGAGGTCGGGTTGCCGCTCATGGCGTGGCCTTTCGGTCGAGGTGTTCGAGCTTGTCGAAAGTCTGACGCATCCCGGTGCCGGGAATGTTCCACCGAACGAAGGGTTTTCTTCGGGAACTTTTCCGGGCTTCCGTAGCATCGAACCCTGTGACCGGCCATCATGTCGATGGCGGCAACGACCAACACTCGATCGGAGGTCACCATATGCAGGAGAAGGAGCCGTCGATTCTGGCTTCGCTCGGCATCGACCCCACCGTCATCACGCCCCCTCCACCGGACCATGTCTGGGATTCGGCGGTGCAAGCGGCGTTCGACCCGTCCGCGGTGGCCGACCCGGACACCGTCCCCGACATGGACGACACCCCCGCCGACGCCCCCTCCACCGACGACGACCTCGAAGGCCTCGTCGTCGACGACCCGGACCACGGCGACGGCCACACGCAGCAGGCGGGCCACACCGGTGATGCTCATTTCGGGGACGTCCCTGCCGGCCCCGGCACCGGCGACGGTGGGGACGACACCGGGGGCCCGACCGATTCTGCCGATCACGGCGACATCCACGGCGATGACCCGCACCTCGATGACACCGGCGGGTATGACGATCACGCACAGCACGACCACGACTTCGGCCAGGACCACGATGCCGGCCACGACATCTGAATCGGGTTGGGAGAGCTGATGGACGAGGCAGTCCTGCTGCTACGGGCCCGCGACGGCGACCAGCACGCCTTCGCCGAGCTCGTCGGTGCGCACCGCAACCAGGTGTGGGCGGTGTGCCTGAACATCTGCACCAATCCGCACGATGCCGAGGATGCCCTCCAGAACACACTCGTCGCGGCGTGGCAGAACCTGCACAAGTTCCGTGGAGAGGCGCGCTTCTCCACGTGGATTCACCGGATCGCCGCCAACAACGCGCTGTCCATCGTCCGACGACGCAAGGCCAACACCCAGTTGACCGACTTCACCGACCCCGACCAGCCGGTCGAACTGGTCGACGACGACGGCCCGGCCTTCGACGACCGCGTCGCGCTACGAGATGCCGTCCACGACGCGCTGGCCCAGTTGTCCGACGAGTTCCGGGAAGCCGTCGTATTGCGCGAGTTCGGCGACCTCACCTACGCCGACATCGCTGCGCAACAAGGGGTTCCGGTACAGACGGTGAAATCGCGGTTGAACCGGGCGCGAACGCAGCTCGCCGAGATCATGAAGGATCGGATCGGCGCGCCGTAGGGTCATCTCCTCCTCGATCGGGTGGGCCCTCCAACTCTTTCGCCATATACACCCGATCGAATCCGTCCTCGCGTCGGCGCCCGGTCTCGGCGTAGCCGAATCTCGCGTACAGCGCCAGGTTCTCGGTCATCAGTGCGTTCGTGTAGAGCCGCACCTGCCGATGGCCGAGATCGGTGGCTCGTCGCTCCGCGTGCTCGAGCAGTCGCCGACCGAATCCTCGACCCTGCGCGGTCGGCGAGATGGCCACGTTCTCGATCAGCAGGTGATCGGGCATGGGGACGAGCACGATCACGCCGACCAGGACGCCCCCGTCGACCAGCACTTCGATGTGATCGGTCGTGGTGAGCAGGTCCTCGTAGTCGACGGTCATGGGCGCCGGCTCACGACCCAAGCGTTCGACGTAGGGCTGGTAGGCGGACTGCACGACTGCCTGGACGGACGTGATGTCTCCCGTGTTCGCCGGTCTGATCATCGATCCAGGATGACAGCCGGTCGCCGGCCGGAAGTTGACATGAGGATCACCGCTGACGGGTGGATGACTGGATTATCCAGTTGTCGGTGCGGCATCGGTGATGCTGGCGTCGGCGACCCGGGTCACTTCTGTCGCCTCGACGACGCCGAACCCCACAGAACTCGTGACGCGGTTGTGACCTCCTGAGGTTGTCGAGTCGGACAATCGTTAACTATCGTCACAACAGTCACACGAGTAACACGGTTCGCCCCACGGAAGGCCCTGAAGACGTTGGTCAGAGCACGCCCTCGGCACACCCGCACCCGATCGCTGTCCCTGGCCGCGATCGGGCTCGCGCCTGTGCTGATCGCGGGCGGTCTGCTCACCGTCGCAGGACCGAGCACCACCACCGACAAGGTCACGCTCTCGGCAGGTTCGGAGCTGACGCTGATCGGACATGGTCTCGGGCACGGACGTGGGATGGGGCAGTGGGGTGCGTACGGCTACGCCCGTAAGGGGTGGTCGGCGACCCAGATCTTGCGCCACTATTACGGCGGCACCACCGCGGGGAAGGTGGACAGACCCGAGATCTCGGTCATCTTGACCGGCAAGAACTCGGTGAATGTGCACGCGGACGCCGGGATGCGAGTCGGTGGCCAAGCGGTGGCTCCCGGACAGGCGGTCAGTCTGTCCGGGGCCACGGCCACCATCACCACCGGGTGTGGCGGCGCGGTCGTGCGATCGGTGCCTGCGCCCTTCGTCGAGCCGATCAACATGGGACCGAGCCGACCCCCGGCCGAGTTCCTCAAGATGTGTGGCTCCAATCAAACCTACCGCGGCGCACTCGGTTTCGACGGCGGGCGCGTCGCCAATCGCATCCATATCGACGACTACGTCAAGGGTGTGATCCCCAAGGAGAGCATGCCGCAGTGGGCCGACTCCGGCGGCGCGGAAGCTCTCAAAGCCCAGGCGGTCGCGGCGCGCACCTATGCGCTCGCGGCGATCGCGGGCGGCAAGAAGATCGACGATACGCAGAACTCACAGGTATACGGCGGCGTCGCGGGCGAGGACGCGCGTACCAACAGGGCGGCCGACGCCACCGCAGGCCAGATCCTGCTGCAGGGCGGCAAGCCGGCATTCACCGAGTTCTCCTCGTCCACAGGTGGATTCACCGCTGGTGGTCGCTTCCCGGCGGTGCGCGACGACGGCGACACCGCGTCTCCGAATCACAACTGGACCGCCACCGTCAGCGCGGGCAGCGCGGGGTCGGCGTTCGGTGTCGGCGCCCTGCGCAGCCTCGAGGTCGTCGAGGCCAACGGGCTCGGGCCGGAGAACGGCCGAGCCATCAAGGTCCGAGCCGTCGGATCTGGCGGCACGGTCGAGGTCAGTGGCGAAGAAGCACGCACGCGGCTGCAGTTGAAGTCGTCGTACTTCTCGATCCGTGGGCAGGCAGCCAAGCCGCGGATCGTCCGTCCCCCGACGGGCCCCGACAGTCCGGGTGGGGGTGGCCTCGACCTCGGCAGCCTGATGACGCTGCCCGACCGTCTGCTGCCCGGTTCGTCGCAGCTGCTCAACGTCGGAACCGAGGCGCTCAACGGCAAGTTCGACGACCTCGGTGGAGTCACCGGGCCGCTAGGACAGGCGATCGGGGTGCCCAACCTGACGCCTGACGGCAACGGCGTCGTCCAACTGTTCCAGCGTGGCCTGATGCTGTTCAGCCAGAAGACCGGCGCACGGGCCCTTGCCGGACAGGGGCTGGCGGACTACCTTGCGCGTGGAGGTCAACCGGTACTGGGATTCCCGGTGCGGGATCGGTTGCGCTGAGCACCAGCGCGTCGTTCGCCGACCATTCCGCCGACGATGAGGGGGAGACATGTCTGCACAACGCACAGTGGTGATCACCGGTGCCAGCGACGGAATCGGGGCGGTGACCGCGCGCGAGCTCGCCGGAGGTGACGTCGACCTGGTGGTCGTCGGCCGGTCGGCGACGAAACTGGAACCGGTCATCGCCGACACCGGTGCGACCGGCTTCACCGCCGACTTCGCGAAGTTCGACGACGTCCGTGCGCTCGCCGGGAAGATCCGTGATCGGGTGGGTCACATCGATGTTCTGTTGAACAACGCCGGAGGTACCTTCGACCCCTCTCGACGCACCGCCGACGACCATGAGCCGAACTTCCAGATCAATCACCTCGCGCCGTTCTTGCTGACGCATCTCCTCCGTGATCGCCTCGCCGCCGCCGAGGGTGGTTCGCTGGTGCTCAACACCTCGAGCATCGGCAACCTCGCCGGACATGTCGATCTGACGGATCTGGATTATCGACGACGCCGTGCGCTCGAACTGCGTGCCTACGGCACCAGCAAACTGATGAACATCCTGTTCACCCGAGGTATCGCCGAGCGCTGGTCGGATGACGGAATACGCTCTGCTGCAGTTCATCCGGGGCCGGTCGCGTCGAGCTTCGGTCGTGACTCGTTCTTCGTCGGACTGCTGTATCGGACTCCCCTGCGCCACCTCGCGACGATCACCCCGGAGAAGGGCGCCGAGCCGCTGATCGCGCTCGCCCGTCGCGGCGCGGACCCCGAGATCAACGGCGTGTACTTCTCCCGGCATCACGCGAACGGGCGCGAGAACCGCCAGGCGCACGATCAGAACGTGATCGACGGCTTGTGGTCGGCCTCGGCTGATCTGGTCGGTGTGGGCTGACGTCCGGCAGGTGTTCCGGCCTACAGCAAGCCGGCCACCTTCCGTGCGGTCTCCTTGGCCGAACCCGGATTCTGTCCGGTGACGAGGTTGCCGTCGACCACCGCGTAGGACAGGAACGGCAGCTTGCCCTTCTCGTACAGGGCGCCGCGCTGACGCATCTCGTCCTCGACGTTGTAGGGGACCACCTTGTCGACGCGGGCGAGAACCTCCTCCTGCCAGGCGAATCCGGTGAGTCGCCGCCCGGCCACCAGATGGCTGCCGTCGGAGAGGGTGGTGTTGAGCAGGCCGCAGTAGCCGTGGCAGACCGAGGACACGATGCCGCCGCGCTCGAAGATCTCCCGGGTGATCCGCTGCAGGCCGGGGCTGTCCGGGAAGTCGTACATGACGGCGTGACCGCCGGTGAAGAAGATGGCGTCGTAGTCGGCCGAGTCGACATCGTCGGGTGATGCGGTGTTCTCCAACAAGGCCATCCGGTCGGGGTCGGCACGCCAGGCCTTGGCGGTCTTGTCGTAGTTGGGGAACTTCAGCGAGCGGGGTTCCAGCGGAACGCGGCCGCCCGCCGGGCTGACGATGGTCTGTTCGAACCCGCTGTCGGCGAACACATGCCAGGCATGGGTGAGTTCGGACAGCCACAGTCCGGTCGGATGGTGTGGATCGTCGTAGTGGCCGACATTGGTCACGACGTTCAGGATTCGTGTGGTCATCTCGGGCTTTCCTGTTCTGGGGGGATCGAATAGCGGAGGGCGGCTCTCACCGACTCGGAGACCTGATGGGCCACTTCGGTATCGGTGGTCGAATCGAGCTTTCCGTCCAGGTGGAGGAAGGCGAGACCGTGTACAAGGGCCCATATGGCGGTCGCCATCGCCTCGGACGGCGCGTCGGGAAGTACGCGAGTCACGATCGAACCCAGATAGTCGTGAACGGCGGCCACTGCCGAGACCCGCTCGGGACTGCTGGTGTCGCAACCTTCGGTGAACATCACCCGGAACATCCCCGGGCGCCGCAGTGCGAAGTCGACATAGGCGACGGCGACGGCCGCGAGGTCCTCGGGTGAGGACGGTTCCGGATTGACCGCGACGAGGTCCTGCGCGAGTTCGGTGTAACCGACGGCGGCCACCGCGGACAGCAGTGCCGTTCGGTCCGGGAAGTGGCGATACGGCGCCGCGGTGGACACGCCCGCGTGGCGCGCCACGGCGCGCAACGACAATGCCGACGCGCCGCCCTCCTCGAGCAGTTCGATGGCCGAACGCACCAGCGCGTCTGGTAGATCGCCGTGGTGATAGGGGGTTTCGGGCGTCATAGGAGGTGAGTCTCCGCTATCGGTCGGACGTGTGCGATCTCGTGGTGGGTGATCGTCGTGCTCACCCCGTCGAGCCGGTGCCCGGTGGAACGAGCAGCACCTTGCCCACCGAGTCCGGGGAGTCGAGCATCGCCTGGCCGTGTTCGGCGTCGGCGAGCGGGAGGGTTGCGGAGATGATCGGACGGATCAGGCCGCGTTCGACCAGCGGCCATTCGTCGGCTGCGACCGCGGAGACGATCTCCGCCTTCGAACCGGGGCCCGTCAGGGGGCGATTGCGCACATTGAGGCCGATGATGCGCGCGCGCTTGCCGATCAGCGACGCGACGTTGACCTCCCCGGTGAAACCGCCCTGCATACCGATCGTCACCAGTCGACCGCCCACCGCGAGGGCATCGACGTTGCGGGACAGATAACTGTCACCCATGATGTCGAGGATCACGTCGATCTGTCCGGCGAGCTCGGCCGCGAAGTCCTGCTCGCGGTAGTTGATCACGATGTCGGCGCCGAGATCTCGGCACCGCTCTCCCTTCTCGACGGAGCCGACCGTGACGGCCACTCGCGCGCCGAGTGCCTTGGCGACCTGGATGGCGTGCGTGCCGATTCCGCTGCCGCCCCCGTGAACCAGCAGCGTCTCACCGGCCGACAGTCCGGCATCCATCACGATCGTCGACCAGACAGTGCTCGCGACCTCGGGTAACGCCGCGGCGTCGACGAGAGACAGTCCGGCCGGCACCGGCAGCACCTGCGCGAGGGGTACCACGGCGTACTGCGCGTATCCGCCACCGGCTATCAACGCGCACAGGGGATCTCCCACCGCCGGGCCGTCGACGTCCGGGCCGAGCGCGGCGACCGTTCCCGACACCTCCATCCCCATGACGTCGGTGATGCCGGGCGGCGGCGGATACAGCCCTTGCCGTTGCATGAGGTCCGCGCGGTTGATGCCGGCCGCGGCGATGCGCACCAAGACCTCGCCCGGCGCCGGAGTCGGTGTCGGAACGTCCTCGAGGCTCAGATTCTTGTCGTCGTCGACGACGATCGCCTGCATCGTGGCAGGAACGGGAGCAGATGCGGGCATGCTCATCGCCCTTCGCGTGTCGCGGGCATCGAGATCGGCACCGGCATATGCAGTGCCGCTTGGGCTTTGGTGCTGACGTCGAGTGCGACCGCGCGGATGGGACGCACTGCGCGCAGATCGTCGGCCATTCGACCCTTCCCGATGGTGAGGTCGACGCCTCGCGGGAGGATCGCTCTCCCGGAGGCGAGGATGTTGGTTTGATTCAGGGTCGACTGCCAGATGCCGTCGACCTCGGTGTACGAGGTCAGCGACGACACCGCGGTGCCGCTCGGTCGGTCCTTCTGGGCCGGCGTCGCGACCGACAGTGACACGTCGACGCCACCGTCGTGGTTGGCCACCCGGGCCGTGGTCCGGGCGTCGTCGATGTCGACGTCCAGATCGGTGACCCATTTCGGGAAACCGTACCCGTCGTGCCCGCGGACCTGGGCGATCTCGGTGTTGACCGGCAGTGACAGCACATGGGCATGGAGGTGATCGTCGGCGAGCGCCGAGGCGAGATCGACGATCGGAAGTCGGCCGTGTCGTGCGGGTCGGACCGCGACACCGACAGCGGCCTCGGTGTAGAAGTCGATGTCGCACACGTCGTAGCGGAAGAACATCAGCGACACCAACCCGAGTCCTGGTGCGATCTCCAGCGGGGTGAGAGCTGGGGGTATCCGACGGCGGATCGCCGCGCTGCGCGCCACGAAGGTGAGGCGCGCCGAGGACATCGCGTAGTAGAAGTTCGGGGTCATCGTGGAACCGATCGGTGAATCGACTCGGCTCTTGCGGAGGTGGCGGAAGAAGTCGACGGTGCCGACTCGTGGGTCACCGGCCACGTCGTCGAGGTCGGTCTGCATTCGGTGGCGGTCGAACATCCCGCCGGCGGGGACCGCGACGGTGCGCCCGCCCAGGTCGACGTCGACGGTCTCGTGGGTGTGCTGCGGCATGGACGAACTCCTCTGATGTATGCAGTGCTCACATCACGATAGAACGGTATGTAAGCACTGTCAACAATGAGCTGTTCGCTCTCGCTCAGAGCGCGTCGGCGTCGCGCTCTCCAGTGCGAACGCGCACGACGGTCTCGACCGGGCACGCCCAGATCTTGCCGTCGCCGATCTTGCCGGTGTGGGCCTCCACGGCGATGGTCTCCAGGGCCCGGTCGAGCAGATCGTCGTCGAGCAGCACCTCGATCCGGACCTTCGGTACGAAGTCGATGGCACGGTCGGCGCCGCGGTAGACCTCGGTGTGGCCGCGCTGGCGCCCATAGCCCTCGGCGTCGGTGACGGTCATCCCGACGACGCCGATCTCCTCCAACCCGCGCGCCAGGTCGGACAGCGTGAACGGTTTGACCGCGGCGGTGACCACCCACATGGTCATCGGGCCGAAAATCGCTGTCGGAGGGTGGGTTCGGGGCTCACCCGGAGCGGATACCCGCGGCGCCGATCGGCGAAACGTCGCCGCTCGCCACGATCGGTGCGCCGACGACGCCGGCGGCACGAGCTCACTGCGTCGGGGACAATCTCCACCGCACTGTCACCGTCGTGCCCCGCGAATCGGTCAGGATGTCGTGTTCGTCGCTGAGTGCCCCGATCAGTGGGATACCGCGCCCACGCATCGCCGACGGTTCGAACGGCTTCCAGGACCCGACATCGGTGACGGTGACGGTGAGGGCGTTCCGAGAATCGCGACGACCATCGACGGTGATCTCGCCCGTCGCGCCCTCATCGAGGTAGGCGTGCTCGACCGCGTTGGCGACAGCTTCGTAGACGGCCAGGACGATGTCGGAACGTTGCTCCCGGTCTGTGGCGACAGTGCTCTCCACCCACTCGGTGAAGTGGCGTCGAAACCCGTGAGCGGCCTGGGCGGTGGCGCGCAACGTGCGACGGTACGGCTCGGCGTTCTCGGGGGTTCGAGGTGTCTGCAGCGACGGACTCACGATCACCGGCTACCCGGTTGGCCTGACGGTCATTCCGGACCCGTCATGTCCGCGACCGCGTGGGCGAGAGTCGGATAGAGGGTCAGCGTCTGGTCCAGTCCCATCAACTGCAGGGGGCGCGCGGTGACCGGGCCCTCGGCGACGACCCCGAACAGGCCGGTCGGTGCGATGGCCTCGTGGGCGGCGACGAGCGCGGTCATGCCGGCCGACGCCAGGAACTCGGTGGTGGTGAGGTCGATGATGAGGCCACGCGGCTGTCCGGACAGAGCCGCCTCGACCGCTGCGGACAGTTCGGGAGCCGTCAGGACGTCGATGCTGCCCTGAACCGTCACGATCACGAGTTCCTCGTGATGCGCCGAGACCACGGTCATGACCGCGCTGCCTGCGTTCGGGTCGCCGCCGTCGAGGAACACGGAATCGGAGTCGCTGGTGTGCACAGGTGCCATCCCTTCGGCGTTCGGTCGGCCCCGTTCATCAAGGACAGACCCGTCACAGACGAGCACGGCAGCGGCTTCACCGGCGACCCAATCCTGCCATGCGTGGGGGCGTGCGGGCCATCGGTGGCGTGACCGACGACCTTTCCTCGGGACGTGGACGCGCCCCTCTACTCCGGCCCCGCGTCCACGATCTGCTGTGCGACGTCGACGAGTTTGACGTTCGAGTCCTGGGACAGCCGGGCCAGCAGGCGGAAGGCGGCGTCCGCGTCGATCCGGTAGCGCTCCATCACCATCCCCTTCGCCTGCCCGATGATGTCGCGGGAGTTGAGTGCAGCGTGCAGTTGTTCCTTCTCGTGCACGGCGGAGAATGCGGTCGCGCAGTGCGCGGCGAACAGCTCGCCGACGGCGAGCGCGTCGGCGTCGAACGCATGGGTGGTGGTGCTGATCAGGTTGAGCGCACCGAAGTCGTTGCCGTTGATGTACAGACAGAAGCAGGCCATGGAGCCGATGCCGAGTTCGGCGGCCGATTCGGCATACCGCGGCCAACGCTGCTCATGACGCATGTCGTCGATGACGATGGTGGTGTCGTCGACCGCGGAGCGCACACACGGACCCTCGTGGAACTCCCGCTGGAGGTCGTCGGATTTGCCGGCGAGGTCGCCGACGATGACGGGCGTCTCGATCTGGCCCTTGGTCACCAGGGTGACGCTGGCGTATTCGGTCCCGGGAACGGAGTCGACAGCGGTCTTGGAGATCGCTCGCAGGATCGTCTCCGAGTCATCGCTGTCGGCGCGCAGTTCGCGGACGATCTCGGCCATACGAATGCTCTGATCCGACAACATCACGCTCTCCTTGCCACGCCATCGGGGACCACCTCGGCCCGACACTGCCCTCAGCCTACGAGATTCTCCCGCTCGGCGACCGATTGCCCCAGTTCACGGGCGAAAACGTCGAGCCGGAGGTCGGCATCGCGGTATCCGCCGACGTGATGCAGCGACGACGTGCGGAGCCGGTCGTGGACCGCATCACCGGTCTGCGGGTAATCCGGAACCTCGTGGCGCCAGTGGACGGCGATGACCTCGCCGGACGGCGTGAGAGCACCCGGCAGTCGCCCGATCACCACATCGAGGTCGTCGGGGGACAGGTAGTAGAGCATCTCGCTGAGCACGATCAGGTCGAAGTGATCGTCGGGCCAGTCGTGGAGAACGTCGCCGACGGCGACGTCGACCCGGTTCCCGAAGCCCACCAGCCGACCGGTGGCCAGCTCGACGGCCCGCGGACTCACATCGGTGCACACCACGTGATCGGCGCGTTCGGCGAGCAGGGCACTGAGAACGCCGATCGAGCATCCGGGTTCGAACACGCGGTGATAGCGGGGACGTGTCAGCGCGGCGAGGGTCATGGCGTACTTCCGACGTTCGTACCACCGGTCGGTGAATCCCCAGGGGTCATCGTCGGCGGCATACATGTCATGGAAGTATCTGTCGGGCAACGACTCCGGTCGGCTCATTCGAACACGAACTCCCAGGGGCGGATGAGGTGGGCCAGGATGTGCGGTGGCAGGACCGCGCCGTCGGCGGGATCTGCGGACAACGGGCGCACCTGGGTGTCGAAGGCGTGGATCGCGGTGTGTTTGACGGCGAGCGCGGACGAGTCCAGATGGTGGGCCAGCATCCGGTTCCACGGAACCGCCGGATCGTCGGGAGTCGCCCAGTGCCACATCCAGATCGGGTACATCCACAGCGGCAGGTCACGGCGCCCGGCGACGTCGCTGGCACAACGTCCGACCGCCTCGTGATCGGGGTGGCCGTCGCCCGACCACACCGACAGCAGTGCCGTGCTCGCCTGCGGCCGTTCGTCGAGGACGGCGTCGACGATGCCCGCCATCGAATGGTGATGATCGGCCAGCGAGCCGTCGGGCAGTCCGAACCAGCGTGACCGATCGATGTCGAGAAGATCAGTGGCGGTGTCGAGTTCGGCATGCCGGATTCCGGCGAGCTGATCCGGGGTAAGCGTCGGCGAGCCGGGATGTGACGCGCTGCCGTCGGACATGCACACGACAACGACCTCGATGCCGGCCCGCGCGGCAGCCGTCATGATCCCGCCGGCTCCGAGCACCTCGTCGTCGGGGTGTGCGCCGAGCACCACCAGCCGGTCGACGTCGAGATCCAGTCTCGGCCAGGGCGCCCGGGCCGCCAACCACGGCACCCAGACCGACTCCGGTGTCCCGTCGGCACAGACCGGGGTGGCCGCCAGCCCGTGCGGGTCGTCGGCGGGATGCCGCGACCCGGCCGCCGACGTCACGTCACCACCCCGTCCCGGACGGCCGCACGTGCGGCCGACGCGAGCCGGCCGAGCGCGACGAGATCGCGATCGGCATGTGATTGCCGGATGTAGACGGCGAGGTCCGCGACGGCCTGGGCGTGTTCGCGCTCATGGACCAGCGGGCCGGGGCCGAGGGCACGGTTGACGCGATCGATCGTCGCCGTGGCGACCTGTTCGATGCTCCAGCGCACCTGATGAGCCAGCCGAGCCGCCAGATCGGTGTCGTGCGGAGCGGCGTCGATCTGCGCCGCCGCGTGTTCGAGCATCGCCTCGCCGCCGGCCAGCAGGGCGTCGACGGCCCCGACGTGCATCAACGTCAGGTCGTCGTCGTGCTTGTCCGTCGCGGTGAGCAGCGGTCCCGCGACCTTGCGTGCACCGCCGAGCCAGCAGGCGGCCACGCCGATGCCGCCGTGCCAGAAACCGGGTCGGGTCAGATACTCGCCGGGTTCGCCGACAGGGCGAGCGGTCGCTCGATCGAACCGTGCGATACCCGTCTCGGTGGCCCGCATCCCGGTGGCCGCCCACCCGCCGCGCTCGCCGCGGACGCCGGGCTGTCGGAGGTCGACGGCGAAGAGACGCCGCAGATCGCCCTCACGAGCGGTGACGAGTGCGTGAGTGCAGGCCACGACACCGGAGCACCACGGTTTGGCGCCGGTGAGTTCCCACCGCGAATCGTGGCTCTGTCCGTTTGCCTTGTGTCCGCTTGTCTGGTGGGCGATGAGCTGCGGTTCGGGCGGTTCGGCGGCCCACACGCCCCAGAACTCGTCGGGTCCCACGCGCTCGCCGGTCAACTCGACGAGGATGGCGTCGGCGTCGAGATGCGCCTCGACGAGCCGGCCCACTGCGATGTCGCGATGACAGAACTCCTCCAGCGCGCGAAATCGACGGATGGTCTCACCGCGAGCGGGCAGCGGAACGTCGAGATCGCCATCGGTGACGATCCGATGTGCGAGGTCGGTCGCCGCGCAGATCACCGCCGCACCTCGCTCGCCACCGGCCTCGACGTCTCGTTCTCGGCGCGGGCGAGCACCTCCAGGCGGTACAGGTAACTCGCGAAACCCGTGTCCGTACGGCCGTCGGCCCGCGTCGAGGTCACCACCGGCGCCCGGCCACTGCGGTCGATGATGGCTCCGCGGCTGCGGAGACGACGGACGAGGTCGATGTCCTCGTCGCCGCTGATCTCGGCGAATCCGCCCACGCGGCGATACCAGTCGGCGCGCACCCCGAGGTTCGCCCCGTGGACGTGGTGGTGGCCGTCCTCGGAGACGTAGCGCTCCGCGAACATCGCGGCGACCTGCGGTGACCACGACTCCCAGCTCGCGGGGCAGATCGTGCCGACGAAGGCGTCGGAGCCCGACGCCGCGGACTCCAGGTGGCAGACCAGCCAGTCCCGCGGCACCTCGGAGTCGGCGTCGGTCGTCGCGAACCAGGTGTGCGCATCGGTGTCGGAGTCCAGATACCCGGCGAATCCCGCGCGGCGGGCCGCGCCCACCGATCTCGTGGCGCGTTCCAGCACGCCGACGTGCCGCGGGACGACCTGCCGCGACGCGTCGGTGCAGGCGTCGAGGACCACCAGGACCGAGACGTCCGCATCGACCTCGGCGGCGGCCCGCTCGATCGATGCCAGACAGGCGGGAAGGAGGCGTTCCTCGTTGTGCGCGGGGACCACGACGACGACCCGGTCGATACGCGGGCGCGCAGTCGTTGAGCTGGGGGAATCGGTCATTGGCAGCCTCTGAACGTGGTGTCGGATGTCCAGGCCCGATGGCTGCAGGCCGCCCTCGCGACCTTACCCGTGGTCGATGGCCTTCGTCACCGTGTCGTGGGAGGTCCGGTGGCCATCGCCGTGTGCACGGGGAATCCTCAGGTCGGGTCCGTTACCCTGAACTCCCGTGGCAGGCAATAGTCAGGGCAGCGGTGGCCGGGGGGACGGCGCCGGAAATGCGCCCTTTGATCTGATCATCGTCGGATCCGGGTTCTACGGGCTCACCATCGCCGAACGGGCCGCGACGCAACTCGACAAGCGGGTTCTCGTCGTCGAACGGCGGCACCACATCGGTGGCAACGCCTACTCCGAACCCGAGCCGACGACCGGCATCGAGGTGCACAAATACGGTGCGCATCTGTTCCACACCTCCAACCAGAAGGTGTGGGACTACGTCAACCAATTCACCGACTTCACCGGGTATCAGCACCGGGTTTTCGCGATGCACGACGGCCAGGCCTACCAGTTCCCGATGGGCCTCGGCCTGGTGTCGCAGTTCTTCGGTCGCTACTTCACGCCGGACGAGGCGCGCGCACTGATCGCCGAGCAGGCCGGCGAGATCGAATCCGGCAAGGCCGAGAACTTCGAGGAGAAGGCGATCAGCCTGATCGGTCGCCCGCTGTACGAGGCCTTCGTCAAGCACTACACCGCCAAGCAGTGGGAGACCGACCCGAAGAACCTGCCGGCGAGCAACATCACCCGGCTGCCCGTTCGGTACACCTTCGACAACCGCTACTTCAACGACACGTACGAGGGTCTGCCCGTCGACGGTTACACGGCGTGGCTGGAGAAGATGGCCGCCGACGACCGCATCGAGGTCCGGTTGGACACCGACTGGTTCGAGGTGCGCGACGAACTGCGCGCGGCCTCACCGGACGCCCCTGTCGTCTACACCGGTCCGCTCGATCGTTACTTCGACTACTCGGCCGGTCGGCTCGGTTGGCGCACACTCGATTTCGAGACCGAGGTGCTCGACACCGGTGACTTCCAGGGCACGCCGGTGATGAACTACAACGACGCCGACGTCCCGTATACCCGTATCCACGAGTTCCGGCACTTCCATCCGGAGCGGGACACCTATCCGGCCGACAAGACCGTGATCATGCGCGAGTACGGACGCTTCGCCAAGGACGACGACGAGCCGTACTACCCGATCAACACCCCCGAGGACCGCGAGAAGCTCTCGGCCTACCGGGATCTGGCCAAGACCGAGACGACGGAGTCCAAGGTGCTCTTCGGCGGCCGCCTGGGCACCTATCAGTACCTCGACATGCACATGGCGATCGCCAGCGCACTGACCCTGTTCGACAACACCCTGGCGCCGCATCTGACCGATGGCGTGCCGCTTGCCTGACGACAACCGGGCCGGACACCGGCCGACAACCGAGGCGGAGACATGACTGTGACCCCCGTGGACCAGACCGACATCCCCGACGCGGGTTCGGGCCCATCGAAGGCGAAAGCGCTTCTGCAGCGGGTCATCTTCCCGCGTCCGGGTGAACCCATCGACGTCCGTTCGCTGTATCTGGTGGAGTCGCAGAACAATTCGCGGCGTGCCCACGCGCACAGCCGGACCGCGGTGGCGCTGGGCGCCGAGTCCGAGGTCAGTTTCGAGTCGTACTTCAACGCGTTCGCCGCGTCGTATTGGCGGCGGTGGAGCATCCTGGAGTCGGTGGTCCTGCGGGTCGAGGTCGTCGGCACCTGCCGCGTCGACCTCTATCGATCGAAGTTCGACGGCTCCCGGATCGGTATCGGCGGCGATCTCATCGCCACCGACGAGAACGGTAGGGGCGTAGCAGAATTCGAGCTCGATCTGGGACCGTTCGAGGACGGCGGGTGGATCTGGTTCGACATCACCACCGACACCGACACCGAGATCGTGGCGGCCGGCTGGTACTCGCCGGTCGAGAGCCCGACAGGTGAGGAGACCCGGCGGGTCACCGTTGGCATCCCGACGTTCAACCGGCCGACGGACGCAGTGAACGCGTTGGCCGCCCTCACCTCGGATCCGTTGGTGGACGAGGTCATCGACGCCGTGCTGATGCCCGATCAGGGCACCCGCAAGGTGATCGACGAGCCCGGCTACACAGAGGCCGCCGCAGCGCTCGGCGACCGCCTGCGCATCTTCGAGCAGCCGAACCTCGGGGGCTCCGGCGGATACGCCCGCATCATGTACGAGGCGTTGCGGCTCACCGACTCCCCGTACATCCTGTACATGGACGACGACATCATGATCGAGCCCGACTCGATCCTGCGCGCGCTCGCCATGTCCCGATTCGCCAAGACCCCCATGCTCGTCGGCGGACAGATGCTCAACCTGCAGGATCGTAGCCACCTGCACTGCATGGGTGAGGTGATCAACCGCCACAACTTCATGTGGACGGCCGCGCCCTTCGTCGAGTACGACCACAACTTCGCGAAACATCCACTGCGGGATCGGAAGAACTCCAAGAACCTGCACCGCCGCATCGATGTCGACGGCAACGGCTGGTGGATGTGCATGATCCCGCGCGAGTGTGCGGAGCAGATCGGCCTGCCGATGCCGCTGTTCATCAAGTGGGACGATTGGGAGTTCGCGCTGCGTGCCGCCAAGGCCGGGTTCCCGACGGCGACGATCCCCGGGATCGCGATCTGGCACATGGCCTGGAGCGACAAGGACGACGCGATCGACTGGCAGGCATACTTCCATCTGCGCAACCGCCTCGTCGTCGCGTCGATCGTGCACGACGGCCCGATCGACGGAATCCTCAAGTCGATGGCCAAGGCGACCGCCAAACACCTTCTGTGCCTGGAATATTCGACGGTGGCTATCCAGAACGAGGCCATCCGCGACTTCCTGGCGGGCCCGGATCACATCCGGAGTCTGCTCCCGACGGCGCTGCCCAAGATCGCGGCGATGCGCAAGGAGTACCCCGACGCCGTGGTGTTGCCGTCGGCGACCGCGCTGCCGAAGACGAGCGGGGAGGCGACCCATCTCGGTTCCTCGATCCCGACGAACCCGGTAGCGAAGCTGAAGTCGCTGGCCGCGGCAGTCGTCAACAATGCCCGCCCGGCCGACCCGCGGCATCACGAGGTGCCGCAGGCCAACTACCCGCCGATCGAGGCCCGCTGGTTCAGTCTCGGTCGCGTCGACGGCGTCACCGTGACCACCGCCGACGGCCGCGGGGTCGTCTACCGGCAGCGTGACCGTGACAAGATGATCGCGCTGGCGAAGGAGTCGGCCGCCCTGGTCCGCGAACTCCGGGAGCGGTTCCCGGCAATGCAGGAGTCCTACCGCGCCAAGCATCGGGAACTGACGAGTCAGGAGAGTTGGGCGCGTGTCTTCGGAATCGACTGAGACCCCCGGATCGGCGACCCCCGGATCGGCCGCATCGTCCGCATCCGCCGACCAGCCCGTGGTGCTGCCGCCGGCGCGCGGTGAGGTCGCAGTGTTGCTCGGCATCCAGCGAGTGGTCGCGGGCCGGCCTGCCGTGTCGTCGGCGGCGCGGGGCCTGTCCCACTTCGGCGAGCACTCCCTGGGGTGGCTCGCCGTCGCCGGTGCCGGTGCAGCCCTTGCCCACCGTCGCGGCGACGACACCGGTGTCCGACGATGGGCGGAGGCCGGAGTCGGTGCCTTCGGTGCCCACGCGGCGTCGGTGATCATCAAACGCGTCGTACGCCGCAAGCGGCCGCACGACGATCGCATCCGCGTCGGGGTGTCCACCCCGAGCAAACTGAGCTTCCCGTCGTCGCACGCGACGTCGACGACCGCCGCTGCGATCCTCATCGGTCGCGCAGCGGGCCTGCCGCCGGCCGCTCTTCCGGCGGCACTCGTCCCGCCGATGCTGCTGTCCCGGCTGGTGCTCGGCGTGCACTACCCGACCGATGTGCTCGCCGGTGCCGCCATCGGTGCCGCGAGCGCGGCCGCCGTCGTGGCGGGTGACAGACTGATCGCGACACACGACCGTCGGTAGTTGCCGATGCGTTCGAGGAACGAGATGAGCCCGAGGACATGAGCGAAGAGCCGATCGAGCACGAACCGGTACTGGGACCGCCGAAGAGCCTGGCGTCCGGCCTGATCAAGGCGGTACGTCCACGTCAGTGGGTGAAGAACGTCCTCGTTCTCGCCGCGCCCCTGGCCGCGGGCAATGTCACCGACGGTGATGTGCTGTGGCGGGCCGGCGTCGCCTTCGTCGCGTTCTGCCTCGTCGCGTCGAGCATCTATCTCGTCAACGACGCCCGTGACGTCGAATCCGATCGCAACCATCCGACGAAGCGTTTCCGGCCGATCGCCGCGGGCGTGGTGCCGGTGTCACTGGCCTACATCCTCGCCGTCGTGCTGGCGGTGGGTTCTCTCGCGATCTCGTTCCTCGCGAATTGGCAGACCGCTGTCGTCATCGCCATCTACCTGGCGATCCAGCTCGGCTACTGCTTCGGCTGGAAGAACCAGCCAGTCATCGACATCTGCATCGTGTCGTCGGGCTTCCTGTTGCGTGCGATCGCCGGTGGTGTCGCCGCCGAGATCGTGTTGTCGCAGTGGTTCCTGCTGGTCATGGCCTTCGGCTCGCTGTTCATGGCCGCCGGCAAGCGGTACGCCGAGCTGCAGCTCGCCGAGCGCACCGGCGCGAAGATCCGCAAGGCGCTGCAGTACTACACGACCAGTTACCTGCGTTTCGTGTGGACGCTCGCCGCGACCGCGGTCGTCATCTTCTACGGACTGTGGGCGTTCGACAAGAACTCCGACCACGACACGAATGTCGCCTACTCCATCTCGATGGTCCCGTTCACCATCGCCATCCTGCGCTACGCCGTGGACATCGACGGCGGACAGGCCGGTGAGCCGGAGGAGATCGCACTCGGCGACCGCGTCCTGCAGTTGCTCGCCGTCGCCTGGTTAGTATGCGTGGGTGTCGCGGTCTATGCAGTCAACTGAGCTCGAGCACACCGAGACCTCCAGCGACAGCAGCCCGACCGATCCCGAACGCACCACGACCGGAGTGCGCGCGTGGGGGCCGCGTCAATGGGTCCCCACGATCAGCTTCCTGGTGGGTGCCGTCGCCGTCACCACGTTCTTCACGATCGGTGCGTGGCAACGTCGCTGGATCGCCGACGACGGCCTGATCGTCCTGCGCACTCTGCGTAATCTCTTCGCCGGCAACGGACCCGTGTTCAATGCGGGTGAGCGGGTCGAGGCCAACACGTCGACCGCGTGGACCTATCTGCTCTGGTTCTGGGCCTGGATCACCGACGGGCAGCTCGAGTACGTCGCCCTCTGGGTGGCGCTGGTGTTGTCGGTGTCGGCGATCCCCATCGCCATGTACGGCACCGCGCGCCTCTACCGGACCCGCCTCGGCGGCATCGGTGGCGACGGATTCACCCTGCTGCTGCCGTTCGGCGCCATCATCTACATCTCGCTGCCGCCGGCCCGCGACTTCGCGACGAGCGGTCTGGAGAACGGGCTCTGCATCTTCTGGGCTGCCGTCCTGTGGTGTCAGCTGGTCGCGTGGAGTCGTCGTCGAGGATCGGGCGACACGGGATGGCAACGCACCGCGACCCTGCTGCTGGCGTTCACCGCTGGTCTCGCGCCCCTGGTGCGTCCTGAGCTCACCGTGCTCGGCGGCCTCGCGATGCTGCTCATCCTGCTGGCGCCGGCGACGTGGCTCATGCGCGTCGGCATGGTCGTCGTCGCGGCGGTGCTGCCGGTCGGCTATCAGATCTTCCGGATGGGCTACTACGCCCTGCTCGTGCCCAACCCGGCCGTGGCCAAGGACGCGAGCGGATCGAAGTGGCATCAAGGCCTCGTCTATCTCGGCAACCTGTTCGGTCCGTACCTCTTGATCTTGCCGGTCGTTCTCGCCGTCGTCGCGGGCGTGCTCATCGTCGTCGGTCTGCGGTTGCGGCGGGCGAACAGTGCGAACACCGAATCGACCGAGCCGCGCGACACGTCGTGGCGCGCCCGTGTCTCACGGTGGTCGGCCGGGCTGCAGAGCCCGACTGCCGTCGTCGTGACGGTGTTCGTCGCCGGCCTGATCGGCGGCACCTACTGGGTGCGGCAAGGTGGCGACTTCATGCACGGCCGCGTGCTGCTCGTCCCGCTGTTCATCCTGCTGTTGCCGTTGATGATCCTGCCGGTCACGGTCCCCGCGCACATCCGTGCCGCGTTCCGGCGCGGCGGGGCAGCGTCCGCCGCTGTCGGCGAGTCCCGCGCCGCAGCGACCCGGACCGCTGCCGGCGCCGACGCGACCGGCACCGACGCGACCGCCACCGATGACGTCGAGACCGACAAGTTCCCGGCCGGCAAGTCGCCGGCGGCCGCGGAGGCGGAGTCGTCTGAGTCGAAGGCCGCCGAGCCATCGAGCCCCGAGTCGTCGGACCCCGAGCCATCGGAGCCCGAGCCGTCCGATCCTGACCGCCGGCGCACGACCCGTCTGCAACTCGCCGGCTCGGTCGTCATGGCCGCCATGTGGGTCACCACCGTCGTTTGGGCAGTCGTCTGCCATCAGAACGTGCTGCCGAACGCGGGTATCGACATCGGCCGCAGCGGGATCGTCGACGAACGGCGCTTCTATGTGACGAACATGGGCAACGAGAACCCGGTCACCGCGGAGGACTACCTCGACTACCCGCGCATGCGGGCGATGGTCGAGTGGATCGACAAGTACCGGGCCGAGGGCGGTGTCGTGCTGCCGTCGTTCAACTACGACGAGTGGTACATCGCGAAGCTGCCCGGCAATGTGCCGCCGGAGAAGCGCAAGCTGAGCGTCTACTTCCTCAATCTCGGCATGACGAGCATGAATGCGCCGCTCGACGTCCGCGTGATCGACCAGATGGGACTCGCATATCCGCTCGCCGCGCACACCGAGCGGCTCGAGGACGGTCGCATCGGGCACGACAAGGTCCTGCCGTCGGAGTGGGTCGTCGCGGAATCGGGTGCCTTCGGCCGCAAGCCCGTCCTGCCGGGCTACCTCGACGAGGACACGGTCCGCGAGGCGGAGGTGGCACTGACCTGTCCGGAGACCGAAGCGCGGTTCCGTTCCTACGAGGACCCCTGGGACTTCACTCGGTTCAAGCACAACCTCCGGCAGTCGTTCACGTTCAATCAGTACCGGATCGAACGGGACCCCGAATACGAGATCCAGCGGTGCGGGCTGCAGATGCCGCCCCGGATCAACCCACGCTGATTCAACGCTCTCTGAGAGCGCCCTGAGCGCAGGGTTTGCGCCGGATTGTCTCGAATCGGTAACGTTCGGCGGGTCCTGGTCGATAGACCAGCGTGACCAGGACACACCGACGTCGAGTCCGTGCCATGCATGATCACAGGTTGTCGTCAGATTCGTGTGAGTGCAATCACAGGGTTTGTCAGCACTAGGGGGATGCAATAGGCTCCCACAACGGTGCTCCGGTGGCCGAATAGAGGCTGCTGGAAGCGTATTCACGCTTCGCCGGGCGCCTGTTCGGGGAGGGCCGGCGGCCGGGTGTCGCAGAACGAACCGGGATGGTGCGGGGGAGGAATCCCCTGTTCGATCCGGGTGACAGAGGGAGATATCAGTCGATGCGCGAAGCTTCTGCCAAGCCGCGAGTGGCCGGTCGGGCGCGTAACCGATTCATCGCCGTCATCGTCGCGATGGCGACAGTGATCGGGCTGGCCGGCGTGGTCGTCGGGGCCGGACAGGCGAACGCTCGGATCGGCGGCACCCAGGTGGGGCTGCAGCAGTTCTACGTGAACGGCTGCGGCATGCCGAACGTGAAGGTCCGTGCGTGGAAGCGCCCGGGTAACTACAAGACGGTCATCCTGCTCGACGGCATGCGTGCCCAGTACGACTACAGCGGCTGGGAGATCAACAGCAACGTCCAGGAGATGGTCCGGTCCGGCGTCAACGTCGTCGAGCCGATCGGCGGACCCGCCAGCTTCTACACCGACTGGGATGCCCCGTCGAACTTCAACGGCCAGAAGTACACGTACAAGTGGAACTGCGTCATCACCAACACCCTGGTGCGCGCACTCGACGCCCGCGGCTTCCGCGTCGGCGCGAGCCGCAAGTATGCCGTCGCAGGCCTGTCGATGGGCGGCAACGCCGCGCTGGTGATCGGCGCGCAGAACCGCCGCAACTTCGACCGTGCGGCCTCGCTGTCGGGCTACAACTTCCTGAACGCGCCGGGCATGCGCACCGCGCTGCGTCTGGCCATGTTCGACGTCGACCCGAAGCCGTGGAACATCGACGCGATGTGGGGCCCGCCGTGGAGCCCGCGCTGGTTCTCCAACGACCCGTTCATGAACATCAACCGCATGCACGGCATGAAGATCTTCATCGGTTCGGGCAACGGCCTGTTCGGTCAGTACAACGCACTGCCCAACGTGTTCGACGACCTCTTCAAGGGATCGACGCTCGAGGTCCTGGCGTTCACGCAGGCAAAGGCCTTCGAGGCGGCCGCGTTCGTGCAGGGTGTCCCGCTCATGACCTACTACGCCAACGGCACCCACGCCTGGGGCTACTGGCAGGACATGCTGTGGAACGCCAAGAACCGAGGCTTCTTCCGCTGATGCCGTCGGCCGGGGGATCTCCGGCCGAGCAACATCAGTAACACAAATCCCACGCGTAACAGCGTGGCGCACGCAAAACAGAACGCCCTACGTGTAAACAACACGTAGGGCGTTCTGTTGTCTGTGGGGTTGGTGTGACTTCTGGGGAAAGAGTTACACGCTCACCTGGCCGAACGCCACGTTGCTCAGGTGGTGTGAAGGAGTCCCGAGGGTGAACTGGCGAGTGGTTGGGCGTCGCGAGACGCAATCTGTCCGAGCGATGGCGGGTGCCGTGGGCGTTGCCGCGGCCGTACTCGTCGTCGCGGCACCGGTCGTCCCCGCCGGTGCCGTGCCCGCACCGGCGCCGGCCGCGCCCGCCCCAGGGCCCGCAGCGCCCGCCCCGGGGCCCGCGGCCCCGCAGCCCGCGGCGCCACCACCGGCGGCACCCGCGCCCGCGCCGCTCGCGGCGTCGAGCCAGCCGGCCCGGGTCACGAACACGTTCTGGTACACCGATCGCCGTGTCGCGCTGTGGGTGTACTCCCCGGCCATGGACAAGAACATCCAGGTCCAGGTCCTGCTGGCCCGGGACTGGTGGTCCAAGCCGAAGGACAAGTTCCCGCAACTGCTCACCCTCGACGGCCTGCGCGCCCAGGAGGATCAGAGCGGTTGGATCATCAACACCAACATCGAGGACTTCTACAAGGACAAGAACGTCAATGTCGTCCTGCCGATCGGTGGTGAGTCCAGCTTCTACACCGACTGGAAGGAACCGGACAAGAGCAAGCTCTACCGGTGGGAGACCTTCCTGATGAAGGAACTGCCGCCGATCCTCGAGGGCGAGTGGCGCTCCACCGACGTGCGTGGCGTCCAGGGTCTGTCGATGGGCGGTTCGGCCGCGATGATGCTGGCCTCACGGAACCCCGGGTGGTTCAAGTACGCGGCGTCGTTCTCCGGCATCCTGCAGATGACCTCGTACGGCATGCCGCAGGCCATCCAGTTCGCGCTGCGCGACGGCGGTGGCTACGACTCGATGAACATGTTCGGACCGCCCAGCGATCCGGCGTGGAAGGAGCACGATCCCTACGTGCTCGCCGACAAGCTCCGTGGCACGAGTCTCTACATCTCTTCCGGCAACGGGCTCGTCGGACCGCACGACAAACCGTCCGACATCCCGATGCTCGCCACCAACTACTCCGGGGTCGGACTCGAGGTACTCAGCCGAGTGACGTCGCAGCAGTTCGCGATCAAGCTCAACCAGCTGGGAATCCCGGGACAGGCCGTCTACCGGCCGTCGGGTACGCACACGTGGCCGTACTGGCAGTTCGAACTGCAGCAATCGTGGCCGCAGGCGGCCGGCGCACTCGGCCTCCTCAACGACCGTCCCGCGTGCCGCGTCACCGGCGCCTTCAAGAAGCTGTACGACGCCAACAAGTCGACGCTCGGCGAGTGCCTGACACCCGTCTACGGGGTGCCCGGCGGCAAGGCGCAGGACTTCCGCGGAGGCCGCATCATCACCGGGCCGAAGGGTCCGAAGATCATCGGCGGCGGTATCGGTGGCGCCTACGTCTCGGCCGGCGGGCCCGGCGGGAAGCTCGGTCTGCCGACGAGCAGCGAGATGCCGACCCGGGACGGGAAGGGCCGCGTCAACACCTTCGAACACGGCCGCATCGTGTGGACCGCCAAGGACGGCGCCCGCGTCACCAAGTAGGTGACGCGGTGCGTCGCCCGGAGCGGCCCGCAGTCTGAGTACGAGGGAACACGAGTGCTGAGACTTCGCTGAGGAATCCCGGTGTTTTCGCAGGTCGCGCGGGTCGCGCGGCGGGAAGTGTCCTCGTGAGCGGGTAGCCTGACGCAAGGCGGGTCGCCACGTTGGCGGCGGACGCAGCAGGTGTGAGAGCCGGGATGACGAGGAGTTCGAGATCATCGTCCCGGCGCGACGAGGAAGTGACGATGACCAGTAAGTTTCTGCAACTCGCGATGGTCGCGGTGGGGGCCGCGCTGACGCTGGGTTCGGTGTCGGCCTGTGCCGACGACTCGACGGCCACGGCACCGATCACCAGCAACCCTGTCACGACCACATCCATGTACTCGACCCAGCCGAGCGCGGCGAGCGACACCACGAGCACCACCAGCGCGGCCCCGTCGGGTCAGCCCGACGATCAGCAGTCGGCCGCAGCCGGATCGCAGTTGCCGGCGACCGCGCCGAATCCGAACACGAACGTGCCGCAGAACTTCCCGGGTCCCAACGGGCAGAAGGTCGGTCAGAAGGGCCAGGCCTACCTGGCCGCCCTCAAGGCGCAGAAGGTGACTTTCATGGGTGACGCCGACAACTCGGTCGCGCTCACCATGGCCGAATACGTGTGCAGCGAGCGTCGCAAGGGCACCGATCCGGTCACCGTCAAGGCGTTCGTGACAGCGTCGGTGGGCCCGGGCACCAAGACCGTCGCCGAGGCGAACTCCAAGGCCGACAAGGTGATCAAGGCCGCTGACGAGCATTACTGCTGACGGTGGGCGCACGTAAGGCGACGCCGCGCCGCAAGCGCAGGCTGCCGAAACTCCTTCTGTTCTTCGGCCTGTTGGCCGTCATCGCGATCATCCTGATCATCATCCTGGTGATCGTGCTGATCCAGCCGGGTCCGCCTCGGATTCCGGGCGGTCCCGGGCCGTCGACGTCGGAACCGCGCGAGCGGCCGGACGCTCAGTCGGCGGATTGCCCCGACGTGCTGACAGTGGTGATCCCCGGTACCTGGGAGTCGTCGGCCGACGACGACCCGTACAACCCGTCGGCCAATCCGCGATCGCTGATGTTGCGGGTGTCGAGCGCCATCGACGAACAGTTCCCGACCTCGCGCACGAGCGTCTACACCGTGCCCTACATCGCGCAGTTCCGGAACCCGACGAATCTCGCCGACCGGCAGGTCGACTACAACGTCTCGCGCACACAGGGTTACAAGCGCGCGGCCGGAAAGATC
Source organism: Gordonia sp. OPL2 (assembly GCF_003797825.1). Classification (GTDB taxonomy): domain Bacteria; phylum Actinomycetota; class Actinomycetes; order Mycobacteriales; family Mycobacteriaceae; genus Gordonia. Next base: position 90,587 of record NZ_RKME01000004.1, read on the forward strand.
ATCGACACCAACCAGAAGTGTCCGCTGACCCGTTACGTGATCATGGGCTTCTCGCAGGGCGCCGTCATCGCCGGCGATCTCGCGAGCAACATCGGTAACGGACGCGGCGTGCTCGACGCGGCGGATCAGGATCTGGTGCTCGGGGTCGGACTGATCGCCGACGGCCGCCGCCAACCGGGTGAGCAGAACGACATCACCCCGTCGCCGCCGGGTGTCGGCGCGGAGATCGCGTTGTCGGGGATGAGCAGTCTGGTGCCCGGGATCACCATGACCGGCCCACGGACCGGTGGGTTCGGCGAACTGCAGGACCGGGTCCAATCCATCTGTGCCCCCGGCGATCTCATCTGTGATTCGCCGACCGTCACCAACCCGCTGGGTGCTGTCCGTCAGTTGGCCGGTGCGATCAACAACCCGGTCCATGCCATGTACGCGACACCGCGATACTGGTCGCACGACGGCACGACGGCCACGCAATGGATGTACGGCTGGGCGAGCGACGTCATCGCCGAGGCCCCGCGGCCGAAACACAACTGAGTGTTCAGGCGCTCACGACCGTGGCATGCCGACAGATGACGTCGAACGTATCGCTGATCGATACGTTCGACGTCATCTGTGGTCTCGCCCGGTGACTGTAACTCGTCGGCGAGATCAACTGATCGTTGTCAGGACTCTGCGCCGGGGGCCGGAATGCCCTGGCTGCGTGGGAAAGACGCCTCGTCGGCGCTGACGAGGCCGAACGAGACGAGCGGTCGAGGATAGACGGCGTCACCGAGATAGGCGGCCGAGACGGCCATGCGATTGGCACCGCGCGGCAATGCCAACAGATGATAGGCGCGCGTGACCAGCTTGGCCGGGTACCCGGAGAGGTGCACGCCCACTGGGTTGGCGACCGCGAAGCGCGGACCGAGATCGACGACGAGGCCGAGGTCGTTGTGTTTGTAGTTCTTCCGTGTGCCGACGCCGATGCTCGCGAGGACGTTGCGCGCCACCACTTTTCCCTGTCGGACGGCGTGCTGGGCCGTCGGTGGGGTGATCGCGTCGTCCTTGGTGAGATCCGGGACCGCAGCGGCATCGCCGGCCGCGAACACATCCGGGTGACCGGGCACGGACAGGTCGGCCCCGACGGTCAACCGCCCCTTCTCCGTCGGCAGTCCGAGCTCCTGGATCAGCGGGCTCGCGGTCACACCTGCGGCCCACGCGACCGTCCGCGTCTCCACAGTGGTGCCGTCGCTCAGCTCGGCGGATTCCGCGGTGAGCCGGTCGATGGTGGTGCCCAGCCGGACGTCGATGCCTCGGCCACGCAACACCTCGAGCACGCGGTCGCCCAGCTTCTCGCCGACCTCGGGCATCACGCGGTCGGCCATGTCGAGCAGGACGAACCGCACGTCGTCGGGATCGGTTCCGCGGTGACGGGCGACCTCGTCGGCGAGCGCGCGCAACTGCGCGGTCAGTTCGGTGCCCGCATACGACGCACCGACGACGACGAAGGTGCGCCGCGCCCGGGCGACGGCGGGATCGGGTTCGCGTGACGCCAGCTCGAGCTGTTCGAGCATCTGATCGCGGAGGTAGAGGGCTTCGGTCGCCGTCTTCAGCCCGCGGGCGTGCTCCGCGAGCCCGGGGATGTCGAAGAGGCGCGTCACCGAACCGGGTGTGAGGACGAGGCGGTCCCACTCCACCGTCTCCTCGGCATCCTCGCGATTGCGGATACGCAGGGTGTGGCGGTCGAGATCCACCGAGTCGACGCGGCCGGCGATCAGTTCGGCACCGGGCAGGCTCTCCGCGAGCGGGATCGCGACGAAGCGCGCATCGAGGAGCCCGCCGGCGACGTCGGGGAGCAGTGGCGTGTACAGCATGAAGTCGTCCGGGGAGATGAGCGTCACCCGGATCGGCTGGTCGGTGGACCGGTGCTGATGACGAAGCAGTCGGCGTGCGGTCTCGAAACCGGCGAAGCCCGCGCCCACCACCACGATTCGCGTGGCGCGATCCGGTGCGGCTGCGGGGGTTTCTGTCATCGGTGCCACGCTCTCCTGCGTTGTCGGCGTCGTCAAAGGTCCTCGTGTCCGTACCCGCTGCGGACCGGATGAAACCCGGATTGGGTCGATGGTCCCAGATGTGGTGTTGTCGATGCGCGCGATCGGATGCCATCGAATTGTTTGGTGGTGCCCTGACCCTGCATTACCGTGATTGGGCGATCGGGACACCGATACATGCGACCGCGCAGATGCGCGCCATGACACGCGCACGACGACACGCGCCTTACGCGCATGAGGAGTACTGAATGAGCGACACCGGGAACCTGCGCAAGTTCCGGTTCGGTGCCGGCGGTGAGGGGAACAAGGACGAGGGGGGCGCGCGCAAGTTCGTGAAGCTCGCCCAGACCGCCGAGGAGTACGGCTACGACACGTTCGCCGTCCCCGACCACCTGGGCAACCAGGTCGGTCCCATCGCAGCGCTCGGCGCGCTGACCCAGGCGACCGACACCATCCGCCTGGCCACGTCCGTCCTGGCCAACGGGTGGCGGCACCCGGCACTCCTGGCCAAGGAGGCCACCACCATCGATGTGCTGTCCAAGGGACGCCTCGAACTGGGGATCGGCGCCGGCTGGATGAAGGAGGAGTTCGACAAGGCCGGCATCGAGTTCGAGTCGCCCGGTGTGCGGATCCGTCGCCTCGACGAGGCTCTCACCGTCCTCGACGGCCTGATGCGTGGCGAGACCGTCGACTTCTCCGGCGAGTTCTACGAGATCAACGGACTCGAGGGCAGCCCGCGGCCGCGACAGGGCCCGCGTCCGCCGATCGCCGTCGGCGGTGGCGGTCCCAAGATGCTCGCGCTGGCCGCCAAGCACGCCGACATCATCTCGGTCGCACCCAGCACGACACGCGACGGAAAGATGCGACTCTCGGACATGACGATCGAGAAGACCGCCGAGCGGGTGGACCGCGTGCGGGAGGCCGCCGGCGACCGGTTCGCCGACATCGAGCTCAACTGGACCATTGCGGTGATCGTGATCACCGACGACCGCGAGGCAACCGCCGAGATGGCGCTGAAGGCGCTGGAACAGGGCTATCCGCCCAACATCGCGCATGACACCGAGTTCACCGTCGACGACGTGCTGCACTCGCCGTACATCGCGATCGGCACGTTCGACGAGATCGCCGATCAGCTGCGCGAGGTCCGCCGACGGACCTCCATGTCCTATGTCGGCGTCTTCCCGACGCAGATGGACGCATTCGCCCCGGTCATCCAGCTTCTCAAGGGGGAGTAGGATTGCCGACGGCCTGAATGCAAACGACGAGGTGAACGGACATCGGGCGCCGTGTGCACGGGGCATTGGCCCGGTGTGCGTGGTGGCGAAGATCGAGTTGTCGATCGTGAGCATTTCGAGCAGATAACAGTTTGGACTACCGTGACCGCGGTAGTACTAGAGGGCGTGGATGGCGCAGGTCGGCGGCACGATGGGGGAGTGCCTGCCGCTCGGCGGGAGAATGCCGACTTCCACGTGGGGGCCACAGGAGCATTGGATGTTGAACACAGAATTCGAGCAGTTTCTCGATGAGAACGGACAGCTGCACTTCACCGATGACGCGACGCTCGTCGACTATGTCGAGCGCAACGTGCGGGAAGAGGCGGACACCCTCGCCTACCGTTTCATCGACTACAGCCGCGAGCGCGACGGCGAACCCCAGGATCTGACCTGGGCGGAGTTCGGCAAGCGCCTGCGGGCGGTGGCCGCTCGTCTCCAGCAGGTGACGAAGCCCGGTGACCGGGTCGCCATCCTGGCGCCGCAATCGCTCGAATACGTGATCGGCTTCTTCGCCGCGCTCTACGCCAGCAACATCGCGGTCCCGCTCTTCTCTCCCGACGAGCCCGGCCACACCGATCGTCTGACCGCTGTGCTCGACGACTGCAAGCCCACCGCGATCCTCACGTCCACCAAGTCGGCAGAGGCCGTCCGCGACTTCTTCAAGCCGCTGCCCGCCAAGGAGCGCCCGCGCGTCATCGCGGTCGACGCGGTCCCCGACTCCGTCGGCTCGAGCTGGGTCGCGCCGGTCGCCGGCAAGGACCACAACAAGGACACCGTCGCCTACCTGCAGTACACCTCCGGCTCGACCCGCGTGCCCGCCGGCGTCGAGATCACCTACGAGGCCGTCGCCGCAAACGTGCTGCAGATCTACGACACCATCGAGATCGACCGCAACGCGCGCGGCGTCACCTGGCTGCCGATGTTCCACGACATGGGTCTGCTGACGGTCATCCTGCCGGCGCTCGGCGGCCGCTACATCACGATCATGAGCCCGCAGGCGTTCGTCCGCCGACCGGGACGCTGGATCAAGGAGCTCGCCGCCGCCAGCGACGGCGCGGAGACCTACGCCGCCGCCCCCAACTTCGCCTTCGAGCACGCCGCCGTGCGCGGATTGCCGAAGGAGGGCGAGAACCTCGACCTGTCGAACGTCATCGGCCTCATCAACGGCTCCGAGCCGGTCACCGTCAGCTCGATGAAGAAGTTCAACGACGCCTTCGCGCCGTACGGACTGCCGAAGACCGCCATCAAGCCCTGCTACGGCATGGCCGAGGCCACCCTCTTCGTCTCCGCCACGCAGCGTGAGAACGAGGCCAAGATCATCTACGTCGACCGCGACGAGCTCAATGCGGGCCAGTTCAAGATCGTCGACCAGCATGCGCCGAACGCTGTCGCGCAGGTTTCCTGCGGCCAGGTCGCGGTCAGCCAGTGGGCCACGATCGTCGACCCGGAGACCGCCACCGAGCAGGCCGACGGCCATGTCGGCGAGATCTGGTTGCACGGGCTCAACATCGGTGCCGGCTACTGGAACAAGCCGGGGGAGACCGAGGAGACCTTCGCGAACGCGCTGACCCATCCTCTCGCCGAGGGCAGCCACTCGGAGGGCGCACCCGCCGACGCGACCTGGATGCGCACCGGCGACTACGGCGTCTGGCTCGACGGCGAGCTCTACATCACCGGCCGCGTCAAGGACCTGGTGATCGTCGACGGCCGCAACCATTACCCGCAGGATCTCGAATACAGTGCGCAGGAAGCCAGTTCGAGCCTGCGCCCGGGCTTCGTCGCCGCGTTCTCGGTGCCGTCGAACCAACTGCCGCCGGTCGTGTTCGAGCAGTCGACGAGCGGGCTGAAGTTCGACGCCGACGACGCGTCGGAGCAGCTGGTCATCGTCGCCGAGCGAGGACCGGGCAAGAAGACGGACCCGCAGGAGATCGCCGACACCGTCCGCGCGGCCATCGCCGCACGTCACGGCGTGATGGCCCGCGACATCCTGCTCGTCCCGGCCGGGTCGATCCCCCGTACATCGAGCGGCAAGATCGCCCGGCGTGCCACCCGCACCGCCTATGTCGACGGCAGCCTGCGCGGCGGCTACAAGCAGACCGCGTTCCCGGACGCCGAATAGTCACCGATCAGTAGTCTGGAAGCGATGTCTGAACTGAATACCGACGAGTCCACACCCACCGCTCCCGCGGCACCCTCGGCCGAGGGCACCGCCGGGGAAACCGTCGGTGACCTGACCGTCGGTGAACTCCGCGACTGGTTGCGCTCCTGGGTCTCCACCGCAACGGGAATCCCGACCGATCAGATCTCCGACGATCGGCCGATGGAGGAGTTCGGGCTCTCATCGCGCGATGCGGTGGCCCTGGCGGCCGACATCGAGGACAAGACCGGGGTCATCCTGACCGCCACGGTCGCCTACAACCATCCGACCATCGCGATGCTGGCCAAGCGCATCATCGAGGGTGATCCGGATGAGGGCCTCGACGACACCGCCGAGACGTTCTGGCAGCGCGAGCGCAGTTCCGACGACGACATCGCCATCGTCGGCCTGTCGACTCGATTCCCCAAGTCCGGCCACACACCGGAGACCACGTGGGAGTCCCTGATCTCCGGTCGCGACGGCATCTCCGATCTCCCGGAGGGGCGCTGGTCGGAGTTCACCTCCGATCCGCGGATCGCCGAGATCCTCGAGTCGTCGAACATCAAGGGCGGCTACCTCGACGACGTGAAGACGTTCGACGCGGACTTCTTCCAGATGAGCCCGCGCGAGGTCGAGATGGTCGACCCGCAGCAACGACTCGCTCTCGAACTCACCTGGGAGGCGCTCGAACACGCGCACATCCCACCGAGCGACCTCAAGGGTGAGCAGGTCGGTGTCTTCATCGGCACCTCGACCAACGACTATCAGATGCTGGCGACCCTGGGGCTGGCCGACGGCGCCGAGGAGACCGCGGCCTACGCGCTGACCGGTACCTCGACCTCGGTGCTCGCCGGCCGCGTCTCCTACTTCTTCGACTTCCACGGCCCGGCCGTCGCCGTCGACACGGCTTGCTCGTCGTCACTGGTGGCGGTCCATCAGGCGGTGCGCAGCCTGCGATCGGGTGAATCCGACGTCGCGCTCGCCGGCGGCGTCAACATGATCCTGACCCCCGCCGCCACGCTGGGCTTCGACAAGATCGGCGCCCAGGCCAAGGACGGCCACATCAAGGCGTTCTCGTCCGACGCCGACGGCATGATCCGCGCCGAGGGCGGCGGGCTGTTCGTCCTCAAGCGCATGGCCGACGCCCGTCGCGACGGCGATCAAGTGCTCGCGGTCGTCGCCGGCAGCGCGGTCAACTCCGACGGCCGGTCCAACGGCCTGCCCGCGCCGAATCCCGAGGCCCAGGTCGACGTCCTGCGCAGCGCCTATGTCGACGCCGCGATCGACCCGCGCACCGTCGACTACGTGGAGGCGCACGGCACCGGCACCGTCCTCGGTGACCCGATCGAGGCCGACGCCCTCGGACGTGTCGTCGGCCGGGGCCGCACCGTCGGCAAGCCCGCGCTGCTCGGTTCGGTGAAGACCAACTTCGGACACATGGAATCCGCGGCCGGCGCCGGAGCGCTTGCCAAGGTAGTCCTGTCGCTGCAGAACGATCGGCTGCCGGCCTCGCTGAACTACAGCGGGCCCAACCCGTACATCCAGTTCGACTCGTCCGGCCTCAAGGTGATCCCCGAGGCGGCCGACTGGCCGCGCTACAGCGGTCACGCCATCGCCGGTGTGTCCGGCTTCGGTTTCAGCGGTACCAACGCGCACGTGGTCGTGCGTGAGGTGCTGCCGTCGGATCTGGGTGCGTCGGAACCAGCAGACAGCTCCCTGAGGAGCGAGCTCGACGACTCCGACAGCTCCCTGAGGAGCGAGCTTGCGAGCGTCACGAAGGGCGACCTCCCTGCCTCCGCCGCGGAGACGCCCGACGACGATGACGACGACTTCCTGACCGAGGCCGAGCGCGCCGTGCTCGCCGCGCAGGAACGCGCCGCCGCCACCGATGAGGCCACCACCGACACCGATCCCGCCGACGGCTTCGCCCCGTGCGCGGTCGAGGGCTCGGTCGTCCCGCTGGTGATCTCCGGGTTCTTGCCGTCGCGTCGTCGCAAGTCGGCCGCCGACCTGCTCGACTGGCTGGAATCCGAAGCGGGACAGGCTGCTCCGCTCGCCGACATCGGTCGCGCACTCGCACACCGCAACCACGGACGCTCGCGCGCCGTGGTGATGGCCCGCACGCACGAGGACGCGGTCACCGGTGTCCGCGCGGTCGCCGAGGGCAAGAACAATCCGCTGGTCTATGTCGCCGATGCGCCCGACGCGGCGTCGGCGGTCTGGTTGCTGTCCGGATTCGGTTCACAGCACCGCAAGATGGCCAAGCAGCTCTACCAAGAGAACCCGGTGTTCGCGAAGAACGTCGATCGTGTCGACGAGTACGTGCAGAACGAGCTCGGGTACTCCATCGCGGAGATGTTCCTCGACGACGAGCAGACCTACGGCATCGAGACGAGCCAGGTCGGCATCTACACGATCCAGGTCGCGCTCGCGGACACCCTGCGACATTTCGGTGCGGAACCCGGTGTGCTGGTGCCGCATTCGATGGGTGAGGCGTCGGCGTCGTACATCAGCGGAGGTCTCTCGCTCGAGGACGCCACGCGGGTGATCTGCCAGCGTTCGCGACTCATGGGTGAGGGCGAGTCGATGCTGGCAGGCGACGACATCCGCCTGATGGCGCTCGTCGAGTACAGCGCCGAGGACATCAGCGACGTCCTCGTGGACTATCCGGATCTCGAGATCTGCGTCTACGCGGCGCCGACCCACACCGTGATCGGCGGGCCCGAGTCGCAGGTCGACGCGATCGTCGCGCGCGCCGAGGAGGAGGGCAAGCTCGGTCGCAAACTGCAGACCAAGGGTGCCAGCCACACCTCCCAGATGGACCCGCTGCTCGGTGAACTCGCCTACGAGCTCACCGGGATCGAGCCGCAGCGTCCGACGGTCGGGTTCTACAGCTCGGTCGACCGTGAGACGTTCTACCGGCCCGGGCACGACCCGGTCCACACCATCGACTACTTCACCAAGGGTCTGCGCCACAGCGTTTGGTTCAGCCAGGCGATCGCGAAGTCCGTGGAGAACGGGCACCGCACCTTCCTGGAGCTGTCGCCGAACCCGGCTGTGCTCATCTCCGTTGCGGCGGTGACATTCTCGGCGGGGCTGCACGACGCGGAGCTCATCGAGACCCTGCGCCGCAAGGAGGACGAGAGCTTCGGCCTCGTCAACGCGTTGATGAAGCTGTATGTCCACGGGCACCCCGTGAACGTGGGCTCGCTGTTCGGTACCGGCACCGGCACCGGTGGTTTCGCCGACATCCCACGAACGCGATTCGAGCGCAAGGAGTTCTGGCTCAAGGCGCAGGTCTCCTCCGGGGGATCGTCGGGCTCGGTACCCGGGTCGCACGTGGCGCTGCCGGACGGCCGCCACGCCTGGGAGGTGAACGCCGCTGCCGTCACCGATCCGCGTGAGCTGGTCCGGGCGGCCGCCGCACAGGTGCTGCCCGACGCCAAGGTCGGCGCAGCCGTGGGGCACGGTGACGTCCCGACGACGGGATCGCTGACGACGACGCTCAGCCCGCATCCGGGCGGCGCTTCGGTGACCGTGCATGCCAAGGAGGACAAGAACTTCCGGCTGCTGCTCGAGGCCGTCGTGATGGGCGGTGACCTGGCCGCCGCGGCCCAACCGTCCGCAGTGCCGACGGAATCGCCCGCTGCTGTCTTCGCCGACGACAAGGTCGTCACCGAGGACGAGGTCGTCGACGACATCGACAACAAGTGGAATCCGGATTCCGGTGAGACGGTGGAGCATCGGCTCGCGACCATCGTCGGCGAGTCGATGGGCTACGACCCGGAGGACCTGCCGCGCGAGATCCCGCTGATCGAGCTCGGCCTCGATTCGCTGATGGCCGTGCGGATCAAGAACCGCGTCGAGTTCGAGTTCGACATCCCGCAACTCCAACTGCAGGCGATGCGTCAGGCCAACCTCGCCGATGTCGTCAAGTTCGTCACCTACGCCGTCGAGCACCGCGACGAGGTCGCCGCGCTCGCCGAGGGTGCGCAGGGGCAGGGTGATCTCGACACCGCCGCGCTCAACGCGATGATCGATGCGGAATCCGACAAGGGTGACGCCGAGTCTCCTTCTCAGGGATCGGGTGACGCAGAGTCTGTTTCTCAGGGGGCAGGTGACGTCGAGCCTGCTCCTCAGGGGTCAGGTGACGTCGAGCTTGCTCCTCAGGGGTCGGGTGACGCCGAGTCTGCTTCTCAGGGGTCAGGTGACGTCGAGTCCTCCTCTCCCGCTGGTCGAGTAGCGACGAGCCCTGGCGAGGAGCGTATCGAGACCAAGGATGCCGACCTGACCTCGCAGCAGGCCGTCGCCGACGCGGCGGGCTCGGACGTGCCACCCCGTGACGCGGCCGAACGACTGACGTTCGGTGTGTACGCGGTCGTCACCAAGAAGTCGGCGGGCGGCATCTTCACCAAACTGCCGGTCCTCGGAGAGGATGTCGCACAGCAACTCACGGATCGTCTCAACGAGCGGACCGGCGGCGACATCGATATGGAGGACATCCTCGACTCGGAGACCATCGAGGAGATGTCGAACTACGTCCGCGAGTTCCTCGACGCGGGCGCCGACACCGACGGTTTCCTCCGATACCTGCGGTTGATCGACGGCAAGAAGTCCTACGACCCGGCCGCGGGAGATCCCGTCCCGGCGTTGCTCTTCCATCCTGCCGGTGGTAACACCTCGGCCTACGAGGCGCTCCTCAAGCGGCTGCCCGACGATCAACCCGTGATCGGTTTCGACCGCGTCGAGGGATCCATCGAAGAGCGTGTCCTGCAGTACATGCCGCGCCTGCGGGAGGTGCAGCCGCACGGACCGTACGTGCTGATCGGCTGGTCGCTCGGTGGCGCACTCGCCTATGGCTGTGCACAGGTGCTGCGTGAGCAGGGCGAGGTCGTCGACTTCGTCGGGCTGATCGACGTCGTCCGTCCGTCCGAACCGGTCGTCGAGACCCCGGACACCAAGCGGGCTCGTCTCGAACGGTGGCGTGACTTCGCGGTCAAGACCTATGACCTCGACGAGGACGTCCCGATCCCGATGGACCGCCTCGTGGAGGCCGACGACGAGGGCCAGTTCCAGATCATCATGGAGATGATGTCCATGTCGGGCACCAAGATCCCCGGCGGCATCATCGAGCACCAGCGGACGTCATTCCTCGACAATCGCGCCCTGACGAACATCGAGCCGACCGCCTACGACGGCAAGGTCGTCCTGTACCGCGCCGACAAGATGCACGAGGGTGCGATCGAGCTCGAGCCGCAGTGGGCGACGATCGACGAGGACGGTCGATGGGGTGAGGTGGTCGACGACCTCGAGATCATCCACATCGGTGGCGATCACCTCTCCATCGTCGACGAGCCGTACATCGGCAAGATCGGTGCCGACCTCACCCGCCGTCTCGGCGAGGTCGGGTCGAGCGGCCGGCAGTAGCACCGAAAGCGAGTGAACGTGACTGATACGACCGACGACCTGGGCACGACCGCACAGCCGGCGTCCACGACCGCGGCCAAGCTGGCGGATCTGCGCGAGAAGCTGGCGTCCGCGCAGGAACCCGGCGGCGAGAAGGCGATCGCCAAGCGCGAGGCCAAGGGCATCTGCTCGCCGCGTGAGCGGCTGACGATGTTGTTCGACCCGGGTACGTTCGTCGAGATCGGTGCGCTCGCCAAGATGCCGGGCGCCGCCCATTCCGGCTACGGAGACGGCGTGGTCACGGGTCATGGTCTGGTGCACGGTCGTCCGGTGGCGGCGTTCTCCCACGACCAGACCGTGTTCGGCGGAACGGTCGGAGAGATGTTCGGCCGCAAGGTCTCCGCGCTGATGGAGTGGGCGGGCAAGATCGGGTGCCCGATGGTCGGCATCAACGACTCGGCGGGTGCCCGTATCCAGGACGCGGTGACCTCGCTGGCCTGGTACGCGGAGATGGGTCGTCGTAATGATCTGTTGTCCGGTCTTGCGCCGCAGGTCTCGGTGATCCTCGGCAAGTGCGCCGGTGGCGCGGTGTACACCCCGGCGAACACCGACATCCTGGTCGCCGTCGAGGACAAGAGCTACATGTTCGTCACCGGCCCGGATGTCCTCAAGCAGGTCAATGGTGAGGACATCTCCGCCGAGGATCTCGGCAGCGCGCACAATCAGGCACGCTGGGGCAACATCCATCACGTTGCCCCCGATGAGAAGTCGGCATTCGACTGGGTGCGGGAGTACCTGCAGTACATGCCGTCGAGCGCCTACGAGCAGCCGCCGGTCGTCAACCCGGGACTCGAACCCGAGATCACCGAGTCGGACCTGTCGCTCAACGAGTTCATGCCGGACAACGACAACGCCGGCTACGACATGCACGACATCATCATCAAGCTGTTCGACGACGGCGCCTTCCATGAGGTCGCCGAGCTGTTCGCGCCCAACATCCTGACCGGGTATGCCCGCGTCGACGGGCGGGCCGTCGGTGTCGTCGCCAACCAGCCGAACGTGATGTCGGGTGTGCTCGACACCGACTCGTCGGAGAAGGCCACGCGATTCGTCCGCACCTGCAACGCCTTCGGTATCCCGCTGGTGTTCCTGGTGGATACGCCGGGCATCCTGCCGGGGCTGGTCGAGGAGCAGAAGGGCACGATCCGCCGTTCCGGGCGGTTCCTGTTCGCCTATGTCGAGGCCGACGTCCCGAAGGTCACCGTGGTGCTGCGCAAGGCCTACGGCGGCGCATATGCGGTGATGGGTTGCAAGCAGCTCGGCGCCGACATCAACTTCGCCTGGCCGACAGCGAAGATCGCGGTCATGGGCGCCGAATCGGCTGCGGCGGTGCTGACCCGCCGCCAGACCGAGGGCATGTCGGCTGCGGAGGCCGACAAGGTGCGTCGCGACTTCATCGGTTTCTACAACACGATGATGGCGACCCCCTACCTCGCCGCCGAGCGCGGGTACATCGACGCCGTGATCGAGCCGTCGGAGACCCGGCTGCAGCTCCGGAAGGCGTTGGCGCAGTTGCGGGACAAGCAGATGCTCCGCACTCCGCGCAAGCACTTCCTGATGCCGATCTAGCGCGACGCAATCGCCTCAGGCGAACCGCTTCAGGATCGAGTGCACCGCCTGGGTGACGGTGATCCGGTCGTAGCTCTGGACGAAGTCGAAGGTGCGGTCGAGATCGTTTGCGCCACTGTGCTGATCGCGCGCCGACAGCAGTGCGGCGAAATGCGGTCCGAGTACTGCGACGTTCCATTCGTTCACGAGGTCGTCGTCGGGGGCGAGTGGTGCACGGTGCACGTTGCCGTCGCGGATGTCGGCGAGCCCGACTCCGTAGACGCCGGCGAGTCCGGTGTTCTCCGACATCTCCCGCCACCGGTTCGCGGTCCGCTCGGTGAAATGTTGCGCGTGCTGGAACGTCCCCAGGACGATGGCCGCGCCGCCGATGGACGCCTGGTGTTCGAGGGCCTTGCTCATCTCGATGAGCAGACGTTTGTCACCGAGACGCGGCGTGATCGAACTCGAGGCTATGGCATACGGGGTCTCATGGTCCGGGCCCGGTGTCGACCAGACCGGCATCTGCGGCAGCGGGACGATCGTCTGGGTGGCCAGGCTGTCCGGACTCTCCACCGCGGGGTAGAGGGCCCCGATGCCGAACGAGGCACCCATGGTCATGGCGGTCACCCGGAGCGACTCGTCGTCGACGCCCTCGGCGATGACGACCGCGCGGCTGCGTTCGGTGTGTGCCGCGATGGTGTGTGCGAGTTGCGCAGATTCCTCACTGATGTTCTGGCGCAACAGGTCTGCGTGGGTGACGACGATGTCCGGTTCGATCAGCGACAGCAGCGTGGCCGCGTGCCCGTTGCTCTGCAATCCGTCGACGCAGATGACCTTGCCGGCCGCACGCGCCTTGGCCACGCGCGCCAGAGTGTGCTGCGGGCTGCGCTCGACGGCGCTGGGCAACACCACCATGACGTGCCGTTCGAGGGTGTCGACCGCGGCGTCGTCGATGTCGTCGAGAAGGTCCAGGTCATAGCCGACGAGGAGCGGAAGGATCTTGGCGACGGATTCGGCGCGGGAGGAGCGTGCGAACTCCTGTTTGCGGCGGTCGATGACGAGGTGTTCCTCCATCAGCCGCGCCGCACGGCGTAGCGCCGCGGCGGTGCCCAGGCGGGTGCCTGCGGGTCCGCGGAGTTGCAGTTCTGCTGCTGCGACTGCGCCGTCGGCGAGACGGCACACCGGCGCGAACTGCATGCTGAGCTCCAGATCCTCGAAGAGGGTGAAACCGCTGTCCGTGGCCGGCGCTGGCCGGGCCTCAGAGGTCATGGTGGATAGCTGTCATCGTGCGCCTCCCGGCAGAGCTTGCGAGAAACTCTGTGTGACGTGGGAGGATGCGACTTCTTCACATCCTGGTCAGAGCATGCAGTGTGCCTGTCCGCCAGGATACAGGGAGCCGGCACGTCCCGGCCGGGCGCAACCTTGACTGCGGCGCCGCCGCGGGCTCAGCGCCCGGGCACCGCCGTCGGCTGGGACGTTCGTGGTGGGGTGTCAGTCGGCCGATCGGGCGGCCGCGGCAGCGCCTTTCTCGCTGGACTGACCGGCGTTCGCCAGTTCACCCGTGTAGCTCTCGAGGTGGGCGCGCACGAACCACTGGAACTTCTCCAACTCGGCGGTCTGCCCGATGAGGATGTCCTCGGTGATCGGGTCGTGTTCGCCGACCGTCTCGATCGCCGCACGGTGCGAGGTGACGAAGCCGTCATACACCAGATCGAGCGCCCCGAGATGCGCCTGAGCGGTGTCGCGACCGATCGAGTAGTCGGCCCAGGTGCGATCCTTCTCGATCGCCTTGGCAGTCCCACTCGGCGACGACCCGAGAGTCGCGATGCGCTCGGCCAAGGTGTCGGCGTAGCCGCGCACCAGGTCGACCTGCGGGTCGATCATCTCGTGCACACCGATGAAATTGGCGCCGACGACGTTCCAGTGGATGTGTTTCAGCGTCAGGTGGAGGTCGTTGAGCGCGCTGAGGCGTTCCTGCAGGCACTCGGACACCACAGTGGCCGAGTCGGCGGACAGTCCGGGAGCGGTGAAGGAAGTCATGTCAACGACGCTAGGACCGGCGTCTGATGTACGGCCACATCCGATCCACGACGGCAATCCAACCGAGATCGGTCATCACGGAAACGTAACGACGAGGGACCTCCGGGTTTCACACCACGGTATGTCCAACCAGGCGCCCGATTGCGAAGGTCACCGCCATGGCGATCGCCCCGCCGATCACCACACGCACCATCGGTCGCCACGGTCGGGACCCTCCGAGCGACGCACCCAACGCCCCGGTCAGCGCGAGCGCGACGAGTACCGCGACGAACGCCACCGGTATGCGCCAGGACGCTGGTGGCGCCAGTATCGCGACGAGCGGGATCACCGCGCCGACGGTGAACGACACGGCAGACGAGACGGCGGCCTGCCACGGACTGGTCAGCTCGTGTGGATCGATCCCGAGTTCGACCTGTGCGTGTGCCTCGAAGGCGTCGTGCTCGGTCAGTTCGCGGGCGACCCGGCACGCGGTGTCGTGGGACAACCCCTTGGCCTCGTAGATGTCCACGAGTTCGTCGAGCTCCTCCTCGGGCTGTTCGGCCAGTTCGCGTCGCTCCGTGGCCAGCGCCGCCGATTCGGTGTCGCGCTGCGTGCTGACCGAGACGTACTCGCCCAATGCCATCGACACGGCGCCCGCCACGAGTCCGGCGATCCCGGCGGTGAAGACCGGGCCGCGCTCGGCGGTGGCCGCCGCGACACCGACGACGATGCCTGCGGTGGACACGATGCCGTCGTTGGCCCCGAGCACCCCGGCGCGCAACCAGTTGAGGCGACTGGCGAGAGACCGATGATGCGGTTCGTCGGCGTGCTGGTGGGTGTGTTCGACGGACATGGCGTCAACTCAACTGGCGCAGAGGCTTTCATGCAAGCAAGGACACGGTTGCCTAATGGGCGACCGCACGAGCCACGAGATCGATGGCGTGGTCTTCGTCCGTGGGATCGTCTGGCGGCCACAGCAACAGCGCCAGGACCGAGCGGACGACGAACGAGGCGGCCGCAGTGCTGTCATGCTCGCCGGGGCGAAGCCAGATGAGTTCCGCCGCGATGCCGAGGACGGTGGGGGAACGGGTGATAGCGCCCGCCTGCTCGACCGCGTGGCGGGATCGCAGGAACGGCCCGGCGACGCGGTCGCCGCGGACCTCGCGCAGGGCCGTCGTCATCGCCAGGACCGCACGCTCTCGTCCGCTCGTCCCGGTCACAGCGGCGTGGATCGAGCCGACGATGCCGGCTGAGGTCCTCTGCAGCACCGCCTCCACGAGATGGTGTTTGCCACCGCCGTGGCGATAGAGCGTGGCGCGCGAACAGTGGGCGCGTCGCGCGAGCTCGCCGAGATCGAATGCATCGATCCCGCGCTGCGCGATGAGGTCGGCGGCGAGGTCGACGAGTCGGTCGTGTGCCCGCTCGGCCCGGTTGCCGCCGACGAGCCAATCATCGGTCATATCTCAGTGTGAGACATACGACGCAGATGTGTCACCATTCGATGCTGGTCCGCGGGGCGTCGCGAGACGCGTGTCGATCCCGGCGGACGTCGCCGGTGTCGACTTGTCGCCGAGCGCTTGCCGGAGTGCACGGTCGCGGTCGAGCCTGGTCGTATGCATGATCTCGATGACCCGTACCCGTATTACGACTCGCTGCGCGAGGACCGGCCGGTCGCTCGTGTCGGCGACTCGTCGTTCTATCTGGTCGCCTCCCGCGACCTCATCGCCGAGGTGCTCCGTCGGCCCGCCGACTTCTCGTCGAATCTCACCGCGACGATGGTGTGGAACGACGACGGGACTGTCTCGGAGTTCCCGATCGCACAGCAGGGGTCACCGCTGCACGTGCTGGCGACCGCCGACGATCCGCTCCATCGCCGACATCGGGCGATGATCATGCCGTCCCTCGCGCCGACGCGCGTGCAGGAACTGGAGCCGTTCATCGTGCGGACTCTCGAAAGGCTCTGGGATGCCGGGCGGGTCGACGACCGGATCGACTGGGTCGCCGCGGTGGCCCAGCCCCTCCCGATGGCCGCGGTCGCGGAGATCGTCGGGTTCCCGACCTGCGACCTCGACGACCTGAGGCGATGGTCCTTCGGCAGCACCGTCCTCCTCGACGGGGTCGTCACCGCCGCGGAGCTCGACGACGCCACCCTCGCCGTCGGAGAGCTGACGGCTTACCTCGGTTCGGCCCTGGCCGACGCCGTCGGCGCCTCGGACGCCGCCGGAGCCCTGGGGGACATCGCACGTCTGGTCGACGACGGCGAGCTCGACCGAGACGCGGCACTCACGATCCTGATCCAATTGATCGCCGCGGGCGCCGAGTCCACCGTCAGCCTCCTCGGCAACGCCGTGTGGCTGCTGGGCGGCCATCCGGACGTCGAGCATCGTCTGCGAGCCGACCGAGACCTCGTGTCGCCCTTCGTCGAGGAGGCATTGCGCCTCGAGTCACCGTTTCGCGGGCACTATCGTCACGTCGTCGCCGACACCGATCTCGGCGGTACCGAGCTTCCGGCCGGATCCCACCTGTATCTGCTGTGGGGTTCGGCCAATCGCGATCATGACGCCGTCGACAATCCAGTGGCGATCGACCTCGACCGGCCGAAACCACGTGCGCACATGGCTTTCGGCAAGGGCCTGCACCTCTGTGTCGGTGCGGCTCTGGCACGGTTGCAGGCGGTGACGGCGCTCGGGTTCCTCCTCGACCACACCAGCGCACTCGATGTGGCGGTCGACGACCCGCAGTGGGAACACAGTGTTCTCGTGCGTCGGCTGCGCTCACTGGATGTCAGGCTCACCGGATCCTCCTGAAGGGCGTGAGCGCCTCAGAACACCGCGAGACCCAGCCGACGTCGGAGTCGCATGTCGTAGATGTAGGCCTGCAGCAACGCCCGCATGAGTTTTCCGACGGCGGGATCGACGATGCGGGCGAGGTCGAGCGTGCGTTCGTAGGCCTGCTCGTCCCGTTCACTCCATCGCCATCGCATCATGGTGCGGAACTCGTCGGGCAGCCCGGCCTTGATCAGGAAGTTCATCTGTCTCCCGAACACCTTGTGTGCCACGGTCCCGGCGGCGCCGAGGCGGTAGGAGAGAAACGACAGATCCGAAAGACCCTGCAGCAGGTCGCGCACCGGCGGATCGATGGACACCGTCTCGAGCTGCGCGGCCCAATACTCCTGCAGTTCGGCATAACTGGACGGCCACTGATCGGCGGTGACGTTCAGTGTCGTTCCCAGCCATCGCGAATCCGCGACGACCCGCTCCCGCTCGGCATCGCTCAGTGGGCCGTACAGCAGTTCGAACTGGTCGATGAAGTACTTGGTCAGGCACACGGCCACCCACAGCTGCAGGCGGGAGTCGTTGGCGCTGTAGCGGACCGGGCTCTGCTCGGTCGAGTACACGAGGTCGTGGATGCGCCGCAGCTCGTCGTGGACGTAGGCCCGATCCGCGTCGTCGCCGAGCAGGGCCACCGCGAGGAACGTGCCCGTGGTACGGCTGCGCTTGATCGGATGCTTCACGGCACTGCCCGAGTCGACCCGGCTCTCGACGACACCGTGTCCGACCTTCGGATGCGCCAATTGCATGATGACGTTGGAACCGGCGATCGTCGGTCCGAGCCCGGTGACGAGGTCGCCGGTGCGACGCACGCTGCGACGTCGGCGCACGGGACGTACGTTCCAGACGTGGGCGTGCTGATATCGGTCGACGACGGTCATGCCCCATCATGGGTCGCCGACCGGCGGTTCGTGTCGGAATCCGGCACAAATCGCAACGTCACGACAACGAAACCGTGACCGGCGACCGGCGTCAGTACCCGCTCGAGCGCATCGGAGCCGGGTTGTAGAGCCCGGAGCGCCGAGCGGTACCCGTGTCGAGCTGCGCGGGCGGCGCGGGATCGATCTCGGTGAACCGTTGCAGCCCGCCCCAGTCGCGGCCCCAGTTGTTGCGCAGGTACGTGGGCACCAGGGTCGGCGTCAGCATCGCCTCGGTGATACCGAGGGGACCGCCCGCCTTGCCGGCCATCCATGTCTGACTGTTCTTCCGGGTCGCCTCCGCGTCCGGCATGATCCGCCACTGCGGCACCTCGAGAACGCCGTCGCGCACCGCCATCGGCTGCTGGCACGGGAACACCATGCCCGGCAGCCAGTCGATGAACACCGGGTCGGTGGTGCCGACGACATCGTTGAGCGTCTGCATCTCGGTGACCCGCGGCGGGGTGATCGCCACCCACTCCGACGGCGCACCCGCGGTGTCGCGGACCTCGACGCGCACGACGTCGGCGCGCGGCGGGGCATCGGCGAGCGGATAGCGCAGATTGCGCCAGATGGGCACCTCGCCGATGTCGATGGGCGACATCATGCCGACCGGCGTGACCCGGCCATCGGCCTCGGTGCGGCCGAACTGCACGCGCACCTGTTGACCGCTGTGCTGCACTCCGAGGCCGTCGACGGCCTCGACGGAACCGGCGACCGCGATCGTCAGCAGCGGTGCCGCTGCGTTCCGCGCGGGCAGGGTGTACCAGTCGGTGGTCAGCGAACCGGTTCCGGTCGGGGAGCCATAGCTGCCCAGGATCGGGGTGGTCGCCGGATTCAGGCCGAACGGCAGGCCGACGGTGGAACCGTTCACCCCGCGTGTGCCCTGCCCGCCCTCGGTGCCACCCTGCGACGATTCGCTGGTCTCGGTGGACTCGTCGGCGCCCGCACCGGACTGTGCGGTGTTCTGAGCCGTCGACGTCGCGGTGTCCTGTTCTTCCGTCGAGTCGATCGACAACCGGTTTGGCACGCCATTCGGAGTGAAGCCTGATGCACTCGGCCCGCTCAGGGCCGCCGCGATGCTCGGGGCGGGCTGCCCGTTCACGGCCGCCGGACGCAGCACACCCGTGTTGGGATCGGCCTCGACGAGGACGTCGTTGGCCAGACCGCACTCGTTGCCGGCCAACGCTCGTGCGTTCGACTTCAGCCACGACCAGCTGTCGCGCTGTTCGTAGGCGCCCTTCGCGAACGACAGCACCATGAACACGACCACCAGGCCGGAGATCACCGGCAGCGGTGAGAACTTCAGCTTCGACGCCCATCCCGTACCGCCGCGGGTGCGCGTCCGGTCGTCGACGTAGTCGTCACGGAAGTGGAACCACAGGCCGACGAGCGCGGTGATCACCGCGAGCGCCAGAATGGCCCAGCCGAGCTTGATGCCGGCGATCGACGGCGGGCGGTCCCACCACGGGACGCCGAAGCTGCCGACGAACCACCAGCCGTTGGTGCCGGTGAATGCGATGGCGGTCACGCCCAACACCGCGGCCGCGAAGAAGGTGCGGTTGCGACGCGAGCGCAGGATGGCCGGTGCCATCATCGCGCCGGCCGCGGCGGCGAGACCGGCGGCGATACCCGCGTACACGCCGAAGTGGTGCGTCCACTTGGTGGGGGTGAACGCGATGAAGAACATCGTGCCGAGGGTGACCGCGATCAGTCGCCAGATCGGTGCGCGCGCAACGCCGTTCGGCCGTGCTCGGCGGAGCAATCGCAACAGCACGACCACCAGGCACAGGATCATGATGAGCACACCGAATCGGCGCGCGAGCGTGCCGTCGGCGGTCGGCAGGATCAGGTAGTAGTAGCGGACGGGTTCCTGCCACCACTCCAGCGTCGGACCCACATCGGAGGCGACCTTGTTGCCGACGATGAGCGGCATCAGTGGCTGATCGTAGAAGATCTGGTACAGCACAGCGGTTCCCGCGGCCAGAACCGGTGCGAGCATCGGGAGCAGCCCGTCGCGCCCGCGACGGCTCACGAGCGTCTTCACGATCGGTCGGATGCCTGCGAGCAGGGCCGCGACCGCCATCAGGCCACCGGGCGCCAGTGCGAGGGTGAACGCGGCCGCGACGACGGCGACCGCGTACGGCAGCATCCGCCGGGTGGCGATGGCCCGTTCCACACAGCACCAGGTCAGCAGGGCGCCGACGGCCTCGGCGGGCTCCGGGCGCAGACCGTTGTTGTAGGGCAGCCAGATCGCGAGGAAGACGAAGGCCGCCGACCACACCGCGGGGGTGCTGTTGCGGACGGCCCGGCCGAGTCGGGGGATCACCTCCCGGCTGATGAGCCACCAGCCGAGCAGCCCCAGGAGGAAGGCGGGTAGCCGCATCCACGGCGCGGCGAGACTCACGTGGGTCATCGCCGAGATCACCTGGAAGTGCCAGCCGAACGGATCCTGCGGCACGCCGAAGTAACGGAAGTAGTTGTCCGCGTAACCGGCCTCACCCGCGATGCGGCCGACGGTGAAGTTGTAGCCGTCGTCGGAGGTGTTGGCGCCGCCGATCCACCAGAAGGCGAGAATCGCGAAGACCGCGATGTCCGGTCCGCGGATCGTCCACCAACCCGACGGCAGGAAACGCTTGTGGCCCCGTCCGTCTCGATGGTCGAGGATGCCGAGCGCGATCAGCGACAGGATCGTCATGATGATGCCGAGGACGATCACGGCGAGCTTCAGTGCCGTCGGTGTGCTGACGTAGCGGGTGTCGATCGTCGCGTGCAACGACAGGCCGTCGCGCGACGTCGAGGCGGGCAGGGCGGTGTACACGCCGACGATCTGTGGCCGCATCTCCTGATCGGGCACCGCGAACGAGTGCAGCCCCTGATCTGTCGCGGGCAGGTTGTCGAAGCGGGCCGAGACGCCGGTGCCGTCGGCGTGGAAGACGATGCGGCAGTCAGGGTTCGCCTGGGCAGCTGCGCGTTCGGTGTTGAGGATGACGACGTCGCGGTCGGTGACGAGCAGCGCGTCGCTCGTCGCGCGGATCATCAACGCCCGTGCCGCGGCATCCTGTCCGCCCTCGGGGATCGTCGACAACAGCAGGCCGCCGTCGGCGGGGAGATCACGCGCCAGAGAGCACGGCACCGACACGTCCATGTCGATGGGTACGTAGGAGACGAGTGGCGCCGCGACATTGCCGACCGTCTGCCCCTGCGGCCAGTTGAGTTCTGCGGTGGTCTGATTCACCGGGAGCAGCGGGGTGACGATCGCCATCAGGAAGCCGAGGAGGCCGGTCACCACCGAGACGATCTTCACGGTGCGGTAGTTGGTCCGGGTGCGCTCGGCGCTGGTGCCGGGCTCCGACGGCGCGTCGTGCGCCGGTGTCTCACTCGTCATCGGATTGCGGCTCCACCCTGATCGAGCCGGCACGAGTCCAGCCCCATTGCGTCGTCTGCGAAGTGTCGACCCGCACCGTCGAGGCGTCCTCGACGAGCGGTGTGAGTCGTTCCAGCGCACCCCATTCGCGCGCCCAGTCGTCTTTCAGGTAGGTCGGGACCGCCTGCGCCGAGGTCGTGGACTCGGAGATCGAGAGGAGTCCGCCGTCGGCTGCGGCCTGCCAGGTCTTCGACTGCGAGTTGGCGATCGGGTAGTCGGGCAGGATGCGCCACTGCGGGACCTGCGCCACGCCGTTGCTGACCAGCAGCGGCTGCTGGCACGGGAAGTGCGCGGCGACCGCGAAATCGATCACCGTCGGCGACGACGAACCCACCACCTGCTGCAGCGACTGCAGGCGCGGAGCGCGCGGCGGGGTGATGCCGATGAATTGATCCTGGCCGAGATTGTTGTCCAGCAACGACATCCGCATGACCGTGGCGGCCGGGGGAGCGGCGCTCATCGGTACCCGCAGGTTGCGCCACGGCCGGTTGGTGATGACCGGCCCCGGATCGATCGGCAGTACGTCGGGTCCGATCTGACTGAACGATCCGTCCGGGCCCGGACGACCGAACTGGACGACGAGCTTCTGCCCGAAGTTGCGGACCCCGAATGTGTCGATCGTGGACACCGCACCGGCAGTGCTGAACACGAGCAGCGGCGACGCGTCGCGCGCGGGCAGGTCGTACCAACCGGTGGTGAGCCGAGCCTCACCGGGGAAGCCGTAACTGCCGAGAACCGGGGTGGTCGCCGGGTCGAGCCCGTACGGCAGGGCCACCGTCGAACCGTTCACCGTCCGCGGACCAGTGCCGCCCGTGGTGCCGGCGCCGAGTCCGCCGGTGATGGCGAACGGTTTCGCCTGGCTCGCCGACACATTCATCTGACCGGGCCGTTGACTGCCGGGTTCGGGCGACAGGTCGTCGGCGATGCCGTTCGGGGTGAATCCGACCGATCCCGAGCCGCTCAGCGCCGCCGACGCCGACTCGCCGTCGGCCGGTGTGAGCATGCCCGCATTCGGGTCGGACTCCACCAGGACCTCGTCGGCCATGCCACAGCTGTTGCCGCGCAGGGTGTTCAGGTTCTCGGTCAGCACCGTCGTCGCGGGATACCGGGTGACCGCGCCCTTCGCGAAGACCAGCAGTTCGGCGACGACCATCAGGCCGGCGATGATCGCGATCGGCGACGACGCCAAGAAGAGTCGACGACGATCGGCGCGTGTCTCACCGGGCCCATCGCTGACGTGGGAGAGTCCCTTGTTCTCGACGTAGTCGAGGCGAAGGTGCTGCCACACCGCGATCGCGGCGGTGATCACGGCCAGGATCAGGAACACCGTCGACACCGGGCGTCCGGCGAGGACGGGGGCGCGGTCGAACCAGGAGATGCCGTAGTCGTAGGCGAACGGCCACGCGTTGTAGCCGGCCATCGCGGCGGCCAGGGCGAAGAACAGGCCCGAGACGAAGACGGTCAGGTTGCGCGCGGAGCGGGCCGCCGACTGCGCGACCGCCAGCGTCGCCGTCGCCGCGATCGCCGCCGCGAGCCCCGCGAAGATGCCGAACTGGATGGTCCACTTGGTCGGGGTGAAGGCCAGGAGCAACATGGTGACGCCGATCGACCCGATCAGGCGCCACGTGGGACCGGGGTCGACGGCCAAGATGCGGGTGCGCCGCAACATGACCGCGACCGTCACGATGAGGCCCGCCAGCAGGAGCAGCACCGGCACCCGTCGGGTCAGGGCGCCGTCGTCGGTGGTGACGGAGATGAAGTAGTAGCGCAGGAACTCCTGATGCCAGCTGATCACCGGCCCGACCTGGTAGCGCAGCTTCATCGCCTCGAGCACGGTCGCCAGCGTCTGATCGCGGAACACGACCACCACGACCAGCAGACCGGCGGCCAGGACGGGCGCGAACAGCGCGGCCGCGCCGGTCTCCCGGCGGCGTTCGAGCAGGATGTGCAGCAACGGACGCGCCGACACCAGCAGGATGGCGACCGCGATCACACCGTGCGGCGCCAGGGCGAGGGTGAAACCTGCGGCGACGGCGCCGAGCGCCGCCGGGAGCAGGCGTCGGGTGGCGATCGCCTGCTCGGCGGCCCACCACGTGAGCAGCGAACCGAGCACGATGATCGGCTCGCTGCGCAGACCGCTGTTGAACGGCAGCCAGAACGCGATGAACACCAGTGCGGCCGCCCAGAGCGCCCAACCGCTGCGCCGCACGCCCGCACCGAGACGGGGCAGCAACACCCGGCTGAGGATGAACCACGAGACCAGGCCGGCGATCAGCGGCGGAATGTGCATCCACAACAGCGACGGTGAGATCGACGACCAGTGCGCCAGGAAGCTGTAGTACCAGTCGAACGGGGCCTCGGGGATGCCGTACCAGCGGTAGTAGTCGGCGAGATAGCCGGAGGCGTCCGCGGTACGCCCCATGTTCAGGATGTAGCCGTCGTCGGGGGTCCCGGCGCCGAGGACGGTCCAGATCAGCAGCACGCCGGTCACCATGATGTCGGTCGCCCGGGGGATCAGCGTCCGCCACCACGCTGCCGTGCGTCGACCGATCCGTCGGTGGTAGCCGTACGCGCGGTCGAGCAGACCGAGCGCGATCAGTGCGACCACCACCGCGACGACGGCCAGCACCATCACGATCAGTTTCAGGACACTCGAGGAGCTGACGTAGCGGTTGTCGATCTCGACGTGCACGCGGACATCCCCGGCCTGCACCTGTGCCGCGTCCAACACGGTGAACATGCCGTCCACCTGCGGGCGCTTGTCCGGCGGCAGCGAAGTCGACTCGCCAACACCACCGACGAACTCGGCTCCCACACCCGTCGGTGCCGACCAGATGTGCAGTTCGGTACAGCGGGCGAGCTGATCGCGGGGCGCGCTCGCGGCGAGCGTGTTGCGGAACGTGACCGCCACGGTGTCCCGGGTGGCGGTGACATACAGCGCCGACGACTTGCTCTTCGGGGCGTTGGTCGGCATCGTCGCGAGCACCACGCCGCCCTCAGCGGGCAGCTGCTCGAGCACGCGGCATCCGATCGTGGCGTCCATCGAGCGCGGGGTCTGCGCGATGAGCGGTGCGACGACATCGGCCGACGATCCGGAGAGGTTCTGGCCCGCCGGCCAGTCGAATGATGCGTCGGTGGCCTTGACCGGCAGAAACGGTGTGAGTGCGCACAGCAGGATGCCGATGACCCCGGCGACGACGGCCACCGTTCGGGCGGTGCCGGTGGACACCCTCGCGGTCGGGCTCGTCTCGTCCGGCGTGGAGGACGGGGCTGTCACAGGCACGATGTCTGATGCTAAGCGACTTACCTGAGAGGACCTAGTCGAACCCGGGCCTGCTCTCGGGGCTCCAGTCGCGCTTCAACTAGGGTCTCGGTCTGATGACTGCCTTTTTCCGATCGGCGACTCCGCGTGTCTGGGCGTTGATCGCCACCGTTGCCGGACTCGTCGCGATCGTCGCCGCCGTGCTGACCCCGCTGCTGCCGGTCACCGAGCGCACCGCCTCGATCGACTGGCCCGACCGGGACGTCGCGAGCGCGACCAGCGCGTCGGTCACGGCTCCGCTGACGACGCAGTCACCTGCGGTGATGGACGCGAGTATCGGCTGCCGCACGCTGGCCGCGACACCGGACGACACCACGACGACCGTGCTCGCGACCATGCCGACGTCGGGCCTCAACGCGCGGGACAAGGCGCTGTTCGTGACCGCCGATGCCGACGCGGCGACCGTCACGGTCCGCGGCAAGGATCTGCTGCGGGTCCCGCGTACCGATCTCGCGCGGTGCGAGCGACTCGTGCTGACGTCGTCGCCGGCGGGGGTCGAGGCGCGAGCCGTCGGACTCGGCGCCGTCGGCACCACCGGCCCGGAGAACCGTCCGCAGGTGTCCGGCATCTTCACCGCGCTCGATCCCGGTGCCGCGTCGCGCGCCGCGGCGGACGGACTCGCGGTCCACATCGACGTCGACAACCGCTTCGACACCACTCCGTCGATCCTCAAGCTGATCGTGATGATCCTGGGCATCCTCGCCGCGATCATCACCTTCATCGCGATCGCCGCCCTCGACGACGCGCATGGTTATCACCGTCGCGTGGGGCGCCGCCGACGCGCCGGGTCGTGGTGGTCGCAGGTGCGTCAGCTGTTCGCGCCGCGTCTCGCCGACCTGGCCGTGACCGCTGCGCTCGTCGTGTGGCATTTCCTCGGTGCGGGCTCGTCCGACGACGGCTACATCCTCGCGATGGGCCGCAACGCCGACGAGGCCGGCTACCTCGCGAACTACTACCGCTTCTTCGGGATCCCGGAGGCTCCGTTCGACTGGTACTACAGCTTCCTCGCCCACTGGGAGTCGGTCTCGACGGCCGGTGTCTGGATGCGGTTGCCCGCGTTGATCGCCGGGCTCGTTTCATGGTTCATCCTCAGCCGCGTCCTGCTGCCCCGGCTCGGCGGCGCCGTCCGCCGCTCGCAGTGGGCGATGCTGACGGCCGCCGCCGTGTTCGTCGCCTTCTGGATGCCGTTGGCCAGTGGCCTGCGCAGCGAGGGGATCGTCGTCCTCGGTTCGCTGCTGACCTGGTGGGGTGTGGAGCAGGCCGTCGCGACGCGTCGGATGCTGCCGGCTGCGGGAGCCGCGCTGGCCGCGGGTCTCACCCTCGCCGTCGCACCCCACGGCCTTATCGCCGTGGCCCTGCTGATCGCGGGCTCGCGACCGATGCTGCGCACCATCCGCCGACGACGCGCGGAGAGCGGGCTCCTGCCGTTGCTGGCACCGATCGGAGCTGCTGCGGCGCTGGTGGTGATCGTCGTCTTCCGTGACCAGACGCTGGCGACGATCGCCGAGACGATCCGCATCCGCTACACGGTCGGGCCGACTCTCGTCTGGTACCAGGAGTTGCTGCGGTTCTACTATCTGTCACTCACGACGCAGGACGGCAGCCTCGTCCGTCGCGTCCCACTGTTGCTGCTGCTGGCGGCGGTGTTCGTCACGATGGCGGTCATGTTGCGGCGCAAACACATCCGCGGTGTCGATCCGGGTCCGGTGTGGCGTCTGATCGGCGCGATCCTGCTCACCGTGCTGCTGCTGTCGTTCACCCCGACCAAATGGACGGTGCAGTTCGGCGTCTACGGCGGCGTGGCCGCCGCGATGGCCGCGGTCGCGACGGTCGCGGTCGCACAGTCGGCGCGCCGGTCGCCGCGTAACCTGTGGATGTACATCGCCGTCTTGATGTTCGCGTGCGCGGTCGCCGTCGCCGGGGAGAACGCGTGGGGGTGGGCCTACGACTTCGGCATCTCCTGGTTCGACAAGGCGCCGTCGATCGCGGGAACCCAACTGTCGTCGGTCTTCCTGGTGCTGACCGTGGTGGCGCTCGCGGTGGCGATCTGGTTCCACCTGCGTATCGACATCGAGGCCGAACGCGGGGTAGTCGGACGTGGCGCAGTCGGACGTGGCGCAGTCGGAGGTGGCGCCAAGCGAGACGAACGCCCCGTGTCGAAGACACAGATCGCGATCGCCTCCGCGCCGATGCTGGTGATCGCCACCCTCGTCGTCGTCGGCGAACTGGCGCTGTTCGCCAAGGCGGCCGCGGCACGAACCGACACCTACACGACCTTCAGCGCGAACATGCATGCGCTGGCCGGCAACCCCTGCGGGATGGCCGACGACGTGCTCGTCGAGCAGGACCCGAACCGCGGTGCGCTGCAACCGATCGGGACCTCCGACATCTCGCGGGCGCTGCGGGGCGAGTCCACCGGGTTCACCCCCGACGGCGTGGCCGGCGACCTCATGCCGGACCCGACGTCACTGGGTGCGGGCACCATCAACACCTCCGGCGATCTGTCGCGTCCGTTCGTGGTGACCGGCGGACCGCCCGGCACCACCGGCGGCACCGGACCCCGCACGGTCAACGGATCGACCGCGGCGCTGCCGTTCGGCCTCGACCCGAAGACCACACCGGTGCTCGGCAGCTACGGGCACGACAACGGCACCGCCGAACTCACCTCGATGCCGTACCGGCTGCCCGACCGCGGGGCGTCGCCGCTCTTGGTGATCACCGCGGCCGGTCCGGTGTACGCCCTCGACCAGGACGGCGTCGGTCAGTTCGGGCGCTCGCTGCAGGTCGAGTTCGGACGTACCGGCGACGGAGGCGAATCGTCGGACGGAGGCGACTTCACGCAGATCGGCAAGCCGTTCATCCCGATCGATCCGGGTCCGGAACGTCCGAATCGGCCGTGGCGCAATCTCCGCATCCCGATGTCGGCCGTGCCGCCGGGCGCCACCGCGATGCGGATCGTCGCCGAGGACAACAACCTGAGCCCCGATCAGTGGGTCGCTTTCACCCCGCCGCGCGCACCCGAGCTGCGCACGCTGCAGGAGGTCGTCGGCAGTGAGACGCCTGTGCTGCTGGATCTGTCGGTGGGCAGCCAGTTCCCGTGTCAGCATCCGATGAGTTCGCGCCATGGCGTGTCCGAGGTGCCGCAGTGGCGGATCGTGCCGGACCAGACGACCACGAACTCGAAGTCGAAGACGTGGCAGGCCTCGGTCAACGGCGGCATCCTCACCACCCCGGAGGCGTTGACGCGTGCGAGCACCGTCGGCACCTACCTGAACAACGACTGGTACCGGGATTGGGGTGGGCTGCAGCGACTGTCGCCACTGATGCCGGATGCGAGTCCGGCAGTGGTGACCTCCGGGACGACGACGAGATGGGGTTGGACACGACCCGGCGCGATCAGGGTGGTGCCGCAAGATGACTGAACGTACACGCATGAGTGACAGGACCATCCGGACCGCGAAGATCGTCGCGGTGGTCGCCGGGGCTCTCGGCATCCTGCTGGCTCTGGCCTCGCCGTTCCTGCCGGTCACCTACACCAAGGCCGAGCTCCAGTGGCCGCAGAACAACACGGTCGAGAACGTCGCCGCGCCGAATGTGTCGTATGTGCCGGTGTCGATGGACATCTCGGTGCCCTGCGACCTCGCGGCCGACCTGCCGGCGTCGGGTGGCGTGTTGCTGTCGACGGTGCCGGAGAACGGTGCCGAGGCGGGCACCGTCGGACTGTTCGTCCGCGCCACGGCCGATCGCATCCTGGTGACCCAGCGAAATGCTGTGCTGCTGAGCGTTCCCCGCGCCCAGGCGCAGGGCGACGATCAGTGCCGCGTGGTGATCCACTCGGACACCAGCGGCACGCGCGGTGCGATCGAGGGCCTCGCCGATCCCGACGGCACCCAGCATGAGTTCGATCTCGCCGATCCGAATGCCCGTCCGCAGATCATCGGCGTGTACACCGATCTGCCGAAGTCGGCGTCCACCGATGGACTGTCGTACCGCTCCACGATCGACACCCGGTTCATCTCCAGCCCGACGTTCCTCAAGGGGCTCGCGCTCATCGTCGGCGTGTTGTCGACGGTCGTGTCGCTGATCGCGCTCGCCGTCCTCGACGCCCGGGACGGCAGACGACTCCGTCGACTGCTGCCCGCCCGGTGGTGGCGGGTCACCCCGCTCGATCTGGTGGTGACCGGGGTGCTGGTCGTGTGGCTGTTCGTCGGTGGCAACACCGCCGACGACGGCTATCAGGTCACCGTGGGCCGGATCGCCCCGGGTGCGGGCTATCTGGACAACTACTATCGATATTTCGGTGCGCCACAGGACCCGTTCGGCTGGCACTACCAGTACCTCGCGCTGTGGATGCAGGTGAGCACCGCGACTCCGTGGCTTCGTCTGCTGCCGTTGCTGTTCGCACTCGTCGGCTGGTTCCTCATCAGTCGTGCGGCGCTGCCGCGACTCGGTCATGCGGTGCGGTCGTCGCAGGCGGCCCGCTGGGCCGCTGCGCTCGGGTTCCTCGCTGTGTGGCTGCCGTTCAACAACGGCCTGCGCGTCGAACCCGCACTCAGCGTCGGCATCCTGCTCACCTGGGTGCTCATCGAATGGGCCATCGCCAGTGGACGATTCCTGCCACTCGCCCTCGGCATCATCACCGCGGCGTTCACCCTGACCATCCACCCAGCGGGTGCGATAGCGGTGTTGCCGCTGCTCGCGGCGATCCGCCCGCTGCTGAAGAGACTGCGGGAGAGACGACGACGCGACGGCCTGCTGCCGCTGCTGGTCCCGATCGTCGCCGCCGGACTCGCGGTGCTGTTCGAGATCTTCGCCGACCAACCGTTGGCCGCGATCCTCGAGGGTATCGAGGTGCAGGGCATCGTCGGGCCCACCAACAAGTGGTGGACCGAGGCGATGCGGTACTACATCCTGCTCAACCCGACGCCCGACGGTTCGATCGCGCGCCGCGTCGGCATCTTCGTGACCATCCTCGCGGTCCTCATCATCGTGCTGACGCTGCTGAGCAAGCGTCGGGTTCCCGGCATTGCCAGCGCGCCTCTGTGGCGTCTGGTCGCGGTCACCGCCGGCGCGGTCGCGGTGCTCGCGTTCGTGCCGACCAAGGCCACTCACCAGATGGGCGCCTTCGCCTGCCTCACCGGTGTACTCGCCGCTGCCGCAACCGCATTCCTTGCGCCATCGGTGATGCGGCGGCGGTGCAACCGGACGTTCATCGCGGCGGCGTGCGCCTACGCGCTGGCGGTCGCATTCGCCGGCCGGAACCAGTGGTGGTACGTCGGGAGCTACGGAATCCCGTGGGGCGACGACACCCCGAACGTCCGCGGATACGGGCTGTTCATCCCGATCCTGATCGTCGCGGTGCTGTTGACCGCGTGGGGTGCGTGGCAGTACTACCGCGACGACCGGCTCGCCGAACGCGGTGAACTGCCGGAGACCATCGGCAACCCGAGTCTGATCCAGCGGATGCCCACGTATTCACTGGCGATCATTTCTGCCGTGATGCTGCTGTTCACGTTTGTGTCGTTCGCGAAAGCGTTTCAGACGCAGCGTGATTCCTGGTCGTGGACGAGTTCGAACATCGATGCGCTGCGTGGCAATCCGTGCGCGCTGGCCGACGCGGTGCTCGTCGAGGCCGACCCCAATGAGGGCGTGTTGTCGGCGGCTGATGTTGCGGGCCAGCGGAATCCGTCGCCGGGTGCGGCGTTGGCGGGCGTCGGGAGCGCAGCGAGCGGGCCTGATTCGACGGGCGCCGGGAGTGCAGCGAGCGGGCCGGACGCAACCGGCTCTGGCATGACCGGTTTCGATCCGAACGGGGTGTCGGCGCATCTGGAGAGTTCCGCCGACGGTGACAGCGACTCGTCGTCGGCGACGGGTCAGGATCGCACTCAGACCGATCCGGCCGATGCGCAGGAGGAGCCGAGCGGGACCGCGAACACCGCGGACACCGGCGGCGGTACCACCTCCAGCCGCGGCGTGAACGGGTCGTCGGTGAAGTTGCCGTTCGGGCTCGACCAGCAGCGCGTGCCGGTGCTCGGCACCTACGGGACACCGACCGGCCGCGGCCATCTGACCTCTGACTGGTATCAGCTGCCGCCGCGCGCCGAAGATCGGCCGATCGTCACGATGGCGGTGGCCGGTGAGGTCGAGTACGTCGACGAACTCGCGGTCACGCATCCGGGGCAGAAACTGCGGCTGGAGTTCGGCCGGGTGGAGTCGGACGGTCGCGTCACCACGGTGGCGTCGATGATGCCGCTGGGCCTGGACTCGGCGCCCGAGTGGCGGAACATGCGTTTCCCGCTGGATCAGGCGCCGCCGCGGGCAACCGTCGCTCGCATCGTCGCCGACGACACCTCGGGTGACCCGTCGCAATGGCTGGCCGTCACCCCGCCGCGGGTGTCGTCGATGGTGACGCTCAATGACCTTGTCGGCAGCGAGGATCCGGTCCTGCTCGACTGGGAGGTCGCGTTCGCGTTCCCCTGTCAGCGTCCGGCCTCCGCGGTCAACGGCGTGCTCGAGACGCCGCAGTGGCGGATCACCCCGGATGCCGAGGGTGAACGCGTCAACTCCCGGCGATGGATGGCCGGCGACTACGGCGGGCCGCTCGGCATCGTCGAGAACGAGCTCCGGCCCGTCGTGTTGCCCGCGTATCTCCGTAATGGCTGGGCGAAGGACTGGGGCAGCCTGCAACGGTTGACCCCGCTCAAGCCGCAGGTCGACGCCGAGATCACCGTGACCGACGATGTGCACGGCGGCATGTGGACGCCGGGTCCGATGCGGGCGATCAAGAACTGAGCCCCGCTTTCGTAGTACGAACACGTGATCGGCGCGTGTTCGTACTACGAAATCGCGTACTGGTCAGTGTCGGATCGGCGCCGGACTCCACAACCCGCTGCGGGTGGCGGTGCCGGTGTCGATGTCGGCGAGGGTGGTCACGTCCCCGTACGGGGTGTAGCGCTCGAGGGAACCCCAGTCGCGGCCGATGTCGCCCTGCATGTAGGTGGCCATCGAATCCGCTTGCTGCGACACCTCGATCCAGCCGAGCGGTCCGCCGCCGAACGAGTCCTGCCATGCCGACACGGCGGCAGCCAGGTCGGCGCCGGGCTTGATACGCCACTTGGGGATCTCGGCGACACCGTTGCGATGCGTGAACGGGCGCTGGCACGGGAACACCAGTCCCGATGTCCAGTCGACGTGCACCGGGTCCTCGCGGCCGACGACCTGCTGCAGGGTCTTCATCTCCGGCAGGCGGGGCGGGGTGACGACGATGAACCGGTCCGTCGACAGGTTGTCGTCGTCGGCGACGATCCGCACCGCGGTGGCGTCTTCCGGGATGGTGTCGGTGGTGACCCGCACGTTGCGCCACGACGGCCGTGGTCCGGGATCGACGAGTTCGGT
The DNA here is from genome assembly GCF_003797825.1 of Gordonia sp. OPL2. Lineage (GTDB taxonomy): Bacteria > Actinomycetota > Actinomycetes > Mycobacteriales > Mycobacteriaceae > Gordonia. The sequence continues at coordinate 122,953 of NZ_RKME01000004.1, forward strand.
GTCGCCCGCGGCCTTCAGCGAAGCGTCGCGAGTGCCGGGACCGACCGGATCGGTTGTGTACTCCAGCAACAGGTTCGGGTTGTCGTAGAGTCCCGCGACCGAGAAGGTCAGCAGCGGCCGGTCGCGGAAGTCCGCGGGTAGCGCGTACCACGCCGACGTGAGCCGAGCCGGAACCTGATCCGTTGTTGAGTAGCTCCCCATCACCGGGGTGGTCGCCGGGTCGAGGAAGAACGGGAGTTTCGCGAAGCTGCCGTTGGCGCCGGCCCGCGATTCCACCCCGCCGCCGGTGCCGCCGGTGTTGGCGGTCAACACATCCGGAGAGGCCGACGCCGATCCGGCCAGTACGCCCAGCGACCCCTCGGACGCGGTGGTCTCGAGATCGACCGGTACTCCGTTCGCGGTGAATCCTGTTGTCGCGGGGCGGGTGCCGTCGGGCGGTGCGGTGGCCGGGCCCGCGAGCGGGTCCGCGATGGAGCCGTCGACGGGTTGCAGGAGATAGCGGCTCGGGTCGGTCTCGACCCACACCTTGTCGGCCATTCCGCATTCCTCGCCGCGCAGCGCCTCGAGGTTCGAACGGGGCACCGAGTACGACGAACTCTGCTGGATTCCGGCGAACACCGCGGTGATCAACACGAAGATCACCACTCCGCCGGAGATGAACGCCAGCGGAGCCGACGCCACCACCGACCACGCACGCCGGTACCAGGTTCGCGGACGGTGATGTGCCGGGTCCGCGGGGTCGGTGCCCGCGAACGGTTCCCGGAAGTGGAACCAGAGAGCAGCGAGCAACAGTGCCAGCGACCCGTACAGCAGGATGTCGGCGAGTTTGAGACCGAAGGTGACCTGCTGGATGCCCCACGGCATACCCCAGGACGAGGAGTAGTAGTACGAGTTGGGCGCGGTGAACGCCAGTCCCGCGATGAACAACACGAGCGCCGCGAAGAGTGTTCTGTTGCGGCGGGAGTGCATAGTGTCGTTGCTCGCGGCGATCACCGCGATGGCGGCGAGTGCTGCGGCGAGTCCGGCGAACACACCGAAGTGGTGAGTCCACTTGGTCGGGGTGAACATCAGGAACACCAACGACGCGAACGTGATCCCGACAATGCGCCGCGACGGTCCCAGCGCTGTACCGGGGATACGGCTTCGTCGGATCAACATCGCCGCCGACACCACGAGACCCAGAATCATCGCGAGCACTGCGAACCGCCGGGCGATCGAGCCATCGGCCGAGAACGCGAACAACGACGAATAGCGGTTGATCTCGTTGTACCAGTGCGCAGAGGGCCCGAGCGCCGACTTCATCTGGGACGCCTCGACGAATGAGCGCAATGTCAGGTTCGAGAAGACCACGAAGATCACGAAGGTCCCGGCGGCCAGGATCGGGGCCAGCAGCGCGACGTAGGCCCAGCGGTCGTTGCCGATCACCCTGGCGCGCTTGATCAGTGCCAGCATCATCGGTCGAGCGCCGGCGATCAGCGCGGCGACCGCGAGCAGACCGGTTGGACCGGCGGCGAGGCTGAACGCACCGATCAGACAGGCCACGGCGGCGGGGAGCAGTCGGCCGGTCGCGATCGCCCGTTCCACCGAGCACCAGGTCAGCAGGGCGCCCAGGCAGATGATCGGCTCGGGGCGCAGCCCGTTGTTGAACGGGAACCATGAGATGAGGAAGACGAACGCGGCCGTCCAGCCGACTGCCGGCCGGGTGATCGCCGCCCGGCCGAGGCGCGGGAGCACCTCGTGGCTGATGATCAGCCAGACGCCGATACCGCACAGCAGTGCCGGTATCCGCATCCACGGGCTCGCCACGCTGACGTGACTGAGCAGCCCGAAGACCTGGTAGTACCAGCCGAACGGCGCTTCGGGCGCGCCGTACCAGCGGAAGTAGTTGGCCGTGTACTGCGCGTCCTGGGCGACCCGCGACATCGTCAGCAGATAGCCGTCGTCGGACGTGTTGGGTCCGATGAAGTGCCACAGGATCAGCGACCCGATGACCACGTAGTCGCGGGCGTTGAGCCGCCACCATCGCGCGGGAAGGAAACGACGATGCTTTCGACCGTCGGTCGAGTCGAGCGCGGCGAGCGCAGCCAACGACAAGAGGGTGGCGATGATGCCGACGATCAGCACCAGCCACTTCAGGATCGTCGGGGCGGTCGAGTAGCGGGAGTCGATCGTGACGTGCGCGCGCAGCCCCGGTATGCCTGCGGCCTGGCCGTCGAGGTCGGTGAACAGTCCAGTGACCTGCGGACGCTGATCCTCGCTGTAGGTGGTCGACTCGCGTCCGGCGGTGGTGCCGTCCAGCGGCTCGCCGTCGTCGTTGCGCATTCCGACGAACTCGGCCGAGACGGCCTCGGAATCGGCGTGCACTGAGATCTCGCGGCAGTCCTGTGACCGGATCTGTGCAAGCGTCGCCGAGACCAGCGGCATGTTGCGGATGACGACCTCGACGGTCTGTCGGTCGGCCGGATCGCCGGGCTGCCCGGTCTTGCGGATGAACAGGCCGCGTTCGGGGGATTTCTCTGCCTGCTTCGGGGTCGTCGACAGCAGGACCGACTCACCGTCACCGAGCTGCTCGATGGCGGAGCACGGCACGTGGGCGTCGAAGTCGATCGGGACGTAGCTGATCAGCGGCGCCTCGACGGACCCGACGGTGCCGTCCTGCGGCCACGAGATCTGGGCGGTCGTCTGGTGGACGGGCATCAGCGGAGTCGCCAACGCCATCAGGAAACCGAGCAGGCCGGTGATGATGGCGACGATCTTGGCTCGTCGGACCGTCTGCACTGGCACAAAGAGAGATGGTAACCGTTGGCCCTGGGCGCCCTGTCCGGCCGAACGGCTCAACTATGGTTGGTGCCATGTCGGACACCGAGACCAGCCGTGAACCGCTCCCGATCCTGCTGCTCAACGGCCCGAACCTGAACACCCTCGGGGTGCGGCAGCCAGAGGTGTACGGCTCGGACACGCTCGCCGATGTCGTCCAGCTGGCCGAACGGACGGCATCCGAACTGGGCTTCGGCCTGCGCGCGGCGCAGACCAATCATGAGGGCGAGATGATCGACTGGATCCACGAGGCCCGTGGACAGATCACTGGCATCGTCATCAACCCGGCCGGCTGGACCCACACGTCGGTGGCGCTCGCCGACGCCTTGGTGGTGCCGGAGGTCCCGATCATGGAGGTGCACATCAGCAACGTGCATAAGCGTGAGTCGTTTCGGCACCACTCCTACGTCTCGCCACTCGCCGCAGGCATCATCGTCGGCTACGGCATCCGCGGCTATGAGTTCGCCATCCGCAGGCTGGCGGAGTTGGTGGGCTGATCGACCTGAGGGTGCGACCCTGAGTCGGTGACCGCCGTGGATGTCACGGATCGCGCACACCGGCAGACGGGTTGTCTGCGGGTGCCGTCGGATACGCGGCATCCTGTGGTGCCGTGGTTTCACGCTGTGGAGTTGTCAAGGTACGGATGCGGTCCCGGCGTGGCCGGGTGCGAGATTGTGGTCGGTGGAAAGTCGTTATGCGCTCAGGCGGCGACGGCGACGGCGTCGAGGGTCAGGGTGCGTCTGTTGTAGCTGGGTACGGGTCTTCGGTGGGGGTCGACGGTCGCGGGCGGTGTCAGCCAGGGGTGGTGGTCGGCGCCGATGAACACCTCCCACCCGTTGTGGTGGACGTCGGCGTGACACGACGGGCACAGCAGGCACCCGTTCTCCAGGCAGGTGTCACCGCCCTGGCTCCAGTGGTCGATGTGGTGGGCGTGGCAGCGTTCTGCGGGTGCACCGCATTTGATGCAGCACCTATCGCGGATGTAGAGGGCTGTGCGTTGTGCGGGTGTGAACAGGCGTTTGTCGCGGCCGACGTCGAGGGGGACGGTTTCGCCGTCGACGAGCAGCGGCGTGATCGTCGGGTCACAGGCCAGGCGGTTCATCGTGGCGCGGGTGACCGATCCCATGTGCTCGAGTTCGGACAGTCGTGGATTGTCGGCGGGGATGGTCAGCAGCACATGGGTTCTCGGAACCATGGCCGCGTCATTTCCGCCTGCGGCGGCGATGTCGAGGATGGTCTCTAATGCGTCGGCGAGGCGTCGTTCGGTGGAGCGGGCGTCGGGGGAGCCGTCGGGTTCGGGGCGGGGTGCACCGTGGCGTTCCATGGCGGCCTGGAATTTCTCGCCGACCTCGACATCGAGGTCGGCCTCGACATGGATGCGTCCGTCGGTGGTCTTACTCTTCGTGAGCGTGTTGATGCTGCGGTCTTCCGCGGCAGGCACGCCGCCGAGAGTGTCGTCGGCGATCAGGTTGCCCAGGGTGCGGGCACGGTCGATGATTTCGGCGGGGGTGGCGCCGGAGAAGTGTTGGGCGAGAAGATCTGTCACATGGTTTAGACGTTGGGTGTCGTCGATCGGTTCCGGTGATCTTTTCCCGATGTGCTCGATACCGCGGACGATGGCGTCAGCATGTTCACCGGAGATGACGCCGTCGGCGGCGTGTGCGGCCAACGTCGGCAGTGTGGTGAGCGATCCGGCGATACGAATCAGTCGTTGGGCGACGGCAGGCGCTACTCCCATGACAATCAACAACTCTCGGGTGCTACGCCCGTGGTCTTTCGCGACCCGCAACCGGTCGAGGGCGGCGGTGAGGACGGCGGCGTGGTGATCGATCAGGTTGCGCAGCGTCAGAAGCGCCCGCATCGCGTCGAACGCGAGAGGACCAGTCATGTCATCGTCGTCGACGCACAGCCGGTGGACGGCGGCACAGATGTCGGAGATGTCGTCGATGATGCTCACAGCGTTCCCCCAAGAGTCGACAGATCAGGCCAGCAGGAGACTCATCGGATTCTTGGGACCACACCCAGGAGTGTGGCGGTAACGCACATCAACTTCGAACCTGCTGTCACCAATCTATCGAACACATGTACGAAGCGCAAGGGGAATTCTCAACTTGTTTCGTGGGTGGTCGAGACCGAGACGCACAATGCAGTGGTGCTGCACATCGAGATCTGCTCGCCCGCGCATCTGACCGACGACGTCCTGGGGCTGGTGAGAGACGACGAAGCAGTCAGCTCGGTCGCCGTCGTACGAGGTGCGTCGCTCAAACCGGTCGGTGACCTGGTCAAGATCGACGTCGCCCGGGAGGCCGCTGACGACCTGATCACCGCGGTCCGCGATCTCGGCGTCGCGGACAAGGGTTCCCTGCGAGTCGAGGAGGTGGAGACCTTCCTGTCCCGCGGTGCGCTCGAGGCAGAGCGGCGCGCTCCCGGATTCGGCTCTGATGCGGTCGTCTGGGCGCAGGTCGGGCGGCGCGCCTACGGCGAGTCCGAGCTGAACTTCACCTATCTGGGGTTCATGATCCTGGCAACCGTGCTGGCGGCGATCGCGGTGGTGCTCGATTCGCAGATCCTCACCGTCGGGGCGATGGTTCTCGGTCCCGAGTTCGGGGTCATCACGGCGATCTGTGTCGCTGTCGTACTCCGGCGGCCGAATCTGCTGTGGATGTCGGTGCGCACGTTGGCCGTCGGATTCGTGGTCGGCATCGTCGCCACCTTCGTGTTCGCACTCGTCGTGCGCGGTCTCGGCTGGGTGACCGTCGACGATCTGCGGCACCATCCGGAGACCGAGTTCATCTATTCGCCGGACAAGTGGTCGTTCATCGTCGCCATCCTGGCCGCGGTCGCGGGCGTCCTGTCGATCACGTCGGCGCGGACGGGTGCGCTGTCGGGGGTGTTCATCTCGGTGACGACGATCCCGGCCGCGGGCAACCTGGCGCTGGCGTCGGCGTTCGGCGAATGGACCGAGGTGCGCGGCTCCGGATTGCAGCTCGTGGTGAACATCGGCGGTATGGCCCTCGCGGGGTGCCTGACGCTCTGGATCCAGAAGGTGCTGTGGAAACCGTTCTCACGACGACGCGTCGAGCGGGTGCGTGCGACCGGGTGAGGCCGGCGTCTGGCCGTCAGGAGCTCGTCACGCGTATGTTCCGAAATCCGCGGTGACGCCGAGGCGTGTCAGGAATGCCACGCGATCGAATCCGGTGGCGGCGACGTCGGCGGCGACTGCACTCCCGGCATCGCGGAGGGCGTCGCGAGACTCCCAGGTCACCGCGGTCACGACGTTGTAGACGCTGTCGCCGTCGACGAGAGTGATCACATCGTTGCGGACGATCCCAGGCTGCCTACCGAGGATCTCGTGGGTGTGACGGAGCTGTGCGAGAAATTCGTCCATGGCCGGTGCGGGGACGGAGAACTTGTCGATGCGATGCAGGGCGGTCGTCATGCGCACACTCTCGTACTTCAGGTCCACTTGAAGTCAAGCAGCTGAAATTAATTGCAACTGAGGGGTTGCAGTACCCGCGAGGCTTATGCAACTATCGAGTTGCAGATAAATCGACCAGGAGGACATCATGGACACCGAATACGATCGCATCGAACGACAGATCACGATCGAGGCCTCGCCCGAACGGGTCTGGGAACTGGTGAGCGAACCGGGTTGGTACATCAACGATCAGACGATCGTGGAGCATCAGCTCGAGCGCGACGGTGACGTCACCTACGTCACCGATCCCCAGTACGGCCGCTTCGCCTTCCGTGTCGTTCAGCTCGATGAACCGTCGTATGCGGCGTTTCGCTGGCACATCGACACCGACGATCTGTCGAGCTCGTCGACCCTCGTCGAATTCTGGCTGACGCCGGTCGATTCGGGCGTTCTGCTCAAGGTCGCCGAGTCGGGGTTCGCCTCGTTGAGCGAACCGGAGGCAGATCGCCGCTCCCGATTCGACGACCACACCCAGGGATGGCCCCTCGAGCTCGACATGGCTCGCGCCCACCTCACCGGAGCTGCCGCCCGTGCCTGACGCGCTCGACTCCGAGGCGCCAGTCGATCTGTTCGCGGCTCTCGCCGATGACAGTCGATGGCAGATTCTCGTCCGGCTGTCCCGCTCGCCCGCCTCGGCCTCGGCCCTCGCCGCCGAACTCCCGATCTCGCGACAGGCCATTGCGAAGCACCTCCGGGTGCTGGAGGACGTGGGGTTGGTGAGTGCGGCCAAGGCCGGCCGCGAAGTCCGCTACGAGCCGGTCGGCGCGCGCCTGTCTCAGGTCGCGCGCCAGCTCGACACCATTGCCCGCGGCTGGGAACGTCGTCTCGACCGCATCAAGACGATTGCCGAATCACCGTCTCGGGGGGACGACCCTTCGTGACGGACCTCCGCTTGCGCTCCGGTCCTCCTCAGGGATCAGAGGTCTCATCCCTCAGGTGCGAGGCCGGCCGACACCGGTCCCTGAGGAGCGAGGCGCCAGCCGAGCGTCACGAAGGGTCATCACCACGAAAAGGAAACCATGACAACCGAACTCGAGCACGATCGCATCGAACGCGAGATCACCATCGCCGCACCGGCGCAACACGTCTGGGAGCTGGTGAGCGAGCCTGGCTGGTACATCAACGACAAACAGATCGTCGAACATCGGATCGACCGCGACGGTGATCTCGCCGTCGTGCATGATCCGACCCACGGGGCCTTCGCCTTCCGTGTCGTCGAACTCGACGAGCCGCGGTACGCCGCATTCCGCTGGCTCGCCGATCCCGACGACCCCGAGAGTGACTCGACACTCGTCGAATTCTGGGTGACACCAGAGGAATCCGGCGACGGGGTGATCCTCAAGGTCGCCGAGAGTGGGTTCGCCTCTCTGCCCGGCACCGCCGCTGAACGTCGCGAGCGCCTCGAGGGGAACGTCGAGGGTTGGCGGATCGAGCTCGACCTCGCGCGAACTCATCTCACGACCGGCAACGCGTAGGGCCGATTGTCGCGGTGAGGCTCGGGCAGTATTCGTGGTCTCGATACGCCTCGGACTCGCTTCGCTCGCTCGTGGCTACTCGACCCGGTGGGGGGTTGCGGCTACGACACCTCGAGCGCGCGCCGCGCGGCGTCGGCCACGGCGCCGTCTGCGCGCGGCCCGTGCCCGGGAAACAGAGTCGTCGCGTCGAGAGTGGTGAACGATTCGACGGTGCGCCGCGCGGTCGCGACATCATGCTGGAAGGCATCCGAGATGCACTGCGGACCGGTGATCGTCGAGATGGGATGTCCACTGACGAGCGCGTCCCCGGACACCAACACCTCGCCGTCCGCGATCAGGTAGGCGCTGTGTCCGTCGGTGTGTCCGTGGGCGGCCACCGGGACTGGCCGGCCGGGAAGATCCAGCGGGTCGGGGAACGGCTTGGCGTCGTCGATCCCTCTGCGGCTCAACACACCCAACGGCGTCACCTTCGTGAGCCAACGCAGCACACGCGGTCGATAAGCAATCGGGACGATGTCCCCGGGCCCGGCCTGTTGCAGATGCTCCCGACGCGCGTGGGAAACCTCGACGGGATCCATGTAGACGTCGAATCCGTACTTTTCCTGTAGCTTCGCGAGGCCGCCGATGTGGTCGACATGCGCATGGGTCAGCAGCGCGCCCCGGATGTCCTCGGGACGCCCGCCGATGTGCCGGATCGACTGGACGACATCGGCCGCCTGGCCCGGGTAGCCGCCATCGATCAGTGTGATGTCCGAACCCTCTTGGAGCAGAACCCAGTTCACGACGTCGCTGTGCACCAGGAACGCCGACGACGAGCCCGCGTCGACACGGCTGATCATGAACCGATTTCTTTCGACGATCATCGCCGCACCACCACCACGAACGGGCCCACCTCGGTCACGACGAAACGGGGGTCGGCGAAGGCGGCCGGATCGAAGGTCACCGTGTACCGCTTGACGTTCGGATCATTCGGATAGACGTCCTCGGCCAGCCGCAGTGTGTATCCGTCTGCGGCATAACGGAACAGGAAGACGTCGGGCGGCGTCCACGGGGAGCGGTCCAGCTTCTCGATGAGCTCGTCCGGGCTGGTCGAGTCCGCCCAGCGCTCGATGGTCTTGGCGCGTTTGTCGAACTCGGCCAACGGGTTCGCGTAGTGCGAGGTCAATCCCTGGAAACCCCAGTAGGGGTAGATCGAGAGGAAGCCGTAGTCGGCGGTGAGCACGACGTTGTCGGTGGCAGGTCTCTTCGTCTGCTCGCGGATCAGCCGATGGATCTCGGGGTAATACGACTCGGCCCCGGGCGGTCGCTGATCGGCGCGCGCGCCGTAGCCATCGGTATCGGTGTAAGCGGTGGTGATCTCGGTCGACAGGAACCCGGGGACATCCTGTGCCACAGCCATTGCCGCGACCGTTGCGACCGCGCCGATGGCGAAGCGGACGTCACCGAATCGGCCGACGGCCCAGCGCGACAGGTCGGCGAGCGCGAGCACACCGGCCGCCGCGAGCGTGGCGTTCAGGATCGGGTCGAGACGGAACGACAGCAGCGTCGTCCCGCCGGCCGTCAGCAGCATCGACAGCAGGCAGAAGAGGTAGATCGTCACCACCGCGACACCGAGTGCGAGCGCGACGGTGCGCTCACGGAAGCGCAACAAGATCCAGATCAGGCCGACGAGACTGAGCAACCCGACGAGGGTCAAGTGGAAGAACGGCAGCGGGAGGATCGCACCGCGTTCGGGGAGATAGTGTTCGGCCGTACCGCCGCTCGCGGGTTCGCTGCGCACTCGAGACCACAGATAGGGCGCCCACACGAGGAGCGCGATGAGACCGGAGATGACCGCGATCGACGCAAGTCGGGCGATGATCGCACCGATCACCGACCGTCGTCGGCCGGACACGGTGGCATCCGGTACGGACTTGTTGGCGGCTCCGAACCACGCCTGCACGATGAGGTAGCAGGCCATGAGCACCGCGGTGAGTGCGAACAGGCCGGTGTAGAGCGTGTAGAACGTGGCGCTCAGACCGAGGAACGCGCCGGACGCCAGGACCGCGGCCCAGCTGGTGCCCGACCGGAGTCCGCCGACCGGCCCTTCTGTGGCCCGGGATCGACCGCGTAGCGCGTACAGCATCGTGATGAGCATCGGGACGCCGAGTAACACCAGAACAGCCGCATAGGGTTCCGGAGACGCGAACATCAGCGTGATGACGGTGACGGCCAGGGCGATCGGGATGCCGCGGGTCGCGCCGAGCATCCGGTTCCACAGCAGGATGCCGACCGCGGCCGCAGCCGCCATCGACAGGATGGCCCACGGTTTGTAGGCCTCCCAGCCGGGCAGACCCTCGAGCCCCGCGTAGCGTCCGCCCCACCAGAACCAGCCGGCCGGGTAATAGGGCGGCAGGTCGAGGTAGGTCATGTCCGCCAGACGCGGACTGCTCGTCATGCGGGTCAGGTACTCGGTACGGAACTCCTGATCCACCGACAACCCGAACAGGTAGAGCTTCGTCGCGCCCAGCGGCATGCCGAGGGTGACGGTGACGAGGCCCGCGGTCGCGATCGTCGAGATCAGACTCGTCAACCACCCGGTCGACGACCGGCCCGACCGATAGCGGTTGAGCAACACCACGAGTACCAGGGCGGCGACGGCCACGACCTGGCCCACGGTCGTCAGCGCGCGGGTGACGTTGGAGGAGTTGAACGACGGCCAGTCGACCGTCGCGATGACCTTGAGGCCGATGAACGCGACGAGCGCACCGACGATCGCGCCGATGAACAGCTCGCCGACGTCCCGGGCGCGGCGAACGGTCGTGTTCACGATCAGATGGGCAGACGACGGAAGATCGGCCGCGGGATGTGCCGCAGGATCATCATCACGAACCGGAACGGGCCGGGCGCCCAGACGATCTCCTTGTGCTTGTCGGCCGCGGCGACCGCCATGCGGGCGACGTCCTCCTTGTTCACGGTCAGCGGGGCCTCGGCGACGTGGGCGGACAGCCGGGTGCGGACCTGGCCGGGGCGGACGACGAGGACGTGGATGCCGAACGGGCGCAGGGCATCTCCGAGGCCGAGGTAGAAGCCGTCGAGGCCGGCCTTGGTCGAGCCGTACACGAAGTTGCTGCGCCGCACGCGTTCTCCGGCGACCGAGCTCATCGCGATGATCTGCCCGAAGCCCTGGGCGCGCATCTTCTCGCCGAGCAGCACGCCGACCGACACCGCGGCGGTGTAGTTGATGCCGACTTCGGTGACCGCGGTCTTCTGGTCCTGCCAGGCCTTCTCGTCGTCGGGCTGGATACCGAACGCGACGACGGCGACATCGATGTCACCACCGGCGAAGGCCTTGTCCAACACGGCCGGATGGGTGTCGGGGGCGAGGGCGTCGAAGTCGATCTGCTCGACGCTCGAGGCGCCGGCCTTCTGCATCTTCTCGACGGCCGCGGCGGCGGTCGGGTCACCGGGCACGGTGGCCAGGACCACCCGCATCGGGCCCTTCTTCAGGTACTCCTCGGTGATGGCGAGGCCGATCTCGGAACTGCCTCCGAGGACGAGGACGGACCGCGGCACGCCGACGGCGTTGATCATGATGTGGATTTCCCTTCGAAGCTGGTACGCATCAGGATGATTCGGATCGGGCTCAGGTCAGATCAGTTCGAGGCGCCGGCCCATGTCGGACATGAAGACCTTGTCCGGGTCGACGCGGCGACGGGTCGCGATCCACTCGTCGATCCGCGGGTACATCGCGTGGAAGGTGTCCGCCGATGTCCGCGAGTCCTTGGCGGTGTAGAGGCGCCCGCCGATCGACATCACCCGCCGGTCGAGTTCGTTGCAGAACTCGGCGAGTCCCTTCTTGATCGGGAAGTCGACGCAGATGTTCCAGCCGGCCATCGGGAACGACAGCGGTGCTTGGTTTCCCGGTCCGAAGAGCTTGAACACGTTGAGGAAGCTGACGTGTCCCGACGCCTGGATGTCGATGATGATCTGCTTGAACTCCTCGACGGCCTCCGGCGGCACGATGAACTGGTACTGCAGGAATCCCTTCGACCCGTAGGCGCGGTTCCAGTTCCCGAACAGATCAAGCGGGTGATAGAACTTCGTCAGATTCTGGATCTTGCCGGTGTAGTTGCCGCCCATCCGGTAGTAGGCCTCGCCGACAATGGAGAAGTCGAACTTGTTGGCCAGCCCGTTGGGGAAGATGTCCGGGAAGTTCATCAGCGTCGGGGCGTCGAACTTGAGCGGGTCCTTCGCCAGTTCCGGCGGCAGCTGATCCAGCGTGGCGAGCGATCCGCGCGAGAACGTTCCGCGTCCGAGCTTCGGGGGCTTGCTGATCGCGTCGAACCAGCCCGAGGAGTAGGTGTAATTCGACTCGCTGCCGTCCTGATGCAGCGCGATCGTCTCGTCCAGCGTGCTCGTGACGGTGCCGTCGGCGATGAAGTACGCGGTCTCGGTGCGCGTCATCCGGATCTTGGCCCGCAGGATGATGCCGGTGAGTCCGATGCCGCCGACCGTCGCCCAGAAGATGGAGGCGTCGGGGTCGTCGTCGGTGCCGTCGGGGGTGATCGTGATGATCTTTCCGCTCGCGAGGAGCAGCGTGATCTCGACGACGTGGTTGCCGAAGCTGCCCGCGCTGTGATGGTTCTTGCCGTGGATGTCGCAGCCGATGGCGCCGCCGACGGTGACCTGGCGCGTACCCGGCAGCACCGGCACCCACAGACCGTGGGGAAGCGCGACGCGCATGAGGGTGTCGAGGTCGACCCCGGCATCGACGTCGACGATGGCCGTGGACTCGTCGATCGAGTAGATGCGGTTCAGCGGCGTCATGTCGATGGTGAGACCGCCGGCGTTCTGCGCGTTCTCGCCGTACGAACGCCCGAGTCCGCGAGCGATGACGCCACGCTTGAGGTAGTCGGGTTTGTCGGCATTGTCGTCGGCGACGCGCGCGACCGCCTCGGCGATGACCTCGGGATACGGCGTCGAGAGCACGTGTCCCTCGATGGGCATCGTGCGACCCCAGCCCATCAGCGTGCGGGTCTCGATCGGCAACAACTCTTCAGTAGACATCGCCCATGAGGGTACCTGTCCGCTCCCGCCGTAGGTTCGCGATGAATATCACCTGGTCCGAAGGCCGGACCAGGGGCGGTAGACGCTTGGGTATACCCGTCGGTAGACTCGGCCCATGGCGACGACGATCAAGGTATCCGTCGAACTGCGCGATCGCATCAACCGTGATGCGGAAGCGAACGGCGTCACCGCAGCGGGGTTCATCGAGAAGCTTCTGGATGGATACGAGCGTCGACAACGAATGGAGGCTTTCGGCCTGGCGGTCCGCGGCGCTGACGATCTCTATTGGGACGAGTTCAGCGATTGGGATGCAGCCCTGGCTTCTGGCGACGATGTCACCTGATCTGCGGCGCGGGATGGTCGTCTGGACGGAACTCGATCCCGTTCGCGGGCGGGAACGATCCGGCAGACGCCCAGCCCTGCTGATTGCGAGCGACTTGTATCTCGAGCAGGCCGACACGCTCGCGATCATCCTCCCCGCGACGACGATCGATCGGGGATGGCCGAACCACGTTCGCTTGCGCGGACCCGCTTTCACGTCACGTCGACCGACGTTCGCGATGACCGAACAACCTCGGACGGTGACCCGCGAACGACTGCACGACGTCATCGGTGTGGTGGATTCGGAGACCATGGGTGAGGTCGACGAATGGCTGAGTGATTTTCTCTCGTTGCCACCGCGGTGAACGTTCTCGCGATGACTATCACCTGGTCGCGGAGTCGATATGAGGGACACTCGCGATCGAGGAGGCACCATGAGCACCCCACTGGACAAGACATTCACCGCCGTCATCGAGAAGAGCTCGGCACCCGGCGGCTGGACGTATGTGGTCACCGACTGGACGGCTGACTTCTTCGGGACCCGCGGCCTGGTGAAGGTCAGCGGAACCGTCGACGGCCGACCGTTCGAGAGTTCGTTCATGGCGCTCGGCGACGGACGGCACAAGCTCCCGATGAAGGGTGCGTTGCTGGACGAGATCGGAAAGGGCGTGGGGGATCAGGTGGAGGTGTGTCTGCAGGAGCGGCGGTGAGGCTGCGGCCTACAGCATGTGCTCTTGCCGGTGGATCCAGGCAGGACCTGCGCACATGCTCGAGGGCGTCTGCGTCACACGGTTCAGGGGAGGACCCCGCCGGCGCCGGCGACGAGGTTGTCTGCCGCCCAGCGCATGTGATCGATCACGGCATGCCGGGCGGCGTCCGGGTCGCCGCTGTCGATGGCGTCGATGATGACGCTGTGGCGGTCGGTGTCCATGTTTCCCAGTGCTTGTTCGGTGCCGGCGTACATGATCGACATTCGGATCGAGCCTTCGAGAGAGGTCCACGAATGGACCAGGGTCTCGTTGTCGGTCAGGGTGCAGAGCAGGCGATGAAAATCGAGATCGGCCTCGATTCGATCGTCGAGGTTGTCGCGACCCGCTGCGCCCATGCGATCGAGCGCAGCCCGGAGGTCGCGGACCAGGGCGCCACGGTCGGGGATGGCGGCCAGCACGGAGGCCGCGAGGGCTTCGAGCGCTGCGCGGACCGCGAAGATGTCGCCGATCTCTTTGGTGTCAAGGCTGCGCACGTGCAAGCGGTTTCGCACACCGGCGACGACAAGCCCCTCTTGCTGGAGTTGGCGTAGCGCCTCGCGAAGGGTGCCGCGGCTGATACCGAGTCGCTCGGAGAGTTCGGTCTCGACCAGAGCGCTGTGCGGTCGGAGTTCGCCGCGGGTGATGGCGGTGCGCAGGGCGGCGAGGGCCTGCTCGCGCAAATTGGTGCGTTGCAGGCCCAGGAGCGCCGCGGGTTGGGTTGCCATGCCCGAGTCCTCTCGTGTCACAGCTGACTGTCGACTGCTGTCTGTCAACACCGAGTGTACGGTCACGAGGCGGCGCTCCTGGTTCGTGCGAGATCAGAGTTCGTCGAGTACGCGCTTCTCGATCCGATCGGTGGACAGTCCGTAACGGTCGTGCAGGGTGGGCAACGCGCCGGCATCGAGAAACGCGTCAGGCAAGGCGATCGCACCGACCTGCACACCGAGTCCGCGCTCGACGATGGCGGAGGCGACGGTCTCGTACAAACCGCCGATTCGGGTGTGGTTCTCGAGTGTGAACGCTTTGCGAGGAGTGTCGAGGTGGGCGAGAACGGTGTCGGCGTCGAACGGTTTGATGGTCGGCGTATGTACAACTGCGACGTCGATGTTGTGGTTGGCCAAACGGTCTGCGGCTTGCAGTGCGCGCATCGTCATCAGCCCGGACGACACGAAGACGACGTCGTTGCCGCCTCGCAGGACTTTCGCCTTGCCGAGCTCGAAGGTGTAGTCGTACTCGTCGAGCACGGTGGCGACCTTGCCACGAAGCAGCCGAAGGTAGCTCGGCCCTTCGGCCGCAGCGAGCTGGGGAACGGCCTGTTCGATGTCAAGGGAGTCACACGGATCGACGATGGTGAGGTTCGGCATCCCGCGGAAGATTGCGACGTCTTCAGTCGCTTGGTGACTGGGTCCGTAGCCGGTTGTGAGGCCTGGGAGCCCTCCGATGATGTTCACATTCAGATTGGGCTCGGCGATGTCGAGGCAGAGGAAGTCGTATGCCCGACGAGCGGCGAAGACGGAGTACGTGGACGCAAATGGTACGAGACCGGTCTCCGCCATGCCCGCCGCGGCGCCGAACAGCAACTGCTCGGCCATTCCCATCTGGAAGAACCGCTCGGGCATGGCCTGGGCGAAGATGTGCATGTCGGTGTACTTGGCGAGGTCGGCCGATAGGCCGACGATCTTGTCGTTCTCTTCGGCAGCGCGCACCAAAGCGTGTCCGAAAGGAGCGGTTGCGGTGCGTTGTCCGGGGTCGACGAACGACGCGATCATTGCCGAGGTCTTGAGTTTGGGTGCTGCGGTGGTCATGTCAGGCCTTCGGTGAGTTCGTGGTGGCGAAGCGGTCGGCGAGCTGGTCGCGACAGATCTGCCATTCGTGTTCTTCGATGCGCATGAAATGCGCCTTCTCGCGGTTCTCCAGGATCGTTGCGCCGTAACCGACGCGTGTGTCGCAGATGACGATTGACGGCGCGCCGTGTGGCCGGGCGGTGTTGGTGACGTCATCGAAGGCCTCGAGGAGCGCGGCAGGGTCGTTGCCGTTGACTCGTCGGACGTTCCAGCCTGCGGCTTCCCATTTCTCTTCCACTGGCTCGATATTGAGAACACCAGCGGTCGGCCCGTCGGCTTGCAACGCATTCATGTCGACCATGGCGATGAGGTTGCCCAGTTGGTGGTGATGTGCGCCCATCGCCGCTTCCCAGGTCGACCCTTCGTCGAGCTCACCGTCGGAGAGGAAGTTGAAGACCCGGGCGTCGGAGTTCTGGTGTCGCAATCCGAGGGCCATCCCGACGGCGACGGTCAGTCCGTGCCCCAGGGAACCGCCGGATATCTCCATTCCCGGTGTGTACGACGCCATTCCGGACATCGGCAGCCTCGAGTCGTCGAGGGCGTAGGTGAGCAACTCCTCGGAGTCGAGGACTCCGGCGGCAGCGAGGGCCGCGTACAGGCCGATCGCGTAATGCCCGGTCGAGAGCAGGAATCGGTCGCGGGCGGCCCAGTTGGGGTCGTCGGCCCGATACCGCATCTGGTCGCCGTAGACGACGGCCAGGATGTCGGCTGCGCCGAGCGCCTGTCCGACGTAGCCCTGTCCCTGGACCTCGCCCATGTCGATGACATTCTGGCGGGTCCGATAAGCGAAGTCGGCGACGACACGTTCGCGGGTCGATGCGGGTGTGACGGCTGTGGTGGTCATACGAGTTCTCCGCTCTTGGTGGATGGCGTGGTGTCAGGGCCGAAAGGGCCGGGATCGACCTCGGAGGCAGCTTGTTCGGCGAGCATGCGCTCACGCGGGCCCCACGTCTCCCGGGTGAGCACGGCTGCGGTGAGTCCGATGAGTGCGTAGAAGCCGAACAGCAGCGCCGGCCCCATCCAGCCGATCCACACGAACAACAAGGTCGTGATGAACGGGGTGAACCCGGACACCATGGCCGAGATCTGGTAGGCGAGTGAGGCTCCCGAAGCGCGGCGGGTGGCGTCGAACAGCTCGGGAAACCACGCGCCCTGTGCGCCGGCGAGCGCGTTCTGGCACACCGTGTAGGCGATCACGATCGTCGCCAGGATCAAGACGAAAGTGCCGGTGTTGACGAGCAGGAACATGGGGATGGCAAAGACGACCCCGAAGGCGCACACCCCGATGTAGACGGGTCGCCGTCCGATCTTGTCGGTCAGGGTGGCCCACCCGACAGTGGCGCCGATGCCCAGGCCGGCGGCGACGCAGAGCGCGAGCAGGGTCTGCGACTTGGTGGCCAGCTCCTCGGTGTGCAGGTACGAGATCATGTACGTGATCGACACCGCGTATCCGGCGGTTTCGGCGATGCGAAGGCCGATGCCGCGCAGGATGTCTCGCCAGTCCTTGCGGACCGAGTCGACGATCGGCGACTTTACGACGGAGCCGGTCTCCTTGACCTCTTCGAACACCGGCGACTCGGGTACCTTCGCGCGGATGATGAGGCCGACGATCACCAGCAGGATGCTGGCGAGAAAGGGCACGCGCCATGCCCAGTCGCCGGGTAGGTGGACGGAGACGAGGAAGACGAGGTTGGCCAAGAGCAGGCCGACCGGGAACCCGGCTTGCACGATGCCGGTGAACTTGCCCTTCTTGCGCCAGGGGGCGTGCTCGTAGCTCATCAGGATCGCGCCACCCCACTCGGCTCCGAATGCCAGGCCCTGAATGATGCGGACGACGACCAGCAGGACCGGCGCGATCACACCGACCTGTGCGTATGTCGGCAGCAGGCCGATGGCGAAAGTGGCCAACCCCATCAGGATCAGGGATGCCACGAGGACCGGCTTGCGTCCGACCTTGTCTCCGAGGTGTCCGCCCAGGATTCCGCCGAGCGGACGGGCGGCGAAGCCGACACCGAGGGTCGCGAATGCCGCGAGGGTCCCGGCGACCGAGCTTTGTCCGGGGAAGAACGCGGTGCCGAAATACAGGGCGGCGGCGGTACCGAAGCCGATGAAGTCGTATGTCTCGATGACTGCTCCGACCGAGGAGCCGATAGAGACGCGTCGAGCGTCGGGCGATCCGTTCACCGGGCCGCGCATGTGGAGTGCTGTCGTCATGGCGTGCACCCCTCCTTCGAAGAGTCGTAGTTCCAGTGTGGTCGTTGTGCGCCAACAATCCGAGTGTGACCCACCGCACGTTGACTGTCAACAGTCAACGGTTGGTAGTTGACGGTTGTCCGTCGACGACATACTGTGCTGTGAGTCACTCCTAGTTGAGGAGGTGGGTGATGTTCGATTCACGACTCGGCTGTTCGACGATCTCGTTTCGTCGCCTGAGCCGCGACGACGCTCTCGCGACCATTGCTGGTCTGGGCTTCGCGGAAATCGACCTGGGTTCGCTGCCCGGCGTCTGTGACCACGTCCCGTTCGATCTCGAGCCGACGGTTCGATCCGCGATCGTGTCCGCCGTTCGCCGGCACGATGTCATCGTCCGGTCCATCAATGCCGACATCGGTGATCTCAACGTGCCGGCCGACAACGACGAGCGGCGGCGCCGATCGCAGCAACTCGGCCAACTCGCCGAACTGGCGGCAGAACTCGGTGCACGCGCGATCGTCCTGCCCAACGGCGCACTGTCACACCGTCCGGTCAACGGGCTCGCCGCCGATTTTGATGTGGTCGCCGAACAGCTCCGGTGGGCGTCTTCGGTCACCCGGGCGGTCGGAGTCGAGCTGTGGGTGGAAACCCTGCACGTGTTGAGGCTTGGGTGCACACTCGACCGTGCTGCCGAGCTCGCCGCGCGGATCGATGAGCCGACGATCGGTCACGTTCTCGATGTCAGTCATGTGGTCGCCTCGGGCGCACGGGTGGAAGACGCCGTCCAACGGTTCGATCAGTTCGGCCGGATCGCCCACGTTCATCTGCGCGACGCCACCGCGGGAGTCCGCCTCGAAGGCGATGACCCAGTCCGTCCCGGCGATATCAATCGCAGCATCGGGAACGGAGACGTCGACTTCCGGCGAGCCCTCCACGCACTTGAAAGGGCTGGATACTCCGGCCATTTCAGTCTCGAGTTGGAGACCCACGATGTCGACGACGCGAACCGAGCGGACGCGGCGGGAGAAGCCGGCGCGGTCATCACCCGACTTCTCGGCCGTGCGGCCGTGAACCCAACGAACCCAATGAATCAGGAGAAGACCATGAACACACCGATCCGCACTGCCGTTGTCACCGGCGCGGCCTCCCCCACCGGCATCGGGCGAGCGACGGCAGCTCGGTACGCCGAGGACGGCTGGGCCGTCGTCGTCCTCGACCTCGATGGCGAAGCCTCGGCCAAGGTCGCCGCCGAGATCGGCAACACCTACGACGTCCCGGCGTTCGGACACGACATCGATGTAGCCGACGAGCAGTCCGTCGCCGCTGCTCAGCGAGCGGTCGCGGCCGAGGTCGAGGGAGGTGCACTACCGCCGGTGGGAGCCCTGGCCAACATCGCCGGCATCACTTCACCGGTCCCGTTCCTCGACACCACCCTGGATCTGTGGAACAAGGTGATGGCCGTCAATGCGACCGGTACCTACCTGGTCACCAAGGCGTTCCTCCCAGACATGATCGACCGTGGCTGGGGCCGAATCGTGAACATGAGCTCAGTGTCGGCCGAGCGCGGCGGAGGGGTATTCGGCAAGGTGCCGTACTCGTCGGCCAAAGCGGCGATCCTCGGATTCACCAAGTCCCTTGCCCGCGAGCTCGGCGACAGCGGGGTGACCATCAACTCTGTGGCTCCCGGCGCCGCCGACACCGCCATCCGGGTCGGCAGCACCGACGAACAGGAAGCCGCGATCGCGGCCGGCATCCCTGTGGGCCGCGTCGCCACGACACGCGAAGTGGCCTCCGTGATCACCTTCCTGTCCTCGGACGACGCTGCCTACCTCACGGGAACCACCATCGACATCAACGGTGGAAGCCACATGCACTGACGCACGTGTTCGTGCGGACACGAGCTCGGTGACGTGTCGTTACCTGTCCACAGCGTCCCTACAGCATGTGCACCTTCCGGTAGATCCGTGCGGCTGCCGGTGTCAGCAGACCGACTTCGTCGAGGAACTGCATCAGGTGTGCACAGCTGCTGCGAACCATGGACTGGAAGTGGTGGTTGTGACGCATCTCGGCGACGGCACGGTGGTAGTCCAGGCCGGCGTCGGCATATGCGCGCGGCCGCACGAGGCTGAGCACGATGTACGACGAGGCGAGGGCGACGTTCCATGCACTCCACTGTCTGCGCAGCCACCCGACTCTCTGCATCCGCTGCCGGACCTCCTCACGCGCGAATCGCATGTGACGAGACTCCTCGAGCACGTGGATCTCGTTGACCGTGCGGATGAAGGGCAGCACGCGGTCGTCGCGCATGCATCCGCGCTGGAAGACGTCGAGGATCTCTTCGGCGACCAGGATTCCCGCGTAGGCGACCTCGTCGGCGGCGGTGCTCTTGAAGAGCTTCGCGAAACGTCCGAGACGGGGATGCGGTTTGTAGCAGGTGCCGACCATCTTCTTCGTCGCGAGCGCGAACATCAGCGAGTGCCGGCATTCGTCGGCGACCTCCGTCATCGCGAACTGGAACTCCGGCCGGTGGTAGTCGGTGAGGTACTGGTCGCGAAACACCAACTCCTGCAGCATCATCTCGAACCAGATCCCGATGCTCATGATCGATGCGAACTCGTGCCGGGTCAGCGAGATTCGTTGTTCTTCGGTCATCTCGTTCCAGTAGGCGGTGCCGTACAGCGTCGACCACTCCGGGCTGCAGCCGTACTTCGTCGGATCGAGGGGTGCGTTCCAGTCGATCTCGACCATGGCATTGCGTGAGGAGTGCGCCGCTGATCGCAGCAGGCGGTCCGACACCTCGTCGGGGCCGGTGTCGCAGGAACTCTCGACGGCTCCGGTATCTGAGATTGGTTGTGGGTCAGTGCCTACGGACATATGAGCGTCTCCCAGAAAGTCGTGCGTCGTCGACGATCGAGCGACTGTCGAGGACGAGTGCGGGTACGCGTTCATGACATCATCTAATGTCACGTTCGTCAATGGTTAGGTACGAGAGCGGTAGGGCAGCACGACGCGGATCGCCGCACGTGCACATGTACATCGGCCATGGCGAATCCGGTTGGCCACGCCTCGATCTTGCGAGCGGCTACCGAATGTATGGCGTAGTAGAAGAATTTTCGCGGTGAAAGTCGGGTAGGCGACTACTCTGTCGCGGTTCGTCAGCGTGCCGGACGCTTGCTGTGGGGGACACTCCCACAACAAAACGACGGCAATGCAAGTGACGAAGTCATCAACGCACCTGGGTGCGAATGGGTGCGACTCAAGTAGACCCTTTCATAAAGGACGACCATCATGAGAAAGACCAGTAACAAACGTCGCGCCCGCGGCCGAATACTCTGGCAGATGTTTGCAATAGTGGCCGCTGCAGCGATTCTGGCAGTTGGTATTGGTACGCAGGCCCCGCGTGCCGACGCTGCCACTCGAACCGTGAACGGCAACGTTTTCTTCAGAATCATGGACTGGGAGAACTTCGGCTCGAACGAGCGCTGTTACCCCGGCATGGCTTTGACTCCCCGCCGAGTTGGGATTGACGACCTACGGACGGTCACGGTGACGGCATACTGTGGCAACGAAATACGAGTCGAAGTGCGTTACGGCCTACGCCAACTATCCAATGGCCAAGTTCAGGTCTACCGCGGGAGGGTCGACTTCTTCGAGGGCGACACGGCCTATAACGGAGATTTGGACGGCACGACATACTTCTCTACTCGAACGCTGCGTCCAGGGGTCTCGACCACGTGGAACATACATGTCCAGAACTGGCAAGAGCGGCAACCCGACGATAGGGCAGACGTGACGCTCACCTTGCGTTACCGGTGAACACGTCGACGATTCCGACCGGCTGGTACCGCGAGTCCTTCAATCCGATCGAGTTGGCGGACGCACAATCGCGTCCGCCAACTCACGTCGTGATCTGCGGGCGATGATCACCGGAGGACCACAGTCGAGAACTTCACCAGGCGTCGCCGCGGCTACGTCGCGGTCGGCGATGTGTCGCTCGTGCGTAGCCCGGGACGAGTGGCAGGCTCGCTCGGCCCCGGGTCCACCACGCGCGCCTCGCTCTCGGTGAGTTGTGCTCGCGAGGTGTCCTTGAGCGCGACGCCGGAGCGACCGAGCTTGCGGGCGCCGTCGACGAGTGCGTCGGCGATCCTTGCGGCAGTTGCATAGTCGAGCCCGCCGGGTGGATGGATGTTGGAGATGCAGTTGCGGTCCGCGTCGCTGAGTCCGGGGCGAGGGAGGTGGGTGAGGTAGATGCCGAGGCTGTCGGCCACGGACAGGCCCGGGCGTTCGCCGATGATCACGATCAGCGTCTGGACGCCGAGGGCTTCTCCGATATGGTCGCCTAGGGCGACCCGCGCCTGGGTGGCGATGACCGGTGGTGCGAGCGTGAACCGAGTGCTCAGTTTTGTCACGAGTGCCTCGAGCAGCCCGCAGCCGTGATCGGTGAGTGCCCGGGGCGAGAGCCCGTCGGCGAGAACGATTGCGATGTCTGCGCCCGTCTCCGGAAGATGGGACACGTCGGCGGGCTGCCGTCCGAGATCGGGGCGGCGCAAGTACTCGCTGCGGGAGGCGGCTCGACTCTGCACGTGGAGCGCATCGTCGACGTCGAGTTCTCCGAGTTGGGTTCTCAGATCGTCGATGTCGAGGGGGTCGTGCACAGCATCGCGCGCTGCGGAGTGGGCTGCTTTGAACTCGAGCACCCGCTGCGAGGGCAGCGAATTGCCTGCGCGTCCGAGGCCGATTCGCGCCCGGGTGGTAAGTCGGAGGTCGGCCCACAGGTCGTCTGCGGGCTCGGGTGAGGTGCTCATCGCGCGACGGTCAGCGATCGGAGTGGCGAGTTGGCGACGTCGACGGGGAGGATCCGCCCCTGCGCATCCGCCATGCCGAGTCCGGCGAGCCATTCCTCGAACTCGGGTGCGGGCCGAAGTCCGAGTGCCTGGCGAACATACAGGGCGTCGTGGAACGAGAGGCTCTGGTATCCGAGCATCACGTCGTCGGCTCCGGGCACGGCGATGACGAAGGCGGCTCCGGCCACGCCGAGCAGGGTCAGCAAGGTGTCCATGTCGTCTTGGTCGGCCTCGGCATGGTTGGTGTAGCAGACGTCCACGCCCATGGGGAGCCCGAGGATCTTGCCGCAGAAGTGATCTTCGAGTCCGGCGCGAATGATCTGTTTGCCGTCGTAGAGGTACTCGGGCCCGATGAACCCTACGACGGTGTTGACGAGCAGCGGCTGGAGCACCCGGGCGACCGCGTATGCGCGGGTCTCGAGAGTCTGTTGGTCGACGGGTTTGCCGCCGGTCCCGATGTGCGCGCCTGCCGACAGAGCGGATCCTTGCCCGGTCTCGAGATACATGAGGTTGTCGCCGACCGTGCCGCGCTCCAGGGATCGGCCGGCATCGTTGGCCTCACGCAGAAGCGAGATCTCGATTCCGAAGCTGCTGTTCGCGCCCTCGGTACCGGCGATCGACTGGAAGACGAGATCGACCGGCACACCCTGCTCGATGAGGTCGACCGTGGTGGTGACGTGGGAGAGCACACACGACTGCATCGGGATCTCGAAACGCTGCCGGATGTCGTCGAGCAGGTAGAGCAACTCCGACGTCTCATGGGGCGAGTCCGTGGCCGGGTTGATACCGATTACCGCATCACCGCATCCCATCAGCAGCCCGTCGAGCGTGGCTGCGGCGATGCCGCGCGGATCATCGGTGGGGTGATTGGGTTGCAGGCGCGTGGTGATCCGACCGGGCAGACCGATGGTGGTCCGGAACGCCGCGGTCACGGTTGCTGCCGACGCAACGAGGATCAGGTCCTGGTTCCGCATGATCTTCGACGTCGCAGCAACCATCTCGGGGGTCAGACCCATTGCAACAGCGGCGATCTGAGCAGCACTGTCCTCCCGCGCGGAGACGGCCAGGAGCCAGTCGCGGAAACCCCCGACCGTTAGATGCGAGATCGCCTGGAACGCCATCCGGTCGTGGGAATCGATGATGAGCCGGGTTACTTCGTCGGACTCGTACGGCACGACCTGATCGTCGAGGAACGTCGTCAGCGGGACGTCGGCGAGTTGCCATGCCGCGGCGGCACGCTCGGCGTCGGAGTGTGCCGCGCAGCCCGCGAGTTCGTCGCCGGAGCGCAACGGGGTCGCCTTGGCCATGAGTTCGACGAGCCCGTCGAACTCGTAGGTGGTTCCCGAGATCGACTGGGTGTACCTCATCGCAAATCCTCCTCGGCCTCGGCCAGTGCTGCGAACTCCTCGTCCTGGAAGTTCGCGACGAGCCGGTGTCGGCTGTACAGAGCGAAGTACAGCATGAAAGTCGCGAACACGCCGGGGGAGAGGAAGCGCCGCCACCATGCCGGCGAGGAAGGTCGTGATGATCGCCACAACTGCGATCACCAAGGCATCTCAGGCGCGACTACCCGCCCGCCGCAACATCCCCACCACCACCCGCCGCGTGTCCGCCGGATCGATGACGTCGTCGATCTCGAACACCCGTGCGGCGTTGAGCGCCTTGGCGTGCTCACGCATCGCCTCGGTGCTCGTGCGGACCAGCTCTTCTCGTTCGTCCTCGGGGAGGGCGGCCAAGTGTTTCGCCATCGAGAGTCGTACGGCCCCTTCGAGTCCCATCGGACCGAGGTGTGCCTGCGGCCACGCCACGGTCAGCAGCGGCCGGTGGGTGTCGCCGCCGAGCATCGCCTGGGCGCCGAGTCCGTAGCCGCGGCGCAGGACGACGCCGATGAGCGGCTGGGTGAAGCAGGAGCCGGCGTTGACCATGCGGGATGCGGTGCGCACCAGTCCGGTTCGCTCGGCGTCCGGTCCGACCATGAAGCCGGGGGTGTCGACGAGGCTGACGATCGGGATCGCCCACCGCTGACAGAGCTCGAGGAAGTCGGCCGCCTTGGTGGCGGCGTCTGAGGTCAACGCACCTGCGAGGTGAGAGGACTGGTTGGCGATGAGACCGACGGGCATCCCGTCGATTCTGGCCAGGGCGGTGACCAATTCGGGCGCCCAGCGCTCGCGCAGCCAGAGCACCGATCCGACGTCGAGAAGGGCCTCGGCGAGTGGGCGGACGTCGAAGGCCTCGCGGTCGTTGGCGGGCAGCATCGTGCGAAGTTGTGCTTGATCGGTGACGGTCACGGCCTGGTCCACGTCGGCGTTCAGCAGTCCGAGCACCTGTCGCACGATGTCGACCGCGTGCGACTCGTCGTCGGCGAGGACATCGATGACCCCGTTCTCGGCTTGCTCATCGGCCGGACCGATCTCGTCGGCGCTCACTTGGCCGAGCCCACCGCCGGCGATCATCGCCGGTCCGGCCATGCCGAGATTGGCGTCGGGGGTGGCGATTCGCAGGTCCGCCGAACCGGCGAGGACGGCGTTGCCGGCGAAACATCGACCGGATACCACGGCGATCCTGGGTGCGACCTCACCGAGCGCACCCCACATGCGGAACGATCCGACGTCCAGCGCCGAGACGACCGGATAGTCGGTGTCGCCGGGGCGACCGCCGCCACCCTCGGTGAAGAACACCGCGGGCACACGCAGACGGGTGGCGATGTCGATGAGGCGATCGGTCTTGTGATGACCGCGCATACCCTGCGTGCCGGCCTGCACCATCCAGTCGTAGGACATCACGAGACAGGGCAACCCGTCGACGGTCGCGGTCCCGCCGATCAGCCCGTCGGCCGGCGTCTGCGTGACGAGGTCTGCCAACTCGCTGCGCTGCTCCTGCGCGGCGGTGGCGAATTGTCCGTATTCGATGAGGGATCCGTCGTCGATGAGATCGCTGATGTTCTCTCTGGCGGTTCGTCGACCTGCGGCGTGACGTTTGCCGACCCGCTCGGGCCGTGCCGCGTCGGTGGTCAGGAATCTGCGTGCGACGACCTCGTCGAGGCCGGTCACGGGAGAGGTCTGCTCATCGGAGTCGAGATCGCGATCCGCCATGAGTCGTATCCTGCCCGACACGCAAGCCCGGCCGGGGAGTGCCCTCGGTCACACAGAGGGTGCACTCGCTGCAACCTCGTGTTCACTGGGATCAGGCATGATCTATGTCATGACATCCCAATCACATGATGCCGCCGATGTGGTGGCGTTCGCGCAACGGTGGTACCGCTACGGAGGCGGCGACCCGACCGACATCATGATCGAGTTCGGCCTGTCGGAACGGGATTACTTTCTCCGGTTGCGCGGTGCGCTCGCCGACTACGACGGCCTCGACCCGCAAACAGCCGGTGACATCGCTCAGGTCGTTGCGCGGCGGCTGGCCGAGCTCGGACCGAAAACCGATGGGGAGGCCCTGTCGCGCGCAGCAACGGCGTGAGAAATGCATGGCTTCGGACGTGATCGTCTTCGGGGTGTGATCACGTCCGATTCAGCACGAGTCGTGCCGCGTTTCTGCCGGGGATGCCGCTGACACCGCCACCGCGTCGTGCCCCGGCACCACAGAGCAGCAGGCGAGGATGACGGGTCTCGACGCCCCAGGTGCCGACCTGGTCGTCGGACTCGGCCCACGGCCACTGCAGGCTGCGGTGGAAGATGTTGCCGCCCGGGAGGCCGACCGTCTCCTCGAGATCCTGCGGGGTCTTCACCTCGACACACGGATTGCCCGCGACGTCGTGCGCGATGACCGATTGGATGGGTTCGGCGAGAACCGAATTGAGCGACGCAAGGGTTGCGCCGACGGCGTGTTCGACGGCGCCGGGCTCCTCGAAGACCTCTGGGGGTGTGTGGAGCCCGAATAAGGTCAGCGTGTGTTTGCCGTCGAGTTCGGGGCCGAGAATGGATCGATCCGACAAGGTGTGGCAGTAGATCTCGCAGGGCGGGAGTTCGGGCATCTCCCCGCGGGTGGCCTGCCGCCACGCTCGCTGCAGCTGTGTTGCGGTCTCGTTGATGTGGAATGTGCCGGCGAATGCCGCGTGCGGCGAGACGGTGGGGTCCTGCAGCCGGGGCAGGCGGTCGAGGAGCAGGTTGATCTTGAGTTGCGCTCCGCGGGTGCCGTTCTCGGTCGCGATCGGTTCGTCGAGCAGCGCATTGACGGACTGCGGCGCACACGCGGCGTACAGCATGGTCCCGGTCACCGTAGTCCCATCGGCGAATTCGACGGTACCGTCGGCCGGATCGATCCCGACGATCTCGACGCCGGTCCGGATCTCGGCGCCCGCCGCGGCCGCCGCCTGATACAGCGCGCCGGACACCGCGCCCATCCCGCCGACCGGGACGTCCCAGTCGCCGGTGCCGCCGCCGATCACGTGATACAGGAAGCAGATGTTCTGACGCAGCGATGCATCGTCGAGATCGGCGAAGGTGCCGATCAATCCATCGGTCGCCACGATCCCGCGCACGACGTCGTCGTCGAAGTACTGATCGAGCAGCGCGCCGAGCGGGCGCGTCGTCAGGGACTCCCACAACTCCGCTTCGCTCGAATCGGAGCCGGTGACGAGGTCGTGCATCTGAGCCGCTGACCGCAGCGGCTCGAGCATCGTCGGGAACACGCGCCGCGCGACGGTGCCGATCCGACTGTAGAACGACTGCCATGCTGTGAATACGGTGTCCGAACCGGTTGCCAGACGGAAGGATTCGGCGGTCGCGCGCTCGTCCTCGCTGTCGACCAGGATGCCGGTCGACGGATCGCGGGGAAGTGGCGTGTACGACGAGTGACGTCGTCGGACGAGTCGGATGTCGAGACCCAGATCGGTGATGATCTCGCGCGGCATCAACGACACCAGATACGAGTAGCGCGACAACCGTGCGGGCAGGCCGGGAAAGGGCATGGCGGACACGGCCGCACCGCCCACGTGATCGGCCTTCTCCACCACCAGGACGGACCGCCCGGCATCGGCGAGATAGGCGGCGGCCGTGAGGCCGTTGTGGCCCGCCCCGATGATGATGTCGTCGACGTGTGCGGCTGCCGTCATACGGGTGTCACCTCATGATGCGTGCGAGGAAGGGGGTCGAGTCCGGCATCGAGGCGAGCACGGTGCCGGAATGATCCTTGGACGGATACACGTGCAGTTCGACCGGCTGGTTCGCGGCGCGCATCTGGGCGTAGAGCGACAACGCCGACGGCGCCGGCACGTCGGTGTCGAGCAGCCCCTGTCCGAGGAAGATCGGCCGGTCGTAGCCCGAGTACGGCGTGCCCATATAGCGGGCCAGAGCCTCGCGCGCACCCGGGATGCCCGCGAGTGGAGCGTGGAACAGCGTGCGCAGATCGCGACCCGCCATCACTGACTGCATCTCGGGATAGCAGAGGTGCCGGGCCTTCTCGACCAGGTCGCGGCCGAGCGGGGTGAGCACCGACTGCGGACGCAGGTCCGGGCGGGCGTCGATGAAGCCGGCCAGGATGTAGGCCGCGTAGGTGTTGAGCCCGGCAGGGAGCTTGACCGGCGGGAAGCTCGGCCCGGCGAGCGAGATGATCTGCTCGATGTTCGCGGGTGTGCCGGTGGCGACGACGCCGCGATAGTCCAGATCGGTACCGCGGGACAGCTCGGTCGCTCGGCGAGCGCCGTTGAGCGCGGCACCCGCTCCCTGCGACTGCCCGACGATCGCCCACCGACGGTTCAGCGGCAGCCCCATCTGCCCCGCCGCCTTCACCGAGTCCACGATCGAGTGTGCCTCCGACTCGCCGTTGAGGTAGCTCATCAACCCGGGGGTGCCGAGACCCACGTAGTCGGTTGCGACGACGGCATACCCCTCGCGCAACCAGTGGGACAGGTAGGCGGTGTCGCGGTCACTGCGTGGCTGGGCCGACGGGGTGCACGAGTCGCCGAGTCCGGTGGTCCCGTGGGCCCACGCGATCACCGGCCACCCACCGCGCGGGGGAGTGCCGGCCGGGACGAACACCGCGCCGGTGCTGGTGGCCGGACGTCCGTGTTGATCCGGTGTCGCATAGTGGATCCGGCGGGCCTGTGCAGCACCGGGGAGGCTCAGCGGCGCGGCGAGCGGAACCTGGGCGATGAGGGTGCCCGCCTGGGCCGGGACCGGGCCGCGGTAGTCGCGGACATCCATGCCCGACCAGACGGGCGCTGCCGTCGGCGGGGCGGTCTCGGCTCCCGCAGTCGGGGACGACACCGTCATCCCGGCCGTGGCGGCCACCGCCAGGAACATCGCCGCGACGGAACGTCGCACACCTCGAGAGCTCATGATGTCTCACCGTAGATCACCCGCCCGACCGGCACGCCGGGATGTCGGGTTGGACCTATCCTTGGTGAGTGGACATTCCGTCAGTGGAGTTGAACAACGGGTACTCGATCCCGATGGTCGGCCTCGGCACGTTCGACATGCTGGGCCGGCCGGGCGTCTCGGCCGTCGCGGGCGCATTGCGCGCGGGCTATCGCCTGCTCGACACCGCAAGCCGTTACAGCAACGAGCGCAGTGTCGGTCTCGGACTTCGGGAGTCGGGCGTCGACCGGGACGAGGTCGTCGTGCAGACCAAGCTCGGCGGCGGCGATCAGGGATTCGACGAGGCGATCAACGCCGCAAAGGACAGTGCGCGCCGCCTGGGCGTCGACCACATCGACGTCTACCTGATCCACTGGCCGTGCCCGAGCCTCGGACGCACCGTCGACTCGTGGAAGGCGTTGCTCACCCTGGCCGACGAGGGGTTCATCCGGACCGCGGGGGTGTCGAACTTCAAGCAGCATCATCTGCAGATGCTCTACGACGAGACCGGGCGGTGGCCTGCGCTCAACCAGATCCAGTGCTCACCGGCGCTGGCGCGTACCGGTCTGCGGGAGTTCATGGAGGAGAAGGGTATTCATGCCCAGGCCTGGCATCCGACGGGCCGCAAGGAGGGCATGCTGGGCGAGGCCGCGGTGATCAAACTCGCGCGCAAGTACGGCAAGTCGCCGACGCAGATCGCGCTGCGCTGGTCGGTGCAGCACGGTATCGGTGTGGTCCCCAAGTCGTCGCACACCGGACGCCAGCTCGAGAATGCCGACCTGTTCGACTTCCGGTTCGACACCGACGATCTCGGTGCGCTCGCCGGCCTCGATCGCGGCGAGAAGGCGGCCCGCGACTCCGACGTCGAAGAGGAGTTCTAGACCTCAACCGGGCGACGGGGGATCCGCCGAACCGCCTGCCGTCGCAGCGCTCCGGTCGTAAGGTCGGGCCCATGAGGGTTGGCCCTACATGACTGCGGCCGCATCGGACGCGCCGTCGGAGGAACTCGATCAGCGTCGGGTCCTGTCCATCTTCGGCGGGCTCATGCTGGCGATGCTGCTCGCGGCCCTCGACCAGACCATCGTGTCGACCGCGCTGCCGACGATCGTCAACGACCTCGGTGGCGCCGAACATCTCACCTGGGTCGTCACCGCCTACATGCTGGCGACCACCGCCACCACACCGTTGTGGGGCAAGCTCGGCGATCTCTACGGCCGGCGGTACCTGTTCATCGCGTGCGTGGTGATCTTCCTGATCGGGTCGGCACTCTGCGGCACGGCGTCGTCGATGACCCAGCTCATCGCCTACCGCGCATTGCAGGGCGTCGGAGCCGGTGGCCTCATGGTGTTGGCGCAGGCCATCATCGGCGACGTCGTACCGCCCCGCGAACGTGGCCGCTACCAGGGTGTGTTCGGTGCCGTGTTCGGCTTCGCGAGTGTCGTCGGCCCGCTGCTGGG
The DNA here is from genome assembly GCF_003797825.1 of Gordonia sp. OPL2. GTDB lineage: Bacteria > Actinomycetota > Actinomycetes > Mycobacteriales > Mycobacteriaceae > Gordonia. The sequence continues at coordinate 153,485 of NZ_RKME01000004.1, forward strand.
CGGGTTCTTCGTCGACAACCTCAGCTGGCGGTGGGTGTTCTACATCAACCTGCCCATCGGCGTCGTTGCGCTCATCGCCGTGATCCTGGTGCTGCCGTCGACCACGGCGACGGTCAAACCGTCGATCGACTACCTCGGCATCCTGTTGCTCGCCGGCGCGGCCACCGGGATCGTGCTCGTCACGAGTTTCGGATCACTGTGGGGCTGGACCTCCCCACGCGTGTTGGGACTCGCCGTACTCTCCGTCGTCGCGGTGGTCGCCTTCGTCTTCGTCGAACTCCGCGCTCCTGAGCCGGTTCTGCCGATCCGGCTGCTCACCAACCGGGTGTTCGTCATCTCCGCGTCCGTCGGATTCGTCGTCGGCTTCGCCATGTTCGGGGCCATCACGTTCCTGCCGCTGTTCCTGCAATCGGTGCAGGGTGCCACGGCCACCTCGTCCGGGCTGCGGATGATCCCGATGATGGTCGGCCTGCTGATCACCTCGATCGGCAGTGGCCAGATCATCAGCCGGACGGGCCGGTACAAGATCTTCCCGATCATCGGTTGCGGCATCTTCACGGTCGCGCTGTATCTGTTGTCGACGATGGACCGCACGACGTCGGAGGTCCTGACCAGCGTCTACCTGTTCATCCTCGGCGTCGGGCTCGGCATGGTGATGCAGGTGCTGGTCCTCGCCGTGCAGAACGCCGTCGAATACCGCGACCTCGGCACCGGGACCAGCGGCGCGACCTTCTTCCGCACCATCGGGTCGTCGGTCGGCGTCGCCGCCTTCGGCGCGGTCTTCAACACCCGACTCGACTCCCTGCTCACCAGCGAGCCGCCGCCGGGTGCGGTCGGCCGGTGCTCGGCGGAGGTGCTGGAGGCCTCGACGCTCTCGCTGCCGTCCTGCCCACCGGACGTCCAGGACTGGTTCCTCGACGGATTCACCGATGCGTTCCACGTCGTCTTCCTGGTCGCCGTGCCGATCGGCGCCATCGCGTTCGCACTGTCGTGGCTGCTGCCGGAGGTGTCGCTGCGGACCGTCACCAAGACCCCGGACCCGGGCGAGACGTTCGGCATGCCGTCGGCGCGCACCTCGCTCGAGGAACTGCGGCTCAAGGTGTGGCAGACCCTCGCCCGTGATGACCGGCTGCGAGCTTGGGAACTCGTCGTCGAGACGGCCCAGAGTTCGCTGACGCGCGGCGAGGCGTGGATGGTCAGCAGGGTGTCGGAGGAGGGGACCCGCGAGATCTCCGCGATGGTCGAGGCGTCGCAGTCACCGCACGAGGTCGTCGAGCGGACCGCGTGGTCGCTGGCCGCGCGTGGCATGGTCACGATCGACCACGGGTTGGTGGCGATCACACCGGAGGGTGACGCCGAGGCGCAGCGATTGCTCGAGGCGCAGCGTCGGCGGCTGCGTGACTTCATCGCCGACTATCCGGGCAGCGACGAGGCCGACGTCGACGACATGCTCGACGAGATCGCGCGCCGCCTGCACGACGAAGCGCCCCCGCCGGGGCTGGTCGCGACCGGGAACGGTTGATCTGGCGGTTCCGTGGTCTCGATACGCGGCGACCCCTGGTGCCTGAGGAGCCTCGCGAGGTACGAGCGATGCGTCACGAAGGCCGACGCCGACGACTCACGAATCCGGTCAGGCCCAGACGTCGGCGGGCATGCGGTCGAGGATGTCGCACATCATGTCGAGATGCGGCATCAGTCGGTCGAGTTCGAGCCGGCGATCCTCGAACGACACCATGTACGTGCCCTCGAAGCGCCAGTCGAAGTCGCGGACCCCGAGGTGGCGGTCGGCGACCTCGGGAGTCAACACCCGACGGGCAAAGGCCTCATCCGAGGACTTCACCAGGAAATCGGCGTCGAAGTCGGGGCGGTCCAGCCGGATTCGCTGGAATCCGAGCGCAGAGGCGACCCGCCCGCCGAGCAGCCCCTCGGGCCGCACCTCGAGATCCGGCATGGCGCAGGGCAACCCCACGACCCACATCATGTGGTGATGGTGGCGAGTGGTCTCGCGGTCGTCGTCCCGGTCTTTCTCGGTGTACTCGTACTCGAACACCCAGACGTTGCGGTCACGATGTCGGCCCGCCATCAGGTCGTGCACACGCCCCTGTCCCCACGCCCGAAACGGCGGGCCCTGGAACTGGTCGGCGAAGGACTGTTGGTCGCCGAGATACTCCCACCCGCGGTCGGCGGCGAACGCCATGCGCTCCCTGCGTCGTCGTACGGCCAGATACAGCCGCAGCGACCAGCTCCCGATGACGATCACCGCGATGATCACGGCGATGACGATGACACTGCTCGGCACGCTCGTTTCCCCCCGTCTGGCGACCGACTGCGTGGCCCCCGATGGTCACAGATCGCCCACCACAGTAGGGGTGGGTCTGTTTTCACCGCCATCGGCCATCCGATCGACGGCTGGACTAGGGTTGTGGCGTGTCTCGACCCGAATCCGGCTCTGACGAGCATCGACAGCGCCACGAGGACTACACCACCCGCCACGCGCCGACTCCGTTGGAACTGCCACTCAACGACGGTGAGGCCTCGACGAACGTCGACCTCAAGACGCAGATCATCCGATTCGCCATCACGGGTGCCGGGTCCGGGGTCCTCGATTTCGGTCTCACGTTGCTGCTGCAGTACGTCGTCGGCACGCCGTTCTGGATCGCCAAGTCCTTCGGTTTCATCCTCGGTACGACGACCGCCTACCTGCTGAACCGCCGCTGGACCTTCGAAGCCGAGCCGAGCGCGCTGCGATTCGTCGCGGTCGCCGCGCTGTACGGTGTCACGTTCTTCGTGAATGTCGGGCTTTACACCTGGTTGTCGCACATGTGGCCGGTGACGATCCTCTACAGCTTCATCGCCTACGTCATCGCGCAGGGAACGGCCACGGTGATCAACTTCGTGGTCCAACGTCTGGTCATCTTCCGGATACGGTGACCCGATGACCACCGCGGTCGTCGTCGGCAGCGGACCGAACGGTCTCACCGCGGCCCTCACCTTGGCCCGCGAGGGGATCGCGGTCCGTGTGATCGAGGCGGCTGACGAGATCGGCGGCGGCACGCGATCCTCGGAGTTGCTTCGCCCCGGCATCGTGCACGACCACTGTTCGGCCTTCCACCCGCTGGGCGCGGGGTCACCGGCATTCCGTGCACTCGGCCTGGAACACCACGGGCTGCGCTGGCGGTATCCCGACATCGACTGCGCGCATCCGCTCGACGGCGGGCGGGCCGCACTGCTGTACCGCTCGGTCTCCGACACCGCGGCCGGGCTCGATGCCGACGAATCCGTGTGGCGCGACATGATCGGCGGTGTCGCAGCCGATTTCGACGACCTGTCGACCGACATACTCGGTCCGCTGATCCGAATGCCCGCGCACCCGGTGCGTCTGGCGGAGTTCGGACATCGGGCGCTCTACCCCGCATCCGCGTTGGCCCGCGTCTTCCGATCCGACGAGGCCCGCGCGCTGTTCGGCGGTGTCGCCGCGCACGCGTTCACCCGACTCGACCGGCCCGGTTCGGCGGCAGCCGGCCTGATGCTGCTCGCGGCGGGGCATCGTCACGGATGGCCGGTCGCCGAGGGCGGGTCGTCGGCGATCGCGACGGCGTTGGCCTCGGCGTTGATCGATGCCGGCGGGACGATCACCGTCGGGCAGGCGATCGCACGTGTCGACGAGCTCGACTCCGCCGACCTCGTCCTGCTCGACGTCATGCCCGGGGCGGCCGCACGCATTCTCGGTGATCGGCTGTCGCGGCGGATGTTCCGCCGGTACAGCACCTTCCGTCATGGACCCGCCGCATTCAAGGTGGACTATCTGATCGACGGCGAGGTCGGCTGGATCGCCGAGGGCTGTCGACGCGCCGGGACCGTGCATCTCGGTGGCGACGTGAGCGAGATCGTCGCCGCGGAAGGAGAAGTCGCGTCCGGCCGGATGCCGGAGCGTCCGTTCACCCTGGTCGGGCAGCAATGGCTCGCCGATCCGTCCCGCGCGTCTGGGACGCTGAAGCCGCTGTGGGCGTATGCGCATGTGCCGCAGGGCTACACGGGCGACGCAACGGAGGTGATCACCGCCCAGATCGAGCGGTTCGCACCCGGTTTTCGCGACCGGATCGTCGACTCGGTGAGCGCCGGTCCGGCCCGGCTGCAGGAGCGCAACACCAACTACGTCGGAGGCGACATCGGCGGCGGCAGGAACGATCTGATCCATCTGCTGGCACGTCCGCGCCTGTCCCCGAATCCATACGCGACGGGTGTGCCGGGCGTGTTCCTGTGCTCGTCGGCGACACCGCCCGGCGGAGGAGTCCACGGCATGTGCGGTCATCACGCCGCGCACGCCGCGCTCCGGTTCCTCGAACGGTGACCCTCAGCCGTTCACCTTGGCGATGATGTTCTCCGCGTACCAGTTCAGATGTTCGATCTTCTTCTCCAGGGGCTCGGTGTCCGGACCCTTGATATAGGGGAGTCGGAAGCCGACGATCACGTCGGTGATGCCCTTGTCCTCCAGCCGCTTACAGCCGTCGACAGTGTAGGCGTCGGTTGAGATCACGTGGATCTCGAACGGATCGTTGGTCTTTCCCTCCGCCTTGCGGATGTCGGCGATCTTGTCGAGCAGTTCGTCGAGTTCCTCGGCGGGGCCGCCACCGTGCATCCAGCCGTCGCCTCGGATCACGGCCCGTCGCAGAGCGAGGTCCGCGTGGCCGCCGACCAGCAGCGGAATCGGCTCGGTCGGAGCGGGCGTCATCTTGATCCTCGGGATGTCGTAGAACTCCCCGTGGAACTCGAAGTACTCGCCGGTGGTGAGGCCACGGATGATGTCCATGCACTCGTCCATGCGCTTGCCGCGCCGCTTGAAGTCGACGCCCATGAAGTCGTAGTCCTCGGGCCACGGGCTGGTGCCGACACCGAGTGCGAATCGGTTGTTCGTCAGGAAGGCGACCGAACTCGCCTGCTTCGCGACCAGGGCCGGCGGGCGCACCGGCAGCTTCACGACGAACGGGGTGAACCGGATCGTCTCGGTCACCGCGCCCAGCGCAGCGGCCTGGATGAAGGTCTCGATGAACGCCTTGTCGTCGAGGAACTCGCGGTTGCCGTCGGGCGTGTACGGGTAGGTCGCGTCCGACTCCGCGGGATACGCGAGTGAATCGGGGATGGTGAAACCGGAGTATCCGGCCTGCTCCGCGGCCTGCGCGAGCGGCGGATAGAAGGTCGGGTCGGTCATGGCCTCGGCGAAGGTGAAGCGCATCGTGCTCCTCGTGACGTGTGACGGTCTTCACCCCAGAGTAGAACACGTTCTAGTTCTTTTGCGGTAGCGGTTCTCGGATGCTCCCGGACGGCGGGTCGGAATTGTCCGACTACGCGTGGCGTTCGAGCCCACATGACGAACCGCGACAACAGTGAGTTGACCGCCGACGACATCGAGTTCCTCAGTCGCCCCCTCCACGGATTCCTGACCACGGCCTCCGGTCCGGTACCCGCTCAACCGCGGCCGGTGTGGTTTGAGGTCACCACGGATGGGGCGGTGCAACTGTTCACCGAACCCGAGTCACTGAAGATCCGGCGACTGCGCCGGGATGCACGGGCCTCGCTCGTGGTCGCGGCCCCGGTGGGTGAGCGTGAGCGGTGGGTGTCGGTCGCCGGCACGGTCACCGTGGAGACCGACGGTGCACACGAGCTGGCCGCTCGCCTGGCCAAGCGCTATTGGGACCTCGACGATCCCGACCGTGCGCGCGAACTCGAGCAGATCGTGTCCGACGATCAGCGTCGCATGGTGATCCGGCCCGACGAGGTGCGGCGGTTCAGCTTCTGAGGTTCGGCGCTAGATCAGGGCGGCGGTCGTGTTGGTCGACAGGGACGCACGCACTGCGGCGGTGATGTCGTCGACGATGATCTCGTCGTCGCCGCGCTCGAGTGCGTCGAGAACGATCCCGACGACGGCCTGCGGATCCAGCTTGGGGACGTCGATCACGTCGACTGTCATCGGGGTGGCGGCGTAGCTCAGGTGAGCGCCGAGAACCTGGGTGCCCTGCCCGGCGAGCTCTGCCCGCAAGCTGTTGGTCAGTCCCCACAACGCGGCCTTCGACGGCGAATACGCGCCCGGCATCGCGATCCAGCTCAACGCGGATGCGATGTCAACGACTGCTCCTCCGCCACGTGCGGCCAGGATAGGGCGGAAGGCCCGCGTCATCTCGAGGACACCGAAGACATTGGTCTCGAACACATCCCGGATCTCGGACATCGGTGATTCCAGGAGTGATGATCCGCTGATGATTCCGGCGTTGTTGATCAGGATGTCGACATCCGACGCGGTCGAAGCGGCGGCGGCGATACTGTCGGAGTCCGTGACGTCGAGTCGGATGGGGGCCAATCGCGGGTCGTCGAGCGGGATCTCGCGCCGAGCGGCGGCGTAGACCTTCGCGGCGCCGCGATCGAGTGCCTGCGCGGCGAACTCGAGTCCGAGGCCGCCGGATGCTCCGGTGACCAGAACGGTGCGGTTGTCGATCTGCACGGTGAGTATGTCCTTTCGGTTGATCGTGCCGTCACGGGGTCGTCGTCGGCAACGGCGTGTGCTCGTCGGCGCCGGGGCCGCGATGGATTCGGAGCGAGCCGCTGGTGACGCGTTCGCCGCACTCGGAGCAGACGGGTTCGACCGTCATCGTGTGTCCGCAGGAGCGATGGCTGGTGACGACCGGCGGCGGGCCGTCGACGGCCCACTTGTCGCCCCACTGACGCAACGCCGACAACACGGTCCACAGGTCGCGGCCTTTGTCGGTCAGCCGGTAGTCGTAGCGCACGGGTTTGTCCTGGTACGGCTCCTTGACCATCACGCCGTGCTCGACCAGAGTGTCGAGGCGCTGGGTGAGTACGTTGCGGGCGATGCCCAGGCGAGTGGAGAACTCGTCGAAGCGTGTCACCCCGAACAGGGCGTCCCGGATGATCAGCAACGTCCACCACTCGCCGATGATCTCGAGGGTCTGGGCGACCGAGCAGTTCATGTCGGTGAAGGTGGCGCGACGCATGGTGTCAGCGTAGCGAGTTGCATGATGCAACTCAAGGTGCTTTGCTGAGTTGCGTGAAACAACTCATCAAACGTTCACCCGTTCTCAACGGGGTGGCCCGGTGACCGCCACCGGAATCGCGGCGGTCACGCCGACGCAGCGACATACGCGCCCGGGCCTCGTGCTCCTCATCTTGTCGTCGGCCGCGTTCATGGCCAGCCTCGACGTGTTCATCGTCAATGTGGCCTTCGACGACATCGGCCGCGATCTCGGCGGCGCCGGATTGTCGCAGTTGTCATGGGTGCTGAACGCTTACACGATCATCTACGCCGCGCTGCTCGTGCCTGCGGGGCGGATCGTCGATCGGTACGGCCGCAAGGGTGGCTTCCTCATCGGGCTCGCTCTGTTCACGGTCGCCAGCGCGGCCTGCGCTGCCGCGCAGGACATCTGGTGGCTCGTGGCATTCCGCTGCCTGCAGGCCGTCGGCGCCGCGATCCTGACCCCCGCGAGTCTGGGACTGGTCGTGTCCACCATGCCGCCGCAGGTGCGGGCACGATCCGTGCGGATCTGGGCGGCCACGGGCGCGTTGGCGGCGGCCCTGGGGCCCGCCGTCGGGGGACTGCTCGTCGAGGCGTCGTGGCGCTGGGTGTTCCTGGTGAACATCCCGGTCGGGCTCGCCGCCCTCACAGCGGGCGCGGTCATGCTGACACGGTCGCGCAACGAGATCGTCACCCGACTACCGGATCTCGTCGGTGCAGCACTGCTCGCCGTCTCGATCGGCGCGCTGACGCTCGGACTGGTCGAGGGTCCCGAGTGGGGTTGGACCGACGCGCGGATCATCGGCGCATGGATCGTCGCGGTCGGCACCTTCGCCGCCTTCGTCGCGAGTTCGGTCCGGAGTCCGGAGCCGGTGATCGACCCGGCGCTGCTGAAGGTGCGTGCCTTCTCGTTCGCGAATGTGACGGCGGTGCTGTTCGCCATCCCGTTCGCCGGAGCCCTGCTCGCCAACATCCTCTGGTTGCAACAGGTCTGGGGGTACTCGGCGATCAAGACCGGGTTCGCGGTGTCCACCGGGCCGCTCATGGTGCCGATCTTCGCCGCCGTCGCCCACCGTCTGAGTGCACGAATTCCGGTGGGTGCCATCGTGTCCGCGGGATGTGTCCTGTTCGGTCTCGGTGGGATCATCATCGCGATGTCGGTCGACGCCACACCCGATTACGCGACCGAGATCCTGCCCGGATGGCTGATCGGCGGCGTCGGTGTCGGGCTCGCCCTGCCTTCGATCTTGTCGTCGGCGACCGCGGACCTACCCGCGCACCAATCGGCCACCGGCAGTGCCGTGGTCAACATGAGCCGTCAGATCGGCATGGCGCTCGGCGTCAGCCTGCTCGTCGCGATCCTCGGCAGGCCGGTCGGCTATGCCGCTGCGCACCAAGGCTTTCAAGAAGCGTGGTGGGTGCTCGGTGCGGTCGCGGTCGGCGGCGCGGTGACGGCGTTGGGGATGACGCCACGGCGGGTTGATGACGCCCCTTCGTGACGCTCGCAGGCTCGCTCCTCAGGGGTCGGAAACACTCTGATCCCTGAGGAGCGGCGCGAGGTACGAGCGCCGCGTCACGAAAGGTCACGCCCTACGGCCGCGCGAACCGCTCCCGACGACCCAGCCGCCGCAGACGCAGCCACTCCGCAAATCCCTTCGGATCGCGTTGCTGCACAAGGAAATACCATCCGAACCGGGCGTACTCCTGAGGGATGAGTTTGCGCATGCCCGGCTGGCTCATGAGGTATCCACGGTTGCGGTAGGTGAAATAGCGCTTGGTCTCGTTGTCCGGATACTGGGTGTGCATGCGCCCGCCGAGGATCGGACGGAACTCGTCCGATCCGTCGGGATGCAGGTAGCCGGCCGTCAGACAGGTGCCGAATGCGAGGCCGGAGCGCTGCAGCCGACGATGGATTTCCACCTCGTCGCCCCGGAAGAACAGTCGCAGATCCGGAACGCCGATCTCCTCGATCGCGCGGGCCGAGAACAGCGCGCCGTTGAACAACGAGGCGATCCCGGGCAGGAAATCGGAGTCATCTTCCTCAAACAGTTCAGAACGCTTGCGCCGCCACACCATTCCGCGTCGCAGCGGGAAGGCGAGCGTGTCCGGGTCGTCGATGTTCGCCACCACCGGCGACACCTCGTCGAGGTTGCGTCGGTGGGCGTAGTCGAGCAACGTGCTCAGCACCGTCGGACCGTCGGGGCGACCGTCGTCGTCGGCGCACCAGATCCAGTCCGCGCCGATCGCCAGCGCATGCAACATCCCGAGCGCGAATCCGCCTGCGCCGCCGAGGTTGCGCTGCGATCCCAGATAGGTCGTCGGGATCGGTTGCCCGGAGATCAGTTCGGCGACCCGATCCTCGGACGCGTTGTCGACGACGATGAGGTGATCGACGGGACGGTCCTGACCCGAGATCACCGCCAGAGAACCGGCGAGCAGCTCGGCGCGTCGGTGGGTGACCACCACCGCGACCACCCGTTCGCTCATCGCGGCTTGTCCTCCACCTCGGCAAGCACCTTGCGGACGTGCGCGGCAGCGGCCGGACCCTCGTAGGCGTCGACGACCTCCTCGATGCCGCCTTCCATACGGATCTGACCATGGTCGATCCAGAGGGCGCGATCGCACAGCTGCGCGAGGAACTCGTTGGAGTGGCTGGCGAACACCAGGATTCCCGACCGTTCGACAAGCGCCTGCAGGCGCGTACGGGCCTTCTTCATGAAGTCGGCGTCGACGGCGCCGATGCCCTCGTCGAGGATGAGGATCTCGGGATCGATGCTGGTGACCACGCCGAGCGCGACTCGGACCCGCATGCCGGTCGAATACGTACGCAGCGGCATCTGCAGGTAGTCACCGAGTTCGGTGAACTCCGCGATGTCGTCGATCTTCTTCAGCATCTCCTTGCGGGTCATGCCGAGGAACATGCCGCGGATGATGATGTTCTCGTAGCCGGAGATCTCCGGGTCCATCCCGACACCGAGGTCGAACACCGGGGCCACCCGGCCGCGGACCTGGCACGAGCCGCGGGTGGGCTCGTAGATGCCCGACAGCAGACGTAGCAGTGTGGATTTGCCGGCGCCGTTGTGTCCGACGAGCCCGATGCGGTCACCGTGTTCGAGATGCAGGTTGATGCCCTTGAGTGCCTCGACGACCACCACATTGGAATCGGTCGAACCGATCACACCGCCGGCGGCACCGATCACCGACTTCTTCAGCGAACGGGTCTTGGCGTCGAAGATCGGGAAGTCGACGCATGCGTCCCAGGTGTCGACGCGAACCTTGCTGTCAGATGCCATGTCTCGTCGTCCCTACACCCAGTACGCCACGCGGGCGCGGTAATTGCGCATCACGATCAACGCCATGACCCACCCGAGAACGGTACAGCCGATCACGATCGCCCAGTGGTAGAACGCCACCGACTGTCCCAGCAGCGGTCCGCGGGCGATGTCGAGGTAGTGATACATCGGATTGAGCTCGACAAGCTTCAGTCGTGATGACTCCTGGCCGCCCGAGGTCTTGCCCAGGCTCTGGGTGGTCCAGATGATCGGCGTCATGAAGAACACCAGCTGCACGACGGTGGTCAGCAGCTGACCGATGTCGCGGAAGCGGGTCGACAGGATGCCGAAGACGATGGCCACCCACACCGAGTTGAGTACGTAGAGCCCGATCGCCGGGATCACCAGGAACACCGACCAGTGCAGCGGTGGCGGAAAGATCACGAACAACAGCACGATGATGACGACGTTGTGCGCGAAGATGATCAGCTGCCGCCACACGACCCGGTAGACGTGCACGCTCACCGGGGCCGGGATCTGCTTGATCAGTCCCTCGTTCTTGGCGAAGACCTCGGCGCCCTCGAGGATCGAGCTCTGGATGAAGTTCCAGAAGATGAAGCCGAGCGCGACGTACGGCAGGAACACCTTGATGTCCATGCCGAAGAGCTCGCCGTAGAGCAGTCCCATCGCGACCGCGGTCACGCCGGTGGCGACGGTGATCCACAGCGGACCCAGCACCGATCGCCGATAACGCTGCTTGATGTCCTGCCATCCCAGATGCAGCCACAACTCGGATGTCCGCAGTCCGACGTCGAGATCTCTGAGCGCGCGCCGCAGCGTGCGTGAGTCCGACGACGCTGGTGCGGGGGGTACCTCGCCGCTGACTACCGATGACACGGGGACCCAGCATACAAGCGGGGCGTCACAGGTATTGCCCGGTGCTGGGTCCGTGGGGTCCGCCGCCGGTCATCACACCGGGCGGGAGCTGTCCTTGACGCATCTGTTCGAGCTGCGCGCGCGCCGCCATCTGTTGGGCGAACAGCGCGGTCTGGATGCCGTGGAACAGGCCTTCCAGCCAGCCGACGAGCTGGGCCTGCGCGATACGTAGCTCGGCGTCCGACGGTGTCGTGTCGTCGGTGAACGGCAGCGCGAGGCGTTCGAGTTCCTCACGCAGCTCGGGTGCGAGGCCGTCCTCGAGTTCGCGGATGGATGACTGGTGGATCTCGCGCAGACGGTTGCGGCTCGCCTCGTCGAGCGGAGCGGCACGCACCTCCTCGAGGAGCTGCTTGATCATCGTGCCGATACGCATGACCTTCGCGGGCTGCTCGACCATGTCGGCGACACTGTTGGCCTCCTCGTCGTCGACACCCGCCGTCTGACCGCCGACGACGACCACGTTGTCGGGCTCCTCGCCGGAGGCAGTGGTCCGAGGGTCGTTGCCGGGGAACGGTCCAGAAGTCATGGAGCCCATTGTGCCGAAGGCAGGTGTGCCGTGCTCGAGGCATGTGCACATGGGCGCGATACCCCCTGTCTATCGTGTGATCTATGGCCTTCGACGTCGCACACGTGCGTGGATTGTTTCCCTCGCTCGGCGACGGCTGGATTCACCTCGATCCGCAGGTCGGGATGCAGATCCCGGACTCGGTGGCGTCCGCGGTGTCCACCGGTTTCCGTCAGTTGGCGGCGACACCGGGCGGCGTCTACCCGGCGGCGCGTGCCGCCGCCGACACTGTCGATCGGGCCCGACGTGCCGTCGCCGACCTGCTCGCGACCGACCCGTCGACGGTGGTGCTCGGACCGTCTCGGTCGGCGTTGGTCACCGGGCTCGCCGAGGCGCTGCCGGTGACGACCTGGCTGGGCGGGAACGTGGTCCTGAGCCGTCAGGACGATGAACCGAACATCGTGCCGTGGCTGCGCGCGGCCGAGAACCACGGCGCCACCACGCGCTGGGCCGAGGTCGATGTAGAGACCGGCGCGCTGCCCACCTGGCAGTACCGCGATCTCGTCGACGAGCGGACGGCCGTCGTCGCGGTGACCCTCGCGTCGTCGACGATCGGGGCGATCACCGATGTGTCGGCAATCGCGGCGCTGGCGAAGGAGGCGGGTGCCCTGCTCGTCGTCGACGCCAGCAGTGCGGCGCCCTACCTCTCGCTCGACATCGCGCGGCTCGGCGCCGACGTCGTCCTCGTCTCCGCCGAACGGTGGGGAGGACCTCGGGTGTCGGCGATGGCGTTCCGCAGTGCGACAGCGATGGACCGGCTGCGTTCGGTGTCGATGGACCCGCGAGCCGAGGGACCGGCACGATTCGAGTCGGAACCGCATCAGGGCGCGCTGCTCGCCGGCCTGGTGGCCTCCGTCGAACACCTCGCGTCGCTCGACGACGATGCGATCGGCAAACGACGACCGCGACTGGTGACCGCTCTCGACGGTGTCTACGAATACCTGCAGCGACTCACCTTCTATCTGACGACGACCCTGCAGCACCTCAACCAGGTGAATCTCGTCGGCACGGTCGAGGACCGGGTGCCGGCGGTCAGCTTCACCTTCGACGGCATCAGCGCGGACAAGGTGGTCCGACGTCTCGCCGACAACGGCATCTGCGCCATCGCCGACGCGCCGAGCCGCGCCCTGTCACGGATGGGCGCCGGCGATTTCGGCGGTGCCGTGACCCTCGGACTGGGCCCGTACTCGACGCCATATGAGGTGGATCACCTGGTGCGGGCTCTCGGTTCACTCGGTTGAACGATTAGTGGGTCGGTTGTCTGAGAAGCACCTGAGGAGACTCGCAATCCGCCATCGCGGCCGCTAGGTTTACGACAATGAAGGTTGTCGTATTGGGCGCGGAGGCTTGATGTGCGCAACAGCCGGACAAGACGACCGGCCACTCGAGGAGTCCGAACGAGAGATCTGGCGGACCGTCGTCCGCGGTGGGTGGGGCCTGTTCGCCGAGATCAACGCGGCGATGTCGGAGCACGGGATGTCGCAGGTGGACCTGCGAATCCTGGAGGCCCTCGCCGATGAGCGGGAGCGGGGTATCAGTGAGCTCGCGGCGGCCGTGCACATGACGGTCAGCACGGTGTCGCGGCAGATCACCCGGCTGATCGACGAGGGGTCGGTCGGCCGGGTGGAACGCGGAACCGACGGGCGGCATCGCTTCGTCCGGATCACCGCCCACGGGCGGCGGGTGCTCGACCGGCACATGGCGGTCCGCGACACGGTCATCCGCCAACTGGTCATCGATCGGCTCAGTGCCGACGAGTATCAGACCTTCGGTGAGGTATTCCGCAAGATCGACGCCGGTCTGTCGTCGCGCCGCACCGACTGACGGCGGGACCATCCGCCGCGCGTCATCCGATCGTCAGCAGCACCTTGCCGATGGCGTCACCGCTGTCGAGGCGGGCGTGAGCGGCCTCCGCGTCGGCGAGTGGGAACGTCGAATCGACGATGGGCGCCACCCGTCCGGTGTCGATCAGCGGCCACGTGATCCGGCGGGTCGCCTCGACGACCTTTTCCTTCGAGCCGGCGCCCGTCACCGGGCGCGATCGCAAGGTCGTACCGAGAACGGCGGCCCGCTTCGTCATCAGCGCACCGATCGACAGCTCGGCCTTCACACCGCCCTGCATGCCGATGATCACGAGCCGTCCGCCGGTGTTGAGCGCCTTGACGTTCCGCTCGAGGTACTTCGCGCCCATGATGTCGAGGATGACGTCGGCGCCCCCGCTGCCGCGGATCACGTCGACGAAATCGTCGGCGGTGTAGTCGATCACGATGTCGGCGCCGAGATCGCGGCAGAAGTCGCGCTTGGCCTGCGTGCGGGCGGTGACGGCGACTCGCACATCGAGCGCATGGGCCACCTGGATCGCGTGCGTACCGATACCGCTCGACCCGCCATGGATCAGCAGCAGCTCGCCGCCCTGTAGGTGTGCGGCGTCGAACAGGTTCGACGCGACCGTGCACGCGACCTCGGGCAAGGCGGCGGCGGACACCAGATCGACCGTCGGCGGCTTCGGCAGCACCTGCACTGCGGGCACCGCGACCTTCTCGGCGTACCCGCCGCCGGCCAGCAGCGCGCACACCTCGTCGCCGACGGACCAGGCCGTCACACGGTGGCCGACCGCCGAGATCAGTCCGGACACCTCGAGCCCGAGGATGTCCGACGCGCCGGGCGGGGGAGGATAGTTGCCCTGTCGTTGCAGGAGGTCCGCCCGATTCACCCCGGCCGCGACGACGTCGATGACGACCTCGCCCGGACCCGGCTCGGGGTCCTCGACGGTGACGACGGACAGCTGGTCGGTTCCGGCTATGGCGCGCACCCTGCCGATGCTAGTCACAGTTTCTGCAGTAGCCTCATGCGCAGGGAAGCGTGGCAGAGCGGCCGAATGCACTCGCCTTGAAAGCGAGCGTGGGTAAAACCACCGGGGGTTCAAATCCCTCCGCTTCCGCCAACAGGTCGGCAGCGCTGTCACCGGCGACATGTCCGTCGCCGGTTCGACCACCGACCGCGCCAGACACCTCGATTGTGAAACATCACCCGGGTTTCGTCCGACGGTGATGTTCCACATCCGGGGTGGATCTGATCGGTCGTCGGACGCGGGGCTATCGTCACCCGGTGACGTCGTCGAGCCCCTCCCGCGAAGGCCGCGAAGGTCTCGGTCCGCTGCTGCTGTTCGCGCTGGCGATGCTGTCGGCCACCGCTCCCATCGCGACCGACCTCTACCTGCCGTCCTTCATCGAGGTGAAGGAGTCGCTGCACACCGACGCCACCCAGGTGCAGCTGACCCTGACCGCGTTCCTGGTGGGTGTGGCTGTCGGACAGGTCCTCTGGGGTCCGGTGTCCGATCGGTACGGTCGGCGCACACCGCTGCTGATCGGGTCGGCGGTCGCCGTGCTCGCCGGCGTCGTCGTGGTCGCATCACCGAACATCGAGATCCTCATCGCGTCCCGCTTCGCTCAGGCGGTCGCGGCCGCGGCCGGCATGGTGATCGCCCGCGCGATCATCGCCGACCTCCTCCTCGGTTTCGCAGGTGCCCGGTCGATGACGCTGATGATGACCATTCAAAGCCTGGCCCCGGTGATCGCGCCGGTCATCGGTGGTGTCCTGGCCGGACACGTGTCGTGGCGCGGCGTGCTCGCGGTCATCTTGGCTGCGACAGTCATCCAGTTGATCCTGGCGATCACGTCGGTGCCGGAGACGTTGCCGCGCGATGAGCGGGCCTCCCGACTCGGCTTCCGCGATCTGCTCGGCCGATTCGGCCGGCCGGCCTTTCTCGCCTACGTGTTCACCCAGGCGTTCGCGTTCGGTGCGCTGATGTCCTACATCTCGAGTTCGTCGTTCGTCTACCAGCGGGTGCTCGGGACGTCGTCGATGGTGTACGGGCTGTGCTTCGCGGTCAACGCACTCGGCATGACCGCCGCGGGTCTCGTGGCAGCCCGACTCTCCCGCAGGAGGATTCATCCCGCGCACACGATTCGTGTGGCGTTGCCGGTGCTGCTCGTCGCGTCGGTGTGCGTCCTCGGCGCGTCGCTGTCGTCGAAGCCGGTGTTGCTGGTGGTGCCGCTCTTCGTGGCCGTGACCTCGGTGGGCTTCGTGATGGGCAACAGTGCCGCGCTCGCGATGGAGCACACCCGTGACGCCGCGGGTGCCGGCAGTGCCGTGCTCGGCGGCCTGATGTTCCTCGTCGGCGGTCTGGTCTCCCCGCTCGGCGGGCTCGCCGGCGACGACACCGCCGTCCCGATGGCGTGCGTCATGGTCGGCTCCGCAGTGCTCGCGTTGGCCTGCTTCGTCCTCGCCCGCCGCTACGCGGCGCGACACCCCGACGGCGAGGCCGCGTTCACGGCGTGAGGTGGACGACCGCACTCCATCGGAGGGCGATTACCACAGGTCACCCCGCCGACAGCGCCTGCCGCCCTGCCGCCGACGCGAATCCCAACCACGTGTGGCGGTTGCCCGCCCAGCACCAGCCGACCTTGGGTGCGTTCTTGCGGTCGCGACCGTCGCGGCCGGTGCCACCGGAGATCCAGATCGCCGGGGTCCGGGCATCGAGCTTGCCGTTCGGTTTGGTGAGCCGCGAACCGATGGTCATGAAGCACTTGTTCGATTCGAGGCGGTCGGGCTGCTGCAGCAGCCACGCGATGCCCTCGCCGACGGTCAGAGGCGTCCGTCCGGCGCCGGTGATGGCCGGGAGCGCCTCGTCGGGACTCCAGTTCAGCATCTCGTCGCCGCGATCCACGCCATCGATCGTGTAGAACGGACCGGCCGGGACGTCGATGCCCGCGATGGGTGCGAAGTCGTCGAGGTCGGTCATGTCGACGACGACGAACCCGGGCTTGCCGGCACGAGAGAGCAACGGAGCCAACGCCGACGGGGCGATCAGCTCCGGTCCCGGCACCAGGAGTGTGCCGTCGGGTGCGTCGACGGCTGCGGCGAGGAGATCGGCGTCGGAGATGCCGGCGATCCGGCCGACGCCGAGGTCGATCAGCCGTCGGGCCTGGGTCGGAAGGTCGGGAAAAGTGACGATC
This sequence comes from Gordonia sp. OPL2, assembly GCF_003797825.1. Lineage (GTDB taxonomy): Bacteria > Actinomycetota > Actinomycetes > Mycobacteriales > Mycobacteriaceae > Gordonia. The sequence goes on from NZ_RKME01000004.1 coordinate 170,300, forward strand.
GGCGCGCTCATCACATGGATTGTACCGATGATCTGAAAAAGGTTGCTGCTCAGCGCAATCCGAGCGAGCGCATGAGCACTGGCCACGCGATGGCGAGTTCGTCCTTCCAATAGCCCCACTTGTGGGTGCCGGTCGTGTGCAGATTGGCGGTGTACGGGATGCCGAGTGAGGAGAGTCGCGCGGTCATCTGTCGTGTGCAGAACGACGATCCCAGTTCGCCGATGATGCCGCGGAACGTCTCGTCGACCGGGTCGCCGAGCAGGTTGTTGTATTTGCCCGGCAGGCCGTTGCCCGTCGACAGATAGATCGTCCTGCCGCGCAGCTTCTCCGCCAACAGATAAGGGTCGTGGTCGGCCCACGCCGGATCGCCGACCGGTCCCCACATGTTGGCGGCATCGCCACCACCGCGGCTCACGTCCCAACTCGTCAGCAGCTGATTCTGCAGACTGGAGATGTTGGCGCAGTTGCTGAATCCCGCGACGCCGCGGTAGAGCGATGGATGCCGCGCGGCGAGCGTGAGTGCGGCGACCCCGCCCATCGAGGCGCCGGCGATCGCGTTGCGGCCGTTGCCGCCGAACTCGCCGTCGATGAGGGGCGGGAGTTCGCGGGTCAGGAACGTCTCGTACATGTATTTCTTGCCGACGCCCGGATCGACCGCCCGCCAGTCCGTGTAGTAGCTGTGCGGATCGCCCACCGGGGTGACGACGGTGAGCTCGTCGCCGGCGGCCAGCGTCGCGAGATCGGTCATCGCGTACCAGCCGGACTCCTCGGTGTGCGCTTCCGCGCCGTCGAGCATGTAGAGCGTCGGGCGCGACCCCGTGGCCGACGACGAGGGCCGTTGGACGTCGACGGTGACCGGACGTGCCATCGCCGGCGACCACACCTTGAGCCGCTCGCGACCGCCGAACGGTGTCGACGACATGACGTAGGCCCGGGATCGGTCCGAGCCGTTCGACGTGCCACGGGCCGACCGCGGATCGCCGGTCGTGTCCGGATCAGCGGTCTGCGGGGAATCCGTGGTCGGCGACACGGGGTTCGGTGGGGCGGGGTCAGGCGACACAGTGGTCGGCGGGCCGGCGTCGGGAGCGGCCTGCACGGAGGGCGCGGCCGGCGTGCACATCAGCAACGTGACCACCGCCAGCGTGGTCATCGAGCCCGCCACGCGTTTCCGTCCCGCCACCGCAGTTACCTCCCGAATCACACACGACACTTGCGCCACATCCGTAACATCTCGAGTATGCCGGAGATGTCCGATGCGGCGCCCGTGCCGAGACCGATCCGGGACGCGGTGGTGATCAGCCCGCGACGGTGGCTGTCACCAGCAGGTACTCCCAGTGCATCTGCCCGTCCGTCAGATATCGGTCGGCCAGGGCGGCCATCGCGGCGTCGAGTTCGTCGACCCTGTCCGCGTCGTCGGCGATTGTCCGGAAAGTGGTGATCGTCGGCCCGTAGGTGGCCTTGAAGAAGTCGCGGAAGGCGGCGCCGTCGTCGAATCGGCTGACCGGCAGGCTCTCCGTGGTGGCCGTGATGTCACGGACGCGGTCGCCGAACAGGGTCCGCACGTGGTCGTCGTCGCCCCAGAGGACTCCGGGCTGCGCGTCGGGAGGAGGAGGCGGCGCGTACGGCTTCATGACGGCGAACAGTTCTCCGATGAATCCGGTCGGTGTCCAGTTGATCAGCCCGATACGCCCGCCCGGCCGGCATACGCGGACGAGTTCGTCGGCGCAGCTCTGGTGATGTGGCGCGAACATCACGCCCACGCAGGAGGTTGCGACGTCGAAGGCGTCCGGGTCGAACGGAAGATCCTCGGCATCGGCGGTGCGCCAGACGATTCCGGAGTCCGGGGCGCGCCTCTCGCCCACCTCGAGGAGTTCCGGGGTGAGGTCGGTGGCGACGACATGTGCGCCGGCGGCTGCTGCGGGGATCGCCACGTTCCCGGCGCCGGCCGCGACGTCGACGACGCGGTCGCCGGAGGTGATGCCGACGGCCTCGACGAGGCGTGGCCCGAGGGGGGCGATGACGTCGGCGACGGCGGGATAGTCGCCCGACGCCCACAGGGCGCGATGCTTGGACTTGAGTGCGGCGTCGGTGGAGATGTCGTCGATCGACATGGTGGTGCTCCTTCATCTCGTCGAATGACGTCGGGGACATGACGTCGTCGGTTCTGACGCAGGTCAGCATCCCTCCGCGCGATGATGGCCTGCCAGATCAAGATCTGAACCACCCCCGGTTCACAATCTGTACTGGTCACGCCGTCGGAAGAGGTGTGTACTGGGATGGGCGTCGACATGAAGTGGGTACACGATGACCTCTTACGGACAGTTCTGCCCGGTGGCGAAGGCGATGGAGCTGCTCGACGAACGCTGGACGATCCTTGTCGTCCGCGAACTCCTCTTGGGCAGTAGACATTTCAACGAGCTACGACGAGGCGTCCCCAAGATGTCGCCGGCGTTGCTGACCAAGCGGCTACGCGGGCTCGAGCGCGCCGGCGTGATCCGCCGAACCGAGGTCGGTGGTCGATCGGTGTACACCCTCACCGAGAAGGGGGAGGAGCTCACCGAGGTCGTGACGGCGTTGAGTGCGTGGGGGACCCGGTGGATCGGTGAGTTGGGCGACGCCGACCTCGATCCGCACCTGCTCATGTGGGACATGCATCGCACCGTCCCCATCGACCGCTGGCCACGACGACGAACCATGGTGGAGTTCACCTTTCGTGATGTCATCGGCAAGGCGGGCTCGTGGTGGCTCGTGGTCAGCGATGGGCGGGCGGAGGTCTGCGACTTCCACCCGGGCTATGAGGTCGACGCGACCGTTGTCACCGATCTGCGTACGCTCACCGAACTGTGGCGCGGCGACGTCGATTGGCCGACCTGCCTGAGCGACAACCGGATCACGGTCCTCGCGCCCTCCGACGTCCGGCGTGAGGTGCCCGGATGGATCGGTCAGAGCAACGCCGCGGCGATTCCGCGGCCCGCCTGAATCGCGCCTACTTCGCGCACTGGCTCGACCTGGGCAAGAATGCCGTGCCGAATCGAGCCACCTGTGTTCGTCGATCCATCTCGCCGACCGTGCTCCAGAATTCGCCGATCGTGTCCAGAATTTCACTGATCGTGCCCACCACGAGCGCTCGAAGAGGCGGGCCGCGCGGGGAGCCTCGGCTCGGTGGCGACCCAGGACCCGATCGACGAAATCTGGGGCCCGATCGGCGAAAAACAGGGCACGATCGGCGACGTTCAGGACCCGATCGACGAAAAACAGGGCACAGTCGGCGGATTCGGATTCGGATTCGGATTCGGATTCGGGGTCAGAGCCAATCCCGTCGTCGGAAACTGACATACAGGCCGGCGACGACCACGACGATCAGGATCGAGCTGGTGACGAACCCGAGGGTGCGCGTGTACCCGGGGAACGGAACGTTCTGACCGTAGAAACCGGTGATGGCCGTCGGCACCGCGATGATCGCCGCCCAGGCGGTGAGCTTCTTCATGACGGTGTTGAGGCGGGCGTCGGCCAGCGAGAGATTGGTCTCGAACACGGTGGTGATCATGTCGCGCAACGATTCCGTCCACTCCGCCGCGCGGATGGCGTGGTCGTAGAGATCGGAGAAGTGCGGATCGAGTTCGGGTGGCGCGTCGTTGTCGAGGCGACGACGCTGGATGGTGCCGATCACCTCCCGCATCGGCAAGACCACCCTGCGCAGCACGACGATGTCCTTGCGGAGGTCGTAGGTCTGGCGCTGCAGCGCACTGCCGGCGACCCTTTCGTCGAACAGCGTCCCCTCGAGATCCTCGATGGAGTCGTCGAGGCGTTGCACGGCATCGAAATGCCCGTCGACGACGACGTCGAGCAGCCCGTGCAACAGCGCCCCGATCCCGTACTGTTCGCCCCCGATCTCATTCCATCGCTCGACGACCTGCTCGATCTCGAACCCGGCCGACAGCCGCACGGTGATGAAGGCGTTCTTCTTGATGAACACCGAGACACGATGCAGGTCAAAGGCTTTGGCCTGCTGAGCAGGAACCGTGTGCCCGTTCTGGAGGACGGTGTCCGCGCCCGGCTTCTCGGTCGGCACCTCTGCGGCACCGGACCGATCGGAATCCTTGAGCACGACGGCATAGACCATCAGGAACATGTGGTGGGCGTAGGGGATCGCCTTCACCCGCTCGGCCGACGCCGTGGTGTCCTCCACCGCGAACGGATCGAGGTCGAGTTCGTCGGCGAGCCGTGTCATGGTCTCGTGGGTGGGGCATTCGAGGTCGGCCCAGACGAGGAGGTCGTCGTCGGCGAGGCAGTCCGAGATCTTGTCGAGGTCGAAGCCGTCGACCTTCTCTCCGTCACGCCAGATCTGACCGCGGATGCGTTCGGACATGCCCACATCCTGCCACCCGGGGCAACGATGGCAGGATCGCAGCATGGCTGCCCGGATTCCCGCACTCACCGGAATCCGTACCGTCGCGGCACTCTCGGTGTGCCTGACCCACGCGGCGTTCTGGACCGGCCACTACACCGACGACTACATCGGCCGGTTGCTCAGCCGATTCGAGATCGGCGTCGCGATCTTCTTCGTGCTCTCGGGCTATCTCCTCTTCGCGCCGTGGGTGAACGCCCTCGCCGAGGGACGGTCGTCACCGTCGGTCGGCCGCTACTTCTGGCATCGGGCTCGGCGCATCCTGCCCGCCTACTGGCTGACGGTGATCGCGGTGTACGCACTGTTCCTCGTCTACGACCCACCGGACGCATCGCCGACGGGAACCGGTCTCGCGGGCTTTCTGCGGAACATGACGCTGACGCAGGTGTACGGCTTCGGGCACCTGCACTCGGGGCTCACCCAGATGTGGAGTCTGGCCGCCGAGGTCGTCTTCTACCTGATGCTGCCGGTGATCGCCTGGGTCCTCGTGGTGCCGGTCTGCCGACGACGCTGGCGCCCCGACCTGCTCATCGTCGGATTGCTGACGTTGATGCTGGTGTCGCCGATCTGGTCGGTCGCGGTCGCGGGCAGCGCCGGACTCTCGCCGACCGCGCGTCTCTGGGCACCGGCGTTCCTCGGCTGGTTCGTCGCCGGGATGCTCCTGGCGGTGTGTGCGCACCTCATCCGACGCTGGAATCCGACGCTCTCGGTCGGCGTCGCCGTGGTCGCGTTCCTCGCCTCCGGCACCGCCATCGCGGGGGAACCGACCATCACGCCGACGACGGCGTCGGCGACCATCGTCAAACATCTGCTGTACATCGTCGTCGCCGTCGGGCTGATCGGTCCGCTGACGGTTCGCACCCGAGGCACCCGCGACGACGGTGACGGCCGCGACTGGTGGTCTCAGGTGTGCGGCAGCCGACCGATGGTCTGGCTCGGTGAGATCTCCTACGAGTTCTTCCTCGTCCACGTGCTCGTGCTCGAGGTCATGATGGACGTCCTCGGTTACGGCGTGTTCTCTGGTTCGATGCCGGTGGCGTTCGTCGCTGCGACCGTCGTCAGCGTGCCGGTCGCCTGGGTGTTGCATCGCTTCACGCGCCCGTTGTGGCGGGCTCGCACCCCGGGAGCAGTCGCTACGCGCAGGTAGCATCGGGGTATACGTCTGCCGCGTCCGGTAGGGGAATCGAGGGTCATCACATGGTCGAGCACCGGCGTCCAGGACTACGGGCCGCGTCCACGAGCGACGAGATCCGCTCGTGGTGCGATCAGTCGCGGGTGCCGGGTGACCGTCCCGAGTTCTCCGACACCGCGGCCATCCTCGTCGCCTCCGGATTCTTGACGCCGGCCGGCCGTGCGATCGTGGTCCGCCGGATCTCGACCGGTCTGCCGATGCCGGTCCTGCCGGGCGGCTTCGGCGATCTTCGACGTCTTGCCCGTGCGATCGGCCAGACCGAGCATCAGCTGGCGAACCCGATGATGCCGAGCGTCGTCGGCGCGGTGATGCGCAACCGCCTGAACGGGATGCATCGTCGTCGTGAGGACGCCCGCAAGGTGCTCGTCACCGCCAAGGGCGTGTTCGCCGGCGGGACCCGCGCCATCCGCCGGGAACGGCGCGAGAACGTCTACCTCGAGATCGACGAGCGGGAGCGACTCTTCGCCGGCCTGATGTGCACGCCGACCCCGAACGTGAACACGACGGGATATGTGCGCCGCGCCGGCACGGCCGCGATCGACCGGCTCGCCGGCGTCGTCGGACAGGTCGCCAACAAGTCCGGCTACCCGCAGGCCGGCGAGTGGGCGAGTCAGATCCTGGTCCCGGATCGCGCCGAGTCGCCGACGGCGCCCGTCGGCACCCCGGGGTCGGCGGCCTTCGTCGACGGTTACGAGACGCTGCTGTTCGTCGCGGGACATTTCTACGACCGCATCGTGCGCAACCCGGCGTGGCTGTCCGACCACTTCGAGATCCAGCGAACACAGGTCAATCTGCACGCCGAACTCGCGGAGATCGCCGCCGACGTGATCGCTCTGCGCGCGGTTCGCATCGACTTGGACCGGGCCAAGCGCAACGGCGGATTCGACCGGTCGTTCGCCGAACACATCGACCGTCGTGAGACGACCCTGAGGCCGGTGTGGACCGAACTCCTCGACCGCGTGCAGGCGCTCGGTGAGGTCGCCTCCGTCGTCGAGTCCGCAGCCGTCGAACTTCGGGTCCTCGCCGAATACGATCGCGCCCACACCATCGACGATCGTATCGACGACCTCATCGCCCGCTCGGGCGACCGCGAGATCTCCGTCGACAACGCGAAGCGGCTGAGCGAGCAGGTACGCAGCGGCGAGGAGCAGTTGCGGATCTATCGGGATGTGTTGCAGGGCAACATCGCTCGTATCTCCCCAGCCGTACCGCGGGAATTGCCCGCGCGGTACGAACCGTCCTGAGCGGTCGCTCAGCGCGACCAGGACGCGAGGTATTCCTTCTCCGGCGCCGTCAGCCGGCGCAGCGTGTGCGCCTCGATGTCGACAACCGCCATCTGCGTGCTCGCCACGCAGGCGGCCTTCAGCGCGGGGTCCTCGCCGACGGCGCGGATCTCGTAGCCGATGGTGAAGTCGACCGAACGAAAACCCTTGATCCACATGCCGACCTGCAAGGGCGAGTCCTCGTGCCGCAACTGACGCTGATACCGGATGTCGACATGGACGATCATTGCGCTCTTGATGAGTCCATAGAACGAGTCACCCGCTGAATCGTCCGGCCCGCTCGCCTCGCTCCCGGCGCCGGACAACAGCCACTGAATCCGCGCTTCTTCCATGACCGTCACCATGCGTGCGTGGTTGATGTGGCCGAAGGCGTCCATGTCCGACCATCGCACCGGGACGTGCGCGACGAACGCGAATGAGTTGTTCATGTGAGCAAGCTTTTCATTGTCGGTTACCGATCAGTATCCTGTCTGTGGGGAGGGCAGTGAGGGAGCGCATGCGTAAGTCGAATCGGTGGACGGCCGTCGTCGTCGCCCTGCTGGCTGCCGCCCTCGTGATGCCTGCCGCCGTCGCGCACGCCGACGACACCAAGGTGGCGATGATCTCCAAGCAGTCCAAGCTCAGCCCGCTGCGCACCGACATCTGGGTCAACTCGCCGTCGATGGGCGGCAAGGTCAAGGTGTCGGTCCTCACCCCGCAGTACGGGAGCGGACCGCGCTCGACCGTCTACCTCCTCGACGGCGCCGATGCCGGCGAAGACGTCAGCGACTGGATCACCAAGGGCCGGGCCGGACGGTTCTTCGCCGACAAGAACGTCAACGTCGTCCTCCCGACCGGAGGCGCGGGCAGTTTCTACACCAACTGGCTGCGGCGTGACGCCAAGATCGGCAAGCCGCAATGGGAGACGTTCCTGACCCAGGAACTGCCGCCGCTGATCGACGAGAAGTTCGACGGCACTGGCCGCAACGCCGTCGTCGGCTTGTCGATGGGCGGGCAGTCGGCCTTCACCCTCGCGGTGCGCCACCCCAGCCTGTACTCGGGCATCGCCTCGCTGAGTGGATGCCCGCCGGTCTCCGGTCCGGTGAACGAGAGCTACGTCCGCACGACCGTCGCCAAGAGCGGCGGTGACGCCACCAACATGTGGGGTCCGTTCGGATCGGCGAACTGGAACGCCCATGACCCGAGCCGGCACCTCGACAAGTTGCGCGGCAAGGACATCTTCATCGCGGCCGGGTCCGGCGCCGTCGGTCCGCGCGATCTCACCGCGCCCTACGATCCGAAGGACGGACCGCGCTCGGCAGTCGTCGCGGCATCGTCGGCGCTCGAGGTCGGTGCGTGGCGCTGCTCCCTGGAGTTCGCCGCGACGCTGCGCGTCAACAACATTCCCTACACCGACGGCTTCCACGTCATCGGCACCCACAACTGGGTCTACTGGGAGCAGGATCTTCCCGTCGCCTGGCGGACCATCTCGCGCGGGCTCTGAGTCCCGTTCGTCCCCCGGGTATCACGTCGTCCCTCGGGAATCGCTTCATCCGCTGCGAGCTCGCGGAGGGCGGTGGCATACCCGGCGGACGAACTGAGTGCGATGCCCCTTCGGCCGCCGACGCTACGGCCGGTCAGGTCACGCCTGAGCGTCCCACTGCTCGGCGAACTGCAGGAAGACGTCGGTCTCTGCCGGATGGGTGACGGTCACCCGCACCCCGTCGCCGGCGAACGGCCGGACCACCACACCCGCCTCCACACACCGGGACGCGAACTCGGTGGTCGCATCGCCCAGTTCCAGCCACACGAAATTCGCTTGCGACTCGGGCACCCGATAGCCGAGGTCGCGCAGGCGTCCGGTCACGCGGGTCCGCTCGGCGACGACGGCGTCGGTGCGCGCCAGGAGTTCGTCCCCGGCCTCCAGCGATGCCAGCGCGGCCTGCTGGGCGACGCTGTTGACCGAGAACGGCACATGCGCCTTTCCCAGCGCGGTGATCACCTCGGGATCGGCGAGGGCGTACCCGACCCGCAGGCCGGCCAGACCGTACGCCTTGGAGAACGTGCGCAGCACGACGAGATTGCGGAACTCGCGGAGCAGTTCGACCGCGTCGTAGGCCTGCGTCGGGCCGAGCCGGAGGTACTCGAAATACGCCTCGTCGAGCGCGACGATGACGTCCGACGGCACGCTCCGCAGGAAGTCGAGCAGTGCGGCCGCCTCGACGACGGTGCCCGTCGGGTTGTTCGGATTGCAGATGAAGACCAGGCGTGTGCGGTCGGTGATCGCCGCGGCCATCGCCGGCAGGTCGTAGGCGAGGTCGGCGGTCAGGGGCACCTGCACCGGGGTCGCCCCGGCGACCCGCGTCGCCAGCGGATAGGTCTCGAACGACCGCCACCCGAAGACGACCTCGTCGCCGGGCCCGCTGGTGACGGTGATCAGGTTCTGACACAGGATCACCGAGCCACACCCGACCTGGATCTGGTCCTCGGTGACCCCGACCGACTTCGCGAGCGCTGCGGTCAGCTCGACCATCCCGTTGTCGGGATAGCGGTTCACCGTCGCCGCGGCTGTGGTGATCGCGTCGAGGACGCTGGGCAGGGGGCCCTCGGTGACCTCGTTGCTCGCCAGCTTCACCGCGCCCGGAAAGGTCTTGCCGGGCACGTAGACGGGCAGGTCGTCGAGGTCGGGACGGATGCGCAGGCTCACCCGTCAAATGTAGGACTGCCGCCCGTGGACGGCCAAAACGGTCCGCCCCCTCCGACGACGTCCTCGCGGTTTGCTTCGTGCCGCCGGGTGTGTGTAACCTTTCGCTTCGGCAGTTCGAAAGGACTCCGCCAAGGAGGCGTGCCAGAGCGGCCGAATGGGACTCACTGCTAATGAGTTGTCTCGCTAAAACGGGACCGGAGGTTCAAATCCTCTCGCCTCCGCCAACCCGCCCACAGCGGGGCACAAATGAATAGCACGCGCCCGTAGCTCAACGGATAGAGCATCTGACTACGGATCAGAAGGTTTGGGGTTCGAATCCCTACGGGCGCACATCAGACGAGAACCCCGGCTCCGGCCGGGGTTCTCGCGTTGTCCCCCGATCCACCCGCGTGACGACCGCACCGAACGCCGCGGCGAGCGGGAACATGATGATGCCGTAGACAGCCGGGATCACCGACATCTCGGTGCTGTCGAGAACGGTGAGCGTGATCGCGAGCGCGAGGGCCGCGTTGTGCACACCGATCTCGAATCCTCCGGCGATGCTCTGCGCCGCCGACAACCCGGCGAGGCGGGGCAGTAGATAGCCGATGCTCAGCGACAGCACGCAGAACAGCGCGGTGACCGCGCCGGCCTGCAGCAGGAAGTCGACGACGCCGTCCTCGCTGAGCAGCGCGCCGAACAGGACGACGGTGACCACGATGAACGAGGCGATCCGCACCGGGCGGTCCGCGCGGAGTGCGAACGCGGTGGCGCGGGCGCGCACGGCCATCCCGACCATGACCGGGATGAGCACGACGGCGAACACCGAGATGAGCTTTCCGGGTTGCGCGCCGATGCCGTCGGCCGAATCGGTGAACCACGCCAGCGACAGGTTCACCACGATCGGCAGCGTCACGATCGCCAGCACGGAGTTCACCGCGGTCAGCGTGATGTTGAGCGCGACGTCGCCGTGGAACAGATGGCTGAGCAGGCTGGCCATCGTCCCGCCCGGGGATGCGGCGAGCGCCATCAGACCGACGGCCATCAGCGGTTCGAGTCCGAAGACGTGCGCCAGGCCGAAGGCGATCAGCGGCAGCACGACGATCTGCGCGACCAGGATGATGGCGAGTGCACGCGGCGCACGCACGACCCGCCGGAAGTCGGCGACGGTGAGCGACAGGCCGAGTCCGAACATGACGACCGCGAGCGCGATCGGGAGACCGATGCCGACAAAGGACGATTCCATCTCAGGACCTCCCGGTGATGGGGGCAACGGTAGCATCGCGGGGTGCCGGGAACCGAGACGATCGTGGTGAGCGGGGTGGTCGTCCGCGACGACACGGGGCGATTGCTCACCGTGCGCAAGCAGGGCACGACACGGTTCATGCTCCCCGGCGGGAAGCCCGAACCCGACGAGACGGCCGTCGAGGCCGCTGCCCGCGAATGTCTCGAGGAGATCGGACTCGCGGTGGCGGTCACCGACCTCGACGAGTGGGGCGCATTCCGGTCAGCTGCGGCCAACGAGGACGGATTCGACGTCCTGGCAACGATTTTCGACGGTGGGGTCGTCGGCGCCGACATCACACCGTCGGCCGAGATCGACGAGATCCGGTGGCTCGACGTCGACACCGCGGTGCTGCCAGAGGATCTCGCGCCGCTGCTCGTCGACCACGTCATCCCGATGGTGCGGGCCCGGGTTCGACGCGGCTGACACGAGAACAGTTTTCCCAGGGTTCACCGTTTTCGGCATTTTCTCGGTTACCGTGTTCGCCGGGGGATCTTTGTCGCGCCGCACACTGAAAGGATTCCCATGAACTCACCATCACCCGTGGCACGAATCGCCGCGGAATTCATCGGCACATTCTGGTTGGTGTTCGGTGGTTGTGGCAGTGCCATTTATGCCGCGAAACAAGTCGCACAATCCGACGACGGTCGCAGCACCTTTCAGTTGGGAATCGGTTTCCTGGGCGTGGCCCTCGCCTTCGGTCTGACGGTCGTCACGCTGGCGTACGCGGTGGCGCACATCTCGGGAGCGCATTTCAATCCGGCGATCACCCTGGGTGCCGCGGTCAGTGGCCGCCTCCCGTGGAAGGACCTCCCCGGTTACTGGATCTCGCAGGTTGCAGGTGGCCTCTTGGCCGGCCTGATGTTGTGGGTGATCGCGAAGGGACTACCCGGTTTCGACCGCGTGGGCAACATGGCGGCGAATGGATATGGCGAACATTCACCGGCCGGCTATTCGTTGACGAGTGTCTTCATCGCCGAGGTGTTGTTGACCGCCTTCTTCCTCATCGTCGTTCTCGGATCGACCGATGGTCGTGCGCCCGCCGGATTCGGACCTCTGGCGATCGGTTTGTCGCTCACCCTCATCCACCTGATCTCGATTCCGATCAGCAATACGTCGGTGAATCCGGCCCGCTCGACGGGTGTCGCCTTCTTCAATGCCAATGGCGCACCCGGTCAGTTGTGGGTCTTCTGGGTGGCGCCCCTGATCGGCGGTGTCATCGGTGGGCTGATCTACCCGCTGCTGTTCGAGAACGGCAAGCTGGCGATCGGCAAGCGCGCCGCCGACAACGCCTGAGGGTCGTCGGCGAGGCGATCAGTTGATGATCTCGTCGCGATCCTCCGCGCGGAGTTCGGCGAGTCGATCACGCCAGCCCTGCAGCACATCCGGGGTCAGGCGCGTCCAGTCCTCGACCTCGGCGACGATCCGCAGGGGTGCGGTGCTCCGATAGGAGCGAGTCGGATTGCCGGGGAACTTCTTGTCCGTCACGTTCGGATCGTTCTCGAACGGCCCGGTCGGCTCGACGAGGAACACCCGCGGGGTACCGTCCCCGGCCGCCAGTTCGGCGGCGAGGCCGGCGCCGTCACGCATCGCGGTGAAGTAGATGTGGTTCATCACGATCTCCGGCCGGTAGTTCGACCGGAACCCGGCCGTGAGCGAATCACCGGGGCGCAGATCAGCTTTCGTGCCGTGGTAGAACGGGCCGTCGTCGAGCGGTTCACTCATGGCCTCCAGCCTAGATTCTCGGCGCACGAGAACCCTGCCGACCTGACACAATCCCGCCATGGAACTGCTCATCCTCGTCCTGGTCGGCGCGATCATCGTCACGGCGATCGCCGACCGCCGGGGCATGCAGCCTGCGCTGATCATCGTGGTGATCGCACTCGCGGTCTCCTTCATCCCGGGAATGCCGCGCGTCGAACTCGATTCGCACATCCTGCTCACCGTGGTGCTGCCGCCACTGCTCTACTCGGCCGCCCTCAACTTCTCGTTCCCGAGCTTCCTGCGGAACCTGAAACCGATCATGGGACTCGGTGTCGCGATGGTCGTGATCACCGCGGTCGTCGTCGGATGGGTGGCGTCCCTGGTGATCCCCGAGTTCACCTTCATGCTCGCGCTGCTACTCGGCGCGATCGTCGCGCCACCCGACGCCGTCACCGCCGTCGCCATCGGCCGCAAACTCGGTCTGCCCAAACGACTGATGACCATCCTGACCGGGGAGAGCCTCGTCAACGACGCCGCCGCGCTGTCGCTGTTCGCGATCGCCATCTCTCAGATCGCGGACACCCATTCGTTCATCGGGAATCCGCTGCTGCTGTTCGGGTACAACGCGGTCCTCGGTCCGATCGTCGGTGCGGTGCTCGGTGTGCTGACCCTCTGGATTCGACGTCATCTGCAGAACCCCGCCCTGGAGACCGTGCAGGGTTTCGTCGTGCCATTCGCCGCCTTCCTCGCGGCCGAACATCTCCATGCGTCGGGCGTGCTGGCCGTCGTGATCGCCGGATTCGTCGTCGGCTCCGGTTCGGTGCACGCCGGCTACCAGACCCGTCTGCAGGAACGCTACGTCTGGAACTCCGTCGACGTCCTCCTCGAGGCCTTCGTGTTCGCCTACATCGGCCTGCAGATGCGGTTCATCATCGAGGACCTGCGGGACGCACGTGAGTCGCTGCTGCACATCACCGCCGCATCTGTGCTGGTGCTCGCCGTCGTCCTGGCCATCCGGCCGATCTGCGTGTTCGCCATGTTCGGGCGCGGCGTCGTGAGCCGTCGGATCGACAGTGCGGTCAACGTCGAGATCCAGACCAGCCCGCGACGGACGGTTCGTCGCACCGAGCCGGTCGACGCACCGCCGGGCCGATGGCGACGATTCGCCGACCGCATCGACCACCGTCCGCTGACCTGGCAGGAGTCGACGGTGGTCGCGTGGACGGGCATGCGTGGCGTCGTCACGCTGGCCGCCGCGTCGGGCATCCCGGTGATCATGGCCAACGGCGAACCGTTCCCCGAACGCTCGGCGATCCAGGCCATCGCCTTCGTCGTGGCCGTCGGCACCATCCTGATCCAGGGGCCGACGCTGCCGTGGATGATCCAGCGCCTGCATCTGCACAACGAGGACGAGGAACGCTACGACCATACGCAGACCGCGCTCACCGAGCAGATCGTGCACGATGCGGCCGACCGTGTGATCGCCGACTTCGTCGACCGGCCGCCCGCCGCGCTCGACGCCGCGACCGTCGAGTTCATCAAGGACACGGTGGCCCGGCAGGCCCGCGACGCCGAGGAGATGCCCGACCCGGAGGCGCACACCGCCCGCAACGACGCCTTCGCGGCGCTCTACCGCGCGGTGCTCCACGCCCAGCGGGAGGCCCTGGTCGCCGACCGCGACGCCGGCAACGTCGACGACGAGGCGGTGCGCGCGATGCTCGAGCGGCTGGACCTCCAGGAGGCCGGGCTGTCGGCGCGGCTCGAGAGCCGGCTCTAGGAGCAGCCGGTCGGACCGGGACGGCGACGTCGGCGCCGGCGCGTCGTACAGTCGAGAGGGTGGGCCCTCCGGACGATCTGTACCGCACCCCCATCTACGGCCAGCTCTATCCGCCGTTGGGGTATGCACCCGACGGCACACCACAATTCGTCCCGGGCGAGCAGCCGACTCGTCCGCAGCCGGGTCCGGCCGCCGGTTATCCGGGCGCCCCGACCGCCACCGACGCCGACGACCCGGGAGTGCCGGAACCGCCGTCAGACGACCGCCGACCACGCCTGCCGCAGTCCGACCGCAGACTCGTCGGGATTCTGGCGCTGGTCGCCGTTGCGGCGCTGGGATTGCTCGCCCTGACCGTCGGACGTGCGGCGTTACGGTCCGACGTCGAACCCACCGCGGGGCCGAACCTGCCCGTGGTCATCTCCGATGTGCCCACCCGGATGCCGACCGGCGTGCCCCGCGACGAACAGCCCACGCCGGGCGCGCCGATGGTGCCGAGCGGCAAGGAGGTCGTCTACGAGGTCACCGCGACCAGCCCGACGACGATCCTCTACGTCGACGACAACGGGCTGCGCACCACCGTCGGCGCCCCGACCAACTGGACGATCACCTTCACCAGCACGTCCAATCCGTTGCGGATTCTGGTGCTCGCCGGTGAGGGGGACGCCCGGTGTTCGATCAGCGTCGACGGACGCACCGTGTCCAGCGATCGGATCAGCGCGCAGACCGCTCGACGGACCGTCTCCTGCCGCGCATGAGTGGCACGGATCACCGTTTCGTTGGCGCTCCGCGGTCATCGACTGTGTGCGGGAGACCTCGGGTCGCTACCGTGTACGGGTGAGTTCTTCTCAAACAGCCCCAGAGAACACCACGCCGCCGGAGAGCGCGTCGACGCACTCGGACCTCAAGACGATGGTCACGTGGCGTGGCGAGGGCACTGACCGGCTCGAACAGGTGCGTCTGCATGTCACGGGCGAGCGGATCAAGGCCTACGGACGCATCATCGCGGCCGCCACCGACGAGCACGAGGCGTTCTCGGCGTCCTACGAGTTGGTGACCAACGACGACGGCGTCACCAAGCGTCTGTCGGTCCACCTGCTTCGTGCGAGCGGAGAGACACAGCTGGCCATCACGCGTGACGGCGAGCACAACTGGCTCATCCAGACCCCGGAGGGCACGGAGCGCGGTGAGTTCAACGGCGCCGAGGATGTCGATCTCGCTCTGTCGCCGATGTTCAACGCTCTGCCGATCCGCCGCAAGCGTCTGCACGAGGGCGGCGCGGAGACCGACGTCCCGGTGGTCTACCTGTATCTGCCGGCGGGGACCGTCGAGCCGGCGACACTGCACTACACACCGGGACCGGACGCCATCGGCGTCGTGTCGCCGATCGTGACGTCGTCGCTGACCGTCGACGCCGACGGGTTCGTCGTCGACTACGTCGGCCTGGCGACTCGCGTCTGAGGACCCGGCCCGCCGCTTCTCAGCCCATCCAGACCCGGGCCTGGTGGGCCTGTCGTCGTAGTTCCTCGGCCCATCCGGGCGCGCCGATGTCGACGCCGGTCACCGGCAGCGGTGGCGCCGACGCGATCGCCTCGTAGGCCAGCCGCGCATGGTGTCCGTCGTGGACGAGGCCCTCGACGCTGCCGTTGTCGCGGAGTTCGTCGCGGGCGGCGATCAGCCGGTCGATCGTCTCGCTGAGCACGTTCAGCAGGGCGATCCCGTTGGCCTCCAGCATGGCTCGCTGCAGTGCGGGGGCCGTCCCGGCGACCCGCGTGCCATCCCGGAAACTCCCGGCGGCCAGCCGCAGCGCGAGGTCGCTCTCCCCGCCTCCCACCGCCGCGGTCGCGGCCGCCGTGAGATGCGGGAGATGGGAGATCGCGGCGACGGCACGGTCGTGGGCGTCTGGCGCCGCGGGGACGACATACGACCCCGCCTGCAGTGCGATCCGTGCGATCGTCAACCAGTCATCGGCGTCGGTGTGATCCTCCGTCGTCACCATCCACATCGCGTCGCGGAAGAGAGCGGGATCGGTTGCCGCCCAGCCTGATTGGCTGGTGCCGGCCATGGGATGTCCGCCGACGTAACGCATTCCGGGTGCCAGTCGCGAGACCGATTCGGCGACTGCCCGTTTGACGCTGACGACGTCGGTGAGCAGGCAGCCCGGTGCCCGTCGCGCGATCGTCGGCAGCAGGTCGTCGATGGTGGTGACCGGCGTGGCGAGCACGATCACGGCGCCGGTGGCCGCGGCCTCGTCGAGGGTGCCGTCGAGGTCGGTCGAGGCGCGGTACCCCGCTGCGACCGCGGCGTCGACGGTCTCTCCGGACCGGTTGAAACCGAAAGCATCGCGGCCCGCATCGCGCAGTGCGCGCACCAACGATCCGCCGATGAGTCCGAGTCCGAGGACGCACACGGGAGGTCCGGTGGTCGGGTCTGCAAGGTCAGCCGCAGGAGTCACCTCTTCACGTTCCCACATCGTCGGCACAACGGTGAACGGTGCGACGTCGGTCCGCCCGACCGGCCGGGACTTGGGTGCCCAGCCGTAAACAGATACGGTGACCTGCATGGCAGGTGCCGGCGCTGGTGTATCGGGTGGTTCGAACAGACAGGACGTCAACGACGAGATCGAGGGCTTCGCGGTGGCGGTGGTCCGAGACGAGGGTGCGTGGAAGGTGACCGCGCTCAAACCGTCGGCGTTGCAGACCCTCGACGACGCGGAACGTCAGCTGCGGGAGATGCGGGCCACGGGTGCCGTGTTCGGTCTCCTCGACGTCGACGACGAGTTCTTCATCATCGTCCGACCCAGCCCCTCGGGCGCTCAACTGCTCATCTCCGACGCCACGGCCGGCATCGACTACGACGTCGCCGCCGACGCTCTCGAGGCGATGAACGTCGAGGTCCCTGACCTGGACCCGGACGATCTCGACGATGTCGACCCGTGGGAAGAGGGCGACCTGGGCATCCTCGCCGATCTGGGCCTGCCGGACGCGGTGATGAGCATCATCGTCGGCGACACCGACCTCTACGCCGACGAGCAGGTCGGCATGATCGCCGCCCGCCTCGGTTTCGCCGACGAACTGTCCAAGGTCCTCGACACACTCGGACATTGACCTCCGGCGCCGACGTCCCCGCCGATCCGTCGGCCGACGAGTCCGACCTGCGCTCACCTCGTGCGGTGTGGGAGTCGATGATGACCGAGGCGTTGGCGGCGGCCGGGGATGCGGGGCCCGACGATGTGCCGATCGGGGCCGTCGTCTTCGATCCGGGCGGCATCGAACTGGCCCGCGCGGCGAATCGGCGTGAGGCCGACGGGGATCCGACGGCACACGCGGAGATCCTCGCGCTGCGCACCGCGGCCGAGCGTTTCGGAGACGGGTGGCGGCTTCCCGGCTGCACGCTCGTGGTCACCGTCGAACCGTGCACGATGTGCGCCGGTGCGATCACCCTCGCCCGCATCGAGACCCTCGTCTTCGGTGCGTGGGAACCCAAGACCGGGGCCGTCGGATCGTTGTGGGACGTCGTCCGCGATCCGCGGCTCACGCATCGTCCGCAGGTCGTCGGGGGCGTCCGCGAGGACGAGTGCCGGGCGCTGATGCTCGACTTCTTCCACGCGCAGCGCGACTGAGCCGCCGCACGGACGGCCGCACCCTGGCATGCGGCCGCCGAAGAATCAGGGTGAATATCAGGGTTCGCCGACGTCACGGCTCTGGCAGATTGGAGTCATCAGAAGGTGAACGCGGGATCCGGCCACCGGGTCCGACGCGCACCACCGACCGACCCAGTAGGAAAGGCAAGGACCGACATGTCCGATCCCACCGACAAGGTGAACCCCGGCGGCGTCAACCCCGACAAGGTGACCGAGGCCGTCAACACCGCCAAGGACAAGATCAACGAGTTCGCCGCCAGCGACTCGGTCCAGAACGCGGTCGGCACCGCGAAGGACAAGATCACCGAGATCGCCAACAGCGACGCCGTGCAGGATGCGGTCGGCACCGCCAAGGAGAAGCTGAACGAACTGGCCGAGAACGAGAAGGTGCAGGAGGCCCTGTCCACCGCGAAGGACAAGTTCGGTGAGCTGAAGGACAAGCTCGGAGGTCGTTGAGATCGGCGTGACCTGTATCTCTGGTCGGCGGCGCCGTCACGTGGCACCGTGGAGGTACCTGCAACCCGGCGACACAGGGTCCCGGGATGACCAGGAGGAGGCAGTTCATGGGTATCCAAGACGACGCCAAGAACAAGGCCGAGGAACTGAAGGGACGCGGTAAAGAAGCTGCCGGCTCCCTCTCCAACGACCAAGACCTCAAAGAAGAAGGCAAGGGCGACCAGGCGGTCGCCCAGGGCAAGCAGAAGGTCGCCGACGCCGCCGATGCCGTGAAGGGCAAGGTCGACGATGTCAAGGACAAGCTGACCGGCAAGGACTAGCCCCCCGATTCGGCCCTCTGACCAGCCAATTTAGGGACAAGCGCCGACTGCGGTACAGTCTTCCGCGGTGGCGTGTCCGAGCGGCCGAAGGTGCAGCACTCGAAATGCTGTGTGCGGTAACCCCGTACCGAGGGTTCAAATCCCTCCGCCACCGCAGCGAACGGCCCCTACCTGATCAGGTGGGGGCCGTTTTCGTATCCGGGTTCGGGGTGGATGCGCTCCCGCCCTACTGCCCACCGCGCCCTACTGACCGCCGCGCCTCACGGCCCGCCCAGGAACTCGGCCATCCCCGGACGCAGATACGCCGACAGGTCGTTCCACGGGACCGTCACCGGCAGCCAGTCGCCGAGCGCGTGGATCACCGGTACGTAGAACCGGATGCCCGCGGTCACCGGCACCCAGTTGAGAAAGCTGTCGACGACAGGCGGCACATCGGTCGCTCGGTCGTCGATCTGTGTCACCAGGGCGGCGAGCCGCGGTGACGTCGCATTCGGGTCGGTGAGGACATCACTGAGCAGGATGGGTTTCGCGGTCGTCGCATTGATGGTGATCGTCGAGACGAGATTGTTGGGATGGGCGGCGCCCGCGGCGTAGGCCGAGAAGATCGCCACACCGGCGACGACAGTGCCGGTCGTCGTCGTCACCGCGCTGTGGGTGTCTCCCGCGAGCGAACCATCCTCGACGGTGGTGTCCGCGGTGCGGCCGACGACGTCGTCGAGGGCTGCGCGCATACCGCTGTTGAACCGTTCGCGCACCGCCGTCTCGCCCCCACTGACCTGTGGCAGATCGACGTCGAACGTCGTCGAGCCGCGTCGGCCTTGCGCACGGATCGCGGTCGGGGTGTAGGCGGTCGCCGCCGTGGTGGTGGTACTGGTCGTATCCGACGACGACGGGGTGACCGATCGGGTCACCGTCACCACCGACGTCGTGACGCTGCCGGGCGCGGGGTCGTCGGACTGCTGGGCGCACCCGCCGACGGCCCCGGCGAGCATGCTGATCGTCATCGCGGCGGCGACTCCGCGTGTGCTGGTCGTCATCCGACGAGAACTCATGAGAGGAATTGTGCCGCGTCCCGGGCGAGATCGAGCACCGGTTGCGGGAAGATGCCGAGCACGATCGTGACGATCGTGCACACGGCGATCGACGAGGTGGTCAGCACGCTCGGCTTCACCACGTGCGGGGCGTCGACGGGGACGTCGGCGAAGAACATCGCGACGATGATCCGGATGTAGAAATAGGCGGCGATCGCGCTGCTGATCACGCCGACGACGACGAGCACGCCGCCGCCGTTGCCCGCCGCCGCGGCGAACACGTCGAACTTGGCGATGAACCCGCTCGTCAGCGGGATGCCGGCGAACGCCAGCAGGAACATCGAGAACATCGCTCCCACAAGCGGATACCGGCGACCGAGGCCGGCCCACTGGGAGATCTCGGTGGCCTCGCGGCCGGAGACGTGAGGGCCCGAGAGGCGGTCGGTCTCGCGGACCACCGACACCGTCGCGAACGCGCCGAACGTCGAGAAGGCATACGCCGCGAGATAGAACATCGTGGCTGCGAGGCCCGCCTGGTCGAATGCGATGAGCCCCAGCAGGATGAACCCGGCATGGGTGATCGACGAGTACGCGAGCATCCGCTTGATGTCGGTCTGGGTCACCGCCATCACCGCGCCGATGAGCATCGTGGCGATCGCCACCGCCCACAGCGCCGGTTCCCAGTCGGACCGCAGATCGCCGAATCCGACGTAGAACACACGCAGCAGTGCGCCGAACGCGGCGATCTTGGTGGCCGCCGCCATGAACGCCGTCACCGGCGACGGCGCGCCCTGATAGACGTCCGGGATCCAGGCATGGAACGGAACCGCACCGATCTTGAAGAGCAGCCCCACCGACAACAGCCCGAGCGCGATCAGCGGCAACACGGTGTCGTCGTCGGGAGCATTCGCCGCCTGCCCGATCGAGTCCCCGATCGCACCCAGTTGCAGTGATCCGGTGGCGCCGTAGGCGAATGCCGCGCCGAACAGGAAGAATGCCGACGAGAACGCGCCCAGGAGAAAGTATTTGAGCGAGGCCTCCTGCGAGATCAGTCGCCGACGCCGGGCCAGACCACACAGGAGATAGAGCGGGAGCGAGAAGACCTCGAGCGCGATGAACATCGTGAGCAGATCGCCGCAGGCGGGGAACAACATCATGCCGCCGACCGCGAGCATCGTCAGCGGGAACACCTCGGTGGTCACCGCACCCGCGCGGGTCGCCTCGAACTCGGCATCGGTGTTGGGCACCGACGCCCCGGACGGGGTGAACATGTCCGCCTCGACCGCGCCGAGCGTCGCCTGCGCCGCCGCGCCGGGACCATCGCTCACCTGCTGTCGGGGGCGCGTGCCCGAGCGCGCGGCGTCGAGGTCCATCGACCCGGGGGCCACGACACGTTCGAGTCGTCGCTCTCCCATGAACGCGACGGAGATGATCGCGACGAGGAGCAACAGGCCCTGCAGGAACAGCGTCGGACGGTCGACGACGACCGCACCCGACATGGCGAACTGGCCGTCGCCACCGTTGCGCGTCTCGGCGACGGCGACCGCGATCAGCGCGACGAACGCGGCGAGGAGACCGCCGACCGACAGCACGAGCTGAATCGGATAGCGAATCCGCCTCGGCGCGAACGCCTCCACCAGGACCGCCACGACCGCGACACCGAAGACGATCAGCATCGGCGAGACCAGACCGTACTCGACGCTCGGTGCCTCGATGGCGGCGAGATGTGTCGTCGGTGCGATTCCGGTCATGCTGACTCCCGTCATCTCGGCGCCGGTCATCGCGGACCACCCTCCGATGCGGGTGGCACCGTCGGTGGCGGATCCTCTTGCCCGATGGTGCTCATCGTGTGCGCGACGGCCGGATCGATGATGTCGAGAACCGGCTTCGGGTAGACGCCGAACACCAGCAGCAGGGCGAGCAGCGGCGCGATCACCACGAGTTCACGACCGTGCAGATCACGCATGCTGCGAGTGGCGGCGCCCGGTCCCTCGACGGCCCGGGAGGGCCCGCCCATCATCCGCTGGTAGAGCCACAGGATGTAGATCGCCGACAACACGAGCGCACTCGCCGCGGCGATCGCGGCCACCGGATAGCGCGTGAATGTTCCGATCAGCACCAGGAACTCACTGATGAACGGGGCGAGCCCGGGTAGTGACAGCGTCGCCAGCCCGGCGACCAGGAAGGTGCCGGCGAGGACCGGAGCGACCTTCTGCACGCCCCCGTAGTCGGCGATGAGCCGGCTCCCGCGCCGCGACACCAGGAATCCGGCGACGAGGAACAGCGCGGCGGTCGAGATCCCGTGGTTGACCATGTACAGAGTCGATCCGGTCTGCCCCTGCGTCGTCAGCGCGAAGATGCCCAGGATGATGAAGCCGAAATGGGAGATCGACGTGTAGGCGATGAGACGCATCACGTCGGTCTGGCCGATCGCGAGTATCGCCCCATACACGATGCCGACGACCGCCAGGACTGCGATGGCCGGTGCGAAATATCGTGTGGCATCCGGGAACAGCTGCAGACAATAGCGCAACATCGCGAAGGTGCCGACCTTGTCGACGACCGCCATCATCAGGACGGCACTGGCCGGTGTGGCCGCGACCGCCGCGTCGGGCAACCACGAATGGAACGGCCACAACGGTGCCTTCACGGCGAACGCGAACATGAATCCGAGGAACAGCAGTTTGAGCAGTCCGCCCCCGGCGTCGAGCTGCCCGGTGGAGACCGCGTCGACGACGGTGCGCAGATCGAATGTTCCAGCGCCGTCGGTGCCGAGGTTCGATCGTGCCGTGACGACGTAGAGCCCGATGACCGCCGCCAGCATGATCAGACCGCCGAACAGGTTGTACAGCAGGAACTTCACCGCGGCGCGAGTCCGGTCGACACCGACGGTCGTGCCGAATCCGCCGATCAGGAAGTACATCGGGATCAACATGGCCTCGAAGAAGATGTAGAACAGGAGGATGTCGAGGGCGACGAAACTCATCAACACCATCGCCTCGACCGCCAGGGTCAGTGCGAGGTAGGTGTGTGGGCCCTTCTGCCGCCGACCGCCTGAATGGTCCAGCGATCCGGAGTGATCCGCGTCCTTCCACCCGGCGACGATGAGCAGCGGCAGCAGCACCGCGGTCAGCAACACCAGCACGAGACCGATGCCGTCGAGGCCGAGTGCGTACCGGGTGCCCAGCGCTGGTATCCAGCTGTGATCCTCGACGAACTGATACCGCGCCGCAGTATCGCCCGAGCCGCTCGGACCGCCGCGGTCGAACCCGACGGCCAGACCGACGGCAACGGCGAGCACTGCCACCGAGATGCCGAGGCCGAACCACTTGGCGATGTCGGGGCGTGTGCTCGGGACCGCCAGCACGGCGACCGCGCCGACCGCGGGGAGCAGCCACAGGATCGTCAACCACGGTGCGTTCACAGGACGTTCACCACCATCACCAGTCCGATGATCAGGGTCGCGCCGGCGAACATCGACAACGCGTAGGACCGCACATACCCGTTCTGCCAACCGCGGAGACGTCGCGACAGTCCACCGATCGAGTTGCCGATCCCCGACGTGAGGCCGTCGATACCGACGTTCTCGGCGCGGACGAGCTCACGCGTCACCTCCTGACCGGGACGCATCAGGAGTTTCTCGTTCACTGTGTCGCCGTACAGATCCCGCCTCGCGGCCATCGTGAGACCGGAGACGTCATCCGGCGCGACGTCGGCTATCGGTCGGGTCGCGTACATGCGCCAGGCGATCCCGACGCCCACAGCGACGACCGCGAGGATCGTCACGGTCACCACCCAGGTCGGAACCGCCAACGCGTGATGCTCCTCGCCGACAACGGGTTCGAGCCAGTGCACCAGGGCGTCGCCCCAGGCGAGCATCGCCCCGGAAGCGACCGAACCGACGGCGATGAGGATCATCGGCCCGGTCATCGTGCCGGGTGACTCATGCGGATGGTGCTGCTGGTCTTTCCACCGCCGCTCCCCGAAGAACGTCAACACCATCACTCGCGTCATGTAGAACGCGGTGATGCCGGCGCCGAGAAGCGCTGCACCGCCGAGCAGCCAGCCGCCGACACCGCCGGAGGCGAAGGCCGCCTCGATGATCGGGTCCTTGGAGAAGAACCCGGAGAACGGTGGCACGCCGATGATGGCCAGGTACCCGACGCCGAACGTGGCGAACGTGATCGGCATGACCGTCCGCAGCCCGCCGAAGCGCCGCATGTCTGTCTCGTCGTTCATCCCGTGCATCACCGAACCCGCACCGAGGAACAGCCCTGCCTTGAAGAACCCGTGGGTGAGCAGATGCATGATCGCGAACGCGTAGCCCGCCGGTCCGAGACCGGTCGCGAGCACCATGTAGCCGATCTGACTCATCGTCGACGCCGCGAGCGCCTTCTTGATGTCGTCCTTCGCGCAACCGATGATCGCGCCGAACAGCAGGGTGACCGCGCCGACGACCGTGACACCGACCTGGGCGGCAGGCGCGAGATCGAAGATCGGGTTCGATCGGGCGATGAGATAGACACCTGCGGTGACCATCGTCGCTGCGTGGATGAGCGCCGACACCGGTGTCGGACCCTCCATGGCGTCGCCGAGCCAGGACTGCAATGGCACCTGCGCCGACTTGCCGCACGCGGCGAGCAACAACATGAAACCGATGGCGGTGAGCACACTTTCGCCGACCTGATCGGCGCCGGCGAATACCGCCTCGAAACTCACCGCGCCGAAGGTGGCGAACATGATCATGAGCGCGACTGCGAGGCCGATGTCGCCGACACGATTCACCACGAACGCCTTCTTCGCCGCTGTCGCCGCCGACGGCTTGTACTGCCAGAAACCGATCAGCAGATACGAGGCGAGTCCCACGCCTTCCCAGCCGACGTACAGCCCGAGATAGTTGTCGGCCAGCACAAGCAGCAGCATCGCGGCGAGGAACAGGTTGAGGTAGGCGAAGAATCGTCGGCGATCGGGGTCGTCGGCCATGTAACCGATCGAGTAGATGTGGATCAGGGAGCCGACGCCGGTGATCAACAGGACGAAACACATCGACAGCTGATCGAGCTGCAGGCCGAAGTCCACCTGCAGTTCGCCGACGGGCACCCAGCTGAACAGGATGTCGTGGACGGCTCGGTCATCCGCGCCGCGACCGAGCATGCCGGTGAACATCACGAATCCGACGACGAACGACGCGAGGGCGAGCGCGGTCCCCAGCAGGTGTCCCCAGCGGTCGGTGCGCCGCCCACCCAGCAACAGGATCACAGCGCCGAGCAACGGTAGTGCCGGAACCAGCCAGAGAAGATCCGCGGTTGCCTGGGTGCTCACCGTACCTCCTACCGCTTCAACAGATCTGCGTCGTCCACCGAGGCCGATCGTCGCGCCCGGAAGATTGTCATGATGATGGCCAGCCCGACGACCACCTCGGCCGCTGCCACGACCATGGTGAAGAATGCGATGACCTGGCCATCAAAGGAACCATGCATCCGCGCAAACGTGACGAACGCCAGATTCGCGGCATTGAGCATCAGCTCGATGCACATGAACACGACGATCGCATTGCGTCGCAACAGCACCCCGGCTGCGCCGATGGTGAACAGCAGTGCGGAGAGGTACAGGTAGTTCTCCGGGTTCATCGGCCCTCCCCGAGCGATCGGCGGATACTCGGGCCACGGGAGTCCCCGTCCGGGCTCGAGCCCGAGGGGGACGGCTTGATCGACGGACGCGGTTTCAACGTCGCGTTGACCGACAGGTCCGACGGCGTGCCGTCCGGGAGCAGGGCCGGGACATCGACCGCGTTGTGTCGTGCGTACACACCGGGACTGGGCATCGGGGTCATGTCGACACCGAGGCGGAAGCGTTCCTCGGACAGCTCCCGCTGAGTGCGGCGCGGCCCGAACCGTTCCCGGTGGGCCAGCACCATCGCGCCGAGCGTGGCCGCGATCAGCAGTGCGCCGGTCAGTTCGAACGCCCACAGGTACTGGACGAAGATGAGCTGGGCGATGGCCTCGATGTTGCCGTCGGACGCGCTGGAGGCACCCACGCCGCCGGCGACCGGGGCTCCGGCGAACACCGCCAGCGACGCGGTGGCGATCGCCGCGATCAGCAGTATGCCGAAGCCGAGTCCGAGCACCATGGCCGCGATACGTTGCCCACGTAGCGTTTCCACGAGTGAGTCGGCTGAGTCCACACCGATCAGCATCAGCACGAACAGGAACAGCATCATGACCGCGCCGGTGTAGACGACCACCTGGACGACGCCGAGGAACAGGGCGCCCTGCGCGACGTAGAAGACCGCGAGGATGATCATCGTGGTGGCCAGGAAGATCGCCGAATAGACCGCCTTGGTGGCGAACACGACGCCGAGCGCACCGAGCACGGCGACCGCGCCGAGGACCCAGAACTGGACGGCTTCGCCGGTCGACGTGCGCGTGAGCTCAGCGGCGAGAAGTGCTGTCACGACTCGTCCTTCGCGACGAGCCGACCGTCTTTGGACACCTCGCCCCGGTAGTAGTTCTCCTCGGTCGAACCCGGAGCCATGGCGTGTGGGGCCGGGGAGACGCCCGGCTCGAGAGGTGCGAGCAGCCGGTCCTTCTCGTAGATGAGGTCCGCGCGGTTGTCGTCGGCGAGCTCGTACTCGTTGGTCATGGTCAGCGCACGGGTGGGGCAGGCCTCGATGCAGAGGCCACAGCCGATGCAGCGGAGGTAGTTGATCTGATAAACGCGGCCGTAGCGTTCGCCCGGTGAGTATCGCTCGTCCTCCGTGTTGTCGGCGCCCTCCACATAGATGGCGTCGGCCGGGCACGCCCAGGCGCACAGTTCACAGCCGATGCACTTCTCCAGCCCGTCGGGATGCCGATTGAGTTGGTGGCGACCGTGATAGCGCGGGGCGGTCGGAGTCTTCTCCTCGGGATACTGCTCGGTGATGGTCGGGGAGAACATCGACGAGAACGTCACCCCGAGACCGCTGATCGGTTTGAGGAAGTCAGGCATCGGTGGTCTCCTTCACGGGATCGGACGGAGGTGTGGGCGGCAGAGGGATGGTGCGCGGCGGCAACACCTGGCCGGGTAGGGGCGGGACAGGGAAGCCGCCGGCCATCGGATCGAACGTGGGCTGCGCCGGACGATCCGGCGCCGCGGGTTCCTTCGGCAGTCGCATCAGTCGCCAGATGGCATATCCGATCAGTGCGGTCACGACGAGTCCGGCGGCCGCTGACACGAGCGAGCGAGTGAGGTCGGCATCGTCGTCGCTGCCGATCGCGACGCGGATGACGGCCACGACCATCACCCAGGAGAGCGAGATCGGGATCAGGACCTTCCAGCCCAGGTTCATGAACTGGTCGTAGCGCAGGCGCGGCAGGCTGGTGCGCAGCCAGATGAACACGAAGAGGAACACCCAGACCTTGAGCGTGAACCACAGGATCGGCCACCAGCCGGAGTTGGCCCAGTCGAACATGCTGACCGGCCACGGTGCCTGCCAGCCGCCGAGGAACAGGGTGGTGGCCAGCGCCGACACGGTGACCATGTTGATGTACTCGGCGAGCATGAACATCGCGAACTTCAGCGACGAGTACTCGGTGTGGAACCCGCCGACGAGTTCGCCCTCGGCCTCCGGGAGGTCGAAGGGCGCGCGATTGGTCTCGCCGACCATCGAGATCGCGTAGATCACGAACGACGGGAGCAGGAGCAGGACGTACCAATGATGTTCCTGCGCAGCGACGATGCCCGACGTCGACATGGTCCCGGCGTCGAGGAAGACAGCGGCGAAGGTCAGACCCATCGCGATCTCGTAGGAGATGACCTGGGCCGTCGAACGCAGGCCGCCGAGCAGTGGGTAGGTGGAGCCCGATGACCATCCGGCCAGCACGATGCCGTAGACACCGACCGACGTCACGGCCAGCACGTAGAGCACGCCGACGGGGAGGTCGGTGAGTTGCAGTGGTGTCTGGTGGCCGAACACCGACACCATCGGTCCGAACGGGATGACCGCAAACGCCATCACGGCGGGGACCACGGCGATGATCGGTGCGGCGACGTAGATCACCTTGTCGACGCCGGTCGGGATGATGCCCTCCTTGAGGGCGAGCTTGACCCCGTCGGCCAGGCTCTGCAACAGCCCGCGAGGACCGACCCGATTGGGGCCGATACGCGTCTGCATGCGCGCCATGACCTTTCGCTCGATCAAGATCGCGGCGAGCGGGTTGGCGACGAGGAATCCGAAGACGGCGACGGCCTTGATCAGGATCAGCCACCACGGGTCGTGGCCGAAGTCGGCAAGTGACGGGAAATCCATCGTCACACCACCTCCCGTGGTCCGGTGGCCACACCGATCGCGACGACGTCACCTGCCGCGGACCGCAGCGTCGACGCCACCGCGGAGCCGGGTGAGTTCGCCGGCACCCACACCACCCCGTCGACCATGTCGGTGATCATCAGCGGCAGGACGATGGCGCCACGGTCGGACCCGATCTCGACGAGTGTGCCGTCGGTGGCACCGATCCCGTCGGCGGTTGCGGCCGACAGTCGGGCGACGGGAGTGCGGGCCGTGCCGGCCAGATGTGCTTCTCCGTCTTGCAGTCGTCCGTCGTCGAGCAGCATCCGCCAGGTGGCGAGGACCGCGCGCTGCGCGCCGGTGCCGTGGCTGTTGGAGGCCTCCGGCACGGCGGCGACCGGCGGGCGGGCGCCTTCCCAGGGGCCGATGCGTTCGAGGTCGGCTCGGATCGTCGCCGGATCGGGGCAGCGGATGTCGACGCCCATCTGTCTGGCAAGAGCATCGAGAACCCGGTGATCGGGGAGCGTGCCCGCCTCCGGCAGCGCGGTCGAGAACGGTCGTGCACGGCCCTCCCAGTCGAGGAACATCCCGGACTTCTCCGCGACGGCCGCGACCGGGAGCACGACGTCGGCGAGGTCGGTGACCGCGCTGCGGCGCATCTCCAGGCTCACGACGAATCCGGCCGCGACGACAGCGTCCGCCGCAGCTGCGGGATCGGGGAGGTCGTCGAGCTCGACACCGGCGATCAGCAGGGCGGAGAGATCCTGCCGCAGAGCGGCGTCCAGTATCTGGGTGGTGTCCCGCCCGGGCGTGCTCGGCAGGTCGGCAAGGTGCCAGGCGAGCGCGATCTCGGTCCGAGCGGAGAGATCGGCGACCGGCCGACCACCGGGCAGCAGATTCGGGGCGGCGCCGACCTCCAGGGCGCCGCGTTCGCCGGCGCGCCGCGGTATCCAGGCCACCCTGGCCCCGGAACGTTCGGCCAGGCGCAGGACGGCGGTGAATCCGCCGGCCACGCCGGCCAGTCGTTCTCCGACGAGGATCACCGAACCCCGCGCGGCGACGGCGTCGGAGACCGCATCCGAATCCAGCACGGCCGGTTCATCTCCCGGCGCGGTCGCGAGCAGGGTGCCGTCGAGCTTGACGACGCCGGGTGTCGCGAACGGTGCGATGGCAGTGACCTGCTGCCGCCCGGTGCGAACCGCTCGCCGCAACCGCAGGAAGACGATCGGCGACTCCTCCTCCGGTTCGAAACCCACGAGCAGGACGGCCGGCGCGGCGTCGAGGTCGCGATAGGTGAGATCGTCAGGGCGTGCGGCGACATGAGCGGCGAGGAACTCGGCCTCCTCGGCGCTGTGCGGGCGGGATCGGAAGTCGATGTCGTTGGTGTCGAGCACCGTTCGCGCGAATCGTCCGTAGGCGTAGGCATCCTCGGCGGTCAACCGTCCACCGGTGAGCACCCCGGCCCGCCCGCGGGCGGCGGCGAGACCCTCCGCGGCGTGGCGCAGTGCGTGACCCCACGACACCTCGCGCAACGTGCCGTCGGCCCAGCGGACCATCGGCATGCGCAGCCGGTCGGAAGCGGTGGCGTAGGCGAAGGCCCACCGGCCCTTGTCGCAGTTCCACTCCTGATTGACCTCGGGATCGTCGCCGGCCAGGCGGCGCAGCACCTTCCCGCGGCGATGATCGGTGCGCTGGGCACAGCCACTGGCGCAGTGTTCACACACGCTCGGCGACGACACCAGGTCGAACGGCCGGGCCCGGAAGCGGTAGGCGGTGCTGGTGAGTGCGCCGACGGGACAGATCTGGACCGTGTTGCCGGAGAAGTAGGACTCGAACGGTTCGTCCTGATACACCGACACCTGTTGGAGCGCACCACGATCCGCGAGATCGATCAGCGGATCCCCGGCCACCTGTCCGGCGAATCGGGTGCACCGCGCACACAGCACGCACCGTTCACGATCGAGCAGCACCTCCGACGACAGCGGCACCGGCTTGGTGAAGGTGCGCTTCTCGCCGGTGAACCGGGACTCGCCCCGTCCCGATGACATCGCCTGGTTCTGCAGCGGGCACTCGCCGCCCTTGTCGCACACCGGGCAGTCGAGCGGGTGGTTGATCAACAACAGCTCCATGACCCCGCGCTGGGCCTTCTCGGCGATCTCGGAGCTGCGCTGTGTGTGCACGACCATCCCGTCCGTGACGACGGTGGTGCACGAGGCCAGCGGTTTGCGCTGTCCCTCCACCTCGACGAGGCATTGTCGGCAGGCGCCGACCGGATCGAGGAGCGGATGATCGCAGAAGCGCGGGATCTGGGTGCCGATCAGTTCGGCCGCCCGGATCACCAGAGTGCCCGGGGGCACGGAGATCTCGGCGCCGTCGATCGTGACGGTCACCAGTGCGGGCTTCCCCGCCGTACGCGCATCGTCGAGAGCGGTCACCGGTCACCTCCGGTCGTGGTCGGGGAGTCGGCGAAGACGGTCGACCGATGATGGTCGAAGGGGCATCCACCCTCGAAATGCGCGAGGTACTCGTCGCGGAAGTACTTGAGGGAGGACACGATCGGACTGCCTGCGCCGTCTCCCAGGGCGCAGAACGACTTGCCGACGATGCTGTTGGTGACGTCGCTGATGGTGTCGAGATCGGCGGCGGTGCCGTGTCCGTCCTCGATCCGCTGCAACAGTTGCACGAGCCAGTAGGTGCCCTCGCGGCACGGCGTGCACTTTCCGCACGACTCGTGGGCGTAGAACTCCGTCCAGCGCAGGACCGCGCGGACCACGCAGGTGGTCTCGTCGAAGATCTGTAATGCCTTGGTGCCCAGCATCGAGCCGGCCTCACCGACTCCCTCGTAGTCGAGCGGCACGTCGAGATGGTCGGCGGTGAGGATCGGGGTCGACGATCCGCCCGGCGTCCAGAACTTGAGCTGATGACCGGCGCGCACCCCACCGGCGCGCTCCAGGAGTTCGCGCAGGGTGACGCCGAGCGCTGCCTCGTACTGTCCTGGCCGGGTCACGTGGCCGGACAGCGAGTACAGCGTGAAGCCCGGTGACTTCTCGGTCCCCATCGTCCGGAACCAGTCGACTCCGTTGCGGATGATGGGTGGGACGCTCGCGATCGACTCGACGTTGTTGACGACGGTCGGGCTGGCGTACAGCCCTGCCACGGCAGGGAAGGGCGGACGCAGCCGTGGCTGGCCGCGCCTGCCCTCGAGCGAATCGAGTAGCGCCGTCTCCTCGCCGCAGATGTAGGCGCCCGCGCCGGCGTGCACGACGAGATCGAGGTCGAAACCCGAACCGAGGATGTCGGTACCCAGATAGCCTGCCGCGTAGGCCTCGTCGACGGCCGCCCGGAGTCGGCGGAGGACCGAGGTGACCTCGCCGCGCAGATAGATGAACGCGTGGTGCGCGCGGATCGCATAGGCGGCGATGATCGCGCCCTCCACCAGCGAGTGCGGGGATGCCAGGATCAGCGGCATGTCCTTGCAGGTGCCCGGTTCGGACTCGTCGGCGTTGACGACGAGGTAGTGCGGTGCGGCGTCCGGGTCGTCGGACTGCGGGATGAACGACCACTTCATGCCGACCGGGAACCCGGCACCACCACGCCCGCGGAGTCCAGAGGCCTTCACGGTCTCGATGAGGTCGTCCGGTGCGGTGCGCAGTGCTGTGCGGAGTGCGTCGTACCCGTTGTGCGACTCGTAGTTCCGCAATGTCCACGAGTGCGGTTCGGCCCAGTGGCGGCTGAGGACGGGGATGGTGTCGTCGGCGGGCCCTTCGTGACGCTCGCGAGCTCGCTCCTCAGGGGCCGGGGTGGTGTCGGTTCGCTCCTCAGGGCTCGCAGTCCGTTTTGATTCCTGAGGTGCGTCGGGCTCCTTTTCTGATCCCTGAGGTGCGAGCGGAGCGAGCCTCGAAGGGTCCACCCCCGCCAGCTCCCGCGCCGTCGTCCGGAACGAGCACAACCCTCCGGTCCCTCGGGTCGGTTCGACCGCCACCCCCGCCCGCAGGTCCTCGACGAGTTCGACAGTGCCGTCGGGAGTCTGGTTGTCGAAGAACTCCCAGTTGACCATCACCACGGGCGCGAAGTCACATGCGGCGTTGCACTCGACGTGCTCGAGGGTGATGCGGCCGTCGGCGGTGGTCTCGCCGGGGGAGATGCCGAGATGTTCGCGTACCGTCTCGAGGATCTCGTCGCCACCCATGGCCGCGCACAGCGTGTTGGTGCACACCCCGACGAGATACTCTCCGGTGGGCGACCGACGATACATGGAGTAGAAGGTCGCGACCGCCGCCACCTGCGCCTCGGTCAGACCCAATTGCGCCGCACAGAATCCCACACCGGCACGGGTGATCTGGCCGTCCTCCGACTGGACCAGATGGAGCAGCGGCAGTAGCGCCGACCGCGATTGCGGATACCGCGCGATGATCGTGGCCGCGTCCGCGCCGAGCCGGGCGGTGACATCGTCGGGGTAGCTGTCGGCCCCCTCGAAGCGCAGCGCCGGGTGCGGCGCCGGCGCGATGACGGGAACACCCTCGGCGGGCGGCGCGCCGAGCTCCACGTACACCGGTTCGCTCATCGGTCCACCCCTCCCATCACCGGGTCGATACTGGCGACGGCCGTGATGACGTCGGCCACCATCCCGCCCTCGCACATCGCCGCCACCGCTTGAAGATTGGTGAACGACGGGTCACGGTAGTGCACGCGGTACGGGCGGGTTCCGCCGTCGCTGACCATGTGGACACCGAGTTCGCCGCGGGGCGATTCGACCGCCACATAGCATTGTCCGGCCGGCACCCGCAGGCCCTCGGTGACGAGCTTGAAGTGATGGATCAGCGCCTCCATGGAGGTGCCCATGATCTCGGCGATGTGCTCGGGGGAGTTGCCGAGACCGTCGGGGCCGAGCGCGAGGTCGGCGGGCCATGCCAGTTTGCGATCCGCGATCATCACCGGTCCGGGACGCAACCGGTCGAGGCATTGCCGGACGATGCGCACCGACTGCCGCATCTCCTTGACTCGTATCAGGTATCGACCGTAGGAGTCGCAGGTGGTGTCGGTGATGACGTCGAACTCGTAGTTCTCGTAGCCACAGTAGGGTTGAGACTTCCGCAGATCGTGCGGCAGGCCGGTGGAACGCAGAACAGGTCCGGTGATACCGAGGGCCATGCATCCGGTCAGGTCCAGATAGCCGACCCCTTGGGTGCGTGCCTTCCAGATGTAGTTCTCGTTGAGGAGATCCTCGAGTTCGCCGAGTCGTGCGGGGAGGATGTCGAGGAGTTCGCCGACCTTGTCCACGGCGTCGTCCGGAAGATCCTGTGCGACACCGCCGGGCCGGATGTAGGCGTGGTTCATCCGCAGGCCGGTGATGTACTCGAAGACGTCGAGGATCATCTCGCGCTCGCGGAAGCCGAGGAACATCGCGGTGACGGCGCCGAGTTCCATACCGCCGGTCGCGAGTGCGACCAGGTGCGACGAGATGCGGTTGAGTTCCATCAGCATCACCCGGATCACGCTGGCACGCTCCGGGATGTCGTCGGTGATGCCGAGCAGTCGTTCGACCCCGAGACAGTAGGCGGTCTCGTTGTAGAACGGCGACAGGTAATCCATCCTGGTGACGAAGGTGACGCCCTGCGTCCAGTTGCGGTACTCGAGATTCTTCTCGATCCCGGTGTGCAGGTAGCCGATACCGCATCGGGCCTCGGTGACCGTCTCGCCCTCGATCTCGAGGATCAGTCGCAGGACGCCGTGGGTGGAGGGGTGTTGTGGGCCCATGTTGACGACGATGCGCTCGTCGCCCGGCTGGGCCGCCGCCCGTTCGCGGACGGCGCTGACGATGTCGTCCCAGTCCTGGCCCGAGACGGTGTAGGTCTGCGTGGCGTGGATGTCGTCATGTGGGGTGTTGTGGCCGGTGGTGGTCATCAGTTGTACGACCTCCGTTGGTCGGGCGGCGCGATGCGGGTTCCCTTGTACTCGACCGGAACCCCGCCGAGGGGGTAGTCCTTGCGCTGTGGATGGCCCTGCCAGTCGTCGGGCATTTCGATGCGAGTGAGTGATCGGTGGCCGTCGAAGATGATGCCGAAGAAGTCGTACGTCTCGCGTTCGTGCCAGTCGTTGGTCGGATAGATGTCACAGAGGCTGGGGATGTGCGGGTCGCCGTCGGCGACCGCGACCTCGAGCCGGACCCGGCGGTTGTGCGTGATCGACAGCAGCGGATAGACCGCGTGGAGCTCGCGATCCAGGTCGTCGGGATAGTGAACTCCGTTGACTCCCAAGCACAATTCGAAGCGGAGCGTGTCGCGGTTGCGGAGGGTGAGGGCCACCGGGCGAAGATGGTCGCGGCGTACGTGCAGGGTCATCTCGTCGCGGAACACGACGACTTTCTCGACTGCGTCGTCGTAGGTTACGGCCGGTGCGCCGGCGGCGGTCTGTTCGTCGAGTCCGGCCGCCAGTTCGTCGGCGATCTCGTCGAAGTAGCCGCCATAGGGTCGGCTCGAACTCCCCGGCAGGGTGACGGCCTGGATCAGTCCGCCGTACCCGGAGGTGTCGCCGCTGCCGTGGACACCGAAGAGTCCTTTGCGGACACCGATCTGCTCGGGTCCGGTCTGTTCGGGCCGGGTGAGTTCACCTCCGGTCCCGCGGGTCTCCGGTCCGGAACCGGACCCCGTCATCGGAGGAGCCCCTTCATCTCGATCGTCGGTTTCGACTGAAGCGCCGCTTGTTCGGCCGCCCAGATCGCCTGCTCACGGTTCACCCCGAGTGGCATCTGTGCGATCTGCTCGTGGAGTTTCAGGATCGCGTTGAGCAACATCTCCGGCCGGGGCGGGCATCCGGGGAGGTAGATGTCGACCGGCACCACGTGGTCGACGCCCTGGACGATCGCGTAGTTGTTGAACATCCCGCCCGATGAGGCGCAAACACCCATGGCCAGTACCCATTTGGGTTCGACCATCTGGTCGTAGATCTGTCGGAGGACGGGCGCCATCTTCTGGCTGACACGTCCGGCGACGATCATCAGATCGGCCTGCCGTGGTGAGGCCCGGAACGCCTCCATGCCGAACCGGGCGAGGTCATAGCGCCCGGAGGTGGTGGCCATCATCTCGATGGCGCAGCACGCCAGGCCGAAGGTGGCCGGCCACAGCGATCCCTTGCGCATGAATCCGGCCAGATCTTCGACAGTGCTCAACAGGAATCCGCTGGGCAGCTTCTCTTCGAGTCCCATGTCGCGAACCTCCTTGCGTGTAGCGGCGGTCGGCCTCGCGCGCTCATCGGCGAGCGCGCGAGACGGCCGTGGTCATTCCCAGCTCAGCCCTCCGCGGCGCCACTCGTAGGCGTAGGCCACCGAGACGTTGACGATGAAGAGGGCCATGGCGGCGAGACCGAACCATCCGAGGGCGTCGAAGGCGACGGCCCACGGGTAGAGGAACACGATCTCGATGTCGAAGATGATGAAGAGCATCGCGGTCAGGTAGTACTTCACCGGGATGCGCTGGACGGTGCGTTCCAGGCGCGATGCCGTCATCACGGCAGGCCCGCCCGACGACGCGAGCGCATGTGACTCGGTCAGCGGCTCGATGCCGCATTCATACGGTTCGAGTTTGGCGCGGTTGTACCGTTTCGGTCCGACGAGGAGAGCGATGCCGACCGAAAAGACCGCGAACGCCACCGCAATTGCCCCGAGGACCATGATGGGGACGTAAGCGTTCATAGCGTGACGGCCTCCGCAGGGTAGGGCCTGATGTGAGCTGTAACACACACCCTACAAGCGGAGCCGACGCACTTGTCGAGCTTTCGGGGACGTGTTTCGGCGGGTCGCGGTCGAGAGCCGGTCAGAGCCCGGTGCTACGCAGCAACTCGACGAGAGTCGCCGACAAGGTGATCGGATCGACGGGCAGTGTCGCTGTCGCGTCGGCACGTGACCAGTCGGCCAGCCACCGGTCGTCGGCGCGGCCGAGGAGCACGAGGATCGGCGGGCACGGGTCGACCTCGTCCTTCATCTGTTTGGCCAGACCCATCCCGCCGGCCGGGGTGGCCTCCCCGTCGAGGATGACCACATCGATGACCCCGGCGTCGAGCTGCGCGAACACCATCGGCGCGGTCGCGACCTCGACGAAGCTGAGCTCGGGAAGCGCCGGATCGGGGTGACGGCCGAGCGCTCCGATCACCGCTGCGCGCGTGTCGGAATGGTCGGAGTAGACCAGCACCCGCAGGGCTACGACCCCCTCCGCATTCCGGGGCTCGCCCTCCCGAGGTCGCAGCGAGCGCTTCTCGTTGCTCCGGTCGGGGTCGGTCACGTCGAGCACATTACCGTCCCACCGTCGTCACCCGTGCGCAGAATCGCCCGCCGCAGGCCCACTCGTCGACCGTGTCCAGATTTTCGCCGATCGTGCCCGGTCTGCACGGCGAGCGTCGGCCCACTCGTCGACCGTGTCCAGATTTTCGCCGATCGTGCCCACGGTCACCCCGGCCGGACACCGTCGGCGAAAAGCAGGGCACGGTCGGCGAGGGTGGGGAAGCGGCTCGCCGGTCGCGCTCAGTGATCCGTGAAGAATCCGACCCGCCGACGATGGCTCTCGAGCGCGAACGTCACCAGCTGATCGATGAGGTCCGGGTAGCGCACCCCCGTCGCCTCCCAGAGCTTCGGGTACATCGAACCCGGGGTGAATCCGGGAATCGTGTTGACCTCGTTCAGCAGCCAGCCGCGACCACCCTCTTCGTAGAAGAAGTCGACGCGCGCCATCCCGGCGCAGCGCAGCGCGGTGAACGCCTTGGCGGCGAGATCGCGCACCTCGCGGGTGGCGTCGTCGGGTAGTTCGGCGGGGATGACCAGGGTCGCCGCTCCGGTGACGTACTTGTCCTCGTAGTCGTAGAACTCACTGCCCGGGAGGATCTCACCGGGCACCGACGCCTCGGGTGCCGTGTTGCCCAGGACCGCGACCTCGACCTCCCGCGCGGTGACGTGCTCCTCGATGATCACCACGTCGTCGTAGCGCAGGGCGATGTCGATGGCCTTGTCGAGTTCGGACGGATCGTGCGCCTTGGAGATCCCCACCGACGACCCGAGGTTCGCCGGCTTGACGAACACCGGCAGCCCGAGTTCGTCGACGGCGCGGGCAAC
Source organism: Gordonia sp. OPL2 (assembly GCF_003797825.1). GTDB lineage: Bacteria > Actinomycetota > Actinomycetes > Mycobacteriales > Mycobacteriaceae > Gordonia. The sequence continues at coordinate 207,427 of NZ_RKME01000004.1, forward strand.
GATCGTGTTGGGGTCGTCGATGCCGTCGCGGAACTCGATCCAGCGGCACTGCGGGATACCGGTCTGCTCGGCGACGATCTTCGCCATCGCCTTGTCCATACACAGCGCCGACGACAACACCCCGGCACCGACGTAGGGCACCTTGAAGAGTTCGAGCATCCCCTGGATGGTGCCGTCCTCACCGTGCGGACCGTGCAGCAGCGGCAGGACGACGGTGACCGGCTGCTCGGGACCGTCGACCTCTCCGCGAACCGCGCTGAGTGGCTCGACCTCGGTGCCTGCGGCCTCGAGCCGCTCCGGCAGCGCACTGCCCTCGGCGAGCGCGGCGATCGCCTTGTCGTTGCGCAGCCAGGTGCCACCCTTGGTGATGCCGATGGGCACGAGGTCGTACTTGCTCCGATCTGCTGCCGCGAGCACGTGGGCCGCGGTGACACAGGAGACGTCGTGTTCTGCGGACACCCCACCGAAGAGGACGACCAGACGCAGCAGGGGTGAAGCCATGGCAGACACGATACGGCCAGCGGGGACACGCAGCCGCCCGAGGTACGTGGGCTTGTAGCGTTGCGGTGTGCATGTGAGGGCGAGTGAGGTGGCGCAGGCGGTCGGCGGACGACTGGTCGGCGACGACGTGACGATCGACGGTGCCGGCATCGACTCGCGGAGCGTCCGCCCGGGTCAGTTGTTCGTGCCGATCGTCGCGGCACGCGACGGCCACGAGTACGTGTCGTCGGCGGTTGCGGGTGGAGCGTCGGCGTACCTGACGTCGGTCGGGCCGCTGCCGGACGTGGCCGCCCCCGCGATCGAGGTCACCGAGACCGCGGCCGCGCTCGCCGATCTCGGCGGCGCCATGCGCGACCGGCTGCCCGACCGTGTCGTCGGCGTGACGGGGTCGGTCGGCAAGACCTCCACCAAGGACCTCCTCGCCGGCGTGCTCGCCACGACCTATCGGACCACCGCCAGCGAGAAGTCGTTCAACAACGAGTTGGGTCTGCCGCTCACGCTGTCCAACGCTCCCGACGACACCGAGGCGGTCGTCGTCGAGATGGGTGCCCGCGGCATCGGACACATCGATCTGCTGTGTGGCATCGCCCGGCCGACCGTCGGCATCATCACCCGGGTCGAAGGGGTGCATCTCGAGCTGTTCGGTGACATCGACGCCGTCGCGCAGGCCAAGGGCGAACTGGTCGAGGCACTTCCGGTCGACGGCCTGGCGGTGCTCAACGCCGACCACGCGCGAGTGGCGGCCATGGCGGATCGCACCGACGCGGGTGTGCTGACCTTCGGGCTCACCCCGGCCGCGGACGTGCATGCCGCCGACGTCGTCCTCGACGACCAATTACGCGCCTCGTTCCGGTTGCACACGCCGTGGGGTGAGGCCGACATCCGGCTCGGGGCGCGGGGCGAGCACCAGGTGCCGAACGCGCTCGCCGCCGCGGCCGCGGCCGGCTGGCTCGGCGTACCCGTCGACGTCATGGCCGACGGTCTGCTCGGCGCCGCGCTGTCCGGATTGCGGATGGAGCTGTCCACGACGGCGGGCGGGGTGACCATCATCAACGACGCCTACAACGCGAACCCGACGTCGATGGCGGCGGCGCTGTCGTCGTTGGCGGCGCTCGACGCCCGGCGCCGCGTCGCAGTCCTCGGGACGATGGCCGAACTGGGTGCCGACTCGACGACCGAGCACGTCGCGATCACCGCCCGCGCCCGTGAACTCGGTGTCGATGTCATCGCGGTCGACGAACCCGACTACGGCGACGACGCCCGCCACGTCCCCGATGTCGACGGTGCCGTCGCCGCGCTGGCCGGCCTCGGCTCCGGCGACGCCGTGCTCGTCAAGGGCAGTCGCGTCGCCGCGCTCGAGCGCGTCGCCGAGGCGCTGCTCGGCGGCTGAGCCGTCCACCGCCCGCCGTCGACGGCAGATCTCAGCCGTCGCGCCCCTCGGCGTTCGCGACGATGATGTCGCGGAGAAACTGTGCGAGTCCCGGCGCACGCGTGTCGTAGTGCGCGGTGAATCGCGGATCGGCGATGTACATCTCGGCGAGATTCACCTGCATCTCGTACCCGCAGTCGTAGAACTGTTCGATCCCGGCGCGGTGCTCCTCGGCGAGCGCATTCGCCTCCGGTGAGCCGGCAGCCACTCCGGCGCGCATCGCGTCCGCCAGCTTCGCCTCGAGGGCGTCGCCCTCGGCCTTGATCCGGCGCCAATCGTTCTTGTCGAATCGGGCTGTTCGCGCCTGGCTCTGCCGCCACGCGTCGGTATCGCCCCAGCGCTCCTGGGCCTCGGCGGCGTACTCGTCGCCGGGCCAGTCGTCGCCGAAGATCTCGGCCTGCTCCGCCGCGGTCAGCTGGATGCCGTCCTTCTTTGCGTTCATCATCTCCTCCACTGCTGCGACCATCCGGTGCAAGCGATCGATCCGTTCGGTCAGCAGGTCGTGCTGATCGCGCAGATGCGCCATCGCATCCACGGACGGGTCGTCGAGCAGGGTCGCGATCTGCTCCAGAGGAAAGCCCAGCTCACGGTAGGTGAGGACGCGGTGCAGACGTTCGACGTCGGCGTCGTCGTAGATCCGATAACCCGACGCCGTACGTCCCGACGGCACCACGAGTCCGATGTGGTCCCAGTGGTGCAGGGTGCGGACGCTGATACCGACAAGACGCGCGATCTCGCCGACCGTGCGCTGGTCTTCTTCGCTCACATCCGACACTGTGGTGCCTCACGTCGCGTCAGGGTCAAGGGCGGACATCCGCCCTGAGTTCCACCGCGGAACCTACGGCGCCAGCCCGAACTCCTGGTCGCCCTTGGTGCAGCTCGCGAGGATTCCGGTGGTCTCCGACGGCCCGCAATCCCAGCCCGACACCTGCTGTGGCTGCCCGGTCGCGATCTTCGGCCCGTACTCCGTGGCGACCTTCTTGGCGGTGCCGCAGTCCAGATCGCCGTCGAGGATCAGGATGCGCAGTGCGCCGTCGGGACCCTTGGTGGTTCCGCATGCCGTGGTGTCGGCGTGATCGTCGGCGACCGACGTCGTCGGGGAGGCCGGCTTCGGCCCGCCGACGACGGATGCGCTCGGATTCTCCGAGACCGTGGTCGCCGACCCGGAGTCGGCCGCCGACGACGGGGTGGACTCCTGTTCGGTTCCGCATCCGGCTAGTGCGAGGCCCACCACGCCGGCGGCGAGAACGAGCACGATTCGATGCAAGCTACGCGACATGGACATCACCGTACCGGGTCCGATTGCCGTCCAGGTTTGGGCGGTGAGGCCCCCACCTGCAAGGATGCACCCGTGAGTTCCGACGACCCCGCCTTGAGCCCCGACCATTCCTTCACCGTCGGGACGTCGCTGCCCGGCACCCGGGGCCGGACCGGCGTCATCGACACCCCGCACGGGCAGATCCATACGCCGGCGTTCGTGCCGGTCGGGACCAAGGCCACCGTCAAGACGGTGCTCCCCGAATCGGTGGCGGCGCTCGGCGCGCAGGCGGTCCTCGCCAACGCCTATCACCTCTACCTGCAGCCCGGTCCGGAGATCATCGACGAGGCCGGTGGACTCGGGGCCTTCATGAACTGGCCCGGTCCCACCTACACCGACAGCGGGGGATTCCAGGTCATGTCCCTCGGTGTCGGGTTCAAGAAGGTCATCTCGATGGACGTCGTCGGCGAGCAGAACGACGACGCGACCGCCGCCGGCAAGGAACGGCTCTCGGCCGTCGACGACGACGGCGTCACCTTCAAGTCGCATCTCGACGGGTCGGCCCACCGGTTCACCCCGGAGGTGTCCATGCAGATTCAGCACCAACTGGGCGCCGACATCATCTTCGCGTTCGACGAACTGACCACCCTGATGAACACCCGTATGTATCAAGAGAATTCACTCGAGCGCACCAGGCTCTGGGCGATTCGCTGTCTCGCCGAACACAATCAGCTGACCCGCGAGCGCATCCATCGTCCACCGCAGTCGCTGTGGGGTGTCATTCAGGGTGCCCAATACGAGGATCTGCGGCGCAAGGCCGCGCGGGATCTGGTCACCATGAGCGCGATGGATCAGGCCGACGGTGGGCGCGGATTCGGCGGTTTCGGGATCGGCGGGGCGCTCACCAAGGACGACCTCGGGACCATCGTCGGCTGGGTCAACGACGAACTCCCGCAGGACAAGCCGAAACATCTGCTCGGCATCAGCGAACCGGACGACATCTTCGTGGCGATCGAGAACGGTGCCGACACCTTCGACTGCGTCTCACCGACCCGGGTCGCCCGCAACGGGGCGATCTACTCGCGGGACGGGCGATACAACGTCACGAATGCGAAGTACCGCAAGGATTTCCGACCACTCGACCCGGAAGTCGAGAACTACAGCTCGCAATACACCCGCGCGTACCTTCATCATCTGTTCAAGGCGAAGGAAGGACTCGCCGCGACCCTCGCGACCCTGCACAACGTGTCGTTCATCGTGCAGATGGTCGACGGTGCCCGTCGGGCGATCGAGGCCGGGAACTACGTCGAGTACCGCGACGACTTCCTGGGTCGGTACTACGCGGGTTCCCGGTGAGCGGCTCCTGAGCGTCAGCGAATCCATTCGGTGGCAAGGCTGTCGACCCAGTCGACGGCGTCGGCCGCGTCAGCGGGTGGCGCATCCACGATCACCAGTTCGGTCACCCCGAGCGCGGCGAGCGGTTCGAGGTCGGCGAGCGACGGAGAGCGCAGCGCCACCGCGACGCTGAGTTGATCGGTGGATCGTCCTGCGGACGAGCACAATTCGTTGATCGTGCGCATGCGGTCGGCGACGGCATCGACATCGTCGAGGTTGAAGCCGTACCAGCCGTCGGCCCAGTCGACGACCCGTTTCAGAGCGCTGTCACTGTTGCCGCCGACGACGATCGGGATGGTCGATCGGACCGGTGCCGGCCGGACGCGGATGGCGTCGAACGAGACGAACTCGGATGTGTAGGACGCGGGATCGTCTCGCCACAGGGTGCGCATGGCCTCGACGTACCGGGCGGTTCGGGCTCCTCTGCGCTCGAACGGGACCCCGAGCGCATCGAATTCCTCGCGCGACCAGCCGATCCCGACGCCGGCTGTCAGCCGTCCGCCGCTGAGGCGGTCCAGTGACGCGAGCTGCTTGGCCATGATCACCGGATTGTGTTCGGGCAAGAGGGATACGCCGGTCGCGAGGCCGATGGTCGAGGTGGCCGCGGCCGCGAAGGACAACGTGATCGTCGGGTCCAGCCAATCCGCGTCGGCCGGCACCGCGATCTTCCCGTCGGCCGCATAGGGGTATCGCGAGGTCTGATCGTCGACCATCACGACGTGTTCGCCCGACCACAGAGTCGCGAAACCCCGGCGCTCGGCCCGGCGGGCGACGGCGTCGATGACGTCGCGGTTTGCCCCCGTGCCGATCCCCAGGGCGTGCAGACCGATGCGCATGTCCGTCATGCCTGTAGATCATCCACCGAATCCCGGCGCCCGGGCGCCACCTGGAAGAACGCGCCGGAAATGCCCGCAGGCGCAGTTCCGGGATGACCTCCCCGACTGGATCGTCGGGCCACCCGTCGGCCCGCACCCGGGCGACACCCCCTCGGGAACCGCAACCCTGTCCGACTCGTTGGGTTTGCGAAGAGACCGCCGACTCGGCACCCTGGAAGGGTCCCACCGAGCCTGAACCGAGAGAGACGATGCGACGCGCCAAGCGCCGAAAACGCCGACGACGATCTGCCCACCCCTGCTCCACCCTGCCTGACGATCACCCCGTCGGGGCTGCCCGGAGGTCGTCGTGCTGACCCTCCTCGGCATCGCTGCCGGCATCCTCGTCGTCTTCCTCATCACCGCCCTGACCGGCTATTTCGTCGCTCAGGAGTTCGCGTACATGGCGGTCGACCGGTCACGATTGCGAGCTCGCGCCGACGCCGGTGACGCCGCGGCCGCGCGTGCACTCTCCGTCACCCGCCGCACCTCCTTCATGCTCTCCGGCGCTCAGCTGGGCATCACCATCACCGGCCTGCTCGTCGGCTACGTCGCCGAACCGCTCATCGGTAGCGGTGTCGGCGAACTCCTCGGCGACGTCGGGATTCCGGTCGCGGCCGGCGTGGCGATCGGCACGGTCATCGCGATCCTGTTCTCCACCGTCATCCAGATGGTCCTCGGTGAGTTGTTCCCGAAGAACCTGGCGATAGCACGGCCGGAGCCGGTGGCGCGGTGGTTGGCGCGGTCGACGACGGCCTACCTCGCGGTGTTCGGCTGGCTGATCGCGCTGTTCGACAAATCATCGAACCTCTTGTTGCGCATGCTGCGCATCGAACCCGTGCATGACGTCGAGCATTCGGCCACCCCGCGCGACCTCGAGCACATCGTCGCGGAGTCGCGGGACGCCGGCGAGCTTCCCGCGGATCTGTCGACGCTGCTGGATCGCATCCTCGACTTCCCCACGCGCACAGCCGGTCACGCGATGATCCCGCGCACCCGCGTCGACTGCGTGGGCGACGACGACACCGCGTCGTCGGTGCTGACGAGGATGAGCACCGGACACACCCGTTATCCGGTCACCGACGACAACGCCGAGATCATCGGCATCGTCCACCTACACGACCTGCTCGTGTGGTCGGCCGACGCAACCGCGAATCCGACGGCGACGGCGGCCGACGTGTGCCGTCGCCCGATCATCGTGCCGACGTCCCTGCCCCTGCCCGAGGTGATCGCGCAGATCGAGGAGGCCGACGACGAGATGGCCGTTGTGATCGACGAGTACGGCGGATTCGCCGGTGTCGTGACCATCGAGGACATCGCCGAGGAACTCGTCGGCGAGATCGACGACGAGCACGATCCGGATGCCCCGGAGGCGATCGAGCACACCGACGACGGGTGGCTGATCCGCGGCGACACCCATCTGGACGAGGTCTCCCGCGAGATCGGTCACGATCTCCCCGACGACGACCACGAGACCATCGCCGGACTGGTCATCGGCGAGTTCGGCGGACTGCCCGCCGTCGGCGACGAAGTCGTGTTCGACCTCGAACTCGATCCCGCCCTGCTCGCGCACGACGAACCCGTCGGGCCGCAGTCGGTGCGGGTCGTTGTGCTCGCCGTCGACCGGCATGTGCCGTCGTCGGTGCTGCTGACGACATCCCTGGCCCACGCGGACAGTTCACCGGGTCGCCGACATCACGCCGACGCGACCGAGGAAGGCGGTGCCCGATGAGCAATCCGTGGATCGTCATCATCGCGACCGTCGGCCTGATCGCGGCCAGCGCATTCTTTGTCGCGGTCGAGTTCGCGCTCATCGCGGCGCGACGTCATCGCCTCGAGGACGCCGCCCCCACCAGCAGGTCGGCGCGAGCGGCATTGCGCAGCGCGTCTGAGCTGTCGGTGTTGCTGGCCGGGTCGCAGCTGGGCATCACGGTCTGCACGCTCGCACTGGGCGCGATCACCAAACCCGCTGTGCACCATTGGCTCACGCCGGCGTTCGAGAGCTGGGGCCTGCCGCTGTGGACCGCCGACATCGCGGGCTTCGTGCTCGCGTTGATCATCGTCACCTTCCTGCATCTGGTCGTCGGCGAGATGGCGCCGAAGTCGTGGGCCATCGCCCATCCCGAACGGTCGGCCACGATGCTGGCGTTGCCGATGCGGGCGTTCATGTGGGTGACGCGGCCGGTCATCGTGCAGCTGAACCGGCTGGCCAACTGGTGTCTGGCGAAGGTCGGCGTCGAGGCCGTGGATCAGGTTGCCTCCGGCCAGGATTCAGAAGCCCTTCGACATCTCGTCGAGCACTCGGCGACGGTCGGCACCCTGGACGAGCGGTATCACGCACACCTGACCAGCGCGCTGGAGCTCCAATCGCTCACCGTCGGCGACGTGATCGGCCACGGCGCCGTGACGGCGGTGCCTCGGTCGGCGACGCCGAAGGTGATCCAGGATGCCTCACGCCGCAGCAATCACCGCCGACTCCTGGTGCGTACCAATGGATCAGACGATGCCACTGCGGTCGACGGCGTCGTGCACGTTCGGGACAGTCTCGCTGCCTCGCCCGACACCACGGCCGCCGAGCTGATGAGGCCGGTACTGTCCTTCGCGTCGAGTGTGCCCGTGTACGAGGCGTTGTCGGCGATGCGTGAGTCGAAGGGTCATGTCGCGACAGTCGTCGACGAGGGGCGCGTTGTCGGCCTGCTCACGCTCGACGACGTGCTCGAGCGGTTGCTGGCCACCACGTCCGGCTGACCGCCGCCTGAGGCCCCGAGGCCCGACATGATGGTCACCTCAGCGGCCCGATGAGTGGATAATCCACTTATCGGGCCGCTCTCGTGTTCCTGGTGCGCACAGGTACCGACGCGGAGCCCCGCGACTGCTCACGACCACTCGTCGTCGGTGAGAATCCACGGATCACGGGGAAGCGCGGCGGGCCGGAATCGCTCGAGCAGCATCGCGGTGTCGACCGTCTCGCCGGCGTCGCCCAGGCCGAGCGACGACGCCATGTGCGACAAGACGTCGTCGGCCGTCACCCCGCGCTCCGCGAGATCGCTCAGAGTGACGGCGCCGTCCCGTTTGCTGAGACGGATGTGCTCGGAGTTCAGGACCATCGGCACGTGGGCGTAGGCCGGAGGTGTGTGCCCGAGCAGCGTGGCGAGGTAGCCCTGCCGAGGTGCCGACGACAGCAGATCGTCGCCGCGCACCACCTGATCGATCCCCTGGGCGGCATCGTCGACGACGACCGCGAGGTTGTAGGCCGGTGTGCCGTCGTTGCGTTGGATGACGAAGTCGTCGACTGCCCCGGTATAGGTGCCGTGCAGTTCGTCGTCGACGGTGAACACGTCGGTGTCCGCCCGGAGTCGCACAGCCGGTGGCCGACCCGCGGCACGACGCTCGGCGCGCTGCGCCGGTGTGAGATCCCGGCACGTACCCGGATACGCGCCCTGGGGCGCGTGCGGTGCCGACGGTGCCTCGAGGATCTCCCGCCGGGTGCAGAAGCACTCGAATGTGCGTCCCGCGTCGCGGAGAGTGTCGATCACCGACTGATAGACGGCCTGTCGGTCGGTCTGATAGATCACCGGCGGGTCCCAGTCGACGCCGAGGGCGGCCAGATCGGCGAGTTGCTGCTGGTCGGCGCCAACGGCGGTGCGATCGAGATCTTCCATGCGGATTCCGAACGCGCGTCCGGTGGTCCGGGCGAACAACCAGGCGAGCACGGCCGTGCGGAGATTGCCGACGTGCAACTCTCCCGACGGTGACGGCGCGAAGCGTCCCGCCGGCGTCGGAGTGGGGAGTCCGGGGCCGATGTCCATGTGCGGATGAGCGTACCGAGACCGACCCCCGACGTACCATGAGACCCGTGGACCTCCCGGTGATGCCGCCCGTTGCCCCGATGCTCGCCAAGGCCGTCACGGCTGTGCCCGATCAGCCGGACGGCGATCCGGTCTGGTCCTACGAGCCCAAGTGGGATGGCTTTCGTGCGTTGATCTTTCGGGACGGCGATGAGGTCAACATCGGGTCGCGGGGCGGAAAGGACCTGGCCCGCTACTTCCCCGAGCTCGTCGCGGCTGCCAAGGACGAACTGCCGGACAAGGCCGTCGTCGACGGCGAGATCGGGGTGCCGGCCCTCATCGGCGACACGCACCGGCTCGACTGGGACTCCCTCGCGCAGCGCATCCACCCGGCGGAGTCCCGGGTCACCATGCTGGCGGAGAAGACGCCCGCGATCTTCATCGGGTTCGACGCCTTGGCATTGGGCAAGGCGAGCGTGACCGGTGAACCGTTTCCCGTCCGACGTGAGGCCCTCCTGCAGGCGATCGACCCGGACGGCGGTGGCGACCGGCTGCTGAAGGTCAGTCGGGTGACGGCCGATCCGGCGATCGCCACCGACTGGTTCACTGCCTTCGAGGGCGCGGGCCTCGACGGTGTCGTCGGCAAACGACTCGACGGCGCGTACGTCGAGGGCAAGCGCGAGATGGTGAAGGTCAAACACAAGCGCACCGCCGACTGCGTGGTCTTCGGATACCGGGTACACAAGAGCGGTACGGGGCTGGGGTCGATGCTCCTCGGGCTCTACGCCGACGGCGAGCTCCGGATGGTCGGCGGAGCCGGCGCATTCTCCGACGCCAAACGCATCGAACTGCAGGAGATGTTCGAGCCCATGCGGACCGATCCCGACAAACCCAGCCCGGGGGAGCCGACGCGGTGGCGTTCGGAGAAGTCGGGCGAATGGATCCCGATCCGCCCCGAACTCGTCGTCGAGGTCGCCTACGACCAGATGGAGAACCACCGGTTCCGGCACACGGTCAAGTTCTTGCGGTGGAGACCCGACCGCGAGCCCGAGAGCTGCACCTACGACCAGCTCGAAGTGCCCCTCACCTACGATCTGCACGACGTGTTGGAAGGGGACTCCTGACATGGCATCCCGATCACCCGCCGAGGAACTCGACGTCGACGGCGTCGCGGTCCGGTTGAGCAATCCTGACAAGATCTACTTCCCCGAGCTCGGCGAGAACGGTGGGCGCAAGCGCGATCTCGTCGGCTATTACCGGGAGATAGCCCTTCAGGGCGCGATCATGACCGCCGTTCGGGATCGGCCGACCTTCCTGCAGCGCTTCCCCGACGGCGTCGACGGCGAAGAGATCTACCAGAAGCACATCGCAAAGAAACGCCCCGACCACGTGCAGTCGACGCGGATCGTGTTCCCCTCGGGCCGAACGGGTGACGCGATCAAACCGCAGATCCCCGCCGACATCGTGTGGGGTGCGAACCTGGGCACCTTCACCTTTCACAGTTGGCCTACCATCGACCCGGACAACGATCATCCCGATCAGCTACGGATCGACCTCGATCCGCAGCCCGGTACCGACTTCGACGACGTGCGACGCGTCGCGATCGAAGTGCTCGCACCGCTACTGGACGAGTTGGGCTATACCGGGTTTCCGAAGACCTCGGGTGGCCGTGGCATCCACGTGTATGTGCCGGTGGAACCGAAGTGGGACTTCATCGCCGGCCGACGAGCCGTGATCGCCATCGCGCGTGAGATGGAACGCCGCGATCCCGAGGGCGTCACCCCGTCGTGGTGGAAAGAGGAACGCGGCGAGCGGATCTTCATCGACTACAACCAGAATGCACGCGACCGCACGATGGCCTCGCCCTACTCGGCGCGCCGCAGCCCCAACGCGCGGGTGTCGACGCCGGTCACCTGGGACGAGTTGGCAGATGTGAATCCCGACGACTGCACCATCGCGACCGTCCCCGAACTCGTTGCGCGACGCGGAGATCCGATGGCCGACATCGCCGATCACCGGCGCGGCCTGGAGCCGCTGCTGGAGATGGTGCAGCGCGACGATGCGAACGGACTGGGCGACATGCCGTACCCGCCGAGCTATCCGAAGATGCCGGGCGAGCCGCCTCGGGTGCAGCCGAGCAAGAAGGTGGCCGCCCACTGGGATGAGAAGGGCAATCGCGTCGAGGGGTGACCCGCAGGTCCCTGAGGAGCGAGCTTGCGAGCGTCACGAAGGGCCGCCCACCAGCTGGTCGAGTAGCCGAGCGAGCCCGGCGTATCGAGACCACCGAACCCAGACCCCAAACACTCACGTACGCAACGTGATCACCAGCACCAGATACACCAGGTATCCGACGACGAACGCAACCCCCTCGAGCCGCGTGATGCGCCGGCCGGTCAGGAACACCGGCACGCAGATCAGCGCGACTGCGGCCATCAGCGGCAGATCGATCCGGATGAGTTCGTCGGTGACCTCCAGCGGCCGGACCAACGAGGTCGTGCCGAGGATGAACGTGATGTTGTAGATGCTCGATCCGATGAGGTTGCCGATGGCGAGATCACGTTCGCCGCGGATGGTGGACACGATCGTGGTGACCAGCTCCGGCGCCGACGTCCCGATCGCCACCACGGTCAGGCCGATGACGGCCTCGCTGACACCGAGATCCCCGGCGACGTCGACCGCGCCGGTGACGAGCCACTCGGCGCCGACGACGACCACGGCCACCCCGGACACGAGTTGCACGATGCGCCAACCGATCCGGCCGGGTACAGGTGTGGCGTCGAGTACTTCGGGGAGTGGTGCGTCGTCGCCGGAGATCTCCGCCCGGACGACGGTGATGGTGTAGGCGACGGCGAGCAGGAGCAGGATCGTGCCGTCGAGCCGCGACAACGTCCCGTTGGCCGCGAGTGCCCACAGCAGCAGTGCGCTGACGACCATGGCGGGCAGATCGATCCGAACGGTCTGTCTGCGCAGTGCCAACGGCACCATGGCCGCCGAAAGACCCAGGATCAGAAGAATGTTGACGATGTTGGTGCCGGCGATGTTGCCCACCGCCAACGGGCCCGCATCGTGCACCGCGGCGTCGATGCCGACGGCGAGTTCGGGAAGGCTGGTGCCGATCGACACCACCGTCACGCCGACCAGCATCGGTGAGATGCCCAGTCGCGCGGCGATCGCCGAACCGCCGCGCACCAGCCCTTCGGCTCCGAGGATCAACGCGGTGAGCCCGATGACGACGAGGACGTAGTCGTTCACGTGCTGATTATGGGGTCTTGGGCGTGCGGACCGTGCGGCAATCACTTCGAACGGGCAGGACGGAGGTCGGCGAGGCGAGTCTCGTCGCCACCGGGACCTATAGCCGAAAACATATGGTCCGACAAGAAAGTGCTGGTTGTTCGTGGCGGCTGCTGGGTGTGATGTGGATATCACTCAGACCGTCGGTGCAACCGCCGCCCGCAGAGGTGGGTCTGGGTTCCGAGACTGTGGAGGTTCCCTCATGACTGCGACTCACGTCACCACCACCGGGGTCGGCCCTCGGGCGACGCGGAGTGCGAAAGCCAGTAGGTACTCGTGGGGCATCGTTCTGCTTCTGTTCCTGTTCTTCACCCTGAACTTTGCGGACAAGGCGGCCGTCGGCCTGGCGAGCCACCAGATTCGCGAGAGCTTGGGCATCAGTGCCGGACAGTACGGGCTCCTGAGCAGCGCATTCTTTTGGCTGTTCGCGGTAGGAGCGGTCACGTTGACGGCGGTCCTGCGCAAGATCTCCTATACCTGGGGCGCCGGGCTGCTCATGATCACCTGGATCGCGAGTATGGCCCCGCTGGCTGTTCAGACATCGTTCGGCGTGCTGCTCGCATGCCGCATCGCGTTGGGCTTCTTCGAAGGACCGGCGCACGCACTGTGCCAGTCGGTCGTGGCCGACCGCTTCGCACCGGACAAGCGGGCGATGGCCGGCGCGGTCGTGAACGCTGGTTCCTCGGTCGGACCGATGATCGCTGCGCCTGTGCTGACGTGGGTCATCCTCACCTGGACCTGGCATGCGGCGTTTCTGGTATTGGTGCTGGTGAGCGCGGTCTGGGTGATCGTATGGTTCGGGTACACCGAGAAGTTGCCGTTCAGGCGTTCCGAACGTCCGACCTCCGAGGTCTCGACGGTCGGCGATCCACACGACGACGTATCGGTGCCCTTTCTTCGCCTGCTGACCCTGCAGAGCTTCTGGGGATTGGTCCTGCTCTCGTTCGCCGGCTATCTCATCTCGTCGTTGAAGGTCGCCTGGTTGCCGGCGTACATGAACGAGGGACTGGGCTATTCGTCGGGCACTGTCGGACTGTTGGTGACACTGCCTTACGTGGTGGCGGTCTTCGTATTGATCTCGGCGGGGATACTGTCCGGTCGCCTGATACGTCGCGGGGTCAGATCACGCGTCGCCAGAGGCTATCTCACGGGTGCCTATCTCGTGCTCGGCGGCGTCTCGATGATGATCTTCACCCAGATCCCCTCCGGTGCTGGACAACTCGTCCTGGTGATCATCGCCTTTGCGGTGAACAGCGTGCCGTTCTCCGTGGCGTTCGCGGGTGCCTCGGACTTTCTGCCCGCCAGGCAGCGGGTGGCATTCTTCGGGTGCATCATCGCCGCGTACAGCGTGGCGGGGATCGTCGCGCCCTACCTGCTGGGACTGATCATCGATCGCGCACCAACTGCAGCACAGGGATATTCAACCGGATTCCTGTTCGTCGGGGCGGTGGTGTGTGTCATGGGTGTCGCCGGCGGCTACATGCTCAATCCGGAGAAGTCCAGAGCTGCATTGCAACAGCTCAGCGCCACCAACTCGGCACGGAAGGACAGGTGAGATCGATGACGAACCGACCCCTGAGCGGAATCCGCGTTCTGGACCTGGGCCAGTACATCGCCGGGCCCGGCGCATGCCAGATGCTGTCAGACCTCGGAGCGGATGTGGTGAAGGTCGAGAGCCTACGCGGTGACCAAGCCCGGTCGGTGGGAACTTTCGGAGAAGCCATGGTGCAGGCCTACAACCGAGACAAGCGCAGCATCGCCCTCGATCTACGGCACCCCGACGGCGCTTCGGTCCTGCACGACCTCCTCGCGACTGCCGACGTCGTCGTACACAACTTCCGTCAGGAATCCGCCGAGCGGCTGGGTTTGGGCGCCGCAGAACTACTCAGCCGATATCCACGTCTCGTGCTGGGTACGGTGACGGGCTTCGGGACCGCCGGACCGTCGCGGAACAGGCCCGGGCTCGACATCGCCGCCCAGGCCGAGTTCGGGCTCATGCACGTGACGGGAGCTGCCGATGGGCAACCTCAGCGCGTGGGCTTTCCGGTCGCGGACGTCGCCACCGCCAACGCTCTGGCCACGGGAGTGCTGGCCGCCCTCTATCAACGCACGGTCACCGGCCGTGGAGCACATGTGCAGACCTCGCTGATGGAGGCGACGCTCGCAATGCAGGCCGCCGGGTGGAGCGAGTACATGGTGACCGGAACTGCCCCGCGTCGCAAAGGTAACGGGCAGGCGTACGCAGCACCCGCTGCCGACGTGGTCGAGCTGATCGACGGACCGATCGTGCTGTCGGCGTACACCGACGAGAAATGGTCCGCGCTCTGCACTCTCATCGATCGTCAGGACATGATCGAGGACCCACGCTTCGTCGACAACCCGGCCCGGGTGGCTCACCGCGACGACCTTCTGACGATCCTGTCCGACGCATTCGGCACGATGACCCGAGACCAGGCGGTCGAACTCCTCCTGTCGGCGAACATCGTGTGTGGGTCGATCCGGTCCTTCGACGACATCGTCGATGACGACGACGTGGCCGCCTCCGGGATTCTGATCGACGTGGTCGCCGACGACGGCAGCGTGCACACGGCGCCCGGGCCGGCCTTCACTCTCGACGATGTCACGCCCCCTTCCTCGTCGGCTGCCCCGACGACCGGCCGAGACACCGCGACGGTGCTCGGCGAGATCGGCTACTCCGACGACGAGGTCGATCGCCTTCGTCGGTCAGGGGTGGTCCTCACCGATTTCGACAATGACCGCCACTCATCCATGAGGAGACTCGCATGATCGACCCGATGATCGCCGACTGTGACTTCGACACGTACACGAAGATGATCGCCGACTTCACCAACACCGACCTCATCCCCACCGAGAACGAGATGGTCGAGGCAGGTGAGGTGCCCGCTCGGATCCTGGATTCGATGGCGGCACTGGGCCTGTTCGGGATATCGATTCCCCGGGCCTATGGCGGCCTCGAGCTCACCATGGAGCAACAAGTCGGACTGACGTTCGAGTTCACCCGCGCATCGTGTGTCTATCGGTCACGATTCTCGACGGTCATCGGCTTGTGCTCACAGGCAATACTCGAGCACGGCACCGAAGCTCAGCGACGCCGACTGCTTCCCGCGATGGCGGCCGGCGAGTTGGTCACCGCATTCGCCCTGACCGAAGAGGCTGCCGGTTCTGACGCCGCCCACCTCCGGACGACGGCACGCCGCGAGGGGGATGTCTATGTTCTCAACGGTGGCAAGCGCTACATCACCAATGCCGCGTGGGCGGACGCCTTCGTGGTGTTCGCTCGCACGGACGACTCCGACCCCGGCGCGGGTGGCATCTCGGCGTTCGTCGTGGACGCATCCACCCCGGGTATCACGACCGCGCTTCCGTCGATGATGAACGGTCATGCCGAGGCTCCTGTCGCGGAGATCCGCTTCGATGACGTCGAGGTCCCGTGCACTGATCTGCTGGGTGGGAGCGAGGGCAGCGGCTTGACCATGGCGCTGCGCGGGATCAACCATGCTCGGCTGCACGTGGCCGCGACGTGCGTGGGTCAGGCGACTCGAATGCTCGAAGAAACAGTTGCCCATGTCACCCGGCGACAACAGTTCGGCGGTCCGCTGGCCGATCTCGGCGCGGTGCAGGCCACCTTGGGCGCGAGTTTCGCCGAGATGGAGGCGGCGCGAGCGCTCGTCGTACAGAGTGCGAGGGAGTTCGACCGGGGTGCGATTCCACGACATCGGATCGCCGCCGCGAAGCTGTACAGCTCGGAGATGGCGAGCCGCGTGGCGGATCGCTGCGTCCAATTGCTCGGTGGCGAGGGCATTGTCGGCCCGAACCCGGTACCGCGGATGTGGCGTGATGTCCGGGCGTTGCGCATCTATGAAGGGTCGTCGCCGGTCCACGAGCGGAATCTCGCCAAAGCGATGATCCGGCAGGTCACAATCGATGGGACGCTGCCCGACTCCTTCCGGGCCTGATCGGTGTGCGCTGAGCCCCATCAACGCGAACGAGGACGGTGGACCGATGGATCTGCGACAACTCGAGTACTTCTTGGCTGTCGTCGAGCACGGCGGTGTCAATCGGGCCGCACAGCATCTGCACATCGCGCAGGCGACGCTCTCCCAGGGAATTCGCCAACTCGAACGTGAACTGCGGTTGTCCCTGTTCCACCGGACGGGACGCAATCTCGTCATCAACGCGGAAGGGCAACTGCTGATCGAACCTGCTCGACGTGTCCTCGCCGATGTCGTCGCCGCCGAGGACATCATGCGCGGTGCCCGCGACCTGCAGGTCGGATCGATCACGATCGGCACGATGCCGGAGATGTCCAGCGACGCGGTCGCCGCATGGAGTGGTTCGTTCACTCGGCTCTATCCCGAGATTCGGATCGACCTGTCGGAGTTCGTCGGAGTGCGCGAGCTGTGCGACGAGGTTCTGGCGGGCCACTGTGAGCTGGGCTTCACGACCTTTCCGGTTCCGACGGAGAATCTCGAGCAGATGACGCTCGGCGTACAGCGGCTCCTGCTCGTGATGCCGCCCGGAACCCCGACCGATGGTGCAGCGATCTTCCAGCTCACCGGACTTCATCGGGTTCCGCTTGCGGTGAGCAACTCGGCCGTGCGAGAGAACGACATCGTCACCTCGATACTGCGACGCGAGTCGGTGACCCCGACCATCCGTGCGCAGGTTCCCAACCGGCATGCCCAACTCACCTTGGTGCTCAACGGGGCGGCGTGCGCGTTCCTCCCGTTGCGTATGGCGGTCGCCGCGCATCGGCTCGGGGCGGTCGTCGTGGAGACCGACCCCGCGATCCGAACACCTTTCGGGATCGTGCACCGCCCGGGTCCCCTCAACCCGGTCGCACAGAGTTTCGCGATTCAGAGTCGCGCGGACCTCGCCCGACGCAACGGGCGCATCGCCGAACTCATCGACACCGGAGTCCCGTTGATCGAGGCTGCACTGACCGCATACGACGAATTGGAGTCCGATCCGCCACCACCGACGGGGACCCGCGAGTGACATCGAACTGGACACCATTCACCGACGGCGAGGACCCGGATCCCCGCTTCACGCTCGCCAACGAACGCACATACCTGGCCTGGTCCCGCACGGCCACAGCGCTTCTCGCTGCAGGAATCGGTCTACAGGTCGTCGGCGGCACGGTCGTTAGCCCACTCATCGCCACCGTCCTGTCCGCTGTGCTTCTCGTCAGCGGAGGCGTGCTCGCCGTGACATCCCTGGTCCACTGGGTGATCGCGGAACGCGCCCTGCGCCTTGGCCGCAGACTGCCCACGCCCGTGATGGCGCCCGTGCTGGGTGTGGTGCTCGTCGTGTGTGCGACAGCTCTGATCGTCGAAGTGATACGAATGCGATGACGTCGTCGACTGCAGATGCCCGTCGTCGGCGAGCCGGCATCGCGCGGCCGGACGGTCCTCCGGACGACGGACTCCAACTCGAGCGAACGTCGATGTCGCTCGTGCGGATGGTGTTGTCTCTCTTGGGATGTTGCACGCTGTGCATGCGGGTGTTCCCTCTCCACAGCCGAGTGGCCGTCGCCGGGGCGATAGTCGCGAGTACGGTCGTCACCATCGCGGGGGTGCGCGAGACGCTCTCCCGCCCGACGCGGCGCCGGCAGTTCATCGCCGGGCGCCTGACTCCGGCGCTGGGAACGGCCGCCGCGCTCGCGGCGAGCATCGTCCTCCTCGCTCTCAGCGGCCTGTGGGTCGTGCTCGCCTGACGGCAGAAGCGAACACGCGTGCGTGTGCGATACCGTGCGCCGGCCTGGTTCAGGCGGGGATGGCGTCCTCGCGGCGCGCCAACGCCTCGGCGCGCTCCCGGATGCCCCGAAGCATCTTGCGCTCCATGATCAGTGATCCCGGCTCCATCGGCAGCATCCCGATCCGGTCGCGCAACCGGGCCAGCCGAAAACGATTCCGGCTGATGAGCCGCGTCGTGCGGCCGTCGAGCGCGACGAGCGTGAACGCCCACACCCAGTTGCCGTCCTCCGAGCGCGTCGCGAACGCGTGTCCCGGGTCCGCGACGGCGATCCGCATCCGGTTCGGGCCGAGCGCGATGACCTCACCGATCGCCGGGCGCTGGAACTCGTCGAGAACCCGATCGGTGCTGTGCATGTTCAGGCCGAGCAGATTCTCGATCCAGTCGTAGGTGTAGGCCCCGCCCCGCGGAGCCGGTCCCATTTGCGCGAGCCACGGGTAGACGTGCTCGGGGCGGGCGTGGATGGTGATCGCGCGCGTCGACGTGCCGTCGGCCTCGGGCAGCAGATCGTCACCGGGCAGGGTCGCGGCCACCTCGTCGTCGGTGGCACCCCAGGTGAGGATCGGCTGTCGCAGGAATCGTCGATATCCCACCGCCGCGGTCCCGGCAGCCACCGCCGCGACAGTGAGGGCGGTTGCGGTGTTCATGTTCCCAGCATGCGCCCGTCGACGACCGATGTCGTGGGTCCAATGTCACCGATTCGAGAGGCCGATCGCGACGATCTCGTGGCGAGCGCGGCGTCGGGCTGGAAGCATGGGGGACAGTCCGAGCGCAACGTCAGATCGCGTCGCAGTGGCCGGGCCCGACGCGGGCCCCACCGACGGTTCGACGACAGCCCATCTGCTCGGACGCGAGCTGTCGGGAGACGTCGCCACTGCACACGCCGTCTGCGGCGAGGAGTGCGTCATGCCCGACAACGTCGCCCGGAAACTCATCGGTTCACATCTCGAGCGGGGTGAGATGACACCCGGTGAGGAGATCGCGATCCGCATCGATCAGACCCTCACCCAGGACGCCACCGGCACCCTCGTGATGCAGGAACTCGAGGCGCTCGGTCTGGACCGCGCGCGGACACAGGTGAGCGTGCAGTACGTCGACCACAACCTCCTGCAGACCGATGAGAAGAACGCCGAGGATCACGAGTACCTCCGGACGGCGTGTATGCGATTCGGGTTGTGGTTCTCCAAACCCGGTAACGGTGTCTCACATCCGACGCACATGCAGCGGTTCGGTGTGCCGGGTTCGACGATGGTCGGGTCGGATTCGCACACCCCGGCCGCCGGATCGCTCGGCATGCTGGCGATCGGCGTCGGCGGGCTCGAGGTCGCCCTGGCGATCGCCGGGCACCCGCTCAACATTCGGATGCCCGAGATCTGGGGAGTCCGGCTCGACGGCGAACTGCCCGAATGGTGTTCGGCCAAGGACGTGATCCTCGAGATGCTCCGCCGCCACGACGTGAAGGGCGGGGTCAACCGGATCATCGAGTACCACGGCCCGGGTCTCGACGGGTTGACCGCGATGGACCGCCACGTCATCGCCAACATGGGTGCCGAACTGGGCGCCACCACCACGGTGTTCCCGAGTGATCAGGCGGTGCGGGAGTTCCTGCGAGCCGAGGGACGTGAGGACGACTGGTCCGAGCTGGTCGCCGACGACGGCGCCGAGTACGACATCACCGACACCATCGACCTGTCGACGATCGAGCCGCTGATCGCGAAACCGTCGTCGCCGGGCAACGTGGTCCCCGTGCGCGAGGTGGCCGGTGAGCAGATCTCGCAGGTCGTGATCGGGTCGAGCGCCAATCCGGGTCTGCGTGATTTCGCGATCGCGGCGGCGATGATCGACGGGCGGCAGACGTCGCCGGAGGTCAGTTTCGATGTGAACCCGACGTCGCGGGAGATCCTCGCCGACCTCACCGAGATGGGCTCGACCACCCAACTCGTGATCGGCGGCGCCCGAATCCACCAGGCCGGGTGTATGGGATGCATCGGGATGGGGCAGGCGCCGGCGACGGGCCGGAACTCGTTGCGCACCATGCCCCGCAACTTCCCCGGTCGATCGGGCACCCGGGAGGATGCGGTGTGGTTGTGTTCGCCGGAGACCGCGGCCGCGTCGGCGCTCACCGGCAAAATCACCGATCCGCGCGACTGGGCGGCCGAGGTGGAGATGAGTTACCCGCACCTCGATCTCCCCCGCGAACACGCGGTCAACACCGCCATGCTGGTGGAGCCGATCGACGAGGAGTCCGCGGCGACGGTCGAACCGGTGAAGGGCCCCAACATCTCCAGCCTGCCCGAGCTCGACGAACTCCCGGACGTCATCGAGGCGCCGGTGCTGCTGACGGTCGGCGACAACATCTCCACCGACGAGATCTCGCCGGCCGGTGCGCGGGCGCTGCCGTTCCGGTCGAACATCCCGAAGCTGGCGCAGTTCAGCTTCACCCAGATCGACGAGACCTACCCGGAGCGTGCCGCTGCCGCCGACGGCGGGCACATCATCGTCGGCGGCGAGAATTACGGGCAGGGTTCCTCCCGCGAGCACGCCGCCATCGCGCCGCGACATCTCGGTCTCCGCATGGTGATCGCCGCGTCATTCGCGCGCATCCACTGGCAGAACCTCGCCAATTTCGGGGTGCTGGCAGTCGAGTTCGACGACCCCACCGACCACGACACCATCGATCAGGACGACGTCCTCAAGGTCACCGGGCTGCGCGACACCCTGGGGTCGACCGACCGGCTGACGATCGAGAATGTCACCAAGGGAACGACATTCGAGGTCCGGCATCGCCTCTCGGAGCGGCAGGTCGCCGATGTCCTGGCCGGCGGTCTCATCCCGCGACTGGCCGCCGAGGAGGAATCCGACGTCCAGGAGGCGAAGGAGACCGTTCTGCAGCACAGCGGCGAGATCAGCTGAGCTGTCACGGGATCAGCGCGACCTTCCCTCCCGGATGGCCTGCGCTGACGAGCTCGAGTGCGGCGCGCGCCTCGGACAGCTCAAACGTGCGCGCGACCGGGACCACGAGATCGCCTGCGGTAGCGAGCCGGATCAGCTCCGGGCGCACGGAGTCACGGAACGCGAGGCTCTCCGGCTGCGCACCGCCCAGCGCGACGAAGCCGTCGTCGGCGGCGCGTCCCGGCGCGACGACGGTGACGATGCGGGAACGGTCGGCGACGAGTTCGAGTGAGGTGTCGACGGCCTCGTCGGTACCGGCCGCGTCGAGCGCGGCCCAGACCCCGTCGGGCGCGGCCGCGCGGACGCGGTTGGCGAGTCCGGGCCCGTGGTCGACGGGGATGCCACCGAATTCGCGTACGCGTTCGGCATTCGTGGGGCTCGACGTGCCGACGACGGTGATGCCGCGCAGGCGCGCGAGCTGGAGGACAGCGACCCCCACCGCGCCGGACGCGGCGTGCAGCAGGATGGTCTCACCCGGTTCGACAGCGGCGGCCCGGAGCATGTCGGCGGCGGTGCACCCGGCCAGCAGCAGATTGGCCGCCGCCGGATGATCGATGGTCGGCGGCTTGGCGAAGACCTTCTCCGCCGGAACGGACAGCGCGGTCGCGTACCCGCCGTGCACGCGGAAGGCCAGCACCTCATCGGCGATCACGCCTCCGCCCGAGGCGATCTCGGTATCCGGCCCGAGGGCGAGGATCTCGCCGGACACCTCGTAGCCGATCGGCAGCGGCAGCTGTGACGGATCTACTTTTCGCCGTGCGTGTTTCAGGTCGGCGGGGTTGACCCCGGCCGCGCGGACACCGATGATCACCTCGCCCGGGCCGGGCGGATCGAGCTCGTCGTCGATGAGCGCGAAGTCGTCGAGTCCGTCGAAACCCGTGGCCACCCAGCGTTGTACGTGCATGTGGCCAGGGTAGTGCGGACGCGCGAACACAAACGTCCCCGTGAGCGGTCGCCGAGGGGTGTTCCCCTCGGACCCCGCTCACGGGGACGATCGTGGTCGTTCGACGGCGGCCGGATGGCCGGTCGGCGATCAGCCGTGGATGAAGGTCTCCAGCTCCTGGCGCGCGACGTCGTCGGCGAGCTGCTTCGGCGGGCTCTTCATCAGGTAGGCCGAGGCCGGGAGGATCGGTCCGCCGATGCCGCGGTCCTTGGCGATCTTCGCGGCGCGCACGGCGTCGATGATGATGCCGGCCGAGTTGGGGGAGTCCCAGACCTCGAGCTTGTACTCCAGGTTCAGCGGCACGTCGCCGAAGGCGCGACCCTCGAGGCGGACGTAGGCCCACTTGCGGTCGTCGAGCCACTCGACGTGGTCCGACGGTCCGATGTGGACGTTCTTGTCCTCGACCTTGCCGGCGAGCGAGCCGGTCAGGTTGGAGGTGACGGCCTGGGTCTTGGAGACCTTCTTGGACTCCAGACGCTCACGCTCGAGCATGTTCTTGAAGTCCATGTTGCCGCCGACGTTGAGCTGGTAGGTGCGGTCGAGGGCGACGCCGCGGTCCTCGAACAGCTTGGCCATCACGCGGTGGGTGATGGTCGCGCCGACCTGGCTCTTGATGTCGTCGCCGACGATCGGGACGCCCGCGTCGGTGAACTTCTGCGCCCACTCGGGGTCGGAGGCGATGAACACCGGCAGTGCGTTGACGAATGCGACGTTCGCGTCGATCGCGCACTGTGCGTAGAACTTGTCGGCCTGGTCGGAACCGACCGGGAGGTAGGAGACGAGGACGTCGACCTCGGCGTCCTTGAGCGCCTGCACGACGTCGGTGCCGTCACCGTCGGCCTCGGTGATGGTCTCGCGGTAGTACTTGCCGAGTCCGTCGAGCGTGTGACCGCGCTGGACCGTGACACCGGTGGGGGCCACGTCGGCGATCTTGATGGTGTTGTTCTCGCTCGCGAAGATCGCGTCGGAGAGGTCGAAGCCGACCTTCTTGGCGTCGACGTCGAAGGCGGCGACGAATTCGACGTCGCGGACGTGGTACGGCCCGAACTTCACGTGCATCAGGCCCGGAACCGTCGAGTTCTCGTCGGCATCCTTGTAGTACTGCACGCCCTGAACCAGGGATGAAGCGCAGTTTCCCACGCCCACAATGGCCACGCGCACCTTATTGGGCTCACCCATGGTCGGGTTCTCCTTCTACTCGGGGCGTCGCAGATCGCTGCGCCACCGGTGTTTTCTCTTGTTCGGTTTCCTCTGGTCCCCCGTCACGGCTCGGCTCTGAGCCCGCAACACGGAAGTCTGTGTCGACGGTGTCGGTCAGCAGGCTGCGTCCCGAGTCGTTCCCTCGTGTCGAGGGGGTGTCACCGTCGTCGGGAAGGTCGTCGGTGTCGCCCGACGCCTCCGCCGCGATCAATTCGTTGAGCCAGCGCACCTCACGCTCACTGGATTCCAGGCTGAGCTGATGCAACTGGCGGGTGTAGCGGTCGACCGCCTTGTTGGAGCGGCCGACGATCTCGCGCAGACCCTCGCGGCGTTCCTCGACCTGACGGCGCCGGCCCTCCAGGATCCTCATCCTGGCGACCGCCGGTGTCCGGCTGAAGAACGCGAGGTGCACGCCGAAACCATCGTCGGTGTAGTTCTGCGGACCGGTGTCGGCGACGAGCTCGCTGAACCGTTCGCGCCCGGCGTCGGTGAGCTGATAGACGCGTCGTGCGCGGCGGACCTTGACGGTCGTGGGCGCGGTCGCCTCGTCGATCAGCCCGTCGGCCTGCATGCGTCGCAATGTCGGATAGAGCGAGCCGTACGAGAACGCGCGGAACGCGCCGAGCAGGCCGGTGAGCCGCTTGCGCAGCTCGTAGCCGTGCATCGGGGACTCCAGGAGCAATCCGAGAATCGCGAGCTCCAGCATCGGTGCTCACTCCTTTCGGTCGGCCCATGGGTGACGTCGACGACACCGATGTGCCGACATCTCGCTCTGATGTGATTCCCAATGTATCGCAGCGATATAACTTGCGTCTACAGCGGGCGCGATTCGGCGAACGACACGCGCCCGGCGCGACGACGGTCACACCGACAGCGGCGGAAGCGACCACGTACCCTTGAACTCGTGCAACGCCAGATCGTCGACTACGCCCTGCAGAGGAGGTCACGGCTGTCCGATGTCCACTCCGGACGGACCGCTGTGGCCGACGTCTGCGACGCGAGTCCCTATCTGCTGCGTGCGGCCAAGTTCCATGGGCGACCCTCGTCGACGCTGTGCCCGATCTGCCGAAAAGAGCAGGTCACGCTGGTGTCGTGGGTGTTCGGCGAGAAACTCGGCCAGGTGTCGGGTTCGGCCCGGACCAACGACGAGATCGCCCGGCTGGCCACCTCTGCGGAGGAGTTCTCGGTACACGTGGTGGAGGTGTGCCGCACGTGCAGCTGGAACCATCTCGTCCAGTCGTACGTTGCGGGATTGCCGCCACGTTCCACGCGCTCGCGCCGGGTCGCCAAGTAACCCGACTCGCGGGCGCATCGGGTGTGTATCGGTGCTGACGACGACCTGCTCCACGTCGTCCGCGCGTATTGAACCGGGTGCCGACACTTTGCCCGGATACCCCTGCGTGGGTCACAGTGGGGTAACGAGCTGAACGACGGAGACGGATTGTGAGTAGCGCTGACATGGTCGTGCGCCTGGATCGGAAGGTGGGTCGATGAGCAACCGCGGTACATCGCCCAGCGGGGGTGGCGCCGGACGCCGGAGCACTGCACCGTCCGCCGACGAGACGACACGTAAGCGGCAGAGGTGGATGGCCTGGGGCCTCGGCATCGTCGGCGGTGTCGTGCCGGTGGTCGCCCTCATCGGCATCCTCGCGTTCATCCTGACGTACTTCGGTGCGTCGGTCCCGGCGCCCGGCGACATCAAGCAGAACCAGGTCGCCACGATCCTGACGAGCAACGGCCAGACCTTGGCGCGGGTGGTCCCGGAAGAGGGCAACCGCACCGACGTCAAGATCACCGACATCCCCAAGTCGATGCAGGATGCGGTCATCGCTGCCGAGGACCGCGAGTTCCGCAGCAACTCGGGCTTCTCCATCCGCGGTCTGTCCCGCGCCGCGATCGGTCAGGTCACCGGTAACGGTGGTGAGGCCGGCGGTGGCTCGACGATCACCCAGCAGTACGTGAAGAACGCCC
The DNA here is from genome assembly GCF_003797825.1 of Gordonia sp. OPL2. Taxonomy (GTDB): domain Bacteria; phylum Actinomycetota; class Actinomycetes; order Mycobacteriales; family Mycobacteriaceae; genus Gordonia. The sequence continues at coordinate 232,802 of NZ_RKME01000004.1, forward strand.
TCGTCGGCGACGAGCACAGCTACGAGCGCAAGTTCAAGGAGCTCGCGCTCGCGACCAAGATGTCGAACGAATGGTCCAAGGACGACATCATGGCCGCCTACCTCAACACCATTTACTTCGGCCGCGGTGCCTACGGTGTCTCCGCCGCATCTCAGGCCTACTTCCGCAAGGACGTGCAGAAGCTGACGCCTGCGGAATCGGCGGTGCTTGCCGCCGCGATCCGTTCGCCCTCCTACTACGACCCGGAGATCAATCCGGATGCGGCGCAGGCGCGCTGGAACTACGTGCTCGACGGCATGGTGGCCACCGGCGCGATGAAGCCGAGTGAGCGCGCCTCGATGACGTATCCGAAGGTGCCCAACGCCCGCGCCCAGTCCGACGACACCCCCGGTGCCAACGGCCTGATCAAGCGTCGCGTGCTCGCCGAACTCGGAGCGCTCAACATCTCCGAGCAGCAGGTGCGCACCGAGGGCCTCAAGATCACCACCACGATCGATCCGCAGGTGCAGCGCTCGGTCGTCAAGGCGGCCAACGGTCAGCTCGAGGGCGAGCCGAAGAAGCTGCGGACCTCCGTGGTCTCGGTGGATCCGCGCACCGGCGGCATCAAGGGTTACTTCGGCGGCAACGACGCGAACGGCTGGGACTACGCGCAGGCGGGTCTGCAGACCGGCTCCTCGTTCAAGGTGTTCGCGCTTGTCGCAGCCCTCGAGCAGGACATCCCGCTGTCGAAGGTCTACAGCTCGAGTCCCTACGACGGACCCGGTGGGCTGACTGTCGAGAACTCCGACGGCGAGAGCTGCGGATCGTGCAACCTCGCGACCGCGATGAAGATGTCGCTCAACACCGTCTACTACCGGCTGATGATGGACCTCGACGGACAGGCCAAGGCCGTCGCGGCGGCCGCGCACAAGGCCGGTGTCGCAGAGAGCTTCGGGGACATCCAGCACACGCTGCAGGAGAAGAACGGTGGCATCGAGGGCGGCGTCGTCCTCGGCCAGTACCCGTCGCGCGTCCTCGACATGGCGTCGGCCTACGCAACGCTCGCCGCGTCCGGAGTGCACCGCGACCCGTACTTCGTGCAGAAGGTGGAGACCTCCGACGGTCAGGTCCTGTTCGATCGCGGCAACGTCGCCGGTGAACGGGTCTTCCCGGCGAAGGTCGCCGACAACGTGACCTCGGCGCTCGAGCCGATCGCCTCTTACTCGAACGGCCATTCGCTGTCCGATCCGAACCTGGGCTCGCGCCCGTCGGCCGCCAAGACCGGTACCGCCCAGCTCGGCGACACCGGCCAGAACAAGGACGCCTGGATGGTCGGCTACACGCCGCAGCTGTCGACGGCGGTCTGGGTCGGCACCGACGACGGCACCGCCATCACCAACTACAGCGGTTCGTCGATCTACGGCAGCATGTTGCCGTCGGACATCTGGCAGGCCGCGATGAACGGCGCCCTCGACGGCAAGCCGATCCAGCAGTTCCCGGAGCCCGAGGCCGTCGGCGGTCAGGCGGGTGTGCCCTACGAGCCACCGCCGACCTCCTACGACAACTCGCCGCGATCGCGCACGCCGCGGGATCAGGACGGCCAGACGCCCCGCATCCCGGGTGAGGGCGGCGACGGCAACATCACCCTCGCGCCCGGCGTGACCATCACCCTGCCCGGCAACGCCGGCGGCGGAAACAACGGTGGTGGCAACGGTGGTGGCAACTCCGGCAACGGTGGCGGTACCGGAAACGGTGGTGGCACCGGCGGAGACACCGGCGGAGGTACCGATCCCGGCACCGGCGACGACACCGGTGGCGGGGAGGTCCCGGAGCCTCCGGCGCTGCCCTAGCCGCCGGTGACCGTGGCAGAGGGAAACTCGGACCAGCCGGGCTCCCCCGACACCCCCGCGGGGTCGTCGGGACGCGGACCGGAGGACTCGCGATCGTGGGAGTCCGCAGGTGTTCTCGCCGCGGACACACGCGTCGACACCGACCGCGTCCTGCCCTCGCGCACCGATGAGGTCGTGCGCGAGGCGTCCTCGGTGGTCGGGGGGCCCGTCGGACGGCATGCCGCGATCGGGCGCAGCCGTACATGGACCCCGCTGCGGGTGTTGTTCGCTCTCGCACTGTGTTTCCTCGCCCTGGGATGGTTCGGCAAAGCCGGTTGTCTGCAGCAGGCGCCCGCCGACGGCAACTCGGCCTCGGGCGCGTCGCTGCGGCTCGACTGGGACGACCAGAGGCAGTACACAGACCTCTGCTACTCCGACGTGATCGGCCTGTTCGGTGCGGAACGGCTGAACGAAGGTGCCTTCCCGTACCGGACCTACTGGTTCGAGAAGGGCAGCGACGGGCAACAGGTCAAGCGCTACATGGAGTACCCGGTGATCACCGGGATGTACATGTACGGGGTGGCGTGGGTGGCGCGCGCGTGGGACTCCGCACACGAGAAGTGGGGTGTGCCAGCAGCTCTCGACGTCGTGCTGTTCTTCAACCTCGCCGCGCTCGGTCTGGCCCTGTTCTGGCTGGTGACCATCTGGGCGACGGCACTCACCGCGCGCACCCGGGTGTGGGTGACCTGGATGGCCGCGCTCTCACCGTTGGTCATCGTGCACATCTTCACCAACTTCGACGCCATCGCGATGGCGATGGTCGCGGTCGCCATCCTGTGCTGGTCGCGTCGAAAACCCTGGCTCTCCGGTGTTTTCATCGGTCTGGGTACCGCGGCCAAGCTCTATCCGGTGCTGCTGCTGCCGGTGCTGTTCGTGCTGTGCCTGCGCGCCGGGAAGCTCCGCGAGTTCTTCCAGACCGCGGCCGCCGCGGTGCTGGTGTGGATCGCGGTCAACCTGCCCATCCTGATCACCTACCCGCAGGGATGGTGGGAGTTCTTCCGCTACAACTCCGACCGAGCCGCCGAACGCGACAGCCTCTATCGGATCATCAGCGATGCGGCCGGGTTCACCTGGAACACCGACGTGCTCAACATCGTGTCGATGGTGTTGATGATCGCGGTGGTGGCGGCGATCGCCGCGGTCGCGCTGCTGGCGCCGCAACGTCCCCGACTCGCGCAGCTCGCCTTCCTGATGGTCGCGGGCTTCCTCGTCGTCAACAAGGTGTGGAGTCCGCAGTACTCACTGTGGCTGGTCCCCCTTGCCGTGCTGGCCATCCCGCACACACGCCTGCTGTTCGCCTGGATGCTCGTCGATGCCTTCGTGTGGATTCCCCGGATGGCGCTCTACCTCGATGCGGACCGAAAGTGGTTGCCGGAGCAATGGTTCACCGTGGCGATCGTCCTACGCGCGATCATGGTGCTGGCGCTGTGCGCGGTCGTCGTCTGGCAGATCTGGAATCCGCAGGACGATCTGATCCGTAGTCGGCGGGATCGTCCACACGAGCGGCTCGACGACCCGGCCGGTGGCGTACTCGATCGGGCACCCGACCGACTCGACCTGCGACCGCGGCCTCGCGCCTCCACCGTCGGCGCGAGTGCGCCGCCTACGATCGGGGCATGGCACGTGGCGGCTCGCGGAGGGCACGGGCGGGACGACGACGGCAACGTCGAATGCGCCTCGCCGACAACGACCTGAGCCCGGCGCAGTGGGAACTCATCAAGGCGGCCTGGGGAGGCTGCGCCTACTGCGGTCGCACCGACGGCGTGCTGCAACGTGATTGCGTCCAGCCGTTGTCGGTCGGTGGCCGCTACACCGAGCGCAACGTCGTCCCGGCCTGCCGGTCCTGCAACGCGAGCAAGTGCAACACCGAGGTCACCGCGTGGATGCGTCGCAAGAAGCTCGACGAAGGGTTGTTCCTGCGGCGGCTGATGGCCATCCGGGCATCGCGGGTGGACGTCGAGCCCGGCCCGCCGGTCGACGAACTTCAGTAGGGTTCGAAGCATGGGTGACGTGCAGGCGCTGGTGGCGCATCAGGACGACGAAGGCAACATCGACCTCGTGCACGAGGCCGTCGACGAGAGCTTCCTGCCCGACGGCGACGTCGAGATCGCGGTCGAGTACTCGGGGGTGAACTTCAAGGACGCCCTCGCGGTCACACCGAAGGGTGGAGTCGCGCGGTCGTATCCGCTCATCCCCGGCATAGACCTCGCCGGCACCGTCCGGTCGAGTTCGTCGTCGGAGTTCGCCGTCGGCGATGTGGTCGTCGCGCACGGCTACGACATCGGCACCGGCCGGCACGGCGGCTACGCCGACACCGCACGACTGCCCGCCGACATGGTGGTGAAACTGTCCGGCCTGACCGCCGCGGAGGCCGCCGCGATCGGAACCGCGGGATTCACCGCCGCGATGAGCGTCGAGGCGCTCACCTCGCACGGCATCACCCCATCCGACGGCCCGGTTCTGGTCACGGGCGCGACCGGCGGGGTGGGCAGCGTCAGCGTGGACCTTCTCGCGGCGGCCGGTTTCGAGGTCATCGCCTCGACCGGCAAGTCCGACGCCGCCGATCTGCTGCGCACACTCGGTGCCTCCGAGGTGATCGGGCGGCTCCCCGAGGAAGGGGAGAAGGTGCGTGCGCTCGGCAAGTCACGGTGGGCCGCCGCCGTCGACTGCGTCGGCGGTGCGACCCTCGCGTATGCGCTGAGCACCCTGAACTACGGTGGCGTCGTCGCCGCGTCGGGACTGGCCGGCAGCGCCGACCTGCCGACGACGGTCCATCCGTTCATCCTGCGTGGCGTGACCCTGGCCGGGATCGACTCGGTGCAGCTGCCCATCGACCGTCGCCGCGCCCTGTGGGCACGGCTCGGCACCGACCTCACACCCGCGCACCTGTCCGATGTCACCACCGACGTCTCGGTCACCGACCTCCCGAAGTCGATCAAGACCATCCTGAAAGGCGGTGTCACCGGCCGGACCCGGGTCATCGTCGCGGGTGAGTTCTGAGCACGTCGGGCGATGACGTGGGTTGACGACATTCCCGAGCGGGTACTGCCACATCATGGGTGATCGAGCCGAACACATCCCCGACAGCACCGCCGACGCGGTCGGCAAACTGTCCGAGGCGCTGGAGTACGTCGAACGCGCCCGCGGACATCTCTACAGCTTCCACCAGCTGATCGGCCACGGTGACCTGGTGCTCGGTGAGGCCGTCGAGGCGCTTCGTGCCGACGGCCAGACGGCCGCGGCCGACATGCTCGAGAACGAGATGGTCGGGCGCAACGTGATCAACGGGCGATGGACGTTCCAGGTGGTCGAGGAGTTCGACGACACCTACTGGGGTCCCCTGCGTGAGGCCGAGAAGCAGGTGCGCACCGACCTGACCGACGGCGTCCGGCACCTGCATGAGGCGCGGATGAAGGAGGACCGCCGCACCCACGGGCACCCCGACCACACGGAGAAGCCGTAGTCGGCACCTACGAGATGCGTTCCAGCAAGCGCTCTTTCGCGGCCGGCCAGTCGTCGTCGGTCATCGCGTAGAGGGCGGTGGTGCGCCAGCCGTCGCCGAACCGCCGGTGCTTGCGCAGCAGACCCTCGAAGTTCGCGCCCAGCTTGGCGATCGCCGCCCGCGACTGTGCGTTGCGCTCGTGGGTGTGCCACACCAGACGCACCGCGCCACACTCCTCGAAGGCGTGACGCATCAGCAGGAATTTCGCGGTCGGATTGATGTCGGTGCCCTGCGCGGACTCCGCGTAGAAGGTGTATCCGATGGCGGCCGAGCGGTTCGTCGGATCGATGTCGTAGTAGCTCGTCGACCCGACGATACGGTCGAGCGCGTTGTCGACGACGGCATAGGCGACACGGCTCGACGGGTCGGCCAGCGCCGACGCGATCCATGTGCGGCTCGACTCCGGATCCGACGGCACCCCTGGCGCCCACCGGAACCGTTCCGGGTCGCCGACGACGCCGGCCAGTTCGGAAGCGTCGTCGGAGGTGAAGGGACGCAACGTGATCCGCTCCGCCGACAGCGCACCGGTACCCAACCACCCGCTCATGACGGGGTCAGAACGCGCTCGGGTTCGGTCGGACGCGGCCGACGGCCGAACGAGGCCAACGGTTCTCGCAGCGGCGCCGACACGAACGCGAACAGCAGGTAGGCGAGCACGACGGCGTGGACCCACACACCGACGTTGACCCCGGTGATCACCCACCACTGCATCGGCGAGCCGGACGTGTAGATCCCGAACAGCCGGAAGATGGTGGTGTCGAGGATGAAATCGGCCACCAGATATGCCGCGATGACCGGCCAGCGCACCTTCAGCAGCACGAAGAACGGCAGGATCCACAGGGTGTACTGCGGTGAGTGGACCTTGTGGAACAGCATGAAGCCGGCCAGCATCGACCCGCACACCCCGATCCAGGGATAGATGCCGTCACGCTGATAGACGCGCCAGCCCAGATAGACCGCCAGCGCGAACGACGCGACGATCAGCAACGGCGAGAGCAATCCGACCAGGGTGTTGTAGGTGTCGGTCTGACCACCGGTGAAGTGCCGCAGCCCCCAGTACCAGATGGAGTTGGTGTCGACGTCGGATTTGCGTTTGCCCTGGAACGACAGCGCGGCCTTCCACCCCTCGAAGCCCAGCACCATGAACGGCAGCTGGATGGCGATGACGGTCAGGGTCGCGGCGACCGCCACCCACACCGCCCCGGCCCAGTCGAGTGCCTTGCGGGCGCCGGGCACCGCGCCGTAGGTCAGGACGTAGGCGGCCAGTGGCAGGACGAAGAATCCGGGGTAGAGCTTGAGACAGAATCCGACGGCGAACAGGATCGCCGCGAGGATCGCCGCCGTCCGCACCGACAACCGTCTCTCGCCGGTGTGTGGGCTGATCGTCGAGCCCCAGGCCATGACCGCGATGCCGCCGACGACGGTCGCGACGACGGGCAGCTCCCAGTTGTGGAACGCGTAGAGCACCAGCGGCGGGGTCGCCGACCAGAGCAGCACCCACCATCGCGTCATGAACGCCAGCATCACGGTGATCGCGAGGCCGAAAGGGACCAGCAGCCATACCGAGTGCTGGAAGAACTCGGTGTCGGTGTGGGCGCCGATTGCGCCGAGCCACATGAACATGCCCGAGAGCACCGGATACTCGACGACGCCGCCGAACAGCTTCCCATCAGGGGAGATGCCGCCGCTGATGTAGGGGAAGACGTGATTGTTGATGTCGCGTCCCACCCACAGGAACATCAGGTCCGAGTAGCAGGGGACGACGGCGTTCGGGTCGCCGACCGGCCAATGCGAGCTGCGACCCTCGGCCAGGAAGGGCGGGCCACCGCACTTGATCTTGGCCTGGTAGCTCCACAGCATCGTCAGGCACGACGTCAACAGCGAGACCAGCAGGATCAACGTCATGTGGCCGCGACCGGCGAGCGTGTCGCCGAGGCGGGACGACCCTGTCGGCCGTGCTACAGGGGCGTCGGACATGGCCTACAGGTTAGGTGGTCGACGCTGCGAACGCGATTTCGCTGGTCAGGGGTTTGTCATGTATCTTGGAGCGGTTGCCGACGCAGGCGACCCTCCTGCCACGGACAGTCCGTGGCCGACCTAGCCCATAGGAGGTGATGTGGTCTTATGCGTCACTACGAATTGATGGTCATTCTCGATCCGAATCTGGACGAGCGCACCGTCGCACCCTCACTCGATACCTTCCTCAATGTTGTCCGCAATGACGGCGGCAAGGTGGACGGCGTCGACATCTGGGGCAAGCGCCGTCTCGCCTACGAGATCTCCAAGCACAACGAGGGCATCTACGCCGTCATCGATCTCGACGCCGAGCCCAAGACGGTCACCGAGCTCGACCGTCAGCTGAAGCTCAACGAGTCGGTCCTGCGCACCAAGGTCCTGCGGAAGTAATCCACAGTTCCTCGATCGACACGTAAGCAGTCGGTGCCGGGCTCTAGGGTTGACCCAAACGACAACCGATAGTCCGGCGCACGTCGATCAACGAGTGCCCATCCACGACCCAAGGGGAGACACATGGCGAACGACACGGTCATCACCGTCATCGGCAACCTGACCGCTGATCCGGAACTCCGGTTCACGCCGTCGGGCGCCGCGGTGGCCAACTTCACGGTGGCCTCGACACCGCGCACCTTTGATCGTCAGACCAACGAGTGGAAGGACGGCGAAGCGCTGTTCCTCCGCTGCAACATCTGGCGTGACGCGGCCGAGAACGTGACCGAGAGTTTGTCCAAGGGAACCCGGGTCGTCGTGCAGGGACGCCTCAAGCAGCGGTCCTACGAGACCAAAGAAGGCGAACGACGCACGGTGGTGGAGCTCGAGGTCGACGAGATCGGCCCCTCGCTGCGGTACGCGACCGCGAAGGTCAACAAGGCCTCGCGCGGTGGCGGTGGCGGATTCTCCTCGGGAGGCGGCGGCGGAAGCCGCGGCTCCTCCGGTGGGGGAGGCCAGCAGGTTGCCGACGATCCCTGGGGCAGTGCGCCCGCGAGTGGATCGTTCGGCGGGGGCGACGACGAACCACCTTTCTAGAAACACACTGGAGTACCAATGGCTAAAGCAAAGAGCACGCGGAAGCCGCGCGTCGAAAAGGTCACCAAGACCAAGGCGTGCAGCTTCTGCAAAGACAAGAAGGCAGTCATCGACTACAAGGACACCGCTCTGCTGCGGCGCTTCCTGTCCGACCGCGGCAAGATCCGTTCGCGCCGCGTGACCGGCAACTGCGTCCAGCACCAGCGCGATGTCGCTGTGGCCGTGAAGAACTCGCGTGAGGTGGCCCTGCTGCCCTTCACCTCGACCGGTCGCTGAGCGGGAAGGGGACTGACATGAAACTCATCCTCACCGCCGCCGTGGAGAACCTCGGCGAGGCAGGCGACACCGTCGAGGTCAAGGACGGTTACGGCCGCAACTACCTGCTGCCCCGCGGCCTGGCCATCAAGGCCACCCGTGGAGCCGAGAAGCAGGTCGAGGACATCCGTCGCGTGCAGGCCGCACGCGAGGTCCGTGGTCTCGAGCACGCCAACGAGCTGAAGCAGGCCCTCGAGGCGCTGTCGGACATCTCGCTGGACGTCAAGACCCACGACTCCGGCAAGCTGTTCGGCTCGGTCACCGCGGCCGACGTCGCCGGTGCGATCAAGTCGGCCGGCGGACCCGCCGTCGACAAGCGCAGCGTCGAACTGCCGAAGGGCCACATCAAGGCCACCGGCAGCTACCCGGTCGTCGTGAACCTGCACCCGGACGTGCGGGCCACCGTCGAGCTGGCAGTCGTCGCCGGCTGATACGGCCATCACGGCTCTTGCGCCGGCCAACCCCTCACGGGTTGGCCGGCGCAGTCGTCTGTGCGGTGTGGTCGCCGTCCGGGTCTGCGTTCGGACGATCCGACTCGACCAGTTGCCGAGCGAGGTCGCGCAGCGGGTTGTTCGTCTCCTGCGACAATCGCTTCAGCAGGTCGAACGCATGCTCGGCGTCGCAGCTGTAACGCTCCATGATGATGCCCTTCGCCTGCCCGATGATGTCCCGGGTCGCCAGGGCGGCCATGAACTGTTCCTTGCGCCGCAACGCGTCCCAGGCGAGTGAGGCATGCGTGGCGTACGCCTGGGCGACGGCGAACGCGTCGTCGTCGAAGGCGTGTGCGCGGTCGGAGTAGACATCGAGCGCACCGAACGTCTGGGTGTGATTCATCAGTGGAAGCATCAGCACGGATCGAATGGGAGTGCGCTGCAACCCGTTTTCGCGGAATCGCGGCCATCGGACATCCTGCTCGAGATCGTCGATGCGGACGATCGTCTGGCGCCGCATCGTCTCGTAGCAGGGACCGTCCTGCTGGTTGAACTGCACATCGTCGAGGATGGCGGCCAGTTGATGGGTGGAGGCGGCCGTCTCCACCTCGCCGTTGTCGCCGGTCATCGTGATGGCCGCATACTCTGCGCCGGGGATCAGTTCCGCAGCGCCCGCGGTGATCTCGTCGAGCGCGAGCGGGACGTCGGTGTCGGCATGTCGTTGAACTCGTCGCATCAGATCGGCGATGCGGAGCTGAAGGCGGGCGCCGTCGGCGCTCTCCGAACTCACTGCAAGGACCCCTCACTCACCGGCTCGGCACAACCCGGCAAGCGATCGCACGGCAGTGCCGGGTCGCTGCTTGTTCAACGTGAGGAGAACTCTACCCAACGCCGGAACCGCGCTCTCCCGGTGTCGCCCACGTTGATACGTCGACCCGGTAGCGCTGTCTGACCACAGACGTAGCCGAAATTGTCTGTGGGCGCCGATTCTCGCTACGTCTGCGCGTCGACGATCAGGTCGGCGGCAGCTGGTTCCAGTACTGCAGGCGCGCAGGCAGATAGCGCGGTGCCGGATTCGCGCTGTGGGCGGTGTCGCCACTGGGGAAGAAGAACTTGTGCCACGCCGGGGTCAGGATGAACGCGCGGGCGCCCGTCCGGCAGGCGACGGTATCGGGGCGGGGTGCCGTGCACGTGACCCCGGCGATCGTCACCCGCTTCCCGACGGCCAGGGTCGGCGGCCGGAAGCCCGACGGTGCACCGAAGCGGTAGTCGGACCAGTCGGGCACCCACCACGGGCCTTGCTGATCGCCGGAGATCGCCACGCCGCGGGCCGTCGGGGGAGCTGTCGCGACTCGGCCCTGACAGCCGACGTAGCGGTAGGACGGACCGATCTGGCACAGCCGGCCGCCGACGCGGAGGAACGCGCGACCGTTGTCCGCGTAGGCCAGCGGACGGAACTGCGCGCCGTCGACGGGCTGGTAGCGGGAGAGGTCGAACTCGACGGGCATCGTCGGCCCGGGTGGGGGAGCGGCCGACGCCGGGGCAACCGCCGAACCCATCAGCACGGCGACCGCGCTCAGCGTCGCGGCCGACAGCGTCGCGAACGCGTGACGCCATCGACGATGGCCGCCGGATCGGGTGTCTCCGGCGCTTCCCGACAGGTGCCTCCCCACGCCGATCATTGGATCACAACGCCGACCGGACGGTGAACCGAACGAACGGATCTGTGGACAACCGACCCACTCGGCGTGGCGCCACGCGGGCCCGTGATCAGGTGTTACCCACGTCACACCCAATGTTTACCGAGTTGTTGGTTGCAGGTTGTTGAACCATGACCGCAACACGCCGAACAGCGGGTCCGGCGTGACACGCCGAATCGAATTCGTCAGTCATCTGTGGAGAAACTATTCGGCCCTGACCTGCGCATATTTTATTGCTCACAGAACATTTCCCCACTTTGTGCACAGGGGGTGCACAACGCTCCCGATGGCGTCCACAGTCGGTCCACAGATTGCTGACAGAGTTGTGCACAGCCCGGTTTGAGTGGGATGAGGCTGGGCTTTACTGTGCTCCGACAGTGCCTCTGTGACGGGCGCCCGGCTGCCGAAGGACGAGTCCTGTCGGTGGTCGTCGCTATCACTGAATCAGCACGACCGACGTCGGTGGCGGATGCCGCCGACGCCACAGAGTCGGACCCACTCGAGTGAGTGGTGCAAGTACTGCGAGAGGTTTGACACGCGTGGCAGTAGTCGATGACCGCGGGCATGAGCCCGGCCGCCTGGAATCGGTGGCGAACGGTCGAGCAGAACGCGGTGAGGACGGTGTCCCCACCGAGGACTTCGGTCGGCAGCCGCCGCAGGACATGGCGGCCGAGCAGTCGGTGCTCGGAGGCATGCTCCTGTCGAAGGACGCGATCGCCGACGTCGTGGAGAAACTCCGTCCGGCCGACTTCTATCGGCCGGCACATCAAGCGGTCTATGACGCGATCATGGAGCTGTACGGCAAGGGTGAGCCGGCCGATGCGGTGACCGTCGCGAACGAGCTCGAGCGCGCCGGTGAACTCCGGCGAGTCGGAGGCGCGCCGTATCTGCACACGCTGATCTCGACGGTGCCGACGGCGGCGAATGCCGGCTACTACGCGGAGATCGTGGCGGAGAAAGCGATTCTGCGTCGGCTGGTGACGGCCGGCACGCGCATCGTGCAGTTCGGCTACGCGGGCGGTGACGGTCAGGATGTCGCGGAGGTCGTCGACCGGGCGCAGGCGGAGGTCTACGAGGTCACCGAGCGGCGTACCGCCGAGGACTACGTGCCGCTGGAAGAGCTGCTGCAGCCGACCATGGACGAGATCGACTCGATCGCCTCACGTGGCGGGATCTCCCTGGGCGTACCGACCGGCTTCGTCGACCTCGACAAGATCACCAACGGTCTCCACCCGGGTCAGATGATCATCGTCGCCGCCCGTCCCGGTGTCGGCAAGGCACTCGCGCTCGACACACCCCTGCCCACGCCGACCGGCTGGACCACCATGGGCAAGGTCGGTGTCGGCGATCAGCTGCTCGACGCCCAGGGACGTCCCACACGGGTGGTCGCCGCCACCGAGGTGATGACCGAACGGCCCTGCTATGAGGTCGAATTCAACGATGGCGCCATCCTCGTCGCCGATGCGCAGCATCAGTGGGTGGCCGACATCGACGGCAAACGTCAGACCGTCACCACCGACGCCATGCGTGCCCACGTCGGGTGTGCCGTCGTCCGGAACACGCAACCGCTGGATCTACCGCGTCGCCGCTTCGCGTACGGCCCGTACACGGTCGCCGCGCTCGCCGGCATGGCGTTCGACGATCCCGAGATCAGCATGCGCATCGACGCCGAGGGGCCGGTCGATGTGATGACGCTGATGGCCGACCTCGGCGGTCGCATCCCGTTCGAGTACCTGCGGGGCTCGATCGCGCAACGTCGCGCACTGCTCGCCGGCCTGCTCGACGCCCGCGCCACCGTCGACGACGACGGCTGGATCACCGTCCCCGCGGCGACGCGCCACATGACCGCGGTTGTCGCCGACCTGGTCGCCGGACTCGGCTACAGCTACAAGCGGTCGGCCACCGGCTGGCTGCGCGTGGATGCCGACGACGACGTGTTCACGGTGCACCACAAGGCCATTCGGCACAAGGAGCTCCGTCGCCGGGCCGGTGTCCGCCGCCTCGTCGCGGTCCGCCCGATCGACAGCGTGCCGGTGCGGTGTGTGGAGGTCGACAACGACGAGCACATGTACCTCGCCGGTGAGGCCATGGTGCCGACGCACAACTCGACGCTCGCCATGGACTTCCTGCGGTCCTGCTCGATCCACAATCAGCAGACCAGCGCGATGTTCTCGTTGGAGATGAGCAAGACCGAGATCGTCATGCGTCTGCTGTCGGCGGAGGCGAAGGTCAAGCTCGGCGACATGCGCGGCGGCACGATGAGCGACGACGACTGGACGCGTCTCGCCCGGCGGATGGGCGAGATCTCCGATGCGCCGCTGTTCATCGACGACTCACCCAACCTGACGATGATGGAGATCCGCGCCAAGGCAAGGCGATTGAAACAACGTCACGACCTGAGACTGGTCGTCGTCGACTACATGCAGCTGATGACCTCAGGTAAGAAGGTCGAGTCGCGTCAGCAGGAAGTGTCCGAGTTCTCCCGCCAATTGAAACTGCTCGCAAAGGAACTCGAGGTTCCGGTGGTCGCGATCAGTCAGCTGAACCGTGGTCCCGAGCAGCGGACCGACAAGAAGCCGCAGGTGTCGGATCTGCGTGAGTCGGGATGTCTGCCGGCGTCGGCTCGAATCCTTCGAGCAGACAACGGCTCCGAGGTCACCCTCGGTGAGCTGATGGCGACCGGTGAGCAACCGCTGGTGTGGTCGTTGGACGAGCGGCTCCGCCTCGTCAAGCGCCGCATGGTCAAGGTGTTCCCGAGTGGACGCAAGGAGGTCTTCCGCGTGCGGATGGCCTCCGGGCGTGTCGTCGAGGCGACGGGGAATCATCCGTTCTTGACGGTGGATGGGTGGATTCCGTTGGCGGAGTTGTTGGTCGGCGAGAGGGTTGCCGCGCCGCGTAGCGTCCCCGAGCCGGTGGAGACGTGGACCTCTGCGTCGTCGGCCGTGGCAGATGCCGTCGAGTGGTTATGCGGAAACGGGCCGCAGGTCGGCGTGAGGCAGTTGCCGTCGACTGATGTCATGCGCGTGGTCGGCGAAGTCGTCGAGCGTGTGGCAGAGAAGTCCGCGGACAAATGGCTGATTCCCGTTCAGAGTGCTGATGCGGCAGCGGAGCTCGCGCACCTCATGGCACGGTTGGCTGTTTTTGCTGGTGTTTCGCGCTCCGATGGTCGAGTAGCCAAGACCGCGAGTTTCGCAGGCGCAACCATTTCTGCTGGTCGAGTAGCCACGAGCGAGCGTAGCGAGCCCGAGGCGTATCGAGACCACTCGCACACCGTCACCATTAACGGCCACGACCAGATCTCTCAGTTGAGCAGCGCCCTCGGGCTCGCCGCTCCCTCAGCCCCGACCAAGTCCCCCGGCCAAGCCAATGCCCTTGCGTCCGAACGTCTCCACGAGATCCTGCGTGCCCCTGAACTGATCCCAGCATCACAATCCGCCGCAGCCGATTCTCGTGCGAACATGGGCAGTCGATCCGTACTGGGCCAAGTCGCCGACATCCTCGACGACGTCGACGTCGACCTCCTGGTCAGCAACGACGTCTACTGGGACGAGATCGCTGACATCGAAAGCGTCGGTGAGCGAGACGTTTTCGACGGCACGGTGCCGGGGACACACAACTTCATCGCGAACGGAATCGCGCTTCACAACAGCCTCGAACAGGACGCCGACATGGTCATCCTGCTCCACCGGCCCGACGCCTTCGAGCGCGATGACCCGCGCGCCGGTGAAGCCGACATCATCCTCGGCAAGCACCGCAATGGTCCGACAGCGACGATCACCGTTGCGCACCAACTGCATCTGAGCAAGTTCGTGGACATGGCGCGGGGGTAGGGTGCACTGTAGGCTCTCATCCCACTTTGCATTTTCTCACCTGAGTTTGCACTACATCGCATTCGTTCCTGGGGTTTCTCACCTAGTTTGCATTTCTGTCGACGCGTGACGCGGTGGGAACGAGTTCAGCGCCTAACTCTCGACTTGCAGAGTATGGTTGGGATTTCTTGTCCCACCCACCCGCAGCGGGCGTCCGCGCGGGCTGCCAGCGTTGATCGAGACCGAAGCCACCGAGAAGATCGGCTCGCACTACAAAGCGCATCGCGCCAAGACCGCATCGACGACCTCGTGTGATGTCGAGGTAAAGATCCCCAACCGCGGGTCGGCTCGTTCGATCCCAATCGGAACCGGCAGGTCAAGGCGATATTTGGCCCGCCCGGGCAAAAGCGGGCAACATCTGGGTGGTCGACTTGAGCTCTCTTGCCGGTACCCGACTGTCAGTGTGGTAGTGCACCGCTACGTTCTTGGCATGGAGCCACTGGAAACCACGGGCGACTTCTGGTCACCCGACAACCCGGCCAAGCGTGTCCCGGGAATCCTGACGCGGGAGCCTGGGTCTCGGGCGCGACTCACGCTCAAGACCCGCGTGATCGACGAGTTGGCGGCGCCGTTAGAGGTCACAGGCACGGGGGCGTCCATCACGCATAGTGGGGACCCCGGGCGGATAGTCGCCGACGGTGTGCCGCGCGTGCTGCTCGGAGACACTTCTGAAGGTCCAGTGACTTGTGTCGACTCCTACCTGCAACATCCGCCGACGAACGGATTCGATGTGGCGGCCATGTTTCAACAGGTATGGGACCCCTACACCTTGATCGTCGGGGCGCACTTGCCAACTGGCCGTGCCGCGACCCTCGACGCTGTGCGCTTCATTATCGACAGCCCGGGATGGTGGACACAGCTACCCGACGCCGGGTCAGCGACGAGCGCCGCGGGCAAGGTGGTGTGCGAACGCGGCGACGACAAGCTGATGTGGTTGGAGTTCCGGCCATCGTTCACGCTCAGGCTGCGCTCGGCTGACCGCGCAGTGCGTTCGGTGATGACGCTGATGAAGTTGGCCGTCGACGTCGACCTGACACCGCTGTGCATCCAGGTCCGCGAGACTGCGCAGGGCGACTGGCTCGACGTGAAGACCCGAAACCAGGACCCCAGCAAGACATCGTGGCCCGATCACCACAACCTTCTGCCGCCTTCGTCGGTGACGTTGGAGCGCATCGCCGAGTGGCTTGCAATCGAGCAGACCATGGACGGACTCGCGGCAGCTGCCGCGAACCCCGTAGAGAAGGAAGCCATTCAGGTGCAGGGTGTCGTGGCGTGCTCGCTCATCGAAGGCATTCACAAGCGCATCGTTGACGCACGCGAAATGCACTACGTGAAGCGGGCTCGCGCTCTACATGAGACGGCGCTCCGTATCGATCCCGAGATCACGAAGCCGGTCGACAAGTGGCCCGAGTTGGTCAAGGAAGCTCGCAACGACCTCGCACACCACAACACCGGACGCCCGTTCGAGGAGCAGGTCTACAACTGGATGATCGCTGAGTCGTCGGTGATCTGGGTGTTGAGGCTGTGTCTGCTGTCGCACGCCGGATTCACCGACCAGGAGATAGCGGAAGCGCTGAGCGACCACCAGCGTTACAAGTTCTACCGCGAGAACTTGAAGATGCACGTGAAGGAGCGATCCGACGAGCAGGCCGCGCTGTCCACTGGCGCGCTGTAGTCCTCGCAACGGATGCTGGGTTCGTGGCCATGCGCGCCCGGGGCCGTGAACAGTGGCCTAGGACAGCAGGTTTCCGCCTGCGCCGCCGAGTGCGCCGATGGCGATCTGCGATGCCGCCCCGCCCAGCGCTAACGCAACCTGACGGAATCGACTGCGCTGTTCCTCTGGCTGCGACTCGTCGTCGGCGGCGGCTTCTAGAGCGGAAATCAGCCGCTCCAACTGGGTCTGCGGTGAGGGCCACTGACCAGCAACCCGAAGCGCGTGGCCGGTAGGCGGACCCATGATCGAGACGCCCCCGCCGTAATCCTCTTCAACCTCGAAGAACGGTTCTCGACCGAGAGCGCGGACGGCGCGCTGGACCGTGTCGATATCTAGCCCACACGCCCTTGCTAGCTCGTTCGGCTGCGCGGGGTAGCCGGTCTCGTCGTAAATCTGAACGGCTGCGCGCAATACAGGCAGGTCTCGCTCGGTCCAGGTGTCAGTCATGTGCGTGAGTATGCCCCGCTGGTCGGGAAGCCCAGGGCAGCGGCGCGGTGATGGCGAACGCCCCGGCACACTGCCAGACCAGATCGCCGTCAGGGCTGCACCGCCCCGTCGTGGTCGTCGCGGGGGAGTTGCAGCGCGGCGTCCGTGTCGGCCTGGGTTGCCGATCCGTTCATATATGAATCAGTGAGCACGGCCCAGACCGTCTTTAAGAACGCCCGCGACCAGAGCACGTACGTCCCGTAGCACACCTGTATGATTCGGAGTTTCGTGGACTGTTTGGCGCGCAGGCTTCTTTCAATAGGGCGAATTTTACAGGGAAGTCGACATTTAGGGAGACGGAGTTCTGCGGGGATGTCAGACTTGACGAAATTCAATTTCGAGGAGCCCCAGATTTCATCAAGTCTGCCTTTAGGGGTGAGATCTCCATTAAGTGCACAACTTTCCACAGTACCGCCTCCTTCTGACACTCTATTTTCTCGGGTGGTCCGGTATTCTGGAAAGTTCAAATGCGCGTGAAGTCGGACTTTCAACGCTCGAAGTTTATCGGAGACACCATCTTCAACGACGTCGATTTCAATGGCCCTACCTACTTCAAGCGAGTTAAGGTGACGGGGTTCGATAGAACGGAATTCACGGGAAACGCCTCGTTCTCAAACTGCACTTTTACGAGCCTGGCCGACTTCCAAGGTGCCGTATTTAGGGGCCGTACATGGTTCTCGCTTAAGTCAGAGATTGTAGTGAACTTCTTTGGGACAAGGTTCGAGGGGAATGCGAACTTCTCTGACCATACCCTTTAGGTGGCGCGATGGTATTTACATTGGCGGAGTTTACCGGTGATACCACTTTTTTTCATCGCCGCACTGGGCGGCCCCCGTGTCGTTCAATGGGGCGAAGTTCTTAGGCGGAAGTAGTTCTCCAACCTAACTGCGTGGTCCCAGGTGATGGCTGACTGGGACAGCGATAAGACCTTGATTCCCGAAAGTGTTACTCCTAAGAGCCGGCGTCCGGAGATTGAACAAGACCCCTATAGTCACGCAGCGCAGGCGCTCATCCGCTCTTCTTCTCTCTCGGTGCTTCCATCCAAACCCTGTCGCCATTTTCTGGTGCAGAACTGTCGTGGGTTGACATGGGTGGTGTGGCCAGCCGTACCTATCGTTGTGTCCACGTCGGCACCGACGATTGTTTGCTACAGCCGACCGCGCCGAGACACCGCGGCGTTGACTGCTTCGCGCCATGCGTAGTGCTCCCTTCTCTTTGCGTCCAGACTTCCGCGATTGACCTCTAACCAGCTGCGCGCTGCCCTATTTAGCGTTGGTACGCCCTGTGGTACGGGCTGGTCTCCGAAGTAGACAACGCTGGTAAAGGGGTACTTCCGCCCCAGTGCCGACAACCGCTGAGCTGTAAAAGCCCGCAACGAATCGGCAGCAGCCTCTGCTGCTACAGCTTCGGCTTCAGTTGGTCGATAACCTGAATGGACGACACGATTGCGCACATCAGCGACCTTGGTACTCCAGTCGCCGAGTTCACCTCGATCCAACCGCCACGTCCCGCCGAGCCGTGTATGGAACTCGCCTTTGATTCGGGTCGTAATCGTGCCGGAGAAGACCTCTGCGGCATCGTCGACCGACATCCCTTCCTCCCACATCAACATGCCGAGGAGGCCGTCGAAAAGCACCTCGCAGGCGATACCGAGGTGGATCACGGCGTCGCGAAACGATCCAACGCCGTAAAGGGCGTACCCCGCGTCGGTTCTACACTCGACGTACCGGGCGAGTGGATCCAGTCGATCCAGGCGGCCTTGGAGACCCGCAGCCTGATCGAACATTGCATGATCGGTACCGATTTCACTCGAGAGTCCACCGAGGTTCGGGGGCGCGCCGTCTTCGAGAACCGTGATACCGACGAACGTAACCTCGGTCTCGTCGGCCGCACGTCTAAAGGTGAGCACGGTTGGGAAGAGGCGCCGAATTGTCAACTCCGGCAACGGACGAGAGGCGACCATACGGTAGGACCGGTAGAACTTCATGAGTTCATTGAGACAGCGGTCGATTGCGCTCGTATCGGACGGCTCCTCACTGTTAAAGGTGATGGCCTCCACAACGGTTCGGTACCGCTCACCTGGAGCGATCTCTCGGTCCAGGTAGTCGTGGTCAGGGTCTCCGTTGTCGGTCGGGTGCATCACGTCGAATGCCTTCATCAGCAACTTGCTCTCGTGCACGAACGGCGCGGGTGAGTCATCGACCATCTGCCAGAACCTCAGAGATACGAAGTTGTGCTCGCCATCCAGTACTTCAAGCGCCTCCATACCTGGTTGCGGAACGGAACGCATCCCATCCAGCTCCGGCACGCGCTCGTCGGTAGTCGAATACCAGGTTGCCCGCTGCGGTATCGGGATCGGATCAGGAAGCAGGATCATGAGACCGACCACGCAGGGCGGTGCGATCTCATCGAAGAACTCTTGTGTCATGCAGCAAGACTATCTGCGCATTTCTCAGTTGGACGCACTGGCAACCGACGGACCCATACCTCCATTAGATGGTCTTTGGAGTGACCGCATTCTGCGGTTCCGTCAAAGTAGGAATTTTGGTCTCTCAACTAGTCCTAGCATGGAAAGTGCAGATAAGTTCAGTCCATTCCAACGGCGATCCGCTCGCCGCAGCGCTGACGCGACTGTTCGAGAATCCGGATCTGCATGTCATGGTTCAGAATGCTGGTTCTCAAAGAATTGACAATAAATGGTGCGCAGATAACAACGTCAATGTAGGGCGCCAACTTCGACCTGCTTGCCGGGGACTCGCGAACTATAACGGTTCGTGGGCTGCGGCGCGGCATGGTAAAGCTCACTTGTGAGTGCACTTATGAAGGAACCGTGCACGAGATTGCGGTTAGTTGTGAATTTTGAATTCAAGTCTAGTTTGTCTTCTTTAGCAGGGCAGTGACGCCGGCCAGGGACCAGTGCGGCCAGAATCCAGGCGAGTACGCACAGAATGAGCAGGGCGATGTCCATCGACCCTGTTGCGGTGCGCGCCTTCGTCGGGCCACCTCGAGAAATGAGACGCGACAGCGCTGGGGCTAAGCGGCTTCATCGGCGTATATCAGCCACCCGCTTCGCGGACTCGACGAGATCTTCGTGAAACATGTCGCTATCGAAGACGTTATCGCTGTCCCGGATCCCGACCCCCGCATCACAGAGGAACGTCGCCAACTGATCGCCATCCATCGAAAGCATCCCGGACCGTTCTAGTAGTGCCTTCGCCCCGATGCTAAAGCCGCCCGTTGTGAAGATCAAGATTAGGGACGCGTCGAATGGGCTTAAGCGAAGGCCCGGCCATTCTTGCAGAGCGCCGCCTGTTCGAGCTAATTCAGCGGTCCCTACCATCTCCCGCACAACCGCAGGTCCCAGGTTCGATGTGGGGTAGTGCTTCGCTTGACCTATCAGCCAGACTCTCGCACGGTCATCGAGTCCTCCGTACGGGAACGGGGAGTCGAGCCTTCCTTTCAACTCCAGTCTTCCATGGAAGTCGATTCCCCCATCGTTGCTATGTCTCGTGGTTCGAGGATCTTGGCAACCCAGCAACCGTAAGACAGTCGCGCAGGCAAACTCGAAGTCACGATGTGAGAGTCCTCGCAGAGAGCCCTTCGTATGCGTGACAAACGCTCTTCTGGACCGTGCGGTCCTGTCGTCGGCAGGAAGGACTGGGTCATCGAACGAAGCCCCCCGAACCCACTCACCTCCGGATCCGAAGAGCTCGATCTCCCAAGTTGTTCCGCTTTGAATCGCGGCGTTGCGCATACTATCCAGTGTTTCCTGGACCTTTGGCACGAGTGCCTCGACAAGCTCCAAGGCATCGTTGATGCTGCTCGCATGGTGGTTCGCTTGCGCGAGCTCTGCAAGACAAAGGTGTAAGTCTTGAGGAGGCGCACCCGGGTCCATGTGTTCGACGAGCAGCCGCGTGAGGTCCTCTGCCCCGAGCGCCATCAGTCGGATGCCGGATCCTCGTCCGCATCTCGAGCAGCACTGGCCGCCCGTAGAACGGAGCCGGACTTTTCGCGGAGGGACTTCAAAATCTGTAGGTCATCCTCGTCGAGGTTCTCGATCGTCTCCAGGCTCATGTCGCGCAGCGAGGCAAGAGCAGCTTTGGCGTTCGGCAACCACTTCGTCGCCTTTGCTTCTGATTTGACGATCGCGAGGGCGTCAGCCAAACTCTGATCGTCATCTTGCATCGCAGATAGCGCGTCCGGGTTCTCGATAATGAGCTTCAGGTCTCGGATGTCGCCGTAACCAGAGATCTTCCTCGGTGCGTCTGCATCCCCAGTCAGCCAGAAGTAGAGCTGCGGCCGGGTGTTCTCGTCCGTCAGCTCGTACTTCGAGCTATCCCATCCCAGCCAGTCGCGGAGTTTGGGCTGTCCGACAACTTCATGGAAGATCGCATAGAGGTCAGGCGTGACAAGCTCGCCGTACTCCGAGTCTTCGGCCATTTGGGTTAAGGCCGAGAACGCACGATGTCTGCGGTTCACCTCCTGGACGGTCAGCCCGAGCCGAGAAGCGACCTGCCGCGCATCGAGATCACTATCTTCTATGAGCTGGTACACCAGTAGAGCGCTTTGGTACCCGCCCCACTCCTTAGGACCACCGACGTGTCGGATACCCATGATCGCGAGAAGGTCGTCCTCCGAGGCTTCCGACGCGACAAGAACAGGAACCGTCTCAAACACGTCCAGTACCGAAGACTTCAATGCGGCGCCGCTCGCATGCTCATTCCTGAGCAGCTTCAACGCGGCTGTGCGGCGGTTCCCTTCGACCACGACATAGCGGCTTACCCCGGCCGGAATCGGGCTGGACGAGTCCTCATCTTCCGATCTCGCTTCAACCTTCAGCGGCCGAACCACGATGCGTTCCACCGGAACAAAGCCGTTCTCTGATATTGAACGCTTCACTTCGGTGACGCCGTCGCTGACGATCTTCGAAAGGGCAGCTTCCTGGACAGACACCTCGGTGAAACGCGATTCGGCTACCTGAATCCCGGATCCCGGATCCCGGAACCGGAAGTTGTTTGGGTCGAGAAAAATATCGTCGAGCGCAACTGTAGCTGGAAGGTAGTCGACCATCCGCTCACCCTACGCCGCGGATAGGCCAGGAAGCTTCCAGAAGCTGAGGCGGAGGGCTCGTGTCAAGGTGAGATTCGGAGGCTCAAGGGCGCGGGGCGATCACGCTCGCATCTGTGCTGCCCCGGCCTCGATTACCCGCTCCCGCTCGGACTGCCTCTGCCGCTTGGCCAATGCCCCGTTTCGATCGGGTCTTTCGCTATGCTGCTCTTCCTACGTGCAGTACCCCTCCTGCGTGGTGGTTCTGCACACAGTTCTGATACCTAACCCATTACGCGACAAGACGTGCGGATCCCACCATCCGAATCGGGGAATGTCGGCGCAGTCTTGCCCGACACTGTCCATCCATCAGCACGCAGATCCGCATGTAGGCGCGGCGACCCATGCAGCCCGCGGCCTTGGTGAACGCCGCTCGCGGCCCGATCGATGTTAGTTGCGCGTGGTGTGCAAAACCCGTTGTGGCACCAGCGATTGCGCTCGCTTGCGCCACTTGTAGAACCACGCCTGGCTGATCTCGAGCAGCCGACAGGTCACCGCGTGTGGCGCCCGATACTTGGTCCTCTGGTCGGCGACGAAGCGTGCCACGCTCACTTCGTCGTCTTCTTGACCACCCGACCACCGATCGCTTGAGGACATCACGCTCCAGCCGCAACTTAGCGACCTCGTCACGAAGCGGTTGGAGCTCAGCAGCATCGTCCGGGTCATCTCGCCGTGGCCCTCACGTTCGCCGCGCGCCCGGCTGACCCAGTAACCAGCGCGCGCTCATTGATCCCCATATCCTGGGCCACCTGGGCGATCGGCTTACCCGTCTCCTCGACGATCGCCGACCGCCCCATCCTAGAACTCCCGGGCGTACTTCTTGCCGTCGCTCGAATCATCGGACGGGGTCTGAACCGGTCACAAGGTGCGGCTTGCACGCACGTAGGAAAATGCAAACTGAGTGGGAATCCTGGGGCTCACGGTGATGCAAAGTAGCTGAGAATCGCCAGAACAGGGTGCAAAGTAGATTGAGAACCTACACGCGCCACGAACGTTCCGCGGAACGCTACGCCGCGGCGAGAACCTCGTCGGACTGCCGCGCTTTCCACGCCCACGCCGCGTACAGGACCTCGGTCGCGTAACCGGCGTCGAGGTGACGTCCGGGATTGATGGGCAGCACTGCGTCGTCGTCGATCGTCGCATCGGGTTTCCACCCGTCGGGCTTGTGGACCGCAGGTGCTCGCTCGATGGTCGATCCGTCGGATCGGTGGAAGCTGAACTGTTGGCTGCCAAGGGCTTTGATCGCGAACTCCCCTCGGTGCAACGCGCGATGGTGAGCAGAGCACAGCAGGATCAGGTTGTCGGGATCGGTGGTTCCGTTCTGTGACCAGAACGTCACGTGGTGGGCGTGCAGGTGGCGGGTGCGGCCACAGCCGGGATGCTGGCAGCAGCGATCCCGTTCGAACAGCACGCGCATCAGTTTGCGGGTCGGCATGCGGCGTTTGCGACCGTAATTGAGTACCACGCCGCGTGTGCCTCCACGTTTCTTGGCGTGCTTCACTTTCCGAACGGCTCCGCCGCAGGCGGCCTCGTCGACGTCCGCGTCCTCGAGCGCGGGTCCGTCGTCGAGGTGGGGGTCGGCATCGTCGTGGGTGTGCACCACGAGCTCGGCGCCGGGTATGAACTCCGGTGCGGTGATCACCGTCTGCATGGTGTCGCCCATCGCGACGACGGCCGGCGCGATGTCGGAGGGGACGTTGCGCCACAGATCCGCCGATGCCGGGTGGCCAGGCGGCCTCTCGGCGACGCCGGAGGCCTCCTCATCGGGTGCGGGCTCGGTGGGCAGGTCGGGATCGCCGGCGGTGCGAGTCCGCTCGTACTCGGCCCGGACGACGCCGGCCAGGAAGCGGGCACCGTCGAGCGGTGAGAGCCGTAGCGTCACCGACAGCGAGCCGTCCAGGTTCCAGCTCCACGAGCTGCTGGAATCGATGGTTCCGCGCTCGGTTTCGTCCCGGTGACGATCGATGTTGCGGATGGAGCGCACCAGACGTTCCACTTGAGATGCAGTGGCCGACAGAGCAACGTTGAGGAGTTCTTCTTCGCGCTCGGGAGTGGCGACCCGGGTCAGGGCGCGCACCTTCGAGTAGGACAGTCGTCCCTCGCTGAATGCCTTTCGCAGGAGCGGGAGTTCAGGCAACGCATGGGCGATGCGCAGATGGTCTTGCGCCGTTCGGATCGCCAGTCCGGTGCGCCAACTCAGCCAATGTGCGCATGATATGATGCCTTCGCCGCTCCAGCCGCCGCGGCGGTCGAACTCGGCGAGCAATTCGAGGAACCGTGCGGTCAATGCCGCCATCTGACCGGCGTATCCGACGAGGCGAGCCCCGATCTCGTCGGTGGTCAGGTCCTCTGTGGCCACGTGATCGAAGATGGTGGACGACTTACCTGTCGGCGACGACTCGTTCGTGGACGATGGCAGTGCGGTAACCGACATCATGACCCCCCCCTGACAGATGTGAACCGGTTGAACCCAATCTATCGACGGCCTCTGACACGTTGAGCGTTCCGCGGAACGTTCAGGGAATGGTTGTGGAGGCTCGGTGTCGTTCCCCGACGTTGGCCGACTGTCACACATACCACGGCGGGTCACGAGGATCTTCGTCCTCGACGACGTCGATGCGCGAATCGGCAAGCACATCAGCAATTGCCGCCGAAGTCCCCCCGATGCTCGCGAAGTGCGGATCGACGTCGCGAACCATGCACCAGGCACGGTCGGCCGGCCGCACGAATGCCGGAACAGGAAGGTGAGAACCGAGTCCCTCGTCCTCGTCCCATGCGATCAGATCAGCGTTGCCGTGTAACAGGTAGTAGGAACGGACAACAGAACCGCGGTCGTCTGCGAGGTCTACCTTGGCGGCTCCCAGTCCGGTGCACAGCGATGCCACGTCGGGCCAGCCCTCCCAGATCAGGTAGAAGCAGTCGGTCGGAGTGGTCGTGTGACGCGCGAGGTGCGCTACCGCGACACCCATTTGCCAGATCTCCGAAGGCTCAGGGCCTCCGAGGTCCGGAATGGTCGCGTCACTTTCGTGCACGGTCATCGTCTCTCATACTGACACGCGTCAGCACACCTTCCTGGAGAAGCGGCGGTAGGGGAATCGCCACAGCGTTCCGCGGAACGTTCACCATGCCCCACCTACACGAGCCCCTTCTCGACCATGCTCCTCCCCGCCGCAACCACCGCCTCCTCCGATCCTCGTGGCGAGAACCCGAGAATCTCTCGCGCCCTGTCGATCCGCACGATTTTCCGAAACCCCACCTCGGCTGCAGGACCGCGCGCGTCGGCAGAGAACAGGGCCAGAACACGCAGGAGCACGCTCGGAATCCGTCGCGTCGGCACCTGTGCTGCAGCATCGCCGAGCGAATCACGCAGCATCGCAGCAACATCCGACAGCGCCACCGCGGGTTCGTCGCTCGCGATCAGGATGCGCTGGCCCGCAGCGCCGGCTGCATCGATCGCCGCGACATGCGCGTCGGCAACATCGCGAACGTCGACGATCGGGATGAACACGTTGGGAATACCGGGCATCTGGCCTCTCAGCATGTTCTGGATCAGGTGATTCGAGCCCGAGACATTCTGGCCCATCACCGGTCCCATGACAGCGACGGGCAAAAGGGTCACGAGTTCGGTTGTGCCGCCTTCGGTGTGGATGAAGTCCCACGCGGCGCGCTCGGCGTAGATCTTGCTTCGACCGTAGGCGTCGACCCCAGGCCCCTCCGGGATCGACCAGTCCTCCTCGGTGAACGGTGCATGCGCGCGGCCGTGACCGAAGCCGACCGCGTGAAACGCGGAGGTGAGCACCACGCGACGCACGCGCGCGTCCCGTGCGGCCCGCAGCACCCGGAGTGTTCCCTCACGAGCCGGCCCGATGACGTCGTCCTCGTTCTTCACCGCGCCGATGTGCACAGGCGAGGCGACGTGCAGCACCGCGTCGACGCCATCCATCGCGGCGGCCCAGCCGGCGTCGTCGGTCAGGTCGGCCTCGACGAAGGTGAGCGCATCGCCGCGCTCCATGCCTGCGCCGTCGAGGACGCTGCGTACCTCCGGTTCCTTGCGCAGGCTGCGCACGGTTGTACGGACCGCGTGGCCCTTCTCGAGCAGTCGGAGGATGCAGTGGCCCGCGATGAAGCCCGAGCCGCCGGTGACGAGGACAGTTCCGTTGTTCATGACATCGAGGCTGACTCGATCAGCGCACCCGGGACAGATCCCTGCCGACACTGGTACTGGCAGGGACAGGCTCGCGGGACCGATCCGTGGTTACCGTGGTCGTGTGACCGGCGAACCGAACCTACTCGGCGAGTATCTGCGTGCTCGTCGCGAACTGGTGACGCCGGATCAGGTCGGCATCCCCGTCCTCACGTCGAGGCGGGTGCCGGGACTGCGCCGTGAAGAGGTCGCGATGCTCGCCGGCATCAGCGCCGAGTACTACCTGCGGCTCGAGCAGGGCCGCGACCGAAACCCGTCGGATCAGGTACTCCAGGCGATCGCTCGGGTACTGCAACTCGACGACGACGGCTACCTGCTGTCGCTCGCAACAGAACGGAAGCGCCGCAACCCCCGACGCGCTCGGCGCGAGACCGTCCCACCGTCGACGGCACGTTTCGTGTCGCAGCTGCCCTACCCGTCGTTCATCGAGGGACGCTATCTCGACGTACTGGCCGCCAACCAGCCCGCCACCGCACTGTCGCCGCGGCTGCGCGTCGGCCGGAATCGGCTGCGGGACGTGTTCCTGGATCCGGCCGAGCAAGCCCTGTTCTCCCACGCCGAGCGTGCGGCGGGCGCGCTGGTCGCCGGCTTCCGGCAGTCGGTCGGCACCGACATCGACGACCCCCGCTACATCGAACTCGTCGGTGAGCTCTCACTCGCGAGCCCGCTCTTTCGCACGCTGTGGGCCCGTCACGATGTCGCGCCGCGGACCGGCGCCACGGTGACCTTCGATCACCCGTCGGTCGGCGAGATCCGTCTGGACCGCGAGAAACTCGCGATCAGCGGAGCCGACGGCCTGATGCTCGTCGCCTACCACGCCGAGCCAGGATCGGCCGACGCGGAGAAGCTGGGCCTGCTCGGGTCGCTGGCCGAGACCGCATCGGCCGAGTCGGATCGCAGCGCCACATGAGAACGCCGTCGACGGTCCCACATCTGTTCGGGCGGGCGAGGGCGCTCGGGCACGTCCGTCCCGGGTGGAACCAGGGAATGATCACCACCGAATTACGCATGGCCGCAACGCCTGCCACGGTCTGGTCGGTCATCACCGACGTGGCGATGTGGCCGCACTGGGGACCCACGGTCTCCGGTGCACAGGTCGACGACGACGTCCCGCTCGCCGCCGGCGTCCGGGGAACCGTCACGACAGCTGTCGGCATCTCACTGCCGTTCAAGATCACCGAGTTCGACGACGGACGTGTGTGGGGATGGAAGGTGGCGGGTGTACCCGCGACCCGGCATGAGGTCAGACCGGTCCGCGGAGGATCGGTGCTCAGTTTCGGCGCGCCGATCTGGGCCGCTGCCTATCTGCCGGTGCTGGCACTCGCACTCCCACGCATCGAACAGATCGCGCGAGGTGACTAGGGCTCCACCACCCCACGCAAACCGTCGGCCCCGAACAGCGGCTCCAACATGGACGTGAAATCCGGTCCTCGCCGCAGCATCTGGCCGCCGTCGACGTTGATCACCTGGCCGGTGATGAAGCCGGACAGGTCGCTGAGCAGGAACGCCGCCAACTGACCGATGTCGTCGACCTCGCCGACGCGCGGGATCGGGGTGTTGATCCGATAATCGCCGCTCAGCGCGTCGTCGTCGAGAATCGTCGTCACCAGGTCGGTGCGGATCAGTCCGGGGCGAATTCCGTTGACGCGCACACGGCTTGCCCCGAGCTCGTCGGCGCCGAGGGCGACCAGGTGATCGACCGCCGACTTCGTCACGCCGTATGCCCCGAACCATCGATGAGTGTTGCTGGCCGCGATCGACGAGATCGCGACGAATGAGCCACCACCCGCGCGGACGAGGTGGCGCGCAGAGTGCTTGAGCGTGAACATGGTTCCGTTGACATTCAGGTCGACGGTGCGTTTCCACGCATCCGAATCCATCTGCGTGATGGGTCCGATCGTCTCACTGCCACCTGCGCACGCGACGACGCCGTCCAGTCCGTCGCCGTGGGCGGCCGCTGCGTCCGCCGCAGCCGAGATCTGATCCTCGTCGGTGATGTCGGCGGCGTGCGCCAGCACCGCGCCGTCGCGACCGGCGTTCGCGTTGAGTCGCCCGGCGACCTCCTCGAGGCGGCTTTGCGTGCGCCCGACAATGGTCACGGTTGCCCCGTACTCCACCAGCGTGGCCGCGATGCCGGCACCGATGCCGCTGCCGCCACCGGTGATCAGGACCGACTTGTTCTGCATATCCATGGGGAGATACTAGAACGTGTTCTAGTTCGGTCGTGGGGTGCCCGCGCTCGCGACGGCCGACGGTAACGTCGTCACCGATCGACGCGGACGAGAATCCGTGTTCTTGGCGAGGAGGGGTCGGTGCAGTACGACGAAGTGATTCTGGGGCGTCGGAGCATCCGCGGGTTCACACCCGACCCCGTCCCCCGCGAACTGATCGAGGAGATCCTCACTCTCGCCATGCGGGCGCCGTCGTCGATGAACACCCAGCCGTGGAACTTCCATGTGATCACCGGTGAACCGCTGGATCGGATCCGCGCGGGAAACACCGAGCGCAACCTTGCCGGTGTGCCCCATTCGCGAGAGTTCCGCACGGGCGCGGAGAAGTTCACCGGCACCCATCGCGACCGCCAGGTCCAGGTCGCCAAACAGTTGTTCGGCGCGATGGGCATCGCCCGCGACGACACGGAGATGCGGCAGGACTGGGTCCTGCGCGGATTCCGCCAGTTCGACGCCCCGGTCTGCGTGATCGTGACCTACGACCGCATCCTGGACGGCAGCGACGACACGCCGTTCGACTGCGGTGCGGTCTCGACGGCGCTGGTCAACGCCGCCTGGTCACGCGGTCTGGGCGCGGTGATCAACAGTCAGGGCATCATGCAGTCGCCCGTGGTCAGGGAACACGCCGGCATTCCGGACGATCAGGTGATCATGAAGAGCATCGCGTTGGGCTGGCCAGATGACACCTTTCCGGCCAACTCCGTAGTCTCCGAACGCAAATCGGTCGAGGAAGCCGCGACCTTTATCGGCTTCGATCGGTAGAGGCGCGCGCCGGTCGGGCCACCATCGGGCTCAGACTGCACGACGTCGGGGTGTTGCGGCCGCGATCATTGCCCGGTGGTCAGGACAACGAGACGGTCACCTCACCTCGATGACCCTGTCGATGTCGGCTCGACGGGCGGAAGCTCGACCGCGGCGTAGTTCTCGACGAACCGCTCGCCGTGCGCGCCGAGGTAGGTGCAGGTGCGTGCGATCAGATCCACTTCATAGCGGACGACCCCGGCGTCGAAGGTGGCTCGAACGAATTCCGGGAAGGTGGTTCGTCCCTGCTGGTCCGCCCGAAGTGCGGCGATCAGTGCCGTTTCGTCGAACGGTGGCATGACGGTCGGCTCGGAATGGAGCAGGTTTCCCGGCTGGAGCACGACGCCGTCGTCGGTGACGAAGACCATCGACTGCGACGGCACGTCGAAGTAGTTCATGGTGATCCCGGCCTGACGCATGGCCTCGGCAAGGTACGGGAACCCGCCGATCACGGGACGCGCTGCCGCTCCACGGGCCATGGCCGTCGTGACGGCGTCGATGATGGATGTCATCACGTGACTCCTCGTGTGAAGGCTCGCTACCGAGCGTGATTCGACTCAACAGGTATACTATGACACATAGGTGTCAAAAGTGCTAGCGGACGTCGACATGTTGATCAGGAGTCGGCCGCCTATGATTCGGGCATGGCGGATGCGGTCAGTGTGGCGAAGCTGTTCTCGGAACTCTACGAAGCCGCGGGTGCCGGTCGTCGTCTCGGCGAAGGGATCGCCGCGCAAGCCGGCCAGACCCAGGCCCGTTGGCAGACCCTGTGGACCATCGGTGCGGGACCGATGACCGTCCCGCAGATTGCTCGCCGACTCGGCGTCAGCCGGCAGCACATCCTCCGTCTGACGAACTCACTCGCCGATGAAGGTCTGATCGAGTCGGGCGTCAATCCCGACCACAAGACGTCTCCACTCCTCGATCTCACACCGACAGGACGAGAAGTCCTCGACATGATCGACCGCGGTGCACAAGCCTCCAATGAGGCGCTGCTGCAACAGCTCTCCGATTCGGACGTCGAATTGCTCAGGACACTGCTGCAGCGGTTCACCGAGATCGTGAAGTCCATGAGCTGACCACGTTCGCGCTACCATCGCGCAGTTGCGGGGCTGCCTGACTCGGCGCGACAGCGCAACCCGCTCGCGAATCCCAAGAGACATCGCGGACGTCCGAACGCAGGCTCGCCCCGGGGGCGCCGGCGCCGCGGGGCAGGTCACGCGGGCAACCGCACACCATGGACAATGAACCGAGTGAGTACGACCGCCCGATTCGCAGCATCCCGTCCCCGATGACGACAGCACCCCGCTCCTCCCAGGCGATGGTCATCTGGATCGTGGCTCTCGCGGTCTACTTCGTCGCCGTCCTCCACCGTTCCTCTCTCGCCGTCGCCGGACTTCTGGCGGCCGAGCGGTTCGAGATCACCGCATCGCAGCTGTCGACGTTCGTCGTCCTGCAGTTGCTGATCTACGCGCTGATGCAGGTCCCGGTCGGACTGATGGTCGACCGGTTCGGGCCGCGTCGGGTGTTGCTCACCGGCACGCTCGTCCTGACGTGCGCCCAGCTGAGCTTCGCCTTCGCCGACAACTATGCGTGGGCGCTGTCGTCGCGATTCTTCGTCGGGGTCGGCGACGCGATGACGTTCGTCTGCGTCCTGAGACTGGTCAACTCATGGTTCCCGGTCCGGCGAATTCCGCTGATGACTCAGCTCACCGGCGTACTCGGGCAACTCGGCGCGGTCGCCGCCGCCGTTCCGATGACCTGGGCCCTGTCGTCGCTGGGGTGGACCCGTGCCTACCTCGCCACCGCCGCGATCGGTGCCGTGCTCTTGGTGGCGACCCTCATCGTCGTTCGCGATTCGCCGGAGACGCGCACCTCCTCGGGACCACTGCTCGGGTTGGCGGGCATCAAGGACAGCCTGGCCGCGTCGTGGGAGCATCCGGGCACGCGCCTCGGATTCTGGATGCACTTCTCCACCCAGTTCAGTGCGACCGTGCTCGGTCTGCTCTGGGGTTACCCCTTCTTCGTGCAGGGTCAGGGCCTCAGTTCGGCGTCGGCCGGCCTGCTCCTGACGATCATGGTGTTGTCGATCATGGGATTCGGGCCCGCGTTCGCCGCGCTGATCACCCGCTGGCCCTGGCATCGATCGACATTGGTGCTGCTGGTCATCGCGGCGATCGCCGCGATGTGGGCGATCGTCCTGTCCTGGCCCGGTGACGCTCCCTACTGGCTGCTGGTGCTCCTCGTCGTGGTGTGCGGCATGGGTGGCCCGGCCTCGATGGTCGGATTCGACCTCGGCCGGACGTCGAATCCGGTGTTCCGCGTGAGCACCGCGACCGGGATCATCAACCAGGGCGGGTTCTTCGCCAGCCTCACCACGGTGGCGCTGATCGGACTCCTGCTCGACTGGCGGACTCCCGACGGCGTCACCGGATATCCCGCCGAGGCCTTCACCTGGGCGATGTCGGCGCAGTTCCTGTTGTGGGGCATCGGTGCACTGCAGATCTGGCGATATCGCCGGAAGGGGCGCAACCGACTCCTCCGCGACGATCCGGAACTGTGGTCGCGGCAGTCCGGACGACCGGTGCCCGGGGCCTAGGTTTCGACTGCTCGCCCGCGGGCAAACCACACCGGATGAGCAGGACGCTGTCGGCCGTCGCCGCCGGAGCCGCATCCGCGATCGCGGCCGTCGCCGCGCGCGATCTGCTGCAGAAGCGGCATGCGTTGCTCCGGAACTTCCCACTCGTCGGCCATGCGCGGTACTGGATCGAGTCGATCGGTCCCGAGTTGCGTCAGTACATCGTCGCCGCCAACGACGAGGAACGTCCCTTCACCCGCGATCAGCGACGCTGGGTCTACGCGTCGGCGAAGAAGGAGAACAACTACTTCGGGTTCGGCACCGACAACGACCTCGAGTACACGGCCGGTTACGCGGTGATCAAGCACCGTACCTTCGCCCGAGCGGTACCCCGGTCGACACCGGAGGCGGGCCACGAGGCGACGGTGCCGTGTGCCAAGGTGATCGGCGCAGCGCACGGACGGGCGAAAGCATTCCGTCCGGAATCCGTGGTCAACATCTCCGCGATGAGCTTCGGCTCACTGTCCGGGAACGCCGTCGAGGCTCTGAATCGCGGTGCCGCACTGGCGGGTTGCCTGCACAACACCGGCGAGGGCGGCATCTCGCGCTATCACCGCCACGGCGGTGAACTGATCTTCCAGATCGGCACCGCCTACTTCGGATGTCGCGACGATCACGGACGATTCGACCTGAACAAGCTGTGTCGTGTCGTCGACGACGCCCCCGTCCGGGCGTTGGAGATCAAACTCAGTCAGGGTGCCAAGCCGAGTCTCGGCGGGCTGCTGCCCGCGCCCAAGGTGTCGGCCGAGATCGCCGAGGCCCGCGGCATACCGGCCGACCGGGACTGCGTGAGTCCGTCGCGTCACGCCGAGTTCTCCGACACCGACAGCCTGCTCGACTGGATCGAACTGCTCGCCGACGCAACGGGTCTGCCGGTCGGGATCAAGGCGGCCATCGGCGACCTCGACTTCTGGTACGAACTCACCGAGCGCATGCAATCGTCCGGACGCGGACCCGACTTCGTGACCATCGACGGCGGTGAGGGCGGGACAGGTGCGGCACCGTTGATCTTCACCGACAGTGTCTCGCTGCCCTTTCAGCTCGGATTCGCCCAGGTCTACCGGATCTTCGCCGAGCGTGGACTGACTGATCGGGTCACCTTCATCGGCGGCGGCAAACTCGGACTACCGGACAACGCGATCGTCGCCTTCGCCCTCGGATGCGACATGGTCAACGTCGCGCGCGAGGCCATGCTCGCGATCGGGTGCATCCAGGCGCAGAAATGCCACACCGACACCTGCCCCACCGGTGTGGCCACCCAGAATCATTGGTTGACAAGAGGTTTGGTTCCCGAAGTCGCATCCGAGCGTGCCGCCAACTACATCCGTACGTTGCGGCGTGACCTGTTGAAGGTCGCGCAGGCATGCGGCGTCGAACATCCCGGCCTGATCAGTACCGAATCCGTCGACATCCTCACCGGCAGAACGGTGTCCACCCCGCTGAACGAGGTGTACGGCTATCAGCCGGGCGTCGGCATGCCCGGCGCGGCCGACCAGGCGGAGATCATCCGACTAATGACCGCATACGCCGATCAGGGAGGTTCGGCGCCGCCGTCCGCGGGCAGGGTCTGATCGGTCGTGGAAGCGGGCCCACGAGTCGATACCGTCACACCATGGGACACATCATCGTCGACGCGGCGTCGATTCAGGCAGGTTACGGTCCGCACCCTGCGGCCAGTCCATACGACAAGCGGATCAGTGAGACGCTCGGCATCACGGCGTTCGAGGTCTACCAGGTCGAGCTTCCACCCGGCGCCCAGACCGTGCCGCACGATCACCTCGACGACAACAACGATGACGTCTACGCCGTCATCGCCGGCAGCGGGTGGGTTGTTGTCGACGACGACGCGGTGCCCATCTGGCTCGGACAGTTCGTCTCCGTCGAGGTCGGGTCGAGCCGTTACCTGCGGGCGGGAGAGAACGGCCTGACCGTCATTGCCGTGTGCGGCGAGCGCCGATGACCCGACGAACTGGTCGTCGGGCCACCGGCGCAGGCCATCGGCAGTGCTCTGAAGACCTGAGAACCTGCGCGGGTCTTCAGGATTCCAGCAGCCGGAAACCGACCTTCAACGTCACCTGGAAGTGGGCGACCTGACCGTTCTCGATGTGGCCACGTGTCTCGACCACCTCGAACCACTCGAGATTCTCCACGGTCTGGCTCGCGCGTGAGATCGCGCCCTTGATCGCGTCGTCGACGCCTGTCGTCGACGAGCCGACGATCTCGGTGACGCGGTAGATGTTGTCGCTCATGGTTCCTCCATCGGATCGTGAATTCGTCCGAGGGCCGCCTGCTGCTCGACAGACCTCCACTCTCGACCGTAGGTCATAACGGATCGGTCGCCGGGTCAGCCTCGGTCTGATCACAAGCCTGTTGCGCGAACGGCACGATGGATATCGTCGGCTGGGGGGATGTCACTGGACCGTGCGCGAGGAGATCCCGATGACCAACCCCACAGCGACAACCGACTCCGCAGCGACGACCGACTCCGCAGCGACGACGGCACCGGCGGACCCCCGGCGGGTCCGCCTCGATCTACCGGACGGCGGCGGCTCCGCGGAGGGCGTCGTCGTCGACGACTTCAGCGATCTGCTGAAGAGCCATCCGACCGAGGTCACCATCGATCACGATCACATCGCGCGGCTACGACGGTGGGCCGTCGGCCTCGATGGTGGCGGGATCGTGTTCACGGACTCACTGGAGTTCATCGACGCCCCGGAGTCCGATCAGTCCTGATCGACCATCCCGCCGACGCCGACCTCGTTGCCGTCGGGATCACGGAACACCGCCTTGCGCACCCCGTTGTCGTAGGTCTCCGTCGACTCCGCCGCGACGCCCCGCGCCGACGCTGCACTCATGAAGGCGTCGAGATCATCGACGAACACCGTGACGTGGGCGTGCCCGGCATCCGCGGGTGCCACCACGGCGTAGATGTGGCCATGGTCGGTCACCGTCCACACCCGCTCGACGTCGTTGGGATCGAACGACTCGACGTCGCCCAACAATCGTTCGAACCAATCGATGGCCCGGGCGAGATCGCTCACGGGCACTCCGGCGAAGACTTCCATTGTCATGACCTCCTGACTTCACCCTCTCGCACCAGCCCGCACAGACATAGCCGAAACCGTCGCCCCGCGACGATTTCGGCTACGTCTGCGGGCGGGCTGGGTC
>NZ_RKME01000050.1 GCF_003797825.1 Gordonia sp. OPL2
GTATAAGAGACAGGCCACACCCCGCTCGCCGCCATAAGGTGGAGCGAGTGCGTCGTTGGATTCTGCTGGCCGTCCTCACCGCCGCCGCGACGTATCTTCTCGAACTTCTCGATGTGGACGCCGCCGCGCTCTTCGCCGGTCTCGTGATGGCAGGAGCACTGGCGATCCTGGGTTTCGCCCCGCGCCGACGACAATCGGCCGCGCGCCCCAACTCGACAGACCACACCGCCACCGCAGATCACCCCGACACCACGGACCCCGGCGCCACCACCGAACCCACCGAACCCGCCGACGACGCCCCCGCGATCCCACGGCCCGCGATGCTCGCGGCCCAGGGCGTGCTGGGTGTGTTCATCGGGACGATGGCCGACCCGGAGACGCTGTCCGGCCTGGGCTCGGCGTGGTTCCCGGTCCTCGTCATCGGTCTGGGAACGCTTGCGATGTCGGTGATCGGCGGCGCCCTCCTCGGCCTTCATCGCCTGGTCGACCCGCTCACCGGATCACTCGCGTTGGTCGCCGGCGGTGCGTCCGGGCTCGTCGCCCTCACCCGTGAACTCGGCGGCGACGAACGGATGGTCGCGGTCATCCAGTACCTGCGCGTCGCGCTCGTCACCATCACGATCCCGCTCGTCGCGTCCGTCGTGTTCGACGCCCACGCGACCGGGATGGCGGAGGCGCCCCCGAGCCTGACCCAGCAGGGCACCGGGCTGATCCTGCTGGCCGTCTGTCTCGGCATCGGCATCCCGCTGGGCCGGCTCATCCACCTGCCCGCGGCCGGACTCCTGGGACCGATGGCGCTGGCCACGATCGCGGAACTGACCGGCATCGCCGGCGACGCCGCGGTCTCGACAGTCCTGCTGACCATCGCCTACGCCATCATCGGCTGGCAGGCCGGACTCGGCTTCACGATGGCACGCCTGCGCGCGATCGGACGTGTCCTGCCTGCCGCACTCGTGCTGATCATCGCGATCGGTGTCGGGTGCGCCCTGCTCGGCGTGCTGCTGTCGGTGTGGACCGGTGAGTCGATGTTCGACTGCTACCTCGCCACCACACCCGGCGGTATCTACGCGGTGCTCGCCGCCGCGACCGCAGCGGGTGGCAATGTCGCCTTCGTCGTCGCCGCGCAGATCCTGCGCGTCCTGCTGATGCTGTTCGT
The DNA here is from genome assembly GCF_003797825.1 of Gordonia sp. OPL2. Lineage (GTDB taxonomy): Bacteria > Actinomycetota > Actinomycetes > Mycobacteriales > Mycobacteriaceae > Gordonia. The sequence continues at coordinate 1,157 of NZ_RKME01000050.1, forward strand.
CGCGCCGTTCGCCGCTCGCGCCGCCGCCCGCCGGTTCAGCCGCTGACCGCGCAACCTCGACCCCGTGTGCCCACATGTCTAGAGTCGAGGTCATGAACGGGGAGGCAGGCTCTTCAGCCACTGATTCCACTGACCAGGTCGCATCATCCGCAGATCGCGACACCACGCCCGACACACAGCCGACCACACGATCCGACGCACGCGAGTTCGACGTCGTCGTGTTCGGCGTCACCGGATTCGTCGGCGAACTGACCGCGAAGTACCTCGCCGAGCACGCGCCGCGTGGCACCAAGGTCGCGCTCGCCGGGCGATCGGAGACCAAACTCGCCGCCACCCGCAAGCGGCTGCCCGCCCGCGCTCACGACTGGCCGCTGATCGTCGCCGACTCGTCGTCGCCCGCGTCACTGGACGCGATGGTTGCGCGCACACGCGTCGTCTGCACCACCGTCGGGCCCTATCTGCGCTACGGCGAGGCACTCGTCGTCGCCGCCGCGAGCGCCGGCACCGACTACGTCGATCTCACCGGCGAGGCGCCGTTCATCCACTTCTCGATCAACAAGGCCCACGAGACCGCCGTCGCGACCGGCGCGCGGATCGTCCACGCCTGCGGATTCGATTCCGTACCTTCCGATCTCGGCGCCTATCTGCTGTGGAAGAAGATCTCCGACGACGACGCGGGGGAACTCACCGACACCACCTTCGTCGTCAAGTCGTTCAAGGGCGGGATCTCCGGCGGCACCATCGATTCGATGCGGGTCATCGCCGAGGAGTCGCGGGACGCACAGACCCGCCGGCTGCTGCTGAATCCGCACTCGCTGTCGGGCGAACCCGGCAACACACCCCGCGTGTCGATCTCGTCGGAGCCGAGCGACATGAGCATGATCAGCGCCAAGAAGGTCGATCCGTCGATGCGGGGCACGCTGGCACCGTTCTTCATGGCTGCGTCCAACACGCGGATCGTGCGCCGCACCGACGCCCTGCTCGACGGCGCGTACGGCAAGGACTTCCACTACGCCGAGACGATGTCGGTCGGCCAGATCCCCGGCGTCACCACCGTCGTCGCCGGTGCGGTGGCCGTCGGGACCGGAGCGTTCCTGGGCGCCATGAGTTTTGGCCCGACGCGCAAACTCCTCGACCGGGTGCTGCCCAAGCCCGGTGAGGGACCGAGCGAGAAGACCCGGGAGAAGGGCTCTTTCGTCACCGAGACGTATACGACGACGACCACCGGACGCCGCTACCGGTCGCAGATGCGGATGAAGGGTGATCCGGGGTACAAGGCGACCGCGGTCATGCTCGGCGAGAGCGCGCTCTCGTTGGCACTCGAACGCGACCGTCTCCCCAACCGTTCCGGCATCCTCACCCCGGCCTACGCGATGGGCGACGTCCTGACCGACCGCCTCCGCGCGGCCGGCGCCACGCTGGACGCCGTCGAACTCAGCTGACCGACTCGCCCCGCCGGAGCCGACCGGTGGGGCGACTTGTCGCGTCCGGTCACGTCCGGTAGGCCGCCCTTCGCCGACCGTGCCCCAGACCTCGCCGAGCGGGTCCAGAATCTCGCCGAGCGGGTCCAGAATTCCCCCGATCGTGCCCACACTCGCCCATCGTCGTGCCCGCGAATCCGCCGACCGTGCCCCGGATTCCGCCGATCGTGCCCGCAAATCCGCCCACCGGGTCCGCGCTTCCGCCGATCGTGCCCGCACTCCGCCGACGACCGGCCCGCGTCAGGCGACGATGGCGACGCCCTCGTCGATCTTGGCAGCCGGCGTCGACGGTCCGCGTGTGATCGACGGGATTCCGTCGCCCGGAAGGGTATCGGTCTCGGTGACGGCCGGCCCCGTGGCCGAGCCGATCGCGGTCAACGTCCCGTACATCCGCGGTGTGCCGGCGTTCGGGCCGCCGACGACACGCTCACCCTGGACCGACGTGACCGCGTACGCACCCTCGGGCAGATCGATCCGATGTGATCCGCCCGCCTCGATCACGTAGAAGTCGGTCTGCGGCAAGGTGTTCGACGATGCCCCGCCGGTGAACACGACGATCGCGATGTCCGCATCCCCGTCGTTGTGGATCGTCATACCGCTGCGATCGGTCGTGTAGTAGACACCGTCGTCGACGGGGTCGGCGCCGGTGGCGAACGTCGGCCACAGGATTCCGGTGGCCAGACCGTCCGACGGATCCCAGAATGCGTCGTCGGGGTCGGTGAACTCGTCGGCGGTGTCCCGGATGGCCCCGCCGAACGGGTTGAAGTTGTAGCTGAGCGTCTGGTCGTCCTGAACGACGACCATGCCGTAGATGATCGCCCGTCCGGCCGAATCCCGTTGTCCCTGCAGCACATAGCCCGAGATGTCGCCCGAGGCGTCGATGGTCGTCGACTGCCCGGCGGGCACCACGTACAGACCGTCACCATGGGGCACGTTGAACTGGTCCACCGCGATGATCGCGACGTCGTCGTCGGTCGTGTTGGTGAACGTGATGGTGTCAGCGTCGGTGTCGTAGGTGTAGGTGATGCCGTCGTTGTCGACGATGCGATAGTTGTCGCCGATCAGCACCTGGAAGTCGGACGGATCGAGGTACTCGTTGCCACGATCGATGCCCGCCCACACCAGCCGCGCGGTGAGCACCTTGACCGCCTGCTGCAGGAATGCCTGCGCCGGATCGAGATTCGACGACGACGGCCCGGCGAGCGAACCGTTCTCGAGCGATCCGTTGTCGAGGGAGCGTTCGGCAACTGTCTGCGCCGGCACCGAGAGGCGTTCGCCCGGGCCGATGAGACCGAGCAGATCGCTGCCGTCCGCCGAGCTCCGACGACTCAGCACGCCCGCCGCGGTCAGTTGCTGGTCGAGGAAGATCAGGCCCTTGTGGCCGGGACCGTCGACGAGACGATAGAAGGAACCCGGCGCCGACTGCGCGGTCGCGGGGTCGGCGGCGGTTGCCGCGGCTGTGCCCGGCTCCCCGACGAACTCGTCGATCGACGTCGCCGGTCCGGCGCTCTCGGTGACGGTCGGCGCTGTGATCGGCGCAGTGGTCGACGCGTCGGCGCGGTGACGTCCGGTCGGCTCGGCATCCGCGCGGTGTCGGCCGGTGGGTTCCGAGTCGGCGCGGTGTCGTCCGGGCCATGCAAACCACGAGGACGGCATGGAGTCCGAGGCGGAATCGGATGCGGAATCGGTCGGCAGCGCCGACGACCCGTCGGCGGGCGTCTGCCCCGCGGGGCTCTCCCCGCCGTCGCGCTCGATGTCCGTATCCGGCGCCCCGGTGCCCGACGAACCGCTCCCCGCCGAACCAGTCTCCGCCGAACCGCTCCCCGCCGAACCCGAGCCACCATCCGCATCGGCCTCACCGGATCCGGCACCGACATCGGCGCCGCTCGAGTCGCCACCCGCCGCGTCACCACTCGAGCCACCGGCCGGCTCACCATCGCCCGCGTCACCCGCCGGCACCTCGGCCTCTGTACCGCCGTCGCCTGCGGGGGACTCCGATTCGGTTGCGGCCGAGCCTGACGTGGCACCGTCGGTCTGCACCTGATCAGAGGGACCGCTCGACGACGGTGTCGAGTCCGCTCCGTCGTCGGCCGCCGCCACCGCCGCCGGCGCCGCGATCAGCAAAGCTGCCGCCAACCCCGACGACGCGACGATCCGACGCGTCACACCCAGCTTCTTCACCGACGATCGCGACATGCAAGCCCCCAGCCGACACCACACAGGAATTCCGGCACGGACGTACCCACCGGAGTGATCACCAGATGGATCGCGACCCGACGGCAGAACGTTACGAAACCCCTACGGCTGCCCCGGGTTCAGCTTGATGAAGAGGGCGTCCATCTCGGCGCAGAGTCGGTCACCGTCGTGCAGGGTTCCCTTGATGTACACCTTGCGGCCGTCGACCTTGTCGGCCCACGTCCGCGCCTGCAGCGGGGTGTTGAGCGGCGTGATCGACCGGTACTGCACGGTGAGGTAGGCGGTGCGGCTGACGCCCTGGATGGCGACGGCCGACGCGTATCCGCCCAGGTCGTCGAACGCCACCGCGACCTGACCGCCGTGGGCGGCGTTGTTGCCGCCGAGGTGGTAGTCGCGGAAGGTGACAGTCGCGAACACACCGTCGTCGTTGACGTCGGTGACCTCGAACGGCGGCAGGGTGATGTTTCCGCGAGCGGGCAGATCGATCCGAGTTCCGGCGGGCGAGTGCCATTCGTCGATCCGGACATCGGCGAGCTTGTCGTTGATCGCGGCGAGCGCGTCGATCAGCTCATCGGTCAGCTCGGGAGTCGGGCATGCGTAGCGGACCCGGTCCATCAGGGTGCGAACCTGCTCGCTGAACTCGCCGTAGCGGGGACCACCGCGATCGGTCGTGATGGCGGTGTGGGCCCGGAAGCCACCTTCGTGCGGGTCCTCGACCTCGACCTCGGACGCAGTATCGGGACCGACGGAACCATCACTCATGGTGATCACCGTATAGAAGGCGGTCAGCCCAGGTGTTCGCGGCTCCTGCGCGACCTGTCGTCCGGGTCGTCGACGACGTGCATCGTCCGTCGGCGGGGCGCTTCCCGGCTCTCCCGCAGCTTGATCATCCGGCCGACGACGAGCGCGACTACCACCGACACCGCGACCCACGCGATGACGACGATCAGGATGACTCCCCATAGAGGCACGGTTCCAGGGTGCACGCTCTTTCTGTGAGTGTCATCAGAACCGCCCACAACGTCCGTTTCACGATGAAATCGTGTCCTGGATGTGGCCGCACGGAGTCCCGCCGGCGGTCAGTAGGCTCGGCACCATGACGACCGCGAACGATTCGTCCCAGCCGTTCGACCCCGCCCAGTGGGCGCCGGTCCCCGGGTTCGACGACCTCACCGACATCACCTACCACCGGCACGTCGGCGGCGGCCGGGCCCACGGAATCGTCCGGATCGCGTTCGATCGTCCGGAGGTGCGCAATGCCTTCCGCCCGCACACCGTGGACGAGCTCTACCGCACCCTCGATCACGCGCGCCGCTCCCCCGATGTCGGGACGGTCCTGCTCACCGGCAACGGCCCGAGCCCGAAGGACGGTGGGTGGGCGTTCTGCAGCGGCGGCGACCAGCGGATCCGTGGTCGGTCCGGCTATCAGTACGCCACCGCCCACGACTCCGACGTCGCGGCGGCCGGGGCCCAGGGTGTCGACGAGAACCGGGTCAAGGCGGAGGGCGGCCGACTGCACATCCTGGAGGTGCAGCGCCTCATCCGCACCATGCCGAAGGTGGTCATCGCCGTCGTCAACGGCTGGGCCGCCGGCGGCGGACACTCGTTGCACGCCGTCTGCGACCTCACCCTCGCCTCCCGCGAACACGCCCGGTTCAAGCAGACCGATGCCGACGTCGGCTCCTTCGACGCCGGGTACGGCAGTGCCTACCTCGCCAAACAGGTCGGTCAGAAGTTCGCCCGCGAGATCTTCTTCCTCGGCGAGGCCTACGACGCCGAGACGATGCACCAGATGGGTGCGGTCAACCGTGTTGTCGCACATGCGGATCTGGAGAACACCGCGATCGAATGGGGCCGCACGATCAATGGGAAGTCGCCGACGGCGCAACGCATGCTGAAGTTCGCGTTCAATCTCGCCGACGACGGCTTGATGGGTCAGCAGGTGTTCGCCGGCGAGGCCACCCGACTGGCCTACATGACCGATGAGGCGGTTGAAGGTCGGGATGCGTTCCTGGAGAAGCGATCTCCGGACTGGGACGCCTTCCCGTACTACTACTGACGACCGCCTCCACGTCCTCGATCCGAGCGACACTCGCGGACGGTCCGCATGGAAGTCACCTCAGGGCGCCGATAAGTGGATTATCCACTTATCGATGGTCTGAGGTGACCCTCATGCGGACGCCTCGTCGCGCTTCGGCCCTCGCTTGCGCGGCCACAGATGGTCTTTGCGCCGGACGATGTCGAGGATGGCGTCGAGCGTGTCATCCCAGGTGTCGACGACCGCGCCGTAGGTGAGCCGCAGGGTGATGTAGCCCTGGGACGCTGCCACACGGTCGCGACGTTTGTCCTCCTCCATCTGTTCCTTCGTACGGTGATATCGGTCCCCGTCGACCTCGATGATCAACCGGTCGCCGACCACCAGATCCACCGTCCCGACGCCCTCGATGGCGACCTGCACCCGAACCGATACCCGCGCGGAGTACAGCCGAAAGCGCACCAAGGATTCGGCTCCCGAATCCGCCAGCGCATCGCATCGTTCGAGCAGTTCACGCACCGCTGCGGGTGCCGCCGACAGTTCGCCACGAACATCCGCCATCTCCATCAAACCCTGGTGGAGAATGGAGTCCCCCACGGCGACGATGCCCTCCGGCGACAGGCACCGGACAGCGTGGCGGAACGCGATCCGGATGTCGTCGATCGCACCGGTCTCCGGTTCGGGTCGGCCGTACTGCCGACAGAATGTGGGATGGGCGCGGGTCGCGCGCGCATTGCCCCGGACGTGCACCGACTTCGTCAGCTCCTCCGGCACCCAGACACCGTGGTGGGCAAGCGCGTCCACGCAGGTGAGCACGCCACCCTTCTTGACCGCCTCGACCACACGCCAGTTCGCGTCCGTGGTGGCGTACCAGCCCTGCCGGAGTCGCGTCAGATCTTTGTTCTTCACCAACAGCTCGATGTCTTTGCGCCGCAGGCCCAATTCGATCAGCTCGGACCACGGGTACACACCTCGCAACCTCATGCCGACCAGTGTCAGCGAGAGATCGGCGATCGCCCGACCTCTATCCACAGTCGCTGGACGGCTGTGAATGTCTACGGCTCGCCGCGCGACCCTGTGATAGGGGAAGACGCCCGCATCAGGGTCACCTGAGAGCGTCGATAAGTGGATTATCCACTTATCGACGCTCTCAGGTGACTTTCATGCGGACTCATGTCACCGACTCAGCCGCCTCGGCTCCGCGAGACGACGGATCGCGGGCGCAACCGGCCGACCACGCAGCAATCCGTCGACGGAACCGGCCTCGATCGCCCGCGCGTAGACCGGCAGGGCCTCGCGGACCGCGGCGATCGTGGCGTCGATGTCGTCGTCGGTGTGGGCCGCCGACGTCACGAATGATTGTCCCAGCACGCCGCGCTCGAGCAGTTCCTGCAGGAACAGCGTGCGGAAGGCCTGCGACGGCTGGCCATCGGGATCGCGGGTGACGAACACGAGGCACGACGGCCGACCGATCACCTCGACGTAGGCGCCGAGACCGAAGTCGGTCGCCGCGCGGTTCACCCCCTCGGCCAGGCGTCGCCCCGCCGACTCCATCGCCTCGACCGGCGACGACGTGCGATAGGTCTCGACGACGGCCCGGAACGCGGCCAACGACGCCGTCTCCGGACCGTGCGTCGTCGACAGCAGGAAGACCCGGTCTCGGTCGGTGTTGAGGCCGCCGAGTTCCATGAACTCCCGTTTGCCCGCCAACGCCGACAACGGGAACCCGTTGCCCATCGCCTTGCCCCAGCACGACAGGTCGGGGGTCACACCGTACAGGCTCTGCGCCCCGTGTTCGGACCAGCGGAAACCGGTGATCATCTCGTCGAAGATCAACAGTGCCCCGTGGGTGTCGCACAGCGCGCGCACGCCCTCGAGGAATCCGGGCTGCGGTTCGGCGGTCGCGGTCGCCGCCTCCAGGATGACCGCACAGATCTCGCCGGGGTGCGCCTCGAAGACGGCGTCGAGCGAACCGACGTCGTTGTAGGAGAACCGGACTCCCTTGTCGATGACATCACCCGGGATGCCGCCGGCCATGTCGGTGCCGCCGATGAACCAGTCGTCCACGGAGAAGAACGGATGGTTGCAGATGGCGATCTTCGGCCGCCCGGTGACCGCCCGCGCCAGGCGGATCGCGGCGGTCGTCACGTCCGATCCGTTCTTCGCGAACTTCACCATGTCGGCCGTGGGCACCAAATCGAGGAAGTCCTCGGCCGCGGCGACCTCCAGCACGCTCGGCCGGCTGAAGTTCATCCCGTCCGCGATCGCCGCGCACGCCGCCTCGACGACCGGGGCGAACGCGTGACCGAGTGTCACCGAACGCAATCCGATGCCGTACTCGACGTACTCGTTGCCGTCGGCATCCCACACGTGCGCGCCGGCGCCGCGCACCAGCACGGGCGCCATGTCGTCGGGATACTGATCGGCCCCGCGCGCATAGGTGTGCGCACCGCCGGGCACCATCCGGTGCAATGCCGCCTGCAGCCGGTTGGACTCGTCGAAACTGCGCCTGCCGGCCCCCTGCTCAACCATGTGTCCCCTCCCGGCTCGGATACTCCTCGGCGCCGTCGACCCGCCACCGATCCCCGATCTCCGGGAATCGAGCGCGCACCTCGTCCAGCAGATCCGGCACCATCAGAAGCACGCTGTCCGGCTGCGCCGCAACGAGTTCCGACGGCGAGATGATCGGCACATCGCACCCCGGCATCCGGCGTCCGTGCTTGGCCGGCGACGCGTCGGCGACGCCGACGATCAGCGACGAGTCCACCTGCGCGAGTCCGAAGACCGCCACCGCGCGTGACGCGGCACCGTAGGCGTAGACCCGACGTCCCGCTGCCGCCTCGTCGTCGAGCCATCCCCGCAGTCCGCGCACATGACGGTCGACGGCCCGCTGCAGCCCGCTCACCACAGCGGCATCGGTCATGTCCTGCTCGGCATCGATCAACGCCGCGAGAGTGGCGTCCGGCTCGCACGGTCGATGCGTCGCCGCGACCATCACCGTCCCGCCGTAGAGGTCGTATCGCCAAGCGGTCGCCGCGTACATGCCCGCAGCCCGGAGCAGACCGACCAGCGCAGGCAGCGAGTAGTAGGCGAAATGCCCGTGCCGCAGCGCATTCCACTGACCCTGTCCGACGATCGCGGCCAGCGAGTGGAACTGCATCAACAGCACCCCGTCCGGGGCGGTCGCCGCGGCACGTCGAGCAAACGCGGCCGCCTGGTCGGGTTCATGCATGATCCCCATCGAGTCGATGACCACATCCGCACCACCGGGATGGTCGCGGCCCACGTCGGTGAGGCCACGCGCCTCCAGCTGCGGTATCCACGTCCCGCCGTGCGGGCTGCCGAACTCGGTCACCGAGGTCCCCCGCAGGAGACCAGCGGCCTCGACGTCGCACAGTGCAGCGGCCGCCTGATCCACCAGCGCCCGCGGCTCGACGCCACGCGGCTCCTGTGTCACGGTGTCGTCGTCGGCGAGTTGCGCCAGCCCACACCGACCACACAGCACCATCGTCGCGGGATGCGAACTCTCCGCCGATGACACCGGCTCGGACACCGGTGGGAAATGATCGGCCGCCGGCACCGCGCCCAGTTCCAGCACCGGGACCGGACGTCCGAACCCACATGCGCGACACACGCTCATGCGACGATGTCCTGGTGCGTATCGAACCGACCGACCTCGCCGACGTCGTGGTCCTCGTCCCGCAACCGTTCACCGACGACCGCGGACTCTTCACCCGGACGTTCGACGCCGCCGTCTTCGACGACCATCTCGGCCGGCCTGGCGCATCGGCGTCGTTCGTGCAGGATTCGCAGTCGCGTTCGCGTCGGGGCGTGGTCCGCGGGATGCACGGCCGCTCGGGACGCGGTGAGGCGAAACTCGTCCGGGTCGCCCGCGGCGCGGTCCACGACGTGCTCGTCGACATCCGGCCCGACTCGCCGACCTTCGGTCGTCAGCAGGCGTTCCGGTTGGACGACAACGAGTTCCGCCACCTCTACGTCCCACCTGGATTCCTGCACGGGTTCCAGGCGCTCACCGACCTCGCCGACGTCTGCTACCGGATCGACCGGCCGCACGACCCGACCGAGGACCTCGCCGTCGCACACACCGACCCCGATCTGGCGATCGCCTGGCCGGAACCGGTGACGATGGTCTCGGCGCGCGACGCCGCGGCCGGCTCCTGGCAGGAACTGCTCACGCACGTGCGCTGACCCGGCGCATGGTCGTATCGAGATCTCCTGCCGCGCGGAGCTTCTCGAGCTGCGCCAGCCGGGTGAACCGTTTGAAGAAGGCCTCCTCGGTGAGCCCGTAGGAGGTGTAGGCCTCATACAGCTCCCGCGCACCGTCGGGGATCGTCCAGCTCGCCTCGAAGCCCAGTCCCGCACGCGCCCGGGAGAAGTCGACCCGGTACGACCGCGGGTCCGGTCCGCTCTCCCCGGTGATCAGCAGCTGTGACCCCGGGACCGCCTCGACGACCGACGCGGCGATGTCGGCGACGGTCAGGTTGTTCGTCTCGGTGCCGACGTTGTAGGCGGCGCAGTAGATCGCCTCGGTGGGCGCATCCAGGCAGGTGATGAACGCGCGAGCGATGTCCTGGGCGTGCACCAGTGGACGCCACGGTGTGCCGTCGGAGAGCACCCGCACATCTCCGGTCAGCACCGCATGGCCGACAAGGTTGTTCAGCACGATGTCGGCCCGCAGACGCGGGGAGAACCCGAACGCGGTCGCGTTGCGGAGGAACACCGGCGCGAAGCCCGAGTCGGCGAGCGCCGCGGCGTCGTCCTCCACCCGCACCTTGCTCTCGGCGTACGGCGTCAGCGGCTTGAGCGGGGCGTCCTCGGTGACGAGGTCCTCACCGGCCGACCCGTATACCGAGCAGGTCGACGCGTACAGGAACCGCGCCACGCCGGCATCTTTCGCGGCGCGGGCCAATCGCACCGATGCATGATGGTTGATGTCGTAGGTGATCTCGGGCGCCAACGACCCGAGCGGATCGTTCGACAACGCCGCCAGATGGATGACCGCGTCGATGCCGTCGAGATGACGCGACGTGACGTCCCGCAGGTCAACATCGATCGCCGGCGGATTGGTCGGCATCGGCCCCAGTACACAGTCCGCGAAGTAGCCGTTGTCGAGTCCGACGACGTCGTGTCCCTCCGCCAGGAGCATCGGGACCATCACGGTGCCCAGGTATCCCTGATGGCCGGTCACCAGTACGCGCATGCTCATTCTCCTCCGAAGTTCAGGTGTGCCTTCTCCAAAACGAAGGCCTCGGCGTGGGGATGGCGACACTGCACGCCGCGCAGCCGCGACAGCCCGAGGAACGACAGGTCGTCGAACCAGTCGTGGGCGACCTGGGACGGATAGTGCTCTCCCAAGAGCCGGACCTTCTCCTCGGCGACGGCGGTGGTCAGCGGATGGAACAGCGTCGGCTGGCCGATGTCGTTCTCCCACTTGAGAATCTCGTAGCCGAGAGTCAGATGGTCACGGAACTCGGTGGGTGTCAGCTCCGCCAGCAGGCGGTGATCCTGATGCGCATCGTGGCGCTGCGGGGCGAACACCACCTCCGGCGACACCGAGCGGCGAAACCGCGACAACCCGTCCTTCACCGCGTCCCAGTGCGCCGGCGTCCTACCGTCGGGGATGTCGAGGACGGTGAGCTCGACATCGGCGCCGGGGCAGAACGCGTCCAATGCCTTTCGCTCCTCGGCCTCGCGTTCGGTACCGCCACCGGTCAGCACCAACGCCCGGATGCGGATGCCCGGGTGGCGGCGGGTCACGGTCAGCAGGGTCCCGCCCATACCGATGGCGACGTCGTCGCAATGCGCACCGAGGACGGCGATCTCGGACAGCGCCGAGGTGGTCAGATCGATCATGGGGTGAGCGAGTCGCCGTCCCACACCATCCACGGACGATCCCCGCGGGCGAACCGCGCATCGAGTTCGGCGCGTTCCTTGAACGTGTCCGCGGGCTTCCAGAAACCGTCGTGCTTGTAGGCGTACAACCGCCCCTCGGCGGCCAGCCCGCCACAAGCGTCCTCGACGAGGTCGCCCCCCTCGGGCAAGTGGTCGAAGATCTGCTGGGTCAGCACGAAGAACCCGCCGTTCTCCCAGATCGGGAACTGGGAGACGGGCGTGATCGCCTTGACCTTCCCGGTGTCGCTGACATCGACACAGTGGAACGACGACTGGGGCGGCACGATCATCATCGACGCCGCAGCACCGGAGTCGACGACCTCGGCGATCATGTCGTTGAGCGGCGCGTCGGTCAGGACATCGGCGTAGTTGGCGAGGAAGTACTCGTCGTCGCCCAGGTGTGACCGCACACGCCGAAGTCGTTCTCCGATGGCCGATTCCAGCCCGGTGTCGATGAAACTGATGGTCCAGTCGGCGATGTCGGAGTGCAGGAGCTCGACCTTGCCGTCGCGCATCACGAAGTCGTTGGACGCAGCCTCCTCGTAACGCAGGAAGTAGTCCTTGATGTGCGAGGCACCGTAGCCGAGGCAGAGGATGAACTCGGTGTGACCGAAGTGCGCGTAGTACCGCATCACATGCCAGATCAGCGGTCGTGGACCCACCATCTGCATCGGCTTGGGGACGTCGTCGTCGGGCGCATTGCGCATGCGCATCCCGTAACCGCCGCAGAACAGGACCACCTTCATGACCGAACCACCTTCATCGCGTACCGCCGGGGATCCCGACCCGCTCGCCGGCGTCGAGAGATGCGAAATGCAGTGTGGGAAGCGGATACACGAGCCGACCACCCCACTCGGAGACATGTGCGAGCTGCGCGGTGATCTCGCTCTCGAGATTCCACGGCAGGACCACGATCACGTCGGGGCGGTCGACGTCGATCCGCTCGGGCGGGTGGATCGGTATCCGCGTGCCCGGTGTGTACCGCCCGTGTTTGTACGGGTTGCGGTCGACGGTGTACTCCATCAGGTCGGGCCGGATACCGCAGTAGTTGAGCAACGTGTTGCCCTTGCCGGGCGCCCCGTAGCCGACGATCCGCTTCCCGGCCGACCCCTCGTCGAGCAGGAATCGCAGCAGTTCCTGTCGCACCGAATCGGTGCGGGCCTGCAGATCGAGGTATCCCGAGACGTCATGGAGTCCGGCATCCTGTTCGGCCTGTAGGACATCCGCGACCCGCGCGCTCGGCTCGGCACCCGTCTCCTCCGGCCGGGCCCACACCCTGATCGAGCCGCCGTGGGTCGACAACAGCTCCACGTCGACGACCCGCAGCCCCGCAGTCGCGAGCGCCCGCGAGGCACTGAGCACCGTGTAGTACTGGAAATGCTCGTGATAGATGGTGTCGAACTGGCCGAGCTGCACCAGGTTCAGCGCATGGTGGACCTCGATGCTCAACCACCCGTCGTCGGCGAGCAGGCCGCGCAGCGCGCGGGTGAAGCCGAGCAGGTCCGGGATGTGCGCGTAGACGTTGTTGGCGACGACGAGGTCGGCGGCCCCGGACTCGGCGCGGACACGGTGCGCGAGTTCCTCGTCGAGGAAGGCGGTCTCGGTGGGCACACCTTTGTCCCGCGCGGCTGCACCGACATTCACCGATGGTTCGATGCCGAGACAGCGGACGCCGTCGGCGATCACATGCTGCAGCAGATAGCCGTCGTTGCTGGCCACCTCGACGACGAACGAGTCCGGGTCGAGGCCGACCCGCTCGGTGGCGGTGTCGACGAAGGTCCGCGCGTGCACGACCCAGGAGTCGGAGTACGACGAGAAGTAGGCGTATTCGGTGAAGGTGTCCTCGGGCGTGATGAGCGCCGGGATCTGCAGCAGCAGACAGTCCTCACAGAGCCGCAGGTGCAGCGGGAACGTGGGCTCCATGGTGTCCAGCTCGGACTCGGTCAGGAAGCGTTCACACGGGGGCGTCGCACCGAGGTCCACCACACTGCGCAGGCGGGTCGACCCGCACAGGCGACACTGCATCGCACACACATCCTTCCCGCGGGCGTTGGTGTGATCCCCGATCCACACGACCCGACGGTTGCCCTCCAACTCGCCGTCAGGGTAACAAAGGTGAGAGGTCTTCTCCTGACGAAGATGAATGCCCCATCCAATGACGTGAATCGGTCACCGGCCCCCGGATCGTTACCGACCGCGCTACTGCCGGAACTGCACCTCGGCCGATTCGGGCTTGCCGAACAGGTAGCCCTGCGCCATCTCGAAGCCCAGCCCGGTCAACTCGGCCAGCGTCTCCTCGGTCTCGACGCCCTCGGCGAGCGGAACCATCCCGTACGCGCGGGAGATCTCACAGATCGCTTTGACGACGGCACGATCGGCCGGGCTGTCGACGAGCCCGCTGATCAGGGATCGATCGACCTTGACGACGTCGATCGGCAGGTCGCGCAGATACCGCAACGCCGAGTAGCCGGCACCGAGATCGTCCACGCACATGGTGCAGCCGATGTCGTGGAGGTCCTGGATGGCCTGTGCGGCCGCGGTACCCAACCGGATCACCTCGTCCTCGCGGACCTCCACCCACAACCGTTGCGGCGCAATGCCGTTGCTGCGCAACAGGTCGTCGATGAAGTCGACGACACCATCGACCCAGAGTTGTTGACCGGACAGGTTGACCGCGACGAACGAGTTCGCACCGAAGGCCGGGGTGACCTCCCGCGCGAGAGTGGTGACCGCGTCGGCGAGGGCATGTTGCCCGATCGGCACGATCAGCGAGGTCGCCTGCGCCGCCATCAGGAACGACGCCGGGGTGAGGATCGCGTTCCCGCTGCGCCACCGCAACAACGACTCGAATCCCACCGGCTGCGTATCGGTCAGATTCACGATCGGCTGGTAGTACACGAGGAAATCACTCTCCGCGGAGCGGGCAAGCCTGTTCCCGATGTCGACCTGCATGTGGACCAGCGGGAGGGTCTGTTCGTCGGCGACCACGACGTGATGCTGTCGGATGAGCGCGAAACACAGTGCCGCGTCGGCGCACCGCACGAGTTCCTCGGTGCTCGAGGCGTCCGGGATCTGCTCGGCGACCGCGATCCCCATGCACAGATCCAGGAATGTCGTCTGGCCGTCGACGTCGATGAGATGGGAACCCAGACGGATGCGCGACGCCGTGATGAACTGCTCCAGATCGGGCCCGTCCGAGGTCAGCGTGACGATCCATTCGAGATCGGCGCGCCGACGGAACGTCGCGTGCGGGGTGATCGGCAGCAGTTCACGTTCGACGAATCGTTCGGCCATCACCACCGAGATCTCGCGACCGTACGCGACCGCCGCGCGATGATAGGGGTCGGCGGAGATCGCGATGACGATCGTGGCCTCCGGCCACGCGGCGTCGTCACCGTCGCCGAACTCGCCTGTGCGCATTGTCTGAGTCTATGTCCTCAACGTTCGTTGGAGCAGCATTCGAACAGTGTCAGCTGCCCGTGCCGCGGATCACCGCGCCGATGGTCCGGATGATGATCTTGATGTCGAGCCACACACTCCAGTTCTCGATGTAGAAGTTGTCGTAGATGGCGCGGTCGGTGATGCTCGTGTCGCCGCGCAGACCGTGCACCGCGGCCCAGCCCGTCAATCCGACATCGACGCGGTGCCGATCGCGGTAACTCGGGATCGAGGTCTCGAATTGTTCGACGAAGTGCGGGCGTTCGGGGCGGGGCCCGACGATCGACATGTCGCCACGCAACACATTCCACAATTGCGGCAACTCGTCGAGCGACGTCTTGCGGATGATCCGCCCGACACGACCGATCCGGTCGACATCGGCGGGTTGCCACTCGGAGTTCGACGCCTGCTCCGGCACCGGCCGCATGGAGCGGAACTTCAGCACGTCGAACAACTGTCCGCCGCGTCCGATCCTGGCCTGGCGGAAGATGATCGGGGCCCCCGGGTCGGACAGGTAGACGGCGAGCGCGACGGCGGCCAGTATCGGGCTGAACACGAGGAGCGCCAACGACACCACGGTCACGTCGAAGACACGTTTCATCGACCAGTACCAGGTCCGGATCGCGTCGCGGCGGACGCGCACGAGCGGGATCGTGTGGATGCGGTCCATGTCGCGCGACAGCGACATGAACTCGAACAGGCGCGGCACGATGAAGATCTCGCAGTCGAGCTCGTCGCATTCACGCAGCGGCGTGACCAATCGGGAGTCCGGCGCCGAACTGAACGCCACCAGCAGCGTGTGGATCTTGTGCGCCTTCACCTTGTCGCGGATCGACGCGAGGCCGCCCTCGATCGGAACGCCGGTGCCCGACAGTTCCGGCATCGGGTCGTCGCTCACCGCCAGCACGATGTCCAGACCCAACTCCGGATGAGCACGGGTACTCGCGATGAGTTCGGCCGCGACGACGCCGCCGCCGAGGACGGCCGTGCGCAGCCGCCGGCCCGACGACGCCCTCCGTCGGTGCCGCGCGTAGGCGTAGTAGACGACGCGCACCACGAACAAGGCCGCGAAGACGATGAGGGCGTAGACCGTGGCCTTGGCGATGTGCACCCCCGGCCGGGAGATCGCGAACAGCACACCCGAGGTGATGATCGACCATCCGGCGAGTCGGGGCAGATCGTCGAGCGCCGAGAGCGTCAGCCGCGCACGGTAGAGGCCGGCCATCTCCAGCACGAGCAGCGTGACGAGCACACCCACGATCCCGACGACCCGTCCGCGCGTGCTCTCGTCACTGTTGACCAGCAGGACGATGACGGCGAGGACCACCGCGTCGAGACCGACGAGGATGACGTCGGTCCGGTTGCGCACGACGACAGGCGTCCACCGACGTGCGCCGGGCCGTACGGGAGTGGAGACCATTGACGGGTTCGTCCTCGATATCGGGGCTCGCCCGGGGCGAGCCAGGACTGCCTGCACAAAATATCAGGACAGAGCCATTTTTGTTTTGTTTGCATAGGCAACGAATGTGTCGCCAGATGTTCCCAGCTGGGCTAATATGCTTTGCGTGCCGCGGTCGTCGTCGTCTTTGTCGATTAGTGGATCGCCCGCGCAACGAATTTCGTTTCTCCCGGCAATTGCGCCTGCGCGAGACCGGCAGTCGCCATTGTCGATCCGAGACTGTCGATTCTCATGAAGTTCGTCGAGAAGGCATTCCGCCGTTACGACGCGCGGTCGACGGCGACCCTCATCAGCACCGGTGGCGTGCTGCCACTGCCGGTCATCGCGGTGCTGGCACCGCAGACACTCCGCGACGGCGGGCTCGTCCCCCTGCTGGTGATCTGGTCGTTCATCGCGACCGCGTTCCTCATCACCGCGTTCCGGGAACGCCTCTCCGACGGCGAGTTCGCGGTCCTCGGCACGTTCGGCATCATCGGCATCTGCGGGACCTCGCTGATCCTGGCGAATCCGCGGCCCGGGATCGCGGTGCTGGCGCTCGTCGCCGTCATCCCCGCGATCGCCGCGATGTCCCCGTCGATGCCTCTGGTCATCTCGCTGCTGGCCCTGGCGGTCACCGGGTCGACAACGGTCCTCGCCCTCACCACGGTGTCCGTGCCGGCATTCATGATCAGCATCGGATCGATGCTCGGCCTGATCACCGTCCCGGTCTTCCTCGTCGTGGCGCTACGCCGGTCGCTGGAGGCCACGCTCCACCGGCAGGCCCGCCTCAACGGGATCGACCCACTCACCGGCCTGTTCAATCGCCGCGGCTTCCTCGCCCGCGTGGCACAGCTGCTCGCCGCCGCCCGGGTGTCGACCGGTTGGGTCGGCATCCTCCTGATGGACATCGATCACTTCAAGCGGATCAACGATCGGCACGGCCACCTCGCCGGAGACGGCGTACTGCTGTCGGTGGCAGCCGCCATCCGCGAGACCGCCCCTGCCGGTTCGGTCGTCAGCCGCTTCGGCGGCGAGGAGTTCCTGGTGTTCTGCGTCGCGCGCGACGAGGAGGAACTCCACACCCTGGCCGAGCAGTTCCGGGTCGCAGTGGCCGAGGCCAATCCGGTCACGCTGAGCATCGGCGGGGTGTGTGCGCCCCTGGTGACCTCGACCCGCGCCAACGCGCTGGCGACAGACACCGTCGTCTCCCGCCTGCTCGATCGTGCGGATCGATGCGTCTACCGGGCCAAAGAGTCGGGCCGCGATCGGGTCGACGTCGTGTCGATGGATCCGATCGTCTGGCGTAAGCCGAGCGACAAGTCCGACGGACTCGAGCCGGTCATGCGCTCCACCCCACCCGACAGCCTGTATCAGCTGTTCTCCCGTCGCCCCGCGGATTTCGCGGACTATCCGCGCACGCCGGACGACTGAGGAACCAGCGTCTGCAGCATGTCGGCCTCGTAGCGCATCCGACGCCAGGTCTCCGGTGAGGTCCGCTCCTGCAACTCGGCCCGCTCCCACCACATCAGCCGGGTGCGGTAGCGATCATCCGGGAACGGTGTCGCAGACACCGATTCGTCGACTCGTCCGCCACCGGACTCCCACCGGCGCAGCACGTGATCCGCGGCCGTCGCCATCATGTGGTCGACGCCGGACATCTCCATGATCACCAGCCCCAGCCGCGACAGCTGCCCCGCGACATCTGCGGCGAGCGGCGACCGCTCGTCCACCCATGCGGTCTTCACCTCGACGACACCGCCGGTCAGTCGGGATTCGATCGCGTTCACGAGGTCCACCTGCCCCGGCTGCCCGGCCCACTCCTCGAGCGCGTGGGACTGTGCCGCAGCGTCGAAACGGTGCTGCACACGCAGTCCGCCGACGATGCGGTTCTCATCGTCGAGCACGACGTAGAACAGTGCCGTCCCCTCCCCGCCGATCACCGCGTCGAGTTCGAGTGCGGCCGCACAGCCGTGGCGGTCGTACGCCGATTCGGCGCCGAACAGGTAGTCGCGCCACAGCTTTCGCTGTGCGCGCGGGTCTGCCGCGATAACGGTGTAGCCGCGGTCCGACTCGTTCCGCACACGGAGAACGCCGGTGGGAATAGAAGAGAGGGCGATAGTCATGCTGATTCAACCTTTCCGAGAACACAGTGAAACAGAACGGATAATCTGTACTGGCTTCACGGCCAATGTTGCCATAGTGCACCATTTGTTGGGTTGATTCGAATTCTAGACCGCGAATGTTTCACTTGGCGGCAGTCGGGGAAGTACGTCACCATACTCAGGTGTACAACGCGCAAGAGGCCTCGGCCGTCATGTTCCCCGAGTCGTCGGCCCCCGGATACCTGATCGACGACCCCGCCGTATCCGTCATCGACGCCACCGCCGCCGCCCTTCGGTCGCTACCGACCCTCCTGCCCCCGCCCGGGCCCGACCTCATGGACGAACCCGCAGGCTATGCCTGGTATCCGTGGCGCCGCACCCTCGTGAAGGTCCCCGGTCCCCGCTCCTACCGCCGCCTCCGACTCGATCGGAACCGGCACAAGCTGACCGCCGCCGAGCAGGACCGTGCATCCGCGTTGCGGATCGGGATCGTCGGCCTGAGTGTGGGCCATGCGATCGCGCTGACACTGGCGCTCGAGGGTCTCGCCGGTGAATTACACCTTGCGGATTTCGATTCCCTGGAATTGACCAACATGAATCGAATTCCCGCAACATTGATGGATCTCGAACTCAACAAAGCAGTCGTGGCGTCGAGAAGAATTGCCGAAATAGATCCTTATGTCCGCACAAGAATATTCGACGACGGAATCACTCCCGACAACATCGACGCGTTTCTCGACGGCCTCGATCTCGTCGTCGAGGAATGTGACTCCTTCGACGTGAAGGTTCTGGTCCGGCAGAAATGCCGGGAAGCGGGCATCCCCGTCATCATGGAGACCTCCGACGGCGGCGTCCTCGACGTCGAACGGTTCGACCTCGAGCCCGACCGGCCCATCCTGCACGGCCTCGCAGGCGATCTGCGGATCGAGGATCTCGTCGGGCTCGACCGGGCCGCTCTCACCCCGCTGGCGGTCAAGGTGCTCGAACCGGCCAAGGTCTCCGCCCGCATGGCTGCCTCGGCCATCGAACTCGGATTCTCGGTGACCGCGTGGCCGCAGCTCGCCGGCGACGTCCTGCTCGGCGGCGCCTCGGTCGCCGCGGCCGTCCGCCGCATCGCGCAGGGCCGTCCCCTGCCCTCGGGCCGTGTGCGCTTCGACCGCGACCTGTGGCTCGACGACCTGGCCGACCCGCTGCTCGAGGAACGCGTACCGGAACCGGCGACCGCGCAGTCACCCGCCGGGCCCGAACCGGAGACTCTCTCGGACGTCGCCCTCGTCCGGTACGCCGCGCAGCAGGCGCCGTCGGCCGGCAACCAGCAGCCGTGGTCGATCACCGCCGAGGGCGACGCCGTGACCGTTGCGCTCGATCCCGAGCGGACCTCGACCCTCGACCTCGCACACCGTGCGTCGTTGGTCGCCGTCGGCGCGGCCGTCCACAATGCGCGCGTGGCGGCGGCCAGTCGCGGCAAGCTCGGCCCGACCGAGATCCTCGGCGCCGGCGAGCAGCTGTCCGCACGGGTGACCCTCACCGACAACGGCGTGCTGACCGACGATTCCGACCCCGCCGACGCCACCGAACTGCCGTCGATCCTGAGCAGGTCGACGCGCCGCGAGGCCGGTGATGCGTCCCCGATCTCCGAGGAGGACGCCGTCCGACTCGACGAGGCGGGCGCGACCGCGCGGACCCGACTGATCCAGATCACCGACCGCGAGGAGATCGGCCGGTGCGCCTCGATCCTCGCGCACTCGGACCGGATTCGGTTCCTGACACCGGAATTGCATCAGGAGATGTTCGCCGAACTCACCGACGATCCGTGCACACCGGTCGGCATCCAGGTCGACTCGCTCGACCTCCCGCCCGCGATGGCCGGGATGTTCGACGTCCTCCGCCGCCCCGACGTGATGGCCCTGCTCGACGAGTGGGACGCCGGCGCCGCCCTCGGCGCGGACACCGGACGGCGCGTCGCCACCGCGTCGGCCGTGCTGCTGCTCGTCCAGAAGGGTTCCGACAGTGAGGATTACCTGCGGGCGGGCCAGACCATGCAGCAACTGTGGATCACCGCGGAGATGCTCGGCTACCGCGTCCACCCGATGACGCCGACGTTCTTCTACGCGCTCGACGACGCCGAGGCGCGCGGGCTCTCGTCGGCGCACGGTGACGACCTCGTCGCACTGCGGCGGGAACTGCTGGAGACCTGGCCCGTCGCCGAGGACGAGGCCATGACGATCGCGTTGCGGATCTCGCGCGCCGTGCCCCCACCGCCGGTCGACTAGCAACCGTCCCCCTTCACGCTGGTCGAGTAGCGAGCGAGCCTGCGAGCGTCCCCCGATCCCTGAGGAGCGAGCCCGCGAGCGTCCCCCGATCCCTGAGGAGCGAGCCTGCGAGCGTCACGAAGGGCCACCCCCCGCCCACCTACTCGAC
>NZ_RKME01000051.1 GCF_003797825.1 Gordonia sp. OPL2
GGGCGGGTTCGGCCGCCGGGGCGGCCTGCTCGGTCTGGACCTGCACGTTGTACAGGAATCCGAGTGCTTCCTCCTTGAGACCCTCGAGCATGCCGCTGAACATGTCGAATCCCTCGCGCTGGTATTCGACGACCGGGTCGCGCTGGGCCATCGACCGCAGGTGGATGCCCTCACGGAGGTAATCCATCTCGTACAGGTGGTCCTGCCACTTGCGGTCGAGGACGGTCAGCAGGATCGTCCGCTCGAGCTGGCGCATCGCACCCTCACCGGCGATCTCGTCGATCTCCGATTCGCGGGCGTCGTAGGCCTTGTGGGCGTCGTCGAGCAGGATCTCCTTGAGCTCTTCTGCCGTGATGTCGTCGCGCTCGCCGAACTCGTTCTCGCCCACGACCTCCTTGGGCTGCAGCGCGATCGGGTACAGCGCGCGCAACGCGGTCCACAGCTCGTCGAGATCCCAGTCCTCGGCGTAGCCCTCCGATGTCGCGCCGTCGACGTACGCGCCGACGACATCGTCGATCATGCGCTGCACCTCGGCGGCGTGGTCCTCCCCCTCGAGGATCGTGCGACGCTCGCCGTAGATGACCTTGCGCTGCTCGTTCATCACTTCGTCGTACTTGAGGACGTTCTTGCGCACCTCGAAGTTCTGCTGCTCGACCTGCGTCTGAGCACTGCGGATGGCCTTGGTGACCATCTTCGCCTCGATGGGCACGTCGTCGGGGAGGTTGACGCGGTTCATGATCGACTCGAGAGCCGCACCGTTGAAGCGGCGCATGAGTTCGTCACCGAGGGACAGGTAGAAGCGTGACTCGCCGGGGTCGCCCTGGCGGCCCGACCGACCGCGCAGCTGGTTGTCGATGCGGCGGGATTCGTGGCGCTCGGTACCGAGGACGTAGAGTCCGCCCGCCGCCTTGACCGCTTCCGCCTCCTCAGCGGCGGCACTACGCGCGACCTCGATGGCCTCGGGCCAGGCGGCCTCGTACTCGTCGGGCGTGTTGACCGGGTCGAGTCCGGCCTTGCGCAAGCGGGTGTCGGCGATGATGTCGGGGTTGCCGCCGAGCACGACGTCGGTACCACGACCCGCCATGTTGGTGGCGACCGTGACGGCACCGGTACGGCCGGCCTCGGCGATGATCTGGGCTTCCTGCTCGTGGAACTTCGCGTTCAACACGTTGTGCGGGATGTCGCGCTTGGCCAGCTGGCGGGACAGATACTCCGACCGCTCGACGCTCGTGGTGCCGATCAGAACGGGCTGACCCTCCTGATGGCGCTCGGTGATGTCGTCGACTACCGCGTCGAACTTGGCCTCCTCCGTCTTGTAGATGAGGTCGGTCTGGTCCTTGCGGATCATCGGCTTGTTGGTCGGGATCGGCAGCACGCCGAGCTTGTAGATCTGGTCGAACTCGGCGGCCTCCGTCTCGGCCGTGCCGGTCATGCCCGACAGCTTGTCGTACATGCGGAAGTAGTTCTGCAGCGTGATGGTGGCGAGGGTCTGGTTCTCGGCCTTGATCTCGACCCGTTCCTTGGCCTCGATGGCCTGGTGAAGGCCCTCGTTGAAGCGACGCCCGTCGAGCACGCGGCCGGTGAACTCGTCGACGATGAGCACGTCACCGTTGCGGACGATGTAGTCCTTGTCGCGGTGGAACAGCTCCTTGACCTTGATGGCGTTGTTCAGGTAGCTCACCAGCGGCGAATTGGCCGCCTCGTACAGGTTGTCGATGCCGAGTTGGTCCTCGACGAACTCGACACCGGCCTCGTGCACACCGATCGTCTTCTTCTTGATGTCGACCTCGTAGTGCACGTCCTTCTCGAGCAGCGGCGCGATCCGCGCGAACTCGACGTACCACTTGCTCGATCCCTCGGCCGGGCCGGAGATGATCAGCGGGGTGCGGGCCTCGTCGACGAGGATCGAGTCGACCTCGTCGACGACCGCGAAGTTGTGTCCGCGCTGCACGAGTTCGGCCAGCGAGTGCGCCATGTTGTCGCGCAGGTAGTCGAAGCCGAATTCGTTGTTGGTGCCGTAGGTGATGTCGGCGGCGTAGGCCTCGCGGCGCTGCTCGGAGTTCATCCCGGTGAGGATCACGGCGGTGTCCAGTCCGAGGAAGCGGTGGACGCGACCCATCCATTCGGCGTCACGCTTGGCGAGGTAGTCGTTGACCGTGACCACGTGCACGCCGTCGCCCGACAGCGCGTTCAGGTAGGCCGGCAGCACACAGGTGAGGGTCTTGCCCTCACCGGTCTTCATCTCGGCGATGTTGCCGTAGTGCAACGCGGCGCCGCCCATGATCTGGACATGGAAGTGCTTCTGCTCGAGCACCCGCCAGGCGGCCTCGCGGGCGACCGCGAAGGCATGCGGCAGCAGCTCGTCGAGCGATGCCCCGTCGGCCAGGCGTTCCTTGAACTCGTCGGTCTTCGCGCGGAGTTCGGCGTCGGTCAGCGCCTCGACCTCGTCGGAGAGGGTCTCCACGTGCGATGCGATCGCATCGAGACGCTTGACCATCCGGCCTTCACCGACGCGCAGCAGCTTGTTCAGCACCGTTGATCGAGTCCCTCACTCATGTCGACAACACACGAAATCCGGCCTGCAGCTCGGTACAGGCCGGATTCCATGGTACTCAGGTCGCCTTAGTGCAACCTGATCGGTCTCAGGCGAGACGTATCAGGCCGTAGTCGAAGGCGTGGCGCCGATAGACGACGGACGGTTTGTCGGACTCCTTGTCGTGGAACAGGAAGAAGTCGTGGCCGACGAGCTCCATCTCGTAGAGGGCGTCATCCACCGACATCGGCACGGCCTCGTGTTCCTTGACCCGCACCACCTGGCCCGGTTCATGGAGTTCGACGCCGTCGTCCCAGGCGGGCTCGGTGGCATCGGCAGCGTCCGCGTCGGGCTGTGCGGTGATCTGGCCGTCCCGGAGCAGCGGTGCACCGATCTCGGTCGCCTCGGCCACGGAGATCGGCCTCCGGTTGCCGTAGGAGACTCGCCGACGGTCCTTGACCCGGCGCAGCCGCGACTCGAGCTTGTCGAGAGCGGCTTCGAGAGCCGCATAGAAGTTCTCGCCACATGCCTGGGCGCGCGCCTTGGGACCCTTGCCGACCGCCGTGATCTCGACCTGCTGACAGACCTTGGACTGGCGGCGGTTGCGTTCGTGGTTCAGTTCGACGTCGAATCGGAAGATGGAGGGATCGAACCGCTCGAGACGGGCGAGCTTGTCGCCGACGTAGACGCGGTAGTGATCTGGGATCTCGACGTTGCGGCCGCTGATGTCGACCTTGGCGGTGGGTTCGGCGGGTTCGGCGGAGTCGACCGTGCCGGCCGGGCGGACGAAGGCGAAACTCGGGTCGAAGGCCCGTTCGTCGGCCGACGAGGAGTTGTCGGCGGTGCTGTCGCGGGTGGTCTCGGGGGGACGCTCACCGACCTTGGATTCGCGGTGGCCTTTGCGATGGATGACTGTTGACATGAACAACTTCCTCCTTCTGATGGTTCCCGGCCCGACTACGTACGCCAGAGTCGTGGGAGCGCGTCAGTTCTGCCACGGAGGGGCGGCATGATGCCGCTGTGGGATGTCGCCGTCGGCGGTGGCCCGCTTCTGCGTGTGCCTTCGGACGCACCGCGCGTCCGAGTCAGTAGGTGGCACTGGATACAGCGACGGATCAGAACTGTTGTCGCGCTGACGCTCTCGTCGTCATCGGATGGGAATCGTGGCCATGCCAGCCGACGGCTGGCACTCACGGGCAGGGGCCTCACCTCCTCGCAAAAAGCGGCGGCTACCTTCTGTGCCTTCGACGGTAGCCCGATGTTTGCTTCCTGGCCACGTTTCGGCCCAACGTGAGGCGTGTCGGCAGTGAGGTCGGGACAGAAGTCCTGGGCGAGGAGGTCGTTCGTCACCTCGACGACACATTCGCCGCCGCACCCGGTGTGTCGGGCGCTCCGTCCACACGCCTCGATCCCTCCACAGATCCGGTGTGCGCGGTCCTGACGCCTGCGCGACGACCCGGTCGATGACATCGTGGCGGGGTGAACCGTCGGCGGTCGGGCGTGGCGTCCGCCGTCGCGACAATCCTGCGTTCGGGGACCGACCTCGTCGTGCCGACGATCTGTGGCGGATGCGACACCCCCGGCGTGCCATGGTGTCCCGAGTGCGCCGCCACCCTCGCCGACGCACCGATCCGACTCGACCCACGCATCGAACTCCCGGTCGACGCATGGGCACTCGGTCGCTACCGCGGACCGTACCGACGATCACTCGTCGCGGTGAAGGAACACGATCGACGCGACCTCACGCGGCCGCTGGGCCGCGCGCTGGCAGGGGCGGTCGTCACTCTCGGGAGGTGGGGTGAGATCCCCGATGGGGAGACGCTCACGCTCATCCCGGCACCCACCCGCCGGTCCTCCGCCCGACGACGCGGCGGTGATCCGGTGGCCGCCATGTCGCGGGTCGCGGCGGGCCGGCTCGGCCCGCGGGTCAGCTCCCTGGATCTGCTGGTCACGTCGTCCCGGGCGCGTGACTCGGTGGGCCTCGACGCGCGCCGTCGCGTGGACAACCTGTCGGGCGCGATCCGTCTGCGCCACCGGTGGACCGATCCCGGGCCGGCCACCGGCGGGGCTGTGCTGCTCGTCGACGACATCCTGACCACCGGTGCCACGTCCGCCGAATCGGTCCGCGTGCTGGCACGGCACGGCGTCACCGTGCACGCCGTCGTGGTCGTCGCGGGGGCCTGAGGTCTCAGGGCAGCACAGGGATGGCTCCGGGCGACATCGCCGACTCCACCTCGGTCCAGTACTGATCGGGTTGACCGTTGGCACTGCCCAATCGGAGCACTCCACGGGAGTCGCCGACGTAGACGGTCGACTGGTTGGCCACGATCGCCCGCACGGGCGGCGACAGATTGCCGGAGAGCAATCCGACGGCCGGCGTGCCGTTGATGGACAGCTGCACGACCGGTGACTCCGGGGCGTCGCGCGCGATCATCAGTGTCGTCGGCGACGCCCAGTCCAGCGACACCGCCCGGTTGCCGATGTTGTACGCGGCGATGCGCGGGCTCGTCAGGGAGACCGCGCCCTCCGCGTTGGTGGAGACCACGGCGAACACCACCTGACCCCCGACGACGAGCGCGGCGCGCACCCCGTCCGGCGACACCTGCAGTTCGGTGATCGCCCCACGCGCGACGGTCGCGATCGACGCGGCGTCGACGGTGGTCAGCCGGTCACTCGCGCCGGTCTCCTCACGGACCCACTGCACGGGCTTGCCGTCGACGACGGCCCAGACGGTGTTGGCGTCCGAGCCGAACGACGGTCGCGTGATCGTCGTGCCCGTGACCACCGGGCCGGGTTCGGCACCGTACGGTCCGATCGCGAGGTCGCGCCGGGGATCGGTACCGCCGCGCGCGACGACCGCCGCGGTCCGCTGACCGTCGGCCGAGATCGACGCCGATCGCACCGACTTGCTCGTGCCGAGCGCTCCGCCCACGGGCACCGTCCCGGTGTCTGTCACCTTCAGCAGCGACCCCGACCGGATGATGTTCAGGCCGACGTCGGTGGTGGGTACGGCCGTCGGGTCGAACGATTTCACGTCGGCCGTCTGCCATCCCGAGGCACGCTCGGGGATCAGCGGTCCGCCGTCGGCGTTGATCACGTACGGGCCGCCGATGTCGGCGCCGTCCAGGGTCCAGATGATCTGCGCCGCAAGCGCCGTGCGGTCCCGGACGGAACTCGATCCGATGCCCGTCAGGTCGATCCGCACGCCACCGCCCGACAGTTGTGTGACCGGCCCCCGCAGTGCGGCACCGTTCGGGAACCCGCTGTCGACCGACCCGTCGAGGTCGGCGGCCTGACCGGCGATCAGCCTGTTGATCAGGACGGTCGGTTCGGTGTCGGTCCCCGCGTAGAGCCATCGCGGATCGGCCACCAGTCGCTGCAGATTCCGGTCGGTGAAGTACAGGGTGACCGCACGGTAGGCGGCGTCGAACTGATTGCGCTCGATCATCGTCCCGCTGGGCAGCGGACCGTCGATGCGCCATTCGTCGCCGACACGGGTGAGCGCCAGACTTGTCTCGACGCGACCGGTGGCCGGCAGCAACTGCCCGTCGGACCTCAACGTCCCCACGTTGTCGCCGATGAGGCGCAATCGCACCGCATCCTCGCTGCGCTGATCGACGAACACGTTGATCTCGTCGACGACGAGCATGTCCCCGCGATCGTCCCACTGCTCCGATGCCGAGGTGGTGAGGAAGTTGCGAGCGGCACGATGACCACCGTCGGGATCCGCGGTGGCCTTGAGGAAGGCACGCACCAACGACTCCGGGTCCATGTCGCGCTGCGGGACCGGTACCGCGTTCGTCGGTCCCTGACGCGCGAACGCGGTGATGGGTTGCGGCGACGAACTGTTCGGGATCGACCCGCACGCACCGAGGACACCGGCCAGGACGACGAGCATCACCATCGTCGCCACCGAACGCCCCCGCGCCCGGACGGACCGCGCGTGGCGTCGAGCGGCGGTCAGGTCAGGACGAGACATCCCCACCTCCGCCGGTACTGCTGTCGGCGCGCGGGCCCGCGACGTCCTCACCCGAGTCGGGTTCGGTCCGCACCGGCGCGGCCTTGGGCACGACGGCACCACGCGGGGCCGACGAGGTGGACCGCGGATGGCCGCCGACCGGTTTGAGCGGAAGCGGACTCCCGAGGACCTTGTGGCCGCGCACGAGCGGAAGGGTCAACCGAAAACACGCGCCCTTGCCGGGTTCGCCCCACGCCTCGAGCCGGCCTTGGTGCAGTCGGGCATCCTCGATGCTGATCGCGAGTCCGAGTCCGGTGCCCCCGGAACGCCGGAACCGCGACGGGTCCGAGCGCCAGAAGCGGTTGAACACGAGCTTCTCCTCGCCGGGACGCAGGCCGATGCCGTTGTCGCGCACGGTGATGGCGACAGCGTCACCGTCGGACCGCATGGTCAGCGTGACCGGTTTGCGTTCCCCGTGGTCGATCGCATTGGCGAGCAGATTGCGCAGGATGCGCTCCACCCGGCGCGGATCGATCTCGGCGATGACCGGCTCGGCCGGAAGGTCGAGCACGAGCTCGGTGCCGGTCTCCTCGGCGAGATGACTCACCGTGGCCAGCGCCCCGTCGATCGGGATCGCCATGTCCATCCGCTCGGCTGCGAGTTCGGCCATACCCGCGTCGTGTCGCGAGATCTCGAGCAGCTCGTTGAGCAGGGTCTCGAATCTGTCGAGTTCCTTGTCGAGCAGCTCCACCGACCGCTTACGAACCGGGTCGAGTTCGTCGCGCCCCTCGTAGAGCACGTCGCTGGCCATGCGCACCGTCGTCAGCGGGGTGCGCAGCTCGTGACTCACATCCGAGGTGAACTGACGCTGCAGCCCGCCGAACTCCTCCAGATGGGTGATCTGTTTGGACAGGCTCTCGGCCATGTCGTTGAACGACATCGCCAGGCGCGCCATGTCGTCCTCACCCCGGACGGGCATGCGTTCCTTGAGCCGACCGTCGGCGAACCGCACCGCGATCCGCGAGGCCGACCGGACGGGCAGCACCACCTGCCGGGACACCAGCCAGGCGACGGCGGCGAGCAGACCGAGCAGAACCACGCCGCCGGTCAGGAGGGTGCCGCGGACGAGGTCGACGGTGTTCTGCTCGCTGGTCAGCGGGAACACCAGATACAGCTCGAGTCCGGGCACCGCCGCATTCGTCGGTGTCCCGACGATGAGGGCCGGTTCCGTGCCGCCGGATGCGTTCGGGATCGACGAGTACTGGTAAGCGACCTGGCCGCCCTGCACCATGTCGCGGAGATTGCCGGGGATCTCGGTGGTCGGACCGACACCGCTGTCGCTGCCGTCGTCGCGGGTCCCGGGCACCAGGAGAACCGTGTCGAACGTGCCGACGGTGCCGGAGTTCTCACTGGTGTCGACGTCGCGGTCGGTCAGCAGCGATCGGGTCTGGCGCAGCCGATTCTGCACCGACATGTTGCCGTCGCTGCTGGTGAGATCGCGTTCGACGGCGATCCGGGCACGTTCGACCTCTTCGGTCGCGGCAGCGAGTTTGACGTCGAGGAGTCGATCGGTGATCTGGCTGATCAGGACGAACACGAGGATCAAGATCACCACAAAGGACAGCACCAACGTGGACACCACCACACGCAGCTGCAGTGATCGCCGCCAGATGCGGCCGAAGGCTCGACCGACTCTGCCGGCGGCGCGGGTGATGCGCCCGAAGGTGCTGTTGACGCGACGGCGGGGTCGACCGATCACGGCGGGCCGGCCTTGTAGCCGACCCCCCTCACAGTCAGGACGACCTCAGGATTTTCCGGGTCGGTTTCGACCTTCGCTCGGAGACGCTGGACATGCACGTTGACGAGTCTAGTGTCCGCCGGGTGGCGGTAGCCCCACACCTGTTCGAGGAGCACATCGCGGGTGAACACCTGCCGCGGCTTGCGGGCGAGTGCGACCAGCAGGTCGAACTCGAGCGGCGTCAGCGAGATGGGCACACCGTCGCGGGTCACCTTGTGGGCCGGGACGTCGATCTCGACGGGTCCGATCGACAGCAACTCCGCCGGCTCCTCGTCGGTCCGGCGCAGCCGGGCGCGTACCCGCGCGACGAGTTCCTTCGGCTTGAAGGGCTTCACCATGTAATCGTCGGCGCCGGACTCCAGACCGAGGACGACGTCGACCGTGTCCGACTTCGCGGTCAACATGACGATCGGGACGCCGGAATCGGCGCGCAGCACGCGGCACACGTCGATGCCGTTCATCCCGGGAAGCATGAGGTCGAGGAGTACGAGATCGGGTCGGATCTCACGGACCGCCGTCAGTGCCTGCGTACCGTCACCCACCACGAACGGTTCGAAACCTTCACCCCGGAGCACGATCGTCAGCATCTCGGCGAGAGCGGCGTCGTCGTCGACGACAAGGATGCGCGGTTTCATGCGTTCAATGGTGACACTTTCGTGACCGAACCGCGGAGAGGACGCGCCGGTACGGTGGCGTCGAATGGCGGTGACCAGTGGCGCAGCAGGTATCCCGCGGGCCACCCGAGACGACGACACCCTGGCCGTTACCATCGCCACCGTGGGCCAACTCATAGCAGTCGAGGGACTCGACGGTGCGGGCAAGAACACAGTGGTGTCCGCGCTCGTGGACCACTGGCGGGACAGCGGAAAACGCGTGTGGACGCTGACGTTTCCGCGGTACGGCACCTCCGTCACCGCGGACATCGCGTCCGAGGCGCTGCACGGCGGGCACGGTGACCTCCGCGACAGCGTCTACGCGATGGCGATGATGTTCGCGCTCGATCGGGCCGGCGCCGCCGGCGAGATCCGGAAGGCCGTCGCGGAGAACGACATCGTGGTCCTCGACCGGTACGTCGCATCCAACGCCGCGTACAACGCCGCCCGGCTCGGCCAGGAGGCCGACGGGGAGGTCGTGACCTGGGTGCGCGACCTCGAGTTCGGTCGGTTCGAGCTGCCGGTCCCCGACCGGCACATGCTGCTCGGAGTGGCGCCCGAGGTCGCCATGGGTCGCGCCGAACGTCGCGCGGCCACCGATGACACCCGTCCGCGTGATCTCTATGAGCGCGACCGCGATCTCCAACTCCGTGTCGATGCGGTGTATCGGCAGTTGGCGCAGACGAATTGGATGTCCCCGTGGCTGGCCACGGTCGACACCCCGATTGCCGAGTTGGCCCGGCATCTGTCGCCCGAATGACCTTCTGTGCCGAACGCCTGGGATTTCGATAGCCTGAATCACGCCCGATCGCGGGAAGGACGTGCCGAATGACCCAACAGCCACCCCCCGGGGGCGGTGCATCGCCGTATCCGTCCGGCGCAGAACCGGGCGCCGGTGGACCTTGGAATCCGGCGCAGCAGCCTGGGTCCCAGTCTCCCGGACCGCATGATCCCGCCCCACAGAATCCCGGGCCACAGCTTCAGCAGCCGTATGCCCCTCAGCCGCATCCGCAGTCGCATCCGGGGCAGCAACCGTATCCGGGCCAGCAGTCGCATCCAGGGGCACAGTCACCCCAGTACCAGGGTCCGCCGTATCAGGGTCCGCACTACCCGAATCCGCAGCCGCCGTACGCGCAGCCGCCTTTCCCACCGGCTTACGGCAACGCCCAGGGACCCGGGCAGCCTCCGCTCCCACCGGGTGGCCCCTTTCCCGGCACGTTTCCTCCGCCCTACCCGCCGCCGCGACCGCCACGCGGCAACGGCGGGGTGATCGCAGCCGTCATCGGTGGTGTGATCGCCGTCGCCGCCATCGCCGCGTTGGTCATCACCGTGGGCATCCAGTCCCGCGGCTCGTCCGACGACGAACTCGTCGCTCCGACAACCACGTTCAGCTCGACTCCGGATCCCGACACCGGTCAGTCGCGGCCCAGCCAGACCGATGTCAGCGCCATCCGGACCGCCATGCAGGCCTTCGTCGACGCGGTCAATTCGCGCGACGTCACCCGGATCCAGGCCGCCGTGTGCAGTTCGGTCCGACCGCAGGTCACCAAACCGCTCGACATCACCGGCAACGTCGTCCTCGAGGACCTGTCCCAGGTCACCATCACCGGCGACACCGCCGAATCCAAGGTGAGTACCCACGTCGAGCTCGGCAACCAACGGTCGACCACCAAGCAGAACGAGGAGAACTTCGCCCGCGAGAACGGCGTCTGGTTCGTGTGCCCGGGATCCGAACCGGATATCGGGACGTAGCTTCTCGGGGTCGGCTTTCCGGCGGGGTTCGGCCTTGCCTCGGCGTCGGCCTCTCCCCTGCCCGTCGATTCGACCGCCGTGGGCAGGATTTCGACATCAGGTCACCGGCTGTCGGGCACCGGCTGTCGGGCACCGATGCCAGGTCACCGGCCGTCGGGTTTCCGATGTCGGGTCACCGTTCTCGGCGACCCGACATCGATTGCCTCAGTAGCGGTAGTGCTCGGGCTTGTAGGGGCCCTCGACGTCGACGTTGATGTACTCGGCCTGCTCCTTGGTGAGCTTCGTCAAGGTGCCACCGAGCGCCTCGACGTGGATGCGCGCGACCTTCTCGTCGAGATGCTTCGGCAGCCGGTAGACCTCGTTGTCGTACTCGTCCTTCTTCGTCCACAGCTCGATCTGCGCGATCACCTGGTTCGAGAAGCTGTTGCTCATCACGAACGACGGATGTCCGGTCGCGTTGCCCAGATTCAGCAGGCGCCCTTCGGACAGGACGATGATCGACTTGCCGCTATCGAATATCCACTGATCGACCTGCGGTTTGATGACGATCCGCTTGGCACCGGAGTTCTCCAGGCCGGCCATGTCGATCTCGTTGTCGAAGTGGCCGATGTTGCCGAGAATCGCCTGGTTCTTCATCTGCTGCATGTGTGCGAGCGTGATGATGCCGAGGTTGCCGGTCGAGGTGATGACGATGTCGGCGTCACCGATCGCCTGCTCGACGGTGACGACGTCGAATCCGTCCATCAGCGCCTGCAGCGCGTTGATCGGATCGATCTCGGTGACCTGGACGCGTGCGCCCTGCCCGGCCAGCGACTCCGCACAGCCCTTGCCGACGTCGCCGTAACCGCAGATCAGCACCTTCTTGCCGCCGATGAGGACGTCGGTGCCACGGTTGATGCCGTCGATGAGCGAATGCCGCGTGCCGTACTTGTTGTCGAACTTCGACTTCGTGACGGAGTCGTTCACGTTGATCGCCGGGAAGGTGAGCTCACCCGCGGCAGCGAACTGATACAGCCGCAGGACGCCGGTCGTGGTCTCCTCGGTCACGCCCTGCACGGACTCCGACACCGTCGTCCACTTGGTCTTGTCCGCCTCGAAACTCGCGCGCAGCAGTTCCAGGAACACCTTGTACTCGGCCGGGTGATCGTCCTCGGCGGGCGGCACGACGCCTGCCTTCTCGAACTCAGCGCCGCGAAGCACCAGCATGGTGGCGTCACCGCCGTCGTCGAGGATCATGTTGGCGGGTTCGCCCGGCCAGGTCAGCATCTGCTCGGCCGCCCACCAGTACTCTTCGAGCGACTCACCCTTCCAGGCGAAGACCGGCACGCCCTTCGGCTCGTCCGGGGTACCGTGCGGACCGACAACGATCGCCGCGGCCGCATGGTCCTGGGTGGAGAAGATGTTGCACGACGCCCAGCGCACCTGCGCTCCGAGCGCGACGAGGGTCTCGATGAGCACCGCGGTCTGCACGGTCATGTGCAGCGACCCGGAGATACGAGCACCCTTCAGCGGCAGCACATCCGCGTACTCGCGCCGCAGCGACATCAGGCCGGGCATCTCGTGCTCGGCCAATTCGATCTCCTTGCGGCCGAAGTCCGCGAGGGACAGGTCGGCCACCTTGAAGTCGATCCCGTTGCGGCTGTCGGCCTGCAGAGCCTGCGCAGTCGTCATCTGATCCCCTTGTCGTTCGCGTCGGGCGCTGTCATTCGTCCAGCGCGGAAAGCGTTCAACTCAGGCTATCGGACCCCGCTGCGCAGGCTCCCACCCGATGGCCGGTCAGCGTTCCGGCGACGAATCCGTGGCCGCGACGGTGTCGGTGACCTCGCCGCGCTCCCGCTTGCCGACCATCGAATGCCGTTGGCTGTAGAGGAAGTAGACGGCCACACCGATCACCATCCAGATGATGAACCGGATCCAGGTCAGGGCCGACAGGTTCAACATCAGCCACACGCAGGCGATGATGGCCAGCACCGGGATGATCGGGCCGCCGGGAACGGTGAAACCGCGCTCGAGGTCTGGCCGCGACTTCCGCAGCACCAGGACACCGGCCGCGACGACGACGAACGCGAACAGCGTCCCGACGTTCACCATCTCCTCGAGCTTGTCGATCGGGAAGAAGCCCGCCACGATCGCGACGACGACACCGATGAGGATCGTCAGTCGGGCCGGCGTACCGAACCGGTCGCTGGTCTTCGACATCGACCGGGGCAGAAGGCCGTCGCGGCACATCGCGAAGAGCACTCGCGACTGGCCCAGCATGAGGACCATGACGACGGTCGTGAGACCCGCGAGGGCGCCGATCGCGATGATCTTCTCCGCCCAGGTCACCCCGTTCAGCGCGAAAGCGTCGGCGAGGTTCTTGGAGTCACCGTCGTCGCCGGTGGCCAACTGCTTGTAGTTGACCATGCCGGTGACGACGATCGTGACGAGCACATACAGCACGGTGACGATCGCCAGCGAGCCGAGGATGCCGCGAGGGACGTCGCGCTTGGGATTGCGGGTCTCCTCGGCGGTGGTCGCGACCACGTCGAAGCCGATGAAGGCGAAGAACACGATCGAGGCCGCGGCCAGCACGCCGTACCAGCCGTAGGCGCTGTCGCCGCCACCGGTGATCAGGGAGAAGAGCGTGGAGTCGACCGACTTCTCGGTGCCCGCACCGGTCTCTGACGGTGGCACGAACGGCGTGTAGTTGTCCGCCTTGATGTAGAAGAAGCCGACGATGATCACCAACAGGACCACCGCGACCTTGATCGCTGTGATCACCGCCGACACCTGCGACGACAGCCGTGTCCCGA
Organism: Gordonia sp. OPL2; assembly: GCF_003797825.1. GTDB lineage: Bacteria > Actinomycetota > Actinomycetes > Mycobacteriales > Mycobacteriaceae > Gordonia. The sequence continues at coordinate 13,490 of NZ_RKME01000051.1, forward strand.
GGACGAGCAGCGTCGTGACGACGGCGATGATCACGATGGCGCCCCAGTCGACGTCATGCCCCGCTATCTCGGTCGTGCCGCCGGCGAAACCGAAGACGCTGCCCAGATAGCTGGACCACCCCTTGGCGACGACCGCGGCGCCGACCGCGAACTCCAGGATCAGGTCCCAGCCGAGTATCCAGGCGAGGAACTCGCCGAAGGTGGCATATCCGAAGGTGTAGGCCGACCCGGCGACCGGCACGGTCGAGGCGAACTCGGCGTAGCAGAGTGCCGCGAGGGCGCACGCGATCGCAGCCATGATGAACGACACGGAGATCGCCGGTCCGGCCTTGTTTCCGGCGGTCGACGCGGTGATCGTGAAGATGCCCGCGCCGATCACCACCGACACACCGAAGACGATCAGATTCCATGCCGACAGTTCTTTGCGGAGACTGTGTTCGGGCTCGTCAGTGTCGGCCATCGACTGCTCGATGGATTTCCTGCGGGTGAGCGGATTTGCCATCCGGCGAACCTCCCCTATCCGAGCCGGTGACAGGATCGCTGCCCGACTCGCTCGTCACGAACGTCTGGTGAAGCGATCCCCTACGCTAGTCCACCCTCCGGGGACGCGCGGTGCGATTGGCGGTTCGGATCGTCACGGCCCTCACCGACGACAGACGACGAGCGCCCACCTCGCCGGTCGGACCAGGTGGGCGCTCGTCGACGAACGGTCAGCCGTGGAAACTCACCCCGACCGCCTTGTCGGCATGGAACATCCGGTCCGACGCGTTCGCAACGCCCTTGCCGAGGCCGCCGAGCTGCATGCGGGCCTCCTCGTACAGCTTGTCCCAGTGCGCCTGGGCGACGCGGTATCCCTCGGCGCCTTCCGGGGAGGTCCAGTTGCCGCTGAGCTTGTTGACCTCGCTCTTGAGCTGGTCGGCCAGGTTGCCGAGTGCTGCGAAGTGGCGGTTCAGGTCGCCGGAGAGTGTGTCGAGGCCGGCGAAGTCGTACTTGATGGGATCAGACATGAGAACTCCTTGTGAGGTGGATGAGGCGATCAGAGGGTGAGGTGGCCGCCGGTGCTGGCCGAGATCGACTGCGCGAGGTCGTCGTCGTGCTCGGCGTATCCCTTGAAGCCGGTGGTCAGCTTGCCCTCGATCTCATCGAGTGCGGCCTGCAGCTTGCCCGCGGTGGCGCTCCAGTCCGTCTGCGTGGTGTTGTACGACTTGGCGGCCGACCCGCCCCACGTCGCCATACCGCTGTCGGCAGATCCCTGGACCTGCCGGAGAATGCCGCGCATCGTGTCGACGATCCCACTGATCGACTGCGATGATGCCTGTGCGGCAACAACATCGAGATTCAATCCGTTACCCGGACTTGTCATGATCGTTTCCTCCTGTGTGACGGCACCGCACCGCGATGCCTCGGTGGTATCAACACGATGCGGCCCGCTCGCGGTGCTCTCGGCGTCGAGCGCACAGATACCCTGACAGTTCCCCCCGCCCAGGTCACGGCATCCACCGTCCCTCGGGCAGGGTCTCGATCAGCAGGCCGACGGCCTGCGCGATCCGATGACCACCACCCGGAGAGAGGGTGGTCCACACCCGCCCGTCCGGAGACTTGCTGGGACTGGCGACGACCCGACCCCTGTCGGTGTCGAAGACCGCCAGGGCCCCAGAAGATTGCGTACTGACCCCACCGGACCAGGAGACCGCGACGATCTCCGATCGGGTGTGACAGCTCATCAACGCCGCCGCGATGGCCACCGCATCGGAGCCGGGTGCCCCCAGTGCGTGTAGCGCGTCTGCGGCGTCGTGGGCGGTCGCACAGTCGGCGAGCCGCCCCGCGAGATCGTCTGCGGGAGCACTGAACCCTGCGAACGAGGCAGGCGCGGAGGCCGAATCCAGTTCTCGGGCGACGAGTCCGCCCACCTCGTCTTCCGAGCTGAGTTCGACGAGCCGGACGTCCACGGCGACACCGTCCCGTGCGGCCAGCACATGATCGTGACCGTTGCGCGCCAGGCACACCCGACGCATCCGGGGTATGTCGCGTTCCGTCCGCGCAGACGTGACGGTGCGGATCTCCAATTGGCGTTCAGCGGCCCCGAGAACCCGGAGCGCGGTGGCCATCCATGCGATCGGTTCACCGTCCTCGACGAGACCCAGAGCGTGGAGTTCGCGGTCTGCCGCTGCATCCACGTGGGCGAGCTCGGCGGCGTCGTCGGATGCACTCCACATGTCGAGAACCACCGGCCACGTCTGTACACCCGCCTCGTCACCGAGCCTCCGGAGTGCTGCGACCTCGAGGGTCGCGCGTCGATCGGTGGTGTGCGACACCATCTCACGCCCCCTTTCCCGAGCCGAGCGACAAGGTCTCGTCGAGGTAGCGCGGATCGAGGGAGCGGGATGCCGAGTTCCCCGAGACATGCTGCACCACAGACGTGTCCGCGGTGGCGAGATCAGCCCAGGTCGCCGGGCTGCCATCGTCGGCGGCGGCTGCTCCGGCCGCCGTCTCCTCCGTGGCATCGTCGGCGACCGCCCCACGTGCGACCACGCGATCGGCGGCTGCCGCACCGTGAGGAGCAATCGGCGCCATCGGTCCCGACGGGGTGGCGGCGCCCGCACCGGCCGGGGCGACGGGTGCCGATGCGCTCGACTGCGGCGAGCCCGACGCGACGATCGTCGGCGCATACCGTGTCTTCTCCGGCGCCGCAGTGACACCGAGCGACAAGCCACCGACCGGGATCGGCGCGGGCCCAGCAGGGTTCTGCGGTGTGGGACGGGACGCCGCCACACGTGCGGCGGTCTCGCGCGCTGCGCGCTCGGCGCCCAGCGGTGCCGCCGAGACCAGGTTCGGCGCCGCCGCACCGTCTTTCCAGGGGCGAGCGGCCGGTTCGGTTGCGGACTCGTAGGTGTCCATGACCCGCGCGGCCCGCATCCGCTGGTCGTGCAGGGCGCGCTCGGCGTGGGCGGCGGCGCCCACCAGTGCGGGGGCGATGGCGCCGAGTGTCGTGGCGGTCTGCATCGCCTTCTCCGCGATGTCGACCTCGGCGAGGTTGGGCATGGTCAGCCGGGCGACGGTGACTGCTGCGGCCTGGGACTCTGCCCGGACGGCATTGCGCCCGGCGACCGCGGCCGCCTCGGCAAACCACCCGGCGAGGCGGGTCAGCTTCTCGAACGTGGCGCTCGTGTGCGACGAATCCCAGTGCACGCCCAGCGCCACCAGGATGGAGCTGTACTCCACAGCCGCCGACGACATCTCCGATGCGAGATGCGCCCAGGACACGCCCGCCTGGGTGAGCGGCCCCGCGCCCGCACCGTCGCCGAGCTCGGTGGAGAGCCGTTCGGTGCTGCGTGCGTCCCAGACGACGCCGGTGAATCCGGCCATGTGGCTCTCCTTTCGTGTCGTGTCGTGTCGTGTGGTGTCGGTAGGTGGGACGTCAGCTGCGGAGGCCGGCGGCCGCCTCGTCCTCGCCGCGGGTGTACCCGTCCGCCTGGGCACGGAGGACTGCGGCGATCTTGCGGAGCTCCTCCACCCCACCGGCCGAATCCGTCGTGAACGCCTCGGCGACGGCGGTGAACGTCGTCGCCGACGTCTGCGACACCTCGTCGCGACCCGCTGCGGGCACGATCAGTTCGGGTGCGACCGAACCGAGTGTCCGCTCGAGCCGGCCGGCCAATGCGTCGAGACGTCCGGCCGCCGAGATGAGTTCGGCGGGATCAACATTCAGCTGTGCGTCGGTCATGGCTCCTCATCGGGTCGTGCGGGTCGGGTCGTGCAGTCGGGTCGTGCGGGTCGGGTCGTGCGGCAGATCAGGACTGGAGGGTTCCGGGCGGCGGCCCGAGCCGGAGCTCGATGTCGGGCGCCGCCGTCGCCTCACCGTCGTCCTCCTCGTATCCGATGACGGCGGGCACGGCGTCGGGGACGTCGCCGACGACCCGATGTCCGTTGTCCTCGGTCACCAGATAGTCGGGAACCTGGTGTTCTTCATTGGACGCACCGGCGCCGCGCGCGGCTCCGGCGGCTCCCATCGGTGCCATCGACGCGGGCACGGTGCCCGTGCTGGTGACCGCCGAACGTGCCGTCTGCTGCGGTCCGAGACCGGCGGGCTCGGTCATCCCCGGGGTCGGACTCATGAACGGCCGCGGTGCGAGCGGCGTGGGCGAGGACCCGCCGATCGCGCCGACCGCTCCTCCGCCGCCGGTCGCTCCTCCCTTACCGCCGGGGCCACCCGGCCCGCCGCCGTCCGGTCCGCGGTTCTTGCCTGCGGGATCGACCCGGCCCGTCGTCAGCGGATCGACCTTCGCCGACGACAACATGCTGCTGACCGGTGAGGCGATCATCGACGGCAGTTCGGTGGCCGACGACACCGCCGGTGACACCCCGTCGAGGACCGTGCTGGCCACTGCGAACGGCGACTGCGCAGCGCCCGTCGGTGCCGGCGCGTTCGTGACCGGCACCTGGGCGCCGTTCGCCGTCATCTTCGCGGTCGGTCCCAGCAGTTGAGCACGGGTGACCGCGACCTGCGTGGTGGCCTCGGCGAGTCCCTCGGTGGCGAATCCGGCGGCCAGACCCTGCCCGACGGGTGTGACGATGATCGGGATGGTGGTGGCGATCTTGCCGATCGTCGCAGCGATGATCGCCTGCACCGCAGCCAATCCCGCGCCGACGATGCCGGCCGCCGCCTGGATGTCGAAGGACATCCCGGTGCCCTGGGTGGTGACGTTGGCGGTGTCCGCGGTCGCGGTGGCCGACTTCCCCACCGCCGCGGTCGACGCCGACCCGGTCCAGAGTTTGTCGAGCGCCTTCACGGCACCGGAACTCATCGACATGGTCGTCTCGAGAACCTTGGACAGACTCTGGAAGATGGCGGACGGATCGAAGTCGGCGCTGGACAGGTCACCGGTGCCGAAGCCGCCGAGCAGGTCGGTCATCGGCTTGATCAACATCTCGATGTTGATCGGCGGCAGCGGCGGCAGACCGGGAAGGGGCGGGCCCGGAGGCGGCAGCGACGGTAGGGGCGGCAGTCCGTGTCCGGCGAGCACATCACCCACCGGTGTGTCGAGGATCGGGCCGAGCGGAGAGGCTGCGATCACCTCCTGCACGGTCATCCGCGACATCGCGGGCACATCGGGGATCCCGGCAGGTAGGCCGGGGATGGGCGACCCGGTCACAGGACCGATCGGATCGCTGCACCCGACGACGCGTCCTCTGCGTCGAACGTCGCCAACCCGGCGAAGGTGGCCGCGGCGCTGCCCGCGTGGACAGCGGCGAGATTGCCCACGGACAGGAGATGATTGGCCTGGGCCACGATGAACGAGGCCAGGAACTCCTGACCGATGACGCCGAACACCGGGACCATCACCGCGGTGTTCGCCGCGGCATTGATCGACCCGGCGGCGCCGACAGCGGCCGCCATCGCAGCGCTCGTCGCACCGAACGTCTCGACCACCTCGGGCACGACCGTCACATTGTCCATCGCTGTTCCCTCCCCTTCACCGTTGTCCTGCCTTTCCGGTGCTTCTGATCTTTGGACGCACCTGAGTTCCGTCTGGTTCCACTGTTGTCGAACAGATTTCCCGGCACTCGTGTCGAGACCCTGTCCGTGCCGGTACCGGGCACCGACGCGGTGTCCACGTCATCCATCGACCGGCCGAGTGCCCAACAGTTCGGCAAACGACTCGTTGAACTCCTCGGTGATCAGCGCGCGTTTGGCGAAGGCGCGCTGCGCGGCCAGCGCCGACGTCGCCACGATCTGCTCCCCGAGCCGCGCGGCACCGAGTTCGTTCGCGCCGGAGGCCAGCCACAGGCCGGTCAGTGCCCCGACGCCGTCGACCTCGACGGTCACCAGATCGTCGGCCGACGTCTCGCGCACGACGATCGCGGCGTACCTCTCGTTCAGGTCGTGCAGGCTGTCCAGCTGCCTGTTCGCCCGCGCCTCGAGTTCGTCCATCGCCCAGCTCATCGGATCCCCCCTATACCGGTCGCAGCCACGATGTCGGGGCGCCCCCGTCGTGGTCGTCGAGTTGTTCGGCGCGGGCGAGATCATCCGGTCGCGGCAATTTCATCGCATCGACGACGTCGCGGGCCGCGCCCGAGGCGATCAGTTGCTCGCGCAGTCGGATGCCTGCGGCCATCGCCGATTGACGGCACAACCGCAGGATCTCGCCGGCGAGCACCGCGGGGTCCTTGGCCAATGCCGAGTTGTCGAGCCGGATCGACACCGGCAGTCCCTGCGAGGTCGTGGTCACGGCGACCGCACCGGAGCGCGAACGGGCCGTCGACAATGCATACGGGTCGATCTCGTCGTCGGCGGATTCCTCCGCGTGCCGCCGTGTGCTGTCGGAGAACGTGCTGTCTGAGTACGTGTGTCCGTGTGTCGACATGGCGATCCGACCCCCCTTCGTGCCGCGTGGACCTCGTGTCCGTCGAACATGTCGTCGGTACTTGGACGCACCGCGGACGCGGTCGGTTCCCCTCGATCCCCCACACACTTCTGGATTCCCGGCCCCGACCGAACGTGCGGCCCACTGTCATGGGTGCACCCCGGCACGACCGAGCCACCGACGCCCGGTCATTCTTGCCGCAGATCCTGCCATATCAGCCCTGCGGCGACCACACAACATGCGTGTTTCCCTTCGTTCGAACGAATCCCGCGAGCGCCGGGATCACCACCCCACCCCGCACCC
>NZ_RKME01000052.1 GCF_003797825.1 Gordonia sp. OPL2
GGGATGTGGGGCACGATCGGCGAGGTTTTGGGCACGGTCGGCGAAAAGTTGGACACGGTCGGCGAAAAGTTGGACACGGTCGGCGAGTGGAGGGGGCGGACGCTGGGGGCGGCTAGGAGAATCGGGCGCGCAGTGCCCGCCGATCCACCTTGCCCGGGCCACGGAGCGGGAGTTCGGCCAGCTCGATGACTTCGCGCGGGGCGGCGTAGCGGTCGAGGCGTTCGGTCACGGCGCCGCGGATGCGCTCGGAGTCGAGAGTGCCTGCCCCCGAGGGGACGATGAACACGACCACCTTCTCGCCGAGCCGGTCATCAGGCAGGCCGACGACCGCGCACTCGGCGACGGCGGGATCCTCGACGACGACGGCCTCGACCACCTGCGGCACGATCGTCAGCCCGCCGCTGGTGATCGCCTCGTCGGCGCGTCCGACGATGGAGAGCACGCCGTCGTCGTCGACGCGGCCGAGGTCGTCGGTGCGGAACCAGCCGGGCTCGGCGAACGCGGGATGCTCCGGGCGGTTCCGGTAGCCGTGGGCGACCATCGGTCCGCCGAGGACGACCCGTCCGACGCCGTCGGCATTGGCGTCGTCGATGCGGATCACCACACCGTCGAGCGGAATGCCGTCGTAGACACAGCCACCCGCGGTCTCGCTCATCCCGTAGGTCCGGGTGATCGGGATGCCCGCGTCGATCGCCCTGTGCAGCAACGGGACCGGCGTCGCCGCACCGCCGACCAGCAGCGCGTCGACGTCGCGGAGGGCGGCCGTCGCGCGGGGTGAGTCGAGGACCTTGATCAGCTGGGTGGGGACCAGCGAGGTGTAGCGGCGTGGACCGTCGAGCGCGTCGAGGGCGTCGGCGAAGGTGTCGGCGTCGAAACCGTCGTCGAGGTCGAGGACGGTGGGGCTGAACCCGGAGGCCAACGCGCGCAGCAGGACCTGCAATCCCGCGATGTGGTGAGGTGCGAGCGCGAGGACCCAGTTCCCGGGTCCGCCGAGTCGGGCGGCGGTGGCGTCGGCGGACGCGGTGAGCGAGGCGGGGGAGTGCTGGGCGCCCTTCGGGATTCCGGTGGTACCGGAGGTGGAGATGACGAGGGAGAGGTCGTCGGCGATGGGGTCGTCGACGTCGAGGGCGTCGCGGAGTGAGGCGACCTCGCGCGGGTCGTCGGGGACCGGGACGTAGGCGGCCGAACCGTCGAGGACGGCGGCCAGTTCGTCGCGGCGGTCGAGAACGTCGGGTCGGGCCGGGAGGTGCAGGGCGCGGAGGGATTTCAGGGCCGGTCTCCGTCGTCCGGGTCCGGTGGCGAGTCATCGGTTGCCGTCGTCGAGTCATCGGTTGCCGTCGGCGAGTCCGGGGTGGTCGTCGGCGGGTCGTCGGTCGCTGTCGCCGAGTCCGGTGTGGTCCTCGGCGGGTCGTCGGTCGCTGTCGGCGAGTCCGGGGTGGTCGTCGGCGGGGTGAGCGGCGAGTCGTCGAACGGCCAGCCGGAGAACTCGAGATGCTTGCGCACGCGGGCGACATCGTCCTCGTGCGGCAACTCGTGGGTCACCTTGGTGATCGCGACGCCCGCGTCGATCTTCGAGATCGGCTCGGGAGGGGGCGGCGACTTGCGGATCAGTCCGGACGACACCTCTTGGACCTCGTCCTCACTGAGCTGTCGTCGGAGAAGCGCCACGAGCGGGATGTAATCGCCCTGTGGAACGCCGTCCGGGTAGCCGGCGCGCAGCCATTCGATGATCCGATGGAGGAACTGTGGTCGATCCACGACTACGCCCCCTTTTCTCCCCGGCGGCAGGAACTATGACAGCCAGAAACCATGACATCGCTGCCGCGATTGTATGTGCTCGCGCCGTGGTCTCGACACCGAGCGAATCCTGTGATGCGTCCGCGGCGCTCAGGCGCTGCTGGCCGCGAGGGGCCATCCGACGGCGGCGAGGCGGCCGGCGACCTGGTTGATCTCGTCCGGGGTCGGGGACTCCCGCGTGACCTTCGCGATGGCCTCGCTGATCTGGTCCTCGGTCACCGGATTCCGCACCCCGTGGTCGCGGGCCAGGTTGAGGGCCACGGTGGTGACCTCGCGCTCGTCGAGAACCCGCGTCAGCAGGGCCAGCAGCGGAGGGAACTCGGTGGGCGGGACGCCCTCCGGATACCCCTTGCGGATCCAGTTGATCGCCGATTCGAACAGCGGGGTGCCTTCAGACATGACGGTGTCGCGCCTCCGATGACATGAGGTGGGAAGGGATCATCCGGCCCGATCCCAGGAGATCACTTGTAGCCGAACGGGAAGATCTTGATGTCGAAGTAGTAATAGATGGTCTGTCGGGTGATCCACAGCAGCGCGGTGATGATGATCAGCGCGACGACGGCGAAGATCACGTAACCGAGCGCACGCTGTGCCGGATTGCCGTGCGACACGGTGCCGTCGGCGTTGGTCGCGCCGCCGCCTTCGGCGTGCAGTCGGAGACCGACTGCGAAGAGGGCGGGCAGGCCGGCACCGAAGAGGAGGCCGACGATCAGAACCTTGCCGATCGCTTCGACGATGTCCATCGGGGAGAAGTCCTTTCGGGTCAGAGGGTCAGGCGACCGGGGTCTTCGGCTGCTCGTCCTCCGCCGGGATGATCGAGTTGGTGGACTCGTCCCATTCGGCGTTGACGTTGGTCGAGTCGACCTTGTTCTGCTGTGCGCGCCAGTACATGTAGCCCGATGCGACGATCAGCAGGGCGAAGATGGCGATCGCACCGGCGACGTTGCCGAGCAGGTGGGCGATGAAGTACGACGCGGCGCCGACGAGTCCGGCGGCCGGGAGGGTCGTGACCCATGCGACGGCCATGCGGCCGGCGACCGCCCAGCGGACCTGGGCGCCCTTCTTCCCGACACCCGAACCGAGGATCGAGCCGGTAGCGACCTGCGTCGTCGAGAGCGCCATACCCGCCGCGCTCGAGGTCAGGATGATCGCGGCCGACGACGCCTCGGCGGCCATGCCCTGCGGCGAGCTGATCTCGACGAGTCCCTTGCCAAGCGTGCGGATGATGCGCCAGCCGCCGAGGTAGGTGCCGATCGCGATGGCGCCTGCGCAGCTGAAGACGACCCAGAAGGGGAGCCCGTGGCTGACGGTCGAGGCGTCGAGGTGACCGGTGACGATCAGCGCCATGGCGATGACACCCATCGTCTTCTGCGCGTCGCCGGTGCCGTGGGCGAGGGAGACGAGCGATGCGCTGGCGATCTGTCCGTAGCGGAAGCCCTCTTCCTTCTTGCTCTCTGCGATCTTCTTGGTGATGGCGAAGACCAGCCAGGTGCCGCAGGCGGCGACGAGGCAGGCGATCACCGGGGCGAGCAACGCCGGGACGATGATCTTGGAGAACACGCCGTGCCAGTTGATGCCGGACATGCCGATCGCGGCGATGCCCGAGCCGATGAGACCGCCGAACAGTGCGTGCGACGAGCTGGACGGCAGGCCGAACAGCCAGGTGAAGAGGTTCCAGAGGATGCCGCCGATGAGGCCGGCGAAGATGATCAGCAGGGCCGTCGTCGGGGTCAGGCCCGAGATGATGTCGCCCTTGTCGTCGCCGGAGGTCTGCTGGATGTTCAGCACGTCCTTGGTGATGGTGGCGGCGACCTCGACCGAGAGGAACGCGCCGACCAGGTTCAGGATCGCCGAGAGGCCGACGGCGACCTTGGGCTTCAGTGCGCCCGTGGCGATCGATGTCGCCATGGCGTTTCCGGTGTCATGGAATCCGTTTGTGAAGTCGAAACCCAGTGCCGTGATGACCAACAGCACCAGGATCAGCATCTCGCCGCTCATGGTCATAATCATGCGGCTCACCAGGTGGTTTCACCTAACGGTCCAGTGTCCGATTTGAGCAGTTCGACCTGGGCGTTTCCTGAGACCGCGGTGGTGTTCACCGATTGTTCATGTAAGTGACGGCAACCCGTCACCGGATGCGGTGGAGCGAACGCTCGGGCGGACTGGTGACCGGCACAAGTCGCTGTGGAACAATCCGGTCATGACTGCTGCGCTGAAGCTCGGGATGCCGATCAACTACGCGGGTGACTTCCGCGAGACCATCAACAATCTGGCCGATTTCGAGGCCGTGGGCGTCGACCGCATCGCGGTCCCAGAGGCCTACAGCTTCGACGCGGTGAGCCAGCTGGGTTACATCGCCGCGAAGACCGAGCGCATGGAACTGCAGACCGCGATCCTGCCGATGTTCTCCCGCACGCCGACGAACCTCGCCATGACGGCGGCCGGTCTCGACTACATCAGCGACGGCCGTGCGGTGCTCGGCATCGGTGCGTCCGGCCCGCAGGTGATCGAGGGCTTCCACGGCGTCAAGTACGACTACCCGGTCGGCCGCGCCCGCGAGCACGCCGAGATCTGCCGGCAGGTGTGGCGTCGCGACAAGGTCGACTTCCAGGGCAAGCACTACACGTTGCCGCTCGACGAGGAGCACGGTGGTTCCGGGCTCGGCAAGTCGTTGAAGATCATCAATCACCCGGTGCGCGACCGCATCCCGATGCTGCTGGCCGCCATCGGCCCGAAGAACACCGAGCTGGCCGCGGAACTGTTCGAGGAGTTCCAGCCGATCCTGTTCAACCCGGAGCAGATCCAGTCGGCCTTTGGCGAGGCGCTCGCCGCGGGCAAGGCGAAGCGTGATCCGTCGTTGGGCGAGCTCGGCATCGTCGTACAGGCGACCGCACGCGTCTCCGACGACACGCAGGAGATCGAGAACGCGCTCGAGCTCGTCCGCCACCACGCCGCGCTCTACATCGGCGGCATGGGTGCCCGCGGCAAGAACTTCTACAACACCCTCGCGCAGCGCTACGGCTACGTCGAGGAGGCGAAGCTGATCCAGGATCTCTACCTCGATGGCAAGAAGGCCGAGGCCGCCAAGGCCGTTCCCGACGACCTGGTGCGTGCGATGTCGCTCATCGGGTCGAAGGCCGAGGTCGCCGAGCGCGCTGCGGCATTCCGCGACGCCGGCGTCACCTGCATCCTCGCGTCGCCGGTGGCGGGCACGCACAAGGAGCGCGTGGCCGACATGGAGGTGCTGAAGGGGATCTTCGGGGGCTGAGTTCTTTGGGGGCCGGGGCGGTTCGTCGAGTGCGGGGCCCGGGCCGGCCTGCGGACCGGGCCCCAGCCGTCAGACCGTCTCCGACTCCGAATCGTCCCGGCTCTTCTTGCGTTCGAAGATCGAGTGGTAGTCGGGGGCGGCCTTGCGTGCGGCGAAGTGGTACGGCAGGAACATGATCACCTCGGTGATCACGAAGGACGCGAACACGGCAGTGGCGGTGTGGAAGATGTACAGGAACGAGAGTCCGAGCACCACGTAGAGCGCGGTGCCTGCCGCTCGGAGCCAGAACACCTTCGCCGTGTGCCCGACGCGCCGGAGCGCGGCGAAGGGCACGGTCGAGAACAGCATCGTCGCCTTCCACAGGCAGGCGATCACCAGGGCCGGGACGAGTGAATGTGACCATGCCGGACCGAAGATGAGGCTCCACAGTCCGAGGTACGCGGCGACGACGATCCCCCCGACGCCGGCGGCGAAGATCAGCGCGACGTGCGCGACCTCACCCTTGTGGCCGTGGGCGAGCTGCCGGACGCGGCCGTAGGCGAGAACGGGTTCGAGAACACCCGAGATCGTCGAGACCACACGGAAACCGACCGACGCCGCGGGCCCGAGGACGACCAGGATGAACGACGTCAGGATCGGCTGCACGATCCCGACCGACGCGGTCTCACCCGTCACCCATGCGGCGCGGCGCAGGTCGGGCGGCATCCCCGACTCGCGATGCGACGGCCGAGGCCAGCAGCGGCACAGGACGGCCAGCATCGCGCCCGCAGCGAGGACCCGCACACAGTTGGGATTGTCGTGGACGGCGAGTAGCAGTGCCGACAGGCATCCGGCGACGAGGATGATCGCGGCCACGGCCTCGAGGCGCCATCGTCCCTGGACCACACCGATAGTGCGTGCCATCAAGAGGCCCGACGACAGTCCGAGCACGCCGAGCAGGGTGATCACCGGTGCGGGCACCGTCGGGCTGACGATGAGTAGGATGCCGGAGCCGAGGGACAGCAGCGCCATCCACCAGGGCATCGCGATGTCGTGGTCGGCCTCCGGGGTGGCCAGCCGCGACTCGACGACGAACGCCGACAACAACTGCGCGACGTAGGTGCCGATGGTCAACGAGACGGCGAGTTGACCCTGGTGGTCGATCGGCGCGACGCGGGCGAACACGGCGATGAAGATCGCGGGAAAGGCGTTGAGTGCCAGACCGGCCGCGATCTGCACGACCGCCTGCAGGTGCTTGGCGTCGACTTTCGACAGGACGGGGGCGAGCACTCCGCCGCGACGCGCGGCGGGCGCCTCGTGATCATCGGAGGACAGCGCGGTGATCCCTGTCTCTGGAGAACTTCCTGCCAAGGAGGCCCTCGGTACGCCCGATCAGCAGTGCCAGACCGTCTCCGGCACGGAACTTCCGCCGTTTCCGCAACGGCAGCGTGGCCGCCCCGGCGAGCAGCCGGAGTTTGTCGAGCACCGGATAACCCCACCGCCGATAGATGAAGCCGGTGCCGCGACCGTAGTTGCGTAGCTTGCGGCGCCGTTCGGCCGGCGTCAGATGGGTGAAGTCGGTGTGTCCGCGGACGACGATGTCGGGTGCCCAGCTGATGGCGAAGTCGTCGAGCTCGGCCAGGCGCAGGACGAGGTCGGTCTCGTCGCCGCTCTGCCACGGGCTGTCGGCGCCCGACCCGATCGTCGAATCGAACCCGCCGACGGTGATGTAGTCCTTGCGGCGGATCGCCATGCTCGGGACGACGACCGACCATGCGTTACGCCGGGTGAACTCGGCGTCGGCCGGGGGAAGGGTGTTGCGGTCGCCGTCGGCGTCGACCAGTCGGGCCGCGCACACCGATGCCGTGGGTGTGCAGTGCGCGGACAGCCGCTCGAGGAAGTCGGGTTCGAGCCGGCAGTTGTCGGTCAGGAGATAGATCCAGTCGACGTCGTCGGTGAACTGTGCGGCCGCCGTGTTGTGGCCCGCCGTGCTGCCACCGTGTTTGACCACAGTCCGAATGGTCAGGACGTCCGAATACAGATCGTGCACCTTCTTCAGGCCGTTGGCGGCGTCCACGTTGTCGTCGTAGGCGATCGACACCATGCGGGGCCGGGTCGTCTGTGCGGCGAGGTCATCGAGCAGGCGACAGATCGAATCCCATCGCCCCACGGTGGTGATGGCCATCCCGAACGACGGCGAACTCCCACGGTCGTCGGCCTCCTCGGTCGACGGGCTCTCGTCGCTGTTCATGGACGCACTTCGCCCCGCCGTCATGTCACCACCGTCATGTCAGAACCCCTCGGGAGCGCGCCCGATGGTCCCCCGAATCCACCTGTCCGAACGCGCCCGCGTCTCGCGCGGCGGCCGAACTCACGCGCCATAGTGTATGGCTTACGTGCCATAGTGTATGGCACGAGAGGGTGACCTTGCGCTCGACGAACGGCTCGCCCCGGACCGACAAGGCAGGGGGCACGGGCACGTGAACGATTCCGCCCTGCCCGAAGCACCCCGTCCCGCCTGGTGGCTGACACCCGCGGTGCTGATCCTCGTGCCGGTCACAGCCTCGTTCATCTCGTGGATCTCGCTGATCGGATGGTGCTCGGTCGGTGGGTGCCCGGCGGGATCCTGGCTGCAGCTGCGTGGCTTCCTGGAACCGTCGCCGATCACCGTCGCGGGTATCACGCTGCTCATGGTCTGGTACGCGCTCGTCGTCGTGCTCGCCACAATCGGCTGGCGCCTCGGGACCGGCACCCGCCCGTCGACCGAACTCGTCGCCCGAACATGTCTGCCCGCCTTCGAACGTCGCTACTTCCTGTTGATCCTGGCCGTCGCGGCGGTCGGCGTCGGCTATTCCTACTACCGCATCGCGGGGACGACCTCGATCGTCGAATCGCTCGTGACGCAGACCGGCAACTCCTTCACCGAGGCGCTGCCGGCGTCGGCGGGCATCCCGACCCTGCGCTATGCGACGATCCTGGCCGCACCGCTCGGCGTTCATCTGTGGCGCACGAAAGTCATCCGGGCGCCGCTGATGATCGCGGCGGTGGTACTGCTCCTGCTCAATTCGATGGTGGCGTCGCGACTCTCGCTGCTGATGGCCGTCGTGGTGTATCTGGTCATCTGGTCGGCGGCGCGACGCAGGGCCGACGACGGGGCCCGAAAGCCGCTGCGTCCGTGGATGGTCGTGGCCGGCGTGGTGGTCCTGTTCGGGTTGCTGACCACCCTGAACTACGTCCGCAACGGCAATTACTACCGCGACGCCGGCGTCTCGAACCCGGTGGCGATGAACGTCTATCAGATGGGTGCGTATCTGGCGGTGCCCGCGCAGGTCTCGTTGGGTGTCTCGGATGCGGTGATGCGCGGCAGCTTCGAGAAACCGGGCAGTGTGGGTGGATCGTTCAGCGCCGCGCTCCCGAGTTTCCTGGTGCCCGAGGACGAGACGCGGGGCAAGGAGTCGGTGGACGCCGGACTGTACGACTTCACCGTGTCGTCGGCGCCGAACTTCACGACGAACTCCGAATTCGCGGACACCTACGCCGATTTCGGTGCCTGGGGATGGTTCTACACCCTCCTGCTGTTCCCGCTGGCCGGCTACATCTCCGGTCGGTTCTCGACCTATGGCCCGGTGATCGCGGGCACCACCGGGGTCATCGCCTACTGCTTTGCCGAGGTCTGGCGCATTCAGCTCCTGACCCAGGGGATCGTCGTGTTCCTGGTGCTGCTGACGGTCGTCGGCATGGCCGTTGCGGGAGCGGGTCTGCGGACGCGTGTGGACTCCGACGACGAACATCTGTACGAGAGAAGTGGAGTCACGTGAGCAACAGTGCAGTGGGTGTCACCTACCGCCCCGACACGACCGGCAACGAATGGTTGCGCTCGACGGCGGGGGCGATCCGGGACCACTGGATCGTCATCGTCGTGTGCGCGCTGGTGGGTGGTCTCGTCGGTCTCGTCCTGACCACCCAGCAGACCCCGATGTACGAGTCGTCGGCGACGATCTATCAGACGCCGCGGCCCGCCGACAGCGACAGCGTGAGCCGGCAGCGGACCGAGGCCTACACCGAGCTGCTGACGTCAGACCGATTGATCGCGACCGCCCTGGCGCAGAGCGGGCTGTCGATGTCGATCGGTGAGGCGCGCGACGCCACCACCGCCGGCGCCAACACGGGCAGCGCGATCCTCACCGTCACCACCCGGACGGACGATCCGCAGACGTCGGCGAGGCTGGCCAACGCGCTGGCCGATGCGCTGCCGGCGACGGTGACGGCGCTCGACGGCGACCAGCCCGCCACCCCGGGCGCCGGGGACGACGCGAACGCAGATCAGGTGCGCCTGTCGGTGATCACGCCCGCGGTGCCCGACGGTCAGGGCGAGGGCCGGAACTTCGGGCGCAACATCGCGCTCGGCGTCGTCGCCGGGTTGCTGGTGGGACTGCTCTACGCCTATGTCCGCGGACTGGTCGGTCGACGGGTGCGCGATGAGGCGGAGGTGAGTCGATTCCTCTCCGGTCCCGTGCTGGCCACTATCCCGTCGGAGAAGTCGCTCGGAACCTCGGGCCTCGTCGACTACCGCGGGCCGGACAGCCGTGCAGCCCAGGCGCTCCGGCGGTTACGCACCGCTGTCACCGGACGTGAATCGGGTCCGGCCACACTGCGTTCGATCGTCGTGACCGGTGCGACGCCCGGTGACGGTTCGACGACGGTTGCGGTCAATCTGGCGATCGCTCTCGCGGACAGCGGTTCCGAGGTGGTCCTGGTCGACGCGGCGCTCGACGGACGGCCGGCCGGGTCCCGGCACGCCGCCGACGCGGTGTCGTCGACCGAGGGCCTCACCACCTACCTGAACGGACGAGGCAGGCTGGGGGAGTTCATCTCTCGGTCCTCACGTCCCCATCTGTCGCTGGTTCCCGCGGGCCCGGCGATCGGCAACTCGTCCGAGTTGTTGGCCTCGGAGCGGTTGAGTGACGGTCTCGCAGAGCTGGCGGAGCAGTTCGATCACGTCATCGTGGACAGTGCGTCCCTGCAGGATTCATCCGACCCGCTCGTCCTCGGTCGCATCGCCGACGCGGTCCTGGTGATCGCGCGCTCCGGGCACACGCGGTACGTCGACCTCCGTACGGCGGTCGAGCGTCTCTCGCTCGCCGATGTCGCGATCCTCGGCGTCGTGCTGAACGGGTCACCGCGCCCCGCATGGCAGTTCGGCCGCACAGCGGCCGGTCGACCCGCCGATCAGGTGCTGGCCGACGTGCCTCCCGGAACGGCTATCGACACACCACTGCCACAGGATCGCTGAGCCGCGCCGGGGTGGTCTCGAGCTTCCCGATGCTCACCGGGTTCTCGGGTGTCGCCCCGGGGGAACACGTCGATGACGTGGTCGCGGAGACCGCCGTCCACGACGACGGCGCGCCCCGCCAGGTGACCTCGGCGGCGCCGATGCGACCGGTCGATTCCTGGAACTGCAGTGCCGGGCCCGCCGAGTCCCGATCAGGGCCCGCGCCGCCGGTCACGGTCACCGCGATGCGATCCATCCGGAAGTCGTCGGACTTGTTGGCGGAGAAAGCGATCGCCGGGGTGGCGCTCTCGATGCCGACCTCCCCGAAGGTGACTCCCCGGGTCGTCTGCAGGCCGACGATCCCGGTGCCGTCGGCGATGTCCTCGACTGCCACGGTGAGGCCCCGCAGCGTGACGCCGGTGGCCGGCCGGTCGGCGGTCGACTCGACGAGGGCCGACCAGCGTTCGCAGCGTCGGATGGTGATCTCGGAGAAATCGAGGTCGAATCGACTGAACGTGTCGTCGGCGGCGCCCTCCGGGCGGGCCAGGACATGCACGCCGGCCTCCCCGTCCTCGACGGTCAGCCCGGTCAGCCGAACATCCTGAGACGCAAGATATTTCCACTCGGTGTCGGAATCGGGCGCGGCGCTGTCGACGATGACCCCGGCTCCGGTGCGAACACCCGTCACCGAGATGCCGGTGGCGGTGACGCGCGCGGCGCCCGCCAGTCGCACGCCGTTGGCAGCACCGCCGGAGACCGTCATGTCGGCGATGGTGAAGTCGGCGTCGGACCAGTCGCCCACAGCCGCCAGGGAGAAGGTCTCGGAGTCGTTGTCGAAACCGTCCGTCTCCGAGTGATAGGTGACCAGTGCCAGGCCGTCGTCGCCGGTGTCGGTGGCCGTGCAGTTGCGGACCTGGCCGCGACGACACGCGTTGAAGTGGATACCGTCGGCCATGGTGTCGGTCGCGCGGACATTGGTGACCGTGACGTCGGAGACGCCCATCATGATCACGCCGGCCTGCGGACTCGACCGGATTGCGCAGTCCGCCACCGTGACCCCGGACACCGGACCCTTGGAGCCGGTCCACCCCGACGGCACCGACGATCCGTCGGACGGGTATCCGACGACGCGGATGCCGTCACCGAAAGACCGTTGCGACGGCTGGACCGCCCACCGGATCCGCACTCCCCGCAACGAGACCTGCGAGGCCGGACCGCGGACCACGAGGCCGTGCCCCGTGCCGCTCCCGTCGTCGGCGAGGTTGTCCATCACCAGTTCGGCACGAGCGTCGAACTCGACGGAGACCCGATCGAGACCGGCGAGCGAGATCGCCGCGCCGCCCTCCGGATCCCGCTGGGCGTATCGATACGTCCCGGCCGGGAAGTAGAGCGTGTCACCAGCTCTCATCTGAGCGACGGCCTTGCCGATCGACCCCGAATCGTCCTGCCGCCCGTCGCCGACGGCGCCGAAGTCGCGGACGTTGTGGGTGGAGCCGGACGATGAGGAGGAGCACGCGGCGAGAGCCGCGACCGCAGGCACCAGCGCCAGGAACGTGCGGCGCGACAGCTGCGGCCTGGAAGGGGTTGTCATCGTGAGGTTTCCAGTCCGGAGCAGATGCGCGTCGCGGCCGCCGCCGGATCGATCCCGGCCTGTCGTCGCGTGACGTGGGCGAACCCGCGCTCGGCCAATCCGCGGCGCGCGTCGTCGTCTCCGCAGAGGCGGATCAGCAGCTGTCCCAGTGCCCCCGAGTCGTGCGGGTCGAAGAACTCCGCTCCGTCGCCGCAGGTCTCCCGCAGGACGGGGATGTCGGAGGCGAGAACGGCTGTCCGCGATGCCATGGCCTCCAGCGGTGGCAGGCCGGCACCCTCGTACAGCGATGGCATGATCAGCAGATCGGCCCCGGCGACCAGGGCGCGCAGGCGATCGAAGGGCACCTGCCCGGTCACCTCGACGCGCGTGCCGAGTTCGGCGACGATGCGGCCCACCCGGTCGTCGGCCGTGCGCAGCGTCTCACCGCCGCCGGCGATGACCAGCCGGTGCGGGATGTTGGCCGAGATCCGGGTGAACGCCTCGAGGAGCAGCACGAGATTCTTGTGTCTCTTCACATTTCCGACGTAGAGCAGGTAGGGCTGCCCCACACCGGGATCGGGCAGGCCCTCGGTGGCGAACCAGACATCGTCGACCGGGATCGGGGTGACGAGCACGCGTGCGGCGCGGGTGGTCTCGCCGAGGCGCCGTGCCGTGGCGTCGGACGGAGTGAACACCGTGGCCGCCCTGCGGGCGTCGAGCCGGAGCATGGCGGCGGCGTAGGCGCGCCGGGCGCGGCCCTGGTTGCTCAGCGCGGCGTCCTCGAGGTGCAGCGTGTCGTGAACCGTCGTGAACAGTCGGACCGCGCGGTCCCGGGGTCGGAGCAGGGCCAGCGGGAACGGGTAGTGCGGCGCCCAGAGCGCACGGGGCCGACACGCGTCGAGCGCGTGCTGCCAGACCCGCTGTTCGGCGGCCGTGTACATCGCGGCGCCGTCGGGGGACGCGGTGAGTACGCGCGTGCCATCCTGCACCGCCGATACGGAGTCGGCGTCGGTCAACACGGCCAGTGTCAGCCCGCGGTCCGCGGTCACCCGCTCGAGGTGGGGGATCTGGGTGCGGATATAGGTGCCGATCCCGCTCTGCCGGATGTGGCGGGCGTCGAACAGGACGTCCACGCCGTCGTCGGCCGACGATGGGTCGTGACGGCTACCGGGCACGTCGACCTTCCTTTCCGCAGGGGGAGGCCGTCGACGCCACATGACGATGCGGCTCGCGCCCCCCTGGTGAACAGTGTGCCGAACTTTCTTCGAGATGGTACGTTTCGGCAGGCCGGGCGTCGGAGATCTCGAAGTGGCCGCCGCCGGGGGATCGGTCGGGTCGGGGACTGGTGCGCCGACAAGGAGGTGCCGCGAGCGCTCGTGTCGCGGACGAGGACTGAGGACGGACATGACCGACCCGATCGCGGATCCGCGAGTCGCCATCGTGCACGAACGATTCACCGAGATCGCCGGATCCGAACATGTCGTCGAGCAGTTCTCACAGACCTGGCCGCGGGCCGCCGTCCATGTTCCGATCGCCCGCGAGCAAGGCCTCCCGGCAGGGCTGTCGTCGTCGCCGATCACCACCTGGGTGGACACGCCCTACGGCTGGACGGGCCGCGGGCCCTACGCACCGCTGACCCCCCTCTTCCCCCGCGCGTTCCGCGGAATGGATCTCGGTGACGTCGATGCCGTGGTGATCAGTCATCACGCGTTCGCGACTCAGGCGGCATTCGCCACCGACGCACCGGTGATCGCGTATGTCCACAGTCCGGCACGGTGGGCGTGGGACACCGCATTCCGGGCGCAGGAGGCGGGTGGGCCCGCCGGTGCGCTGGTGCTGTCCGGGTTGTCGAGGATGGCGCGGCGCGGCGAGCTCGCCGCCGTCGGCCGGATCGATCAGATCGTGGCGAACTCGACCGCCGTCGCCGGACGCATCCAGCGGTGGTGGGGACGGGAGTCGGTCGTCGTGCATCCGCCGGTCGACACCAACGGCTTCACCCCCGACCACACCATCGAGCGCGAGGACTTCTTCCTCGTCGCCGGTCGCCTGGTCCCGTACAAGAGGCCGGATCTGGCGATTCGCGCCGCCCGGGAGGCGGGTGTGCGGTTGGTCGTCGTCGGCGACGGACGGTCGATGGAGATCTGTCGTGAGCTAGCGTCCGACGACACCGTGTTCCTCGGACGGGTGCCGCACGACGAGCTCGTCGACCTGTACCGCCGCACGCGGGCGCTGATCATGCCGGGGGTCGAGGACTTCGGGATCGTCCCCGTCGAGGCGATGGCCACCGGTGCACCCGTCATCGCGCTCGGTGAAGGCGGAGCGGTCGACACCGTGGTGCCGGGTACAACGGGGATGCTCGTGCCATCCGGCGACGACGACACCGTCGTCGCGGGACTCGCCGAGGCCATGACGACGTTCGACCCAGGCTCGTACGACCCGCGCCGCATCCGCGAGTGGGCGGAAGGGTTCTCGCGGAAGAACTTCCGTGCGGAGATGACGCGGGTCGTCGAGGGTGTGCTGGAGCGGGGGCGGCGGGTCGAGTAGGTG
>NZ_RKME01000053.1 GCF_003797825.1 Gordonia sp. OPL2
CCACGTGACCAAGAGGCCCGCGCACAGCAGCCCGGACGGCCCGAGCAGCCACGTCCGCGCCGGGAGGCGGGTCGCGTCCCACAGTCGGGCGGTCGCGCTCAGCAGCCGGGCTGGGCAGAGCCCCCGAGTCGAACGAATCCGGGGCGCCCACAGGAGTCGGGCCGCCCGCAGCAGCCGCGCCGGCGACGCCCCGCAACCGATGCGCCGGACCTCGGGCGACGGTCGTCGGGCGAGATCCACACCGGCGATGGCAGTCCTCGTCGGCGTCGTCGGACCACCCGGAACGACCCCGGAGCCGCAGCGGCCGCACCTCCACGACGCCCGAAGGCGACCGGCCCCGGGGGTCGCCGCGGGCACGCCCGGCCCGCTTCTCCCGATGGCGCGGCGCGCGACACCGCCTCCCCCGACACCGCCTCTCCCGACACCGCGGCGAGGACCACCGGAGCGCCGGCAGGTCGTGCCGGCCGACTCGGGTGGCGGCCCAGGGCCAGCCGCGCCGGGATCGGCCGCGGGTTGATCGCGTTCCTGTCCGTGGCGGTACTGCTGTGCACCGGATATGCCTGGAACAACGTCAAGAACCTGAACTCCAACATCACCCAGCTCGGTGGCCTCGAACTGGGCGGGGCGAACGACGGTGCGGTCGACATACTCCTGGTGGGCACCGACTCACGCACCGATGCCAAGGGAAACCCGTTGTCGCCGCAGGAACTCAAGCTGCTGCGCTCGGGGGACGAGGTGGCCACCAACACCGACACGATCCTGCTGATCCGCATCCCGAACGACGGGTCGTCGGCGACTGCGATCTCCATCCCTCGTGACTCCTATGTCGACGTTCCCGGGATCGGGATGTCGAAGATCAACGCCGCCTACGGAACCACCAAGGAAGGCGTCCGGGAGCGCGAGGTCGAGTCGGGTACCGACGAGAAGCAGGCGGAGAAGGAGGGCACGCAGGCCGGACGTCGCGCGCTCATCGACACCGTCGCCAACCTCACCGGCGTCAAGGTCGACCACTACGCGGAGGTCGGACTGCTCGGGTTCGTGCTGCTGACCAATGCCGTCGGCGGCGTCGACGTCTGCCTGAAGGAACCGGTGCGCGAACCATATTCGGGTGCACGGTTCAAGCAGGGTCAGCAGACCCTCAACGGCCCGAAGGCATTGAGCTTTGTTCGCCAGCGCCACGGACTCCCCCGCGGCGATCTCGACCGGATCACCCGGCAACAGGTCTTCATGGCCTCGCTCACCCAGAAGATGCTGTCCGCCGACCTGCTCGCCGATCCCGGAAAGCTGTCCGAGCTGCAGCGGGCGGTGTCCCGCTCGGTCGTCATCGACGACAACTGGGACGTGATCAAGTTCGCCGAGCAGTTGAAGGACCTCAGCGGCGGTCGGGTGAAGTTCGCGACCATCCCCGTCGTCACCGAACAGGGCTGGAGTGAGGACGGTCAGCAGAGTGTCGTCGAGGTCGACCCCAAGCAGGTCCATTCCTTCACCGACAACCTGTTGAACAGCAAGAAGAATCCGGAGGCGGTCGAACGTGGTGACTACACGGTGGACGTAGTGAACGCCGGGACCATCGACGGTCTCGCGTCCAATGTCGCGAACATCCTGACCAACAAGGGATTCCAGGCCGGCAAGACGGCCAGCGGGAAAGCCGACGACCGGAACTCGGTGGTGTACACCCACTCCGACGACGACGCCGCACGTCAGCTGGCGAAGGATCTCGGTGGCGCCGAGGTGCGGGTCGACTCGTCGCTGCCCGACAAACGGCTGAAGGCGGTGCTCACCAACACCTATGAGGGCCCCGGCTCGATCGTCGACACGGGCGCGCAGGTCGACAACACACCGGCCAGCGAGCGGGTCGGCAACAACCGCCCGCCGATCACGGCCGGCACCGACGGCCCGACGTGCGTGAACTGATGGCCGGCCCCACCGTCACCGCGGTCGTGTTCGACGCCGTCGCCGATTGGTCACAACCGCTCCTGACGTTCTACGACGACGTCTCGGGTGAACGCACCGAGCTGTCGGCGGCGACACTGGGCAATTGGGCGGCCAAATCGGCCAACTTCTTCGTCGACGAGCTCGGCCTCGGTCCGGGCGACGAGGTTCTCATCGATCTTCCGGAACACTGGCAGACGGCGGCGATCATGCTCGGCGCCTGGTGGGCGGGTACACACGTCCTGTTGCCCGGTCGCACCGACAGCGGCCAGGGGATGCTCGGCGCCGCGGTGACGTCGGTCGCGGAGATCGACAGATACGACGATGTCGACGAACTGCTCGTCGCCTCGCTGGATCCGTTCGCGATGGGTGTCCGCGACCTGCCCTTCGGTGTCACGGATTTCGCGAGCGCCGTGCGCGTGCACGGAGATCAGTACACGTCACGTCCAGTGGTCAGCGGACCGGTGCTCGACGAGCTGACCACCGAGGATGTCCTCGCCGCCGCTCAGTCGGCCGCGACGTCCGACGGCATCGGTTCCGGGGCCCGGGTCCTGACGGCACGGCCGTGGCGCACGGCCGATCAGATCACCGCCACCCTGCTCGCCCCGCTGGTCAGCGGGGCATCACTGGTCACCGTGGCCCATCCCGACCCGGATCGGCTCGACGCACGCGCACAGACGGAGCGCGCCGGCGTCGTCCTGCGGTGAGTCGATCCATCACCGCGAGCCCTCCCCAAATCAGGCCCCGTGCGGCATCCTCGTACCCATGAGGATTCCCAAGACCGTCGCGCGTATGAACAAGGTCGTCACCAACCCGATCCAGCGTCAGTGGGCACCGAGACTGGCGCCCTGGGCGATGATCGACCATGTCGGACGAAAATCCGGGAAGCGGTATTCCATCCCGGTCCTGGCCTGGGTCGACGGTGACCAGTTGTCGATCGTCCTCACCTACGGCCGCGAGACCGACTGGGTGCGCAACGTGCAGGCCGCCGGCGAGTTCGGGATCACGCGAAAATCACGGCACAGCAAGGTCGTTCGGCCGCGCATCATCCCGTCCGACTCGCCCGACGTGGCCAAGGGGGCTCGGGTGCCTGCACGATTCTTCGACTCGGTGCTGACCGGGACGATCGTCGACGGCTGAGGCAGGACGACACATGGCAGACGACCCACTCGACGACTTCGATGTCCGCGACGTCACCGTCGGCACCACGACCCGACGGGTGTACTCGCAGGGCAGCGGGCCGGCGGTCATCGTGATCGCCGAGATGCCCGGAATCAGCCCGAAGGTGGCCGATTTCGCGCGCAAGGTCGCAGCACGCGGCCTGACGGCGGTGATGCCGTCGCTCTTCGGCGTCGACGGCCGCGATCCCCACCCGTCCAACCTCGGCCGGATCGGGGCGGCGCAGCACATGGTCGGCACGATCGCCCGGGCGTGCATCAGCCGTGAGTTCACGGTGCTTGCCACCGGCAAGACCTCACCGATCGCCGACTGGCTCCGAGGGCTCGCCGCCGAGGAACACGAACGGTGCGGCGGTCCCGGTGTCGGCGCGGTCGGCATGTGTTTCACGGGCGGATTCGCACTCGCGATGGCCACCGATGACAGACTGCTGGCGCCGGTCCTGTCGCAGCCGTCGCTGCCGTTCGGCATCATCCCGTCACGTAACCGCTCGATCGATCTCAGCGACGCGGACTTCGCACGCGTCCGATCCCGCTGTGCTGCAGGGTTACAGGTGATGGGCATGCGGTTCGAGGGCGACCGGATGTCGCCGGGAAACCGATTCGACTACCTGCGTGAGCAGCTCGGTGACGCCTTCATCGCCGTCGAACTCCCCGACTCGGCCGCCAATCCCGATTCGCTTCTCCCGACGCCTCATTCGGTGTTGACAGAGGACCTGATCGACGAGCCCGGACAACCTACCCACGACACCCGCGAGCAGGTGTTGGACTTCTTCGTGGAGAAGTTGGTGCCGACGGCGGGGTGACGGCGTCGACGGCGCGAGCCACGTTCCGGCGCCGTATACAGGTGCAGTCCTGGACGCCGGGCGCGACAACAGTTGTCGGCGACGGGCTCCAGGACCGCAGTTGTATCGGGCCACCGTTCTGACCCGCGCCCTACTCCTCCCCGAGCAACCGCCGGCGCAACGCCTCATCCTTGTCGAGCACCATCTCTTCCAGGCCACGCTGGAAATCGACCATGCGCGAACGCAATCCGGCGTCCGACGACGCGAGGATGCGCACGGCGAGCAGTCCGGCGTTGCGGGCACCGCCGATGGACACGGTCGCGACCGGGACCCCCGCAGGCATCTGGACGATCGAGAGGAGAGAGTCGAGACCGTCGAGCGTCCGCAGTTGCACCGGGACGCCGATCACCGGCAGCGGCGTCGCCGACGCCACCATGCCGGGGAGGTGCGCCGCACCGCCCGCGCCGGCGATGATGACCGAGATCCCCCGGTCTGCGGCACCCGACGCGTAGTCGAGCATCCGTTGCGGAGTCCGGTGCGCCGACACCACGCCGACCTCGAACGGCACCTCGAACTCGGCGAGGGCCTCCGCGGCGGCTTCCATTGTCGGCCAGTCGGAATCGCTGCCCATGATCAACCCGACGCGCGGCCGGGTCGGCTCGGGCGCAGGCGTCGTCGGCTCCTCCGCGCCGGGCGCGCGCGTCTCCTGCGGGGCGGTCACGTCCGGAGATGTCGCGTCCTGCGTTGCCGCGTCCTCGCGTGCCGCGTCCGGCGAAACGGGGTCGGGTGTGTCGGTCATGAGTGCGGATCCCATCCATCGGTCCATTCGGCGTGCGACATCCAGTGCGCGGCCCGCTCGGCGCGCTCGCGGACCTCGGCAACCGAATCCTTGTCGGTACCAACAATGTTGACGTGACCGATCTTTCGATCGGGACGCTCGCCCTTACCGTACAGATGCACCTTGGCATCGGGCATGCGGGCCATCAGGTGGTGCAGCCGCTCATCCATCGACATCGCCGGTGCCTCGTCGGCGCCGAGGACGTTCGCCATGACCGTGACCGACGACCGGGCCGCGGTGTCGCCGAGCGGGTAGTCCAGGACTGCGCGGAGGTGCTGCTCGAACTGTGAGGTGACCGCACCGTCCATCGTCCAGTGTCCGCTATTGTGCGGGCGCATCGCGAGCTCGTTGACCAGCAGCTCACCGTCGGTGGTCTCGAACAGTTCCATCGCCATCACGCCGACGACGCCGAGTTCCGACGCCAGTCTCAGCGCCATCTGCTGCGCCTGCTCGGCGACGTCGTCCGACAGATCGGGCGCGGGCGCGATGACGACGGCACATTGCCCCTTGCGTTGCACCGTCTCCACCACGGGCCACGCGGCGCCCTGACCGAATGGCGAACGGGCCACCATCGCCGACAACTCCCGCGACATCGCGACCTTCTGCTCGGCGATCAGCCCGACACCGCCACCGTGCTGCGCATCGAACACCGCCAGCGCCTCGTCGCGATCGTCGAGCAGCCAGACACCGCGACCGTCGTAGCCGCCACGAATCGCCTTGAGGACGATCGACCATGCATGCCGCTCGCCGAACTCGATCAACCGTTCACGCGCCTGCTCACGATCATCGGTCAAATCGGCGAAATCCGGCGCGGGCAACCCGAGTTCGGTGACCCGGCCGCGCATCGCGAGTTTGTCCTGGGCGAAGTGCAGGGCCTTCGACGGGGGCCGGACCGTCACCCCGTCCGCCTCCAGCGCCTGCAGGTGCTCCAGCGGCACACCCTCGTGGTCGAACGTCAGCGCGGTGGCGCCCTCCGCGGCACGCCGCAGATCCGCCAACTCGTCGTGCGAGCCGAGCACCACATCGGCGCTGACCTGCGCCGCGGGGTCGGACTCGCCGGCCGCCAGCACCCGGAGGCACTGCCCGAGCGCGATGGCCGCCTGATGGGTCATACGGGCGAGCTGACCACCACCGATCATCGTCACGGTGGGCATGCGAGAAGTCACGCGACACATCGTGGCACGAAGCCGACATCATTCGCATGACCGCCCGGAGAAGTCACGCGTCGATTTTGTTTCGTACACTCGGACCTTGTGCCCTTCATCGACGAGCTGGTCGCTCGACTGCCCGAGCCGGTTCGTCGGCTCCTCATGCAGCACCACGAGCTGATCAAGTTCGGCCTCGTCGGCGGAACCACATTCGTCTTCGACCTGGCCATCTTCTACCTCCTCACCTTCACGGTCCTGGAGTCCAAGCCGGTCGTCGCTCGTGTGATATCCGGGACATTCGCGACGATCCTCAGCTACGTCCTGAACCGCGAATGGGCGTTCAAGAACCGTGGCGGCCGCGAACGTCATCACGAGGCCATGCTGTTCTTCGTGATCAGCGGCATCGGTGTCATACTCGCCGCCGCGCCGCTGTGGGTCGCCAACAACGTCTTCGACCTGCGCAGCAATCTGACGGTGACCGAACTGGTGGTCATCGACTTCGTCCTCGGGTTCCTGATCGGCAATCTGCTGCAGATGGCCTTCCGCTTCTGGGCCCTGCGAAAGTTCGCGTTCCCCGAGGAACTGCTGCGCGGCGGCGATGCCGGCTCGACCGATCTGCATCCCTCCCTCGAGGAGCTCACCGATGAGGAACTCGGTCACGCGTGAGCGTCGGCGGGCTGACATCCGGGTCCGGCCCATGAGACGACGGCGTGACGATCGAGAAGACCGCCGGGCGCCGTGAGGTGAGTTCGAGGCGACCACCGTCTGCCTCGACCAGCGCGCGCGCCAGCGACAAGCCCACGCCGTTGCCCCGACCGGCCGAGAAGCCACGCCGGAAGATCATCCCGACGAGCGCGTCGTCGACCCCTTGCCCCTCGTCGGCAACCGTGATCCGCACCATGTCCGCGGTCGGCAGGTCGTCGACGGCGATCCGGCAGGTGCCGGCACCGTGCTGCAGCGCATTGTCGACGAGGACACTCAGCGCCTCGCGCAGCCGCCCGGGACGCGCACTGACGGCGGTGGTACCGCCGGTGAACGTCGCCGAGATCGACCGCCCCGCCGCAGAGAACGATGTGCGGAAGTCGCCGATGAGCGTGCGCACCATCTCCTCCACGTCGATGTCGTTCGGCGACGCCGGGTCGTTGCGGGACGCGGCGACCATCTCGTCGAGCTCGCGCGAGAGCCGTTCGACCTGCTGCAGGGCGGCCTCCGACTCCGCCACCACCGCGGGGTCGTCGTGCATGGACAGCTCGTCGAGACGCAGCTGGATCGCGGTCAGACGGCTGCGGAGCTGATGCGAGACGTCGCCGACGATCTCGCCTTCGCGTTCGAGACGGAGCGCGATCTCCGAGTTGGCATCCCCCAGCGCCCGTGAGACGCGGTCGAGTTCGCTGATCCCGTACGACTTCCACTCGGAACGGAAGTCGCCCTTGGCCATCGCGGCAGCTCGCTGGGCGAGATCGATGAGCGGGTCGGCGATACGCCCTGCGGTGACCGCCGCGACGATCGTGCCCGCCGCGATCGACGACGCCACCACCAGGGCGACGATGCCGATCGCCGCCAACTGGTCGTTGCGCACCTGATCCATCGGGATCTCCAGCAGGATCGACCCGGCATTGCCCAACCCGATCGCGTCCTTCATCGTCGCGCCCTCGATCGGCTCGCCGACGATGGTGACCGCCTCGACCCCGCCGCCGACCGGATACCGCACCGTCAGTCTGCCGCCCTCGGGCAGCAGCAACTGGAATGCCTCGACATCGAGCCCGCCCGGCGCCACGCTGCCCTCGGTGCCCTCCTGCCGGATCAGCTGATCGGAGATGAGTTTGAGCCGGCTGTCCAGGTTCTGGTGCGCGTTGTCGGAGACCCACCACCATGCGATCACGCTCAGCGGGATCCCCAGCAACAGACCGACCGCCACGATCATGGCGATCATCGTGTTGAGAATCCGACGACGCATCGAGGAGTCCCGGCGCTCGATCAGGGGTCGAACCGAAAGCCGACGCCGCGCACGGTGACGATGTGACGCGGACGGTCGTGCTGGTCATCGCCGATCTTGCGGCGCAGCCAGGAGATGTGCATGTCCAGCGTCTTCGACGACCTCAGGTCGGCCGATCCCCACACCTCGGTGAGGATCTCGTCGCGACTGACGACCTGTCCCGGTCGTTCCATCAGGAAGCGGAGCAGATCGAATTCACGGTTGGCCAGCACGAGGTCCTCGCCGTTCACCAGCACCCGCCGGCCGCGGGTGTCGAGCTGGATGTCGCCACCGTCGAGCACCTCGTCGACGCTCTGTTGCCGACGGAGCAGCGCACGGACGCGGGCCAGGAGCTCGGCCAGACGAAAGGGTTTGCCGACGTAGTCGTCGGCGCCGGCATCGAGCCCGACGACGAAGTCCACCTCGTCGGTGCGCGCGGTCAGCATCAGCACGGCCAGCTGCGGGCGGGCGGTCCGGACACGCCGACACACCTCGAGCCCATCGATCTCGGGCAGACCCAGATCGAGGATCAGCAGTTCGAACCGGCTGTCGAGGGCCTGATCGAGCGCCGCGGAACCGTTCGTCACCACCTCGCAGCCGTATCCCTCGCGGGTCAACGCCCGTGCCAGCGGCTCCGCGATCGCGGCATCGTCCTCGGCCAGCAACACATCGGTCATCGACCCACCCCCTCGTCGCGTCGTCGGTCGTCCAGCGGATCGCCGGTCAGCGACCCCTCGTCGTCGAACTCGTCATGGACGTCGAGAACCTCGTGGTACAGCAGCGCGTGCACCCTCTCCACCTGCGGGATGTCGTCGAAGGACAACGGGTCGTCGGAGGCGGACTCGATGATCAGCGTGCCGGTGCGCAGCAGCCGGTCGATCGGACCGTGCCGGAACTCGACCGTGTTGATCCGGCGGATCGGGATGTCGATGCCCGACCGCGTGACGATGCCGTTGCGGAAGATGACCCGGCGGTCGGTGAGGACGAAGTGCGTCGACTTCCAGGAGACCAACGGGCGGACGAAAAACCAGACGAAACCGATCAGCCACACCACCCCGACGATGATCAGCAGCACCAGACGGGTCGTCGAACCGATCTGCGCACCGGTCACTATCCCCGCCAGCACGCCCGCGACCGCGGTGATGAGGAGGAACAGGATGAACGGTCCGAGCAGGCACTTCCAGTGCGGATGCCGATGCAGGACGATCTCCTCGCCGGGGGCGAGGTTCTCCCGTGGATAGGCCATGGGTGCCAGCTTAAACCGCGGGTGAGCACGTACACTGCGGACTACACCGCTGCAGGTCCGAGCCCGATCAAGGAGAAGCCATGAGCTACCACGATCCCCGTGACCCGCGCGATCCTCGGACCGCGCGCTACGAGCCGGGGTACGAGTCACAGGCCTACAGTCAGTCCGCGCCCTACCACGACCCCACCGAGCAGTACGCCGGCGATCCGCGCTACCGGTCCGAGGCCGCACGCCCGAAGCAGCGCATGGGACCGAACATCAATCCGACGATGTTCGTCGGCGGTGTGGTGATGACCGGGGTCGTGACGGGACTGGCGGCATGGCTGGTCGCCTGGGTGATCCGCGCGATCGTCGAACGCGTCAACGAGGCCGGGAAGTTCGGGGTCTGGAACCCGGTGGCGCGCGACGAGATCTGGTTCGCCGTCGTCGGCTTCCTCTGTGCCCTCGCCGCGGGCGCGCTCTGGTATGTCCTGCAGCTCGTCACGCCGTCGCCGGATCAGTTCTTCCGCTGGATCGTCGGCCTGCTGATCGCCGCCTCGGTCATCGTGCCGCTCGTGCTGTCGGCGGAGATCTCGGTCGGGATCGCCACCGCAGTGCTGCATCTCGTGATCGGCATACCGATCCTGGCACTCGTGCCGGCGATGGGACACAAGAGCATTCAACGCACCTGAGGTGCTCCGCTCAGTCGTCGAGTGCCCGCAGGTGGGTGACGTCGCCCGCCGCGGCGACCACCTCGCGACCATCTGAGTCGATGACGATTCGTCCTGCCGCGTCCACGCCGGTTGCCTTGCCGACGATCTCCCGGTCGCCCGGGAGGACCAGGCGCACCCGCTTCCCGACGGTGTCGCTCCGGGACCGGTAGGTCTCGGCGAGCCGGTCGACGTCGGCGGGCCACAGCCCGAGCAGCGCGGAGAGCTCCCGCAGGAACGCCGCGGCCAACCCTGTCGGGTCGACCGGTCGACCCGTACTGATCTGTAGCGAGGTCGCGGTGGGCACCGGAAGCTGATCGGGGGTCATCGCGGTGTTGATGCCGATCCCGATGACGGCGATCCCGCCCGCGACACCCTGCGTGTACTCCGACAGGATGCCCGCCACCTTCCGGTCGTCGACCAGCACGTCGTTGGGCCACTTCAGTCCGGGTCGCACCCCGACCGTCTCCTCGATCGCCGCCACTGCCGCCAGGCCGGCGATCAACGAGAGCCATCCGAGATGCTCGGTGTCGTCGCCCACCGCCACCGCCGACGACATCGCGAGCTGACTGCCTGCCGGAGCGGCCCATACCCGGGCATGCCGGCCGCGGCCCGCGGTCTGGTCGGTGGTGATGCGCACGATGCCGTCGACATCCTCGGTCGCGGCCCGGGCGACCAGATCGGCGTTCGTCGAACCCGTGGCGTCGACCACCTCGACACCGCGCCAGCGCGTGTCGGCGACGAGATCGGTGAGGGCGGCGGCGTCGGGGGTATCAGCGGTCATGACCCAGACGGTACTGCGTCGGCGACCCCGTTCGGGCCGGCATCGTCGCAGGCCGACCGATCGCTCGGGAACCTGAGGCGAATCTCACGTTGAACCGGTTGACGTGGCTCACACTCGGGTAGTTAGCATCGTTGTTCATGACGACAGCTTCGCGCGAGGATGGCGCTGCTCCTGACATCCACACGACGGCCGGAAAACTCGCCGACCTGCGTAACCGTCTCGAGGAGACGAAGCACCCCGTGGGCGAGGCTGCGGTCGAGCGCATCCACGAGAAGGGCAAGCTCACCGCTCGTGAGCGGATCACCCATCTGCTCGACGAGGGCTCCTTCGTCGAACTCGACGCCCTCGCGCGCCATCGCAGCACCAACTTCGGGCTCGCCGAGCGACGCCCGCTCGGCGACGGTGTGGTGACCGGCTACGGCACCATCGACGGCCGCGAGGTCTGCATCTTCTCCCAGGACGCCACCGTCTTCGGCGGCAGCCTCGGCGAGGTGTACGGCGAGAAGATCGTGAAGGTCATGGACCTCGCGATCAAGACCGGCCGGCCTCTGATCGGCATCAACGACGGTGCCGGCGCACGCATCCAAGAGGGCGTCGTCTCCCTCGGTCTCTACGGCGAGATCTTCCACCGCAACGTCCGCGCCTCCGGTGTGATCCCGCAGATCTCGCTGATCCTCGGCGCCGCGGCCGGCGGACACGTCTACTCCCCCGCGCTCACCGACTTCGTCGTCATGGTCGACCAGACCAGCCAGATGTTCATCACCGGCCCGGACGTCATCAAGACGGTCACCGGCGAGGACGTGACGATGGAGGACCTCGGCGGCGCCCACACGCACATGTCGAAGTCGGGTACCGCGCACTACGTCGCGCAGGACGAAGAGGACGCCCTCGAATACGTCAAGGAACTCCTCGGATACCTGCCGAGCAACAACCGCGCCGAGGCCCCGCGCCTGCCGGTCGATCAGCCCGCCGCGGGCTCCATCGAGGACACCCTGACCGATGAGGACCTCGAGCTCGACACCCTGATCCCCGATTCCCCGAATCAGCCATACGACATGCACGAGGTCATCCGGCGCATCCTCGACGACGACGAGTTCCTCGAGGTGCAGGCCGAGTACGCGACGAACGTTCTCGTCGGCTTCGGCCGCGTCGACGGTCGCAGCGTCGGCATCGTCGCCAACCAACCCACGCAGTTCGCGGGCTGCCTCGACATCAAGGGTTCGGAGAAGGCCGCACGGTTCGTGCGCACCTGCGACGCGTTCAACATCCCGATCGTGACCCTGGTCGACGTGCCCGGATTCCTGCCCGGCACGGATCAGGAGTACAACGGCATCATCCGCCGCGGCGCCAAGCTCCTCTACGCCTACGGCGAGGCCACGGTCGGCAAGATCACCATCATCACGCGCAAGGCTTACGGCGGTGCCTACGACGTCATGGGTTCCAAGCACATGGGCGCCGACGTCAACCTCGCGTGGCCGACGGCCCAGATCGCCGTGATGGGTGCTTCCGGCGCAGTCGGATTCGTCTACCGCGGCAAGCTGAAGGAAGCCGCCGCCAATGGTGAGGATGTGGACGCACTGCGCCTCGAACTGCAGCAGGAGTACGAGGACACCCTCGTCAACCCCTATGTCGCTGCCGAGCGCGGCTACGTGGACGCGGTCATCCCGCCGAGCCACACGCGCGGCCAGGTCGCGACCGCGCTGCGGTTGCTCGAGCGCAAGATGGTGACGCTCCCGCCGAAGAAGCATGGGAACATCCCCCTGTGAGCGCAGCGGAGACGGACAGCACCGTGCCCAGTGACACCGCCCCGGCCGCCGGCGCGGCCCCGTTCCTGCGGATCGTGCGCGGCAACCCCACCGACGAGGAGGTGGCTGCGCTCGTCACCGTCGTGGCGGCCGCCGCGTCGTCGGCCGGTGGGGGCCCTGCCGACACCGGTCCGCGCAACGACTGGGGACGTCCCGAGGACCGGCTGCGGCCGGCCTGGGGCGCGCCCACCAGTTTCACCAACCTGAGGTGGTGACCTCGACCTCGGTGGTTCTCGGGTCCGCGTCACCCGCCCGGCTGCGCGTGCTGCGTGGCGCCGGACTCGATCCCCGGGTGATCGTCTCCGACGTCGACGAGGATGCGATCCTCGCCGGCCTCGGATCGGCCCCGCCTGCCGAGGTGGTCGTCCGTCTTGCGGAGGCGAAGGCCGAGGCCGTGGTCGCGGCCGTCCTCGACGGCGACGATCCTGCCGACGGCACCTCATCGCGTGACCTCGTGGTGCTGACTTGCGATTCGATGCTGCTGTTCGATGGGACACTCACCGGCAAACCGCATACTCCCGATGTCGCCCGCGAGCAGTGGCGACGGATGCGCGGGAGGTCGGCCGAGTTGTTGACCGGCCATGCGGTCTCCCACATCGTCGACGGCCACGTGTCGAGGCGGGCCACTGCGGCCGCGTCCACCACCATCCGGTTCGCCGACGTGTCCGACGCCGCGATCGACGCCTACGTCGCGACGCGCGAGCCGCTGTCGGTGGCCGGGGCGTTCACGCTCGACGGTCTCGGCGGATGGTTCGTCGAGGGCATCGACGGAGACCCGTCGTCGGTGCTCGGAATCGGTCTGCCGACGGTCCGTCGCCTACTCGGGGACGTCGGCGTGGACGTCACGACGCTCTGGACGTGACCCGCCCGAGTGCCGACCGCCTCACACCCGACGACGATCTGTTCGTCCGGATGGAACACGCGTTGGGCCTGCCCGTGGTCAACCAGTGCGTCTGGCACCTCGGTCGCGACGTCGAGCCCGCCGCGCTCGCCATCCTTGTCCGCCGACTTCGCCGCGGCCGTCTGAGCAGGCTGGTCCGGCGCAGTCCGATGCCGACGCGCGACCGCTGGGTTCACACCCCTGCCGCCGGGCGCTACTCGTTCTGCACCGACGTCATCTCCGCCGACGACACCCTCGCATGGATGCAGGGATGTGCGGAGTTGCCGCTCGACTCGGTCCGTGGCCCGTCGTGGCGGATGCACGCGGCACGTGCCGCCGACGGCGGTCTCCTGGTGTCCCTCACGGTCGCCCACGTCGTCGGCGATGGCGGCGCCATCCTCACGGCGGTCGACGAGGCCGTCCGTGACGACATCCCCGCGTCACCCGCACGCCCGACGCCGTCGGTCGCGGCCCGGGTCGTCGACGACATGCGGGACTCGGCGTCGCTCCTGCGCGATGCCTCGGCAGCCGCCGTGCGAACCGCCCGGGCGGGACGAGACGCGATGCCCGGCCCGCGCACGTCGTCCACCTCAACCCGGTCGACGAAGACGGCGGCTCCCGACCCCGACACCGCCGCCGCCCCGTTCACCGC
>NZ_RKME01000054.1 GCF_003797825.1 Gordonia sp. OPL2
CAACTGCACCCCGCCCGGCCCCGGCCAGCCCCGTCGCGGCGGTACCCCAACCGGAGTCCCCGATCCTCACCGCTCCCCTCAAGAACTCGTTCGACTACACGCGTTCGCTGGGCCCAGTGTTGAGTCAGTTCGCCCTCGCACTGCGCGACGGCCGCATCATCGGCTCGAAGAGCAGTGACGGCACGGTGTCGGTCCCGCCGGTCGAGTTCGATCCGGTCGGCGGCGCACCGATCACCGAACTCGTCGACGTCGCCACCACCGGCACCGTCACCGCGTGGTCATGGCAGCCGGAACCGCTGGCTGCCCAGCCGCTCGACAAGCCGTTCGCCTGGGCCCTGATCACGCTCGACGGTGCCGGTACATCGCTGCTGCACGCCGTCGCGGTGGACTCCCCCGCCGACATCTCCACCGGCCTGCGGGTGCACGCCGTCTGGAAAGCCGCTCGCGTCGGACGTATCGACGACATCGCGTACTTCGCCCCCGGCGAGACCGCGACAGAGGCACCCCCCAACGAAGCGGAGAACCCCGAGGGCGACCTCGTCGTCATCCCGACCCCCATCACCACCGAGATCGAGCACTCCGCCACCGAGGAGGAGTCCTGGTATCTGGAAGGCCTCAAGGCCGGCAAGCTCTACGGCACCCGGATCGGCTCCGGCGTCGACGCCGATCGCGTCTACTTCCCGCCCCGCAAGGTCAGCCCCGCCGACGGCGCGCAGGCCGTGGAGCGTGTCGAGTTGGCGCACACCGGGATCGTGACCACGTTCTGCATCGTCAACGTGCCGTTCCAGGGTCAGCGCATCAAGCCGCCGTACGTCGCGGCCTACGTTCTGCTCGACGGCACCGACATCCCGTTCCTCCACCTCATCCTGGATTGCGAGGCTACCGACGTCCGAATGGGCATGCGCGTCAAGGCCGTCTGGCTCCCGGAGGACGAGTGGGAGTACTCGATCGGCAACATCAGCCACTTCGCGCCGACAGGTGAACCCGACGCGGACTACGAGACCTACCGCGATCAGCTCTGATCGCACATCCGACCATCCATCCCTTGTGGACTAGGAGCACCTGTGACACTCCCACGGATCGCGATCATCGGGTTCGCACACAGCCCGAACGTCGTCGGGACCCACGGCACCACCAACGGTGTCGAGATGTTGATCCCCTGTTTCCAGAAGCTGTACGCCGACCTCGGCATCTCCCGGACCGACATCGACTTCTGGTGCAGCGGATCGTCTGATTACCTGGCCGGCCGGGCGTTCTCGTTCATCTCGGCGATCGACTCCATCGGCGCCATGCCGCCGATCAACGAATCCCACGTCGAGATGGACGGCGCCTGGGCGCTGTACGAGGCGTGGGTGAAGATCGCCACGGGCGAGGTCGATCTGGCACTCGCCTACGGGTTCGGCAAGTCCACCGCCGGCAACATGGACCAGACCCTCGCACTGCAGACCGACCCGTACACCGTCGGACCCCTGTGGCCTGACGCGCGATCACTCGGTGCCCTGCAGGCACGCGCCGGTCTCGACGCGGGCACCTGGACCGAGGCCGACATGGCCTCGGTCGCGGCCCGCACCACCGGCGACTCGCTCGACGACCTGCTCGCTGCCGACTACGTCGCGAATCCGTTGCGCGCCCACGACATCGCGCCGTACACCGATGCGGCCGCCGCGGTCATCATCGCGAGTGAACGACGCGCCCGCGAGCTCGTCGCGAACCCGGCGTTCGTGACCGGCTGGGACCATCGAATCGACACCCCTAACTTCGGGGCCCGTGATCTGACGGTGTCGCCATCGACCGCGCTCGCCGGCCGCACGGCGTTCGGCGACCGCAGCCGCGCCGTCGACGTCGCCGAGATCAACGCGGCGTTCACCCACCAGGAACTGATCATCCGCAACGCCCTGGAACTCCCCGATTCGGTGCGGATCAATCCATCCGGCGGGTCGCTGGCCGGCAACTCGCTGTTCTCCGCAGGACTGCAGCGAGTCGGCTATGCGGCCCACGAGATCCTGACCGGCAACGCCGGCACGGCAGTGGCCCACGCCACGAGCGGCCCACTGCTGCAACAGAACATGGTGGTCACCTTGGCAGGAGACGAGAACTGATGGCACACAACAACCGCGCGGCGGTCCTCGGCACCGGACAGACGAAGTACGTCGCCAAACGGCACGACGTGACCATGGCCGGCATGTGCCGTGAGGCCATCGACGCCGCGCTCGCCGACGCCAAGGTCTCGATCGACGACATCGACGCCATCGTCATCGGCAAGGCGCCCGATCTGTTCGAGGGCTCGATGATGCCCGAACTGGCGATGGCCGAGGCGATCGGCGCCGTCGGCAAGCGCATGATCCGCGTGCACACCGCCGGTTCGGTCGGTGGGTCAACCGCGAATGTCGCCGCCTCCCTGGTGTTCGCCGGTGTGCATCAGCGCGTGCTCGCGGTGGCCTGGGAAAAGCAGTCGGAGTCGAACGCCATGTGGGCGTTGTCGATTCCTGTGCCGTTCACCAAACCGGTGGGTGCCGGCGCGGGTGGGTTCTTCGCACCGCACGTCCGGTCCTACATCCGGCAGTCGGGCGCGCCGTCGCACATCGGCGCCATCGTCGCCGCCAAGGATCGCCGGAACGGATCGAAGAATCCGCTGGCACACCTGCAGCAGCCCGACATCACCAAGGAGAAGGTGATGGAGTCGCAGATGCTGTGGGATCCGATCCGCTACGACGAGACCTGCCCGTCGTCGGACGGCGCATGTGCGGTGGTGATCGGTGATGAGAAGACCGCGGACGCAGCGATCGCCGCCGGCGACCCGGTGGCCTGGATCCACGCGACCGCCATGCGCACCGAACCGTTGTCCTACGCCCACCGCAACGTCGTCAGTCCGCAGGCCGGACGCGACGCGGCGGCGGCGCTGTGGAAGGCCGGCGGGATCAGCAATCCCCTCGAGGAGGTCGACACCGCCGAGATCTATGTGCCGTTCTCCTGGTTCGAACCGATGTGGCTGGAGAACCTGGGCTTCGTCGCCGAGGGCGAGGGGTGGAAGCTCACCGAGGCCGGCGAGACCGAGATCGGCGGCCGTCTGCCGGTCAATGCCTCCGGCGGCGTGCTGTCGTCGAACCCGATCGGCGCATCCGGGATGATCCGTTTCGCCGAGGCCGCCATCCAGGTGATGGGTAAGGCCGACGCGCACCAGGTGCCCGACGCACGCAAGGCTCTCGGCCATGCCTACGGCGGCGGTTCCCAGTACTTCTCGATGTGGCTGGTGGGTGCCGACAAACCCGTCCACTAGCCCCGCGCCCGCCCTGGGTCGCGCCCACCACGGCGCCACCGCACCCGCCTCCCGAACGCGCCCAGCCACGGAGGCACCGCACCCGCCTCCCCAACGCGCCCAGCACGGAGGCTGACTGTGCCCAGAATTTCACCGACTGTGCCCACCCGCCCCCGACCGCAAGATCGGAGGAAAACCGTGGGCACAGTCGGTGAAATTCTGGGCACAGTCAGCGCGAAAGGCGACGCCGCGCGAAAGGCGACGCCGCGCAAGGGCGACGCCGCGCAAGGGCGACGCCGACGCCGCGCGAAAGGCGCCTCCGTGCTGGGCGCGTTCGGGAGGTAAGGTGCGGTGCGACGCGTGCGCTACCTCTCCGGCACAGCGCACGCGGCGCCGTCGGACATCCCGGTCGGGCGGACACCGAGCGCCTGGTTCAGTCGCGCACGCTGGTTCTCCCACGCCACCGTGGCGGCAAGTTCGGCGATCTGACGTCGAGAGAGCTGACGTGACAACTGATCTCGTCGTTCGGCGAGGTCGTCGCCGACGGCCGGGGTGATGGTCATCGCCTCGGCGTAGCCGATGACGAGTTTCTCCAGATCCGTGTAGGCGCCGCTGTCGCGAAAGCGTGGAAGGTCACGGATCTGTTGCTCGGTGACGCCCGCACCCCGGGCCAGCGCCGATCCGATATCAAGGCAGAACTCGCAACTGACGAGGCCCGCGGTCTTGAGTTCGGCGAGTTCCTTGAGTTTCGGGTCGAGTGCGTTGCTGAGCAGCAATGCCGTCTCGTAGACACCGGTGGCCGCGGCGATCGGCGGTCGTCGTCCGAGCCACCCGACCAGGTCACCGCGATGTCGCTTGGATGAGGCAAACGCCTTGCCGTAGCCACGGATTCGTTCGATTGCGCGCATCGCTCCACCTTTGCAGCCGACGAATGCGGGGAGAAATGCGTCCACCCCACCTCTCGTCTCTCACCTTCGTCGCTCCGAAGGTGGTTGACAAGAGATGGGGTGGATTCGTGATCGAGTTCTCAGGCCGGTCGAACCGAGTTGATCGTCTTCTCGACCTCCCAGAACGCACGGAGCGCGCTCAGTTTGCCGTCGGCGTCCGCGCGATAGGTGAACACGCCGTGCGCCTCGGAGATGTGTCCGGCGATGTGCGTGACGATCTTGCCGACGTAGGCGACCTCGTTGCCACAGATGATCTCGTCACCGAAGACGAACTCGATGCTCTCCGTCGTCGCGATCGACTTGTCCCAGAACTCCGCGATCTGTTCGTGTCCGCGGAATCCGTGTCCCTCGGGATCGAACATCGACGGCCCGACCGGATCCTCTACCGTCCCCTCTGCGGCAAAGTTCTCCACCCACGCCTGCTTGTCACGTGATGCGACGAGCTCTCGGGACCGTCGACCCGCCACCACCGCGGGATGGTTCTCGCGGTCGATGTTCAGGTAGGCGGGGGCGTCGTTGCCCAGACCTGTTTCCTGAGCGGTCATTTGGTGCCGTAGTCGACCTGGAGTTCCTTGACTCCGTTGATCCATCCGTGACGGAGACGGCGCGGCGCCGCCAGCCGGCTGATGTCGGGCACGAGGTCGGCGAGCGCATTGAACATCAGGTTGATCTCCATGCGCGCGAGGTTCGCGCCGATGCAGAAGTGCGCACCGTTGCCGCCGAAGCCGACGTGCGGGTTGGGATCGCGCAGGATGTTGAAGGAGAACGGATCGTCGAACACGTCCTCGTCGTAGTTGGCCGAGCCGTAGAACATGCCGACGCGCTGGCCCTCCTTGATGTCGATCCCGCCGATCTGGGTGTCGCGCTTGGCGGTGCGCTGGAAGGCGTTGACCGGGGTCGCCCACCGGACGATCTCGTCGACGGCCGTCGCCGGGCGCTCCTTCTTGAAGAGCTCCCACTGATCCGGATGCTCGAGGAACGCATTCATGCCGTGGCTGATCGCATTTCGCGTCGTCTCGTTGCCGGCGACGGTCAGCAGGATGAAGAAGAACCCGAACTCGGTCTCGTCGAGGGACTGACCGTCGATGTCGGCGTTGACCAAGGTCGAGACGATGTCCTCGACCGGATCCTTCCGCCGCGCCTCGGCCATCGTGTACCCGTAGCCCAGGATCTCGGCCGAGGCCATGGCGGGATCTTCGCCGAACTCCGGGTCGTCGTAGTTCATCATGTTGTTCGACCAGTCGAACAGTTTGCCGCGGTCTTCCTCCGGCACGCCGAGGAGGTCGGCGATGGCCAGCAGCGGCAGGTCGACGGCGACATCGTGGACGAAGTCGCCGCTCCCCTTCTCCGCCGCCTTGCTCACGATGGTGCGCGCCGCGTTGTCGAGCTTTTCCTCCAGCGAGTGCACCGCTCGTGGCGTGAAGGCCTTGGACACCAGCTTGCGCAGGCGGGTGTGATCCGGCGGATCATGGTTGATCAGCAGCGCCTTGGTGACGTCGAGCTGATCCTGACTCATGTCGTCCTCGAAGCGCATGATGACGCCATGGGTCGCGGTCGACCAGTCATCGTTGTTCTTCGAGATCTCCCGGATGTGGGCGTGCTTGGACACCACCCAGTACCCGCCATCATGGAAGCCCCCGCCCTTGCCGGGCAGCTGGGCATTCCACCAGACCGGAGCTGTCTTGCGCAGTTGAGCGAATTCTTCGACTGGGATGCCGTTCTCGAGCAGGTCCGGGTTGGTGAAGTCCCAACCCTCCTGCTCCATGAACGGAACATTTGCCGCAGCGCCCCCGATATCGGCGCCGGTCGTCGCACCCTGAGCCTGGGTCACGTCACACCACCTCGCTGTGAGATTAGAACCTGTTTCAATCTCATTAGAGCACATTGTGACCCGAATGACAGTCCTCAACGAGAACTTGTTCTAGTTTCGGTGCGCCCCGCCACTGACGACGTGCGGTGATGCTGCCAACATCCATTGTGACATGCCGCAGACGGGCCCGTTGATGCCCCTTTACCCGGCGCCACGAGCCATCGACGATCGCGTCCACGCCGCCACCGCCACCCACAGAACGTGTTCCGGTCCGCGACGGCCTCGCAGGTCACCCACCCGTGGACTCGGATGAGAACATGTTCTAGTTTGAGGATGACGACGTGACGTTTGATGACGGAGAACGAGGAGGAGCGCCATGGGCGTACCGGTGATCGTGGAAGCGGTTCGGACCCCGATCGGCAAGCGTGCCGGCTGGCTGTCGGGATTGCATGCCGAGGAACTGCTCGGCGCCGCCCAGCGGGGGCTGCTGGAGCGGGCGGGAATCGACACCTCCCTGGTCGAGCAGGTGATCGGCGGCTGCGTGACCCAGGCCGGTGCGCAGGCGGGCAACATCACGCGCAAGGCGTGGCTGTCGGCCGGGCTGCCCGATCAGACCGGCGCGACCACCATCGACTGTCAGTGCGGATCGGCGCAGCAGGCCAATCACCTCATCGCCGGACTCATCGCCTCCGACACCATCGACGTCGGTGTCGCATGCGGCGTCGAGATGATGTCGACGGTGCCCCTCGGCGCGAACGTCGGCACCGAGGCCGGGCCGTACCACGCGGACTCCTGGGACATCGACATGCCGAACCAGTTCCAGGCCGCCGAACGCATCGCGGAGCGGCGGGGCATCGGTCGCGCCGACGTCGACGCCCTCGGTGAACGCAGCCAGCGCCTGGCGAAGCAGGCCTGGGACGAGGGCCGATTCGACCGCGAGGTCCTCGCGCTCAAGGCCCCCGAGCGCACGAAGGAGGGCGAGTACACCGGCAACGTCCTCGACGTCAGTCGCGATCAGGGTCTGCGCACCACGACGCTCGAGTCGCTGGGCGGGCTCAAGCCGGTGATCGACGGTGGCATCCACACCGCCGGCACGTCGTCACAGATCTCCGACGGCGCGGCCGCCATCCTGATCATGGACGAATCGAAGGCCCGCGCGCTCGGACTGACGCCGCGAGCACGCATCCGCGCCCAGGCCCTCGTCGGCGCCGAACCGTACTACCATCTCGACGGCCCGGTGCAGGCGACCGAGCGGGTGCTCGACAAGTCCGGGATGGCCCTCTCGGACATCGACCTCGTGGAGATCAACGAGGCCTTCGCCTCCGTCGTCCTCAGCTGGGCTCAGGTCCACAAGGCCGACATGGATCGGGTGAACGTCAACGGCGGCGCGATCGCGCTCGGACATCCGGTGGGCTCCACCGGTTCCCGACTCATCACCACAGCACTGCACGAACTGGAGCGAACCGACGGTCAGACGGCCCTCATCACGATGTGCGCGGGCGGAGCGTTGTCCACCGGAACGATCATCGAGCGCATCTGATGCCGGTCATGGATCCCAATGCGAGGCCCGCCCAGCTGGGCTCGCCGACGGTGGCCGCGCTGATCAAGGTCGGTTCCCGACTCAACGCGAAGCTCTACCGCGCGACGGGCGGTCGGTTGGGCAACAGCTGGCGCGTCGGGTCCGGCTTCCGAAAGCCCGTCCCGGTCTGCCTGCTGACGACGACCGGTCGCAAGAGCGGCGAGCCACGGACCGCGCCCCTGCTCTATCTCCGCAAGGGTGAGACCTTCGTGCTCGTCGCGTCCCAGGGCGGACTTCCCAAGAACCCCGCCTGGTATCTGAACCTGACCGCGGATCCGGCGGTGAGCATCCAGGTCGGTAAAGACACCCATGATCTGGTGGCACGCACCGCATCCGACTCCGAACGTG
This sequence comes from Gordonia sp. OPL2, assembly GCF_003797825.1. Classification (GTDB taxonomy): domain Bacteria; phylum Actinomycetota; class Actinomycetes; order Mycobacteriales; family Mycobacteriaceae; genus Gordonia. Next base: position 7,941 of record NZ_RKME01000054.1, read on the forward strand.
CAGAGCTGTGGCCGGAGCTCGTCTCGCTCTACGCCGACTTCGACACCTATGCCGCGTGGACCGACCGTCAGATACCGGTCGTCATCTGCGAGCCGCGCTGACCGTCGGCGGCGCGGTCCGTCCTCGGCAACCCCCGGACGGCCGCGCCCACCCAGCGGTCGAGAAATCCCCGTAGCTCCGCGTCCGAGCGTGGTGGCTGACCGGGGTCGAGAACCATCGATTGCAGTGTCCGCAAGACGATTTCGATGATGTCCTCGATCTCGGCGAATCGATAGCCGGCGCCCACCCAGTCGACGTCCATCCGGTCGACCATCGACCGCGCGAACTGGCGCGCCATCTCCGACGTGATCTCGCCGACGACGGGCACGCTCAGCCGGTCGGCGCGTAACAACAGGCCGACGTATCTGTCGTCGGCGAGTTCATCGAGGCACACCGCGAGCCCTTCCACCACGGCCGCATCCGGGGCGGTGATACCCCGCAGCCTCGCCTCGATCCTTCCCAGCAACGCTCCCACGGCGTCCAGCGCTGTGGCGGAGAGCAATTCGTCGGTGCTGCGGAAGTACCGGTAGACGGTCTGCCGCGTGACCCCCAACGTGCGGGCGACGTCGGCGAGCCCGGTGCCCGACCCTTCCCGGTCGATCGTCTCGCGTGCCGCCGCGAGAATCCTGGCCACTGCGTCCTCGTCGTTGACCGGGACGTTGCCTCCCCAACCATGGGTGCGCATGTACGGCTCTACCCCTCACCGAATCCGATCGACCTCTTGGGACGCCAGCCTACCGGCGCTCCCCTATCGAGTCGGACATTTCGCCGACCATACGCATACGATCTCTGGTGTATGGTGTGGTGACAGCCGCCACATTCGGCGGACATGCGTCCCGGCCTCCAGAGCCGGATTCGAGGAGAGACGATGACCTCAGCAACCGGCGTCTGCCCGTTCAGTCCGAATTTCGACTTCACCGATCCCGACGTGCTGGAACAGGGCATCCCGTTGACCGAGTTCGCCCAGCTGCGCGCCACCGCCCCCGTCTGGTGGAACGCCCAGCCGGAAGGGACATCGGGTTTCACCGACGGCGGATTCTGGGTGATCTCCAAACACGCCCACGTCCGGGAGATCTCGAAGAACAGTCAACTGTGGTCGACGAACGCCAACGGAGCGATCATCCGGCTGCCCGACTACGTCACCGCGGACCAGATCGAGTTCACCAAGGCACTCCTGATCAATCACGATCCGCCCGAGCACACCCGGCTGCGCAAGATCATCTCGCGGATGTTCACCCCGCGGGCGGTAGCCACCCTCGAGGAGAACCTGACGGACTCGGCCCGGCGTATCGTCCGCGAGGCGGCCGAGAAGGACACCGGCAACTTCGTCGACGATGTCGCCATTCACCTTCCGCTCCAGGCGATCCTGGATCTGCTGGGCGTTCCGACGCCCGACCGCCCGCGATTACACGAGCTCGTCGACGCGATCATCAACAGCGACGATCCCGATCAGACGATCGATCCCACGACCGCCAACGCCGAGCTCCTCGGGTACGCCTACGCGATGGCCGAGGAGCGACGCAAGAATCCGACCGAGGACGTCGTCACCACCCTCGTCCAGGCCGACATCGACGGCGAGTCCCTCGATGAGCTCGAGTTCGGCTTCTTCGTCATCCTGCTCATCACAGCCGGCAACGAGACCACCCGCAACGCGACCACCCACGGGATGAACGCCTTCCTCGACAATCCGGACCAGTGGGAACTCTTCAAGCGCGAGCGACCCGCGACGACCAACGACGAGGTCCTGCGGTGGGCCTCGCCGGTGCACGCGTTCCAGCGCACCGCGCTCGCCGACACCAGGGTCGGCGACGTCGACATCGCCGCGGGGCAACGTGTCGGATTGTTCTACAGCTCCGCAAATTACGACGAGGACGTGTTCGCCGACCCGTTCACCTTCGACATCACCCGCGACCCGAATCCGCACCTCGCCTTCGGCGGCAACGGCGCGCACTTCTGCATCGGCGCCAACCTCGCCCGGCTCGAGCTGACCCTGATCTTCAACGCGATCGCGGATGTCCTGCCCGACATCGGCCGGCTCGGCGACATGCGCCGGGTCCGCTCGGGATGGCTCAACGGCGTCAAGGACCTACCCGTGCGCTACGGAGGTTGCCCGGTGGCCTGACGGTGTACGGTCATGTGACGTAGGACACATCCACGGAGTGGGCCGGCCGCCCGTGGGACCGCGGAGGACGCCATGACCGCATCGACCCACCACGCATTCGCCGCCATCGACTTCACCGATCCCGCCCTTCTCGAGCGTGGGCTGCCCCTGGCGGAGTTCGCCGAACGACGCGCCACTGCCCCCGTGTGGTGGAACCCGCAGGCCATCGGTCCGGCGTTCTTCGACGACGAGGGATTCTGGGTGATCAGCCGACATGCCGACATCAGGAAGATCTCGAAGGACACCGCCACCTGGTCGAACTGGGCCAAGGGCGCGGTCATGCGTATGCCGGAGTCGGCGACTCGCGAGCAGGTCGACGCCGGGCGCGCTTTTCTCCTGAACATGGACCCGCCCGAGCACACCCGGATGCGCAAGATCGTCTCTCGCATGTTCACACCGCGAGCGGTGGCCGCGCTGGAGGATCATCTACGCGAACATGCGCGCGACATCGTCTCCGCCGCAGCAGATCACGGTAGCGGGAACTTCGTCGAGGACATCGCGGTTCACCTGCCGTTGCGTGCCATCCTCGATCTGCTCGGCGTTCCGGAATCCGATCACGAACATCTGTGCGACCTCGCGGACTCGATGGTCAACCCCGACGACCCCGACAGCAAGTTCGATCCCTTCACGGCCCACATCGAGATGCTGGGCTATGCCCATGCGATGGCCGAGGACCGTCGCGCCCGTCCTCGCGACGACGTCGTGACCGTGCTGGTCCAGGCCGACGTCGACGGTCACGCGCTCAGCGAGATCGAGTTCGGATTCTTCGTGATCCTGCTCGTCATCGCCGGCAACGAGACCACCCGCAACGCGATCTCCCACGGCCTCGATGCTTTTCTCGACCGCGCCGATCAGTGGGAGTTGTATCGGCGTGAACGTCCGCCCACCGCAGTCGACGAGATCATCCGCTGGGCCACTCCGGTGCACTGCTTCCAGCGCACTGCTGCCGTCGACACGGAGGTCGGCGGCGTGCGGATCGCACAGGGTCAGCGGGTGGGCCTGTTCTACAGTTCGGCGAACTACGACGACACCGCTTTCGAGGATCCCTTCACATTCGACATCCTGCGCGACCCGAATCCACACCTGAGCTTCGGCGGCAACGGCGCACACTTCTGCATCGGGGCGAACCTCGCGCGCCTGGAGGTGCGCCTCCTGTTCGACACCCTCGCCGACCTCGTCCCGAACATCACCAAACTCGCCGAGCCCCAACGCGTCCGGTCCGGTTGGTTGAACGGGGTGAAGGAGTTGCGGGTCGACTACGGATCGAGGTCACGCCGCCCCTGAGGTACACGGCGCCAGCCGCTGTGTCTTATACACATCT
>NZ_RKME01000055.1 GCF_003797825.1 Gordonia sp. OPL2
CTCCTCGGGGACCGGGGGGTCAGGCTGATCAATGGCTATGGCATCACCGAGACGACGATCTTCCTGACGACTGCCGAGGTCGACCTCGACGACCGGCGCAGCATCATCGGCGCCCCGCTCGACGGGGTGGGCTGGGTGATCCTGGACTCGCGACTGCGGCCGGTGCCGGCGGGTGCGGTGGGCGATCTGTACGTCGCGGGCGAGCAGGTATCGCTCGGCTATCTGAACGCGCCGGCACTGACCGCCGGACGCTTCGTCGCCGATCCGCAGGGCACGGGGACCCGTATGTACCGCACCGGCGATCGCGTGCGCGAGGTCGCGTCCGGCCGACTGGCATACCTGGGTCGCGACGACGACCAGGTGCAGGTGCGCGGGCATCGCATCGAACTCGGCGAGATCGCGGCGGCGCTGCGGTTCGTGCCGGGAGTCGGCGATGTTCGGGTACTCGTCGCGCCTGGACGCACACCGGGCGATGAGCGACTCGTCGCCTTTGTCACCGAGGACGGGCTCGCCGACCGCGATGCCCTCCGCGCACTCTCCGAGTCGGCGCTGTACGGGGCCTGCTCCACCCGACTGCCGGCGCACGCGGTTCCGGCGCGCATCAGCATCGTCGAAGGCTGGCCGACGACCCGAACGGGCAAGCTCGACAAGGACACACTGCTTGCACAGTTGGATGATCCTTCGGATGCCGCACGGCCGCTGACCGCGGACGAGGACACCGTCGCCGCCGTGATGCGTGCGGTCATCGGGCTCGACGACGCGACCTCGATCCTCCCGGACACGAATTTCTTCGCTGCGGGCGGTACGTCGCTGTCAGCGGCGCGTCTGGCGGCAGGACTCGCCGCCGAGGGGCATCCAGTCACCGTCGCCGACATCTTCGAGCACTTGACCGTAGAAAGTCTTGCGCGACTGATCGCCGAACCGGTTGTCGCCGAAACAGTCCCGTCATTGGGTCAGCGCCGCGACGAGCCGGCCAACCTGCCACTCACGCCGGAACAGATGGATGTGTGGCTGCGGTGGCGGACCGAGCCCGACTTCGTCGGCTACCTGATGCACGCGGCGGTACCGGTGCCGGCCACCGTCGAGGCGACCAGGGCGGTGATCGCGACTGTCATCGCGCGCCACGACGCGCTGCGCACCACCTTCCCGATCATCGACGGCACGCCACATCAACATCGTTGGGGCGATACGGAACTCGCACGACACATTGCCGACGAGCTCGACGGAGACGTCGATCTGTCGGGCGGAGTCGATGCTGCGGCCTCGGCGCTGCGCACCCCGATCGACGTGTCGTCGTCACTGCCGTGGCGGATACGTGTCGTCGAGGACGAGGGTGCGACATGGCTTCTCGTCGTCGTTCATCACATCGCTGTCGACGGCGAATCGTTCGCGATCCTGTGGGACGAGCTGGCGGCGGAGCTCGCCGGGGCAGGTGCGGAATCGGCCGGCGTCGACTATCGGCAGTACACGTTGTGGCGGCACGAGGCGCTGAGCGATCGTCGTGAGGAGTTGCGTGCGCACTGGTCGTCGGCGTTCGCCGAGCCGGTGCAGCCGTTGAACCTCCCCGAGGTGAACCTGCGCGGCGTCGCCGACGCGGCTGACGGACACGCTGTGGTGCACCAAGCGCACCGATTCCTCAGCGCATCGGCCACGGCGTCACTCGACGCGCTCGCCGTCGAGCGGCGGACCACGGCCTTCATCGTCGCGCACACAGCGCTGGCCGCAGTGCTTGCGCGACAGGCAGATACGTCGGCGATCACCATCGGCACCGCGGTGTCGGGGCGGCTGGACGCACGATTGGCGACGGTTCCGGGGCTGTTCGCGCGGGCGGTGCCGTTGCACACATCGATCGACCTCGACCTGCCGTTCGGGGAACTGCTCGCGCGGGTCACGGACGTGGACCTCGGTGCGTTCGCGCATGCGGATCTACCGCTGACGGAGATTGCTGAGATCGCCGACCCGGGTCGCGCCGGGGCGGGGACGCCGCTGTTCGAGGTGTCGTTCGGGATGGTGCCGGACGGTTTGGTGGAGCTGGGGGACCCTTCGAGACGCTCGCAAGCTCGCTCCTCAGGGGTCGGGGGGTGGTCTCGATACGCCGGCTCGCCTGGCGGCTCGCTGGCTACTCGACCAGCGGTGGGGGGCGGCCCGCGGGCTACTCGACCGGCGGCCGGGGACGTGCCGCTGTTCGGGATCGACGTGTCGATGTACCGGGTCGATGGGCAGGTGCATCTGGCGATGGCGTGCACGGCTCGGGTGGCCGACCGTGCGCGGTTGGACGCGTTGTGCCGCCTGGTCATCGACACGCTGACCGCTGCGGTGGCCGCGGCCGACCGCCCGACCCGTGACCTGCTGACGCGCCCGACACCACCGCCGTTGCCGGCGCCGCCGATCGAGACGCTGAGCGACCTCCTGACCATCGGGCTGTCGCGCACCGACGCGGTGGCCGTCGTCGACCGTCGGCATCATCCCGCCGCGACCGGTCCCGAACTGACGAACGCGCACTTGGATCACTATTCGACCGCCATCGCCCGAGCGCTCGTCGCGCGCGGTGTCGGACCGGGCGACGTTGTGGTCCAGCATCTCCCGCGTTCCATGTGGAATGTGATCGCCACAGTCGCGGTCGCCCGCACAGGTGCGGCGTTCGTCAACGTCGATCCCGCCGATCCGGACGAACGTCGACGCGGCATCATCACGCGCAGCCGCCCGTCGGCTATCCTCACGCTGGCCGGTGCCACGCCACCGCAGACGAATCACGAGATCCCGGTGCTCTGCATCGACGAGATCGCGCCCGCGGCGTCGACCCCGTTCGATGTCGCCGAGCGCATCCGGCCGTTGCGCCCCGCCGACCCCGCCTACATCACCTTCACCTCCGGGACGACCGGCACGCCGAAGGGAGTCGTCGTCACCCACCGGGGTCTCACCGGCTGGGCGCGCGAGACCGTCGAACGGCTGCACCTGAGAACCGATGACCGCCTACTCCACACGTACGCAGTCGGATTCGACGCCCAGCTGATGGGTGTGGTGCCCGCACGTATCGTCGGCGCCACCATCGTCTGCTGCCCGCCCGACGTAATCGCAGGCGACGAACTGCGCGACACGGTGCGCGAGAACCGCGTGACCACGATGCTGACCACTCCGTCGGTGCTGGCGACACTGGAATCCGATGAGCTGCCCGAAGTTCGGCACATCGCGGTCGGCGGCGAACCGCTCGGCGCCGGACTCGTCCGCGAGTGGACGGGCGCGCGGTCGATGAGCAACGAGTACGGACCCACCGAGGCGACTGTGGCGGTGAGCAGCGCGCGGTTCATCAGGGCGGTCGACGGCGCCGTGCCGATCGGCATGCCGCTCGACGGGGTGACAGCGCATGTGCTCGACGCCACGCTGCGGCCCGTGCCCGCCCACACCGTCGGCGAGCTGTACCTCGCCGGACATTGCTTGGCGCAGGGCTATCTCGACGACCCGGTGACGACGTCGTCGGCGTTCGTGGCGGATCCGACGGGCACCGGGGCCCGCATGTACCGGACCGGCGATCTCGTGCATCGTCGCCCCGACGGCACCCTGGTCATCCACGGCCGCACCGACGATCAGGTGAAGATCCGCGGCATCCGGCTGGAGCCGGCGGAGATCGACGCGGCCCTGTCCCGCCTGCCCGATGTCGCGACGTCGGTCACGGCTGTCCGCGCCACGGCAGGCGGGGAGAAGGTGCTGGTGTCGTGGGTCGTCGGCGAGCCTGGAGTGACGATCGGTCCCGACGCTGTGCGCGAGCAGCTGTCGCATGTGTTGCCACGCAGCATCATCCCGTCGGCGATCGTGCCGGTGGAGGCGTTGCCGCTGGGACGGAACGGCAAGGTTGATGTCGCGCAGCTCGCCGCGCCCGAGGCGGTCTCCGATGACGCGGCCGGCGTACCGCTCGCCGGCCTAGCCGAGGAGACGGTCGCCGGCGTGTTCGCCGAGGTGCTGGAGATCCCCGTTGCCGGGGTGGGCGCAGATGCGGACTTCTTCGAACTCGGCGGAACGTCGCTGTCGGCGACGCGAGTCACCGCGCGGTTGTCGTCGGCGATGGGTACCGACGTGCCGGTGCGACTGCTGTTCGAGGCGCGGACTGTGCGGGCCATCGCCGCGAGCGTCAACGAGCTGACGTCCGGCGGAACGGTTGCGCCGGAGAAGTTGCCGATCCCCGATCATCTGCCACTGGCACATCCGCAGCGCCGCATGTGGATTCACAACCACTACGACCCGACGTCGACGGCGTACCATGTGCCCGTCGTGATCCGGATCGACGGCGAGATCGACGTCGAGCGGCTCGACACTGCTGTCGGCGCCGTCGTCGACAAGCATGCCGTGCTGCGGACCGTCTTTCCGGATGGTCCTGCCGGGCCGGCGCAGGTCATCGTCGGGCGGGAGGGTCCGGTGCTGGGGCGTCGCGTCGTCGATTCTGGTGCTGCGCGGGCGGCTGTCGACGAGTTCCTCTCTGCACCATTCGATTTGCAGCACGAGCCGGGGTTCCGTGCCGCGGTGATCAGTGATGATTCCGCCGACGAACGGTATTTCGTTGCGTCGCTGCACCACATCGCGATCGACGGCTGGTCGATGCGGATTCTGCTGGACGACCTGCTGCGGGCCTTCGACGGACGCGGGTTGTCGGCGGGATCGTTGACGTACGCCGACTTCACCCAGTGGCAGATGCGTCGCCTGGGCGGACCCGACGACCCGAGCAGTCGCTACACCCGCGAACTCGCTCACTGGAAGTCCACTCTCGAGGGGGCCGGCGACCCGGTGAGCATCCCGGGGCGTCGAACCGTCGAAGCCGCACCGGGGCGCGTGTCGTCGCGGGTGGACCGCGCGACGGCCGACGCCGTCCGTGTCACGGCAGATAGGTTGTCGGCGACGGTGTTCCACGTCGCGCATGCTGCGCTTGCGAATGTGCTCGGCCAGTGGACGGGCCGTTGGGATGCCGTTGTCGGCGTCCCGGTTCACGGGCGGACGGCGCCCGAGTGGGAGTCGGTTGTCGGCATGTTCGTCAACACCGTCGCGCTGCGGACCCGGCTCGATGCCGGGGAGACAATGCGAGCGACGATCGAACAGGCGCGTGACATCGCGTTGATCGCGGCCGAGCATGCCGAGGTGCCCTACGACGCTGTCGCGCGTGCCGTCCGACCACACGCACACGACGGCTACGACCCGTTGATCTCGGTGCTTCTCGTGAATGAGGATGTCCTGCCGACGATCTCACCCGACATGATGACGGGTGCCGCGGATGAGTCGTGGCGCGCGTCCATCGTCGATGCGCTCGCCACCGTCGACGCCAAGTTCGACATCGAGGTGGTTCTCGCCGACGACGGTGACGGCATCGCGGTGACCGTGGTGCATTCAGGATTCGTCCCGGTTGTGGTGGCACAGGGGCTGCTCGATGACTTCGTGACGGTCTTCGCTGCGGTCGGGCGGGATGTGGACGGGTGGTTCCCGAGTGTTGCGGCGCGAGGCGGAGAGGTGGTCGTCGAGCAGCGGTCGGCGGTCGTCGAGGTCGAGGCGGCTGAGGGTGGGGCATTGACCGCTGATGTCGTGGCGATCATGGCCGATGTGCTCGGCGTGCCCGACGGCGTCGTCGGCGAGGCGGACGATTTCTTCACCATCGGCGGGACGTCGTTGTCGGCGACGCGCGTGGTGTCGGCGCTGGGACGCGAACTCGGCGTGCGGGTTCCGACGCGGATGCTGTTCGAGAACCCGACGCCGATGGAGTTGGCGCGGGCGGTGGGGCCCCTTCGTGACGCTCGCTCCTTCGTCGCGGGCTCCTCAGGGGCCGGTGGTGACGCTCGCTCCTTCGTCGCGGGCTCCTCAGGGACCGGTGGGGGTGGTCCAGCTCTGGTCCCTGAGGAGCGAGCTTGCGAGCGTCACGAAGGGGCAGACGCACCACGCGAACTGCCGCTCGCACCGACGCAACGCCGCATGTGGGTGACTGCCCAGCTGCTGGGTGACGTGCCGATCTATGCGGTGCCGGTGATCGTGCCGGTACCGGCGGGGACGTCCCGGGGTCAGGTGCGGGATGCTGTGGACGTTGTCGTCGGCCGGCATCCGGCGCTGCGGACGATGTTCGTCGCGGCAGCCGACGGCCCACGACAGCGAGTGCTCGATGACTGGAGACCCGAGCTCGCCGTCGTCACCTCGGACGACTTCGCCGCTGACGATGCGCTCGAGATGTTCTCGGAGCCGTTCGACCTGGAGGCGGGACCACCGATACGGGCATGGGCGATCGAGTCCGGCGGCGCTCCGACGGCGATCGTGATCGTCGCGCATCACATCCTGTTCGACGGGGAGTCGGCGGTGATCGTCGGTGACGAACTCGTTGCGCTGCTCGACAGTTCTGTGTTGGAGGAGCCTGGCGTCGGATTCGATGTCGTGGCCGAGCGCATGACTCATGAGCAGGAGCGGTCGTCGCAGGAGCAGATCGACTTCTGGACGCAGACCCTCGACGGCTACAGCGGGCGCCTGGACCTCGTGCCGCACCGTCCCGCCGAGCGTGAACTCCGCACCACCACGATGGACATCGAGATCGGTGACGTGGTGTCGGGGCAGATCGCGTCGACGGCACACACTGCCCATGCGAGCGCATTCCACATCCTGCACGCGGGAGTCGCACTGGCGCTCGCCATTCAGAGCGGAACAGACGACGTCGCCGTGGCCACCCCGGTCTCGCTGCGCCGCGATGCTGACAGCGCGCGCACCGTCGGCATGCTGATCTCGACCGTCGTGCTGCGAACTCAATTCACACCCGAACTCACCGTCGGCGGACTGCTCGAATCTGTGCGCGACGGGGACCTGGCCGCGATCGACCACGGGCTCATCGCGTTCGACGACGTGGTCTCGATGGTCGACCCGCCCCGGGAGCCCGGGCGACACCCGCTGGTGCAGATCGCATTCTCGATGGACGCTGCGGACGGGTCGATCCCGGCGGCCATGGTCGAACCCGGCACCGCGCTCGCCGATGAGCGCAGTGAGTTCGACCTGCATGTCGTCGCGGTCGAGGACGACGGTGCGTGGCGGCTGCGGCTGACGTACGCGCGGGATCTGTTCGACGAGAGCACGGTTCGGTTGATCGGTGAACGAATGCGAGCCGCGGTCGAGGTCGTCGTCGGAGATGCTGGGCGGCCGGCGGCGTCGGTCGACTTGCTGTCGGAGGGGGAGCGGGGGTTTGTCGAGGGTGCGGCTGCTGGG